>NZ_JBQEPR010000004.1:0-185719 GCF_052045895.1 Ralstonia sp. 22111 | reverse complement strand
TATCGGCACAAGCGCGCCCGCGCGCTGACTGACTTTGCGCGGGCGTCGGTGCAGATTTCGGATTTGATTGAGGCGGGGGTGTAGGGGGTGGGATGGGCTCGCACCGCTGGCCGGGTTGGCGGCGGTGAGGGCCATTTGCGATAACCGGTATTGGCCGAGAACAGTCGCTAGCAATAAGAGGGAAGTTGAAGTTGCCAAACATTGCGGCGAGGCGTACCGCCCCGCTGCTTGGGCACATCACTCTCCCGAACTCTCAAACCGCTCATATGCGGCAAGGGCCTCCTCACAGCGCGCAGTAATGGCTGCCTCATCGAGCTTTTCAGCAGTCGCTCTCCTTGCGTGCTCGATGAACTCACTGCAGACGTCCACCCTGTAACACTCCACGTAGTAGGCCAGGTCTTCGCGCCATACCCATGTGCCATCCGACAACAAGCTTGGCCCACCATTTACGAACTTCGTCGGGTCGAATGCATCACGGGTCGCTTCCATGACGTCAAACACCGGCACGCCTTTGCGCAGATACGCAACGAGTTGCGTTGCGTCCTGCGGCAGCAGCTTGTTCTTCACCTCGTAAATGGATGGCAAGAAGCTCGCCTTCTGGCCCGTTAGCTCGCGGAAAACACCTACTACTCGCATACCCAAACTCCCCAATACGGCTGAATGTCAATCCACGAGCCTCCGTTCCGGACTGCGAAGAGCGTTTTATAAGCCCGAGGTGTAATCGACGATTCCAGCCTCCGGCGCCCAAGGTTGCCATTCTCCATCCGGGCTGACTTCGCCGTACCGCTGCCCCACAAGGTCATAAGCAAAGCAGTATCCGGAAAAATCGTCGCCAAGTATGACTAGGCCCGTGCGCTCCAATTCGCGCCCGTAGATTTCGGTGGGCGAGACCGGGGCGCTGTATATCATGCGGCCGTTCTCGGTGCCTCCATATCCCACGTTGCTCATGTACAGGATGTAGTCGCCCGGCAGACGAGGGAAGAGCTTTAGTACGTTAAAACAATCCGTCGCGGATAGGCGAGTCTTCTCGTTGTTCATGTTGCCAACTGTCGAAGTTGAAGGTGCACCTGATTGGGAACGTCTGCCTCTGGCCGATAGCGGACGTTCACGCTCGCCCGAGCGGTTGACCCCCTCAGGGCTGAACACAAACACCCGCCCCCTCTAGCGCACGCTCGCGCGCCTGCAAGTATCTCAGTTTCTCCGCATCCCGCTCTGCCCCGGCGAAGAGATCGACAAGATGCGCCGCATCCTCTCCAGATAGCTCACATCGGCCGGCGGCTCCATCGCCCAGGCCGGGGCCGGGCTGATCTTCACTTGCGCCGGCACGGGCGTCGGGCTGGCAACGGGCGCGCACTGACATCCGTACAGTGCCAGCAGCAAGAGCGCGCTGCAGGCGCGTGTTTTCAGCGGTGGCACGTTGCATCTCCGAGAAATGGGTACGGTCGAGCGCGTCGAGCTGGCCGGTAAGCTCCCGGTGTTTGTCGACGGCAGCCTGCAGCGCGGTCACCACGGTATCGATGGCGGTCTGGCGCTCGATGGCGTGGTCGCGTTGCATCTGCGCGATGGTCTTGTCGTAGCGGTTGGCTTGCCAGCCCCACGCGGCTGCTGCAGCCACCGCTGCCACTGCCAGGAGCCGGACGATTGCGAAGTTCATTGGCGTTGCCTTGTCGGATGATGTACGTAACCCACAGCCCCGCCACCGCCAGCACGCAATGCAGTTGCACGGTGGCGATGTCGCGATGGGCGTGGAGCGAGGCGGCGGCGCTGCCGAGCGCGCACAGGGCGACGGCGCACAGGAGCAGCGCGCCGCGCAGCCCGTGCGGAATGGCCTGCGTGAGCGCAGACCACGCCGCGCCCGCGCAGATGGCCACGAGCGCCACGATGTCGATGGCGGTGAGCATGTCGTTTTGGGTGAGCGTCATTCCTTGCGGCCTCCCGTCCAGCGTTGGGCTGCCTGCTGCAGCCAGTCGTGCGCCAGGCGCCGCAGTGCCGGAAGCTCGCCGTATGCGTAGCCGACGATGGTCAGCCCGAACACGCCGGCGATGAACTTGACGGCATCCGACACGAGCCCCGCCGGCACCTGCCACAAGCCAATCACGCCGTTGCCGAGGTAATGCGCGCACACCACGCCCAGCAGCAGCGAAGCCACACGCTGCACGGGCGTGCCGGGCAGGAACCGCAGGGACACCAGCGCACCAGCCGCACTGGGCAGAATCGTGTCCAACACGCGCAGCAGCGCGCCCCAACCTGTTGGCTGTGCCATCTATGCTCCCAATGCTTGTTTGGCGACTGCCCAGCGCGCGCGGCGCGGCTCCGCGCCTTCCATGGCGGGGCCGTTGATGCGGCGCGTGATCTCGTCGAACTTGCCTGCATCGGCCAACTTGCCGAGGCCGAACGCCCACCAGTACCAACCGGCGGAGAGCGCGGCGTACTCGTCCCGCTCGAGCAGCTCGGGCCGCGCAACGAGGTCAAGATCCAGCGCATGGCCGCACTCGCGGTAGTTGGCCCGGAAGGTGATTTGCTTGAGCCCGCGGCCCCGGTATCGCCAGCCGTCGCCGCTGGCAGCATCACCATTGCCGTAGCGGTTGGCGTAAGCGATGTTGGCGATGCGCTGCTGCCGCTCGAGGGGCACCACGCGCTCGCCCGGCTGGCGGCCGAGCGTGGCGGCCAGTGCCGGCGTGACGCGCGAGAACATCGCAGGCAGCGCAGCCACGGCGTAGTTGAAGGATTCCGTGACGCGCGTGAAGCCTGCGGACTCGTGCCCGATCTGCGCGATAAACGCCGCTTGCTGCGCGGGCGTGGAGATGCCGAAGCGCTTGCACGTGGCCTCGATGTGCGGCCACCAGCGATCGGCAAGCGCAGGCGGCAAGGCGAACGGGCAGCCATTGAACGCAGCGGTTGTCGCCTCTTCGGCGAGAGCATCTCCCGCGATTTCTCGACCTCGACACTGAGGTATTCCGGCCTTCTTTCCAGCCACGAGATACGACTCGCAAGCGAGTTGCTGCGCGCGGGCTGGAAGGTCGTAGAACGAGGCACGGGCCAATATCCTAGCCCCACGTTCAAGAAAGGCCGCCTCAAGCTCACGTTGTCTTGCTTGAACGCAGGCGCACTTGAACAGGCCGAGCAACGGGTTGCTGCTGCACCGACAGTGGAGGCGGCATGACGCAGCCCTTCAACTCCCGCGTCGCCCGCCTTGCGCACGGCCCACTAACGGAGCGCCCTGCTCTGGGCCTGGCGCTGGTCGTGCTGCTGTTCGGCCTCGCCGGCGCCATCGCGCCCGAAGCCGCAATGGTGCTCGGGGGCTGACATGCCTCCACGCCCCATCGCAGACGCGGCCGTGCTCGCCGAGCGCAACAAGCTGCGCCTCATCTGCACCGACGCGCAGGCCCTGGCCGCGGGCCCCGTCCGCACCGCCATCGAGGCATCCGCGCACGCCCGCACCCACCCGCGCATTCGCACGACCCGCCGCGTGTGGGTCGACCTCAAGAAACTGGCTGCAGGCGACTTCGACGACTGACCAGCCGCAACGGAGACCAACCATGCATCGCATAGTGAACCGTACCCCCGCCACCCTCCGCATCGGCAAGCACGACGTGCAACGCCGCCCCGTGCCCGGCTCGCTGCATTGCAGCTACACCCTGCGCGTCGACGGCGTTGTCGTGTGGGAGAGCATCAGCATCCCCTGCGCACGAGATCTCGACGGCGCCGTCAAAACGCACCGCTCGTGTCAGGAAGTCATGCAGGCCGCGCGCCGTGGTGGGCGCCGGATGGGTATGCAGAAGATCAACGGCGCTGTTCGGCCGAAGCGGGGAGCGTTGTGATGTCGGCCACGGAAAGCCCGAAGGAAGGCACGCTCAATCCCCCGGCCGGGTCGACGGAGCTCGCAAAGCTGCGCGCACTGATCGCAGATGATGGCTTTGCCGCCACGTTCCAAACGATGGGACGGTATCGGACGGCACTGCTGCAGATCGCGTCCGCGCTTGCACGCAGCCCCACCCCGACCGCCGAGCCGGTTGTTACCGACCATTCTGTTGAGGTCAACAAAATGGTTGAGGAGCAGGCCGCGCCGAAGACGGGCGAGCCTGAAGCGCTGGCCGAGCTGACATGGTGCATCGAGCATGGATGCCACGGCCCTCGCACCTACCGGGCTTTATTGAATGCACGTGAACAACTGCTCGCCGCCTCTATCCGGGTAGGTCAATGACTTCAACGGGCCAAGCGGCACTGACGAGGTTACTGAAGAAGAACCTACATAGCAGGCAGATCGCGAAGCAACCGCCCTTCGTGCTTTTCAGGCGCCTCGACCTCGATCCACTCATAGCCGCTGTCGCCAACAACGACACCCACTTTCGGGCCGGGCACTCTGAGCCCTTGGATGGTGTGGAGCGCGTAGACATGATCACCGCTCATAAGAAGCATGATGATCTGGTCGATGTCTACATCTGCAAATGGAGATCCCCACGAGTTCGTCTGTGGGTTGATCAGCGCATAGCGAACATGGGTTGCACGCCCCGTTGCGTCGTCAATACGCGCGTGGGTAATGCCGTAGTACGCCATCTACACCTCCCGCTATTTGGAACATCGTAACACCGGCAACAAATGACCAACGCAGCAGCACGAATCATCGAAACGCCCCGGCCGCACACGGAGCACATCATGAACCAACGATTGATGACCGAAGCCGACCTATACCGAGTGACCAAACTGAAGCAGAACGCAGCGCGTGTGCGCTGGTTCTTGATGAACTTCGGTGTGAGGCCCGTGCAGAGCGCCGACGGCAGCCTGACCCTGACGTGGGGAGCCTACGAGATCATGCAGGCCCGGCGCGCCGGTGGCGTTACACCAACGCATGACGCGCATGCGGTGGCACGGCCCAAACTCGTGCGCGTTAGCAGGGCAGCATGAACGCACGCCGCCGCACCAAGCCCGACGGGCTACCGAGCCGCGTCTACAAGCGCAACGGCAGCTTCCATTGGGTCCGGCCGAACGATCAGAAATGGATCAAGCTCTGCCGGATCGACGAGGGCGAGACGCGCATGTACGAGCGCCTGGCAGAAGAGAAGCGCAAGGTGTCGATCGACGTTGGCGAGCGCACCATGCCGCGCCTCGTGCGCATCTACATGGACCAACACGTGGCCGGCTACGCGGCATCGTATCGGGCCGAGTGGGAACGCCGCGGCGAGGTGGTACGCACGGCCTTTGCCAACTTCGACATCGAGCTGGTGGACGTCGAGGCGTGCGAAGAATTTCTGACCAGCAACTGGGGCGACAAGCTAAGCACGCAGAGGGCCATGAAGGCGTGGCTACAGTCGTTCTTTTCCTGGGCGGTGCGCAAGAAACACATCGAGATCAACCCAGTGCGGGAGATCAAGGTGAAAAAACCGAAGGTGCGCAAGGTCTACATCCGGCCAGAGCACTTCGTCGCCATCCGCGAAGCGCTCACCGTGGCCGCCGACGGTAAGAAGACGCCGACCGGCCCGATGATGCAAGTGTTCGTCGACCTCTGTTACCTGACGTGCCAGCGCTCAACCGAGATCCGCAACCTCCGCTGGGCAGACATCGATGCCAAGCGAAAGCTGATCCGCTTCGTGCCTAGCAAGACAGAAGACAGCAGCGGCGAGGCCGTAGACTGGCCCCTCACGCCCGAGATTGAGGAAGTGCTGAAGCGGGCCAAGAAAATCGAGCCCATCGGCGGCGATTATGTGGTGCGAGACAAAAACGGCAAGCCGAGGACGGCGGGCGCCTGCCGCGATGCATGGAACGATGCCAAAGCCCGCGCCGGCCTGACAGACACCGGCTACACGATCAAAGACATCCGCGCCCAGGCACTGACCGACGCCAAGCGCGCCGGGTACGACATCGACGAACTGCAGATCGCAGGCGCGCACACCGATCGAGCGACGACCGAGGGCTACATCAAGCAACGCGACGTGCCGGTTTCAAACGTCCGTCTTACGCTGCCGGCGGCCTGAAATTCTGTCCAATATGACCCATCCGACGTGCCGGAAAGCCGCGTGGCTACGTGCTTAAGAATTAAGCACGATATTGGACAGTTTTCCCAAGAACCGTTGACTGGCGCGGCTTTGTGACTGATTGCCTACCTACATGGGGTGCAGGTGGTCGGAGGTTCAAATCCTCTCGCCCCGACCAAAACAAAAGCCCGCGTAACGGATCACGTTACGCGGGCTTTTTCGTTTCTATCTGCGCGCTTCTTGTCTGCAATATCGGCTTATGGCTGGTCGGTACGCAGCACTTCCAACACGGCCGACAGCTCACGCCGCAAGCTCTGAACATCAACCGAACCACTCGCAGCGGCGGAGATCGGCGCCGCGGCTTCCATTTCCTGCTCATCGGCCTCGACCGGCGACGCGGCAGCCACGCCATGCCGCAACTCGTCCAGCCTGTTCCGCGCGCCATTGATCGTGAAACCCTGCTCGTACAGCAACTCGCGAATACGCCGGATCAGCAGCACTTCATGATGCTGGTAGTAACGCCGATTGCCGCGTCGCTTGACGGGCTTGAGCTGTGTGAACTCCTGCTCCCAATAGCGCAGCACGTGCGGCTTGACGGCGCACAGGTCGCTCACTTCCCCAATGGTGAAGTAGCGTTTGGCAGGAATCGGCGGCAGGTTGACCCGCTCCGTGTGTTTATCGGCGGCCATACAGGGCTGAACTACAGGGCTGGCGAGAGAAACGGATTGAACAGACGGCTAAACGAGATCACGCAGCAGAATTACGCGATGTCGACAGGCAGCGGCTCGACGCGCTCTTCAACGAGCGCCTTGAGCTTCTGACTGGCGTGGAACGTCACGACGCGACGCGCGGTGATGGGGATGATCTCCCCTGTCTTTGGATTTCGCCCCGGACGCTGCGGCTTGTCGCGCAACTGGAAGTTACCGAAGCCGGACAGCTTGACACTGTCGCCCTGTTCGAGCGCCTCGCGAATCACGTCGAAAAACGCCTCGACCATGTCCTTCGACTCACGCTTGTTCAAGCCGACCTGCTCGAACAGCATCTCGGCAAGCTCGGCTTTGGTAAGCGTCGGCACGTCCTGACCGCGCGCATCACGTGCGTCGGCCAATGCTGCCGAAGAAGAACCGAGCGAGTCGCCCAAGGATGCCGCCAACGCTGGCGCGTGTTGATCGTTCATAGGATTCGCTTAGCGTATTCGATCCGAATGCGGAGGTTCGTTCGAGCGGTCTCTAGCGCAGTGCGGACGTCTGAGACGTCAGGCGCGCAGGCGCGCGCCGAATGCATCGCCGGCCGCTCGAATCAATTGCTGTGTGGCGGCCTCGACAATGTCGTCCTGAAGGGTGCTGTCAGTATCTTGCAACGTAATTCTGAAGGCAAGGCTTTTCTCCTGCGCCCCAATGGCAGCGGTGGCGGCCTTCGGACGGAACTCATCGAACAGCACAACGCCCTGCAGATAACGCTGCCATGGGGTGCCGACAGCCGCCTTCTCGAACGTGTCGACCAGGTCCTGCACCGCCACATCCTGGCGCACGACCAGCGCGATGTCGCGCGTCACGGCCGGCACGCGCGGCACTTCACGATACTTCGGCAGGCCTACTGCGGTAATGGCATCGAGCTCGACTTCCCACACCACCGGCGCGGTCGCCAAATCGTACTTCTGCAGCCAACGCGGATGCAGCTCACCAATCCAGCCGACGGCACGGCCATTCAGCACTATGCGCGCCGAGCGGCCTGGATGCAGCGCAGGATGTTCGGCCCGCTCAAAGCGCGCCTGCAGCGGCCACAGCAGAGACTCGACATCGCCCTTCACATCGAAGAAATCAACCGGACGTGCCTGCACGCCCCACTGCTCTTCCTTGGACGGACCATACGCAATGCCGCCCGCCATCATCGGTTGTGCGTAGCCTGCGATCGACAGGCCACCGTCGGCGACACTCGCATCGCGGTGGAACACGCGCCCCACCTCGAACATGCGCACGCGCGAAGCCTTGCGGTTCACGTTGTAGCGGACCTTGTCGAGCAAGCCGCCGATAAGCGTGCTGCGCATCACCGAGTACTGGCTGGCAATCGGGTTCAGCAGCGGAATCGGGTTGGTGTTGCCGGCAAAGTCGGCCTCCCACTCGCCTTCGACAAAGGCGAAGTTGACGACCTCGTGGTAATCGCGCGCGGCCACAGCATGACGCACGTCGTGCATGGTGCGGCGCGCCTCGTCGGTCGGGCGCATCGCGCTCTCGGCCACTGGCGGCTTGGCGGGAATCTGCTCGAAGCCGTAGATGCGGGCGACCTCTTCGATCAGGTCTTCCTCGATCTCCAGGTCGAAGCGATACGACGGCGGCTCGACGATGAACACATCGCCGTCCACGCTGAACGTGAGGCCGAGGCGCTCGAACACGTCTGCCACAACGTCGTGCGACAGCGGAATACCGAGCACACGTGCAGCACGTGCGACGCGCATGCGCACCGGCTCGCGCTTGGGCAGATTGACGATTTGATCGTCGATCGGGCCAGCCTGGCCGCCGCAGATTTCGAGGATCAGCGCACTGATGCGTTCGATGTGTTCAACGGTGGTCGCATAGTCAACGCCGCGCTCGAAGCGATGGCCGGCATCGGTCGAGAAGTTGTAGCGGCGCGCACGGCCTTGGATGGCTTCCGGCCACCAGAATGCGGCTTCGACATAGATGTTCTGGGTATCGAGCGTGACGGCCGTCTTGTCGCCGCCCATGATGCCGGCAAGGCTTTCGATGGCCTGCTCGTCCGAGATCACGCCGACCTTTTCGTCGACGGTGATGGTGTCGCCGTTGAGCAGTTTCAGTTGTTCGCCAGCCTTGCCCCAGCGCACCGTCAGGCCGCCGTGGATCTTGTCCAGGTCGAACACGTGCGACGGACGGCCTAGCTCCAGCATCACGTAGTTCGAAATATCAACCAACGCCGACACGCTGCGCATGCCCGCGCGCTCGATGCGCGAGACCATCCAGGCCGGCGTCTTCGCGTGCGCGTTCACGCCGCGAATGATGCGACCCGAAAAGCGACCGCACAGGTCCGGTGCTTCCACCTTGACCGGCAGCTTGTCAGCGAGCGTCACCGCCACGGGCGCCATCGACGGCACAGTGATGGGGGCGCCCGTCAGCGCGGACACTTCGCGCGCCACCCCATGGATCGACAGGCAATCCGCCTTGTTGGGTGTGAGTTTGATGATGAAGATCTGGTCATCCAGATCCAGCACCTTGCGGATGTCTTCGCCGACCGGTGTGTCTTCCGGCAGGATCAGCAGACCGCCGTGATCTTCCGACAGCTTCAGCTCGCGCGCCGAACACAGCATGCCGTAGCTCTCCACGCCGCGCAGCTTGCCGATCTTGATCTTGAACGGCTTGCCATCTTCGCCAGGCGGCAGCTCGGCACCGACCATCGCGCACGGCACCTTGATGCCCACCGACACGTTCGGCGCGCCGCAGACGATCTGCAGCAGCTCGCCCGTACCCGCATCGACCTTGCAGACGTTCAGGCGATCGGCATCCGGGTGTTTGTTCACCTCGACCACACGGCCGACAACGATCTGCGAGAACGGCGGAGCAACGGGGTCGACCTCTTCCACCTCGAGACCCGCCATCGTCAGGCGATGGGAGAGCTCATCCGTGGTGATCGACGGATTGACGAAACTGCGAAGCCAGGATTCCGGAAATTGCATGGCGCGACAGAAAAGAAATTCGATTAACGGGGCGACGAGGTACCAGTGCGAGCGCTCGGCGCTTACGCGAACTGGCGCAGGAAACGCACATCGCCCTCGAAGAACAGGCGCAGGTCGTTGATGCCATAGCGCAGCATCGTCAGGCGCTCCAGGCCGGAGCCGAACGCAAAGCCGATGTAGCGCTCAGGGTCCAGGCCCATGTTGCGCACCACGGTCGGGTGCACCTGGCCGGAACCGGAAATCTCCAGCCATTTGCCGTTGCCGAACGCCATGTCGATCTCGGCCGACGGTTCGGTGAACGGGAAATACGACGGGCGGAAACGCACCTGGATGTCGTCCCGCTCGAAGAAGTTGCGCAGGAAGTCGGCATAGACGCCCTTCAGGTCTGCGAAGCTGATGTTGTCGGCAATCCAGAGGCCTTCGACCTGATGGAACATCGGCGAGTGCGTAGCGTCGCTGTCGACGCGGTACGTGCGGCCCGGCGCGATGACCTTGATGGGCGGAATGCGGTCGAGGTGCTTGTATTTCTCAACGTGCATGCGGGCGTAACGCACCTGCATCGGGCTGGTGTGCGTGCGCAGCAGCAAGAGCTTGTCTTCGCTGTCGCGGCCATCGATGTAGAAGGTGTCCTGCATCGAGCGCGCCGGATGGTTGTCCGGGTTGTTCAACGCAGTGAAGTTCATCCAGTCCGATTCGATTTCGGGGCCGTCAGCCACATCGAAACCGATCGAGCCGAAGATCTTGGCGACGCGCTCCCAGGTGTTCATCACCGGGTGCAGGCTGCCCTCGGCCACATCGCGGCCGGGCAGCGTCACGTCGATCGCCTCGGCGGCCAGACGGGCGTTCATCAGCGCATCGGCCAGCGCCTGGCGGCGGGCGGTCAGCGCCTCTTCAACGCGGCTCTTGGCCTGGTTGATGCGCGCGCCTTCGGACTTGCGCGTCTCCGGATCGAGCTTGCCCAAGCCTTTGAGCAAGTCGGTCAGCACGCCAGACTTACCGAGAAAGCGTGCTTTCTCGTTTTCCAGCGAGGCGTTGTCCTCCACAGAGGCAAACGCGTTTTGGGCATCGACGACGACTTGATCCAGATCCAGTGACATGGGAAGGCGAGCGAAAAAATTCGGGTGATTCGGGTCCGCGAAATGCGCGGAATAAAAAACGGGGCTCGGTGAGAGCCCCGTCAGGGTGATCAGCCGGCAAAGTCACTGGGCAATTCCAGCAGCCCGCCCGGCCAATCCAACTCAGGCGACGTTGGCTTTCACCTGGTTCACGATGGCAGCAAAAGCCACCTTGTCGTGAATGGCCATGTCCGACAGCACCTTGCGGTCCAGCTCGATGGACGCCTTCTTCAGGCCGTTCATGAACTTGCTGTAGGTCAGACCATGCTCGCGTGCGCCAGCGTTGATACGTGCAATCCAGAGCGCGCGGAACACACGCTTCTTGTTACGACGATCGCGGTAGGCGTACTGGCCAGCACGCATGACCGCCTGCTTGGCGATGCGATAGACGTTATTGCGGCGGCCGCGGTAACCCTTGGCTGCGCTGATAACCTTCTTATGACGGGCCCGCGCTGTGACCCCACGTTTTACTCGAGGCATGAAATGCTCCTTTCGTAGTTAGTTAGGGTTAGGCGTACGGCATCATTGCGCGAACGGACTTCAGGTTCGTCTCATGGACGCCCTCGGTACCGCGCAGGTGACGCTTGTTCTTGGTGGTCTTCTTGGTCAGGATGTGACGCTTGAAGGCTTGGCCACGTTTGATCGTGCCACCAGGACGGGCAGTAAAGCGCTTGGAGGCGCTTTTCTTCGTCTTCATCTTCGGCATGGAACAACTCCGCTTTTGACATGAAGCCAGGTGGACGGCTGGCGCCGACACTTGCAAGACCCGGGCTCACTTGTTGTATCGCTGCAGGCTTTGAGACCTGCCGCGTTTTCCGACGTTTCCGTCTGGAACCTGCTCAGCGCAGCCGGAAACGTCCGGCCACCACTGCATTACTTTTTCTTCTTGGGTGCCAACATCATCACTGCCTGGCGCCCCTCCATCTTCGGCATCTGCTCAACCTGGCCGAACTCCTCCAGGTCAGTCTTGATACGCTCCAGCACGCGCATGCCGAGTTCCTGGTGAGCCATTTCGCGGCCGCGGAAGCGCAAGGTAACCTTGACCCTGTCACCATCCTCCAGGAAACGCGTTGCGTTGCGCAGCTTAACGCCGTAGTCGTTGTCGTCGGTGCCAGGGCGGAACTTGACTTCCTTCACCTGGATAACCTTCTGCTTCAACTTGGCGTCGTGGGCCTTCTTCTGTTCCTGATACTTGAACTTGCCATAGTCCATCAGGCGGCAGACGGGCGGCTGCGCAGTCGGCGCGATCTCGACCAGGTCGACGTCTTTCTCTTCTGCCAGACGCAGTGCGTCGAACAGCTTGACGATGC
Organism: Ralstonia sp. 22111; assembly: GCF_052045895.1. NCBI lineage: Bacteria > Pseudomonadati > Pseudomonadota > Betaproteobacteria > Burkholderiales > Burkholderiaceae > Ralstonia > Ralstonia sp. 22111. The sequence continues at coordinate 173,637 of NZ_JBQEPR010000004.1, read as the reverse complement.
CGAGCGCTTCCCCCTCAACCCCGGTCAGCCGGACTTCCGGTGCGCTGATCTCGCGGTTGATGCGGTGAGATTTCTCAGTAGCGATGTTGATGTCCTCGAAGAATCAAAAAAACAGGCCGTGCCCAGCTCATGACTTGTTGGCGAGATCGTTCTGCAGTCGCTCAACGAACGCCGACAGCGGCATGGAGCCTAGATCGACGTTGCCACGGGCACGCACGGCCACCTGATTTTCATCCCGCTCTTTGTCGCCAACCACAACCTGGTATGGGACCTTCTGCACGGAATGCTCGCGGATTTTATACCCAATCTTCTCATTCCGCAAATCAACGACCGCCCTAAATCCTTGTTTTTGCAGGGATTGCGCAACGGATTGGGCGTATTCGGCGTGCGAATCGGTAATACTGAGAACCGCAACCTGCACGGGCGAAAGCCACGTCGGCAGCGCTCCGGCATATTGCTCGATCAAGATACCGATAAAGCGCTCCAGGCTGCCGACGATGGCCCGGTGCAGCATGATGGGGCGATGGCGTGCGCCATCCTCGCCTACAAACTCGGCGTCCAGGCGCTCCGGCAAGTTCGGGTCGACCTGGATCGTGCCGCACTGCCACTGGCGGCCGAGCGCATCTTTGAGCACATATTCGATTTTCGGGCCGTAGAACGCGCCCTCGCCCGGCAGGTACTCGAATTCGCAACCCGACGCACGCAAGCCCTCGGCCAACGCAGCCTCGGCACGGTCCCAGCTTTCTTCAGTGCCGATGCGCTTTTCCGGACGCGTCGACAGCTTGTAGAGAATCTCGGTAAAGCCGAAGTCCTTGTAGACCTTCTGCAGGAGCGTCGTGAACGCCGTCACCTCGGCCTGGATCATGTCTTCCGTACAGAAGATGTGACCATCGTCCTGCGTGAAGCCGCGTACGCGCATGATGCCGTGCAGGCCACCCGAAGGCTCGTTGCGGTGGCATGCGCCAAACTCGCCGAAGCGTAGCGGCAGATCGCGGTAGCTCTTGATGCCCTGCTTGTAGATGAGGATGTGGCCGGGGCAGTTCATCGGCTTGAGCGCGTATTCGCGCTTTTCCGATTCCGTGATGAACATGTTCTCGCGGTACTTGTCCCAGTGGCCGGTCTTCTCCCACAGCGTCTTGTCGAGAATCTGCGGCCCCTTCACTTCCTGGTAGCCGTTCTCGCGATACACGCGACGCATGTACTGCTCGATCTCCTGCCAGAGCGTCCAGCCCTTCGGATGCCAGAACACCGTGCCAGGCGAGTACTCGTCGATGTGGAACAGGTCGAGTTCGCGGCCGAGCTTGCGGTGGTCACGCTTTTCAGCCTCTTCCAGCATGCGCAGGTAGGCTTCCTGGTCTTCCTTCTTGGCCCAGGCCGTGCCGTAGATGCGCTGGAGCATCTCGTTGTTGTGGTCCCCGCGCCAATACGCGCCCGCCACCTTCATCAGCTTAAAGACCTTGAGCTTGCCCGTGGATGGCACGTGCGGGCCGCGGCAAAGGTCGACGAAGTTGCCCTCGCGGTACAGGCCAATCTCCTGATCTTCCGGAATGGAGGCGATGATCTCGGCCTTGTACTTCTCGCCCATGCCCTGGAACAGTTTGACGGCTTCGTCGCGGCTCAGCACTTCACGTGTGACCTTCTCGTCCTTCTTGGCGAGCTCCGTCATCTTCTTTTCGATGGCGACGAGATCTTCCGGCGTGAAGGGCCGCTTGTAGGCGAAGTCGTAATAAAAGCCGTTTTCGATGACCGGGCCGATGGTGACCTGCGCGTCCGGATACAGCTCCTTGACGGCGTAGGCCAACAAGTGCGCCGTGGAGTGACGGATCACGTCGACGCCGTCGGCGTCCTTGTCTGTGATGATGGCGAGCTTCGCATCGCGATCGATCGAGAAGCTCGTGTCGACCATCTGACCGTCTACGCGACCAGCCAGCGCAGCCTTGGCGAGGCCCGCACCGATGCTCTGCGCCACTTCAGCCACGGTCACGGGGCCGGGAAACTCACGCCGGGAACCATCCGGCAACGTGATTGCGATCATGCTTGCTCCTGTGGAGTCACCGTTGCGCATTTCCGGCTTCAGAGATGCGCAGCGGTCGTTATTCTGTCGTGCGCCGCGCCAAGTCGGCGCAGCAGGTTGTCGAATCGAATGCTTCGAAGCGCTTTCAGCTTGATCGCCACGCGTGACACGAAACTGCGGACGAAAAAAAAACGCGGCCAAAGCCGCGTTTTCATTTGCGCCATCCACCGCTTGGGCAGACCGCAAAGGGCGAAAAACGCACCTTGACTACTGTCGCTCCGAAGCGGTTGTAGTTCGCGGTGCCTGAATCATATTTCGCCTTGTGTTCAGTTGTACGGGACAAGCCCGGGAATTGCGAGGATGACGGCTTGGACATCCTACCCGACGCGCCCTGCCAAATGCGTTGGTAGGCTCGATTGGACTCGAACCAACGACCCCCACCATGTCAAGGTGGTGCTCTAACCAGCTGAGCTACGAGCCTGCCGAAGAACGAAACTATACCGTCACTTCCGCCGGGCTGTCAACACCCCTTGCACTTCTTCGATCAAAGTCAGCGCGCGCTGCAGTTGTGTCGCCTCTGATACCTCTGCGGTGAACTGCATTTTCGCAACGCCCTTGCTCGACAGCGTGCGCACGCCGGTCACGTTGATCTTCTCGCGCGAGAGGATTTCCGAGATGTCGCGCAACAAGCCCTGCCGGTCCAGCGCCTCGACCTGGATGTCGATCGGATAGACCGAATCGCTGCGTTGGCCCCACTCCGTCTGGATGACACGGCCAGGAGCCCGGGCAGCCAACTGCTGAAACGTCGCACAGCTCTGCCGGTGGATCGATACGCCACGCCCGCGTGTGACAAAGCCGACGATTGGGTCCGGGGGCGCAGGCTTGCAGCAACGCGACATCTGCGTGAGGAGTGAATCGACGCCCACCACCAGCACGCCACTCTTGGCGCCACGAGCAACGCTGGTGGCGCGGCTCTTCTTCGTGAAGGCCGCTTCGTCATCCACGGGCGCCGGCGGCGGCGCCCCATCGGAGCGCAATACGGCCTCGATGCGGCGCAGGCTCAACTCGTCCTTGGCGACCACGGCATAGAGATCATCCGACGTCTTGTAGCCGAGCTTGGCGGCCAACTCTTCCAGGTTGACGGCGGTCTTGCCCTCGCGCTGCAGTGTCTTGTCGATGAGTGCCCGGCCCTGCGCGAGCGTCTCCTCCAGCTCCATCGCGTTGAACCACGCACGCACTTTCGTCCGGGCACGCGGGCTGACAAGATAGTGCAGCTCGGTGTTGAGCCAATCGCGCGACGGCCCGCCCTGCTTAACGGTGACGATCTCGACGGTCTGGCCGTTCTTGAGCGGCGTGTTCAGCGGCACCATCGTGCCGTCGACGCGCGCGCCGCGGCAGCGGTGGCCGAGATCGCTGTGCAGGTAGTAGGCGAAATCGACCGGCGTTGCGCCTTGCGGCAACGCGATCACGCGCGCCTGGGGCGTCAGCACGTAGATGTGGTCATCCAGCTCGGTGTGCTTGAGTTGCTCCCACGGGGAATCCTCGTGCGCGACGGTGTGCTCGGCGTCATCTTTCCAGGCGAGCAACTGGCGCAGCCACGCGATCTTCTCGTCGTAGCGCTCGCTGGCGGAGAACTGCCCGGCGTAGCCTTTGCTGCCGGCCTCCTTGTAGCGCCAGTGCGCGGCCACGCCGTACTCGGCAAAGTGGTGCATCTCGCGCGTGCGGATCTGCACCTCGAGCGCGCGACCGTCATCGCCGATCACCACCGTATGCAGCGACATGTAGCCATTGGCCTTCGGGCGCGAGATGTAGTCATCGAATTCCTTCGGGATCGGCTGCCACATGTGATGCACGAAACCGAGCACCGTGTAGCAATCCTTGATGTCGTCCACGATGACACGGAAGGCGCGCACATCGTACAGATCGGCAAAGTCGAGTTCCTTGCCGCGCATCTTTTTCCAGATGCTGTAGATGTGCTTGGGCCGGCCGCTGACCTCGGCCTGAATACCGGCATCGTGCAAGGTCTTTTGGAGTTGCTCGATGGCCTGGCCAATGAACTTCTCGCGCTCGATGCGTTTTTCATCCAGCAGGCGGGCGATACGCTTGTAGGTATCCGGATCCTCAAAGCGGAAGCCGAGGTCTTCAAGCTCCCACTTCAGCTGCCAGATGCCCAGGCGGTTTGCGAGCGGGGCGTAGATGTCCAGCGTTTCGCGCGCCATGCCTTCCGGCGCCGGGCGTTTCGTCTGCGCGAGCCAGCGCAGCGACTGCAGCCGCGACGCCAGCCGGATCAACACCACGCGAATATCTTGCGCGAACGCGAGCAACATCTTGCGCAGCGCCTCGACCTGCGCGCGGCGCGCTTCCGCTTCGTTCTTGCGCGTGATGCTGGCATCGGTCGGGCTGACGAGGCCGGCAATTGCGCCAATGCGCAGCAGTTGCCGCACATCGTGCACGAGCTTGACGACCTCGGCGCCGAATGCGGGCTCGAGCGCCTTTTCGTTGTCCATTGCCAGCGTGGGCAACAGGAACAGTGCAGCCGCCTGCAACGATGGCGTGTCGACGCGCAGCGCTTCCAGGATGGCGATCGTGCCGCGCGCGTGCGACTCCAGCGGCTCGCCGGTCAGCGTGACGCTGTCTGCGGCATTCGCCGCGAGATATTCGATCGCCCGGGCGACCTGCTCTGCCGTCGATCCGGCCCCCTCGGCCGGCCGTTCGGTCTTGTTCTCCATGATGCGTCCTGCTTGCGTCTCGCCTGTTGGGCGACGGGCTCAGTTCTTCTGCGCGGCCGTCACGACGATTTCGATGCGGTACTTCGGATTGGCCAGCGCGGCCTCAACGGTGGCGCGCGGCGGCGAGTTCTTCGAATCGGCGGCGACCCACTGGTCCCACACCTTGTTCATCTCGCCAATCTCGCTGATGTCTTTCAGGAAGATCTGGCACATCAGGATGCGCGTCTTGTCGCTGCCGTTGGCGGCCAGCACGCGATCGATGATGGCGAGCACTTCCGCCGTCTGCTCGGCAATGCCTGCGTCGAGCGTGGTCTCAGGCACCTGCCCTGCCACGTAGACGACGCCGTTGTAGACGGCTGCGTCGGAATAGCGATGTTCGACGTTGTAGCGCTTCAATTCAGTGCTCATCTTGCAAATCGAATGGGGTCGGACAAACGGTCATTGACCGAGGAAGAACTTGCGGGCGATCGCCACCTGATCCGGCTGGATGAAGGTCGGCGCGTGGCCCACGTCAGGGATTTCAATCGTGTTCACATGTTGGCCACGCTGCATCATGGCCTCGACGGTCTCGCGCGTAAGCAGATCGGAATGCGCGCCGCGCACCACCAGCACCTCGCCGGGAATCGCCTCAAACAACTTCCACAGCGTGGCTTCGCCGGCAGCGATCATGTCGGGCGTGGTGTTCTTGAAGGGCTCGGCGAGGCGCGGATCGTAATGCAGGATCCACTCGCCGCCCTGCGGTTTCAGGATCGCGGTATTCAACGCACGCCATTGCTCCGGCGTGTGGGGGCCGAATGATGCGCTGATCGTCTTGAGGTACGCCAATCCTTCATCGAAGGTCTTGAAGCGGACATTCAGACCGAGGTAAGCGCCAATGCGCGTCAACGACGACTCCGTCACCCGCGGGCCTACATCGTTGAGCAGCAGCTTGCGAATCGGCGACTGCGGCAAGCCTGCCAAGCCAATGCCGATCAGGCCACCCATCGAGGTACCAAACCAGTCGACAGACTCGGCATTCACGCGCGCGAGCAACGTGACCATGTCGGACGCGTACTGCGGCAGCACGTAACCTTTCGGATCGGCCAGCCAATCGGAGCGCCCCCGACCCACCACATCGGGACAGATGACGCGATAGTCGTTGCACAGCGCCTGCGCCAGCACGTCGAAATCGCGCCCGGTGCGCGAGAGGCCATGCACGCAGACCAGCACTCGCGGATTCTGCGCATCGCCCCACTCGTGATACGCCATCCGGTGCAAGCCGGACGGGCTCAGGCACTGCACGAAAGCAAGGCGCGGCGAAACTGGCATGAACAACTCCTACATAGGAATGACGGAGACAGCGAAGCCTGATTGTACGCGGGCCCGCAAGCATGCGGCGGTGCAGCAGACATGCACCGTCCATCCCAAACAAAAAAGCCCCGCCGAAGCGAGGCTTTTTCTGAAGCAGATCGGCTTACTGCGCGACCCAGCCACCATCCATGTTCCACGCCACGCCGCGCACCTGTTCGGCCGCATCGCTGCACAGGAACACCGCCAGCGCACCGAGCTGGTCAGGCGTGACGAATTCGCCCGAGGGCTGCTTTTCCATCAGCAGATCCTTCTTGGCTTCGACTGCGGACAGGCCTTCCTTCTCGGCGCGCGCATCGATCTGTTTCTGCACCAGCGGTGTCAGCACCCAGCCCGGACAGATCGCGTTGGACGTGATGCCCGTCTGCGCCGTCTCCAGCGCCACCGATTTGGTGAAGCCGACGATACCGTGCTTGGCCGCAACATACGCCGACTTCTGCGCCGATGCCACCAACCCATGCGCCGAAGCGATGTTGATGATGCGGCCCCAGTTCTTGCGCTTCATGCCCGGCACGGCAAGCCGCGTCGTGTGGAAAGCCGAGGTGAGGTTGATGGCGATGATGGCGTCCCAACGCTCGGTCGGGAAATCCTCGACATTGGCCACGTACTGGATGCCGGCATTGTTGACGAGGATGTCCACACCGCCGAACTCGGTGTCGGCATAGGCGAACATCGCTTCGATCTCGGCCGGCTTGCTCATGTCGGCGCCGTGGTATCCGATGCGGATGGCGTTCTTGCCGGCGGCCGCGATCTGCGCCTTGGGCGCTTCAACATCGCCAAAGCCGTTGATGATGATGTTGGCGCCCTGCGCGGCTAGCGAGCAGGCGATGCCCAGACCGATCCCGCTGGTCGAGCCCGTAACCAGGGCAGTTTTTCCTTGCAGCATTGCGGTCTCCGAATTACAGCAGGTTGACGCCAGTCTTGGCCTGGATCTCTTCGCGCGAAACGCCCGGCGCGGTTTCGATCAGCTTCAGGCCCTGCGCGGTCACGTCGATCACGCCAAGGTCCGTAATGATGCGATCGACCACACCCACGCCGGTCAGCGGCAGCGTGCACTTAGGCAGCAGCTTCAGGTCTTCAGTGCCGTCCTTTTTCTTGGCGGTGTGCTCCATCAGCACGATCACGCGCTTGACACCGGCCACGAGGTCCATCGCGCCGCCCATGCCCTTGACCATCTTGCCGGGGATCATCCAGTTGGCCAGATCGCCCGTCTCGCTTACCTGCATCGCACCCAGAATCGACAGGTTGATCTTGCCGCCGCGAATCATCGCAAAGCTCTGGTCGCTGCCGAAGATGGCGCTGCCGGGCAGTGTGGTCACGGTCTGCTTGCCTGCGTTGATCAGGTCGGCATCCACTTCGTCTTCCGTGGGGAACGGGCCGATGCCCAGCATGCCGTTTTCGCTTTGCAGCCAGACTTCCTTGTCGCCGGTGTGATTGGCAACCAGCGTCGGGATGCCGATGCCGAGGTTGACGTAGAAGCCGTCTTGCAACTCCTGGGCAGCGCGCGCCGCCATTTGGTCTTGTGTCCAGGCCATGTCGGTCTCCTTAGTTGGCTGCTCGGATGGTGCGCTTTTCGATGCGCTTCTCGGGCGTGGCATTCAGCACGATGCGGTGCACGTAGATACCCGGCAGATGAATGTCGTCCGGTGCCAAATCGCCCACTTCAACGATCTCTTCGACTTCGACGATGCAGATCTTGCCGGCCGTAGCCGCAGCGGGGTTGAAGTTGCGTGCGGTCAGGTTGAACCGCAAATTGCCGGACTTGTCAGCCACCTGCGCCTTCACCAGCGCCACATCGGGCACCAGCGAGCGCTCCATGACGTACGTCTCGCCGTCAAACTCGCGCAGCTCCTTGCCCTCGGCGACCAGCGTGCCGACGCCGGTCTTGGTGAAGAACGCCGGGATGCCAGCGCCACCAGCGCGCAGCTTTTCGGCCAGCGTGCCTTGCGGGGTGAATTCCAGCTCGAGTTCGCCGGCCAGATACTGGCGCTCGAACTCCTTGTTTTCGCCCACGTAGGACGAAATCATCTTCTTGATCTGACGGGTTTCCAGCAGCAGGCCCAGGCCAAAGCCATCCACGCCCGCGTTGTTGGAGATGCATGTGAGGCCCTTGACCCCCGAATCGCGCAGCGCGGCAATCAGCGCTTCCGGAATGCCGCACAGGCCGAAGCCGCCCACGGCGATGGTCTGGCCGTCCTTGACGACGCCCGCGAGCGCCTCGCTGGCGCTGGCGAAGATTTTGTTCATGCGTGCTCCTTCCTTGGTGGTCCAACAAATCCGGCAGGGTTTTGACCGATCACACAGTTGGGGTTTGTGCGATGCAGCGCCGGAAAATAGTAACGATACAATCTGGCGAGAATACGCAAGCGTCGCGCGACGCAGCAATACGTACGAATACATATGCCCGCCCTCGACTATCAGACTGCGTTCCAGCTTGCCCCTGTCGGCATGGTGATGTCCCGCGAGCGGGTCATGCTCGACGTCAATGATGAAGCCGCACGCATCTTCGGCCACGCACGCACGACGATGATCGGGCAGTCGTTCGAGCTGCTTTATCCGACGCACGATGAATACGAGCGCACCGGCGCGCGCATCATCCCCGTCATGAATGCGCGCGGCAGCTACTCCGATGAACGCATCATGAAACGCGCCAATGGCGAGCTGTTCTGGTGCCACGTCACCGGCCGCGCGCTGGACCGCGCGAAACCGCTGGGCGAAGGCATCTGGACCTTCGAAGACCTGTCAGCACATCGCCCCGTCACGGCAGCGCTCACGCCGCGTGAACGCGACATCGCCGCGCAACTGGTCGAGGGCAAGACCAGCAAGCAGATCGGCAAGCAGTTGGAGATCAGCCCGCGCACGGTCGAAATCTACCGCGCGCGGTTGATGAAGAAGTACGCCGCCAACACCTCACTCGAACTTGTGCAGCGGCTGATGGGGCATTAAGCCCCAACGTCTTACACCATGCCGTCGTCGGCGTTGATGACGGCACCGTTGATGAAGTCCGACTGATCCGACGCCAACAGCAGAATCAGGCCATCTAGGTCTTCCGGCTTGCCGACGCGTTTGCGGGGCAGCATCTGCACCAGTTTCTGGCCGGGTTCGGTTTCCCAGTGATGATGATTGATTTCGGTATCGATATAGCCCGGGCAGATCGCGTTGGTATTGATGCCGTAACGGCCCCACTCCAGCGCCATGGCCTTGGTCATGTGCACCACGGCCGCCTTGCTCATGCAATACACGCCAATCTGCGACAGCACCTTCAGCCCTGCCACCGAGGCAATGTTGACGATGCGCGACTGCGGCAGCGGCGAGCCGTTCTTCTCGGCGCCCTTGGCGCGCGCAATCATGCGCTTGGCCGTTTCCTGTGCCACAAAGAAGGCGCCGCGCGTGTTGGTATCGAATACGAAGTCGAAGTCGTCGGGCGATACGTCCACCATGCGCTGCGTGGTCGACACCCCCGAGTTATTGACAAGGATGTCGATGGTGCCTGCCTCCGTTTCAGCGTGCGCGATGGCGGCGCGGATGCTGTCTGGATCCGTCACGTCCAGGCGCACGACGTGGGCGCTGCCGCCCTTCGATTCGATGTCGGCGCGCAGTTCTTTCAGGCGCTCGACACGGCGCGAGGCCAGCACGACCTTCGCGCCGGCGGCCGCCAGCGTGTGTGCAAAGCGCGCTCCGAGGCCGCTGGATGCGCCCGTGATCAGCGCGACCTTGCCTTCCAGATTGATCGACAAACCCATGATGCGTGTTCCCCGTGTGTTGGTTCGACATGCGCCGAGCTGCTCCGAAGCAACACCGGCGTGTGATTTGGGCGCAGCTTAGCAAAAAATCGAACGATCGTTCAGAAATTTTCCTTGCCGCATCCGGGCGTGTCCCGGACAATGCGGAAAATTCTAATGCAGCAATCCGTCATACCAATAAGCAAACGCCCCTAACTGTCCCAAAAGCAGCGAAGAGACACTTATGAACCAGCAGCAGCTCCTCGAACAATACGGCCCGCGAGAGTCCATGGAGTATGACGTCGTTGTCGTCGGCGGCGGTCCCGCCGGCCTGGCGACAGCAATTCGCATCAAGCAACTGGCTGCGGAGACGGGCAAGGACGTGTCCGTCGTCCTGCTGGAAAAGGGTTCCGAGCCCGGTGCACACATTCTGTCGGGTGCGGTGATGGACCCGCGCGCCATCAACGAACTTATCCCGAACTGGAAAGCTGACGGCGCCCCGCTCAACCAGGCGGTCACCGGCGACGACGTGCTCTTCCTGAGCGAGACCGACGCCAAGCGTACGCCCGACTGGCTCGTGCCGCGCAACTTCCACAATGACGGCTGCTACGTCGTCTCGCTGTCGAACGTGGTCAAGTGGATGGCCACGCAGGCCGAAGCGCTGGGCGTGGAAATCTTCCCCGGTTTCGCTGCCGCAGAAGTGCTTTACGACGACAAGGGTGCGGTGCGCGGCGTGGCCACCGGCAACATGGGCATCGGCAAAGATGGCGAGCCGACCGAGAACTTCCAGCTCGGCATGGAACTGCTCGGCAAATACACCATCTTCGCGGAAGGCGCGCGTGGCCATCTCGGCCGGCAGCTACTGGAGAAGTTCAAGCTCACCGCAGGCAAGGACCCCCAGACTTTCGCCATCGGCATCAAGGAACTCTGGGAAATCGATCCAGCCAAGGCCAAACCCGGTCTCGTGGTGCACACGGCAGGCTGGCCGATGGAAGACGACACCTTTGGCGGTGGCTTCCTGTATCACCTCGAAGACAACAAGGTCACGCTCGGCTTCGTGATCGGGCTGGACTACAAGAACCCGTGGATGAGCCCGTTCGAAGAAATGCAGCGCTGGAAGGCCCATCCGGCCATCCGGGCACATATCGAAGGCGGCAAGCGCATCGGCTACGGCGCCCGCGCCATCAACAACGGCACGCCGCAAGCGCTGCCAAAAACGGTGTTCCCAGGTGGCGCGCTGGTCGGTTGCGATGCTGGCTACCTGAACGCCGCTCGCATCAAGGGCAGCCACGCGGCCATCAAGAGCGGCATGATGTGCGGCGACGCGGTGTTCGAAGCCGTGACGGCCGGCCGTTCCGCTGACGAGCTGTCTGCCTACCCCGCAGCCTTCGAACAGAGCTGGCTGAAGGAAGAACTGGACCAGTCGCGCAACTTCAAGCTGTGGTTCAAGAAGAGCCCGACGCTGGGCAAGATCATGACCGGCATCGAGCAGTGGCTGCTGCCCAAGATTGGCGTCAGCAACCCGCCTTGGACGCTGCACGGCACGAAGTCGGATAACCAGTCGCTCAAGCCGGCATCGGAATGCCCGAAGATCGAGTATCCGAAGCCGGACGGCAAGATCACGTTCGATCGCCTGTCGTCGGTGTTCATCTCGAACACCAACCACGAAGAGAACCAACCGGCCCACCTGACGCTGAAGGATCCGACCGTACCGACGCGCATCAACCTGACGCAGTTTGCCGGCCCCGAACAGCGCTACTGCCCGGCTGGCGTGTATGAGTTCGTCAAGAACGATGAGGGCACCGAGCGCCTGCAGATCAACGCGCAGAACTGCGTGCACTGCAAGACCTGCGACATCAAGGACCCGACGCAGAACATCGTGTGGGTCACGCCGGAAGGCGGTGGCGGTCCGAACTACGTCGGCATGTAAGTACCGGGCGAGCGCCCAACAAAAAAGACGGCTTGAAGCCGTCTTTTTTGTTGTCTGAGCGAATCGATTCAGGAAGCTTTTGCCGGAATGGCCGGCGTCTGCACCGACACATCACCGCATTGCGCGCGATGGCGCAGCGCGTGGTCGATCAGCACCAGCGCGAGCAGCGCCTCGGCGATTGGCGTCGCACGAATGCCGACGCACGGGTCGTGGCGGCCGAACGTCTCCACCACAGCCGGATCACCCGCCTTGTCGATCGAACGGCGCGGCGTGCGGATGCTCGATGTCGGCTTGATCGCCAGCGACACGGAAATGTCCTGCCCTGTCGAAATCCCGCCCAGGATGCCGCCGGCGTTGTTACCGACGAAGCCCTCCGGCGTCAGCTCGTCGCCATGCTCGGAGCCGCGCTGGCTGACTGCGTGGAAACCAGCACCAATCTCAACGCCCTTCACCGCATTCAGGCCCATCATGGCGTGGGCGATGTCTGCGTCCAGCCGGTCGAACAGCGGTTCGCCCCAGCCGACCGGCACACCGGTAGCCACCACCTCAATGCGCGCGCCGACGGAATCGCCGTCCTTGCGCAGGGCATCCATATAGGTTTCCAGCTCGGGAACGATCTCGGCGTTCGGCGCGAAGAACGGGTTGTTCGGCACCTCGTTCCAGTCCATGAAGGGGATCTGGATATCGCCCAGTTGCGACATGAAGCCGTGAATCTCAACGCCGAACTTCTCTCGCAGCCACTTCTTGGCGACGGCGCCTGCAGCCACTGTCGGTGCCGTCAAACGGGCGGAAGAACGGCCGCCGCCGCGCGGATCGCGGATGCCGTATTTGTGCCAGTAGGTGTAATCGGCGTGGCCGGGACGGAAGGTCTCGGCGATGTTGCTGTAATCCTTGCTGCGCTGGTCGGTATTGCGGATCAAGAGGCAGATCGGGGTGCCCGTGGTCTTGCCTTCGTACACGCCGGAGAGGATCTCGACGAGGTCTTCTTCCTTGCGCTGCGTAACGTGGCGCGAGGTGCCGGGTTTGCGGCGGTCCAGATCGGGCTGGATGTCTTCTGCCGACAGCGTCATGCCGGGCGGGCACCCGTCGATGACAGCGCCGATGGCCGGGCCATGCGACTCGCCGAAAGTGGTGACGGAAAACAGCAGGCCCAGGGTATTGCCAGACATGATCGTGCTCAGGAAGGCGCCGCGATGGCCGCGGCGCGAAACATCAGGAAAACGCTATTGTAAGGCCGATCCACCGGCCGCCAAATCAGCTGCCGATACCCAGGAGCTCGACCTCGAAGGTCAGCGTGGAATTGGGCGGAATCGTGCCGGGCACGCCGCGCTCGCCGTAGGCGGTGGCTGCCGGGCACGTCAGCTTGGCCTTGCCACCTAACTGGATCTTCTGCACGCCTTCGGTCCAGCACGGAATCACGCGATTCAGCGGGAACGAGATCGGCTGGCCGCGCTTGTAGGAGCTGTCGAACTCGGTACCGTTGGTGAGCGTGCCGCGGTAGTGCACCTTGACCGTGTCACTGGCCTTGGGCGACGGGCCGGTGCCCTTGGTCAGTGTCTGGACGATCACACCGGAAGGCAGCGTCTCGGATGCCGGTGATGCGGCTTGCGCGGTCACGGCAGCCAGGGCAAGCAACGAAGCGCACAGCAGCGGGGAAACGTGTTTCATGGCAGGTAACGGGAGAGTTGGAGGTCAGGAAAAGCTTGAAGGCCGGTTGCAGGCCAACCGGCAGTGTATCGAAGTCCTAAGGCGGGCCGAGCGCTAGAGCCGCTCCCCGCGCAGCGCCAGCACGGCGGCCTGCATCGCTTCGGGCGACACGGCATGCGCTGGCACCGGAGTGCCGATGCACAGCTCCAGCTTGTTGAGGAAGCCGCGTCGGAACGGTCGCGACATCGCCGCCCCGCCCTTGCGTGAGAAAAAGCTGCCCCACAGCCCGCGCAACGCCATCGGCACCACCGGCACGGGTGTGCGTTCGATGATGCGGCGCATACCGTCCTTGAACGGGTTCATCTCGCCCGTGGCAGTGATCTTGCCTTCGGGGAAGATGCAGACGACCTCGCCCTCCGCCAGCGCGGCGGCAATCGTGTCGTAGGCGCGCTTGAGCATTTCCGGGTCTTCATGCATCGGCGAAATCGGAATCGCCTTGACCGTGCGGAAGAACCACGACAGCAACGGCACCTTGAAGATGCGGTGGTCCATCACAAAACGAACAGGCCGGCGCACGAATGCGCCCACCACCACGGCATCGACGAAGCTCACATGGTTGCAGACCAGCAGGCATGGGCCTTCATCGGGAATCTGCTCCGAGCCCTCCACCTTCACGCGGTAGACGGTATGGATCAGCAGCCACATCACGAACCGAATCAGGAATTCCGGCACCAGCGTGTAGATGTAAATCGCCACCACGGCGTTGAGGATGCCGGTGACCAGGAACAACTGCGGGATCGTGAACCCGGCCCGCGTGAGCACCATCGCCAGCACGGCGGAAGCGATCATGAACAGCGCGTTGAGGATATTGTTGGCGGCAATGATGCGCGCGCGGTGCGTCGGTTCGCAGCGGCTCTGGATCAACGCATACAACGGCACGCTGTAGAAGCCGCCGAACATGGCCAGCAGAAACAGATCGGCCAGCACGCGCCAATGGCGGTGGTTCTGCAGGAAACCGGAAATGCCGGTCAGCACGTCATGGGCGACCAATGCCTCGGCATGCGAAGCAAAGTAGAGATCCACCGCGAACACCGTCATGCCGATCGAGCCAAACGGTACAAGGCCGATTTCCACCCTGCGCCCCGAGAGCTTTTCGCACAGCACCGAGCCCAACCCGATGCCGACTGAAAACACAGCCAGCAGCAGCGTCACGACGTTCTGATCGCCGCCGAGCACGTTACGCGCAAAGGCAAAAAACGACGTCAGGAACGTCGCGCCCACGAACCACAGCCACGAAATGCCCATCAAACTCAGGAACACCGCGCGCTGGTTGCTGGCAAGCTTCAGGTTGCGCCAAGTCTCTGAGATGGGGTTCCAGTTGATGCGCAAGTCCGGCTGCGACGCCGGCGAGACCGGCACACCGCGCGCCGTCATCCAGCCCGCCACAGCAATGACAATGCACGCAATACCGGTGAACAGCGGGCCGATCAGCTCGCCGTTGCGGGTGTAATTGGCCAGCTCGCCGCCGCCAATGGTGCCGATCAGGATGGCGACGAAGGTGCCCATTTCCACCAACCCGTTACCGCCCACCAGTTCTGTCGACTGCAGGTGCTGAGGCAGATAGGCGTACTTCACGGGCCCGAACAGCGTCGAGTGCACGCCCATCAAGAACGTGCACAGGTAGAGCAGTTCAACATGGCGCAGCGCGAAACCCGCGCAGCCGATCGTCATGATGGCGATTTCCAACGTCTTCACCAGCCGGATCAGCCGCGCCTTGTCCATGCGATCGGCAATCTGTCCGCTCGTGGCCGACAGCAGCACAAACGGCGCAATGAAGATTGCAGAGATCAGGAACGCCGCAGAAGCGGGGTCCGCATTGCCGAACAGCGCAGCGTGATACGTGACCAACGAAGAAAACGCCACCTTGAAAACGTTGTCGTTCATCGCGCCCAGGAACTGGGTCCAGAAGAACGGTGCAAAGCGACGCTGCTTCAGCAGGGAAAACTGGCTCGATTGGCTCATCGGCGGGCGGTTCTGGGTTCAACAAAAAACCCGCTCGCAACGGCGGGCGGGTTTCAGGAGTGCGGTAAAGAGATCGCGCAGATCAGTCTTCGTTGGCCTTTTCTTCGGGCCAGTCGCGAATGTACGCCTTGAGCATCTTGTTTTCGAAACTTTGGTCCTCCAACACGGCCTTGGCCACGTCGTAGAAGGAAATCACGCCCATCAGCGTGCGGCTGTCGAGCACCGGCAGGTAGCGCACATGGTGCTCCAGCATGATGCGGCGCACTTCATTGACCTCGGTTTCGGGCGTGCAGGTAACGGGATGATCGTCCATCACCTTGCGGATGGTCGTGCCCTCGCCCACGGAACCGTGGTTCTTGGCAACAACCTTGATGATTTCTCGGAAGGTCAGCATGCCGACCAGTTCGCCGTACTCCATGACCACAAGCGAGCCGATGTCTTTTTCCGCCATCGTCTGCACTGCCACCTGGAGCTTGGTTTCAGGTGCCACGGTGTAGAGCGTGTTGCCCTTCACGTGGAGGATGTCGCTGACTTTCATGTTGCGTCTCCCAGAGTTCGGGGTGCCGGTCTGCCGGGGGAGCGACCGCGCGCGGGTTGTCGTTATGGTTGTGCTTCGATCCTAGCCCAAACCGGATCGCTTCGACAAGCATGCAGCGCAGAAAAAACCTGTCAAAAACCGCGCCCGCTCGGCGTTTGCCCGGAATGCGCTGCAACAGGGAGCAGTGCTAGCATGCCCCGTCCAAATCCGCTCCCGCGCCCATTCCGGGTGCTTGAATCCATGTCCAAAGCCCGCTTCGACACGCTGGCCCTGCATGCCGGTGCCGCACCCGACCCGGCCACCGGCGCGCGCGCCACGCCCATCCACCTGAGCACGTCGTTTGTGTTCCGCGACAGCGAACACGCGGCGTCATTGTTCAATATGGAACGCGCGGGCCACGTCTATTCGCGCATCTCCAACCCGACCGTTGCCGTGTTCGAGGAGCGCATGGCTGCGCTGGAAAACGGCGTAGGCGCCATCGCTACAGCGTCGGGCCAGGCGGCGCTGCATCTGGCCATCGTCACGCTGATGGGCGCCGGTTCGCATATCGTCGCCTCCTCCGCGCTGTATGGCGGCTCGCACAACCTGCTGCATTACACGCTGCGCCGCTTCGGTATCGAGACGACCTTCGTCAAGCCCGGCGACATCGACGGCTGGCGCGCGTCCATTCGCCCGAACACCCGCCTGCTGTTTGGTGAGACGCTCGGCAATCCTGGCTTGGATGTGCTCGACATCCCGACCATTGCATCGATTGCCCATGACGCAGGTGTGCCGCTGCTGGTCGACTCCACCTTCACCACGCCTTGGCTGCTGCAGCCCTTCGCGCATGGCGCGGATCTCGTCTACCACTCGGCCACCAAGTTCCTGGGTGGACACGGCACGACCATCGGCGGCGTGCTGGTCGATGGCGGCACGTTCGACTACGTGGCCGCCGGCAAGCACCCCGAGCTGACCGAACCGTACACGGGTTTCCACGACATGGTGTTTGCCGAGGAAAGCACTGTCGCGCCCTTCCTGCTGCGCGCGCGCCGAGAGGGCCTGCGCGACTTCGGCGCCTGCATGAACCCGATGGCCGCGTGGCAACTGCTGCAAGGCATCGAAACACTGCCCCTGCGCATGGCACGGCACGTGGACAACGCCCGCCGCATCGTCGCCTTCCTGGCGAGCCATCCGATGGTGGCGTCGGTCGCCTACCCCGAGCTGGAATCGCACCCCGACCACGCGTTGGCCAAGCGACTGCTGCCACGCGGCTGCGGTGCGGTGTTCAGCTTCGATCTGCGTGGCGATCGGCGTGCCGGCCAGCAGTTCATCGAATCGCTCGGCCTGTTCTCGCACCTTGCCAACGTGGGCGATGCGCGCTCGCTGGTCATCCACCCCGCATCGACGACGCACTTCCGCATGGATGCCGACGCGCTGGCTGCAGCCGGCATCAGCGAAGGCACGATCCGCCTGTCCATCGGTCTGGAAGACGCCGACGACCTGATCGACGATCTCAAGCGCGGCCTGAAAGCCGCCGAGCGCGCGATGTCCGCCGCGCCGGGCAAAGCCGCTGCCAACGCAACGGGAGCCCGCTAATGGAATGGACCGTACAAGGCGATCGCGCCTACGCCTACACCGGCGGCAAGCCGTTCAACGCCGAATTGCCGTGCGTCGTGTTCGTGCATGGCGCGCAGAACGACCATTCGGTCTGGGGGCTGCAGACGCGCTGGTTTGCGCACCACGGCTTCAGCGTACTGGCGGTGGATCTGCCCGGACACGGCCGCAGCGCTGGCGCCCCGCTGCAGACGGTGGAAGCCATGGCCGACTGGGTGATGACACTGGTGCACGCGGCTGGCGTCGAGGAGCCAGTCATCGTCGTCGGCCACAGCATGGGCTCGTTGATTGCACTGGAGTGCGCGTCACGGTACGCAAGTCGCGTGCGCCGCGTCGCCCTGGTGGCAACGGCTTGGCCGATGAAGGTGTCGGATGCGCTGCTCGATGCGGCGCTCAACAACACGGCCAGCGCCATTGACATGGTGAATACGTGGTCGCATTCCAGCCTCGCAAACAAACCATCGTCGCCCGGGCCAGGCTTCTGGATGCATGGCGGCAGCCAGCGGCTGATGGAGCGGATTGCGCACGGTACCGAGGCGCCCGTCTTCCACACAGACTTTGCGGCCTGCAACGCCTATGCACGTGGCACCGAAGCCATGGCGGCCGTGAAGTGCCCGTCACTCGTAATCGTTGGAGAGAAAGACCAGATGACGCCGGCGAAAGCTGGCCGCCAGGTTGCAGCAGGATTGGCCGGCAGCCGCGTTGTCGGGCTGCCAGGCGGGCACGCGATCATGGGAGAATGCCCAGACGGCACACTCGACGCGCTGATCGCCTTTGCGCGCGAACGAGACCCGGTCGTCGCATAAGTCGCAGTCGCCTCCCGGAGACGCATCATGGCCACCACCGACACCCAAAGCTTCGGCAGCTTCGCTGAGTTCTATCCGTATTACCTGAGCGAGCACCAGGATCGCACCTGCCGGCGCCTGCACTTTGCCGGTTCGACGGTCGCGTTGGTATGCCTGCTCCTGCTGGTTTTCACGGGCAACCTGTGGTGGCTGCTGGGCGCGGCCGTGAGCGGTTACGCGTTCGCGTGGGTCGGGCACTTCGGATTCGAGAAGAACCGGCCCGCCACGTTTCGCCATCCGTTCTACAGCCTGATAGGCGACTGGGTGATGTACCGCGACATCTGGACGGGGAAGATCCCGTTCTGAGGCGTCAGGCGTCGGCGCTGGCAGCGGCCATTGCAGACGCCGCCGGTGCGGTAGCCGCCTGCGCTGCCGCCGCCACGCCGCGTTCGCCCGTCGTGAAAACGCTCTCCAACGTGGCGTCGAGCGCCGGATTCTGCAGTTGGCTGACCAGCGCGTGCGTGCTACCCAGGTGGCGTGCCAGGGCGGTGCGCGGCAAGCGTGGCAGGTTCAGCACCAGCCTTTCATAGAGCGGTCGCAGCGTGGTCGTGTGCGCATCGCACAGCAGCGCCCAATGGGCCTCGCCGCGATCCTGTTGTAGCTTGCCGATCAGGTGCAGCGCCTTCAGCTTGGTCAGCAGGTCGACCAGGTAATCGGCTTCCAATTGCAGGCGCCGGCCGATATCGCGTTCGGCCACCGTACGCGGCGCCTGTTCGCGTGCGCGATACAGCAGCAACAGGACACCGAGCGCATCAAAGAACTCGCTGCCCGGAAATGTGCGGCGCTGCCAGTAGCCCTGGCGGATGATCGGCAGCGTCGATGCGATGGTCGCGCCGAGCAACGTCACCAGCCAGCTCACATAGATCCACGTCAGGAAGATCGGTAGCGTGGCAAACGCGCCGTAGACAGCTGTGTATGTGGGGATATGCGCGACGTACGCGCCAAAAACGCGCTTGGCAATTTCAAACGCCGCCGCTGCAATCAGGCCGGCAACGAAGGCATCGCGCCGTTCCACATTGGTATTCGGCACGAACACGTAAAGCATCGCAAACGCAATCGCCGAAAGCAGGATCGGCACCAGGCTCACGATCACGCCCAGGCCGAACGGCAGCTTGTGCACATAGCCCGCCGAGATCGACACGAGGTACGAACTGACCGACAGGCTCGCGCCGATCAGCACCGGCGCAAATGTCATCAGCGCCCAGAACACCAGAACGCGCTGCGCGAGCGGCCGTCGATGGCGCACGCGCCAGATGGCGTTCAATGCGTTCTCGACGGTCAGCATGGTCATCACCGACGTCACGACCAGGCCGATCAGGCCTGCTGCCGTCAGCCCCTTGGCGTTGCTTGAAAACTGATTGAGATACGTCAGGATCGGCCGGCTGATGCTGCCCGGCACGAGATTGCTGAACATGTAGCCTTCGATGTCCGCCCGGAAGCTCTTGAACATCGGGAATGCCGTGAACAGCGCAAACGCCACCGTCAGGATGGGCACCAGCGACAGCACTGTCGTGAATGTCAGGCTGCTGGCCACTTGCGGCAGGTGGTCTTCACCGGCGCGGCGCAGGGCGTAACGCGCCAGCGCACGCAGCTTGGCGGCATTCCATTGACGAAGCGCACGGGTGTTGAAAAGCATGAAAAATGAGGCGGGAGGCGGGGTTGGGGGGCGCAACTATAATACCGCGACGCTCTCAACGCTTTGTTATGAAAGATATCCTGGTCTTGTACTACAGCCGTCACGGCAGCACGCGCGCATTGGCCGAAGCCATTGCGCAAGGCATTGAAAGCGTCGACGGCGCCCAAGCGCGGGTGCGCACGGTGCCCGCCGTCTCCACCGTCTGCGAAGTCACGCAGCCCGACGTGCCCGATAGCGGGCCGCCTTACGTCGAAGTACGCGACCTGGAGGAATGCGTGGGCCTGGCGCTGGGCTCGCCCACGCGCTTTGGCAACATGGCTGCACCGCTCAAGTACTTCCTGGATGGCACCACGCCGCAATGGCTGGCGGGCGCGCTGGCCGGCAAACCGGCATGCGTGTTCACCTCCACAGGCAGCATGCATGGCGGGCAGGAAACCACCCTGCTCTCGATGATGCTGCCGCTGCTGCACCACGGCATGGTCGTGCTAGGTCTGCCGTATCAGCACAGCGAACTGCTTTCCACCGATGCCGGCGGCACACCGTACGGGCCGTCACACGTTGCGCATCGCGGCGATACCGCACCGCTTACCGCCCACGAACGCACGCTCGCCACGGCCATGGGCCGGAGGCTGGCGCAGACCGCTCTCAAGCTCGCCGCATGACCCCCGCCAACAACGTCGTCGCCGAATCCCGGGCACTGGCGCTGCTCAGTGCAGGCAGCCTCATCGTATTGATCGTCCTATGCGCCGCGTGGGAGCTGTGGCTCGCGCCCGTGCGCCCCGGCGGCTCGTGGCTGGCGCTCAAGGCGCTGCTGCTGGCGTGGCCGCTGCCCGGTGTCCTGCGCAAGAACCGCTACACGATGCAATGGGCGTCGATGTTCATCCTGCTGTTCTTTACCGAGGGCATCGTACGGGCGACATCGGACGTTGGGCTGTCGCGCTCGCTAGCTTGGGGCGAGGTCGTACTCAGCGTGGTGTTCTTCACCGCAACCATCTTTTACCTGCGCCCGTTCAAGCGCGCTGCGAAAGCCCGCGCCGGCCACGGCACCTGACCCGACATGACTCACGATGCATTCCTGCAAGCCTGCATTGATGCCATCGGTGCAACGCACGTCCTGACCGCACCGGAAGACCAGGCGCCTTACCTCACCGATTGGCGCAAGCGTTTCTCGGGTCGCGCACGCGCAGTATTGCGCCCCGCCAGCGCTGACGAAGTGGCTGCGCTCGTGCGTCTGTGCGGCGAACATGGCGTGCCGATCGTGCCGCAAGGCGGCAACACCGGCTTGTGCGGGGGCGCCACGCCCGACATGGAAGGCAACGCGGTGGTGATCTCGTTGCAGCGCATGCAGCGCGTGCGCGCCGTCGACCCGATCAACAACACCATCACCGTGGATGCCGGCTGCATCCTGGCCAACGTGCAGCAGGCCGCCGCCGATGCGGGCCGACTCTTCCCGCTAAGCCTGGCAGCCGAGGGCAGTTGCACGATCGGCGGCAATCTTTCGACCAACGCCGGCGGCACCGCCGTCTTGCGCTACGGCAACGCGCGCGAATTGTGCCTGGGCATCGAAGCAGTTCTGCCCAACGGCGAACTGTGGAACGGCCTGCGCGGCCTGCGCAAGGACAACACGGGTTACGACTTGCGTGACCTATTGATCGGCGCAGAAGGCACGCTCGGCATCATCACCGGTGCGATGCTGAAGCTGTTTCCCCAACCGCGCGCCAAGGTGACGGCGCTGGCGGCGCTGCAATCGCCGCGTCAGGCACTGGAGTTTCTATCGCTGGCGCAGGGCCACGCAGGGACGCTGCTGACGGGCTTCGAGCTGATGTCGGCGTTTTGCCTGGAGCTGGTGCGCAAGCATTACCCGCAGTTGCGCGTGCCCTTCACGCAGGCATATCCACAATACGTGCTGCTGGAACTGTCCGATCTGGAAAGCGAAGAGCACGCGCGCACGCTGTTCGAATCGCTCATGGAAGACGCGCTCGCGCGCGGCGTGATCGACGATGCGGCGGTGGCGGAATCGGTAGCCCAGTCGCGCGACTTCTGGAGCCTGCGCGAACATATTCCGCTGGCGCAGGCCGATGAAGGCAAGAACATCAAGCACGACATTGGGGTGCCGATTTCGCGCATTGCCGACTTCATTGACATGACCGACCGCGCGCTGGCCGCGGCCTACCCCAACATCCGCATGGTGACGTTCGGCCACCTCGGCGACGGCAACCTGCACTACAACGTATCGCCGCCGGAAGGCCATGCGCACGACGCGTTCCTGGCCAATCAGGACGGCATCAACCGCATCGTGCACGACAGCGTGCATGCGCATGGCGGCTCAATTTCGGCCGAACACGGCATCGGGCAACTCAAGCGCGAAGACAACGCGCGCTACAAGAGCCCCGTTGAACTGGCGGCGATGCGTGCGATCAAGCAGGCATTGGACCCGCGCGGCCTGATGAATCCGGGGAAGGTGTTGTAAGGCGATTCTGCCTTGCTTCAGCCGAACAGCTTCAGCGTGTAGTTCGCCACCGCGAAGAGAACTGTCGCGGCCAGCATCCACAACAGCATGCGCGGTACGCCGCTGGGCGGCAGACGATGATCGCCGGTGTTGGAACGGTCACCGATGCGCCCGCTCTGGGCGCTACGGATGTAAGTGCTACGTGACGACCCTGCCGGGCGTCGTGCATGACGTGTGCTCATTGTGGTTTCCTCCCTGCCCCATGGCTAGCGCCTCGCCCAGCCCCCTGCAGCCATGGCGAAACACAGCAGCCCCATGGATTGCTCCCTGGCTGCCCAAACAAGACTCCCTCTTTTCCCGTCTGGTCCGAACCGAAAAGGCTTCGTCACGCCCGTTTGGCGTGCGTAGGCACGGTGTCCCGCGTCATTGCGCGGAATTTCGAATGAAACGTTATTGTTGTGTGGCACTACCCGACGCCACGAAATGTATCAAAAATCCCCCCAATTGGGGGGTACGTATTTTAGGTATCACCTTTTGGATGATGCGCGGGAACGACGCTTGCGGGCTCGATTAGGGCAAACCCGAAACTCGACCCACGTATGGAGGCAGCCCATGCCCGCTTCGCCTGATCTGACCAAGCGTGCCCACATCACGCCGCCGCAGCCCCCCGAACAGCCCCCGCACCCGCCGCCGGAAATGCCGCCGCCCGACGAACCGGCCCACGACCCGGTGCACGACCCTCAACCCCAAACACCCCCAATCGAACTGCCACCCGGGGAGCTACCACCGGAAATCCCGCCCCAGCACTAGCGCTGCGCAACATCCCATCTGTTAGAATCGCGGCCTCCCAGGTACCCGGAGGCCGCGCGTTTTTGGGTTGCCTGGGCAGCCTGCATGTCTGCATATCTGCCCATAGCTCAGTTGGATAGAGCATCGGCCTTCTAAGCCGACGGTCGGGGGTTCGAATCCCTCTGGGCAGGCCACCGATCCTTATGGATCAAGCACTTACGTTGAGCGTCACCGCGACGATTTAACGAGTGAGCACGGGAAAGTGTGCTCAGGTTGCATCCTTGGCACGTATCCCACGATCTCGACTGACCACCAACGCCACTGCCTCCCCCCACTCGCCGTACAGATTAGCCTCCTTGCCCCTATCGCTGAGGGCCTGTTGGCTGTGAATTTGGCACGCTTTCAAGAACGATCTCCACGCGCCGGTTCAACGCCCTACCCGCGGCGGTGCGGTTATCTCCAACGGGATCTTTCACGCCACGACCAATGATGGACAAGCGGTCCGAGGTGATCCCGCTCTCTTGCAGATGCCGCCCCACCGCCCTGGCGCGTGCGGTTGACAGCGCGAGGTTCGACTCCATGCGATCGCGCGGTCCGGGGGCATCGTCGGTGTGCCCGAGCACGGTGACCTTGCCACGCGTGTCGGCGAGCACGGTGGCAAGCCGGTCAAGCTGGCGCGCGAGCGTCGGCGTGAGATCTGCTCGGCCGGAGGCGAAACCTTCATCGCTATTGAAGGCGAGATAGATTCGATCGTCTTTTGTGCTGATGCCGACCGGGGCCACGCCGGCCTCGGGAGCCAGCGCGCGCGCAATGCGATCCCCCAACGATTCACGCTGCTTGACCAATTGCGCGGACAGTGCCTCCAGACGAGATTGCAGGAAGCCCGTTGCCACCGCATGCGCGGTTGGCCGCCAGCGCTCACCACGTGCGCGAATCGCGCTGCCCGGACGGCATTGCCGCGACGCTGGCCCATTTCTTTGGCGTGCCGGTCCATCTTGAGGAGTTTGTTCTGCACTGGATTGCGGTTGACCCAGACGAGCTTTCTCAATTGGGGCATCCGGGCGCACCCAGCATGATGGGGCAAGGCGCCATGTTGGGCGCGATGGTGCCAGACCGGCAGCACAAATTCCGGCTGGACGGAAGTCGAGCGGGACTGCCGTCGCTTACTGCTGCGCACGCGGGATATTCGTACCCTCGTGCTGCTGGTGCGGAGCCGGGTCCGGTTGGACCAGGCAATTGGCTTGCGGGACGGGCTGGCCATTCTGTGTCGATTGCTTGAGACATGGCCGGAGACCATATACCCGCAAGTGGTGGTGGACGGTGAAGCGGACCCGGCCGTGCGTGCTAACGCACTGGCCGCCTTGGCCGATCCGCTAGGGCTGATGCAAGACGTGCGGGACCTGGCGATCTCAACCAACGGCGCGCTGCGCCTGCGAGTGCGCGACGTCGAGCGATCATTGAGCACTCCACGCGCGGCAGACGCCGTGGCGCCGGAGTCAGTGCGGCACCAGCTCCACGAACTGCGCAAACAAAACGACGCAGTACTGTCCGCGCTGGACGAGGCGCAAGCCTTTGCGTCATCGATCGACTCTTGGGCGCGACATCACCTTCCGGACGACTACCCTGACCTGGGCACCTTGTTGCGACTGCTGGATACGGTGACTGGTGCGTCGCCACCGGCAGCACCTACTGTGATTGCACGTCCGATCTCGGAACGCTCGCCAGCCGCCTCACAAGGCTTGATGGGCACCACCACCGAGGGCCCGGTAGTAACGCCGCTTGATAGCAACCCACCTGAGCCCGTCATGGACCGTAATACCGCCCTTGCCTCCATTCGAACCGCCCGGATCTGGTTTGAGGCGCATGAGCCGAGTAGCCCTGTGGCGCTTCTGCTCGAGCAAGCCGAACGGCTGACCGGCAAGCGCTTTGATGAGGTGTTTCAGGCGATTCCGGCAGACCTTGTTGAACGTTGGGCGCGGGAGCACTGAAGAGCCCCACGTTCACAAAAAGCGTAGGCTGCCCGTCAGTTTGGGTTGTCATGCGAAACCGCACCGGCGCACGATGCACCGCCGGTGCGGCAGTGGGCATCCATCCAACTCGCCCTACACTCCCGTTATGACAGATCAGATCGCTCAACCAGCCAGCGTTGCGCTGTCGATCACGAAGCGGTACTTCACGTCGCCCTTAAGCATGCGTTCGTAGGCGTCGTTGATCTGGTCTGCGCGGATCAACTCGATGTCGGAGACGATGCCGTGCTCCGCGCAGAAATCGAGCATCTCCTGGGTTTCGGGAATGCCGCCGATCAGCGAGCCAGCAAGCGAGCGCCGCTTCATGATCAGATTGAACACGTTGGGCGACGGATGCGGCGTGGCCGGCGCGCCGACCAGCGTCATCGTGCCGTCGCGCTTGAGGAGGGCGAGCAACGCATCCAAGTCATGCGGCGCTGCCACGGTATTGAGGATGAAGTCGAAGCTCTTGGCATGGGCGCCCATCTCGCCGGCATTGCGTGACACCACAACTTCATCGGCGCCCAGCGCCTTGGCGGCTTCGCGTTTGGATTCGGACGTGGTGAACGCCACCACGTGCGCGCCCATGGCGTGCGCAAGCTTGATACCCATGTGGCCGAGACCGCCGATACCGACCACGCCGACTTTCTTGCCAGGGCCGGCATTCCAGTGGCGTAGCGGCGAATAGGTCGTGATGCCCGCGCACAGCAGCGGTGCCACGGCGGCTAGCTGCTCTTCCGGATGCCGAATGCGCAGCACGTAGCGTTCATCCACGACGATCTTTTCGGAGTAGCCGCCGAGCGTCCAGCCCGGTGCATCTGCCGTCGGTCCGTTATAGGTGCCGACCATGCTGTCGCAGTAGTTCTCCAGACCGGCTTCGCACTCTTCACAGTGCCGGCAGCTGTCGACAATACAGCCGACACCAACCAGGTCACCCACCGCGAAACCTGACACGTGCGCGCCGACAGCGGAAACGCGGCCGACGATCTCGTGCCCAGGCACACACGGAAACTGCGTGCCGGCCCACTCCGCACGCACTTGGTGCAAGTCTGAATGGCAGATGCCGCAATACGCAATGTCGATCTGGACGTCGTGCGCACCGGGGCTGCGGCGCGTGATCTGGAGCGGTTCGAGAGGTTTGTCGCCGGCGTGGGCGCCATAGGCATGAATCTGCATGGTGTCTTCCGTGGATTGTTCGTTGACGGATAGGGCATTCTCTTCAGGCCGCCCAAGGAACCGATAGCGCATTCCGCTGGTTTTCTTGCCTGATCCGATGAGCCGCCGCGGTTTTTGTGGTCGGCACGCTGCCCCCGCAGTAAAGTCCGCCAAGGAGGTTTCATTCGCATGACATTGACCGACGACATGCAACGAGAGCGCGACGCGGCACACGCTGTGCTGTCCCGTATCATCGCGGCGCACACGACCGGGCCGGGCGACTACTCCACGCCCATTGGCGACCTCGTTTTCTTTCGACGTGAAACTCCGGCGCCGCCCTCTTTTTGCGTGGTCGAGCCGAGCATCGTTCTCGTGTCTCAGGGCGCAAAGCAGATGCTGATCGGCGGGGAGGCGTATCCGTATGACACGTCGCATTTCCTGATCACGTCGTTGGATCTGCCGGCCGCATCGGAAGTGAAAGTGGCCAGTTGCGAGCAGCCCTGCCTCGGTCTGGTCCTGAAGCTGGATTTGCGCATGCTGGCCGAACTCATCGCGCAAGGAGGCCTGCCGCCGCCACGCGACCGCTCGGTCGGGATGAGCGCGGGGCTCGGCACGGCAACGCCCACCATCCTTGCCCCGTTCACGCGCCTGCTGGCGCTGCTGGACGAGCCTGACGCCATCCCGGCACTCGCCCCGTTGATCCAGCGTGAGATCCACTACCGATTGCTAACCAGCGATCAAGCCGGCCGGCTCCGGCAGATTGCCTCGGTCGACAGCCAGGGCTATCGCATCACCAAAGCCATCGATTGGCTGAAGCAGAACTTCATGCTGCCGCTGCGCATTGAAGCGCTCGCCGCGCGCGTGCAGATGAGTGCGCCGACATTCCACCATCACTTTCGCCAGCTCACCTCAATGAGCCCGCTGCAGTATCAGAAATGGCTGCGCTTGAATGAAGCCAAGCGGCTGATGTTGAACGAACACCTGGACGCAGCGAGCGCGGCATTCAAGGTCGGCTACGAAAGCCCGTCGCAGTTCAGCCGCGAATACAGCCGCCTGTTCGGCGCGCCACCCAAGCGAGACATCGACGGCCTGCGCCACCGGCGCACCCTCAATCCCCCTGCCCCCCATCCCGCACCGGCAAGGCCGTCGAATACTTGATCTGCTCCATCGAGAACGATGAACTCACATCCGACAGCGGCACGGACTTGATGAGGTGCTTGTACACGCGGTCGTAGTCTTCGATGCCCGCCACCGCAACGCGCAGCAGATAGTCCATCTCGCCGCTCATCCGGTAGACCTCCACCACCTCCGGCATATCGCGCACCACCTGCGTGAAACGCTGCGCCCATTTCTCGGTGTGTTGATCGGTGCGCACGGCCACGAACACCGTGGTGCCGACGCCCAGCTTGCGCGCGTCGCACAGCGCCACTTGCGCGCGGATGACGCCCGTGTCCTTGAGCCGCTGCACCCGCTTCCAGCACGGCGTCTGCGAGAGGTTCACGCGCTGCGCAAGCTCGGCGATGGGCAGCGTCGCATCGGCCTGCAGCAGCCTCAGTAGTTCGCGGTCAATGGCGTCCATTTCGGTAGAGAAATTTTCTTCTATAAAGCCTGAATTCTAGGGAACATTTTCTGCCATATCGAGCATTTGCCAGGAAACTTTGAATTAATTTTCTGGGCTGTCCGCCGTATCATTTTCCCTGCCTCCACCGCAGCACAGAACCGAAAATGAGCGACAGCAACACCCTCCACTACCTCGACTACGCAGCCACCACGCCGGCCGACCCTCGCGTGATTGCAGCCATGACCGCCTGCCTGGGCATGGAAGGCGCCTTCGGCAACCCGGCGTCGAGTTCGCATGCGACCGGCCGCGTTGCGCGGAACAAGGTCGAGCAAGCGCGCGAGCAAGTTGCCGCCCTCATTGGCGCCGATGCCGACGAGATCATCTGGACGTCGGGCGCCACCGAATCCAACAACCTCGCGCTGAAGGGCTACGCAGACGCCGCCACCAGCAAGCGCCACCTCATCACGAGTCGCATCGAACACAAGGCCATTCTCGACACGATGGCGAACCTGGCGGCGCGTGGCTGTTCGGTGACGTATCTCTCGCCAACACGCGACGGCGAAATTTCGCCC
The DNA here is from genome assembly GCF_052045895.1 of Ralstonia sp. 22111. NCBI lineage: Bacteria > Pseudomonadati > Pseudomonadota > Betaproteobacteria > Burkholderiales > Burkholderiaceae > Ralstonia > Ralstonia sp. 22111. Next base: position 145,082 of record NZ_JBQEPR010000004.1, on the reverse strand, counting down.
GACGCCGTGGCCGCTGCGATGACGCCCGACACCGGGCTCGTCTCGCTCATGCTGGTGAACAACGAGCTGGGCACGCTGACCGACGTTGGCGCGATCGCGCAGATCGTGCATGCAGCCGGCGCGCTGTTCCACGTCGACGCCGCACAGGCACTCGGCAAGACGCCGATCGATGTGCGCGCGCTCGGCATCGACATGCTCTCGATGTCTGCCCACAAGGTCTATGGGCCCAAGGGGATCGGCGCGCTGTATGTCCGCCGCGACATCGCCTCGCGCATTGCGCCGCAAATCCACGGCGGCGGCCACGAGCGTGGTCTGCGCTCGGGCACGCTGGCGACGCATCAGATTGTCGGCATGGGCGTGGCGTGTGAATTGGCGGCCGTTGAACTGGAGCACGAAACCGCTCGCATTGGTGCGCTGAGCCAGCGGCTGAAGGCAGCGATGCTCGCCCTCGGCGACGTGGTGCAGAACGCCGACGTGGCTCGACGCATTCCCCACACCCTCAGCCTGACGGTCAACGCGCCGGGCTTCATGCCGATGATGCTCGGCGATGACCTTGCCGTGTCGTCCACATCGGCGTGCAACTCCGCAGCGGGCACACCATCGCACGTGCTGACGGCCATCGGCCTGGATGCCGATGCCGCCGGCCGCACCGTGCGCATCAGCCTGGGCCGCTTTGCGACCGAACAGGACGTCGACTTTGCCGCGGCGTGCTTCCAGCGCGCGATCGCGCAATGCCGCGCTACGGCGTCCAGCGGCTTGACCCCTGCGCCGCAGATCATGCCGGCGGACCTGAAGGCCATCCGCAACGCCGGTTTCCGCTCGGTGATCTGCAACCGCCCGGATGGCGAAAGCATCGATCAGCCCGCCTTTGAAGACATTGCCGCTGCCGCCCGCGAACTGGGCCTGGAAGCGCGCTACCTGCCGGTCGAGCCGAACGGCATTGGCGATGCAGAAGTCGCAGCATTCGGCGCCTTGGTCGACACGCTGCCCAAGCCCATCCTCGCGTATTGCAGGAGCGGCAACCGGGCCGGCATGCTGTGGAACCGTCTGATGGAGCAGCGCAAGGGCCGAGCCTCAGCCTCGCCCGGCTAAGCCACCGGAAGCTCCGTCGTCGACAGCACCTGCTTGAGCACCATGAACGTCCGGATCTGCCGCACGCCCGGCAGATACAGCAGTTGCTCGGCGTGGAGCCGGTTGTAGCCTTCGTTGTCTTTCGTGCGCACGAGCATGAAGTAATCGAATTCGCCCGTGACGACGTGGCATTCCAGGCAACCGGGCACCTTCTGCACCGCCTTTTCAAATGCCGTGAATGATTCCGGCGTCGAGCGATCCAGCACGACGCCGATCATCACCAGCGACCCCAGATCCAGCGCACGCGGATCGAGCAGCGCAACAATCCCCTTGATCAGCCCCAGCTCCTTGAGCCGTTCCACACGGCGCAGGCAGGCCGGCGGGCTGAGGTTCACCTTGGCCGCAAGCGCCACGTTCGAGATGGACGCATCGCGCTGGAGCGCCCTGAGAATCGCGCGATCGGTGCGATCCAAGGCGTGGCGCGCAGAAGCCGCCGACGCGCCAGAATCTTCCTGCAATTTTGTTTCGCTCTTTTTCATTTCCAAGAAATAAATAGATTTCAATTCCGATCTACTACACGTTACGTTCCGGATAGTAGACGATCTTTGCAACCTCATTTCGTAGCGTTCTGCGTACCATTGGTTTCCGACATCCCGCCATTTGCGGCACTGAAGGAGCCACCTCATGAACCTGCAGCGATTTCCCCGTTATCCCCTGACGTTCGGCCCGACGCCCATCCAGCCGCTCAAACGATTGAGCGCGCACCTGGGTGGCAAGGTGGAGCTGTTTGCCAAGCGCGAAGACTGCAACAGCGGCCTGGCCTTCGGCGGCAACAAGACGCGCAAGCTCGAATACCTGGTCCCTGAAGCGCTGGAAGGCGGGTACGACACGCTGGTGTCCATTGGCGGCATTCAGTCGAACCAGACGCGCCAAGTGGCCGCCGTGGCAGCGCACCTGGGCCTCAAGTGCGTGCTGGTGCAAGAGAACTGGGTGAACTACTCCGACGCCGTGTATGACCGCGTCGGCAATATCGAGATGTCGCGCATCATGGGCGCCGACGTGCGCCTCGATGCCGCGGGCTTCGACATCGGGATCCGGCCCAGCTGGGAACAAGCCATGGAAGACGTGCGCAAGCGCGGCGGCAAGCCGTTCCCGATTCCGGCCGGCTGCTCCGAGCACCCGCTCGGCGGTCTGGGCTTTGTCGGCTTTGCCGAAGAAGTGCGCCAGCAGGAAGCGGAGCTGGGCTTCAAGTTCGACTACATCGTGGTGTGTTCCGTCACGGGCAGCACGCAAGCCGGCATGGTCGTCGGCTTTGCGGCGGATGGCCGGGCCGACAAGGTGATCGGCATCGATGCCTCGGCCAAGCCCGAACAGACGCGCGCGCAGATCCTCCGCATCGCGCAGCACACCGCCGAACTTGTCGACCTGGGCCGCGACATCACCGAGAAAGACGTGGTGCTCGACACGCGCTACGGCGGCCCGGAATACGGCCTGCCCAATGAGGGCACGCTGGAAGCCATTCGCCTGTGCGCACGCCAGGAAGCCATGCTCACCGACCCGGTGTACGAAGGGAAATCCATGCACGGCATGATCGACATGGTGCGCAACGGTGAATTTCCTGAGGGCTCGCGCGTGCTCTACGCCCACCTGGGCGGCGTGCCGGCACTCAACGCTTACAGCTTCATCTTCCGCAACGGTTGATGCAGCGCCGCCGCCGCGGCGCATTCGGGCGCGGGCGTGCATCGCGTGATCACGGCCCGCCTTCCCATCCTTCCTTCAGGCAGGACCCGTCATGACGGATTTATCGACAGGAGCCGCGTCGATGCGCTCCCTCGCGCATCGCACCGAAGACAGCGACCCAGGGGAAACCGCCGAATGGCTCGACGCATTGGAAGCCGTCGTCCAGCATGCCGGCACCGCGCGCGCGCAGTTCCTGTTTGACCGTCTGGCGGAGCGCGCCGCAAAGCTGGGCGTCGGCACCGCCCTCGCCCGCGTCACGCCTTACGTCAACACGATCCCCGTTGAGGCCCAGCCGCCGTATCCCGGCGACATCGATACCGAAGAGCGGCTGGCCGCCGCGCTGCGCTGGAACGCACTCGCCATGGTCGTGCGCGCCAACCAGGCCTACGGCGAGCTGGGCGGGCACATCGCCAGCTACGCATCGGCCGCCGATCTGTTCGAAGTCGGCTTCAATCATTTCTTCCGGGCAGACAACGCGGCGCACGGCAGCGATCTCGTCTACTTCCAGCCGCACTCGTCGCCCGGTGTCTACGCACGTGCGTATCTCGAAGGCTTCCTGAGTGAAACGCACCTCCAACACTATCGGCGCGAAATCACCGGGCCGGGGCTGTGCTCGTATCCGCATCCGTGGTTGATGCCCGAGTTCTGGCAGTTCCCGACCGGGTCGATGGGCATCGGGCCAATCAATGCGATCTACCAGGCGCGCTTCATGCGCTACCTGCACAACCGCGGGCTGCTGCAGACCGCAGAACGCAAGGTGTGGGGCTTCTTTGGCGACGGTGAAATGGACGAGCCGGAATCGATCGGCGCGCTATCGCTGGCGGCACGCGAGCGGCTCGACAACATCGTGTTCGTCATCAACTGCAACCTGCAGCGGCTCGACGGCCCCGTGCGCGGCAATGGCCGCATCGTCGACGAACTCGAAGCGCAGTTCACCGGTGCCGGCTGGAACGTCATCAAGGTGCTGTGGGGTTCGGACTGGGATGCCCTCTTCGCCCGCGACCATTCGGGGGCCTTGCTGCGTGCATTCGCGCAGACCGTCGACGGGCAGTTCCAGACCTTCTCCGCCAACGACGGCGCCTACAACCGGGAGCGCTTCTTCGGCCAAAACCCGGAACTTGCCGCGCTCGTCTCGCATTTCAGCAACGAAGACATCGACCGCCTGCGCCGCGGCGGCCACGACGTGCGCAAGCTCCACGCCGCCTATGCCCGCGCGCTGCAGCACAAGGGCCAACCCACGGTGATCCTCGCCAAGACGATGAAAGGCTTCGGCATGGGCAGCGTTGGGCAAGGCCGGATGACGACGCATCAGCAGAAGAAGCTCGATGTCGATCAGCTCAAGGCGTTTCGCGATCGCTTCCGCCTGCCGCTGTCCGACACCGACGTCGAGCAATTGAAGTTTTACAAGCCAGCGCCAGACAGCCCGGAGATGCAATACCTACATGCGCGCCGGGCTGCCCTCGGAGGCTATCTGCCCAGACGGCGGAAGGCGGCAACACAGGCGCTGACCGTGCCTGCGTTGCCATCCTGGGGACAATTCGCGCTGCAAGCCGAGGGGCGCGAGATGTCGACCACGATGGCGATCGTGCGGATGTTCGGCAACCTGCTGAAAGACGACACGCTGGGCCCGCGCATGGTGCCGGTGGTGGCGGACGAGGCGCGCACGTTCGGCATGGCGAGCATGTTCCGCCAGGTGGGCATCTATTCGCCGCTGGGCCAGCAATACGAACCGGAAGATCTGGGTTCGATGCTGTATTACCGCGAAGACACGGGCGGGCAAATCCTGGAGGAAGGCATCTCGGAGGCCGGCGCCATCTCGTCGTGGATTGCCGCCGCCACCGCCTACAGCACGCACGATCTGCCGATGCTGCCGTTCTACATCTACTACTCGATGTTCGGCTTCCAGCGCATCGGCGATCTCATCTGGGCAGCGGCGGACCAGCGTGCGCGCGGCTTCCTGATCGGTGCCACCGCCGGCAAGACAACGCTCGGCGGTGAGGGCCTGCAGCATCAGGACGGCGCGAGCCATCTTGCCGCATCCACCGTGCCCAATTGCCGCGCGTGGGACCCGGCCTTTGCCTACGAGGTGGCCGTCATCCTCGACGAAGGCATGCGCGCGATGCTGGAGCGCCAGGAGGACACGTTCTACTACCTGACGGTGACGAACGAGAACTACGCGCAGCCGTCGATGCCGGAGGGCGACCTGCGCGAGGGCATTCTCAAAGGGATGTATCCGCTGGCACCGCAAAGCATGCCGACCGCGCGCGTGCAGTTGCTGGGCTCCGGCGCCATCCTGGGCGAAGTCATGGCCGCCGCGCAGATGCTCCAGGACGACTGGAACATCGACGCTGCCACCTGGAGCGTGACGAGCTTTTCCGAGCTGCACCGCGAGGCCATCGCTGCCGAGCGCGTTGCCCGTCTGGGCGGCGAAGCCGCGCCTTCGTATGTGGAAACCGTCTTGCGCGCATCGCGCGGCCCCGTCGTTGCCGCCACCGACTATGTGCGCGCCGTGCCGGAGCTGATCCGTGCGCACGTGCCGCGCCGCTACGTCACGCTCGGCACCGACGGCTTCGGCCGCAGCGATTCGCGCCGGGCGTTGCGCGAGTTCTTCGAAGTGGACCGCGCATCCATCGTCATCGCCGCACTGAAGGCGCTCGCCGACGACGGTGAACTGGATCACGCCGTGGTGCGTGAGGCGGTGGCACGCTACGGCAAACACGCCACGATGGCCGACGCGCCCTGGATGCGCTGAAGAACCCGCACTCGCGGGGCTTTTAGCTCGACTCGCGGAGATCGAAGCTCGACGTTTGGAGCTATTTGCTCCGCATGCCGAGCTTTTTGCTCCGCGTGCCGAGCTTTTTGCTCCGCGTGTCGAGCTATTTGCTCCGCGTGTCGAGCTATTTGCTCGGCGTGTCGAGCTTTTTGCTCCGTGTGTCCAGCTTTTTGCTCGACGGTCGAGGCTCAGAACTCGGCCCCCGAGGCTTTTTGCTCGACTGCCCGACCTTTTTGCATCGCGCGTCGCGCTTTGCTGTCGGCGCGTGGCACGCTGAATCGCGGCGTTGGCTGCGGTCGATGCATCGGCGAAGCGAAACAGGCCCTAGCAGGGTCTTCTGAAATCGATCGTGCGGCGGGTTCGGCCAAGGGCGTCTCGTCAGCACCCTTTTTTCGTTTCCAAATGTTACGGCGTGCATCCCGGTCGACTTCGCATAGCGCAAGCAGCGGGGCCGTGCAGTACAGTCCATGCCATGAAAAAAGCCCTCACCTGCCCGTCTCTCGTCCTGCTGGCCTTGCTCGGTGCGTGCGCATCGCACCCGCAACAGCAGCCCGTTGATTCGCCCACCGCCGCTGCGGCAACCACCGACGCCAGCGCAGACAACGGCTGGCAGGTGCTGCGCGCCAACTACATGGCGTGCGTGCAGCGCCAGGCCGATAGCGGCGTGCCGGGCACCACGCAGACGAAGTCCGTGGTCGCCTCCGCGCTCGATGCCTGCGAGGGCGATCTGCGCACCATGCACGACGGTTTCCGCGACCACCTGAGCGCGTCGATGTCTTCATCCGGCGCGCGCAAGGCAGCCGACCGCGTCACCAAAGACACCCGCGAGAAAGCCCGCGTCTACCTGATGGGCTACGTCGACCACGAGCGCTACCTGGCGAAGTCGCGCTGAGCACTTAGCGCGCTTAGGACGCTTAGAGCATCTCCAACGCGCGCGGCCCTTTGGGCGGCGGGAAGATGCTGTCCAGTGTTGCAAGCTGCTCAGCCGTGAGCGTGTGCGACAGCGCGCCGATGTTCTCGCGCAACCGGTCACGGTGGCCGGTCTTGGGAATCGCGATGATGCCGTCGCGCGCCAGCAGCCACGCGAGCGCCACCTGTGCCGGCGTCATGCCGCACGCCTGCGCGAAGTGCACCAGCTTCGGATGCCGAACGAGCCGCGCCTGCTCGATGGGCGAATAGGCCATCACCGGCACACGGCGCTCGCGCAGCCAGGGCAACAAATCCCATTCGATACCGCGCCGGCTGAGGTTGTAGAGCAGCTGGTTGACGGCAATCTGATCGCCGCCGGGCGCGTCCCACCATTCCTCCATGTCGGACAGGTCGAGATTGCTCACGCCGTATTGGCGGATCTTGCCGTCGCGCTGCAGGGCCCGCAGGCCTTCCAATGTTTCTTCGAACGGCACATCGCCGCGCCAGTGCAGCAGGTACAGATCGAGGCGATCAGTGCCGAGGCGGCGCAGGCTGCGCTCGCACGCGGCAGCAATACCGCGCCGGCTCGCGTTGTGCGGATAGACCTTGCTGACGAGAAAGACCTCATCGCGCCGCCCGGCAATGGCCTCGCCAATCAACGATTCGGAGAGGCCTTCGCCGTACATCTCGGCGGTGTCGATCAGGCGCAAACCCAGGTCGAGGCCCAGGCGCAGCGTGGCGATTTCTTCGGCGCGCGTGGCGCGGTCGTCGCCCATGTTCCAGGTGCCCATGCCGAGTGCAGGGACGCGTTCGCCGTTGGGCAGAGTGACGTGTTTCATGTCGTGCTTTCCGATCGGTCAGGCAAAACATGAATCTACAAGAGACGCGGCGCACCGTTAAGGCCGCGCCCGTCCGGTCAGAAAATACGGCTAGCGCGCCTGACGTTGCGCCGCCCACCGGCGATAGCGCCGCGACTGGCAGGCCGCGGCCAGTTGCTGTTCGATCAGCGCCCGCAGGGGCGACACGCCGGGGGCCGTCGTGCGCCCCTTGCTCAGCCGGCTGAGCTGGAACTTGACGACAGCCATGTTGGCGAGTGCGCCCAGCGCCTTGTTCTTCCATGTGATGGGCTGCAGCACCGGCGCGCTGTTCTTGCCGCCCGCCCAGTCGCGCGGCAGATTGGGGTCGATGGACAGCGCAGTCGCAATGCCGACCATATCGACACCGCTGTCGACCACCTGCTCCGCCACCGCCCGGCGCCGGATGCCGCCCGTGACCATCAGCGGCATGCGCGCAATGGCAGCAATGTCGCGCGCAAATTCCAGGAAATACGCTTCGCGGGCGAGCGTGCGGCCGTCGCGCGCCTGCCCTTGCATGGCGGGCACTTCATAGCTGCCGCCGGACAGTTCCACCAGATCGACACCCAGCGGATTGAGCAACTCGACCACCTGCTTTGCATCGTCCGGGCTGAAGCCGCCGCGCTGGAAATCGGCGGAGTTCAGCTTGACCGCCACCACAAACTGCGGCGACACAGCGGCGCGCACGCTGCGCACAATATCGAGCAGCAGGCGCGCGCGGTTCTCGATCGGACCGCCCCACTGGTCCTGCCGGAGGTTCGAAATAGGTGAAAGGAACTGGCTCAGCAGGTAGCCATGGGCTGCGTGGATCTGCACACCGGTGAAGCCGCTCTGCTCGGCCAGTTGCGCGCTGCGCGTGAAGCGCTGCTGGACTTCGCGGATATCCGCCTCAGTCATCTCACGCGGTACCGGGAACTGCTTGGACAGCGCGCCAAGCGCGAGGGGAACCGCCGACGGCGCCAGCGTCGGTTGCCCGAGCGATGCCGGCATCTGGCGCCCCGGATGGTTGATCTGGACCCACGCATGCGCGCCATGCGCCCGCGCGACCTGCGCCCAGCGGCGGAAGCGCTCCAGATGCGCGCCGTCTTCCAGCACGACACCGTTGGGGCCGGTCATGGCGCGGTGGTCGACCATCACGTTGCCGGTCAGGATCAAGCCGGCGCCGCCTGCGGCCCACGCTTCATACAGGCGCAGCAGCGCGTCCGACGGCGCGTGATCGGCATCGGCCATGTTTTCTTCCATGGCGGCTTTGGCCAGGCGATTCGGGATCACCGCGCCGTTGGGCAGAACGAGGGGCGTGAAGAGCTTCATGGGTGGCATCCCCTATCGGGATTCGACGTTTGACGACACCTGAACCCTAAGCTTAAAGTCAACTTGAATGTCAAGCCTGCGGAGCACGCACATGAAGATTGGTGAATTGGCCCGCCTGAGCGGCGTGGCCGCCTCCCGCATCCGGTTTTATGAAGCCAGCGGCCTGTTGCAGCCGGCTGAGCGGCAATCCAATGGGTATCGGGAATACGCACTAGAATCCGTAACGCGGCTGGAGATCATCCTGCGCGCGCAAAGCGCGGGGTTCTCGCTCGAAGAAATTCGCGCCCTGCTGCCCGGACACCAGGGCGCGTGGCCACGCGAAGAACTGCTGCTGGCCCTACGCCGCAAAGTGGCGGAAATTGATGTGCTTGAGCAGCACCTGGCGCAAAACAAGCGCGACCTGCTTGCGCTCATTCGCGAAGTCGACCATGAGGCCGACGGTGAAGACTGCGCCGAACGCGCCCGCCGCGTCTTCGACAAGATGAACATGCGACCGCTCAAGCAGCCCGCTGCAGAACCGCCGACGCGCCCGGCAAGAAAGCGCGGCTGAGGCGCGCGACTATTCCGAGACGCGCTCGAACGTGTCGGCGTTCGTCATCGCTGCGTGCGGCCAAGCCCGCTGGCCCTCGCCAGCTTCCCGACCAGGTCGTCATCTCGACTCCTCGCCTCCATGTCGTGCTGAATGCGCCATAGGCAGCGAAACACATACGTGTTCGTGGGCGCCGCATCGCGGTCTCGGGAATGGCAATTGCGTCCTCCCCCGCGCCCGACGCTGAAAATGCCGGCGTCAGAGCCAAAGGAAACGCACTTCAGATCGTCTGACAGCACTCCGCAGATCGGCTGTGGGCACCTTCCGATGCAGGCCATGCAGTAGCGCTTGCACACGGCCTTGTACAAACGCCATCCGCGCGACAAAACGGGCGCCGCCCCATACCAATCAAGCTGGAGACAATGATGCTGAGCCCCCACGAAATCGCGACGCTGGTTTTGGTATGTGGCGACTCGCAGCCGCGCGATCTGGATACGGTGGACGTTGAAACGCTGCTGGCACTGCAACTGCTCACGCTGGAACGCCCTAGCCCGGGGGTGACCGCGCCGCGCGTGACGCTGCAGGGGCATGCGTTGTTGAAATCGCTGGGTGTGCTCCGTGTGCGCAAGGGCATGCAGACGGCGGCGGCGTTACGGTAACGGAATCGACTCAAACCCCGCCCAGCGCATGACGCAGCAGCAAGGCAGACAGCACCAGCATCGTCACGCCAATCAACCCGTCCAGCACCTGCCATGCTCTCGGCCGGGCAAACCAGGGCGCGAGCCAACGCGCACCAAACCCCAGCGTCACGAACCAGAACAGGCTGGCCGAACCTGCACCCGCCACAAACCAGCCACGCAATGCCGCGGCCTGCTGAGCGCCAATGCTGCCCACGAGCAACACCGTATCTAGATAGACGTGCGGATTGAGCAACGTAAAAGCCGCCGCCTGTGCCAACGCCGCGCCTCGGCTGAGACCATCGCCATCTGCGGCGGCCCGTAACCGGCTGGAATGCCGTGCGCGCCGCAGTGCCTGCAACCCGTACAGCAGCAGGAATGCGGCACCCGCCAACGCAAGAATGCGCGCGAGACTGGGCCGCTCGCCCAATGCGTGCGCCATGCCAAGCACGCCCGCCAGGACCAGCAGCGCATCCGCCATCGCACAGAACAGCACCACGCTGCCCACGTGCTCACGGCGCAGCCCCTGGCGCAGCACGAACGCGTTTTGCGCGCCAATGGCCACGATCAGCCCCAGGCTCAGGGCCAAGCCCTGCAGGAACACGGAAGAGGAAGTCGCAATCGATGTTGTCATGCGCGCAGCTTGCCGGTCCGGCTTGATGAAGACAAACTATCTTTCCTTCATCCAATTCAGTTTTACTAATCTTTGTGCTCGACTATTCCGCTTTGGCGGCTTTGGCTGCCGTCATCCGAGAAGGCAGCTTCGAGCGGGCTGCCCGCGCACTCAATGTCACGCCATCGGCCATTTCGCAACGGATTCGGTTGCTGGAAGAACGCGTTGGCTGCGCGCTCGTGGTGCGTGATCAGCCGTGCCGCCCGACTGAAACCGGCCGGCGGCTGTGCCAGCACGTAGACCGCGTTCGCCTGCTCGAACAGGAACTGCAAGGCGCGTTGCCGACACTGGCACCAGAAGGTGTCGCCCGCGTTGCGCTGCCGATTGCCGTGAACGCGGACAGCCTGGCGACCTGGCTCGCGCCGACCATCGCCACGTTCGCAGCAGCACATCCGGTGTTGATGGAGGTGGCGGTTGACGACCAGGATCACACCAGCGAATGGCTGCGCAGCGGCGCCGTGCTGGCTGCCGTGACGGCCACGGCGCGGCCGACCACAGGCTGCAACAGCCGCCCACTCGGAGCCATGCGTTATCTGGCTGCGGCCAGCCCGGCTTTCGTGCGCGAACATTTCGCAGACGGCGTCGGCGCAGGTTCGTTGGCGAAGGCGCCCTGCCTCGTGTTCAACACGAAAGATGCGCTGCAGGCAACCTGGGCAAGGCGCCTGTGCCATCGGCATGTAGAAATGCCGCGCCATCTGTTGCCGTCGTCAAAGGCGTTTGTGACCGCGGCCGTGGCCGGCATGGGATGGGGGCTGCATCCGCATGCGCTGATTGCGCAGCATCTTGAAGACGGCTCGCTCGTCGAGCTGGTGGCGGATACGCCGTTGGACGTTCCGCTGTATTGGCAGCATGCGCGGGCGGCATCCGCGCTGCTGGATGAATTCAGCCGCCAGGTCTTGAGCGCCGCGCGTGCCGCGCTGCTCGCGCCCTGACCGGTTACAGCGCGTTCAGCGGAATCTTGAGGTACTGCACGCCATTCGGCTCGGCCGGGGGCAACATGCCCGCGCGAATGTTCACCTGGATGGCTGGCAGCATCAGCGTGGGCATGCCGAGCGTGGCGTCGCGCTGCGTGCGCATCTGCACGAACTCAGCCTCGGTCACGCCATCGCGCACATGAATGTTGGCGCGGCGCTGCTCGGCCACTGTTGTGTGGCAGATGGCTTCACGGCCGGCGGGCGGATAGTCGTGGCACATGTAGAGCTGCGTGTGCGGCGGGAAATCCAGCAGGCGGCGGATCGACTGATACAACGTGCCCGCGTTCCCACCCGGAAAATCGCAGCGCGCCGTGCCCACGTCCGGCATGAACAACGTGTCGCCCACAAACACTGCATCGCCCACCTGATACGCCATGTCTGCCGGCGTGTGACCCGGCACGGCCAGCGCCTTGGCTTCCAGATTGCCGATATGGAACACCTCGTCGGGCGCGAACAAATGATCGAACTGCGAGCCATCGAGCAGGAATGAGGGCTCGAGATTGAAGATCGGCTTGAACACACCCTGCACGACGCGAATGCGCTCCCCGATGGCGATGCGCCCGCCGAAGCGCCCCCGCAGATACGGCGCGGCCGACAGGTGATCGGCATGCGCGTGCGTCTCCAGCAGCCATTCGATGCGCAAGTCCTGCGCTTCGATGAACGCGGCAACGCGGTCGGCTGAGCGGGTCGTCGTGCGGCCCGATTTCGGGTCGTAGTCGAGTACCGAGTCGATCACGGCGCAGGCCGTGCCGGGGCCCGCGTGCACCACGTAGGTCATGGTGCAGGTATCGGCGTCGAAAAAGGATTCGATCTGGGCATGCATGGTGAACGTTCCCGAACAATCTATATTTTTATAGAATATCGCCTGACATTCTGTCTGCCAATAGTGCAAACAGCGCGAACAGAAACCTCGACGGCGCCCCGATGAGTCATTCCACTGCCAGTCCCGATGTTGTGCCGCTGCCCGCGGCGGCCATTTCCATGCTGCGCGCCTCGGCCTCGCAGGCGTGCGCCGTGCTCAAGGCCATGGCCCACGAAGACCGTCTGCTGCTGCTCTGCCAACTCACGCAAGGCGAGCGCAATGTCGGCGAGCTGGAGGCACTGGTCGGCCTGCGTCAGCCCAGCCTGTCGCAGCAGTTGGGCGTGCTGCGTGACGAGGGCCTTGTCACCACGCGGCGCGAAGGCAAATACATCTACTACCGGCTCGCCAGCTTCGAGGTCATCCAGATCATGCAGACACTCTCCGAGCTGTACTGCGGCAAGGTCTTGAAGAAGATGGCGGGACAATGATCATGTCGCCAATCGAAGCGGGCTGGATCATCAGCGCGGGGCTGGGCTCTGTGGTGGGGCTCATTCTGGCGCTGACGGGCGCGGGCGGGGCCATTGTCGCGGTGCCGCTGCTGATCTTCGGATTGCACCTGTCGGTGCAGCAGGCTGCGCCGATTGCACTGCTGGCGGTGGGACTGTCCGCCGGGCTGGGCGCGATGCTCGGCTTGCGGGAAGGCAGGGTTCGCTACAAGGCCGCCGGGCTGATGGCGCTATGCGGCGTGGTGATCTCGCCGTTCGGCATCTGGGTTGCGCACCGCGTGCCGAACACGCCGCTCACGCTGCTGTTTGCAGTGGTGCTCGCCTACGTGGCGCTGCGCATGTTTCGGCAAGCACGCGCCGCGCCATCGACCGAACCCCAGCCAAGACGATCCGCACCACCCTGTCACCTTGATACCACCACGGCCAAGCTGGTCTGGACGCTGCCGTGCGCGCGTGCATTGGCCGCGTCGGGCGTGGGCGCAGGCTTCCTGTCGGGATTGCTTGGTGTGGGCGGCGGCTTTGTCATCGTGCCCGCATTGCGCCGCGCGACCGATCTGCCGATGCAAACCATCGTCGCCACCTCGTTGGCGGTCATTGCGCTGGTGTCGACGGGCGGTGTGGTCGCCTCGGCCATTGGCGGGCATGTCGATTGGCATATCGCGCTGCCGTTTGCGGCCGGCGCGTTGACGGGCATGCTGGTGGGCCGGCGCTTTGCGCGGCGTTTGGCGGGGCCTGCCCTGCAGCAAGGATTCGCTGCATTTGCGGGCGCCGTGGCGCTCGGCATGATTGTCCGAACTCTGATTTGACCGGCGTGTTGCGAAAGCGGTACAATCGCGGTCTTCGGGGCGTAGCGTAGTCTGGTAACGCGTCCGGTTTGGGACCGGAAGACCGCGGGTTCAAATCCTGCCGCCCCGACCAGAATTGAGCAGCAAACAAAAACGGCTTACGTTGACCACGTAGGCCGTTTTTGTTTTGGCGCGGTTCGGTGCAGCTCGTGATGTCATCTGACGATGCTATAAAGACAGCATCCGCATCCAGGCAATGCCGCTCACTTCTCCATGAACCTCATCCTGTGGCGCCACGCTGAAGCCGAAGACGTGGCCGCATCGCTGCGCATCCAGCGCAACACCGATCTGCAGAGAGAACTCACCAAGCGCGGTCACAAGCAAGCCGAGAAGATGGCCAACTGGCTGCGCCCCCGCTTGCCGGACGGCACACTCGTGCTCGCCAGCCCTGCCGTACGCACGCAACAGACCGCGCGCGCCCTCACCGAGCATTTCCAGACGCTGACCGCGCTTGCGCCCGGCGCCGATGTCAGTGCGATCCTTGACGCGTTGGACTGGCCCTCGAATACGAACCTGCTGCTGGTCGGCCATCAGCCGTGGCTGGGCCGTCTTGCCAGCTTGCTCATCGCAGGCACGGAGATGGACTGGAGCGTGAAGAAAGCCGGCGTATGGTGGCTGTGCCGCCGCATGCGCGAAGACGAAGCCCAGACGGTGTTGCGCGCGGTGGTCAATCCCGATCTCGTGTGACACATCGCCCTCGTCACAGCATCGCCACGCAAAATTCACGCAACGGTCACGATTGACACGCTTTTGTCGCGGATCTGTCACGCAGCGTCTCTAGAATCGCCCCGAAATCCACCCTTGGGGATGCACGAATGCGAGACCTGCCGACGCCCACTCAGCCGTTGATCGACGCACTGCCGAGCCTGAATCTGGGCAACGCACGGAGGGGCCTTCCTCGCTCACCCGACGCTGTTCCGGCGCGTGACAAACCTGTTCTGGCCGTTTCGTGGGCGCGCCATCAGGATGAAGTGACCGAAGCGCAGCGCCTGCGCTACAAGGTGTTTGCCGAAGAAATGGGCGCCCGCCTGCCCTCGGCCCACACTGAACTCGACGTCGACATGTTCGACGCGGTGTGCGACCACCTGATCGTGCGCGACCAGAAGACGCTGCGCGTGGTCGGCACCTATCGCGTGCTGCGCCCGGACGCCGCCAAGCAGATCGGCTGCCTGTATTCCGAATCGGAGTTCGACCTCGTTCGCCTGACGCACCTGCGCCCGAAGATGGTAGAACTCGGCCGCTCGTGCGTGCACCGCGATTACCGCTCGGGCAGCGTCATCATGGCGCTCTGGGCCGGCCTGGGCGAGTACATGCAACGCTACGGCTTCGAGTCGATGCTGGGCTGCGCAAGCGTGTCGATGGGCGATGGCGGGCACTTTGCCGCAAGCCTGTATCGCAGCTTCGTTGACGACGGCTCGCTCGCACCGATCGAGTACCACGCCTTCCCGCGCGTGGCGCTGCCGGTAGATGAGCTGAACCAGGATCTGGAAGTCGAGCCGCCCGCGCTCGTGAAGGGCTATCTGCGTCTGGGCGCACGCATCTGCGGCGCACCGGCGTGGGACCCCGACTTCAACGTCGCCGACTTCCTCACGCTGCTGCGTCTGTCGGACATCAACCCGCGTTACGCACGGCACTTCCTGCGCGGCTGATATCAGATATCACTCCGAACAGCGCCGCGCAAAAGAAAACGGCCCGGGTCACTCCGGGCCGTTTTGCTTTGGATGCGGCAAGACGCCTTACACGTACACCACCTTGTAGCGGCGGCCGATGCGCTGCCACTCATCGGCTTCCTTCATCAGGCTGTATTCCACAAGCGGGTTCTGCTCGATCCAACTTTTCGGCAGCTCGACCTCGAAACCGCCTTCGTTCAGCTCGCCCTCACTATGGCGCACGCGCAGGCCCGGCAGTTGGATCGCTCCCCGCCGCCGGCACAGCACAAACGCCAGACGCAGGCTGAACAGCATCCGCCAATCCAGGAACTTGCCGCCGCCCGAGAGCTTGCCCAACTTGCCGGCATGGCCTAGCAGCAGCGTCGCAAGGCGCGCCTGGTCGGTCTTGGAGAAGCCCGGCATATCGGCATGGCTGGCAATGTACGCTGAATGCTTGTGATACCCGCTGTGCGAGATGCTCATACCGATCTCGTGCAGGTTTGCCGCCCAACCCAGCAGCGCGAGATTGTCTTCACGGCGCTCGTCGGGCGGATCGGGAAACTGTGACAGCAGCGCGGTTGCCGCATCGCGAACGCGGCTCGCCTGCGCACGGTCGACGCTGTAGCGGCGCATGAACTGCTCGATCGTCACCGTGCGCATGTCTTCGTGGTGCGTACGGCCGAGCAGGTCATACAGCACGCCCAGGCGCAAGGCGCCATCGGTCACGTCCATGCGGTCGACATCGAGCTCTGCAAACACGCCGAGCATGATCGACAAGCCGCCCGGCAGCACCGGAATCCGGTCCGCCTTCAGACCATTGAGCTTCAGTCGGTTGGTGTTCTCCGACTTGACGAGCGCGCGCTTCAGGCGCTCCAGTCCTTCGCGCGTGATGCCGTGCTCGTTACTCTTGTCATTGAAGCCGTTCAGCTCGATCAGCTCGGCCAGCGCGCGCGCCGTACCCGATGACCCGACGGCCTGGTTCCAGCCCGCCGTGCGGTATTGCTGCACGAGCACCTGGATCTCGCGACGCGCCGCCAGCTCGGCCTGCTTCATCGCATATTCATCAACGTTACCGTTCGGAAAGAAATGCCGGCTGTGCGAAACGCAACCGATGTACAGCGACTCCATCAGCTTGGGCTTGTAGCCATTGCCGATGATGAACTCCGTGGAGCCGCCACCGATGTCGACGACGAGCCGGTTGCCCTGGCACGCCGGTGCGTCATGCGATGCACCGAGATAGATCAGCCGTGCCTCTTCGCGGCCGGCAATCACCTCGATGGGAAACCCGAGGGCGGCTTCCGCCTCGATCAGGAATTCCTGCGCATTCTTGGCCACGCGCAAGGTGTTGGTGGCCACGGCACGTACATGTTCCGGCGGGAAATCACGCAAGCGATCGCCAAAGCGGCGCAACGCATCGACGCCACGCCGGCGTGCCGGTTGATCCAGGTATTTATCTTGCGTAAGCCCGGCGGCCAAACGCACGGGTTCGCGCAGCGCATCGACCTGGAATATCTGGGTACCACCAGGGGTTTCGTCGACGCGGCCGATCATCAGCCGGAAGCTGTTGGAGCCCATGTCGACAGCAGCCAGCAGACGGGGGGTGGGACTCATGAATGAAAACGGGAGAGGAGCAAAATCAGGGGCGCGGAGTATTGTCGTTCGAAACAATGCGCAACAAAATATGTCTTTATTGTGTCCCGAACGTGACAAATCCAATGTGTCACAAATTTGACACTGAATTATGAAAAAGTGGCCGGATCGTCATCCGTCTGAACACAACATGTCGACATTGCCCGCGGGCGATCTGCTCAATCGCGAACTGGGCATCCTGGAATTCAACGCCCGTGTGCTCGCCCAGGCTGCTGACCCGGGTGTGCCGCTGATGGAGCGGCTGAAATTCATCTGCATCGTGTCGAGCAATCTCGATGAGTTCTTTGAAATCCGCATTGCCGGATTGAAGGAACAGATGCGCGACAACCCTTCATCGGTCACGCCTGACGGGCTGTCGGTGCAGCAGGCTTTTGGCGTGGTCTCGGAGCGTGTGCGGCAACTGGTCGCGCAACAGTATGCCATGTTGCAAGACGAGATCCTGCCCTTGCTGGAGAAGGAAGGCGTCTTCTTCCACATGACGACCAACTGGAATGAAGCCCAGCGCGCCTGGTGCCGCAGTTTCTTCCAGCGCGAACTGGTGCCCATCCTGACGCCGATGGCGCTGGACCCGGCTCACCCCTTCCCACGCGTGCTCAACAAGAGCCTGAACTTCATCATCGAGCTGTCGGGCAAGGATGCCTTCGGCCGTGAGGCTGAACTGGCCATCGTGCAGGCGCCGCGCGCCCTGCCGCGGCTTGTGCAGATGCCGCCGGAACTCTCGGGCTACCAGTACGGGTTCGTGCTGCTGTCGTCGTTCATGCAGGGCTTTGTGCATGAGCTGTTTCCGCAGATCGACGTACACGGCTGTTATCAATTCCGCGTGACGCGCAACTCCGACTTGTTCGTGTCGGAAGATGAAATCACGGACTTGCGCGAAGCGCTTCAGGGCGAACTGTCCACGCGCCATTTTGGCGACGCGGTGCGTCTGGAACTCGCGCACGACACATCGCCGGCACTGGTGGTGCGGCTGCTTCAGGAGTTCGGGCTGACCGATGCGGACTGCTACCGCGTCAAGGGCCCTGTGAATCTGGTGCGCCTGCTGCAGGTGCCTGACATGGTTGACAAACCGGTGCTGAAGTACCCGCCGCACGTGCCGGCCACGGTGCGGCAGATCGCCAACAGCTCGAACGTGTTCGACGCCATCCGCCAGGGTGACATCCTGCTGCACCATCCGTACGAAAGCTTCACGCCCGTGCTGGAATTGCTGCAGCAAGCTGCGCGCGACCCGGACGTGGTTGCCATCAAGCAGACTGTCTACCGTACCGGCAACGAATCCACGGTGATGGAAGCGCTCATCAAAGCGGCGCGCAACGGCAAGGAGGTGACCGTTGTCGTCGAACTGCTCGCGCGCTTTGACGAAGAGACGAACATCAACTGGGCGGACCAGCTTGAATCGGCCGGCGCCCATGTCGTGTATGGCGTGGTGGGCCACAAGTGTCACGCAAAGATGCTGCTGGTGGTGCGTCGTGAGGTGTCCGGCAAGGGCAAGGCGGTCAAGCTGCGCCGCTACGCGCACCTGGGCACGGGAAACTACCACCCCAAGACCGCCCGCCTCTACACCGACTTCGGCCTGATGACGGCCAACGAGCAGATCTGCGAAGACGTGCATCACGTGTTCCAGTTGCTCACGGGCACGGGCGCGCAGATCAAGCTGCATCATCTGTGGCACTCGCCGTTCACGATGCACGACAACCTGATCGAGCACATCCGAGCCGAAGCGCGTGCCGCTCGCGCAGGCAAACGTGCGCGCATCATCGGCAAGATGAACGCGCTGCTGGAGCCGGCCATCATCGACGAGCTGTACAAGGCCTCGCGCGCAGGCGTGAAGGTCGACCTGATCGTGCGCGGAGTATGTGGCCTCAAGCCGGGCGTGCCAGGGCTGTCGGAAAACATCAGCGTGCGCTCCATCGTCGGGCGCTTCCTTGAGCACCACCGCGTCTATTACTTCCATGCTGGCGGCGAGGAAGTCGTCTATCTCTCAAGCGCGGACTGGATGGACCGCAACCTGTTCCGCCGCGTGGAAGTGGCGTTCCCCGTGCTCGACCGCAAGCTCAAGGCGCGCGTCATCAGGGAAAGCCTGCAGGTGCATCTGCGCGACAACGCGTCGGCATGGGTCATGCAGCAGGATGGCAGCTACGTGCAGCGCCAGACGCGTGGCAAGCACGTGCGCATCAGCCAGCTGGAACTGCTGAACCACTTCTCGCCGCAGGCTGCCGCGGCGGCGGAGACGGCTGCCGCAGTGGCGGCGGCAACGGCTGCGGAACCGACGGTGCGCGCGCCGGTGGAGATCTCCGCGGGCTGATCCGCCAGCCCGTGCCTGCAAACAAAAACGCACGCTCAACAGCGTGCGTTTTTTTGCGTTCAATGGATGGAAAGAACCAGCGTTCAGGCCACGCGTTCATCGGTAACACTGGCACTGCGCACCACCGTGCGTTCCGGCGGGAACACGGCGCGGAAGGTGCTGCCCTTGCCGTGCTCGCTGGTCACCTGCAGTTCCCCACCGTGGCGTGACAGCACGTGCTTCACAATGGCCAACCCCAGCCCGGTGCCGCCGGTGTCGCGTGAACGGCTGCGGTCCACGCGATAGAAACGCTCGGTCAAGCGCGGAATATGTTCGGGCGCAATGCCGATCCCTGTGTCGGTGACGGAGTACACCGCGTGCCCATCACGCACGCCCCAATCCAGGCGGATCGTGCCGCCATCCGGTGTATAGCGCACCGCGTTGGATGCCAGATTGCTGAACGCGGAAAGCAATTCAAGCTCGGCGCCGCACACGCTCACGGCTGGGTCGCATGTCATGCTGACGGTGTGCCGGCCCGCAGACAGCGCTTCGATATCGTGCTGGAGCTGCAGCATCATGCGTTGCATCGGCACGGGCGCCAATGACGGCGGCTCGGAATTGCCTTCCAGCGTGGCGAGCGCCAGCAAGTCTTCCACCAGATGCTGCATGCGCATGGCCTGCGTATGCATCATGTCCAGGTAGCGCCTCTTGTCTTCTTCCGGCAGCGGTAGGTCGCGCACCGTCTCAAGAAAACCCGAGAGCACAGTCAGCGGCGTCTTCAGCTCGTGCGAGACGTTGGCCACGAAATCGCGGCGCATCGCTTCGGTGTTCTCCAACTTGGTGATGTCCTGCGACACCAACAACTTGCGGTCTTCGCCATACGGCAAAATCTGGGCAGAAATGATGCTTTGCTTGTGCGGGCCCACGTCATGCATGGTGAGCGGCTCCTCGAACTCGCCGCGCGCCAGGTAGCGCACGAACTCCGGTCGGCGAATCAGGTGGGTAATGCGTTGACGCAAATCACGCTTGGCAGAGAGGCCGAAGTGCTCTTCCGCCACCGCGTTGCACCATTCGATCTGGTCTTCACCGTCAAGCATGAGCACGCCGTTGGGCGAAGCCTGGATGGCCTGGATGAAGCGGCTGTGCTGTTGCTCAACCTGCAGCACCTGGGTGCGCCAGGCCTTCATCAACCGGTGCAGGCGGTAGTAGACCTCGCCCCACAGACCCAGCGCGCTGGGGATCTCGCCATAGGCGGGCGAGTCCAGCACGCGCCACAGGCGTTGGATCTGATAGATGTAATAGAGGAGCATCGCCAGCAGCATTGCACTGAGCACGGCCAGCGCAACCACGTGGTCGACGAAGAGATAGAGGCATGCCGTGACAATGCCCATCAGGGCGGCAAAGACGGCAAAGCGGGTCCAGAAGACGTTCATGAAGGCATTCTAAGCGCTGGACCGCGACGGACGTGTGAACGCGCGATGGATCCCCCCGCTCGCGCGATCGTCTGACTGCTACGTTATTGCCCCGGATTGCGCGCCAGGCGATAGCCGCTGCCGCGCACGGTTTCGATCATGTTGCTGTAGCCACCCGGAGCGAGCGCCGCGCGCAGACGCTTGATGTGCACATCCACCGTGCGCTCTTCGACGAACACGTGGTCACCCCACACTTGGTCGAGCAGCTGCGAGCGGCTGTGCACGCGCTCCGGATGCGTCATCAGGAAATGCAGCAATCGGAACTCCGTCGGACCGAGATCCAGCTTGATCGGGTTTTCTGCTTCGACGTTCGTGGCCGTCACACGGTGCGTGGCAGGGTCCAGCTTCAGACCGTTGATGGCCACCACGTCGTCGGTCAGCTGCGGCGCCCGGCGGCGCAGAACCGCCTTGATGCGGGCCAACAATTCCTTGGGCGAGAACGGCTTCGTGACGTAATCGTCGGCGCCACTGTCGAGGCCCATGATCTTGTCCTGCTCTTCGCTGCGGGCCGTCAGCATGATGATCGGGATCTGGCGCGTGCGCTCGTTGGCGCGCAGCTCCTTGGCGAACATCACGCCTGACTTGCCCGGCAGCATCCAATCGAGCAGGACGAGGTCGGGCAGCACATCGCTCATCAGCGACAGCGCCTGCTCGGCGTTGTATGCGCGGATCGGGTAGTGACCTGCGTGCTGCAGGTTGACGGCGATCAGTTCAGCGATCGCCGGTTCGTCTTCTACGACGAGAATACTGCTCGGCATGCTCACGTCTCCAGTCCTGCCCTTTTACTCACCCAGGATCTCGCGTTCCAGCGCTTCACGCGAAGCATGCCGGACGTCCGTTCCCTTGACGATGTAGATAATAAACTCGGCGATGTTTTTGGCGTGATCGCCAATACGCTCGATAGCCTTGGCAATGAACAGCAGATCCAGCGCCACCGAAATCGTGCGCGGGTTCTCCATCATGTACGTGATGAGTTCGCGCATGAAGCCGCGGAATTCCTCATCGATGGCCTTGTCTTCCTGCAGGATCGACACAGCAGCAGCGGTATCCAGGCGCGCGAAGGCGTCCAGCGCATGACGCAGGATGGTCGCGGCCATCTCACCCGAGCGCTCCACACCGGCGTAGTTCAGTGCATGTGCCGACGGGTCTTGCATGATGCGCTTGGTGCGCTTGGCGATCTTCTCGGCTTCGTCGCCGGCACGCTCGAGGTTGGTGATGGTCTTGGAGATGGCCATCACCAAACGCAGGTCACGTGCGGTCGGTTGGCGGCGCGCGATGATGTTGTTGCAATCGCTGTCGATCTCGATCTCGAGCGCGTTGATTTCCAGCTCCACGGCCATGACTTGATCGCACATGGCGATGTCGAAATTGGCCAGCGCACGCATGGCGCGTGCAATCTGTGCTTCCACCAGACCGCCCATCTGCAGCACCTTGGTGCTGATGGAGGTCAGGTCGGTGTCAAACTGCGATGACAGATGCTTCTCAGACATCGGTTTCTCCTTGTCGCTTCAGCTTCAGCGTTGTTGCAGGTCAGCCGAAGCGGCCGGTAATGTAGTCTTCTGTTTCTTTGCGCTGCGGCTTGATGAAGATCTTTTCGGTATCGCCGAATTCGATCAACTCACCCAGGTACATGTACGCCGTGTAGTCGGAGCAACGCGCCGCCTGTTGCATGTTGTGCGTGACGATGACGACCGTGTAGTCGTCTTTCAGTTCGGCGATCAGCTCTTCGATCTTGCCCGTGGAAATCGGGTCCAGCGCCGAGCACGGCTCGTCCAGCAGCAGCACTTCAGGGCGGATGGCAATGCCGCGCGCGATACACAGACGCTGCTGCTGACCACCCGACAAGCCGTAGCCCGACTGGTTAAGCTTGTCCTTCACTTCATTCCACAACGCGGCCTTGGTGAGCGCCCATTCCACGCGGTCGTCCATTTCGGAACGCGACAGGCGCTCGAACAGCTTCACACCAAACGCGATGTTGTCGTAGATCGACATCGGGAACGGCGTCGGCTTCTGAAACACCATGCCGACCTTGGCACGCAACAGGGCGATGTCCATGCGCGAGGTCAGCAGGTTCTCGCCGTCCATGTTGATCTGGCCTTCGGCGCGCTGCTCCGGATACAGCGCGTACATCTTGTTGAACGTACGCAGGAGTGTCGACTTGCCGCAGCCCGACGGACCGATGAACGCCGTCACCTGCTTCTCGGGAATCTGCAGCGAGATGTTCTTCAGCGCGTGGAACTTGCCGTAGTAGAAGTTCAGGTCGCGAACATCGATCTTCGGGCTTTGCGTGCGCACTTCGAGGGACGTAGCAGTCATGGTCATTTCTTGGTGAACAAGGCACGCGCAAGGACGTTCAGCCCCAGCACACCCAGCGTAATCAGGAACACCCCGGCCCAGGCCAATTGCTGCCACTCGGGGAACGGGCTCATCGCAAACTTGAAGATCACGGTCGGCAGCGTGGCCACCGGCTGATTCAGATCCAAGCTCCAGAACTGATTGTTCAACGCGGTAAAGAGCAGCGGCGCGGTTTCACCGGCAATGCGGGCGATGGCCAGCAGCACACCGGTAATCACGCCGGCATACGACGCCTTGAGCGTAATCGACAGGATCATCTTCCACTTGGGCGTGCCAAGCGCCATGGCAGCTTCACGCATCGCGTTGGGCACCAGGTTCAGCATGTTTTCGGTGGTCCGTACCACGATCGGAATCTGCAGCAGCGCGAGTGCAAGCACGCCGGCGATACCCGAGAAGTGCTGCACGCGCGCCACCACGACGGCATACACGAACAGGCCGATCACGATGGACGGCGCCGACAGCAGGATGTCATTGATGAAGCGGGTGGCGCTCGCAAGCATTGAAGTCTTGCCGTATTCGGCAAGATAAATGCCCGCCAGGATGCCCAGCGGCGTACCGACCAGCGTGGCCATGCCCACCAGCAAGAACGACCCTGCGATGGCGTTGGCAAGGCCGCCTCCCGGGGTGTTGGGCGCCGGTGTCATCTCAGTGAAGAGCGACATCGACAGGCCGCCCACACCCAGCGACAGCGTGGTCCACAGAATCCATGCCAGCCACACCAGGCCGAACGCCATGGCGGCAAGCGACAGCGCCAGCGCAATCCAGTTGACGTTGCGGCGGCGGGCCTGCAGGCGTGCCTTGACCTTTTCAGAGTCGGCGCGGACGGCAGGAATGGAAGACGTACGCATGGTGTTGGGTCTCATAGCGTCAGGCAGATCGCGTTGGTTCACTTTTGCCCCTCGCTCTTCTGCAGGCGCAGAAGCAGCAACTTGGAGGCCGCCAGCACGATGAACGTGATGACGAACAGGATCAAGCCCAGCTCCATGAGCGCCGCGGTATGCAGGCCCTGCCCCGCTTCCGCAAATTCATTGGCCAGCGCCGACGTAATGCTGTTGCCCGGCGAGAACAACGATGGATCGGACAGCAGGTTGGTGTTGCCGATTACGAACGTCACAGCCATGGTCTCGCCCAGCGCGCGGCCCAGGCCCAACATCACACCGCCGATCACCCCCGCCTTGGTGTACGGCAGCACCACGTTCCACATGACTTCCCACGTCGTGCAGCCCACGCCGTAGGCAGATTCCTTGAGCAGCGTCGGCGTAATTTCGAACACGTCGCGCATCACCGCCGAAATGTACGGGATGATCATGATCGCCAGGATCACCCCAGCGCACAGCAGGCCGATGCCGATCGGCGCTCCTTGGAACAGCACCCCGATGAACGGGATCTTGCCGACGGTCGCGGCCAGCGGTTTTTGAAAGTATTCGCCGAAGATCGGAGCAAACACGAGCAGACCCCACATGCCGTACACGATGGACGGCACTGCAGCGAGCAGCTCGATGGCGGTACCCAGCGGTCGGCGCAGCCACGCCGGCGACAGCTCGGTCAAAAACAGCGCAATGCCGAAGCTCACGGGCACGGCAATGATGAGCGCGATCAGCGACGTGACCAGCGTGCCGTAGACGGGCACCAGCGCGCCATAAATATCGGAGGGTGGATCCCACTCCGAATTCCACAGGAACGACAGGCCGAATTTCTGAATCGTGGGCCAGGAGCTGATGATGAGCGAGATGATGATGCCGCCCAGCAGTAACAGCGTAACGATTGCGGCAAGGCGGGTCAGACCGCCGAACACCAGATCGCCAAGGCGGCTGGGTGCTCGCATACGGGAAGCGCCAGAGGAATCAGAGAGCGTGGCCATGAGGGAAACCGGTCAGCCGAGAAAGAAGCTTTTGAAATGGTGCGGGCGGCCGATTCGTACCGCCCTCCCGCACCTTGTGCTGCACCTACTTACGAACCCTGATGCAGCAGGCAACCATCATTGGTTGTAGACAACCTTACCCGATGCATCCTTCACGCTCGACTTCCACGTTGCGCGGATCTGGTTCTTCACAGCGTCCGGCAGCGGCACGTAGTCCAGGCCCTTGGCAGCCTCATCGCCACCCTTGTAGGCCCAGTCGAAGAACTTCATGACTTCAGCGCCCTGCGCCGGCTTGGCTTGCGTCTTGTGCAGCAGGATGAACGTCGCACCAGCGATCGGCCATGCGTCCTTGCCCGGTTCGTCCGTCAGGATCTGGTAGTACGACTTGCTCCACTCGGCGCCAGCAGCCGCAGCCTTGAAGGCTTCAGCGGTCGGTTGCACCACGGCGCCCGACTTGTTCTGCAGGTTCACGTACGTCATCTTGTTCTGCTTGGCGTAGGCGTACTCAACGTAGCCCACTGCACCACCCAGACGCTGCACGAACGCAGCCACGCCTTCGTTGCCCTTGCCGCCCGTACCGGTGGGCCAGTTCACGGTCGTGCCTTCACCGACCTTGCTCTTCCACTCAGTATTCACCTTCGACAGGTAGTTCGTGAAGATGAACGAGGTGCCCGAACCGTCAGCACGGCGCACCACCAGGATGTCCTGGTCCGGCAGCTTGGCCTTCGGATTCAGCTTGGCGATGGCCGGATCATTCCACTTCTTGATCTTGCCCAGGTAGATATCACCCAGCAACTGGCCGTTCAGCGTCAGCTCGCCCGGCTTCACGCCCGGCAGATTGATCACAGGCACCACGCCGCCGATCACGGTCGGGAACTGGATCAGGCCATCCTTGTTCAACTCCTCGTCCTTCAGCGGCATGTCCGATGCGCCGAAGTCGACGGTCTTGGCGGTGATCTGCTTGATGCCGCCCGACGAGCCGATACCTTGGTAGTTCACCTTGGTTTGGGTCGCCTTGTTGTAGTCGGCCGCCCACTTGTTGTAGACGGGTGCCGGGAACGTTGCACCTGCGCCAGTGATGTCTACAGCAAATGCGGCACCAGCGAAAGCGAGTGCAGCCACGCCAGCGATTGCGGTTTTGACCAGTTTCATGAGTTCTCCAGAGGAGCGGTTGAGCGATGACAGATTTTTGACATCCGAACTTTAGGCGGCTTGGATGACAGTTCTGTGACAACACGAAAACTTCTCATAACTGACCTGCAGAGCATGAAAGTCGACCCGCGCGCATAAAAAAAGCGGCCCGAAGGCCGCTTTCTTGCTCGCTGACTTGACAGGGCAGGAGCTTACTGCAACGTCGCGGCAAGACGCTCCGCATGTTGGTTGGCCAGCTCTGCGTCCTGCGCTTCCACCATCACGCGGACGACCGGCTCCGTACCCGACGGACGAATCAGCACCCGCCCCTTGCCGTCAAGCTCTGCCTCGCTGGTCTTCAGCGCCGCTTGCAGGCCAGCGTGCGATTTCCAGTCGAAACCCTTTTCGACCCGCACATTGATGAGCTTTTGCGGGAACAGGCGCACGCCGTCCAGCATCTGGTCCAGCGTCTGACCGCTGCGACGCAATGCCGCAAGCACCTGCAGCGCCGAGATGATGCCGTCGCCCGTGCTGTGCTTATCCAGGCAGAGCAAGTGGCCCGACCCTTCGCCGCCCAGGAGCCAACCATTCTTCTTCAGCTCTTCCAGCACGTAGCGGTCGCCCACCTTGGCGCGCACGAATTCAACGCCCTGCGCCTTGAGCGCCAGCTCCACAGCAAGATTGGTCATGAGCGTGCCGACCGCACCCGGCACCGTCTGGCCCGCCGCGCGGCGCGCCTGCACCATGACGTAGAGCAGTTCGTCGCCGTTGTAGAGCCGGCCATTGCGGTCCACCACCTGCAGGCGGTCGGCATCGCCGTCGAAGGCCAGGCCGATGTCGGCCCCATGCTCGCGCGTGGCCTCGACCAACTTGCCTGGCGCCGTCGCGCCATAACCGTCGTTGATGTTGCGACCATTCGGCTGGTTGCCGATCGACACGACGTCCGCACCCAGCTCATGGAAGACGTGCGGTGCGATGTGATAGGCCGCGCCATGCGCGCTGTCCAGCACGACCTTCATGCCGAACAGGTTCAGGTCGCTGGGGAACGTGCTCTTGCAGAACTCAATGTAGCGGCCAGCGGCATCCTCGATACGACGGGCACGGCCCAACGCGTCTGAGGCTGCGTACTCCATCGGCCTTTCCAGCTCGGCCTCAATCTGCAGTTCGGTTTCGTCCGGCAGCTTGTCGCCGGTGGCTGAGAAAAACTTGATGCCGTTGTCGTAATACGGGTTATGTGACGCAGAAATCACCACCCCCGCCGACAGCCGCAGTGCGCGCGTGAGATACGCCACACCCGGCGTGGGCAGCGGCCCGCTCATCAGGACGTCAACACCGGCTGCGGTAAAGCCCGCTTCCAACGCGGCTTCCAGCATGTAGCCCGACAGGCGCGTGTCCTTGCCGATCAGCACGGTGGGACGGCCATGGCCGTGCGCCTCTCCGCCATGGGCCAGCACACGGCCTGCTGCATACCCAAGGCGCAACACGAAATCCGGCGTGATCGGGCTTTCACCGACACGCCCACGGATGCCGTCGGTGCCGAAATACTTCCTGGACATTGGGAGTCTCTCCTGGAGAATGTTTCTTTCTTTGTTTGTAAGGCGCCGGCCATCGCCGGGCAATCCTCTATTTGCTTGACCCCCAGCCGCGTGAGGCCGGGGCGGCTCTCAGGCGACTGGCGGATCGACGCGTTCATGACGCATCGCCCACCACAATTGAATCGCTTCCACCGTTGGCCGCACGTCGTGCACACGCACGATGAACGCGCCTCGCTCTGCGGCCAGCAATGCGGCCGCTACACTGGCCGCCACGCGCTCGGCCGGCGGCTTGCCACCCAGCACAGCGCCGAGCGTCGATTTGCGCGATAAACCAACGAGCAGCGGCAAACCGATCCGATTGAACTCCGCCAAGCGATTGAGCATGGTGAGATTGTGATCCGGCGTTTTGCCAAAACCAAATCCCGGATCGAGCGAAATACGCTCAACCGCCACGCCAGCGGCCATCAGCGCCTCCGTTTGCGAACACAGGAAGGTATCAACCTCGCCCATCAGGTCCGCATAGCTGGGCGATTCCTGCATCGTTTCAGGGTCACGCTGCATGTGCATGACACACAGGCCCGCGTCGCCCTTGGCCACTGCTTCAATCGCGCCAGGCCGGCGAAAGCCCCAGATATCGTTGATCAGATCGGCGCCTGCATCCAGCGTGGCGCGCATCACCTCGGGCTTGTAAGTATCGATGGACAACGGTTTGCCGCATTCGCGCAGCGCCTCGACGATGGGCATCACGCGATCCAACTCGGCTTGCAGGCTCAACGGTTCGGCACCAGGCCTGCTCGATTCGCCACCAATGTCGATCATGTCGACGCCTTCTGCGATCAGTTTTTCAGCATGGCGCAAGGCCGCATCGCGCGTGGCGTGCTGCCCTCCATCGGAGAATGAATCGGGCGTGACGTTGAGAATGCCCATCACCAGCGGACGCCGGTTACGTGCGTAACGGAAACGTCCGCACTGGAAGTGCGTTGTGGTGGAATTGGAAGCGGACAAGATAGATCGATGGAAATGCTGCGCAGGACCGGAATGCTACGCCAGGCATGCCGGAAAGCGCCAACAAAAAAGCCGGTGCGTTTGCACCGGCTCTTCTGTGTCACCGCCGGGGCGACAAACTAACGAGTCATCAGGCCGTGGCAGGCACGTTGCCCGGATTCACACCAGCCGGCGTACCACCACCCGGCGGGGTGCTGCCACCGCCGGTCGAGCCGTAGCGCGGCGGGCGCGGCGGCTTGCCGTCCATGATGTCGTTGACCTGATCGGCGTCGATGGTTTCCCACTCGAGCAGCGCCGCAGTCATGGCTTCAACCTTTTCGCGATTCGCTTCCAGCAGCCCCTTGGCCAGGGCGTATTGCTCGTCGACGATGCGGCGGATTTCCGAATCCACCTTCTGCTGCGTGGCCTCAGACACCGTCTTGGATGCCATGCGGCCGAAGAAACCGTCCTGCTCCGTATCGACGTAGACCATGGTGCCAAGCGCATCGCTCATGCCATAGCGCGTCACCATGTCGCGGGCCATCTTGGTGGCACGTTCGAAGTCGTTGGAAGCACCGGTGCTCATCGCACCCAGGAACACCTCTTCTGCAGCACGGCCACCGAACAGAATCGCGACCTCTTCGAGCATCGTGTCCTTATAGGCATAGTGCTTGTCGTGCTCCGGCAGTTGCCATGTCAGACCGCCAGCCCAGCCGCGCGGCATGATCGTGACCTTGTGCACTGGATCAGCCTTCGGCAGCAGCTTGGCCACCACCGCGTGACCCGACTCGTGGTACGCCGTAGCGCGGCGTTCCTCTTCGCGGATCACAGCCGACTTGCGCTCCGGCCCCATGAAGATCTTGTCCTTTGCATCTTCGAAGTCCTGCATGTCGACCACGCGCTTGTTACGGCGTGCAGCAAACAACGCAGCTTCGTTGACCAAGTTGGCCAGATCGGCACCCGAAAAGCCCGGGGTACCGCGCGCCAGCACCGATGCATCAACGTCGTTGCCGATAGGCACCTTGCGCATGTGCACCTTGAGAATCTGCTCGCGGCCGCGAATGTCAGGCAGCCCAACGTAGACCTGACGGTCGAAGCGGCCCGGACGCAGCAGCGCCTTGTCGAGCACATCTGCACGGTTGGTCGCCGCGATCACGATGACGCCCGAGTTGGCCTCGAAGCCGTCCATCTCGACCAGCATCTGGTTCAGGGTCTGCTCGCGCTCGTCGTTGCCGCCGCCCATGCCCGCGCCACGATGACGGCCAACCGCATCGATTTCATCGATAAACACGATGCAGGGGGCCTGCTTCTTGGCGTTTTCGAACATGTCGCGCACGCGGGCTGCGCCCACGCCAACGAACATTTCAACGAAGTCCGAACCGGAAATGCTGAAGAACGGCACCTTGGCTTCGCCGGCAATGGCGCGAGCCAGCAGCGTCTTACCGGTACCCGGAGGACCCACCAGCAGTACGCCGCGGGGGATGCGCCCGCCCAGCTTCTGGAATTTCTGCGGATCCTTCAGGAAGTCAACCAGCTCGACGACTTCCTCCTTGGACTCGTCACAGCCTGCCACGTCAGCAAACGTGACGCTGTTGTTGTTCTCATCGATCAACCGCGCCCGCGATTTGCCGAACGAGAAGGCGCCGCCTTTCCCGCCGCCCTGCATCTGCCGCATCATGTAGAACCAGAACACGATGATCAGCAACGTGGGGCCGAGGTAGTAAAGCGCGGTGAGAAGCACACCTTGCTCTTCTTCTGCCTTGCCGGTCACCTGCACGCCGTACTTCATCAGGTCGCCCACCATCCAGATGTCGCCGGGCGAGATGATGGAATATTTGTTGCCCTCGTTGGGCGTGACCAACAGCGTGCGGCCCTGGACTTCGACACGTTTGACCTTGCCGGCCTTCGCGTCATCCATGAATTGCGAGTACGTCACACCCTCTTGGGTGCGCGGCTTGTCGAACTGCTTGAAGACGGTGAACAGCACCAAGGCAATCACCAGCCAGATGGCCGCCTTCTGAAACCAGTTGTTATTCAAGGCGAGACTCCTTTAGAAATGCCTTGACGGGATGCTTGGCATTGTAATGCACGGACACCGCCGCGGGTTGATTGCCCGCAAGACCGAGGCACCACCGTGCTAGCAGGGGGCCCTCTGTGAGTATCGTCCGTCAGCCCGGTTGCTTGAGCTGCCGGCCCAACAGGAATGTTTCGGACGATTTGTCGCGGGAGGCTTTAGGCTTGCGCGGCGCAACGATCTTGAAATGGCGCTTGAACATCTCGACGATCTGACTATAGCCACTGCCGTGAAAACATTTGATCAGCAGTGCGCCCTCAGGTTTCAGGTGCGCCATGGCAAATTCCACAGCCAGTTCAGCGATGTGCTCCATACGCGCGGCGTCTGCCGACGCCACGCCTGAGAGATTGGGGGCCATATCGGACAAAACAAGGTCCACTTTGCCGCCGCCACTAGCTTCCAGCACGATTTCTTCCAACTGCCGGAAAACGTCGTCCTCGCGAAAGTCACCCTGGATGAAAGTGACGTCGGCAATGGCTTCCATTGGGAGGATGTCGATGGCGACGATTGCCCCATCGATACGGCCATCCTTGGCGCGCGGCGATGCGGCCAGCTTGTTGCGCACGTATTGGCTCCAGCTGCCCGGCGCGGCGCCCAGATCAACGATGACCTGGCCCGGCTTGATCAGCTTGTCCTGCTCGTCGATCTCTTTGAGCTTGTAGGCGGCTCGCGCGCGATAGCCTTCGCGCTGCGCGAGCTTTACGTACGGATCGTTGATATGGTCGTGCAGCCACGACTGGTTGAACTTGTTCTTTGCCATCGAATTGGTTGCAATTTCGCCCGGATGTCGCGCCAAACATGGCAGCCAGGACTGGTTTTGGCGGATAATACGCGCCGTTTGTCTTTTTGCGCGATTCCGCCCTTATTTATGCCCGCCCTTATCCTCACCCCTGCCCAACGATCGGAACTGCGCTCCGAAGCGCACGCGTTGAACCCGGTCGTCATCATCGGTGCGGAGGGCCTGACCAAGGCCGTTCTGGCCGAAATCGACCGCTCGCTGGCGGCCCACGGGCTGATCAAGATCCGCGTCTTCGGCGATGACCGCGAAGCCCGGATCGAACTCTATGACACCATCTGCGCCAGGCTGCAGGCCGCCCCGGTACAGCACATCGGTAAGCTGCTGGTGATCTGGCGCGAGGGCCCGGCGTACCTGAAGGAAAACCAGCCGCGAGACCTCAAGCCGCCGCGCAAGACGACCGTTGGTGCCGGCCCGCGCTCGGTCACCGTGCGCAAGCCGAACCCGAACAGCGCGCGCCGTCCGAAGCCGGTCCGCCTGAGCGTGCTCGGCAACGAGCGCATCACGGCCGGCGGCAACGTCAAGCGCGCGAAACCGCGTCAAACCAGCCAGAAAAAGAAAGCGCTGTCCTGATTCAATTCGGCACCGTACAGAAAACGACCGGCTTTCCAGCCGGTCTTTTTTTTGGCCGCAGGCGGCTTACCGAATACCGGCCGCCTTCCAGATCAGCGCCAACCCCAGCAGGCTCTGCACCAGATAGAACACACTCGATACGCCGTGCAGCATGCCAAACTGTGCGCGGTAAGGCGAATCCCCCACCGCCACGCCGAGCGCATCGGCCTGTTCGCGCAGCGACGCCATGAAGGGCTGCAGGCCGAAATATCCCACCAGCACGCAAAGCAGCATCGCCAGGACAAGCCAGCGCAGCCGCCGGTATCCGGCCTGACCGCGACGCACCAGCGCCGTGGCAGCCAGCAGCAGCAAGCACCCTGTCGCCAAACCGATCCACGCTTGCGCATGAAACAACCGGCCGGCAATCGAGCCGGCCAACTGGCGATCATTCAGCATCGCAAACAGCGTCGGAGCGACGATGTAACCGATGGTCCAGAGCGAACCGCACCACACCGTGGCAAGCAACTGGAAGAAGCGCTGCGGCATGGCGGTTGCCTCGGATCGGGTTAGAGGTACTTGACGGCCAGGACTTCGTACTCGCGTTCGCCGCCGGGGGCGACCACGGTGGCGACATCGCCTTCGAACTTGCCGATCAACGCACGGGCGATCGGCGAGCTGATCGAAATCTTGCCGGTTTCCAGATCGGCCTCGTCATCGCCGACGATCTGGTACGTGACGGGCTTACCCGAATCCAAGTCTTCGAGGTCGATCGTGGCGCCAAAAACCACGCGGCCATCGGCATCCAGCGAAGCCGGATCGATGATCTGCGCAGCGGACAGCTTGCCTTCGATTTCCTGGATACGGCCTTCGATGAAGCCCTGGCGCTCCTTGGCGGCATCATAGTCGGCGTTTTCGGACAGGTCGCCCTGGGCGCGTGCCTCGGCGATGGCGTTGACAACGGCCGGACGCTCCTTTGTCTTCAGACGTTGAAGCTCTTCTTTCAGCATCTCGGCACCGCGCTTGGTAATCGGAATGGTGCTCATCGTAAGTAATTCGGAATCACAAAAAAATCAGCCGCTGCGAAGCGGGAGGGCGCGTAGCGCACACCCGCCTGACGGCGGCTGTCGTTGTTTTGACACGGTCGCTCTAGTTTAGGCGAACCGTCCGGAGGCGGCAACTGCTCCTCTCCGGCCGGCTCACCGCGACGCTATGCCGCGTCGCGGGCCCTGACGATGGGCTTACAGGGTGGCGTGCAGGCCCTGCAGGTCATACACATCCAGGTGCTGCATGTGCTTCAGACCTTCCACCGCGGCGCGCGCACCGGCGATGGTCGTGTAGTACGTGACACGCTGCGCCAATGCTGCCTGGCGGATGGAACGCGAGTCGGCAATCGCGGCACGCGTCTCGTCGACGGTCGTGAAGACGAGCGCGATCTCGCTGTTCTTGATCATGTCGACAATGTGCGGACGGCCGTCCTTCACCTTGTTGACCACGCGCACCGGAATGCCGGCGGCTTCAATGGCGGAAGCCGTACCGCGCGTCGCCACGATCGGGTAGCCCAGCGTATGCAGCGCGCGGGCCACTTCCACGGCTTGCGGCTTGTCGCTGTCCTTGACCGTCATGAGCACGGTGCCCTTCTCGGGCAGGCGCGAACCGGCGGCGAGCTGGCTCTTGAAGAGCGCCTCGCCAAAGGTCTTGCCCACACCCATCACCTCGCCGGTGGAGCGCATTTCCGGTCCAAGCACCGGGTCGACACCCGGGAACTTGTTGAACGGGAACACCGCTTCCTTCACGCTGTAGTACGCCGGCACGACTTCCTTTTCGATGCCTTGCGAATCGAGCGACTGACCGGCCATGCAGCGCGCCGCGACCTTGGCCAACGAGACACCGGTCGCCTTCGAAACGTACGGCACCGTACGTGAAGCACGCGGGTTCACTTCCAGCACGTAGACGATGTCCTCACCGCCCTTCTGCTGGATCGCGAACTGCACGTTCATCAGACCAACCACGTTCAGCGCCTTGGCCATCGCAGCGGTCTGGCGCTTGAGCTCATCAACGGTGGCTTGCGACAGCGAGTACGGCGGCAGCGAGCAAGCCGAGTCGCCCGAGTGCACGCCAGCCTGCTCGATGTGCTCCATCACGCCGCCGATGAAGACGCGCTTGCCGTCAGACAGGCAATCCACGTCGCACTCGATGGCGTCATTCAGGAAGCGGTCAAGCAGCACGGGGCTGTCGTTCGATACCTTCACGGCCTCGCGCATGTAGCGCTCGAGGTCGCGCGGCTCATGCACGATTTCCATCGCGCGGCCACCCAGCACGTACGACGGACGCACCACCAGCGGGTAGCCGATTTCTTCGGCCAGCTTGAGCGCTTCGTCTTCGGCACGCGCGGTGCGGTTGGGCGGCTGGCGCAGGCCCAGCTCGTGCAGCAGCTTCTGGAAGCGCTCACGGTCTTCGGCCGCGTCGATCATGTCTGGCGACGTGCCGATGATGGGCACGCCATTGGCTTCCAGGTCGAGCGCGAGCTTCAGCGGCGTCTGGCCACCGTATTGCACGATCACGCCGACCGGCTTTTCCTTGTCGACGATCTCGAGCACGTCTTCCAGCGTCACCGGTTCGAAGTACAGGCGGTCGGACGTGTCGTAGTCGGTCGAGACGGTTTCCGGGTTGCAGTTGACCATGATGGTCTCGTACCCGTCTTCGCGCAGTGCCAGCGCGGCGTGCACGCAGCAATAGTCGAACTCGATGCCTTGGCCGATCCGGTTCGGGCCACCGCCCAGCACCATGATCTTCTTGTTGCTGGTCGGCTCGGCTTCGCACTCGCCGTGCTCGGCCTCATAGGTCGAGTACAGATACGCGGTGTTGGTGGCGAATTCGGCAGCGCAGGTGTCCACGCGCTTGTAGACCGGGCGGACCTTCTCGGCGATACGCTTCTCACGCACGGCCTTGGAAGTCGTCTTCATCAGCTTGGCCAAGCGGCGGTCGGAGAAGCCCTTCTGCTTGAGCAGACGCAGCTCGGCAGCCGACAGGCTATCCAGCGTGCGCGCCTTGACCAGCGCTTCGGTCTTGACGATGTCTTCGATCTGCGCGAGGAACCACGGGTCGATGGACGTCTCTGCGTAGACCTCGTCGATCGACAGGCCCAGGCGGAATGCGTCACCCAGGTACCAGATGCGGTCCGGACCGGCTTCGCCGATCTCTTCGATGATTTCGTCGCGATCGGTGGACTTTTCGTCCAGGCCATCCACACCGACTTCCAGGCCGCGCAGCGCCTTCTGGAACGATTCCTGGAAGGTCCGCCCCATGGCCATCACCTCGCCCACGGACTTCATCTGCGTGGTCAGGTGGCTGTCGGCCTGCGGGAATTTTTCGAACGCGAAACGCGGCACCTTGGTGACCACGTAGTCGATCGACGGCTCGAACGACGCCGGGGTCGCACCACCGGTGATCTCGTTCTTCAGCTCGTCCAGCGTGTAACCCACGGCCAGCTTGGCAGCAACCTTGGCGATCGGGAAACCGGTGGCCTTGGAAGCCAGCGCCGACGAACGCGA
This sequence comes from Ralstonia sp. 22111, assembly GCF_052045895.1. NCBI lineage: Bacteria > Pseudomonadati > Pseudomonadota > Betaproteobacteria > Burkholderiales > Burkholderiaceae > Ralstonia > Ralstonia sp. 22111. The sequence goes on along the minus strand of NZ_JBQEPR010000004.1, from coordinate 109,527 downwards.
CACACGCGGGTTCATCTCGATCACGATCATCCGGCCATCCTTCGGATTGATCGAGAACTGTACGTTCGAGCCGCCGGTATCCACGCCGATCTCGCGCAGCACGGCCAGCGAGGCGTTACGCAGGATCTGGTATTCCTTGTCGGTCAGCGTCTGTGCCGGGGCCACGGTGATGGAGTCACCGGTGTGGATGCCCATCGGGTCCAGGTTTTCGATCGAGCAGACGATGATGCAGTTGTCGGCCTTGTCGCGCACGACTTCCATCTCGTATTCCTTCCAGCCGAGCAGCGACTCTTCGATCAGCAGCTCGTTGGTCGGCGAGAGGTCGAGACCGCGCTTGCAGATCTCTTCGAATTCTTCGCGGTTGTATGCAATGCCGCCGCCCGTGCCGCCCAGCGTGAACGACGGACGGATCACGATCGGGTAGCCGCTCGTGCCGGTTTCCTTGGCGATCTGCGACTGCACGGCCACGGCTTCGTCCATCGAATGCGCAATGCCGGACTTGGCCGAACCCAGGCCGATCTTGGTCATCGCGTCCTTGAACTTCTGCCGGTCTTCGGCCTTGTCGATGGCCTCGGGCGATGCGCCGATCAGCTCGACGTTGTACTTCTTCAGCACGCCGTGGCGGTGCAGGTCCAGCGCGCAGTTCAGCGCGGTCTGGCCGCCCATCGTCGGCAGGATCGCGTCGGGGCGTTCCTTGGCGATGATGCGCTCGACGACTTCCCAGGTGATCGGCTCGATGTAGGTCACATCGGCCGTGTTGGGGTCGGTCATGATCGTGGCCGGGTTGCTGTTGACCAGGACCACCTTGAAGCCTTCTTCACGGAGCGCCTTGCAAGCCTGCGCGCCGGAGTAATCGAATTCACACGCCTGGCCGATGATGATCGGACCCGCGCCGATGATCAGGATGGTTTTGATATCTGTACGTTTTGGCATAACCCGCTCGATTCGATTAATTCAGTGTGGCCGTCGCCAGCTTGGCGGAAAAGCCGATAAACATGGCGCCGACGCCGCTGCTCATACCAGCAGACAAACGTCGTCGCGCGCGGAACGCCGCGGCCAGCCGCGCGCCCACGAAGATGATGGTGGTCAGGTACAGGAAGCTGCAGATCTGGCAGACCAGCCCCAGCACGACGAACGACACCACCGGCAGCGCGTAGTGGGGGTCGACGAACTGGATGAAGAACGAGATGAAGAACAGGATCGCCTTCGGGTTCAGCAGGCTGATGATCAGCGCCTTCTTGAAGGGATGCGATTCATCGGCCGGGACCGCGTTTTGTTCGACGGACCCGCTGGCCTTGCGCGCGCGCCAATTGCGCACCGCGCCACGCAGCATCTGCAGACCGATCCACGCAAGGTACGCCGCACCGATGTACTTCACGACGTAGAACAGCGCCGGACTCGCCTTCAACAGCGAAGCCACGCCCGCTGCCGACAACACCATCAGGATGGCATCGCCCAGAAACACGCCGCACGCGCCCTGGTAGCCCGCGCGCACACCGCGGCGGGCCGCCACCGACAGCACGTACATCGAGTTCGGCCCCGGCAGCAGCACGATGAAGATCGTGCCGAGCAGGAAGGTCCAGAACTCGGTGATGCCGAAGTGGGCGAGCATGAAGGCGTTCATGACGATGCGATCTCGTAGGCTTTACTGCTTGGCTGCGTCCATCGCCGCGGTGAAGCGGTCGAACAGATACGCGATGTCGTGCGGACCGGGCGACGCTTCAGGGTGGCCCTGGAAGCAGAATGCCGGACGGTCGGTCAGCTCGAAGCCCTGCAGCGTGCCGTCGAACAACGAAACGTGCGTCACGCGGGCGTTGGCCGGCAGCGATTCCGGGTCCACTGCAAAGCCGTGGTTCTGCGAGGTGATGACCACGCGGCCATCCTGCAGATCCTTGACCGGGTGGTTGGCGCCGTGGTGGCCGGTCTTCATCTTGAGCGTCTTGGCGCCCACAGCCAGGCCCATGATCTGATGACCCAGGCAGATACCGAACGTCGGGAGGCGACGCTCCAGGAATTCCTTGGCAGCGGCGATCGCGTAGTCGCACGGCTCCGGATCGCCGGGGCCGTTGGAGAGGAACACGCCATCCGGGTTATGCGCCAGGACATCGGCTGCGCTGGTTTGCGCCGGCACCACCGTTACACGGCAGCCACGCTCGGCCAGCATGCGCAGGATGTTGAACTTGACGCCGAAGTCGTACGCGACCACGTGATACTTCGGGGCTTCCTGCTTGCCGTAGCCGCGACCCAGCTCCCATTCGGTCTGGGTCCATTCGTACGGCTCGGTCACAGATACGACCTTGGCCAGATCCATGCCCGACAGGCCCGGGAACGAACGCGCGAGGTCGATGGCCTTCTGCACGTTGTCTTCGCCGGCGAGAATGCAACCATTCTGGGCGCCCTTCTCACGCAGAATCCGAGTCAGCTTGCGGGTATCGATTCCGGCAATGGCGACCACCTTCTCACCCTTCAGGTAATGCGAGAGCGAGTGTTCCTTGCGGAAATTGGACGCGAGGATCGGCAGATCCTTGATGATGAGGCCGGCGGCATGGACTTTCGTAGCTTCGACGTCCTCACGGTTCACGCCAACGTTACCGATATGCGGATACGTGAGCGTGACGATCTGACGCGAGTAGCTCGGATCGGTAAGGATTTCCTGATAGCCGGTGATGGCAGTGTTGAACACCACTTCGCCGATCGTATGACCGGCCGCACCGATGGAATAGCCACGAAAGACCGTGCCGTCTGCAAGCGCGAGGATGGCGGGCGGGAAAGACGGCAACACGGGTAGCTCCTGCTGGATTCACCCTGTGCCGACCTGATCACCTTGTCGCCGAAGCGGAATTCCGGCTGCGCGGAATCCGGGCCGTTCGCGCGTCGCGAGTCGGGCTGGGACAGAACTCACCAGAAATCACCGAGAAACGAGGCAGACGGGGCGGTAGGCGGGAGGTAGGAAGCGGTTGGCGCTAGGGTGATGGGTTTCTGAACTCAAACCCAACAAGTATACCCGGACACCGCAAAAAACTCAATAAAAGGAAGGACTTAACGGCGAGCGCCACCCGCATGGCGCCCTCCCGTCATGCCCTGACGCCCAGCTCCAAGCGGGCGAGAACGTCACGTTTGCAGTGCCCTACTCGCCTCGCATGGCAGCCTGCACCTGAGCCAATGCCGTGGGGTCCTCGATGGTGGTCAGATCGCCCGGGTCACGGCCCTCTGCTACGGCCTGCATTGCGCGGCGCAGCAGTTTTCCGGAGCGCGTCTTGGGCAAGGCCCCGACGAAGAATACGCGCGAGGGCCGCGCCACCGCGCCGAGTTGCGCCTCGACCGTGCGCATCAGTTCGCCCTCCAGGGCCAAACGCCCCGCCGCCTCAGAAACGCGCGAGGCGTCACGCACGATGGCAAACCCCATCGCCACCTGCCCTTTGAGTTGATCTGCTACGCCCACCACCGCCACCTCGGCGATGGCCGGATGCGACGACAGGCTCTCTTCGATCTCGCGGGTGCCGAGGCGGTGGCCTGCAACGTTGATCACATCGTCGGTGCGGCCGAGGATGGTCACGTAGCCCTCCTCATCACGCACACCCCAGTCGAAGCTCGAATAGATGTGCCGACCGGGAAACGCCGACCAGTATGTCTGCAGGAAGCGGGCGTCGTCGCCCCAGACGGTGGTCATGCAGCCTGGCGGCAGGGGCGCGGCAACGGCGAGGAGCCCCTTCTCGCCTGGGGCGCACGGCTCGCCGGTGGCCTCATCCAGGATGTCGAGCTTGTAGCCATAGACGGGGAAGCCCGGCGAGCCGAGCTTTTGCTCGGAAGGCTCGACCCCTTGCGGAATGGCCAACATCGGCCAGCCGGTCTCGGTCTGCCAGTAGTTGTCAACGATGGGCTTGTGCAGGGCCTCGCCAATCCAACTGGCGGTGGGCTCGTCCAGCGGCTCGCCGGCAAGGAACAGGCGGCGCAGGCTCGACAGGTCATGCCGCTGTAACAGCGCCGGATCCTGCTTCTTGAGCACGCGAATGGCGGTGGGGGCCGTGAACATCACATTCACCCGGTATTGCTCGACGATGCGCCACCAGACGGCGCCGTCGGGGCGGATGGGCGTGCCTTCGTACATGACCGTCGTGAGGCCCGCGAGCAGCGGCGCATAGACGATGTAGCTGTGCCCGACCACCCAGCCGACATCCGACGCAGTGAACATGGTGTCGCCGGGCTGCGCACCGAAAATGAGCGGCATCGACGCAGCCAGTGCCACCGCATAGCCGCCGGTGTCGCGCTGCACGCCCTTCGGTTTGCCGGTCGTACCCGAGGTGTAGAGGATGTACGAGGGCTCGCTCGACTCCATCCATTCGCACGGCACATCGGCATTCGCATGCTCTGCCGCAAGCGTTGCGTAATCAACATCGCGCGGGTTGTGCTGCATGGGCGCCAGTTTGCGATCGACGAGCAACACGCGTTCAGGCTTGTGCGCCGCCAAGTCAATCGCGGTGTCCAGCAACGGCTTGTATTCGACTACCTTGCCTGCGCGCGAGCCCGCATCCGCACTGACGATCACACGCGGCGTAGCGTCGTCAATGCGCGTGGCGAGGCTGTTGGATGCGAAACCGCCGAACACCACCGAATGGATCGCACCGATGCGCGCACAGGCCAGCATGGCAAACGCGGCTTCAGGAATCATCGGCAGATAAATCAGCACGCGATCGCCGCGTTTGACGCCCAGCGCCTGCAGGCTCGCTGCCATGCGGTTGACCTCGCGATGGAGCTGGCGATAGGTGTGCGTGGTCTCCAGGCCGGTCTCAGTGGAGACATACACCAGCGCTGCTTGCTCGCCGCGCGTGGCGAGATGCCGGTCGACGGCGTTGTGGCAAAGGTTGGTGCGACCGCCCACGAACCACTTGGCGAACGGCAAGCGCGAATCGTCGAGGACTGCCGAATACGGCGTTTGCCACTCAATGCGCTGAGCCTGTTCGCCCCAAAAGCCTGCGGGGTCGTCAATGGAGCGCTGATACAGCGCGCGATACGCGGCGGACATGGGCATGACGTTGTCTCCTGGCCATCGTGTGCGATGGCTCGATCTTGATTGTGCTTGGATACACCTACTTTGCGGTCGCCAACTTACGCAGGTCTTACCGCCGCCCCAAAACAAAACGGCGCCCCGCAGGACGCCGTTTATCTTGCCAGCCTCAGCGCTTCTTGCGCTTGGCCGAACTTGATGAGCTCGCCACCGGTTTGGCCTTGACCACCGGCTTGCCGGCCACCTTGGCGGTCGGCACGCGCGTGGTTGCGGCAGTGGAACGCGCCGTCTTGGCCGACACGCGCATCACGCGCACATGCCCGCCACGACTGCCACCGCGCGCTTGCGGCAGCATCAGCACGACGCTATGCCCCTTGGGGATGGCATCGCCGGGGAGTTGGTTCCATGCACGAATCTGGGCGACGGACACGCCGTAGCGTCGCGACAAACCCGCAATCGTGTCACGCTTGCCAGCACGAACCACCACCTTTCTGAGATCCGGCATGTCGGGTTCGACCGCCATGGTGGCGTTCTCAGCCAATTCAGGGCTGATGTCGGGTGCGTTTTCCTGGGCGCCATCGGCACGCGGCACGACCACGGTGGAGCCAGCCTTCAAACGCATGCCCTTCGGAATGCGGTTGATCTCGCGAATGGTGTCGGGATCAACCTTCAGCCGCGCCGCCAACGCTTCCACACGCTCGCGGTTGCCGACCGTTACGGCCGTCCAGCTCGAAAGACCGCCATGATACGTATTCAGGTTGTACTGGAACGTTTCGGCGTTGTCGTACGGCAGCAGGATCTGCGGGTTGGACGCGCCCAGGATCACCGGCCGGTTGAACGATGGGTTGAGCGCCTTGAACTCATCCATCGGCAAATTGGCCAGCTTGGCGGCCAGCGTCACATCAATATCGCGTGAAGTCGTGACGGTGACGAAGTACGGATGGTTCGGTATCTCGGGCAGCGTGACGCCGTAGCGCTCCGGGTTGGCGATGATGTTCTTCACCGCCTGGAGCTTGGGCACGTACATGCGCGTCTCGGCGGGCATGTTCAGGTTGACGTAATCGGTCGACAGCCCGGCTGCCTGGTTGCGCGCAATCGCCCGCGCCACCGCACCTTCGCCCCAGTTGTAAGCGGCGAGCGCGAGTTGCCAGTCGCCAAACTGGTTGTGCAGTTTGGATAGATAGTCCAGCGCGGCATCGGTCGAGGCAAGCACATCGCGGCGCTCATCCTGGAAGACGTTCTGCTTGAGGTTGTAGGTCTTGCCGGTGCTCGGGATGAACTGCCACATTCCAGCAGCTTTGGCGCTCGATACAGCCTGCGGGTTGAACGCACTTTCCACGAACGGCAGCAGGGCGAGCTCGGTGGGCATATTGCGCCGCTCCAGCTCTTCGACGATGTGGTACAGGTACCGGTTGGAGCGGTCCACCATGCGCCGGAAGGCGTCCGGGCGCTGCGCATACCAGTCGGTACGATCGTCCACGGCCGAGCTTTGCAGGTCGGGCATGGAGAAACCTTGGCGAATGCGGGCCCAGAGATCCTTGGCCGGCCCTTTCAGGGACGCCACGGGCTGCTGATCGACATTGACGACCGGCGCTGGGGTCTGGCCGGTGGCAGTGGAGGCGCTGGTGCTGGCTGTGTCGGCGTTCGGCCCGGGGGCCGTTGCACAGGCCGCAAGGAGCAGACTGAGCACAGTTGCCGCAAGAAGTCGCACGGATCGCATCAAGTTCTGTGGGGTTAGGGCTAAAAATTGCCCCAGATAGTAAGAAACGCATCCGACCGCGTCAACCCGCGTTCACCCGGCGTGGCGCCTGCTGGATGCATCACATTGGCCGCGTCGTCGCCGCGCGCCGAGGTTTCTCAACGGAAATCGTTCTTCCACTGGCGCAACGCAGCGAATACCGCAACCGGATCATTCGCGTCGATACCCGCATGGCGTACCACGGCCTGCGTCACATTGGCGTCATCCGATCGCATGAAGGGATTGGTCGCGCGCTCGTGGCCAACGGTAGTGGGTACAGTCGAGCGGCCCTCGGCCCGCAACGCCGTTACCTCATCCTCCCAGGCCGCCAAGTCGGCGTTGCCAGGTTCGACTGCACGCGCAAAGCGCACATTCGATGCCGTGTATTCATGCGCGCAGTAGACACGCGTATCGGGCGCCAGCGCCGCCAGCTTGGCCAGCGACGCGCGCATCTGCGCAGGCGTACCCTCAAAAAGCCGGCCGCAACCGGTGGCGAAGAGTGTATCGCCACAAAACAGGCTCGCCGATGCGGCATTACCCTGAAGGTGGCCCACATAGGCGACGTGACCGCTGGTATGGCCCGGCACATCGATCACCCGCAATGTGGCGGCCGGCTGCGCCAGGGTAACGACGTCGCCTTCGCGTACGGCCCGCGTGCGGCACGGGATCGATTCACCCGCTGGGCCGATGACCGGCAGCGGCGCACCCTCGGGATTCTCCGGATACGCCGCGAGCAGGTCGCGCACGCCGCCAACGTGATCGCCATGATGATGTGTGATTACAATGGCACCGAGCGCGAGCCCGCGTTCCTTCAGGAAACGCAGCACCGGTTGCGCGTCGCCCGGATCGACGACAGCCGCCACCCGACCATCGTGTAGTGCCCAAATATAATTGTCGGCAAACGCAGCGATCGCCTCGACCTCAAGCGCTACACCACGCGGCACACCACCCTGGACCATGTCCGACTCCTCTAACGATCGTCGCATTATAGATTGGCACCACTGGCTCGCCTCGCCGCCCGGGCAATACGTCCTGCGTTGGGAACAGGCCCAGTTCGATCGCACGGTGGCCGACATGTTCGGCTATCACGCGCTGCAACTCGGCCACCCTGGCTTTGGGGCGCTGCGCGAGAACCGCATCCCGCTGATCGCGCGTGTGGTGGATGACATCGACCCGACCGCCCCCACCGAAACGCTTGACCCGATGGACGGCGACCCCGCCGAATCCGCCGATGCGGCCGACGGAGAGCCGGACGCCACCACGCCCCAGCGCCAGGCCACTCCGCGCGTCATCTGCCGCTATGACGAACTGCCCTTCGCATCGCAGAGCATCGACCTCGTCGCCCTGCCCCACGTGCTGGAGTTCACGGACGACCCGCACGAAGTGCTGCGCGAAGTGGCGCGCGTGCTGATGCCCGAGGGGCGCCTGGTCATCACCGGCTTCAACCCGCTGAGCCTGTGGGGCATGCGACAGGGCATGCGGCGCCTGGGCACGGAATCGTTCCTGCCTGCGCAGAGCCAGATGATTGCGTTCACGCGCCTGAAGGACTGGCTCAAGCTGCTCGGATTTGATATCGTGCGCGGCCGTTTCGGCTGCTACTGCCCGCCCAATCGCTCGGACAAATGGCTGCAGCGCACCGCGTTCATGGAAAAGGCCGGCGACCGCTGGTGGCCGATCTTCGGCGCGGTTTATATGCTGCAGGCGGTCAAGCGGGTGCGCACCATGCGCTTGGTTGGTCCGGCTTGGAAGACGCGCAAATCCCCGGCGCTGGTGCCAGCCGGTACGCCGGTCGCGACACCTTCGGGCTCGCATTCGACGAAGGCGCCATCGGCTACCGCGCGTGACGGCAAATCGGGCGCCTGAGCGCGCCCGCTCCACTCACTGATCACCCATCGTTTTCTCAATGCAGGAAGTCACCGTCTATTCCGATGGCGCATGCAAGGGCAACCCCGGCCTTGGCGGCTGGGGCACCGTGCTCGTCTCGGGCAGCCACGAAAAAGAACTCTTTGGCGGCGAAACGCTGACCACCAACAACCGCATGGAACTGATGGCCGTGATCGAGGCGTTTCGCGCGCTGAAGCGGCCATGCCGGGTGCAGGTGTATACCGATTCGCAGTACGTGCAGAAAGGCATCAGCGAATGGTTGGCCGGCTGGAAGGCGCGCGGCTGGAAAACAGCCGACAAGAAGCCGGTCAAGAACGACGACCTCTGGCGCACGCTCGACGCACTCGTCGCCGGACATGACGTGAGCTGGCATTGGGTCAAGGGCCATGCCGGCCATCCCGGCAACGAGCGCGCCGATGCGCTGGCCAACAAGGGCGTCGAGATGGCGCGCCAAGCCAGCGCCTGACGCGGCCGCACAGTCGCCTATCTGCCCGCACAGCGCTGCGTCGGGATCTGCGGCGCATTCGCGGCGGTGGTCGTGATGTATTGCGGCTTGCCATCCTGCGCGTAGATCAATCGCAGCGGGCCGCGCTTGGAAAGGCCATCGTCAATATCCGCCTGCAACAGGCTGGTCTGCGCCCATAAATCTCCACCGATGCTGCGCTTGTGCATCATGACGGGGCGATTTGTACCCGGTTCCCAGTTGGCCTGGCGCTCGGGCACGTAGCGGTTGGGCAACGTGCCATAGGCGTAGAGCTGACTCAGCGTGTCGGCGAGGTAACGTCCTGCTTGATCGTTGAACGTCGGCAGATCCTGGTTTCCGAGTTCAGCGCGGATGCGCTGCGCCTCCGCCGTGCACGTTGGCGCGGCATTGTCGGCCGCGCGGGCGTAGGACATGCCGATCGCAATGGCTGCGGCGGCAAGCCACGTCAATGCGCGATACAGGCGGCGCGGGCGGGTGGTGGGAATCACGGACATGGGTTCGGTATGCATGCGAGTTTCTCCGGTGAAGTAACGTGGTTGTGAATCAGGACAGGAACAACTTGCGTTCGGCCTGACGACGCTTCGTCAGCCCCTTGAGCGGCTTGCCGCCTGCCTTGTCCCACAGCAGGAACTGGTTGGCCGCGCCGGCGTAGTCGCCGGCGTTGAGCTTGCGCAGCAGCGTTGACGAGCGCAGCCGCCCCGCGCCCAGGTTGAAGACGAACGACGCCAGCGCGTCGAACTGCCCTTGCGTGATCGACACGCGCACGGCCTTGGCAATGCCTTGCTCGGTGTCGGCCAGGTCCTTGCGCAGCAGTGCCTCCGCCTGTTGCTGCGAGATCGGCCCGTTGAAGGTCTCGCCGGGCCGAATCAGGTGGCCGTAGCCGATGGTCGGCTTGCCGACCGCATCCAGATACGTCGACAGACGCAGCCCTTCCGATTCCTTGATCAGCGCGAGGCCTCGCTCGCCGGTGGTACGCGGGTTGTGCTCAGTGCTCATCGCTTTTCTCCTGGGGCGTGCTAGGTGTGCCAGGGCCGTCGGAACCCGCAGCATTGGGCTGCGTGGGCCGTGGCACCAGTCGATTCGTGTATTCGTCGATCACGCGCATCACAGCTTCCGGCGGCTGCAGCGCGGTAAACTTCATCTCGATGTCGATGTGCTCGCTGTCGCGGCCCGTATCCCGCTTGGAATGCGGCGCAAGCGAGACGTAGAACCGGCCAACACCGCCCGTGGCTGCGCCGTGTAAGGGCAAGGCTTCGGCGAGGTCGCTGCGCACGGTCATGTTCACCGTCATTTCATCGAGCGCGAGGCCACGCGGCATTGCCAGCGACACCAGCGGCAGCGCCAGCCGGTGCTGACTGTCGAGCGCAAGCTCTACTTCGCGGGCGACCAGCGTGCCGCTCTCGTCGGCATCGAAAAACTGATCGAGCAACGCGGTGTACTGCTGCGCGAGCATCTGGTTGGCCGACGCGGCGGCGTGCTGCATGCCACGCGTGATGTCGTCGAGCGTCAGGCCATTCAAGCCCGGATGACCGTGGCTGTTGCTGCCACCACCGGCCCCGCCGCCCGGCGGCGACGAACCTGGCGGCGGCGCAGACGCATCGGACGCAGTCTCTGGAAACGGTGCGGCATCGGAATGCCCGGCGGGCTGCGCTGACACGGGTGGCGCTGGTGGAGCGCTGGCAGGCGGCGCTGGCGGTGTGGCGGGCGCTGACGACGCACGGTTATCGTCACGCCCGCGGCGGCTGAAGAGTTTGAACATGGTGTCGGGTCGGTCGGATCGATCAGATCAATAGGCGGCGCGCGGCGGGCGCGCACCGATCAGGACACCGGCCGTGGGGAGGCCGGCCGGCGTCCGTTGCCGTAGCGGCTTAGGGATTGGCCGGAGCCGGGGCCGGCGCGTTGCCGCCAGCGGGCACCTTCTCGCCGATCATCGTGCCGTCGGTCGGCGTGGCCGGCAGCGGCTTGACGTCGTTCTCCTTGCCCTTGACGACCACCGGCTTGGTTGCCGCGTCAGTCAAAAATTCCATCACGCGCATCAGCGCTTCCGGCGGGTTCTGACGCTTGACCTGGGTGTGGAAGGAGTACTTGGCACGCGTGTCGGTGCTGCGGGTCTGCTCCGACTTGTGCGAGGCGCGGCCCGACACCGACACACTGAACGGGCCCCAGCCGAGCTTCGCCTGGAACGACCCTTCCGCCTCGGTGCTGGACGACGATTTCTCCGACTGCGAAATCTCCAGCTCGAAGTCGATCGTGCCTTCTTCGATGGCGATCACCGGATGCACGACCGCGCACAGCAGCGGAATGCGCATCGTCTTCTGGATGGTGCCCTGCGACACGCCCTTCTCGTCGACGATGGTTTCGTCGTAGTCAAATTGCACCGCAACGGCTTTGCCGTTCTGAATACACACCTGCAGCAGAAAATCCGCATAGGATTTTGCCGCCGAGGTTTGCGCTGCGATCATTGCCTGCAGCGGCGCAGAGATCATCTTGTCGATCGGCAGCGCATTGATAACCGACCCGATAAGTCCGTTGTCCATTTAAAACTCCTCACATTGAATTATTTGGACGCACAGGTTTGTGTGCCCGAATCCAAAGTAAGAGTTTTTCCTGCGGGGTTCGATGCCTCGAAAGTCCCAGCCAAGGCCACGGAACAGCGGCCCAGTACGTGGCGATAGGCCGCCCGTGACTTTCGGCACTGAACTTCCGTTTCAATGCATCCGGATCGATCCCGCTCTACAAAATAATCGGTTTCACTGAAAACAATTAACTGAAGTACGAGGGGTCGATGAATATTCTGGTAATCGATAGCTTGCCGCTTTTTGCGGCAGGTGTGTCCAATGTATTGAATGCACTCGACGCGCAGGGTGTGTTTATCGATACTCACTACGCCGAGCAAATCGGACCGGCTTGCAGGCAAGCCGAACCCAGCGCTGTCGTGATGGAATGGAGCGCACAGGATGACGACGCACGGCAGCGCCTGTCGGAGTTGAAAGCGGTGTTGCCGGAAGTGCCTGTGCTGTTGACGGTGCAAGCGGTCGGCCGGCACGTGGTGGGCGATGCGCTGCGCTTTGGCGCGGCCGGCGTGGTCGACCGGCAGGCCACGGCCGACGTTCTGCTCGAAGCCCTGCAACGCATTACCTCGGGCGCGGTCTACTTGCCGCCCATCAGCAATCTCTCACCCGACGATCCGCGCCAAAGCCTGGGAGAAAGTCCGGTCGAACTCTGGCGCCGGCTCACGCCGCGGCAGCATGAGGTGCTGCAACTGCTTGCAGAGGGTAAATCCAACAAGCAAATCTGTCGCGTGCTGAACGTGGCCGAGGGCACCATCAAGAACCATCTGTACGCGCTGTTCCGGCAGATTGGCGTCAACAACCGGACTGAGGCCGCGCTCTGGCTCTCGCGCTGCAAGGCGAGCCTCGTCCGCGTGCAGATGTGCGCGATGTAGCAGCGCCCGCCTCCACTCGCCCGTGGCAGCCGGCCGCCTCGTCGGAGGCTACGGGCCCCAGGCTTCGCCCCAGTGAAAACACCGAGCAGACTCCATTGCATTCACGCAACCACGCCATACACTGCTTGGAAGGCAGCGCACGGTGCATCGCCGTTTTTTCATGGAGGCCGCCCATGGAGATCATCGAATTCCACACCAGCCCACCACGCTACTGCGCCGCGGATCTCACCCTCACCTGCACCGCCAGCGTCGACGGCGCCCCCGCGTGCTATGCAGTGACGGCTGAAGCGCTTGAAGAGCATTTCGGCGCTCGGTCGTGGCGGCGGGAAGATCTGCTGCAAGCGATGGAAACCCACCGTGGCACGATCGAAGACATGGCGCGCTCGCTGTTCAAGCTGACCGACTCGCACAACATCGTGCTGCGCAGCGGCCATTTCCGCTTCGGGATGTAGCTGCGCAGTGAGCAGCATGGCCGACATCTACGTCTGCCGCGAACAAAAAGAAGGCCAGCGCAAAGCTGGCCTTGTGGACGCAGGCGCGGGCTAGTCAGGCTTGCACTCGTGCTTCATCTCGCGTCGCCCGTCTTCGTAGACAACCTCCAGCCGGCATGTGAAGCCCCATAGGCGTACGACGTGCCGCAGCATCTCTTCGTAGTTCGGCCCAAGCGGGCGGCGGTTGCTCTGCAGGTGACGCAGCGTCAATGAGCGATCGCCGCCCACGTCCACGTTGGTTACCTGGATGTTGGGCTCGATGTTTGAGAGGTCGTACTGCCCTGCCAACAACTCGCGGATCTTGCGATAGCCATCGTCGTCATGGATGGCGGTGACGCGCAGCCTCGCGTCGCGGTCGTCGTCGAGCACGGAGAACAGCTTCAGCTCACGGATCACGCGCGGCGACAGGAACTGCAGCAGGAAGCTCTCGTCCTTGAAGTTACGCATGGCGAAGTCGAGCGTCTTCTGCCAATCACTGCCGGCAATCTCGGGCGCCCAGCGGTAGTCCTCTTCGTCAGGGGATTCGCAAATGCGCCGGATGTCCTGGAACATCAGGAAACCCAGCGTGTACGGGTTCAGGCCGCTGTAGTACGGGCTGTTGAACGGCGGCTGGTAGATCACGTTGGTATGCGCCTGCAGCAGCTCGAGCATGAACGCATCGTTGACGAGTTTCTCGTCGTAGAGCTTGTGCAGGATGGTGTAGTGCCAGAACGTGGCCCAGCCTTCGTTCATCACCTTGGTCTGCCGCTGCGGATAGAAGTACTGCGCGATCTTGCGCACGATGCGCACGATCTCTCGTTGCCACGGCTGCAACTTGGGCGCGTTCTTCTCGATGAAGTACAGCAGGTTCTCTTCCGGCTCCGGCGGAAACTGCGGATCGGGCTCCGGGGCATCGTCGGCAGTTGCCAGCGCGCGTGCGCGGTGCGTGGGCAGCGTACGCCACAGGTCGTTCACCTGTGCTTCAAGATATTTCTCGCGCTCCGCCTGGCGTGCCTGCTCCTCGTTGATCGACAGCTTCTTGGGCCGCCGATAACGATCGACCCCGTAGTTCTGTAACGCATGGCAGGAGTCGAGCAGCAGTTCCACCTCCTGCTCACCGTAGCGCTGCTCGCATTCGGCCACGTAGTTCTTGGCGAAAAGCAGGTAATCGACGATGGCGTCAGCGTTCGTCCACGTGCGGAACAGGTAGTTTCCCTTGAAGAAGGAGTTGTGGCCGTAGCAGGCATGCGCGATGGTCAGCGCCTGCATCGGCATCGTGTTCTCCTCCATCAGATAGGCAATGCAGGGGTTCGAGTTGATGACAATCTCGTAGGCCAGCCCCATGAGGCCGCGCTGGTAGCCGCGCTCCGATGCAAGGAAGTGCTTGCCGTAAGACCAATGGTTGTAGCCCAGCGGCAGGCCGGACGACGCATAGGCATCCAGCATCTGCTCGGCGGTGATGATCTCGATCTGGTTCGGATAGGTGTCCAGGCCGAAATCTGCGGCAATCTGGGCGATGCTTTGGTCGTAGCGCCTGATCAGCTCGAAGGTCCATTCCGAGCCCGTAGATAGGTAGGCCATGCTCGTTCCCGTTGGTCCATCACACAGGGTCACAGGTGGCGTGCTCGCCATGGCACACGCTGCCTCTGCACGGCGGCAGTGCGCAGCTGGGAGCAACCTGCTGCAGCCCGATCAGCAATCAGGCGGCGCGCTTCTGAAACAGCTCGTGCAACACCGGATAGATTTCGTCCGCCTTGAGAATGCGCTGCATCGCGAAGTTATCGTGCCCAGCCTTCAACGTAAGATACTCCTCCCACAGGTTCTGCGGCTCCGTGGAGACCACCTCAACATAGGCGTAATACTGCGTCAGCGGCAGGATCGACTCGCGCAGGATCTTGGCGCACAGCTCTGAGTCCCCAGCCCAGTTATCTCCATCCGAAGCCTGCGCGCAGTAGATGTTCCATTGGCTGGGCGAATAGCGCTCCTGAATCACTTCCGCCATCAGCTTGAGTGCGCTCGACACAACAGTGCCGCCCGACTCGCGGGAGTGGAAAAAATCCTCCTCATCCACCTCCTTGGCCACCGTGTGGTGGCGGATGAAGACGACGTCGATCCGTTCGTAGTTCCGCTTCAGGAACAGATACAGCAACATGAAGAAACGCTTGGCCAGGTCCTTGCGCGACTCATCCATCGAGCCGGACACGTCCATCACGCAGAACATCACCGCCTGCGCCTGCGGCCGCTTGCGCAGCACGCGGTTGTTGTAGCGCAGGTCGAGCTTTTCAATGAACGGCACGCGATCCAGGCACGAGCGCAGATGGCGCATCTCCTTCATCAGCTCTTGCGCACGTACGCTGTAAGGGCCGTCGTTTTCCAGTTCTTCGTTGTACTGGCCTTCCAGCTCATGCAGTCGACGTTGATATGGGCTGGACAACGCAATGCGGCGACCGAGCGAGCTACGCATCGTCCGCAGAATCGACAGGTTGGACGGTGTGCCGTCGAGTGAGAACCCCGCGCGCACCTTGCGCACCTCCGCGATCTTGGCAAGGCTGCGCTTGGCGAGATCGGGCAACGCCATGTCTTCGAAAAAGAAGTTGAGAAAGTCCTCGCGCGAGAGCGTGAAGATGAAATCGTCTTCGCCCTCGCCCGAGTCGCTGGCCTGCGAGCCTGAGCCGCCGCTGCCCTGCTGCGGGCGGTCGAAGCTGTCGCCGCGAATGAACTCTTTGTTGCCCGGGTGAACGCCTTCTCGGCGCCCGCCCGAGCCGTGGTGGAACATGGGCTCGGAGATGTCCTTGACCGGAATGGACACCTGCCCGCTCTGCTCGATGTCCATGATCTTGCGACCCGTCACCGCCTTGGCCACCGCGCGGCGGATCTGGTCTCGGTAACGCTTGATGAAGCGTTGCTTGTTGACGGTGCTCTTGCCGCCACCGTTCTCCCGCCGATCAATGATCGTGCCCATGTGACTGCCCTCGATTGGAAGTTCGCTGGGTGCCTTTTCCCTCTCCTGACCTCCTTACGATGACTTCCTGACGCGCAGATACCACTCGACCAGCAAGCGCACCTGCTTCTGGGTGTAGCCCTTCTCCACCATGCGGTTGACGAAGTTCTCGTGCTTCTCCTTGTCGTCATGCGACGACTTGGCATTGAACGAGATCACGGGCAGCAGATCCTCCGTGGTCGAGAACATCCGCTTCTCGATCACCGCGCGCAGCTTCTCGTAGCTCGTCCAGACCGGGTTCTTGCCTCCGTTCTTGGCGCGCGCCCGCAGCACGAAATTGACGATCTCGTTGCGGAAATCCTTCGGATTGGAAATGCCCGCCGGTTTTTCCACCTTTTCCAGCTCGTCGTTCAATGCGCTGCGATCGAGAATTTCGCCGGTGTTCGGGTCGCGATATTCCTGATCCTGGATCCAGAGGTCGGCAAACACCACGTAGCGGTCGAAGATGTTCTGCCCATACTCCGAATAGGACTCCAGATACGAGGTCTGGATCTCCTTGCCGATGAACTCCACGTACGGCGACGTGAGGTATTCCTTGATGTAGGACATCAGCTTGGATTCCGTCTCCGGCGGGAACTGCTCGCGCTCGATCTGCTGCTCGAGCACGTACAGCAAGTGCACCGGATTGGCCGCCACCTCCGTCCCATCGAAGTTGAACACCTTCGAGAGCACCTTGAACGCAAAGCGCGTCGACAACCCTGTCATGCCCTCGTCGATGCCGGCAAAGTCGCGGTACTCCTGATATGACTTCGCTTTCGGGTCGACATCTTTCAGGCTCTCGCCGTCGTACACACGCATCTTCGAAAAGATGTTGGAATTCTCGGGCTCCTTGATACGCGTGAGCACCGCGAACTGCGCCATCATCTTCAGCGTGTTCGGCGCGCACGGCGCGGCCGCCAGCGAGCTGTTGCGCAGCAGCTTGTCGTAGATCTTCACCTCGTCCGACACGCGCAGGCAGTACGGCACCTTGACGATGTAGATGCGATCAAGGAACGCCTCGTTGTTGCGATCGGACTTGAAGCTCTGCCACTCCGCCTCGTTCGAGTGCGCCAGGATGACGCCATCGAACGGGATCGCACCAAACCCTTCCGTGCCCTTGTAGTTGCCTTCCTGCGTGGCCGTCAGCAGCGGGTGCAAGACCTTGATCGGCGCCTTGAACATCTCGACGAACTCAAGCAACCCGCGGTTGGCCAGGCACAGCCCGCCCGAATACGAATACGCATCCGGATCGTCCTGCGGATAGTCCTCCAGCTTGCGGATGTCGACCTTGCCTACCAGAGACGAAATGTCCTGATTGTTTTCGTCGCCCGGCTCCGTCTTGGAAATCGCAATCTGCGACAGCACCGACGGATGCAGCTTCACTACGCGGAAACGCGTGATGTCGCCATTGAACTCATGCAGCCGCTTGACCGCCCACGGCGAAGCGATCGAGTTCAGATAGCGCCGTGGTATGCCGTAGTCCTCCTCCAGGATCTTGCCGTCTTCCTCGGGCGAGAACAGCCCGAGCGGGGACTCGTGAATGGGCGAGCCCTTGAGCGCGTAGATGGGGATCTGCTCCATCAACGACTTCAACTTCTCGGCGAGCGACGACTTGCCGCCGCCCGGAGGGCCCAGCAGGTAAAGAATTTGTTTGCGTTCCTCAAGGCCCTGTGCGGCATGCTTGAAGAAGGAGACGATCTGCTCGATCGTGTCCTCCATGCCGTAGAACTCCCGGAAGGCCGGATAGATCTTGATGACCTTATTGAAGAACAATCGCGACAGCCGAGGATCGTGGTGGGTGTCCACCAGTTCGGGCTGACCGATTGCGGTGAGCATGCGCTCGGCGGCGGTCGCATAGGCGGTCGAGTCTTTTTTGCAGATATCCAGATACTCCTGGATGCTGTACTCGTCCTCTTTGCGAGCTTCAAAACGCGTTGCGTAGTGGCGGAAAATATCCATATCTCCCCCGTAGATTTCTTCCCTACTCCACACCAACAAGCGAGAGCCAGGCTAGTTCTTGCGTGCGTTGCTGATTCCACTGTAGACGAATCACCGATGATCACAAGAACGGTTGAGAGCCTGGAACGGTGCACAACCGTTGCAATTGCGTTAGCGCTCGACAGCATGAAGTGCTAAACGGACCTTGCACGATGCATCAACACGCGTGCACCACGACGATCGGCTACCTCGAGCACAGCAGAAAGCGTACCTATGTCGCCTTCTCGGGCTCGCAGGTTGGTACGTAACCGATCCGCGCGAGTTCCCGCGCGCTCGGTGAAATCGGGAGGGGGATATCCCTGCGTTTTCGTGTTTCGCCAACTGTGGTATCGCGCATGGCGCGCACCAGCGACGCGACGCTTGTAGCGGCAGCTTTTCTCCCTGGGAGACAACGAAGCATTGCGCAACGCGTAAGGAGAACTGCGTTCATCGCCTCGCATGTGCCCACAACTCCGGGCCGCAGGACCGAACGGATCCGCCCGAGGGTGTCTCTTTTTTGCGCCAGAGGGAGTTTTGCCCGATGCGACAAAGACGCGGCCAGAAAAGCCTGCACGGAGAACGGACAAAGAAAAAGGCCCTCGGCATTTGCCTGAGGGCCTTTTAAGCGATTTCTCGCCAGTTTGGTGGGTGGTACAGGGATTGAACCTGTGACCCCTGCCGTGTGAAGGCAGTGCTCTACCGCTGAGCTAACCACCCGAATGCGGTGAAAACGAGATTATGACGAAAAGGTGCGGCCGTGTAAATACCCTGGCCGCACATTTTTTTGATCAGGCAGCCGGCTGCACAGATTCCACAGGTTCACGCGTCCAGACGGTCTTGCCCCCGCTGGCCTTGTCGATCTCCTTGAGCACGCCGGCGTGCGCTTCGGCCTCCGCTTCGGTTGCCAGCAGCACCGGCAGTTGCAACGCGCTCAGGTCGACGGCGACGGCTTCGTCCGACGCGCCCTCGCCCGACTCCAGCATGTCGATCACCAGCGTGTTCTGGCCGCGCGTCATGGCGAGGTAGACCTCGGCCAGCAGTTCCGCATCCAGCAATGCGCCGTGCAGCGTACGGTGCGCATTGCTCACGCCCAGACGGTCGCACAGTGCATCCAGCGAGTTGCGCTTACCGGGGAACATCTGGCGCGCCTCGCGCAGCGTGTCGATATGGCCCGACAGGTGCTCGCGGAAGGCAGGCAGGCCCAGGCGCTGGAATTCCATGTCGAGGAAGCCCAGGTCGAACGCGGCGTTGTGGATGATCGCCTCGGCGCCCTGCACGTAGTCGCGGATCTCGTTGACGATGTCGGCAAACTTCGGCTTGTCGGCCACGAACTCGTTGGTGATGCCATGCACGGCCATCGCGCCCGCGTCGATCTCACGTTCGGGGTTAATGTAGAAGTGCAGGTTGCGGCCGGTCAGGCGGCGGTTGACCATCTCCACGCAGCCGATTTCGATCACGCGGTCGCCGGTGGCGGCATTCAGGCCGGTGGTTTCGGTATCGAGAATGATCTGTCGCATCGCGCGCTCCCCTACTCTGACTGGATTACTTGAAGACGACGGTCTTGTGGCCGTTGAGCAGGATGCGGTGTTCGGCATGCCACTTCACGGCGCGCGCCAGCGCCACGCATTCCACGTCGCGGCCGACAGCGGTGAGCTGCTCCGGGTCCATGCTGTGGTCCACGCGCTCGATTTCCTGTTCGATGATCGGGCCTTCGTCCAGGTCAGCCGTCACGTAGTGGGCCGTTGCGCCGATCAGCTTCACGCCGCGCTCATGCGCCTGGTAATACGGCTTGGCGCCCTTGAAGCTCGGCAGGAATGAGTGATGGATGTTGATGGCGCGGCCTTCCAGCTTGCGGCACAGGTCGTCGGAAAGTATCTGCATATAGCGCGCAAGCACGACCAGATCGATCTGCTGCTCCTGCGCGATTTCCCAGATGCGGGCTTCCTGCTGCGCCTTCTGCGCGTCCGTCGCCTGCAGCAACGGCAGGTGCATGAACGGCACGTCGTAAGACGCCGCCAGTTGGTAGAAATCGCGGTGGTTCGAGACGATGGCTGCAATCTCGATCGGCAGTTGGCCGGCGCGGGCACGGAACAGCAGGTCGTTCAGGCAATGGCCGATCTTCGAGACCAGGATCATCACGCGCGGCTTGACTGCCGCGTCGAACATGCCCCACTGCATGGTGAAACGTTCCCCGATCGGTGCAAAGCGGTCACGCAGCATGGCGAGGCCCAGCGGCTGGCCCTGCGGAACAAAATGCACGCGCATGAAGAAGCGGCCCGTGAATTCGTCGCCAAACTGGTCCGAATCGAGAATGTTGCAGCCCTGCTCGAAAAGCAGGCCCGACACGGCATGGACGATGCCCGGCTGGTCCGGACACGACAGGGTAAGAATGAAACCGGAGTGACTCATGAAGCGTTTTATGTATTGTTGTCGGACGCAAACCGCTGCGGCGCATGTGCCAAACCCAGGCGCGCCAGGGCGTCAAGGGTAACGAGCGTGGCGTCGACCGTCATCGCGAAGTCCGCCATGATATCAAGCGCCGCGTCGGGGCTGGCGCGCAGGTGGCCCGCGACCTCGCCGTCCTGATTGGCGGGGACGAAGCTGGCTGGCAACGTCAGGTCGAAGGCAAAAAGCGTCTCGCACTGGATACCTTCGGGCACTTCGCGCAGCACATCCTGCGTGCCGCGCGGCACCAGAAGGGCTGCCAGATCGGCGCCGATGCCCGCTTCTTCCCAGCATTCCTTTTCCAGCGCGCCACGCGCATCAAAGCCGTGGCCAATGCCGCCAGCGACGAGGTTGTCCCACATGCCGGGGTCGATCGGCTTGGTTTGGGCGCGGCGGGCCAGCCAGAGCGCCGGCTCGGCAGCCTCACCGCCGTCGATCAGGCCGTTCATGTGCGCCGCATAGGTTCGGATGCCGAAGAAGCGCGCGGCGGCGCGTTCGATCAGCGCCAGCGTGGGCGTGCCCCAGCCGGTGTTGACGGCGAAACGCTCGTCGCGCCAACCGCGCACGTGGCCGTCTTCCGCCAGGCGCATGACGACTTCGGCCAGCGCGGCGGTGCGCTCGGCCTCGCTGGCGAGCGTCTCCCGCAAATCGACCCGCTGCGCCGATACGTCGAACCACTGCGGCCAGCGCCCAAGCAGCGCAGCGCGCTCGCGGCTCAGCCAGCCGACGCGTTGTCCGGCAACAATCCACGGAACGAGTGCGTCAGCGTCGAACGCCTGCCGGGCGGCAAGGCCGTCTCGTATGCGTTGTATTCGCGGGTCGGTCATTTCTGCGCCCCATCATGTCGGGCGTGCATTGTGCTTTCCGTGCAGCACGGGTCGCGCGATAATGCGCCGTTAATACAAGCCGTCATCAGACTGGAGAAACAAGGATGGATGAAATCGACGAGCTGTCGGATCTGCCGACCCCGCGCTTTATCTGGGGCTTCGCCATTGCCGTCACACCGTCCGGCGAAGTGTCGCACGATGAATTCGAATATCTGACGCACACCCGCGCGCCGCGCTTCACCTGCCGCGTGGTCGAACTCGAAGACGCACCGGCCGAGCCGGAAGACGAAGGGGACATCGACGGCCGCATCGTCCACTTCGACAACCCCAAGCGGATGTTCTACATCACGGACTTGGGCCTGGCGCTGATGAACTTCACGCTGTTCGACAAGGTGGATAACAAGTCCAAGCTAAAGGATGCCTGCGACCAAGCCATCGCCGACTGGCTCACCCGCCGCGACTTCCTCGACTCCGAACCGGACGACGACGAGGATTGATCGCCTGATCGCCTAGCCCTGACCTGCGGCGCTGCCATCCTCGGCAAAGCGCAGGTCGGTCAGGCGCACATCGGCGTAGGAGCGCCCGGCATCCAGCAATGCCGAAACCTGCGCCTTCACCCGCTCTTTCTGAGCGCGCAGCGCACGCGGCGGCACGGTCGAATCCTGGCCCGTGTGGTGCAGATACAGCATCTTGTAGGTGAGCTGGCTCACCATCCACTGCCGCAGCACGCGGCGCCGGCCGGCATGGTCGGCTTCCAACCCATCGATCTGCCCAAGCAATGCGGAAAACGCCCGCGCCAGGCTTGCCGGCTCCGCTGTCTCGCCGGCAATGCAACGTTCGGCCAGGGCGCGCGCTTCTGCGGGGGACATGGTGTCGTCGGTTTCAACGAAGCGATCTGTCGCCGGGTCCGGGCGCGGCGGTGCAGGCCGGCTTGCCAAGCGGGCAGACACCGCGGACAGCGCTTCCTGAGCACGGCGGATGGACGCGTCCAGCGATTCCGCATTGCCCGGCACGATGCCAATGGTGGTCGGCATGTCGCTGGATTCTTCGTCGCGCTTTTTGACGTCCATCGCTCCCTCCGGTAATCGCCCCCGGCTATGGTGCCGGGCTGGCGAAGCTCGATTGTAGAACGCGGCGCACATTTCACGACAAATGAACACAGAGGTTCCTTATTGCAAAAGCGGCGCAAACGGTAACGTGGCGTCACCAAGCCACCGTGCGCTGTTGGCGACGACCTACGCGATGCGGTCCCGCCACGGGTAAAATGCCAGATTGCGCTGCCAGCGCATGCAATCAATTGCTGACCGCCTCTGTGCGGCAAGGAAATCGCCTTGATCAAGTGGATTATCGTAGCCCTCTATCTGGGCTCCATTCTGTACGTGCACTTTCGCGGCAAGGTGCGCCTGAAATTCTGGCGCCAGATGTTCGACCACTCGGCCGTAGTCGCGCCGGTCAACTGCTTCATGTACGCGTTTTCGGGCGTGCCGCAGACGCCGTATGTGCCGGTCGAGCGCTTTCCGGATCTGGAAAAGCTGCAGGCCGCGTGGCCGCAGATCCGCGACGAAGGCCTGGCGCTCATCAACCTGCGCAAGATCAAGGCTGCCGAGAAGAACGACGACGCCGGCTTCAACTCGTTCTTCAAGAATGGCTGGAAGCGTTTCTACCTGAAGTGGTACGAAGCCCATCACCCTTCAGCCGAACAGCTCTGCCCCCAGACCGTCGCGCTGCTGCGTGACCTACCCAGCGTGAAGGCAGCGATGTTTGCCGAGCTGCCGCCGGGCGGCAAGCTGAATCCGCACCGTGATCCATTTGCCGGCTCGCTGCGCTATCACCTTGGCCTGTCCACGCCCAACGACGACCGCTGCTTCATCGAAGTCGACGGCGAGCGCCACAGCTGGCGCGACGGCCAGGGCGTGGTCTTTGACGAGACCTATCTGCACTGGGCCGAAAACGCCTCCGACAAGGATCGCCTGATCCTCTTCTGTGATATCGAACGCCCGATGAAATTCGGCTGGGCACAGCGCGTCAACAAATGGCTCGGGCGCAAGGTCATGACTGCTGCCAGCTCGCCCAACGATGATGGCGACCAAACCGGCGGCATCAACAAGCTGTTCCGCTACGTGTGGGTGATGGGCCAGTACCGCCGCCGCTTCAAGGCATGGAACCGCAAGGTCTATTACGTGGTGAAGTTCGGCCTGATCATTGGCGTGGCTGCGTTGATCATCTGGATCTGACCGCCAACCCTCTCCCCTCTCCTGCTTTGCACAAAGAACCGGCCTGAAGCGCCGGTTTTTTGTTGCGCGTGAAAAAGCTACCTGCATTGCGGTCGGCTTGCGTTTTTACAAAGCAGTGAAGCAAAAGCGCCACATGGGGCACAAATCTCGCCTAATGTCAGGAATTGAGCGCTCCGGCGCTTATGCGATATGGCGGGCACGCCGCTTGCTCCACCTTGGTCGACACCCTTGCTCAATGCATGGGACCGAGTCGGAGCCGGGATGCGCGTGTGCCTGTGTCCCTCGTCAACAACAAAGACAGTGAGATCAATCGCCATGAAAAAGAACCTCATTAGCCGCCAGACCATCGTCACCCGCGCCGCCACGCTTGCTGCTGTCGCACTGCTCGGTACCCAGATCGCGGCCTGTACCACGACCAGCCCCAATGCACAGGGCTCCGACGTGATGTCGTCCACCAACAAGCACGCCACCACCAACTCGCAGGCCGATTCCGTGCTCTCGCGCCTGTACACCACGGCCAACGGCTCCCGCGAGCTGGTCGGACGCGCCAAGGGCGTGCTCGTGTTCCCGTCGGTGCTGAACGCCGGCTTTGTGGTGGGTGGCCAATACGGCGAAGGCGTGCTGCGCACCGGCGGCGGGCGTCCGCTGGGCTACTACAACATCGCCTCCGCTTCGGTGGGCTTCCAGGCTGGTGCGCAATCGCGTGCGCTCATCATCCTGTTCATGACGGATGAAGCGCTGCAGAAATTCCAGGCTAGCCAAGGCTGGACGGCCGGCGTGGATGCCACCGTGGCGTTGGCAAAGATCGGCGCGAACGGCGCGGTCGATACCAACACCGCACAGCAGCCGATCATCGGCTTCAACCTGACCAACGCAGGCCTGATGGCCGGCGCGTCGATCGAGGGCACGAAGATCACGAAGCAGAACAACTGACCGGCGCTTCGCTGCACGCCAATGCCGCCGTCTCGTACGGCGGTTTTTTTTTGCGCGGAACCCGCATGAAGCGTTGCAGCAATGTTGCAGCCCTAGGGAAATCCGGAGGGGCGATGCGCGGCTTCTCAGCTAGCATCGTCCGGCCGATGCTGCGGTGCACGCTGCCGTATCGGCATACGACAAAACAATCACCCAGAAAAAAGGGGGAGACATGACAGGTCGCAACGCTGCGTTGCGCAGCGCCATTGCATGCGCGTGGCTGGCGGGATTGTTGCTGGCGTCTGGCCAGGCGATGGCCGAACCGGGCATCACCGACACCAAGATCGTCATCGGCCAGACCGCCGGCTTCACGGGCCCCGCCGGCGAGCAGGTCAAGGAGATGACGCAGGGCGCCAAGCTCTACTTGGATGCCGTGAACCGCGCGGGGGGCGTGAATGGACGCAAGATCGAGCTGATCTCGGAAGACGACGGCTTTGATGCGGCTGCCTCCAAGAAGCACGCGCACGCGCTGCTGCTCGATAAACAGGTCTTTGCCCTCTTCCTGCCGCGCGGCACCCCGAATACCGAGGCGATCATGACCGAAGCCCGGCCGGTGGGCGCGCCGGTGGTGGCGCCGTCCACCGGTGCCTCAACGTTCTTCGATCAGCCCGATCCGCTGCTCTTCGTCGTGCGCGCGAAATACCAGGCAGAGATTGCCGAGCTGGTGCATTACTTCGACACGCTAGGCTTGCGCCGCCTGGCGCTCGTCAACGTGAACGACACCTTCGGCAAAGACACCGAGATCGGCTTCAACAACGCCACGAAAAAGCTTCCCGCCGACGCGCACAGCATCCTCACCGTCGACCGCCTGAAACCGGACGTCGCCAAGGCGGCCGCAGACGTTGGCAAGTTCGCGCCGCAAGCGGTGATCCTGGCCTGCCCGGGCACGACGGCGCGCGCCATGATCGAGGCGCTCAACAAGCAAGGCACGGTGACGCAGATTGCAGCGCTGTCCAACAACGCCGGCTTGGCGTTTGCGAAATCGCTCGGGGCGCTGGGCCGCGGCGTTGTGATCTCACAGGTGATGCCGTCACCGGTGCGCTCAACCTCATTGCTGGGGCGGGAGCTGGAGTCCAGCGCGAAGTCTGCCGGCGTGACGCCGTCGTACGCGATGATGGAAGGCTACGCAGCCGCGCGCGTGCTGGTCGAGGGGCTCAAGCGTGCAGGCAAGTCGCCCACGCGGGCCAGCTTTGTCTCGGGGCTGGAATCGGCCGGCACGATCGACCTGGGCGGCCTGGAAGTCCACTACGGTCCAAACCTGCGTAAGGGATCGAACTATGTCGAGCTGACAGTGATCGGGCCGAACGGCACCTTCGTGAAATAGATGCGGTTGCGCTGCGGTGCAGCCTGCCTCGGCAGTTGTTGCACCGCAGGAAATAGCGGTTGCCAGCGAAAAACGCATGAGTACATAAGAAAATACTATTTGGAACTCGCATACTGCCTCTACCAGAATGCACGAACTACATGCATGACTGGGATCAAACAGGCGGATGGAACTCCGACAACTCGAAGCGTTTGCCGCGGTCATGTCGACCGGCAGCGTCACCGCGGCGGGCAAGCTGCTGGGACGCTCGCAGCCCGCCATCAGCAGGCTCATCCAGGATCTGGAAGCCGAAATCGGCTATGCCCTGTTCACGCGCGCGGGGCCGCGCGTCTCGCCGACGGAGCAAGGTTTCCTACTGTACGAAGACGTTGAGCATACGCTGATCAGCTTACGGCAGATCCGCACGCGTGCCGAAGAAATCGCGCGCGGCGAGGCACGCCCGCTGCGCCTGGCAGCGACGTCCGCGTTGGCGGCCGGCTTGCTGCCCGCGGCCTTGGCCGATGAGCCGGAACTCGCGCAGCGCATCCAGATTCGCAGCGCCTCGCCCGAGCAGGTTGTGCACGCGGTGCTGACCGGTGCCGCCGACCTTGGCCTCAGCAGCCTGCCGCTGGAGCATCGTGGCGTCACCGTGCACTGGATCGGCGAAGCGGCGTGCGTGGCTGCCGTGCAGACACACGACCCGCTCGCCGCCGGCAAGCGCGTCGCATTGGCCGATTGCGCCCGACAGCGCATCATCACCATGCACAACCCCTATCGATTGCGCCGACGCCTGGACCAAGCGCTGGCGAAGGCCGGCGTGGAACCCACCGCGCTCATCGAGACGAACGCCTCGCTGAATGCGCTGACCGCCGTGCGTGCGGGCCTGGGTGTCGCGTTGCTAGAGCCCGTGACGGCGTACGGCGTGCCGATCGACGGCGTGACCGTGCGCCCGATCGACGCCGACATCCCCTTCTTCTTTGGCGTGATCACGCCTGAGGCCAGGCGGCCCTCGGCGGCGGTGACCTCACTGACCGACGCCCTCGCGCGCGCGGCACAGCGCCTGCTGCCGGACTGCAAGCTGCACGATCCGGCACGCCATGCCAGCATGCTGCAGATGGTGTATGGCGAATCCATCAACGAAACCGAAGGCGCGTCCGCATGACCGCTGCTCAACAAGACAACGCGCTGCAAGTCACCGGGCTCGCCGCGCTGGAAGCCCGCTTGCATCAGGACCTCTCGTGGCTTGAACTCCCTGCGAAAACTTGGACGCTGCCACACACGTTAGAGGATCAACCCGCGCTGGACGTGGCCGTCATCGGGGGCGGCATGGCCGGGTTGGCGGCGGCGGCATCGCTCAAGCATCTTGGCATCGGCGTGGTGGTGTTCGACCGCTCGCCTGCCGGCTTCGAAGGCCCCTGGGCGACGACGGCGCGCATGGAAACGCTGCGCTCGCCCAAGCAACTGACGGGCCCTGCGCTCGGCCTGCCGGCGTTGACGTTTCGCGCATGGTTTGAAGCGCAGTTCGGCACCGATGCGTGGGAGGTGCTCGACAAGATTCCACGCCTGCAATGGATGGACTACCTGCGCTGGTACCGCCGCGTGCTGCAACTGGACGTGCGCAACGATCATTACGTGAAGACGATCCTCCCGCGCGTGGATGGCGCCGTTGAATTGCTGATCGACGCGCCGGGCCAACCGACGCAGCGTGTGTTTGCGCGCCGCGTGGTGCTGGCTACCGGCCGTGATGGGTTGGGCGGCCCATCCGTGCCCGACTTTGCGCATCGGCTGCCGCGCCGCTGGTGGGCCCATTCATCTGACGAGATGGACTACGGCGCGCTGGCCGGCAAGCGCGTGGGCGTGATCGGCGCTGGTGCATCCGCGATGGATTCGGCCGCGACGGCACTGGAAGCCGGTGCTGCCAGCGTCGACATGCTGATCCGCCGCCCCGACCTGCCGCGCGTGAACAAGGGCAAGGGCGCCGGTAGCCCAGGCCTCGTGCATGGCCACCTGCATTTGCCCGACGCATGGAAATGGCGCATCCGCCATTACATCAATGTCGAGCAGGTCCCACCGCCGCGCGGCAGCACGCTGCGTGTGTCGCGACATCCGAATGCGCGCTTCAACCTCGGGTGCGGCATCCTGGGTGTGGACGAGTATGACGGCGTGCTGCACGTGGCCACCACCAAAGGCGTATTCCAGTTGGACTTCCTGATCTTCTCGACAGGCTTTCGCACCGATTGGGCGGCCCGGCCCGAATTCAGCGCACTGGCACCGCACATTCGCCAATGGCGCGACCGCTATACGCCGCGCCCCGGCGAGGAAGACGCGGAACTCGCCGATTCGCCCGACCTCGGCCACGCGTTCGAATTTCGCGAGAAAACGCCCGGCACGCTGCCCGGCCTGTCGCGCGTGCATTGCTTCTGCTATCCGGCGTCGGTCACGCACGGCAGCGTCTCGGGCGACATCCCGGCCATCAGCGAAGGCGCGAAACGGCTGGCGCAGGGCATTGCCGGGTTGCTGTACCAGGAAGACATCGACGCCCACTACGCCGCCATTCAGGCGTATGCCGAGCCGGAAATCTTCGGCGATGAATGGACACCTGCCCCACCGCCCGGTGTGGAAGCAAATGCCACTTCCGGCCAGGAGGCTGCACGATGACAGGTTGGCTAATCCGCCGCATCGGCCAGGCGCTGCTGGTCGTGCTGGTGATGACGGTGATCGTCTTCATCGGTCTGCACGCCATCGGCAACCCGGTCGACATCCTGATCGGCCAGGACGTGGACCAGATCGACCGCGCACGCATCATTGCCGAGCTGGGTCTGGACAAGCCGCTGTGGGAGCAGTACCTCGCCTTCCTGAACGGCGCGCTGCACGGCAATCTCGGCAAGAGCTTCGTCTACAACGAGCCAGCCATCCAGCTGATCCTGCAGCGCCTGCCGGCCACGCTGGAGCTGGCGTTTTCTGCGCTGATCATCGCGGTGGTGATCGGTGTGCCGCTGGGGCTGTTCGCCGGGTTGTATCCGCGCCATCCGGTGTCGCGCCTGCTCATGACGGGCAGTGTGGTGGGCTTTTCGCTGCCGACGTTCTGGGTGGGCCTGATGCTGATCATGGCGTTCAGCGTGAGCCTGGGCTGGCTGCCCGCCAGCGGGCGCGGCGAAACGGCACGCCTCTTCGGCATCGAATGGTCGTGGCTAACGGTGGATGGCCTGCGGCACCTTGTGCTGCCGGCGGTCAACCTGTCGCTGTTCAAGCTCTCGCTGGTGCTGCGGCTGACCTCTGCCGGCGTGCGCGAGGTACTGCCGCAGGACTTCGTGAAATTCGCGCGTGCCAAGGGCCTGTCGCCGCTGCGCGTGGTGCTGGCGCACGTGCTGCGCAATACGCTGATCCCGCTGGTGACGGTGCTCGGCCTGGAGCTGGGCTCGACCATCGCCTTTGCGGTGGTGACGGAGAGCATCTTCGCGTGGCCCGGCGCGGGCAAGCTGATTCTCGATAGCATCAACGCGCTGGACCGGCCAGTCATCGTGTCCTACCTCATCGTGGTGGTGTGCCTGTTCGTGTCGCTCAACCTGATCGTCGACATCCTGTATCGGATGCTGGACCCACGCGTGCGTGCGGCCGATAACGCGGAGGCTGCATGATGAATACGACTTCGCAATCCACGACGGCGACGACGGTGTCAGCCCCGCGCAGGCAATCACCCTGGCGGCGCGTGGCGTCGGATTTCCTCGCCTCCAAGGCTGCTATCTTCGGGCTGGTCGTTGTGGTGGTACTGATTCTGGCCGCGCTAGCCGCACCCTGGATCACGCCGCAGAATCCGTACGACCTGATGCAGCTCGACGTGCTCGACTCGCGACTGCCACCCGGGTCGCCTTCCGGCACGGGCACGTTCACGTATTGGCTCGGGACGGATGGCCAGGGGCGTGACTTATATTCCGGCATCCTTTATGGCCTGCGCATCAGCCTGGGTGTGGGGATCGGTTCGGCAGCCGTGGCGGCGGTGATCGGTACGTTGATGGGGCTGATTGCGGCGTATGCCGGCGGCCGCGTCGATAGCCTCATCATGCGCACGGTCGACCTGCTGCTGTCGTTCCCATCCGTGCTGGTGGCGATGATGATCCTCGCCTATCTCGGCAAGAGCATCACGAACGTCGTGCTGACGCTGGTGCTGCTGGAGTGGGCGTATTACGCGCGCACGGTGCGCGGCCAGGCCCTCGTCGAGCGCCGCCGCGAATACGTGGAAGCCGCGCGTTCGCTCGCCCTGCCCGGCTGGCGCATCGCACTCAAGCACATCCTGCCGAACTGCCTGCCGCCGCTGATCGTCGTGGGCACGCTGCAGGTGGCGCGCGCGATCACGCTGGAGGCCACGCTGTCGTTCCTGGGCCTGGGCGTGCCGATTACCGAGCCGTCTCTGGGCCTGCTGATTTCCAACGGATACCAATACATGCTCTCAGGCCAGTACTGGATCAGTTTCTATCCGGGCATCGCGCTGTTGCTGGCGCTGGTGGCCATCAACCTGGTGGGCGACCGCCTGCGTGAAGTGCTGAACCCGAGGACGCAACGATGACGGCGTCCACCAACGCGACCACCCTCGAAGTCCGGAACCTGCGCACGTATTTCTTCACGCGCGAAGGCGTTTTGCCGGCCGTGGACGACGTGTCGTTCTCGCTCGCACGCGGGCGCATCCTCGGGCTGGTGGGCGAGTCGGGCTCAGGCAAGTCCGTCACCGGCTTCTCGATCATGGGCCTGGTGGACCCGCCCGGCCGCGTGGTCGGCGGCGAGATCCTCTACCAAGGGCGCGACCTCACCAAACTGCCGCCGCGTGAATTGCGCAAGCTGCAGGGCAACCGCATCGCCATGGTCTTCCAGGACCCGATGATGACCCTCAACCCCGTGCTGCGCATCGATGCCCAGATGATCGAGGCCGTGCGCGCGCACAGCAGCATGAGCCACAAGCAGGCGCGGGAACATGCGCGCGACACACTCGGCCTGATGGGCATCCCGAGCCCTGAAGAACGGCTGCGGGCGTATCCGCATCAGCTTTCCGGCGGCATGCGCCAGCGCGTGGCGATTGCCATTGCGATGCTGCATCGGCCCGACCTGATCATTGCCGACGAACCGACCACGGCGCTGGACGTGACCATCCAGGCGCAGATCCTGTCCGAAGTGCAGAAGCTCGCGCGCATGCACGGCACGGCGCTGATCTGGATCACGCACGACCTGTCTGTCGTTGCCGGCCTGGCCGACGAAGTGGCCGTGATGTACGCCGGGCGCATCGTCGAACACGGGCCGGTGGATGCCGTGCTCGATGCCCCTCTGCATCCCTACACCATGGGCCTGATCGACAGCCTGCCCAGCGAGAATCGCCGCGGCCAGCGCCTGCGCCAGATTCCCGGCATGACACCGAACCTGCTGTCGCTGCCGGCAGGCTGCGCATTTGCGGCACGCTGCCCGCGCGCCACCGATGTCTGCGGCGCCGCTCCGGAAATCACCCAACCGATACCTGAGCGCCTCGTGCGCTGCTTCCATCCGGGCCCGCAGCACGCGTCCTCGCGGGAGGTCGCATGAGCACACCTCTCGTTGAACTCAAACAGGTCAGCAAACGCTTTGGCGATCGCAAGGTCGGCGCGGCCGATCGCGTTCTGCAGCGCTTTGGCCTGGCGCATCCGCCGGCGATTGTTCGTGCGGTCGACGGTGTCGACCTTGCGATCCAGCCCGGTGAAGTCGTGGGGCTCGTCGGCGAATCGGGCTGCGGCAAGTCCACACTCGGCCGCATTGCTGCGGGCTTGATGCCGCCCTCGGCCGGCGAGGTGCGCGTGGACGGCAAGGCTGTCGACACGCTTTCCGCAGAGGAAGCCCGCGCGGCCCGCCTGAAGATCCAGATGATCTTTCAGGACCCGTACGCGAGCCTCAACCCGCGCCTGCGCGTGGAAGAGATCGTTGGCGAGGCGGCACGCGTGCACGGCCTGACCGACCGCGCCAACTTTGCCGATTACGTGGCTGCGCAGATGCAGCGCGCCGGCCTGGACCCCGCCCTGCGCGACCGCTACCCGCATCAGTTCAGCGGCGGCCAGCGGCAGCGCATCGGCATTGCGCGCGCGCTGGCGGTGCAGCCGTCGATGCTCGTCTGCGACGAGGCTGTGGCAGCGCTGGACGTGTCGATCCAGGCGCAGATCCTGAACCTGTTCATGGACCTGCGCGAGCAGCTCAACCTGACCTACCTGTTCATCAGCCACGACCTTGGCGTGGTGGAGCACCTCTCGGACCGCGTGGTGATCATGTATCTCGGCCGCGTGGTGGAATCGGCGACGGCGGAGGAAGTGTTCCGCCGCCCGAACCATCCTTACACGCAGACATTGCTGGCGGAGATCCCGCGCCTGTCGGCCCGGCACAAGACGTTCACCGCCATTCAGGGTGAGATGCCGAGCCCGCTGCACCCGCCCACCGGCTGCCATTTCCACCCGCGCTGCCCGCACGCCATGCCCCGCTGCAAGACCGAGACACCGACGCTGCGCGGCATTGCGGTCAACCACGTCAGCGCCTGCCACTTGAACGACGCGATCTGAACGATCTGCAATAAGCCAACGATTCCAACAAAAAGGGAAAAAGGGAAATCAACGTGAAACGCCTCCTCGCTTCATCGCTTGCCATTGCCGTGCTGACTGCCGCTGGCGCTGGCGCTGTCAGCGCGCAGACGCTGAACATCGCCTTTGCCGATCCGCTGTCGTCGCTGGACCCTCAGTTGAACAACCACGCTGGCGACCGCTCCGTCGACGTGCATTTCTGGGATCTGCTGGTTGAAAACAAGTGGAACAAGCTGCAGCCGGGCCTGGCGCTGTCGTGGAAGACGCTGGACCCGAAGACCTGGGAAATCAAGCTGCGCCCGAACGTGAAATGGCACGACGGCCAGCCGTTCACCGCGGACGACGTCATCTTCTCGTACCAACGCGCGCGCAGCGTGCCGGGTAGCGTGGCAACGTTCGCCGGCTATCTGCGCACGGTGGAGTCCGTCACGGCCAAAGACCCGCTCACGCTGATCATCAAGACGAACATCCCGAACCCGGACTTGCCGCTGAACCTCGCATCCGTGCACATCGTCAGCAAGCATGTGGGGGAGAAATCGTCGACTGAGGACTACAACGCCGGCCGTGCCGTGGTGGGCACCGGCCCGTACAAGTTCGTCTCGTATGTGCCCGGCGATCGCGTGGTGATGGCGCGCAACGACAACTACTGGGGCGGCAAGCAGCTCTGGGAGAAGGTCAACTACCGCTACATCAACAATGCTGCTGCGCGCACGGCCAACCTGCTCTCAGGCGAAGTGGATGTTATCGACAAGGTGTCGGTGTCTGACCTTGCCCGCCTGCGCCAGTCGCCCAACGTGAAGGTGTTCGCCTATCCGGGCCTGCGCGTGATGCTGCTGCAGCCGAGCTTCCGCAAGGGCGAGAACCAGTACATCACCGGCAACGACGGCAAGCCGCTGCCGAACAATCCGCTGCTGGATGTGCGCGTGCGCCGCGCGCTGTCGCTGGCGATTGACCGCAAGGCGATCGTCGACCGCATCCTGCAAGGCGCCGCCACGGTCGCCAACCAGTGGATGCCGTCAGACACGTACGGCTACAACCCCGACGTGAAGGACATCGCCTACGACCCGGCGCAGGCCAAGAAGCTGCTGGCCGATGCGGGCTTTCCGCAGGGTTTCAACCTCGTGATGCACGTGCCCAACGACCGCTATCCGCAAGGCCCCGAAACAGCGCAGGCGGTGGCGCAGTTCTGGACCCGCATCGGCGTGAAGGCGCGCGTGGAGGTGGTGCCCTGGTCGGTCTACTCCGGCCGCGCCAACAAGAATGAATATGCGATGAGCATGCTGGCGTGGGGCAACGGCACGGGCGAGGCGAGCTACGCGCTGGTCAACGTGCTGGCCACCGTCGACACCAAGAAGGGACTGGGCGCATCCAACTGGGGCCACTACAGCAACCCCGCCGTGGACAACGCGCTGAACGCCTCCACTGAAGAGTTCAACGTTGAAAAGCGCGCGGCCATCCTGCGCCACTCCGTCAAGCTGGTGTCGGATGATGTGGGCGTGATGCCGCTGTACCACTACCAGAACGTGTGGGCCGCCAAGAAGGGCCTGAAGGTGACGCCGATGACGAGCGATCGTACGGCAGCCCAAATGGTCACCAAGGACGGCAAGTAAGCGCCATGGGAACGTTCGCGCTCAGCGTGACGCCGGCGGATGACCTGATCGACGTATCGCGTGGCATCGTCGTGACGGGGCTTGCGCCCGGCGCCCAGGTCGGCATCGTCGCGCAAACGCGTCGCGGCAACGGCGTGCTGTGGCACAGCCGCGCCGCGTTTGTCGCCGACGCGCAAGGCACCGTGGACCTCACGCGCGACGCTCCCGTCTCGGGCGACTACACCGGCGTCAGCGCGATGGGCATCATCTGGAGCCAGCGCCCGGAGGACGGAACAGCGCGCGAGGTATTTCCGCTACCCGCGACAGAGCCGCTAACAACCACGCTCACGGCCACGGCCGAGGGCGAGTCCGTCCATGCGAGCTTCGTCCAACGGCTGGCCGCCCCGGGTGTGACGCGCCACGATGTGCGCGCGCCGGACAACGAAGAGGGCCTGGTCGGCACGCTGTACCTGCCCGACCCGTACGCGCACCCGGGCCCGCGCCCGGCCGTGCTCATCCTCAACGGGTCGGGCGGCGGCACCAACGAACCGCGCGCGGCGCTGTATGCCTCGCACGGTTATGCGGCCTTTGCGCTGGCGTACTTCAAGGCGCCGGGGCTGTCGGACTACATCTCGAATACGCCGCTGGAATATTTCGAGCGCGCGCTCGCCTGGCTGCGCAAACGCGTGGCGCCGCTGCACGATTTCGTTGCCGTGAGCGGCCAGTCGCGCGGGGGTGAACTCGCGTTGCTGCTCGGGGCGACGTTCCCAGAAGCCGTGTCTGCGGTCATCGGCTACGTGCCGGGCGCCGTCGTGCACAGCGGGCAGAACGCCGCAGACCCTGCTGTCGGCCGCGAAGGCCCGACGTGGCTGTATCGCGGTCAGCCGCTACCGCACCTGTGGGAAGGCAACCGCACCGCGACCTGGGCACCGTTTGACGAAGGCCCCGCGCCGCATCGGCATGAACGCGCTATTCGCACGGCGCTGCAGGATGCCGATGCCGTGGCACGCGCGCGCATCCGCATCGAGCGCGCGCGTGGACCGGTGCTGCTGCTCTCCGCCACCGATGACGGCTCGTGGCCCTCGAGCGACTACTCGCGCATGGTGACCACCAAACTGGCCGAGGTACGCCACCCCTACCCCGTCCAGCATTTCGATTACGAAGGCGCGGGGCACGCCATCGTCTTCCCGTACGTGCCGACCACGCAGCTCGTCTATGCGCACCCGGTGTCGGGCCGCATCAGCACCGGCGGCGGCGAGCCCCGCGCCAACGCCCGCGCCGACGCCCAGTCGTGGGCAGCAGTGCTTCGCTTCCTCGCCAGCGCGGTGGCCGCGCGCGGCGCGTCCGTACCCGATTCTCGGAGTCTTTCATCGATGGATTTCACGCCCGCACAAGATGTGGTCGACCAGGTTGCCGGCCTGGACGACGGCAGCGCCACGCAAGCGCTGCGCCATGCCCGCGAAAAGGTCGCCACGGCCACGCAGGGCAGCTACGACGCATTGTTCGACGCAGCCCTGCCCGGCCTGACGTTGGGCGAACGCCTGCTCGTCGCGCTCTATGCCTGCCGGCTGACACCGGCGGCTGAACTGGCCGAACACTACCGCGCACGCCTCGCGAACACGCCGGTCGATGCAGATGTCTTGCAAGCCGTCGACCACGGCAATGTCGACACGCTGGGCGACGCGCGCCTGCACGCCATCCTCACCTTCACGCGCACGCTCGTCGAGCGCCCCATCGAAGGCGACCGCGATGCGCTGTTGCGCTTGCCCGCAGCGAGCCTCGCCACGGCCGACGTCGTGACGCTCGCGCAGCTCATCGCCTTTCTGTCGTATCAGACGCGGCTGGTCGCCGGCTTGCGCGCGCTCCGCGAAGCCGCCGGCAGCGGCAGCGCCACCGCCTCCACGGAGACCGCAGCATGACCGAGATCATCCGCGCCCACGGCTTCACCAACGAATCGCTGGAGTGGCAAGCGTGGCTCGATGTGGTCGACCTCGACCGCGCCACGCCCGAGCAGCTCGCCGTACTGGAAGAAAGCCACCCAAAGGCGAAAACGTCCGATTACTACCGTTTTCTCGTTCATCAGCCAGAGATCCTGCGTCAGCGCTCGGCGGCGTTCAACGCGATCATGTATGCGCCAGGTGGCCTCTCGCGGGCGGAACGCGAACTCGCCAGCGCCGTGGTGTCGCGCGTGAACGGCTGCGTGTATTGCGCGTCTGTCCACGCGCAGCGCTTCGAGCAGCTTGCCAAGCGCAACGATGTGATCAAGCAGGTTTTTGAAGACCCGCACATCGCAGGCACCAATGCGCGTGAGCGTGCCATCGTGCTGTTCTCGATCGACCTGACACTGCGCCAGGGCGATGTGCACGGCGAAGACCTGCAGCCGCTCAAGGCCGCTGGCCTGACGGACGCGGAGATCCTCGACCTGATACACGCGGTGGCCATCTTTGCGTGGGCGAATCGCCTGATGCTGAATCTGGGCGAACCCGTGTTTCCGGACGCGGCCTGAACCCGGCAGAATTGCTCCAAAGAAAAAGCCGCAGGCGCAAACCTGCGGCTTTTTCGTTTCAACACTGCAGCATCACACCATCGGCAACTGCCTCACCGGCTTGCCGGTCAACTGCGCCACGGCATGGGCCACGGCCGGAGCGATTGGCGGCACACCCACCTCGCCCATCCCGCTGGGCTCCGCGGTGCTCGGCACGATGTGCGTTTCGATGACAGGCGTCTCGGCCATCTTGAGCGCCGCATAGTCCGGAAAATTCGACTGCACGACCTGCCCGTTCTTGATATCGATCCGGCCATACAGCGCTGCCGTCAGGCCAAAAATGACCGCGCTTTCCATCTGCTGCGCAACGATGCCGGGATTGACCACCGTGCCGCAATCCACCGCGCAGACGACGCGATGCACACGCGGTCTGCCGTCCTTCATCGACACCTCCACGACCTGCGCGACCACGGAGCCGAAGCTCGGGTGCAAGGCAATGCCGCGTGCACGTGGCGCGCCGTCGGCGGCCGGTGCCAGCGGCTGCCCCCAACCGGCCGCCTGCGCTGCCGTGTCCAACACCTTCAACTCACGCGGATGGGCCTTCAGCAAGTCACGCCGCATCGCCAACGGGTCAAGCTTGGCTGCCGCCGCCACGTCGTTGAGAAAGCCCTCCATGAAGAACCCGTTGTACGAGTGCCCCACGCTGCGCCAGAACCCCACGGGAACCGGCAGATCGACTGCCAGGTGCGCAATGTGCTCGTGCTCGATTTCGTACGGCAGATCGAACAGGCCTTCGGCGGTGTAGCGGTCGATACCCACCGACGGCGCGCCGAACAGGCGATCCAGCTCACCCGCCAGAATCGATTGTCCGGCGCTGCGCGACGCAATCGCCGTGACCTTGCCGTTCTCGACACGCGCCTTGAGCCGTGCGATGGTCTGCGGGCGATAAAAGTCGTGGCGAACGTCCTCTTCACGCGACCAGATGACCTGCACGGGCTTGCCTTCGGTCTTTGTGGCGATGGTCACGGCCTGGCCGATGAAGTCCGATTCCAGCCGTCGCCCGAAACCGCCGCCGATGAGGGGGATATCGATATGAACCTTGTCGCCGCTGACACCCGCCGCGCGCGCCGCCACCAGTTGCGCCAGCGTGGCGACCTGCGTGGGCGCCCAAAGATGCACGCCGTCCGCCGTTACCTGCGCGGTGCAGTTGATCGGCTCCATCGTCGTGTGCGCGAGATACGGCGCGGTGTACTCCGCTTCGACGATGGTGGCGCCATCGGCCTTGTCAAAGGCTTTCAGGCCATCGCCCATCGAGCGGTACGTGAAGCCGCCCTTGTCGCTGTCGAGCGCGCTGACAAGCTGCTGCCGAATGCCAGCGGAATCGAGCTTGGCATGCGGGCCGTTGTCCCACACGGGTTCCAGCGTTGCCAGCGCCTGACGCGCCTGCCAATAGTGATCTGCCACCACTGCCACGCCAGGTGCGCCGCCGGCGGTGCCCTCGAACGGCACCACGTAACGCACGCCCGGCATGCCAAGCGCGGCCTTCGATTGGAATGTCTTGAGCTTGCCGCCAAACACCGGGCACATCACCACCGCGGCATACAGCATGCCGGGCAAACGCGTGTCGATGGAGAAACGCGCGCTGCCATCTGTCTTGGCCGCGAGATCGTTACGCGGCGCCGGCTTGCCGATCAACTGGTATTGCGAAGCCGGCTTGAGCGTGACATTGGACGGCGCAGAAATACCGCGCGCCGACTTGGCCATGCCGCCAAACGTGGACTGCTTGCCGCCGGGGCCGATCAACTGGCCTTCACGAATACTGACTTGCGCAGCCGGCACGTTCCATGCGCGCGCCGCCGCTTCCACCAGCGCTGCGCGCGCCGTAGCGGCGGCCTCCCGCACGGGCTGCCAGCCATCGGCGGTGCTGCTGCTGCCGCCGGTGATGATGAGGCCGATCTCGCGCGCACTCTTGGCCATGATCCAATGCAGTGCGCGTGCCCAGGTCTTGTCGGCGCTATCGGGGTGCAGCGGCAGCGAGCTGTCGCCCATGGCGACGACGTTGCCGTAGATGCGCTCCACGGGCGAGCTTTCGATGCTCACGCGCGAGAGCGGAATGTCCAGCTCTTCTGCCGCCAGCATCGAGAGCGCGGTGTGGATGCCCTGCCCCATCTCCACACGCGGCATCGCGAGCACGACATTGCCTTCGGGGGTGATCTTGATCCAGCCGTTCAGCGCAATCTCGCCGTTGTGCTCGGGGAAGACGCCCGGATCGCCCACGCGGCTGCGCGGCGGCATGACGCCCCAACCCACCACCAGTGCGCCACCAATGCCAAGCGCGCCGAGCAGGAAACGGCGGCGTCCGCTACGCGGTTTCGTTGTCTTCGCGTTCATGCGCTGGCCTCCCGCAACGCCTTGGCGGCGCGCTTGATGGCGGCGCGCATGCGCGGATATGTGCCGCAGCGGCAGATGTTGGTCATGGCCGCGTCGATGTCGGCATCGCTCGGATCGGGGTGTTGGGCAAGCAAGTCCGCCGCGGCCATCAGCATGCCGGATTGGCAGTAGCCGCACTGGGGCACCTGCTCATCTATCCAGGCTTGTTGCAAGGCGTGGCGTTTGCCCTCGGCGCCGGCAAGTCCCTCAATGGTAGTGATGTGCTTGCCGGCGACAGCCGCGACCGGCAGCACGCAGGACCGCACGGCCGTGCCGTCCACGTGCACCGTGCAGGCGCCGCATGCCGCAACGCCGCAGCCGAACTTCGTACCGGTCAGGTTCAGGTGGTCACGCAGCACCCACAACAGGGGCGTGGCCGGGTCGCAATCAACGCTGACCGGCTTGTGGTTGACGTCCAAATCCATGGGGCGGTGGTCTCCTTGGCTTTTGTGATTTTTTTGCTGGCCAAGCGTACGTTCAAACGGCTGAGGTCAGCAATAGTGGACACCCTCGGTCGCTCGCCACGCGAAGAACCGACAACCTGGCCCTGACCAAGGCCGGAGGGGTTGGCTAGCTCGCCCGGTGTGCTACAATCGCGGGCTTCCGGAGAGATGGATGAGTGGTTTAAGTCGCACGCCTGGAAAGCGTGTATAGGTTAATAGCCTATCGGGGGTTCGAATCCCCCTCTCTCCGCCAAGTACTTATAAGGCTCTGCAGGCAGCCAAGCGCAATGCTTGGGTCATAGATTGCCTGCTGGGTCATTGCAACGGCTGCACTGACACGCCGTTGCCACTTTCTTCCCCTAGTCGACCCCCGGCTCGCGCTCGTACTTTTCGCACGGATAGCTGCTGTCCCGCTGGCCTCCGCCAGAAATCTCTGAGGGTTGGTACCGCTGCCGGGCCCCGAGCAACCTTGCGACTATGGACGAGATTTTGCGCGACAACGGGATGCCGCATTTTGAGCATCGGGCGGCAAACTAAGAATCTCTCTAGTCGCTTAGGCAGCCGCAGCAGCACCAGCAGCAGCTTGTCTGCGCAACTTGTGACGCAGCCTGATCACCGGGCACTCAATCGCGTAGAAGGAAATGGCGGCAAAGACGTTCGTGGCGATCAGCATGAACACCATGAACTCGGCGCTCTGGAACTTGAGCTTGAAGAATTCGGCAACCCACATCAGAAAGAAGTGGTTCAAGTAAATGCCGTAACTCAGGTTACCCAGGAAGGCGTCCACCTTTCCTGTTCTCAGGGAGGTGAGCCAGTACACAAGCGGGATTCCGATTAGCACACCAATCAGCACCTCAGAATTCTCTGGCCAGCCAAGCTGCGGGAAGAATCTGCTGCCCACGAACAGCACAGCACACACGACCATCCCCCCCCCGAGGGCAATGCGTCGCTCACTGGCGGTACCGCTGAACATGTAGCTGCCGCACAAGAAAATGAACAACGTACCCGGCAACAATCGGTAGCTCCAGGTGTTGGTCGGAATCATCCCAGTGCATGCGAGGATGAACACAACCATGGACAAGGCAAACGTCAGGCCGCGCGCCCGAAACGCCAGGATGAACGGCAGCACCATATAGAACGTCAACTCCAAGCCAAGCGACCATCCTTGCGGCATGATCAGCCACTTGTCCGGCCTCACGTACATGTAGAAGCCCATCGGTAGCATCAAATAATTGAGCACGATGTACTTCAGCTCAAGGCCTAGCTCCGGCGGCAACGCGTATGTCGGCACGAAGAACTGCATCAGAGTGCTTGTCAGCGCCAGATAGAAAAGAAACTGCGGGAAAAGGCGCATTACCCGGTCGAGGAGGAATGCAGGCATCCGCTCGACGGTTGGGTAGCTCTTCTGTATCAGGGCAGTCATTACGAAGCCACTGATCAGGAAGAAAATGACTACAGCCGACACACCTTGGATGAAGCGACCGATGTTAAAACCCGTGTGCGTGAGCACCACGAGGAGCGCGAGAACGTAACGAAGGGTGCCCATGCCGCCATTCCTTGCCTAGAAAGTGGCTGCAATGATAATCGGCTCGGCCCCTTTCGGCTACGAAAGCGCCTGGATAACTCGGGTCAGCTTGTGATCTTCGACGTTGGGCACCGGCCATGCCGCGCGCCCAATCTCGATCACCGGCGCGGGATGCTGCCACGGGCGCAGCAGGCGCGGCACCAGTGGGACAACATCCTGGCCATTGAGGTACAGGTTGACCTGCACGCCGTGCGCGGTAAGCAGCGCCGCAAGCGTGTCGTCGGCGCTCATGCGGGGAGGCTCGAATCCGTACACGGCGCGCGGCGGCCGGCCCGCTTTGTACAGTGCGGCAGCGAACAGAATCGCCAGAGCAGCGCCCTCGCTGTGCCCCACCGTCACGGCTGGCGGGGGTAGCGCGAGCAGTTGCGCGCTGATGGTGCTGAACGCCTTCCAAAATCCGCGGTGCAATGCACCGAAGCCGTCAACATGCATCGCATCGGCATCTAGGTCCGCTAGCCAGCATGCGAGGTTGTCGGAGCCCGGAAAGGCGACCGCGTCGCCCTCCACAATCGCGCGCGCAGCGCTGGCCGCTGCACCAATCTGCGGCTGCAGTTGGTAGGCCCGCTGCGCAAGCCTGGCTTAGTCCTGCGGTGTCATTTCACCGCTGGCGCAGACGCAGCAGGGGCCGGCACAGACCACGTGGCAGCCGGCGCCAGCTTGATCGCAATATTGAAAGCCCGTACGCCGGTATCGATCGCCGCATCGGCCGCGTTCTTCTTGTCCTGCGGCAGCGAGGATGCACCGATAACCTGTTTGACCAGTGGTAGCGTGGCATTCACAATGCGATTGCAGGCTTGTATCCGTCACGGTGGCGCCAACCTTACAAACCTTATTGATGGCCGGCTCAATGTCTTTGGTGAGCGTATCGGCAGCGCCCCCTGTGAAGACGTTGTCGGCCTTCAGGATGGCGATCTCGCCCTGGGCGCCGCCGCAGGCGATCGCAACTTGCTGATCGAACGTCAGTTGCGGCGCGCTGGCGCACGCGGCGAGAACGGTCGCGGCGATGCCTGCCGCAAGCAGCATGATGCAACGCTTGATGGTGGAACCTCTAGGGATTGAACTGCAGGAGGAAAGGCGGAATTACTGACCGGCCGTCGGAGTCGATGCCAGGGCGGCGGGCCGGCGCAGATGTGGGCTGCGCGGCGGGTGCTTGAGCACTGATCTGCTGCACGGCACTCGACACGTAGGCGACAAAGCCTGGAATCAGCGCGGGGTTTTGCACGGCGGCAAAACCGTAGCCAGCGATGGCCAGCGCGCCAAGCAGGTATTTCAGCTTGCGATTCATGATTGCTCCGGGTTAGTGACCTCATCCGGCGTGAACACGAAGCCCACCTTGCGCGGGTACGCCTGAAAGATGTAGGTCGGGAAACTGCGGTGGTGGATGCCGTGCGTCGGCGAGCGGTGGAACTTCATCGCGACAGGCAGCATGTTCTGCATGGAGTCGACGAACAGCTCAGGCCGCGCCGGATCGAATGCCTTCCAGTCGAAGCCGCGTAGCTCAGCGAGCTTGCAGATCAGCCAAACCAGCGACTGCTTAGCCGGAAAGGTCTTGCCGGTCGGTTGATCGGTATGCGGATCCAGCACCGGCAATTCGGTAACCGTGCCGAGCGCGACACCGCGCACCTTTTCCCCGTCAACAGCGTCCGAGTCAGCCCACTCGCAAAAGAGGTGGTGATACTCAGGATCTGGCTGCCCGCTGATGGCGCAAACCAGCCCAGCATTGTGCCCTTCCGCTTTTGCGTGGCGGAACGTAGGGGACTCAGTGCGCTGGACGTGGTCCGGGTAGTACTCGGCTTCGACGATGGTCTCAGTGACCAGATGCTCACCGTGTGGGGCTGTATTGACGGCCATTTGGCCCTCCAGAAAAGCAAAAGCCCCGCGCTGGGCGGGGCTGCGATGGCAAATTGCGAAATTGCGCAAATCCGCAAACCGATGGTTTTAGGATGGGTCAGGCGTGCAGCGCGGCCTTCGCCCGCTTCCAGAGCGCTCGGCGATCGGTGATGCCGTTCGTACCGCCGTTGATGGCTCGGGTCGGCGAGGATCACCGTGTTCAGGTCGATCATATCGCCATACATGGCGATCGAGAGCGAATACTGCTCCACCGTCCAGGTCGACGGCGAGAGACCGTTGTCGAGGTTGGTGTTGGCGGACGGCGTGCTCGACGTGCTGGAAGGCCGCCTAGTGCCGCAAGAGACCGGCCGCATGACCGTGCCGCAGCGGCTGGCAGCGCTGCGCTATCGTGGCACCCTGGCCAAAGAACTTGCCAACGCCCGCACGGCTTCGCTCGCGGTGGAGCTGTACGCCAACCTACAGCACGTCTCCCGGCTGCTGGGCATGCAAACGCAGCCCATTGGCGTACTCGCGCCGGTAGCGCGCCAGAACAGCCTGCAGGGCATTGCTTGAGGGGGCCGGCATGAAAACCTACCTCGTCCGCGTTGCCGCCGGCGGTCGTCGGCTGTCGTTCCACACCATCGCCGCATCCAGCACCGATGCGCTCATGGCCGTGATGCGCACGGCTGAAGCGCTCGGCCTGGCCGCACGCGCCGGCTCGGCTCGCCTGGTCGGGAGGCCCGCATGAACGTCCTGCAGCTCGTTGCCATGTTCGCCACCCTGGCCGTGCAGGCCGCTGCCGTGGGCTTCCTCTTCGCCTGGCGCAGCAAGAACGACCCGACCGTCAACGGCTATACCGCGCAGCCGAATCCCTTCAACGGGCTTGCGCGTGTGCTGTTGTGGGTGGCCGTGGTGTGCATCGGCGGCGCGTTTGTCGTCACGGGCCTGATGGCCTACGGCGTTTTGACGGAGGCCGCATAATGCT
Source organism: Ralstonia sp. 22111 (assembly GCF_052045895.1). NCBI lineage: Bacteria > Pseudomonadati > Pseudomonadota > Betaproteobacteria > Burkholderiales > Burkholderiaceae > Ralstonia > Ralstonia sp. 22111. The sequence goes on along the minus strand of NZ_JBQEPR010000004.1, from coordinate 65,835 downwards.
CGCCTTGGTCAATCTCTGGATGCTGCTGACGGCTTTCGTTTCCGTGGCGCTGCTCAACTACAGCCCGCGCACGCAGCGCTGGGGCGCCGTGGTCGGGCTGCTCGGCCAGCCAGTGTGGCTGTACCTGACGCACGTCACGGGCGAGGCCGGCATGTTCACCGCGTCGGTGTTCTTTGTCGTCTGCTACGGGCGCGGCGTGTGGCTCGGCTTCTTCTGCAGGAGCGCCCGCCATGCCTGAGCCGGTCGTGACCGATATGGACGTGCGCCGGATGCACCGCTTCCTGCGCCTGACCACCCCATACGACGCCATGTCGCCGCTGCTGCGTACCGCTGTCACCGCCGCCGCAAAGGCGATGGCAACGGTGCGCGAGCGCCGCCGCGCCAACCGATCCACCGTCGACCTCAAACGCCGCGCCGCCGGCGATGTCGACGACTGACCCATCCCCCTGATCGCAATGAACCTCGACCTCTCCTCCGCCCTTGCGTCGCGCCTGGTGCACGACTACGGCTTCAAGGAACGATCGAACAAGCTGGAGAACGGCACGTGTCCCTCGTGCGGCAAGCGCTCGCTGTGGGCCTTTGCAGATGCGCCCTGGGTCGTGCGCTGCAATCGGCTGAAGAACTGCGCGGCTAAGCGGGTGGAAGCCGCAGATTGATGGAACGGGATGGTCGGTTGGCCGTGTCGTTCATAGTCTGAACGACAATGGCTTTACAACAGCGGTGGAGTTGGAGATTAAGCCGAATGAGTCTGCCACGTGAGAAACAATACCAAGTCGGCCCCAGTCGACGCCGCTTGCGCATTTTGGGTATTACCAACTGGAAGTGCAGAACAGGTCGTCGAGAAGCATTGTCGAGTAATATCCCGCGAAGCTCATTTGTAAGTGGCGTACTCGTTACCTACGTCAGTCTTTCGCCAGTCCGGTTTGTTAATACACAGTCCCGGGACCATCAATGCTTCGTGCACCTCATCAGAAAATGCGACTCCGCTTCTTTCATAGTTCGTGCGCCCTGCTGGCGCTGTTACTTTCGCTCTCGGTTTGCGCACAATCGAACCCGACGCTAGCCGCCCTCGACAAACACCAGTTCAAGCAACTCGACGACAGCCTGAACGGTTTGCAGGCGCGCTTCGAGGCCGGCAAGGCAACCGAAATCGAGCTTCGCAATGCCTTCCGGCCGTTCTATAAGCTCACGCCCTCGCAGGAGGCCGCAGCACGCGAATGGGTTCGTACTTCACCGAATTCGTATTCCGCGCATCTGGGGCTCGGGGTGTTTCTGCGATTCCAATCAGGGGTCGCCCGTGGCAATGAATTCATCGGCCAGACGTCCCCGGAAAAGATTGCCCGCATGCGTGCGCTCCATGACGAAGCCCGCCCCGAATTGGAACGGGCATTGGAATTGACCCCCAAACCGTATCTCGCAGCCTTCCATCTTCTCGCCATTACCCAACAAGAGGGGGATAGTGCGGGATCCCTGCGACTGGTCCGCATAGCGAATAAGGCACTCCCTTCCAATCATCTGGCACGAGGTCGCTACATCGCGACGCTGACACCTCGTTGGGGTGGCTCCTATCCCGAGATGCAGGCCTTCATTGCGCAATCGAAGCGCGAGGGGTTGGATGCCATTGGGCTGAAGGAATTAGAGGCCATCATGTACGACGACATGGGGCACTCCGCGATGGACAAGGGGGATTCCAACGCTGCCTATTCATCTTTCTACAAGGCCTTGGAGCTGGACAAGCAAATTGCTGGCACGTTCAGACAAGAGTTCCTGCGCACTTCGGACTACTACGTCTGCACGGTTTCGCACGATGCGCGGTACTGCAGTAACTCAGCGCAGCGAAGCCAATAGCCGATATTGGCATTGCGTCGATGATCTGCGGCTGCGCCTTGAAGAAAGGCGCTACTCCATCAGACCTGTAGAACCCACATGCGCAGCCTACTCGTGCTTGCAGGTGCCTGCCCCATCACGGGCGGGCCGACCGCGGCCCGGCGCACATCAAGCCGGAAGACTTGGACGCGTGGCTGAATCCCGACTCGCGCACCTTGAGGCTATGACCGCGATCCTGCGCGACAACAAGATGCCGCATTGTGAGCATCGGGCGGCTGGGTAAGAAGCGCGAGAACGGATAGAATCGCGCAACTCTTACTCGGCGATCCATAATGAGCTCAACTGTACAAAATAGGTTCGAGGGTATCCAAGCACTTCGGGCAATAGCCTGCTTGCTGGTTGTGCTTCAACACGTCACCTTCTGGGGCGCGTTCACGAAGGGTGTCGACGACCATCCATTCCTATTAATCAACTTTGGGCGACTTGGTGTAAGTCTATTCTTCGTAATCTCCGGCTTTGTTATGGGGTATTGCCTTGATCAGGGCAAAACATTCCTGTTGAAACGAGCCGTGCGAATCTATCCGCCATTCTGGATCGCGATCTTAATTAGTTTCGTTACCCTGAAGCTCGCCCATGTCGACTGGAGTTTGACCGCTAGGTCGCTTACCTTGCAGCCATCCGGGCAAATTAATACGACGTACGCCATTCCCTACTGGACCCTGTGCTACGAAATCGCGTTCTATGTGGTCACCTACGGCTTGATCACGCTGGGGTTGTCTCGCCAGAAAATCCTGGGTGTGCTCGGCGTATGGCTGCTTCTTATCGTCGTTATTGACGTTTATCGACCCGTTGGCGACATTGATGTCTGGACGAACTTCCTGCCGGTTTTTCAGCCTGGACGCTACATCCTAATCACGCCGTACCCCATCTTCTTCATCATCGGCCTTTTCGCATCCATCTCCATGGCGAACCTCGGCGATCGCATTTCGCCGGCGAACCTCATGCTCTCAGCGATCCTGCTTTGGGCGATTTCAAACGGGATTCAGTTCAAATCGGCGGCACCCATGTTTGTGATGCAAGCGGCTGCCTTCAGCGCCGCTATCCTGGCAGCTTCTCGCATGACGTTTCCGCGATTTATCTGCAAACTGGGTGATTACTCATATGGTATTTACCTAGTCCATATGATTTTCCTCACGGCCGCATCCAAAGCAATCAGGCACTTTACTCCTGATCTCCCACTTTGGGCCTGCTGGGCCTCCATGGCTATAATTTCTGTGGGACTTGGATCCGCATTTGGAAAATTTGAAGTCTGGTTTCATGCGCGACTTGCCACGCGTCTATTTCCCAAGCGCCAGACTTCAATGGTTGTGTCAGCCTAGTTGCTCGCTTTGACCGAGGTTTGCCGCTTTATCCAGTCCTGCAAATCCGCCTGTTGCTGGGCGTTCGCGTGGAAAGCTTCGGCTTCGCGGTCGTGCCGGGCCTCAACGTCAGAGACCCGATTGCAAAGCGCAAAGAGCGCCAGCGCGCAGGAGGCTAGTGCAACCCTGGCGATCTGGAGACGGCCAATGATCGATTCTTTCGAGCCAATGGACAGTTGGCGCGCCCCGTGCGGGGCTCTTCAATTTTTTTACCACTCCTTTGCACCGCCCGATTTGGGCTAGCTTGACAGGCGCGGCAAATTCCGGAAGAAAAAGACTCATGTCTCTTCCCCACCTTTCACATCCCAAGTACCGTCGTGATATTGATGGACTCAGGGCAATAGCTGTCTTATCCGTTGTCGCCTACCACGCCTCGCCCAGCTGGATGCATGGCGGGTTTATAGGGGTGGATATATTCTTTGTTATATCCGGCTTCCTAATATCCACGATTATTTTTGAAAACCTGGACAAGGGAACATTTAGCTTTATTCAGTTTTATCTAAGACGAATAAAGCGAATTTTTCCCGCACTCACTCTTGTTCTATTTTCCTGCTTTGCTATTGGCTGGCTCATCTTGCTTGCTGACGAATATCAGCAGCTAGGCAAACATATCGCCGGCGGAGCATCCTTTGTTTCTAATTTTGTGCTCTGGAAGGAATCCGGCTACTTTGATAATGCCGCCGACACCAAGCCCCTGCTGCACCTTTGGAGCTTAGGCGTAGAGGAGCAATTCTACATTGTCTGGCCCCTAGTGTTGTGGCTCGCTTACAGAGGCCGATTTAATTTATTGACCACGGGGATTCTTGTTGCCTCCATGTCCTTTTATCTCAGCACTCACCACATCAAAACGGATGCTGTGGCGGATTTCTATTCGCCGCAAAATCGATTCTGGGAGCTGATGTTTGGGAGTATCCTGGCATGGTTGAAAATTTATCAGCCATCGATCTCCGTTGTTAATGCAAGGAAATTGGATGAATGGCTTGGCAGAATCATCTTTAGGGATAGGGAAATCAACGACGGCAGCTTGTTGGCGAGTGCAATCTCATTTCTTGGCTTACTACTTCTCGCTTACGGCTTTTGGCGAATAAATAAAGACATTGGGTTTCCCGGGAAGTGGGCCCTTGTTCCTGTGCTGGGCGCCGTCCTAATTATTTTTGCCGGCCCTAAGGCATGGGTAAATCGTGTGATCCTATCCAACAAGGCAGTGGTTTGGTTTGGATTGATTAGTTTTCCGCTCTATCTTTGGCATTGGCCGTTACTCTCGTTTGCTCGAATCTTCGTGGGCGAACTTCCAAGCCGAACTGTCCGATTCTCCGCGGTTTTCATTTCAATCTTTCTGGCGTGGTTGACATATCGATTGGTCGAGCGTCCCATTCGCCTGGGAAAGCATGAAAAAACAAAGGTGGCAGCGCTTTCTATCTTGATGGTTGCAATCGGGTACGTTGGGTATAACGTCTATAGTAGAGAAGGCCTGCCTTTTAGATTTGTAGCTCGCCACAGCAACGATGCCAAGACTGCCTCACTAGGACAAGGCCGCGAGCTAGTGAATGACGAGTGCAGTATTCCGGTGCCCAATAAATACTACCTCCCCTTTTGCCATAGCAATAAAAAGAAGCCTCTGCGATATATAGTCTGGGGGGATAGCAAAGCTGATGCTCTGTTTTGGGGGCTTGCCCGCAACGATGACAAATATGGATGGGTCATCGCTGCCAGACCTTCGTGCGCACCAATATTTGGCGTTGAGCGAACCTCTTCTTATAGAAATGACGACCCCAGCGAATGCGTGAAGGCGAACAGATTCGCCATGGATTCCATATTGGCCAACAATGATTTGAAAACGGTTGTTTTGGTGACCGCCAAGAGAATTCTAACCGACGCGACCTACACTGACCGAAGTCATGAGGCGCATAGCTCCCAGAAATCCAGCTACGTCGGTTTGAGTAATTCGATTGGCAGACTTGAATCGGGAGGAAAGAATGTTGTCCTTGTAATCGACAATCCCACCTTAGCGAATTCAAAGGACTGCATGTCTAGAGTCACGTCGATCTCGATTTTGAATCAAAGCATGACGCGTAAAAATAATGCGGAATGCTCGATTACATACGAAGAGTACCTGCTTCGCACTAAAGATTATCGCGATGAAATATCGGAGATAGCCAGGGCTCACCCAAAATTGATCGTTTATGATGCCAGCCATTTGTATTGCGACATAGAAAACAACATATGCCCCGTTGCGATGAACGGTCGATTTTTGTATAGCTATTTTGATCACATTTCGGATTATGCGAATGGTATGGTTGCACAGGAACTGATCGACGTCATCAAAAGATCCGATCAAGACAGAGCCCCTCAAGCATCAACACAGTGAGGTGAGGTGATCCTGAGAAGCGTCCCTTATCTTCGCGCCATAGAGCCGGAGCGGAGCGACAAACATGCAAATCGTCCCTGGCATGAACACTTTCACCAAGGGGCAAACTTCCAAGCGGGCGGCGCCGGCAAGGCGCCACGCGCGGGATCGCCGACCTAGCGTTGCCGGAATGGTCGGACTATCCGCCCCGAGGTACGAAGGCGACATCAAAGGTGATCCGGCATCATGCAAGAAAGCTGCTGGCAATGGCGCGGCTCAGAGTTCTCTAGAACATCGGCGTGGAAAACTGCGAGCGGGCATTTTCATTTCTGAGGCACCTTTTCCATCGCTCCAAAACAAAAGGCCCTGTCTCCCGACAAGGCCTTTTGCATCCCACCGCCGACACATCTGGCGCGGCCGGCATCCCCTCGCGTAACTCAATGCAGCGTGGCTGGCGTCTCGTTCGTCAGCAGCGTCCGCGTAACCTGATCGCGAATCGACTGCGCTTTGAGCAGCAGGCGCAGGGCAATATCGGCACCGCGGCCGTTGGCCACGTGCTCGATAAAGGCGTTACGTGCGCGTTCATTCAATGTGGCGACATGAGCGGCTTCTGACCACACCCGCCACGCGGCGGGCTGACCAACAAACTGCTCGCGGCGGCGGAGCAGGTCAGAGTCGATGGCAGCGGCAATTTCGACGTCTTGAACGGTGCGATTCATGATGGGCCCCTTGCTGTCTGTGCTGTAGTTGCGCTCTTCGTGTGGCGCCCTGTGCCGGGCGCGCAGCCTGAATATGCAACGTCCATGCCAACACCGATGAGCCGGTCCACACGCACTTTTTGCATGCATGCGTTGTCGTTTTGATCTGTTTGAAACACCCTGTGGACGGGGCTTGGCGGGCAGCACCCCTCCGTTGGTGGGGTGCAAATTTCTCATCTGAAAACGGCGGCATCAGGCCCCGCGTTACGCGGAACGTTACGTAACGCCGGTAGCGTTCCGAGACCCAACAGGCGTGCCACACCGCCATACAGCGCCATCTGCGGGTATCGCGCCGTGGGCATGCTTGGTGCTTTATCCGTGCGCCCAAGCCCGCTGGCGCGCGGTCGGTCGTGTCACCCACCCCTCTTCTGCGCCGGCCTCTTCGCTTGCTCCGCTTCCGAACCGGAAGCGATCGGCCGCGTGCCGCCACCCTCGGCACGCCGCCCTCCCCCCACACACAACAAAAGCATTCAAGAGGAGACACCCCATGCAAATGGGTAACCCACACGTGCGGCGCGGCCGCATGCTGATGTCGGCGCTGCTGTGCGCGGCGCTGTCACTGTCGGGCTGCGGCGGCGGTGACGGCTCGACCGTCGCCAACAGCATCGCCGCAGATTCAAACACCACGCAGCCGGTACAGCCAGCCGCAGCCAACTGGACCACGCTGGGTACGCGTGCCACACCGGCGCAACCGGGAACATCCATCAAGAGCAACGCGGACGCGAAGTGGGTCGACTACAACCCGCCCATGCTTTACGCGGGCGTCGCGCGCCAAGCCACGCAGTACATCACCATGCCCGACGGAACGAAGCTCGCGGCCTATGTCACCTTGCCGGCCGACGCATCGGGCAACGCCGCCGCCGGCCCGTTCCCCACGGTGCTGGTGCAAACCTCGTACAACGGTGGCAACGCGCAATACGAAGCCTCGATTGGCGCAGCGCTCGGCGCGGCAGATCCGTACATCGTCCAGCACGGCTACGCGACGGTGGTGGTGGACGTACGCGGCACAGGCCAGTCGCAAGGTACATGGGACGCCTTTGGCGCCGATGAGCAAGGCGACTACGGCCGCGTGGTCGACTGGGTGACCCAGCAGTCGTGGAGCAACGGCGCCATCGGCCTTTACGGCGTGTCGTACCTCGGCATCACGACGGTCATCACGGCGGCGCAGAACCATCCTGCGGTCAAGGCGGCCTTCCCTATCGTGCCGATCGGTGATGGCTACCGCGACATCGTCTTCACGGGTGGGCAGACAAACCTGACCTTTATCCCGGCGTGGTTCGGTTTGGTATCAGTGCTTAGCCTGACCGATCCGACGCTGGTGACTGACCCCACGATCGGTTTGCCGGCCGTGCTGCAGCACTTGGTGTCTGCGGTCACGACGTTCCAGTTGCCGACCATGCTGCAGGCGCTGCTCGGCACGACGGCCACAGCCTATGACGGCGCATTCTGGGCGACGCGTTCGCCGCTGGAAAACGACGGCAAGATCAAGGTGCCGACCTTCGTGGTGGGCGGCCTGCACGATCTCTTCCAACGCAGTGAACCGCTCACGTACGAGAGCATCAAGACGCAGGCACCGGCCAAGCTGCTGATCGGCCCGTGGACACATCTGCAGGCCGCGTTGGGCAGCGGGTTGCCGGTCGATGGCGTGCCGCCGCTGAACCACATTCAGTTGCAATGGTTCGACCAGTACGTCAAAGGCATGAACGTGGGCGCCGATGCGCAGCCCAACGTCACGCAATACGTGAGCGGCCTCGCCCACTACGCCACCGCTACAGACTGGCCGCATCCGCAGGTGCAGGCGCAGCAGCTCTTCCTGCGCGGCGACAAGAGCCTGTCGGCCACCGCGCCTGCGGCAAACGAAGCGTCCAACACGGTCGCACAGCTGCCACTGAACGGCGCATGTTCGATCAGCCTGTCGCAATGGACGGCTGGATTGACGGGTTTCCTCCCGCTGCCATGCCAGACCGACGACACCATCGCCGAAGCCGCCGACGTGAAGTTCGAGACGCCACCCATGCCGGCGGATGTCTACCTCAACGGGCCGATTGAGGCCGATGTTTGGATCTCGACCACCGCTCTGGATGCCGGCGTCTCGGTCCGCATTGACGACGTGGACGCGGCGGGGAACGTCACGCCACTCACCGATGGGCTTCAGACAGCCTCGCTTCGCGCGGTGGACGCCAGCCGTTCCCGCACGATGAATGGTTTGATGATCCAGCCATGGCATCCGTTCACCCCAAGCTCCGTGCAGGCACTCATGCCGGGCCAGGCCGTCATGGTGCCGGTGGAGGTGTTCCCGACGAGTGCGCTCATCGCCAAGGGCCACAAGCTGCGGGTGGCCGTGGGCGCCAGCAACCTGCCGCAAGGCGTGCCGCCACTGCCCACGCTGCTCAACTCGCTCGTCGGGGTGCTGACGATCTACAGCGATGCGGCCCATCCCTCCAAGGTTGTGCTGCCCGTGGTGCCGGCCACGGCGCTGTAGCAAGCGCCCGTCCGCGGTGATCTGACGGCCCGCTTCGCGGGCCGTTTTCTTTGGATATCGGGCACCACCAAAATATGTAATCCGCCAATTGCATCCGCAAAACCACGCATCGCGAATACTGTAGTGAAAATATCAACATCTGAATATAAATAACGCAAATAGAGTAGGAAAACGTTGGCGCTATCCAGCCTGCATAATCCGTCTCACGATTCGAAACAATGGCGCCCAGGCCTTGCCAGGCAAGGTTTCACCGGCAAAACAAAGGCCCACAATTTGCATTAAGTGAAAACGCTCAGAAAGAATGTTATTCAGGATTTTCTTTTCAATGCCGATAACCCGGTGGAGCCTCAAAAATCCGACGCATACAAATCGGTCATACCGTGACATAACCTGCACCTTTCTCAAGTACGCAGTCGTTGCACATAACAACGTGGTCGCCGACCGTCTTTCTTTTTAAGCCGCTCCGGTGCCCGACCACCTCTCAATCCATTCAGCAAACCGGAGGACGCAGTGAACCTTTCTCAGATGACCATCAAAGCCAAGCTCACAACGGGCTTTGGCGTGCTGGCAGCCATTGTTGTCGTGGTATCGGGCATGTCGCTGCGGGCGCTGTCCGAATCGACGGAAGGGTTCTCGAACTACGTGCACGGCATCAGCGCCCGCGCAGATGTGGCAAACGACGTGCGCACGGCGGTGGATCGCCGCGCCATCGCCGCACGCAACCTGGTTCTCGTGGTCACGCAAAAAGACCTGGATCTGGAGAAGGCCGACGTCTTTCAGGCGCACGACGATGTGAAGAACAAGCTCAAGCAGCTCAACGACATGATTGCGGGCGCCAAGGACACCAGCGACCGCGCCCGCAAGCTGGTGGAAGACATCAACCGCGTGGAAGCACAGTACGGCCCGGTGGCGACCGACATCGTCGGGCTGGCACTGGCGGGCAAACGCGACGAAGCCATCCAGAAGATGGACAACGAGTGCCGCCCGCTGCTGGCTGCCCTCATCAAGACCACCGATGCGTATGCCACGTACACGCACGAGCGCCAGGAGCAGCTCGTGCAGGCGTATGAGGCGCAGTACGTCATGCAGCGCAATCTACTGGCCGGCCTGTCGATCGGCGCGGTGCTGCTGGCGGTGATCGCCGGGATCATCATCACGCGCTCGATCACGCAGCCAATCCGCACCGCTGTGGATGTCGCGCGGACGGTGGCACGCGGTGACCTGAGCAGCCGCATCGAGGTGCAAGGCAAGGATGAGACAAGCTACCTGCTCTCTGCCCTGCGCGACATGAACGGCCGCCTGACCGAGATCGTGGACAAGGTTCGCGACAGCAGCACCAGCGTGGCCGGCGCAGCCAAACAGATTGCGGCGGGCAATGCCGACCTGAGCCAACGCACGGAAGCACAGGCATCGTCGCTGCAGGAAACGGCAGCCAGCATGGAAGAGCTGACGTCCACCGTGAAGCAGAACGCCGACAACGCCCAGCACGCCACCGCGCTCGCCTCCACTGCGTCTGAAGTGGCGCTCAAGGGCAGCACGGTCGTCAGCCAGGTCGTATCGACCATGCAGGACATCAGCGACCGTTCGAGCAAGATCGCCGACATCACCGGCATCATCGAAGGCATTGCGTTCCAGACCAACATCCTCGCGCTGAATGCCGCCGTGGAAGCCGCACGCGCAGGCGAGCAGGGCCGCGGCTTTGCGGTGGTCGCCAGCGAGGTGCGCAGCCTGGCGCAACGCTCGTCAACGGCGGCCAAGGAGATCAAGGAACTGATCGCCTCGTCGGTAGAACGCATTCACGATGGCTCCACGCTGGCGGGCCAAGCTGGTGAGACCATGACGGAGGTCACGCAGGCCGTGGCCCGCGTCACGCACATCATGGAAGAAATTGCCGCCGCCTCGGTCGAGCAGAAGCGCGGCATTGAACAGGTCAACCAGGCGATCTCGCAAATGGATGAAGTCACGCAGCGCAATGCGGCGCTGGTGGAAGAAGCCGCAGCCGCATCGCAATCGCTGCAGGACCAGGGACAAGAGCTGAACGCTGCGATGTCCTTCTTCCGCGTCGATCCGCACGCTGCACACGCCTGAGCCAGGCACTGTCACCGTAGTAGTTGTCATCTCCAAGCTGTCATTGCGCCCGCCGCCGAAAGGCTGCGGGCGTTTTCTCTTGGTGTCCTGTGTCTTTCGTTAGGCCGTCGTTCGTGACTTCCGCTGCATTGGCGGGCTTGCATGCACGACGCAAAGTGAACTTGCTCCGCTCGACATCCACGGCGGAGCAAGCCGGGGCCGCGTACGGCCCACCTTGCCGACGAAGGCCACCATGCAAGCGAAGACCCCAGACTCGTGGCGCAGTCTGTCCAGCGCCGTCATGCCGCGCATGTCACCCAAGCAATGCCATGACGAGAGGCCGGCATGATCCCGCCTGCCTTCACACGGCGGCTGCTGTCGCGCACGGCGCCGCAGCCGCAACCGACCCCGGCCCTCGCTGAACAGTTGCGTGAAGAGTGCGCGGCCATGGCCCGCTATGCCCTGCACCACGGCTTGCCGGTTGCGCCGGAACTCATCGCCCAGCTGGGCGCGCTCATCGACCGGCAGATGCCGCCACAGGCCACACCGCACCATGCACTGGCGGCCATCCACCGCAAGCTTGCTGCGGCCATCGCACCGGCCACGCCTCAGGCGGTCACACTGCTCGACGCGCAGCATCGCAGCGAACATCCGTTCGCGTGGCTCGGCCCTGTGCCGCTGATCCGGCTGCTGACCGGCGCTGCGATCGTCTTCCTGATTGCAGTGATTGCCACCGGCATGTCGCCCGACGTGTCGAGCGCAAACATCGACCGGGGCTTCCTGGATTCGGACGGCGCGCCTCTGCTGTGGAACACGCTGTTCCTGCTGTTCTGCGCGGGGCTGGGCGCGTCGTTTGCCACGCTGTTTCAGGCGCATCGCTATGTGGCCGCTTCTACGTACGATCCGAAGTACGACGCCTCCTACGGCGCGCGGTTGATCCTCGGCGTGATAGCCGGGCTGATCCTGGTCGAGATGCTGCCAGCGCAATTGTTCGACCACGGCAGCATGCACAACTTCGGCAAACCGGCACTGGCGATGCTGGGTGGTTTCTCTGCCACCGCTGTGCACCGGCTGCTGCAGCGGCTGGTGGATGCGCTCGAAACACTCGTACGCGGTGACCGCTCGGCAGATGCCGACGCAGCCATGCAGACCTACCGCGCGCGTGCCGCCGGCGAGCGCACGCAATGGCAGAGCGAACTCGCCGCCAACCTGATCGATCTGCAGCAGTCGTTCGACAGCAATGCCTCTCCCGAGGCGATGCGCCAACGCCTGGCCGACTTCACGCGCGCCATGCTGGCCGCCACCGATGCACCCGCCTCTGCGCCTCCCTCTGCCTCCAACTGGCCATCCAAGGAGTGACCTCATGCTGTTCCTCTACAACATCCCCGCATGGGCGATGGGCGCTGTCATCGTCTTTGCCACGCTGTTCGTGGCATTGGGCGGCTACGCGCTGTTCCGCCGCGCGTTTCCCGTCACGCTCGACGCTGAACAGCGCAACATGACCATCGCCATGATGACCGCCGTCACCACCATCAACTCGTTGCTGGTCGCCTTCTCGGCCATCTCGGTATGGGGTGCGTATCAGGCCGCCGCCGATATCGTGGCCGCCGAAGCCGCATGCGCGACGGAACTCGCACGCGACCTGTCGGCGTTCTCACACCCGAGCGCTACAAACGCGCGGAGCGAACTGATCGCCTATCTGCAGCACGTCGTCCGTGACGAATGGCCGAGCATGCAGCAACAATCGCGTCCTGATGCGGACACTGAGGCTGCGTTCGACAGCATGTTTGCCACGGCCAACCGCATCACACCCCGCGACGACCGCGAGCGGGTGCTGCTGATTGAAGTGCTCGCCCGCGTCAACGAGATGGTGAAGTACCGGGAGAAACGTCTGCAGAACCTGGAAGCCGCCATGCCCGGCACGCTCTGGGGCGTGATGCTGATCGCCAGCGGCCTGTCGTTGTTGCTGCTCTATGCGCTGCCGGCCACACGCTTTCATATGGCGCTGGTGGCGGTGTGGGCGACCACGCTGGGCCTGGCGTTCTTCTTTGTGCTGGCCGTGGACCGGCCCTTTGCAGGCGAAGTCAGCGTCAGTGCGGCGCCGCTGGAGCGGGCCATCCAAACGTTATCGAACGACAGACCGCAGACGCACCCCTCGCCCGACTGAGCCCGTGCCGCCTCGCCGCGCTGCCTCACTCGCGTTGTGGGCTGGCGGGAGAGGTCAGCCCTGGGGTCGGAGTCCCCACATTCCGGCCCCGCCCTTTGCCGGCTCGTCGGGAGCCGGTTTTTTTACTGCGGATCGCGAATGTAGCCAACAAGTTTGTCGACCACCGGCCGGTTCGGCCTGGTAAGCAGGCTCACGACAATCGCCGCGACAAAACCCGCTGGCACGCCGAACGCACCCGATGCAATCGGGTCGACGCCGAACCACGGCTGGCCAAGCACGCCCGTCATGCGCGTGAAGAACGGGTAGTTGGCGATGATGTAGTACACGCTCACAGCCAGCCCCGTCAGCATGCCCGCGATGGCACCGGCACGATTGGTGCGCTTCCAGAACACGCCCAGCACCAATACCGGAAAGAAGCACGAGGCCGCCAATGAGAAAGCCGCCCCAACCAGGAAGAGGATGTTGCCCGGCTTCAACGACGTCACATACGCGGCCAGCAACGCTACGCCCAGCAGCACCACCTTGGCGCTCGTCACGCGCCGCTGGTGGCTGGCCGTGTTGTCGATCATGTGGAAGTACACGTCGTGCGATAAGGCGTTGGCGATGGTCAGCAAAAGACCATCGGCAGTCGACAGCGCGGCCGCCAACGCACCCGCCGCAATCAACCCGGACAACACGTACGGCAGCCCCGCAATCTCGGGCGCGGCCAGCACGACCATGTCCGGCTGCATCATCACCTCTGCCCACTGCACGATGCCGTCGCCGTTGATGTCATGCAGAGCAAACACGGCCGGATCGACCTTGCGCCACGGCACGATCCACTGCGGCAGGTCGGCAAACGGCGCTCCGACCAGATGCTGCAGCAGATCGAGCTTGACGAGCGCCGCCAGCGCTGGTGCCGAGACATACAGCAGCGCCACGAAAACCAGCGTCCAGCTCACGGAGTTGCGTGTCTCGCGCACCGACGGCGTGGTGTGAAAGCGCGTGAGGATGTGCGGCAGACTGGCCGTGCCCACCATCAGGCAAAACACCAGGAGCACGAAGTTCAGCCGCTCGGTGCCGCGCTCGTTTTCCGATGCAGACGGAAATGGCTCGATGGATGGCGGCGCCATGCGGCTGCGCGCCAGCGCGTCTTCGCGCTGCTGGTTCCACAGGATCGACGCGGCGGTCGCATCCGGCGGAAACTCCTCGCGCTGGCGCTCCAGCGCCTTGATCTCGCGCAGCGGCGCATTGCGTTCGCGTGCAAGCTTGAGCTGCGTGTTCAGTGTTTCCCGCGCCTGCTCGAACGACTGCGGTAGCTGCGAGATGCGCTCCTGCAGCGCCTGCGCCTCGCTCAGAAACTGGTCGCGCACGTGCTGCTCTGCAGGGTCGTGCGCGATGCGCTGTTCCTCTTTCTCGATCTGCAGCAGCAGGCGGCCCGTCGACAACTGCGGCACCGGATCGTGATACCGATGCCAGCCGATGATCGACACCACGCCCAGGAACGACACGATCATGATGATGTACTGCGCCACCTGGGTCCACGTCACCGCACGCATGCCACCCAGGAACGAACACACCAGAATGCCCGCCAGCCCGAAGAACACGCCCACCGAAAACTCGACGCCGATAAAGCGCGTGACCACCAACCCCACACCCTGGATCTGCGCGACGAGATAGACGAACGAACACAGCGTCGCGCCCAGCACAGCGATGCCACGCACGACAGAACTGCCGCCGCGCTCGCCGTTACCGTAGCGGTTGGCCAGGAAATCCGGCACCGTGTAGCCACCGAACTTGCGCAGGTACGGCGCGAGGAGGAAAGCGACGAGGCAGTAGCCGCCCGTCCATCCCATCACATAAGCGAGGCCCTCATAGCCCGAGGCGAACACGATGCCGGCCAGGCCGATGAACGAGGCAGCGCTCATCCAGTCGGCCGCAGTCGCCATGCCGTTGAAGAACGCCGGCACGCGGCGCCCCGCCACGTAATACTCGGTCAGATCGGCCGTGCGGCAGATCAGCCCGATACACGCATAAATGGCGATGGTGACGAACAGGAACACATAGCCGAGCCACACGCCTGGCCCGCGCACGCGTTCAATCGCGCCCATCATCACGATGAACAGCAGCAGCCCTACGGTATAGAGCCCGTAATAGAGAAACAGCCGCTTGCGGAAGCGGCTGTCTTGTTGGGAGTCGGCGGCCAAGGTTGGCGACCAGCGCTGGCGGTTAGCGCGTTTCCTTCAGTTGATCGAGGATGGCCGGGTTCTCCAGCGTGGACGTATCCTGCGTGATGTCCTCGCCCTTGGCCAGCGAACGCAACAGGCGACGCATGATCTTGCCCGAGCGCGTCTTGGGCAGGTTGTCGCCAAAGCGGATGTCCTTCGGCTTGGCGATCGGCCCGATCTCCTTGCCGACCCAGTTGCGCAGCTCGTTGGCGATCTGCTTGGCTTCGTCGCCATCGGGGCGCGAGCGCTTGAGCACCACGAAGGCGCAGATGGCTTCGCCCGTCATGTCGTCGGGGCGGCCCACCACGGCGGCTTCGGCCACGATCGGATTGGCCACCAGCGCCGATTCGATCTCCATCGTGCCCATGCGGTGGCCCGAGACGTTCAGCACGTCGTCAATGCGGCCCATGATGGTGAAGTAGCCGGTGTCCTTGTCGCGGATGGAGCCATCGCCCGCAAGGTACAGCTTGCCGCCCAGCTCTTCCGGGAAGTAGCTCTTCTTGAAGCGCTCCGGGTCGCCCCAGATGTTGCGGATCATCGACGGCCACGGACGCTTGACGACCAGGATGCCGCCCTGCCCGTTCGGCACGTCGTGCCCGGTTTCGTCAACAACGGCAGCCATGATGCCCGGCAGGGGCAGCGTGCACGAACCCGGCACCAGCGGCGTGGCGCCCGGCAGCGGCGTCATCATGTGGCCGCCCGTTTCGGTCTGCCAGAACGTATCGACGATCGGGCAACGGCCGCCGCCAATGTTCGTGTGGTACCACATCCAGGCTTCCGGATTGATCGGCTCGCCCACGGTGCCCAGCAGGCGCAGGCTAGAGAGGTCGTACTGCTTGGGGTGGACCTTCTCGTCTGCTTCGGCGGCCTTGATCAGCGAGCGGATCGCGGTCGGCGCAGTGTAGAACGTGTTGACCTTGTGACGCTGGATCATGTCCCAGAAGCGGCCGGCGTTCGGATACGTCGGCACACCCTCGAACACGACCTGCGTGGCGCCGGCAGCGAGCGGGCCGTACGCAATATAGCTGTGGCCCGTCACCCAGCCGATGTCGGCGGTGCACCAGAAGATGTCGTCCGGTTTCAGGTCGAACGTCCACTGCATGGTGAGCAGGGCCCACAGCAGGTAGCCGCCCGTGCTGTGCTGCACGCCCTTCGGCTTGCCCGTCGAACCCGAGGTGTAGAGGATGAACAGCGGGTGTTCCGCACCCACCGGCGTGACTTCGCAGGTGTCGGGCTGGCCGGCTTCGACCTCGTCCATCGCACGGTCGCGGCCTTCCACCCAGTTCACGTTGCCGTTGGTGCGGCGATAGACGATCACGTGCTTGACGGCGTCGGTGCCTTCCATGGCGAGCGCCTCATCGGCGATGGCCTTGAGCGGCAGCGCCTTGCCGCCGCGCATCTGTTCGTCGGCCGTAATGAGCGCCACGGCGCCCACGTCGACAATGCGTTCCTGCAGCGACTTGGCCGAGAACCCGCCAAACACCACCGAGTGCGTCGCACCGATGCGCGCGCACGCCTGCATGGCCACGATGCCTTCGATCGACATCGGCATGTAGATCACCACACGGTCGCCCTTCTTGATGCCCAGGGCCTTCAGGCCATTGGCGAAGCGGCAGACGCGCGCATGCAATTCGCGATACGTGACGCGCGATACTTTGCCATCGTCAGTCTCGAAAATGATGGCGACCTTGTCGGCGTTGCCGTTTTCAAGGTTGCGTTCGAGGCAGTTGTACGAGGCGTTGAGTTCGCCGTCTTCAAACCACTTGTAGAACGGTGCATTGGACTCGTCCAGCACCTTGCTGAAAGGCTTGTGCCAAAGCAGGTGCTCGTGTGCGAGGCGCGCCCAGAAACCCTCGTAATCTTTCTCGGCTTCGGCACACAGCGCACGGTACGCATCCATGCCGGCGATGTTTGCCTGTTTAACAAAGGATTCGGGCGGGTTGAACACGCGCGTTTCCTGCAGGACAGATTCAATGCCAGCCATGGTGTCTCCTGATAGCGATGTCTGTTGTCGTTTTGCGGCGAATCTAAGGGGCTGACCTGACTCCAGCCTTACGCATTTCTGCACCGCAAGCCGACGTGAAGGGCACTACTATAATGCGTCACTTCACGTTACGGCACGCATCGCAACGCAACATGGCCGGCTACAGAGCCGCGCCCCGTGCCGGTTTCCACTGATTCCTCATCGTGCCCATCCACGCCCTTTTCCTGATTGCTGCCATGGCATTGGTCGGCAGCAACGTCGGTTTCGGCAAGTCGATCGTCGCTGTCATGCCGGTGATGCTGTTTGCATTGCTGCGCTTTCTGATTGCCATCGTCTGCATGGCGCCCTGGTACAAGCCGTCGCGCATGCGCCGCGTGACGCGTGGCGAGTGGACCAACCTGTTCCTCCAGGCATTCTTCGGCACGTTCGGCTTCACGCTGCTCATGCTCAACGGCGTGCGGCTGACCTCTGCGCTGGCTGCGGGCATTATCACGAGCACGATTCCGGCCACGGTGGCGCTGCTGTCTTGGCTCGTGCTGCGCGAGAAGCCGTCGGGGCGCACGCTGGTGTCGGTGGCGCTCGCGGTGGCGGGCGTCGCCATTCTCAACGCCTATCGCGGGGGTGAATCTTCAGGCGCTGCGCCCGCCGATGCGGCGCAAGCGCTGCTGGGCAATGCGCTCGTGATGGGTGCGGTGCTCTGCGAATCGATCTACGTCATCCTGTCGCGGCGGCTGACGCAAACATTGCCCGCCATCGAGATCTGCGCGTACACGCACCTGATCGGCGGCCTGCTGATGCTGCCGCTGGGGCTGATGCCGCTGCTCACCTTCAATGTGTCCAGCGTGCCGTTGCCCATCTGGGGCCTCGTGCTCTGGTATGCACTATCGGCCAGCATCTTCTCGTTCTGGCTGTGGATGAAGGGCATCCGGCATGTGCCCGCCCACCTTGCAGGCGTATTCACCTCGGTGCTGCCGATTGCGGCCGCAACCTACGGCATCGTGGCGCTGGGCGAAACGCCGGGCTGGCCCCACGGCATCGCGCTGGCATGCGTGGTGGCGGGCATTCTGGTGGCGAGCTGGCCAGCGCGCCCGCGCCAGAGGATGCAGCGGGGCCGACAGCGCGGCCGTGTGAGCGATCCGCTCGACCCGCTGGACCCGTCGTTGGATCGCGAATGAGGCGCGCCGCAAGCGTTTTCCTGTAAGCAAAATTCTCATCGCGGAACGCTACAATCACGCGGTTTTTCCTCCACCCGCTCCGTTCCGCCCATGAAGTCGCCCATCGCCCCGCTGCGCCCGATTCCGCGCCTGATCTTCTTTTCCCGCTGGCTGCAACTGCCGCTTTACTTGGGGCTGATCATCGCCCAGGCAGCGTATGTGTATCTGTTCATTGTCGAGGTCTGGCACCTGGTGTCACACCTGGGTGACCTGGACGAAACCAAGATCATGCTGGCCGTCCTGGGCCTGATCGACGTGGTGATGATCTCCAACCTGCTGATCATGGTGATCATCGGCGGGTACGACATCTTCGTGTCCAAGCTCGGCATCGAGGGCCATGAGGACGAGCCCGAGTGGCTGGACCACGTCAACGCGGGCGTGCTGAAGGTCAAGCTGTCGATGGCGCTGATCAGCATCTCGTCGATCCACCTGCTCAAGACGTTCATCGACGCGGCCCAGAAAGACACGCACACGATCCTGTGGCAGGTGGTCATCCACGTGGCGTTCCTGGTGTCTGCGCTGGTGATGGCGTGGGTGGACCGCATCGTTTCGCACGCGCATCCGCACGGCGAGGCTGCCGACGCACATTGACGCTGCGCCCTTGTTGGCGCGGCGATTCCGACGAACGCGATCGGACAATCCGCGCCCGACATTGGGTGTATGATCTCAGGCTGTTCTGAGCCTGCGGCGCCCGCCGTCCAGGTCACAGGCAGGGAGTGAAAGTCACCGACCACTGCCCTGCCGCACCGGCTTTTCATTCCTATACGTTGGTCCCCCACCATGACCGTCATTCGTCAAGAAGACCTCATCCAGAGCGTCGCCGACGCGCTGCAGTACATCAGCTATTACCACCCGATGGACTACATCACTGCTCTGGGCCGCGCCTATGAGCAGGAGCAGAGCCCGGCGGCCAAGGATGCCATCGCGCAGATCCTGACCAACAGCCGCATGTGCGCCGAGGGCAAGCGCCCGATCTGCCAGGACACCGGCATCGTCACCGTGTTCCTGAAGGTCGGCATGAACGTGCGCTGGGACGGCGCCACGATGAGCCTGGAAGACATGGTCAACGAAGGCGTGCGCCGCGCGTACAACGACGTCGACAACAAGTTGCGCGCGAGCGTGCTGGCCGATCCGGCCGGCAAGCGCACCAACACGAAGGACAACACCCCGGCCGTGATCAACATGTCGATCGTGCCGGGCGACACGGTGGACGTGATCGTCGCGGCCAAGGGCGGCGGCTCCGAAGCCAAGTCGAAGTTCGTGATGCTGAATCCGTCCGATTCCATCGTCGACTGGGTGCTCAAGACCGTGCCGACCATGGGCGCCGGCTGGTGCCCCCCGGGCATGCTGGGCATCGGCATTGGCGGCACGGCCGAAAAGGCCATGCTGCTGGCCAAGGAAGCCCTGATGGAGCCGATCGACATTCAAGACCTGATCGCCCGCGGCCCGAGCAACCGTGCAGAAGAACTGCGCATCGAGCTGTACGAAAAGGTCAACGCGCTGGGCATTGGCGCGCAAGGCCTGGGCGGCCTGGCCACCGTGCTCGACGTGAAGATCCTGGACTACCCGACCCACGCGGCCAACCTGCCCGTGGCGATGATCCCGAACTGCGCCGCCACGCGCCACGCACACTTCACGCTGGACGGCAGCGGCGTTGCCAAGCTTGAAGCGCCGGACCTGTCGCAATGGCCGAAGGTCGAGTGGGCACCGAACACCGAGACCTCCAAGCGCGTCGACCTGAACACGCTCACGCCGGAAGAAGTTGCCTCGTGGAAGCCGGGCCAGACGCTGCTGCTCAACGGCAAGATGCTGACGGGCCGTGACGCCGCACACAAGCGCATCGCCGACATGCTCGCCAAGGGCGAGAAGCTGCCGATCGACTTCACCAACCGCGTGATCTACTACGTCGGCCCGGTCGATCCGGTGCGTGATGAAGTCGTTGGCCCGGCAGGCCCGACCACGGCCACGCGCATGGACAAGTTCACCGAGACGATGCTCGCCCAGACGGGTCTGATCGCCATGGTGGGCAAGGCCGAGCGTGGCCCGGTCGCCATCGAATCCATCAAGAAGCACAAGTCGGCTTACCTGATGGCCGTGGGCGGTGCCGCTTACCTGGTGTCGAAGGCCATCCGTGGTTCCAAGGTGCTGGCATTCGAAGACCTGGGCATGGAAGCCATCTACGAGTTCGACGTGAAGGACATGCCCGTGACCGTCGCCGTCGATAGCTCGGGCACGTCGGTCCACAAGACCGGCCCGGCGGAATGGCAGGCGAAGATCGGCAAGATTCCCGTCGCAGCAGGCTGATCCGTTCATCCAATATGACGACACGCGCGCAGGCACCGGTCGGGGTCTTTGATTCCGGCCTCGGAGGGCTCTCCGTCCTGCGCGCGATTCGCGCCGAACTGCCGGCCGAATCGCTTCTCTATCTGGCGGATTCCCGCCATGCCCCGTACGGGGAAAAATCTCCCGAATACATTGCCGATCGCACGCTGCGCGTGTGCGAATGGCTGGTCGACCAGGGCTGCAAGGCGTTGGTGATCGCGTGCAACACCGCCACGGCGCAAGCCGTGCACGTGCTACGCGAAAAACTCGCGGTGCCGGTGATTGGCGTCGAGCCGGGCTTGAAGCCAGCGGTTGCCACATCGAAGAGTCGTGTGGTCGGCGTGCTCGCGACCGAAAGCACGCTGCGCAGCGAAAAATTTGCACGCCTGCTGGCGGCTGCCTCGGGCGATTGCAAAGTGCTAAGCCAACCCGGCTACGGGCTCGTCCCCCTGATCGAACGTGGCGATACCCACTCGCCTGCGGTGCTGGAGCTGCTGCGGGCGTATCTGCAACCGATGCTGGACGCAAACGCCGACACGTTGGTGCTCGGCTGCACGCACTACCCGTTTCTGGAAGACGCCATCCGCGAGATCGCGGGCGATCGTCTGACGTTGATCGACACCGGCCACGCCGTCGCGCGCCATCTGGGCCGCACGCTCGCGGCGGCGGGATTGCAGGCAGCGGGCCCAGCCGCATCGCCCCGCTTCATGAGCACCGGCGACGTGCTTCCGCTGCAAGCCATGGTGGCTGCATTGCTCGGAGAGGCACCGATGGCACAGCGTGTCGACATCGGCGATGCGCCCCTGAGCCCGGCCGTGGCATCGCTCGCTTCTCAACCGGAATAACGCCGCTCAGATACAACAACGCCGCCCTGAAAGGCGGCGCTGTCGTCTTGGCTTAAAGTCAGCCGACCTGCGGCTGCACTGCGGGTTCTGCGGTCTCTTCCACCGCCTCCTCTTCAGCCGGCTCATACTTCGCCACCACGGCCGTGGCCAGGCTGTTGCCGATCACGTTGGTGGCCGTGCGGCCCATGTCGAAGAACTGGTCGATGCCGATGATCAGCAGCAGACCGGCTTCGGGCAGATGGAACATCGGCAGCGTGGCTGCCACCACCACCAGCGAGGCACGCGCCACACCGGCCATGCCCTTGCTCGTGAGCATCAGGACCAGCAGCAGCGTCAGTTGCTGCGTGAAGCCCATCTCGATGTTGTAGGCCTGCGCGATGAACAGCACCGCAAACGCCTGGTACATCATCGAGCCATCGAGGTTAAACGAATAACCCAGCGGCAGCACGAAGCTCGAAATGCGCTTGGGCACGCCAAATCGGTCAAGCGCCTCGATCGTCTTCGGGTAAGCGGATTCGCTGCTCGCCGTGGCGAACGCCAGCAGCGTCGGCTCACGAATCAGCCCCAGCAGACGGCCCAGCGAACGGCCCAGCAGCACGTAGCCGACAAAGAACAGGATCGCCCACAGCAGCGCAAGGCCCAGGTAGAACTCGCCGATCAGCTTGCCGTAGGTCCACAGCACGCCCACGCCTTCCACCGTGATGGCAGCGGCCATGGCAGCAAACACGCCCAGTGGGGCGAAGCGCATCACGTAGTCGGTAATGCGGAACATCAGCTTGGTCAGCTCTTCCAGGCCACGGCCGATCACGCTGTCCATCGGGTTCTTCATCGTCGACAGCGCGGCGCCGAAGAACAGCGAGAACACCAGGATCTGCAGGATCTCGTTGGTGGCCATGGCCTCCACGATGCTGCGCGGGAACACGTGCGTGATGAAGGCCTTGAGGGTGAAGTCACCGGTCTTCAGGCCCGACGTGGCCGACACATCCGGCAGCGCCAGGTTCATGTGCACACCCGGCTGGAAGAAGTTGACCAGCAGCATGCCCAGCGCAAGCGACGTGGCCGACGCGCACACAAACCAGATCATCGCGCGCAGGCCCACGCGGCCCACCGAACGGCCGCCGCTCATGCTCGCCAGGCCGGTCACCAGGGTCGAGAACACCAGCGGTGCAATGATCATCTTGATCATGCGCAGGAAGATGTCGGTGATGATGCTGAAGTACGAAGCGATGTCCTTGGCCGCCGCAGCGTCCTTGGCATATTCGTGGCAACCCCAGCCGACGGCAATGCCCAGCAGCATTGCCAGCCCGATATGGGAGGTCAGACGTTTGGTGTTCAAGACTTTCTCCAAGGAATATCGTGGCCGGAGGGACGGCGCGCGACAGACGCGGATCTCATGGGGCCAAGGGCTGGCCCAACTTCGTCACGCTTTGTAAAAAGCGACGATATTAGAGAAGCGCATGGCGATCGTTATGTCGATGTTGCATGGCACCATGCAATTTCTGCATACATTGATATGGCGCCGTTGACGCCTTGCTGCGATGCCGCACGGGCAGTGGAACGAGCCCCTCCGAAGCGGATTATTGAGCCGCACGCAATGCCGTCACGGCGTACCAACAAGCGCCGCTTCAAGCACATGAAATGCGACGCATGGACCACGTAAGCCGCTGATACCATCATGGGCTTACGTCACCTACCCGGAGTCCCGCGATGAAAATGGCGCCCTTCGCCTTTGGCACGACCGACTGGTCCGCCGTTGAACCTACCGAGCACACCGGCGAGACCGGCATGGCGATCTGGCGCACCCGTTACTTCGGGGACGAGTCAAACCGCATCCGTGTACGCATGGTCGAGTACACCCCCGGCTACTTGGCTGACCATTGGTGCAAGAAGGGCCACATCCTGTTCTGCCTGGATGGCGAATTGGAAACCACGCTGGAAGACGGCCGCAAGTTCACCCTCACGCCGGGCATGAGCTATCAGGTGGGCGACGACGCTGAAGCCCATCAGTCCTACACCAAGAACGGCGCCAGGCTGTTCATCGTCGACTGACAGCGACACGACCATTCTGCGTCGCAAATGGCCCCGGTTGACCGGGGTCAAGCGATTTAAAAATCAAGGTCTTTAGGGCTCACCGACCACAATATGTAGTGCTAGTCTGACTCCATACCACTAGATGGAGTACCTCATGACGGGCACACAGGTCACCAGGCAAGTCACCAAGCGCGACGGTTCATTGGCCCCGTTTGACGCGCAAAAGATCCGCCAGGCCATCGCGGCAGCCGGACAGGCCACCGGCGAATTCGACACCGTCGAAGCGCAGCGCCTGACCACGGGCGTGCTCGAGCATCTCGCCTCGCTCCCCAGCCCCGGTATCGAAATCATCCAGAACTGCGTGGAAGAGGTGCTGGTCGACGCCGGCTATTGGCGCACCGCGCGTGCCTACATCGTCTACCGCGAGCAGCACGCCCGGCTGCGTTCGCTCAAGCACACGCTGGTCGATGTCGAGAGCACGATGGACGAATACCTCGAGCAGCGCGACTGGCGGGTCAATGCCAACGCCAATCAGGGGTACAGCCTGGGCGGCCTGATCCTCAACGTGGCAGGCAAGGTCACGGCCAACTACTGGCTTTCGCATGTCTACAGCCCAGAGGCGGGCGCAGCGCATCGCGAGGGCGACCTCCACATCCACGATCTCGACATGCTGTCGGGCTACTGCGCAGGGTGGTCGTTACGGCAGTTGCTGACGGAGGGATTCAACGGCGTGCCGGGCAAGGTGGAAGCGACGCCGCCGCGGCATATGTCCGCAGCCATCGGGCAGATCGTCAACTTTCTCGGCACGCTGCAGAACGAATGGGCCGGCGCGCAGGCGTTCAGTTCGTTCGATACGTACATGGCGCCGTTCATCCGCCGCGATGCGATGTCGTATGCGGCGGTCAAGCAGTCCATGCAGGAGCTGATCTACAACCTGAACGTGCCCAGCCGCTGGGGCACGCAGACGCCGTTCACCAACCTCACGTTCGACTGGACGTGCCCGGCGGACCTGCGCGAGCAGGTTCCGTACATCGGCGGCGAAGAGATGCCCTTCACCTACGGCGACCTCCAGCCCGAGATGGACATGATCAACCGCGCGTACATCGAGGTCATGATGGCCGGCGATGCAAAGGACCGCGCGTTCACGTTTCCGATTCCCACGTACAACATCACGCCAGACTTCGACTGGGAGCACCCCAACACCACGCTGCTGTTCGAGATGACGGCACGCTACGGGCTGCCCTACTTCCAGAACTTCCTCAATTCCGATCTCGAGCCGCACATGGTGCGCTCGATGTGCTGCCGCTTGCAGCTTGACCTGCGCGAACTGCTCAAGCGCGGCAACGGGTTGTTTGGGTCGGCCGAGCAGACCGGTTCCATCGGGGTGGTGACGGTGAACTGCGCGCGATTGGGACACCTCTACGCGGGCGATGAGGCGGCGCTGCTGGCGCGGCTCGATACGCTGCTCGCACTCGGCCGCGACGTGCTGGAAGTCAAACGCAAGTTCGTCCAGCGGTTGATCGACCAGGGGCTGTATCCGTACACGCGGCGCTACCTGGGCACGCTGCGCAACCACTTCAGCACGCTCGGCGTGAACGGCATCAACGAGATGGTGCGCAACTTCACGCACGATGCCGACGACATCACTACGCCATTCGGCCACGCCATGGCGGTGCGCCTGCTCGACCACGTGCGTCAGCGCATGACGGAATTCCAGGAGGCGACGGGGCATCTGTACAACCTCGAGGCCACGCCGGCAGAGGGCACGACTTACCGCTTCGCCCGTGAAGACCGCAAGCGCTGGCCAAACATCCTGCAGGCCGGCACGACCGCCCAGCCGTACTACACCAACTCCAGCCAGTTGCCCGTCGGCTACACCGACGACCCGTTCGAAGCACTGGCGCGCCAGGAAGCGCTGCAGAGCAAGTACACCGGCGGCACGGTGCTGCACCTCTACATGAACGAAGCGATCTCCTCGCCGCAGGCGTGCAAGGAACTCGTGCGCCGCGCGCTGGCGAACTTCCGCCTGCCGTACATCACCATCACCCCGACGTTTTCAATCTGCCCGAAGCACGGCTACCTGTCCGGCCATCACGCGTTCTGTCCGAAATGCGATGCAGAACTGCTGGCTCAGCAGCCCCATGGCAAGTGCGTCTGCACAACGGCGGACACCCCAGGTTCTTCCACCCACCTCCATCACGAAGGAGCCTCCGTATGACTACCGCTGCACACACCGCCAACCACGCCGCTGTACTCGACGACAACCAGCGCACACGATGCGAAGTCTGGACCCGCGTGATGGGCTATCACCGGCCCGTCAGCTCGTTCAACATCGGCAAGCAAGGGGAATTCTGTGAACGCCGCTTCTTTGTTGAAGACCGCGCCCGCTGAGCCACCGCACTGCCCGCCGCCGGCCATCGGCGGCCTGGCGCCGTTTTCCAGCGTCGACTGGCCGGGGCAGCTTGCGGCGGTGGTATTCGTGGCCGGCTGCCCGTGGCGCTGTCATTACTGCCACAACCCGCACCTGCAAACGCGGGCGCGCACGCTGGATTGGGACGATGTCTTCGCGTTTCTACAGCGTCGCGCGGGCCTGCTTGATGCGGTTGTCTTCTCCGGCGGCGAACCGCTGAGCGAACCGCATCTGCCCCACCTGATGCGCGACGTGCGCGGGCTCGGCTACAAGATTGGCCTGCACACCGGCGGTATTTATCCGGCGCGCCTGGCCGACGTACTGCCGCTGGTGGACTGGGTCGGGCTCGACATCAAGACGAGCGCACCGCGCTACGACGCGCTCACAGGCCGCCGCGGGAGTGCTGCGCCGGTCGATGCATGCCTGGATCTTCTGCTGCAAAACGGCAGCGCATTTGAGTGCCGCACCACGTGGCACCCCGATTGGCTGCCAGAACACGAGCTTCTTGCGCTGGCGCAAAACCTCAGCCGGCGCGGCGTGAAACACTACGCACTACAAGCCTACCGAAGTGCCCCCGGAACCCCGGCCATCACGCTGCCCAGCGAGGGCACCCAGCGCGTATTGGCCGCCTGCTTTTCTTCTTTCTGTTGCCGGTGACACCATGCACGACCCCCTCGATGTGGGCGCTCTGCTCAAGCACAGCCCGCTGTTCCTGGATTTTGACGACGATGACATGGCCGTGCTCACGCGTGACAGCCACGCAGTGCGCGTGTCGCGGCACGACTTCGCGTTTCACCGTGGCGATCGTGCCGATGGCTTCTACGTCGTGGTGGTCGGTGCGATCAAGCTTGTGTTGCCGGGTGCGCACGGCCAATGCAAGGTCATCGAATTCTTTGGCCCGGGCGCGTGTTTTGGCGAGCCCTTCATGTTCCTGAACCGCCCTTACGCGGCAGATGCGCAAGCCATGGAAGACAGCCTGCTGGTCTGGATCGACAAGCGCGCCATCGACGATGCACTGCACGTGCATCCGCGCCTCGCGCGACAAATGCTGGCAGGGCTGTCCGCGCGACTGCACACGTTGATGTGCGACATCGAAACAGTGAACCTGCAAAGCGCCAATGAACGGTTGATCGGGTATTTGCTCTCGCTGCCGCGCAAGTTTGACCGCACCCGGTTTCCATGCAGCAAGAGCCTGGTCGCGTCCAAGCTGGGGCTGGCGCCGGCCACGCTTTCCCGCACGCTGCGTCAGTTGATTCGCGACGGACTGATCCGCGTGGAAGGCCGCGAGGTTGTCATCCCGAACACCACGGCGTTGCAGCGCCAGCTCATCGCGGGATAAAAGCAGGCAATCGACGCAGATCAATCGCCTGCGGTATCAAGGCGATGCTGGAGCGTGTTGACTGCGTCATCGACCAGCGCAGCGGCGGCACTCAATTCGTCGTCACTGCAATCTGCGTGATAGCGCTTCTTGGCGCCGCACTGGTTGAGCACGAGGTGAATATCCGGCGCCACGCCTGCCGTTGCCAGGCAGGCCTTGACGCACGCCAGTGCACAACCGTCGAGTGCAAGAATGGGCCGCCCGCTGCGTGCCGTCTTGACGAGCGCGCGCACCCCGCCGCCGACACCGCTGATGCAGGACATCTCTGCCCTGCCCGCACGGTCCAGATCAACGGCCAAACGATTTGCCGCCTGCGCCACACTTGAACAACCGGAGCATGCATAGACGAGCGGCAATGCACGTGATGACATGGCGCCCCTCGCTATCGCGATTGCCAGCGTGCAAGCCACGCCGGGCGTGCAGCCGCATCGAGCCAGTTCTTGACGATCAGCCCAAGCTCCGTGTCGCCTGCGATCTTGAGGCGGCGCTGGAAAAACAGCGTATCTGCGTCGGCAGTGCCCCGAATAAGCGCAACGAATTCGGCCACGCCGGCACGCAACTCCAGCTCCGGTTCGGGACTTGAAGCGGGAAGCGTGTGGAACGCTCCACCGCGGCAGCAAAAGCAGGCGCGCAGGCCGAGGTCCTCCACGGTGATGGCAAAGCGCCGCCCTTCCAGTTCCGGGGGCGGCGTGAGCCACGACAGGCGCCGGGCCAGATCGAGGCCCAGCACAAAAGGGAACGACGTGAGCGGCACCGGCAGGCTGCGCGCCATGCGGACGAACATTTCGGGGGGGCGTAAGCGTGTCATTGCGGCGCCTCCAACCATTCAATGCCGGACTGCCCGTGCCAATAACCATTGCAGCGCCCAATGCCCTCCGGAGGCTGCACTTCCCCCGCAGGCAGACCAAGGCGCAGGGCATCCAGTGCCGCCAGGGCGTCCAGCGTGCCTTGCGATTGCGGGCTGACACGCAGCACCTTCACGCCCAGCGCAGACAGCGCGGGCGCCTGATCGAGAATGTCGAGGCATTGCCCCGATTGCGTCTGGATACCGTTGATGGCAAGAAACTCCTGCCCTTCGCGCGTGCGCACCGCCAGGCCATCGGGATGCTCGATGCAGCGGAAGCCGCAGTCGTCCTTGTTGAGGCGAAAGTGCCGCGCCGTAAAGCAGCGTGCAGAAAATGCCAATGGCAAGCGTCCCCACACCATCGCTTCGATCGCCAACTCGGCAGGCTTCTCGCGCATCAGCTCGGCCAGTGTGGCCTGGCTCATCTCCAGCGGCATGACCGCACGCACCGCGCCCAGCCCAGCCAGCCAAGCCAGCGTCGCGCCGTGATATGCGTTGCAATGCGGCCCCGCAACGAATGGCCGACCGTTCAGCAACCGCACAGCGCCAAGCTCGCCGGCTTCGACCATCCAGTCGTCCTGCTGACATTGCTTGCGCAACGCCTGCGCCTCGGCACTGGTTTCGATGAGCGTGCGCGTCGATAGCACCACCGACTTGCCGGCCTCGCGCAGCATGGCCGCGATATCGAGCCAGTCGTCCGCCCGCAATTCGTGGCGACGGCTGCAGACCGTCTCGCCCACGTAGACGATGTCGACAGGGCTGGCGGCGACCTCCGTGTAAAAGTCGAATGTCTGTAGCCGCGGCCAGTAATACAGCAGCGGACCAAGCGAAATTTCGTAAGACATGATGTGCCTTCTATTTCCAGGGCCGATCAAACGCGCCTTGCGTGACATGCGCGCCTTCTGCGTGGCGCACAAGTGCCGCCTGCCAGTCGGGCTTGACGGAGAAGCGCGCCGGGTCTGCCTGTGCCGCATCCAATGCGGCGCGCAATGTGGCCACCACCTGCGCAACGTACGCTGGACTGCGCTGGCGCCCCTCGATCTTGATTGCCGACACGCCCATGGCGATCAGCCGGGGCAACAGGCTGAGCGCATTGAGGCTCGTGGGCTCTTCCAGCACGTGGTCGACTTCGCCGTCGACAAGAAAGCGCCCCTTGCACAGCGTCGGGTACCCAGCCGGTTCGCCCGGTGCGTATTGGTCGATCATGATGTTGTTCAGGCGTGCATCCAGGCTGCCGTCTCGCTCCACCCAGCGCACAGCATGCGCGGGCGAACACACGCCCTTGTTGTTGGGCGAATCGCCCGTGGCATATGACGACAACAGGCAGCGCCCTTCGGCCATCACGCACAGGCTGCCAAAGCCGAACACCTCGATCTGCACCGACGTCTGCTGGATCACGCGTTCGACTTCGGTCAAGGTCAGCACACGCGGCAACACAGCGCGGTGGATGCCGAACTGCTCGCGCATCAACTCGATGGCGCCGGCATGCGTGGCCGAACCCTGCACCGACAGATGCAGCCGAAGGTTTGGATAGCGGTCGCGCGCATAGGCCATCAACCCGGGGTCGGCCAGGATGACGGCATCGGCGCCCAGCATGTAGGCGGCATCGACGGCCATGCGCCACTCGAGGGCACGGCCAGGCTGCGGAAACGTGTTGATGGCAAACAGCACCTGGCGCCCTTTCCGATGCGCAAATTCGACGCCGGCACGGATGTCGTTCTCGGTAAAGTTCAGGCCGGCGAAGTTGCGCGCGTTGGTCGCGTTCTTCAAGCCGAGGTAGACGGTATCGGCCCCGGCCTCCACGGCCGCCTTGAGTGCGGCCAGGCTGCCCGCGGGCGCCACCAGTTCAATGGGGGAAGCGTTCTGTGTCATGGCGGCCAGTCTGCGACTTGTCCGCCATTGTGGTTTTGCGTTCCGTCAACCGGGCGCAAACGCTCGCGAGACACGGCGAAACGTCAGCAGCGCCCGGCACAGCATCGCACCCAGCCACGCGTGCGACAGCGCGAACAGCACGCCGGCAATCACAGCCATCCGCTCAGGCTGCAACGGCGCCACCAACAACGCCAGCAATACGAGCAACAGCAAGCGCGCGTGCCAATGCTGCTGCCGCTCGCCGATCAAGGTTTGCATGGCCGGCAGCCGCACATGCCGCGGCACCCGTCTGCGCAGGTGCATCCAGATCATGAACGGGATGATCTTGCCGAGCATCGCGTTGACAGGCAGCACGCCCCCGCCCACCAGCGCCAACACGCCCATCTCCCACGCGATGGGCCAGTCTGCCGGCAACCACGATGCGGTCAGACCCAACACGGCAACCACCAGCCAAGCAACGGCAGCTGCCAGCCACAGCCGCCAGCCCGGATCGTGCCGACGACGCGCGCTGCACACGGCGCGCACGCCCACCATCGCCAGCGCAGCCAGCGCGAGCCATCCCCATGTCTGCCAAAACACCGCACCGCCCACGCCGCCGCACAGACTCCCAATGATCAGCGGCACCCAGAGCCACCACGGCATCAGCCGATGCCAAGACGCTCGTAGACGCGGTGTCTGCCAGAACATCGGCAACACCGTCGAGGCCACGCCCGCAACCAACGTTGCCAGCCAGCCCCCCAGACCCCACCCGACATGCAAAGCCAGCAGCCCGGGGGATGGCGCGAACCATCCGCTGGCCAATGCCGTGGCGAGCGTTGCACCGCTCGCCAGCGTTGCCAGCAAGGCCCAGCCGATGCGGCGCAGTGTTCGCACCGTCGCGTGCGTGGCGCGTGTCTGCACCACGCGCATCCCCGCGACGGCGATCAACGCAGCGGGCACAGCCAGCAGCGGCGCTCCCAACCATGCAGCCAGCACGAACGCGCGAGGGCTTGCGCCCAGGAAACCCGTTGCCAGCGCCGATGCCGTTGCCACGCACCACAAGGCCACCCAAGGTGACACCCATCTCGCGCCACGGACTGGCACGCCGGCCACAACGGGAAGCAATTGAAATAGCGCACCGAGCATCGCCGGCAAGAGCATGCCAACGGCCAAGGCGTGCACCAGCGCGAGCGACAGCGGAGCGAACCGGTCAGGCAAACCCGCAGATGGCTCCAGCGCCAGCAGAAGACCGGCCGCTGAGCCCATCCACGGCACAGGCAGCAGGCAGCCGAACACCACGCCGGCGGGCGGCATGCGTTCGTAGAACAGCGTGGGGGCGGTCGGCATCTGTCAGTCGGACATCTATCCAGCCGACCACGTTAGCGCAGACGCGTGTGCATGCGCTTGATGTGCGTTAAGCGTCAGCGCGGTGTAAATCCGATGGAGCGCCGCTCACGCAGTTCCGGCTTGATGGAATGCTCCTGCCGCAGTTGCGCAAGGAAGGCCTCCGGGTCAAGCGTCTCGCCCAGCAGCACAGACTGCTGCTTGACCACCGCAAAGTCGCCGGGCGTGAGCATGTCGAGCGACGCCAGCATTTCGCGCCACACCGGCTTGAGCGCCTCGGCCTTGCCGCCTAGCGCCTCGGCAATGAACATCTGCTCACGCTGGGCACGTACGAGCGGCTTGAAGCGGATCTTGAACGCAAACCGCCGCAGCGCCGCTTCGTCAATCCGATCAAACAAGTTGGTCGTGCAGACGAAGATGCCGTCAAAGCGCTCCATGCCCTGCAGCATCTCGTTGACTTCCGACACTTCGTAATTGCGCACCGCGCCCTGGCGGCTCTGCATGAAGCTGTCCGCCTCGTCGAGCAGAAGCAATGCGCGCTCTTCTTCTGCTCGCGAGAACATCGCAGCAATCTGCTGCTCGGTTTCGCCAACGTACTTGCTCATCAAGTCCGACGCGCGGCGAATCATCAACGGCATGTCGAGCTGCGCCGCAATGTGCTCGGCCAGCACCGTTTTGCCCGTGCCCGGCGGCCCGTAGAAGCACAGCGTGCCGCGTCGCCGTGCGCGCAGCGCTTCGATGATGCGCTCGACGGAAAACCGTGTCTCGAGGTTCAGGTAATCCAGCTTGTATTCGGTCACGACGCGGTGCGCCTGCACGTCCGGGCGCAAGCCCATCGCCTGATCGGCGTGGTCCAGCTGACGCTCGATCAGCGATTCGGCAGGCTCTTCCATTGCCGGCTGCGTCAGGCGCGCAAAGCGTGCGGCAGAATCGATCTGCGCAGGCGTGAGCGTCTTGCGCGCCGCCAGCTTGGCCATGAACGCGTCCGACACCTCCAGCCCTTCCAAATGCTTGCGGATGATGCTTTCGCGCACCGTCGGCGGCGGCACCTTCAGCTCAAGGTGGAACTGGAAGCGGCGAAGATATGCCGGATCGATCTGGCGGATCGAATTCGACACCCAGATCACCGGCACAGGGTTCTGCTCCAGCGTCTGGTTCACCCACGCCTTGCCGTTGACCGAGCCACGCGGCTCCTCGTGGCCGAAGAGGCTCATCAACTCGCGCGTCGGGCCGGGGAACACGTCTTCCACTTCGTCGAACAGCAGTACCGCACCGGGCCGCCCGCGCAGGAACGCCTGCGACACCTGCAGCGAGCGATAGCGGTCTTTGCCCGTGAGGCTGTTGCCGTCCTTGTCGAGACAATCCACCTCGTACAGTTCGCAACCAGCGTCACGTGCCAGTACGCGGGCCAGTTCCGTCTTGCCGGTGCCAGGCGCGCCGTACAGCAGGATATTGACGCCCGAGGCACGCTGCTGCGACGCGTTCTCCAACAGCGCGGTCAGGTAGCGCGCATCGGTTTCCACATGCGGGTAGTCGGACTGCGACAGCGTGGTCGGCGGCGCCGGGCGCGTGAAGACGGCCATCATGTCCGCCTCGCTGGCGTAGTCGCCCAGCAGCACATGCAGCAGGCGGTCGGAGATACGCATCAGATCGCCCAGGTCGGTGACGCTGTTCTCCGGCAGAGGCGGCTCGATGAGACCCAGCGTCTCCAGTCGGGAACCGGGCCGCAATGACGCGGCAACTTCGGACGTGCTCGCCCCCGCCAGACTGGCGAGCAGTTGGAACGCTTCCTGGCTGTGCGCAACCTTGCAATCGACCATCACGGCGCGCAGGTCGCGCTTGTACTTCACCAGGGAGGCAAACAGCAGCAGCGCGCGTTCGTGCGGCGGCAGGCCGAGCACGCGGGCCAGCATGTCGATGTTGCCGACGAGCAGGACACGTTCACCGGACAATCGCTCGCCCAGCGCATCGCACGACGCGCCAAACACGGTGAACATGTCCTTGGCGTGATGCTTGACGTACTCGTCGAGGTAATAGAACAGCGAGCCTTCATCGAAGGCGCTGCTCCACTGGCCGTGGCGCTCCATGAAGGTGGGCAAGTCGAGCTTGCCGACCGCACGCCAGCCCGGCATGTCGGCGCAGCGCGCAGACAGAAAACGCTGCAGCCGCTGGATAACCGTGACGGGCCAGATCAGCTCCGGCGCGCAAACGGTGAGAATGTCATTGATATTGGTGCGCAGGTTGAAGCGCAGGCCCATCGCACAGACCGTGCGCAGCGCAAACTGTGCGCACATGGAATCGAGCGAGGACAACAGCAGCGCCTGCGGCTGCCTGCCGCCCGTGGGGACGAACGTGCCATCGTCGTCAGCGTCGTCCATGTTGAGGTTGGCTTCATCCATGGTCGCCCCCTTCTTCCCCGTTTCACGGTTGGCCGGCCGGTCACCGTGTTTGAATGGTTTTCATCCTAGCGCGTTTGCGCACACAGCGTACCCCGGGTGGACCCGTGTCTTTGCAAGTTGCGCGCCCGCAGCGCCTTGAATGGCCAACCGCCTGCACAGGCAGTTTCCCGCCATCGGCCGTCTGGACGTGAGCCCCACCCCACGAAAGAGAGGGAATTTTGTGCGCAAATAGGAATCATTATCGTTTATACTTTGCCTATCGGCCCAATAGACTGAACGCAAACTCTGTTCGGTTGTCGCAACACTGTTGCACTTGCAGGCCTACAATACCTGTCACGCTGGCGACGGCCGGCTGGCTTCAACGCTAGGCGCCATGGAATTGCTCCTGAGTCTGCTCATCAGCATTGGGGTTTCACTGATCGTCTTCGGCAAGCGCTGACGCTACGCCGCTTTCGTCGTTCATCCCACCACCATCGCATCGCATTCCATTTCTCTGCTTTCGATTCACGGTCGTTGATGATTCACCCTCGTACTCTCAAGATCCTGGTGGTCGTGCTGTTGCTGCATGCGGGCGTGCTGATGCTGATTCAGCTTGGCCTGATCGCGCCGCGCCCGACTGTCGAAGAACCACTGGAAATCCAGGCGCACATCATTCCGGCCGCGCCTGAGCCGATCAAGCAGCCGGAGCCGCCCAAGCAGCAGCCGGTCAAGCAAGAGGCGCCCAAGCCCGTCAATATCGTCAAGCCGGTCGCGCAACCCAAGCCCACGCCGATGCCGACGCCCACGCTGCCGCCGTCGGACAATGCCCCCGTGGTGCCCGCCGCACCGCCCACGCCGCCGGCACCGGCTCCGGAACCTGCGCCCGCGCCGGCCCCGGTTTCGTCTGGCCCGATCAGCGTCGGCATCAACGACATTCAATGCAGCGATCCGCCGCTCGTCTATCCCAGCATGTCGCAGAAGATGGGCGAGGAAGGCCGTGCCATGGTCAAGATTTCCATTGGCACGGCGGGTGAAGTCACCAACGTGACGGTCACCTCGTCGTCCGGTTCGCCGCGCCTTGACCGTGCCGCCACCGATGCCGCGCGCGCCATCAAGTGCAGCCCATACAAGCAGAACGGCCACGCCGTGCCCGTGGTGGCCAGCAAGCCGTTCGTCTTCAAGCTCGATAACTGATTCGATCCCGCTTCTCGCTTAGCCTCTCGCTCAATTCAGGACATTCATCATGCAGGAACTCGGTCTTTCCCATCTCTGGACACAAGGCGATATCGTTACCCGCGCCACGGCAATTCTGCTGCTCAGCATGTCGCTCGCCTCGTGGATCGTCATCTTCACCAAGGCATGGGACATCGTGCGCCTGAAGTCGATGGCGCAAGGCGCTGAAAAGCGTTTCTGGCACTCGGATGACTTCGATCACGCCATGCAGACGCTGGGCTCAGCCAAGGACAACCCGTTCCACATGTTGGCGCAAACCGGCCGCGAGGCTGCACAGCACCATCGCGCCAGCCAGCCGCAGTTGCACGATGTGATGGACATCTCCGACTGGATCACGCGCTCGCTCAAGAGCGCGATCGACGAGTCGGTGGGCCAGATGCAATCGGGCTTGGCCGTACTGGCCTCGGTCGGCTCGACCGCAC
The DNA here is from genome assembly GCF_052045895.1 of Ralstonia sp. 22111. Lineage (NCBI taxonomy): Bacteria > Pseudomonadati > Pseudomonadota > Betaproteobacteria > Burkholderiales > Burkholderiaceae > Ralstonia > Ralstonia sp. 22111. The sequence continues at coordinate 30,306 of NZ_JBQEPR010000004.1, read as the reverse complement.
CGTTCGTCGGTCTGTTCGGCACGGTGTGGGGCATTTATCACGCCCTGCTCGGCATCGGCGCCGTGGGCGTTCCGACCATCGACAAGGTGGCCGGCCCCGTGGGCGAATCGCTCATCATGACCGCCTTCGGTCTGGCCGTGGCCATTCCCGCGGTGCTCGGCTACAACGCCCTCACGCGCGGCAACAAGGCCATCATCGCCAAGCTCAACCGCTTTGCGCACGACCTGCACGCTTACTTTGTGACCGGCGCGCGCCTGCGCCCGGGCACTTCGCGTGACGACGCCGGCGTGCGTCTGGCGGCGGTCAAGCAGCAGTAAGGAGAGGCCATGTCCTTCGGATCTTTCGACAGCGACGACGAGGTGATGAGCGAGATCAACATGACGCCGCTGGTCGACGTCATGCTGGTGCTGCTGATCATCTTCATCATCACCATTCCGGTGATCAACCACGCGGTGAAGATCGACCTGCCGCGCGCGTCCAACAAACCCGACGACGCCAAGCCGCAAAGCGTGAACGTCGAGATCAACGCAGACGGCCAGGTGTTCTGGAACAACCAGCCGGTCGACGAGGCCACGCTGCAGGCCGACATCGCCCAGGCCGCGCAGCAGCAGCCGCAGCCGGAAATGCACCTGCGCGCTGACCGCAACGTGCGCTACGAGCGCGTGGCGCAGGTGATGGCCTCCATCCAGCGTGGTGGGCTTTCCCGCATCGGCTTCGTGACGGAGCCGCAGCACTAGGCGGCACGCATCACCGTGCCCAACGAACCTCGTCTTCGAGGGTTCGTCGCTTCAGAACCTAACGCAACCGGGCCACGCGCCCGGTTTTTTTTTTTCGAGCACGGATCAGCGCATTCTCAGATCACGCTTGTAGTGATAACGATTCTCATTTACTCTATCTGGAATTCGCTGGGCTGACTTCAGCCAGCGCCCCAGCCTCGTTTTTCGCTCGCCAGGACATTGCTATGAATGTTGCCGAACACCAAGACGCAGGACGTACCGTGACGCGTCGTCGTCACGTCATCGTGGCTCGCAAACGCCCCGCCGATCTGAATGCCGCGCCCGCAACGGAGGCCGCATCAGCGGCACCCGAAGCCGTGCGGGATATTCCGTCTGCCATCGGTGACATGCGGGTGATGACTTCCGAGCAACTCTTTGCCGGCCAGAATGCCGTGGCCATCCGCCACAACGGCGCGATCTACACGCTGCGCGTCACGCGCTTCGGCAAGCTGATTCTGACCAAGTAACACCGCAACACGTACCGGCTTTTGTGGGGACGTCTCTCTCAGGAGACATTCGGCCCTAGCCAGCCGTCGTCGCTTCGCATGGCTGTTTCGCATGGCCAGACGACCGCCAGCCACGCCGCTCTTTCCCTGCATCGCGCGCCCAAAGAAAAAGGGCGCGACCCCTGCCGCGCCCTTCCCTTTGCTGATTCGTCCAGCGTGATTGCGTATCAGCAGATCACGTTCACAGCGGCAATGCCCGCCTTGGCGATCACCACATCTTCCGTGGACTTCACGCCCGACACACCCACCGCACCGGCGCACACGCCCTCAACCATTACCGGCACACCGCCTTCGAGCATGCCCTGCAGATGCGGCGCCGACAGGAACGAGATACGACCGTTGTTGATGATGTCTTCGTAGATCTTCGACTCGCGACGGCCCAGCGCTGCAGTACGGGCCTTTTCCGGGGCGATGTACGCCGAGATGGTGGCGCAGCCGTCCATGCGGCGCAGGCCCATCAGATGGCCGCCGTCGTCCACCACGGCGATCGTCACGTTCCATTGGTGCGCGCGCGCTTCTTTCTCGGCAGCGTCCAGGATCTTGGTGACATCGTCCTGGCACAGGCACGGTTTCGTTTTCATGACGTTCTCCTTGGTGGTTGTAATGCGAAGGCGCAAGGGCTGTGTAAAGCCCGTATCAGGCAAAAGTATGCCATCGGCAGTGAGCGCTTCCACAGCATGATCCCGCACCCATGACGCAAAAGAGCCGATACATTCCTGCGCTTCAGGATCGTCGAGTATCGTTGCGCTTGCGCCGTACGCCAGCGTTTCCTGAGTCCCTGGGGAGCCTACGTTAACACGCGGCATGCATCATGAAGATGCACAAAGAAAAAGCCCGGGTATGGCCCGGGCTTGATGTTGCGATGCGGCAGCAAACCTGCCGCTCTCGGTTTATGACGGACGGCCGCTGCAAGCGCCATCGGTGTAGGGGTCGGCGCGCCCCATCTTCGCCCCGTCGGTATAGGGGTCGGTGCGGCCCATTTTTGCGCCATCGGTGTAGGGATCAGCACGGCTGACCTTGGCCCCATCGGTGTAAGGATCGGCGCGGCTCACCTTGTGGGTGGCCTGATACGGATCGCTCGAGCCGGCGTGCGCGACCGCCGCGCCTAGCGCCAGGGCCAAGCCGCTTGCGGCTGCAATCAAGGTGCGCGTTGCAAAGCGTTGCGTGGTGACTTGCATGAGGACTCCTTCGGTCAGGACACTGCGAACATGACGTGCGCCGCTGTGACACACGTGTCCGCGTGATTCACGCGGACGTCATATCGACCGGGTAAGCGAGGCGCCAGTTCTCCACCGCGCTGCTTTGTCACGGGGCTGGCTACTCGATTACCCGTCATCCAAATTGACGCACGTGCCATGCCACCGGGGCTCTTGCCACCAAAGAAAAAAGCTCCCGAAGGAGCCTTCTCTTGGCAGATTGCCCGCTCAACGCCAGTGGCGCCAGTGACGGCCGTCGTACCAGCGATAGCGAGGACCCCAACGGTACCAGCCGGGGCCCACCACAACCGGGGCCGGGCCATACGCAGGCGGACCGTAATACACAGGCGCCGGGGCGTAATACGCCGGAGGCGGCGGGGGCGGGTAGTAGACCGGAGGCGGCGGCGGATAGTACACCGGCGCAGGTGCCACATACACAGGCGCCACCGGCACGCCAAACCCGATGCCGACGCTCACATGCGCCGACGCCATCCGCGGCACGGCCAGCACTGCCAGTGCGGCTGCACCTGCAATCCACAGCACATTGCGTCGAATCATCTTGATCACCTGCAGCTAGAGCGCCGAGCGAGTCCGTAGCCGGCGCGGAATACGGTATCTGTATTGTATTCAGGGCTGCTGACACAGGTGATACGGCGCTGGCGAATTAGTAACAGAACGTAACGCCACTCCGCGCATCACGCTCGCCTCATCAGTCCAGCGCGGGGCTGCAGTCGAACTCGCCTGCGGCGATCATCGCTTCGGCGTACGCTCGCGCGGCTTCCAAGGCCCTGGCGGCGCTCGAATACGTGTTGGCGGATTCGCGCACGGTGGTGCGGGCTAACAGGGTCTCACCGTTACTGGCGCGCAAGATGCTCACTTCGGCGCGCCAAGCTTGCGGCGAGAGTTCATAGGCAGATACCTCGATTTTGCAGTCGTCTCGGAAAGTCATGTGTCCTCCGGTTCGTATTGGATTGGCCCAGCCTCGTGTCAATGCACGAAGAGCCAGATCACCAGCAACACAAGCGCGGGAACACCCAAGAGCCACGCAACGAGATAGGGCATGACAACCTCCCACATGTTGATAGGCATGTAGGAAGTGTAAAGACGCGCGCATGGGCAGAGTGTCGACCTCCGCCCGCGCCGTTTTGTAGGACTGTACCGAAATGACTGTCGGCCCACGCCGACGCTTCTCACCCGTACAGAGGAGGCCTAGTGTGCAGTGCCGTCCTTGGCGGTTACGTCACTTGGGCTCAAGATCCGGCTCGTACCGGCATCTTCAGCCGCCTCTGCGGCGGCCACCTCCAGGCCGACCGATGCTTTGAAAAAATTCACGGCCGCCTCGGCACCAGGAGGCGCGGCGTCCACAAGGTTTTCCGCGAGGAACCCCCATTGGCGGCGCACTTCGTCACCGTGGCGTTGCAAGGCGCGGGCAATTCCGTTCTGCGTCTCGACGCCGATTTCAACAAAGTTGCGGGTATAGCCAGAGACACGTTCGCCAGCCGGTTGCAGATAACGCGCTTGTGCGTTCCACCATTCGCCGGCGTCGTGCGCACCGGCGGCGTCGTGCAGGCAGTGCTCCGTTTCGCCAAGACCGGTCTTGAGGGCCTGCAGATTGAGCCCGATCAAGCGATTGACGCCGTTCACGGCCTCTTCCGTGACCGCCATCCAGGTTTCGAGCTGCGATCGTTGCAGAACGCCGAGTTGCTCCAGAGTCATCATGTCGGTTACTCCCTCGTGAGATCGGTGAATACGTCCAGCATGTGCCGGGCGTTTCAGTGTAGCCGCGCATGATGCCGATTTCCTTGACCTCAACCGTTTGTCCTACAGGTGTTTCGGACGCCATCGCCTGCGGTGCCGCCCGTGTGCGCGTTAGAGTGAATCGCATCCTTCACCAGACCACGGAGTCACGATGAAACGTCTCGCCGCCGCCCTGATCGCTGGTGCCACCATTGCCGCCACACCGCAGGCTTTCGCGCAGGTCGCGGGCCACGCTGCGCTAGGGGTGTCCGTTACCGAACTCGATGCCGTCATCAAGGGCGTGAGTGTGAAGAAGCAGGTGCTTGGCAAGCCGGTCTACAACGAGGCCAAGGAGAAGGTCGGCAATGTGCAGGACTTGATCGTGACGCCGGAAAACGCCGTGTCGTTTGCCATCGTGGGGGCGGGCGGCTTTGTGGGCCTGGGCCGGCATGACGTGGCCATTCCTGTGAATCAGTTCCAGTACGATCAAGGCAGAATCGTGCTGCCTGGCGCGACCAAAGACGCCATCAAAGCGCTGCCGGAATTCAAGTACGAGCGTCAGCAAAAGCCGGCCAAGGCCTGACGAGCCGGGGAACTTTGTCCTCTGCAGCCACGCTGAAGGTGTGGGAATCGGCTGACAAGCCTTTCAGGCAACCTGCCCTGCACATAGCGGCGTGCATGCTCTTGAATGAAGTTACACAGACGACAAAAGGAGTTTGTTATGCGTGCCTTCGTATCCTTGATTCTGGCGGCCGCATTGGCATCCGTCAGCGGATGCGCGGACATGACGCCAAAGCAGCGCAACACTGCGCTAGGCGCAGCCGCAGGTGGTGTCGCCGGGGCGGCCATCTGGGGCGGTCCGGGCGCCACGCTGGGTGGTGCGGCACTGGGTGGCGTGGTCGGTAACGCCGTCACCAAGTAACCCCGCCAGAGCGCGCAGCGATGCGCGCGCTGCAAGCTCGGGCCAGGCATGTCGCCTGGCCCTTTTTGTTGCCTGAGAGCCGCGCAATGTCGTCGCAGATTCCCCCCATACGCATATGCGGATGCCGGCGCATAATCGGCGTTTTGCAACGGAGGCAATGTGCGATACGAGCAAGAAGGTTTTGGCGTGAGCAGCACACCGATCCTCAGCGTCGAAGGCTTGCGCAAACGTTACGGCGACCAGACTGTCGTCGACAACCTGAGCTTCAGCGTGCGCCGCGGCCAGTGCTTTGGCCTACTCGGCCCCAATGGCGCCGGCAAGACCACCACGCTGCGCATGCTGCTCGGTATGACGATGCCCGATGCGGGCAGCCTGAGACTGTGCGACGAGCCCGTCCCCGAAGCCGCACACCGCGCGCGCATGCGTGTGGGCGTCGTGCCGCAGTTCGACAATCTCGATCCTGATTTCTCCGTCTCGGAAAACCTGCGGATCTTTGGGCGCTACTTTGGCCTCTCGTCTGCGACCATTCGCGAGCGCATTCCTACCCTGCTGGAGTTCGCGCGGCTCGAACAGAAGGCCGATGCGCCCGTACGCGCCCTCTCGGGCGGCATGAAGCGGCGGCTGACGGTAGCGCGCGCGCTGATCAACGATCCCGACATCCTCGTCATGGACGAGCCCACCACGGGGCTCGACCCGCAAGCGCGACACCTGATCTGGGAGCGCCTGCGCTCATTGCTCGCAGCAGGCAAGACCATCTTGCTGACCACGCATTTCATGGAAGAAGCCGAACGCCTGTGCGATGAGCTTTGCGTGATCGACAACGGCCGGAAGATCGCGCAAGGCAAACCACAAGAACTCATCGCACGTGAAATCGGTTGCGACGTCGTTGAAGTCTACGGCGACGACCTCAACGCCCTGCGCGCGCTGCTGACACCGCTCGCTGATCGCGTCGAAACCAGTGGCGAGACGCTCTTCTGCTATGCACGCGATCCGCAGCCGCTGGTGGCCGCGCTGCGCACGCAGGCAGAAACGCACACCATGCCCGGGCTGCGCTATCTGCACCGCCCGGCCAATCTCGAAGATGTGTTCCTGCGCCTGACCGGCCGCGAAATGCGCGACTGAGAGAACCGCCCATGTCCACTGAAACCGCACTCACCCCAACGCAGAAACGCGCCTTTCCGCAGCCCCTGCTACCGCTGAACTTCCGCAACTGGCAGTACGTCTGGCTGCGCAACTTCATGGTGTGGCGCAAGCTGGCCATTCCGTCGATGGCCGGCAATCTGGCTGACCCGATGATTTACCTGTTCGGCCTTGGGCTCGGCCTGGGCCTGCTGGTCGGGCGCGTCGACGGCGTGTCGTACATCGCATTCCTGGCAGCCGGCACGGTGGCGTCCAGCACGATGATGTCGGCGAGCTTCGAGGCGATGTACTCCGCGTTTTCGCGCATGCACGTGCAACGTACCTGGGAAGCAATTCTGTACGCGCCGCTCAGCCTGGGTGACGTGGTCCTTGGGGAGCTGCTCTGGGCCGCCAGCAAGTCGGTGCTCTCGGGCCTGGCGATCATGCTGGTTGCCGGTGCTCTCGGCTATGCGTCGATGCCGCAAGCACTGCTCGCCCTACCCGTCATCGTGCTGACCGGTTTTACCTTTGCCTGCCTGGCGATGAACATGACGGCGCTCGCGCCCAACTACGACTTCTTCATGTTCTACCAGACGCTGGTGATCACGCCGATGATGCTGCTCTCGGGCGTGTTCTTTCCGCTCTCGCAACTGCCGGCGCCCGTGCGCGCAGCGACGAGCGTGCTGCCATTGCCGCACGCGGTGGATCTGATCCGCCCGCTGATGCTGGGCCGCACGCCGGAGAACATCCTGCTGCACCTCGGCGTGCTGCTGCTGTACGCCGTTGGCGCGCTGCTGCTGTGCCTGTGGCTGCTGCGTCGTCGCATGCTCAAGTAAGGCACGATCGCAACGCCCAACAAAAAAGCCCGTCGCGATGACGGGCTTTTCTTTTGCTGCGCTCGAGATTTACTCGTTCACGGCAGAGCGCTGCAGATGCAATTGCGTACGCGGATCATCGTTCTGCGCATTCTCACGATCGGCCTTGGCCGAGTTGTTGCGCGCAGCCTCCAGGCGATCGAGGTAAGCCTCGTCGATGTCGCCCGTTACGTATTTGCCGTCAAAGCATGACGCATCGAAATCCTTGAGCGCCGGATTGACGTCGCGCACGGCGCGCTTCATGTCTTCCACGTCTTGGTACACAAGCTGGTCGGCGCCGATGATCTTGGCAATCTCTTCGTGCGTGCGGCCATAAGCCACCAGTTCGCCGCGCGTCGGCATGTCGATACCGTACACGTTCGGGAACTTCACCGGCGGCGCGGCCGAAGCGAAGATCACCTTCTTCGCACCGGCATCGCGCGCCATCTGCACGATCTCCGACGAGGTCGTGCCGCGCACGATGGAGTCGTCGACGATCAGCACGTTCTTGTCCTTGAACTCGATCGCCATGGCGTTGAGCTTCTGACGCACGGACTTCTTGCGCACCGCCTGGCCCGGCATGATGAAGGTACGGCCAACGTAGCGGTTCTTGAAGAAACCTTCGCGATACGGCACGCCCAGGTGGTTGGCCACTTGCATTGCGGCCGGACGCGATGAATCCGGGATCGGCATCACCACGTCGATCTTGTCGGTGACCTCGCGCTTGATCTTTTCGGCCAGGTAATCGCCCATGCGCAGGCGCGCGTCGTACACCGACACGCCATCCATGCGGGAGTCCGGGCGGGCGAGGTACACGTATTCAAAAATGCACGGCGAAAGCACAGGGTTGGCGGCGCACTGCTTGGTGTGCAGCTTGCCCTCGAGGTCGATGAAGATGGCTTCGCCCGGGGCCACATCGCGCTCGAACTTGAAGCCGATGCCTTCCAGCGCCACGGACTCCGAAGCGACCATGTATTCGATGTGGCCCTCCGGCGTTTCCTGGCTACCCAGTGCGAGCGGGCGGATGCCAAACGGGTCGCGCACAGCCAGCACGCCGTAGCCGGAAATCTCGGCAGCGATGGCATACGAACCGCGCACGCGGCGGTGCAGGCCTTCCACGGCCGTGAAGATGGAATCGCGATTCAGCGGGATATCGTTACTGGCGCGTTGCAGCTCGTCGGCCAGCACATTGAGCAGCACTTCCGAGTCGGACTGCGTGTTGATGTGGCGGCGGTCGCGCCGGAACATCTCGTCGCGCAGCTGATCGGAGTTCGTCAGGTTGCCGTTGTGCGCCAGCACGATGCCGAACGGCGCGTTGACATAGAATGGTTGGGCTTCTTCTTCGCTGGAGGAGCCCGCGGTCGGATAGCGCACTTGGCCGATGCCACTCGTACCCGGCAGGCCGCGCATGTTACGGGTGCGGAACACGTCCCGAACCATGCCGTTGGCCTTGTGCATGTGGAAAGTGCTGCCTGATGCGGTGGCAATGCCGGCCGCGTCTTGCCCCCGGTGTTGCAGGAGCAACAGACTGTCGTAGATCAGCTGATTGACGGGCGTGGCTGAAACCACCCCAACGATACCGCACATGTCGAACTCCAGCGAGAACGTATTTGGTGGCGCCCACACCCGTTGCGGGCGCCGAAAAAGCTTTCCGGATCGCCTAGCTCGCGGCCAAGCGCTCCAGATCAATAGTGAACATACTTCGCGACATCCGGGGGCAACAACGGCTTGGCCACTTGTGCTGCCTGCTCCGCATAGGGTCGCGTAATCGCATCGCGCCAGAACGGTTGCTCAGGCAGACTGGTAAAGCCGGCCACCGTCATCAACACGAGGATGATCACGCCACCGCGTGCCAACCCGAACACCATACCCAAACCGCGATCTGCCGGCTTGAGCCCCGCGCTCGCCAGGGCCGCCGAAAGCAGTGCGCCCACCAGCGAAGTTGCAATCACCGTCACGATAAACAGTAGGACGAAACCGAGAATGGTGCGTGCCACCGGCCCACCGGGCAGCGATTCCGGCATCCAGCCCGCCGCCACACCAGAAAACGTGTACGCCACCCACGCGGCAAACAGCCACCCCAGCAGCGCCAGCACTTCGCGAATCAGCCCCCGAAACAACCCAATCAGCGCCGATGTGACGATGATGAACAGCACACCGTAGTCAAAGAAAGTCGGTTGCATCGGGCAGCGGCTTGGATTGACTGTGGCGGAGTGCGGGGTGATGAATCAGCAAATCTGACGAGCGCGCTGAGTCCACGTTCGGCCGCATCATCATTGCTGCACGAGTTTGGGCGTCAGGCCAATCTGCTCTGCACGCTTCTGCGCCGCTTCCGCAGACGCACGATCGTTGAACGGCCCCGCTCGCAGCAAGGCCAGATCGCCCTTCTCAGGCACCTTCTTGTGTTCGATGTAACCCGGAATCTTCTCGCCCTTGAGCTTGCCCAGCCAATTGCGGGCGCGGTCCTCTGAAGCGAATGCGCCGATCAGGAGAATGAACTTGCCGCCGTTGGCATCGGTGCTCGGTGCAACCGCTTGCTGTGGGGGCTGGGCGGCCGGTTGGGCAGGTTTCGCTGCGGGCTTGGACTCAGCAGGTGGCGTCGGACTGGCGACGGGCTTGGGCGGTGTCGCGGGCTTGGCTGCAGCCGACGGGTTCTGGGCTGCGGGCGGTGCGTCATTGCTTGCGACAACCTCTTCGCCCTGGTCAAGCGCCTGCGCCTGATCCGTCGACGAAACTGCGGGACGCGACGCGGAACGCCGGCTGGCGACCTTCGGCTCGTCGGTCGAGGCCTTGGCGCCACGATCGACCGGCTGATCCTGGATCTGCACGGCCACGGCATCGGTCACGGGGCGCGGCTTGGAATCAAACACGAGGGGCAGCACGATCACCGCGGCGCCAACCAGCACCACCGCACCGATCAGCCTGCGGCGAGCGCGTTGTTTTTGCGGGAGTTCAGGGTCAAGACCGTCGTCGTCATCGTCGGAGCGACGGGAAGCGCGGCTGCGAGCATTCGACGATGCGCGCGAACCCCGCACCGCATCGCGAGCCACATCGGCAGCACTACCGGCGGCTGCGCCGCGTGTGCGTTGGCCTTCAGCGTTCTTGCGGGAGGAAAAGATGGAAAACAGTCCCATGAGGGCCCCGGTTTTAGTGCGCGCGACTCTTGCGCTCCGCCAGCACGCCGGCAACGGTGTAGAACGATCCGAAGACCACGATTCTATCATCCTCGGTGGCCCGCTCCATGGCGTTGCGATAGGCTGTGGCGGGATCGCTGAATGTGCTCACGCTTGATTCCTTGCCTGCGCGGAAACCGGCGTCGGCCAGCACCTGCGCCAGGCTTGCGGCAGTCGCCGCGCGCGGCGTCGGCAAGTCGGTCAGGCACCAGTGATCGACCTTGTCGAGCATGTGCCGGAGCACACCTTCGATGTCCTTGTCCTGCATCGCACCGAACACCGCGTAGGTGTAGCGGTAGAAGCCCATGTTCTCGAGGTTCTGGCCCAGCGCGGCCGACGCGTGCGGGTTGTGTGCGACATCCAGGATCACGGACGGACGCCCGGGAAGAACCTGGAAGCGCCCCGGCAGCACCACCTGCGACAGCCCCAGACGCACGTCCTGCGCCGAGATCGGCAACCGATCGCGCACTGATTCCAAAGCAGCCAGCGCCGCCGACGCATTCAGCAGTTGGTTCGCCCCGCGCAATGCGGGATAGCCCAGGCTCGGCCAACGGCGCCCGCGGCCGCTAAAGCCCCACTGCTGCTTGTCGCCCTGGAAGTTGAAATCGCGACCGATCAGCCAGAGATCTGCGCCAATGGCCTCGGCGTGTTTCACTAGGGAGATCGGCGGCACCGGGTCAGAGCAGATCGCCGGCTTGCCTGCTCGGAAGATGCCGGCTTTCTCAAAGCCGATCGCCTCGCGGGTATCGCCCAGGTAGGCCATGTGATCGAGATCGACGCTGGTGATGATGGCGCAATCCGTGTCGACAATGTTGACCGCGTCCAACCGGCCACCCAGGCCGACTTCGAGGATCACCGCATCAAGACCCGCGTTGGCGAACAGATGCATGATCGCCAGCGTGGTGAATTCGAAATAGGTCAGGCTGACGGGCTCGGGGAAGCTGCAGCGCGCGCGCTCTACGGCCGCGAAGTGCGGCAGCAGCATCGCGTCGGTGGCGATCTCTCCATTCACGCGAGCGCGCTCGTTAAAATCGATCAGGTGTGGCGAGGTATGGCAACCGACCTTGTAGCCGGCGGCCAGCAAGATCGCCTCGAGCATCGCGCAGGTCGAGCCCTTGCCATTGGTGCCGCCCACCGTAAAGACGACTGACTTGAATTCCAGCCCGAGCGCATCGCGCACGCGACTGATGCGGGCCAAGCCCATGTCGATGCCGACCGGGTGTGCGGTTTCCAGGTGGGCCAGCCAGTCGGGCAGCGTGTCGAATGTAGGCATGCGAAATAGGTGGCGCGACGTCAGGGAAACGGGCCGCGCAAAAACAAGAAGCGCGGACTCACGCCCGCGCTTCGGTTCAACAGATGTGCTGCATCAGGCCAGCGCGTCGGCCGGTTGCTTCTGCAGGAGCGCAAGAAGCTCCGCGATCTCGCGGCGCATGTTGCGGCGGTCGACAATCATGTCGATGGCGCCCTTCTGCAGCAGGAACTCAGCGCGCTGGAAGCCTTCCGGCAGTTTCTCGCGAACGGTCTGCTCGATCACACGCGGACCGGCAAAGCCGATCATTGCCTTGGGCTCGGCGATCACCACGTCGCCCATGAAGGCGAAGCTGGCGGACACACCGCCCGTGGTCGGATCGGTCAGCACGCTGATGAACGGCAGCTTGGCTAGCGCCAGCTTCTGGACCATCGCAGTGGTCTTGGCCATTTGCATGAGCGACAGCAGGCTTTCCTGCATGCGCGCACCGCCCGAGGCCGTCACACAGATGAACGGCACCTTCTGTTCCAGCGCCATCTGCGCACCACGCGCGAAACGCTCGCCTACCACCGAGCCCATCGAGCCCGTCATGAATTCGAACTCGAAGCAGGCCACCACCACCGGCAACGCATGGATGGCGCCGCCCATCACGACCATGGCATCGGTCTCGCCGGTGTTGTCCATGGCGGCCTTGATGCGGTCGGGGTACTTTTTGCTGTCCTTGAACTTGAGCGCGTCGACCGGGAGGATCTCCTGACCCAGCTCATAGCGCCCTTCGGCGTCCAGCAGCGCGTCCAGGCGAGCACGGGCTCCGATGCGCATGTGGTGGTCGCACTTCGGGCAGACGTGCAGGTTGGCCTCGACGTCGGTCCGATACAGCACCGACTCGCAGGCCGGGCATTTGACCCAGAGGCCCTCCGGAATGCCCTTGCGTTGCGACGGGTCGGTCTGTTGGATCTTGGGCGGAAGCAGTTTGTCCAGCCAGCTCATGCGTGCTCCTTGAATGCAATGTCGCTGAGATCAGGCGTCGAGCGCCTGGCGAATCTCCGCGATGAAATCAGTCAAGTATTGTACCGCTTGTTCGCGAGGTGCTTCTTCAAGCAATTGCACAATGCGGGATCCGATGACCACCGCATCCGCCACACCGCTGATCGCACGTGCCGTTGCAGCATCACGAATGCCGAACCCGACGCCCACCGGCAGCCGCGCGTGCTGGCGGATTTGCGGGATGCGTGCCGCCACAGCGTCGAGGTCGATGGTGGCCGCGCCAGTCACGCCTTTGAGCGACACGTAGTAGATGTAGCCACTCGCCACGCGCGCGATCTGCGCGATACGCGCTTCGGTGGACGTGGGCGCCAGCAGGAAGATCGGATCAATGCCGGCGGCGCGCATGGTGTTGGCAAAAGCCTCGCACTCTTCGGGCGGATAGTCGACCACGAGGACGCCGTCCACGCCGGCTTCGGATGCAGCTTTGGCAAAAGCCTCCACGCCCATGCGCTCGATCGGGTTGGCGTAGCCCATGAGCACCACGGGCGTCGTTGAATCGGTGGTGCGGAATGCCCGCACATACTCCAGCACCGTGCGCAGACCGACCTTCTTGGCCAATGCGCGCTCCGAAGCACGCTGAATAACTGGGCCGTCCGCCATCGGGTCGGAGAACGGTACGCCCAGTTCGATGACGTTGGAACCGCCCTTGACCAGCGCGTGCATCAGGTCGACGGTCATCTCGGGGTACGGATCACCCGCCGTGATGAACGGAATCAGGCCCTTGCGGCCCTGTGCGGACAACTGCGAAAAAGTTTGAGCGATGCGGGACATAGGGGGATCAGGTTTCAGGCGACCTTGATAGTCTCAGGCGCCTGCGATTCAGTCGGTTGGACGTTGGCGGCAGCGGCGGCATGCACAGCAGCCACCCGCTCGCGCGCTACGCGGCAATAGTCGGCATTGATCTCGAAGCCGGCGAAGCGGCGGTCAAGCCTTGCACACGCGGCCGCCGTGGTGCCGCTGCCCAGGAACGGGTCCAGCACCAGACCGCCCGGCGGGCAGCTTGCCAGAATCATGCGTTCCACCAGTTCCAGCGGCTTTTGGGTTGGATGCTCGGCGCGCTCCGGGTCTTGCCGGTGCAGGCGCGACACGCTCCACACGTCCTTCGGGTTGTAGCCAACTTCCAGCCACTTCTTGCCCTCGAAACGCTTGCGGCTGCGCGCTTTTTTCGTCTCGGCATCGTACGGAATGCGCACGGCGTCGACATCGAAGTAGTAATCGCGTGAAGCGGCAAAAAAACCGATGTTGTCGTGCACCGACGAGAACTTGCGCGTGCTGCCGCCCATACTCGGCACTCGGCGGTCCCAGATGATCTCGTTGACCATCGTGAGGCGCCGCTTGAGCATCACGAACAGTTCCGGCGCGTATTGCCACGTGCAGAACAGGTAGAACGATCCGTTGCGCGCCAGCTTCGGCCGCACCGCATCGATCCAGCGTTCGGACCAGGCGAGGTATGCATCGCCCGACAGCTTGTCGGAGTCGTTGCCGTAATCCTTGCCCAGCCCGTACGGCGGATCGGCGATCACGAGGTCCACACTGCCGTCGGCCAGATGCTCGACCCCGGTAATGCAGTCCTCGTTGAAGATGCCGTCGATGGCGCGCTCGGTCATGCGTGTGCCAGTGCCGTTAGAGTTTGATGCCGGAGAATTCGGCGACGGTATGCATATCCTTGTCGCCACGGCCGGACAGGTTCACCAGCAGGATCTTGTCCTTGGGCAGGGTCGGCGCCAGCTTGCACGCATACGCCAGCGCATGGCTCGATTCCAGCGCCGGGATGATGCCCTCCATGCGGCACAGGTCGTGGAAGGACTGCAGCGCTTCCTTGTCGGTAATGCCGACGTATTCCGCGCGCCGCACATCCTTCAACCAGGCGTGCTCCGGACCGACACCCGGATAATCGAGCCCGGCCGAGATCGAATGCGTCTCGATGATCTGGCCGTCTTCATCTTGCAGCAGATAGGTGCGGTTACCGTGCAGTACGCCCGGTGAGCCGCCCGTAAGCGACGCGGCGTGGCGACCGGTCTCGATGCCCTCGCCCGCTGCTTCCACGCCGATCAGCTTCACGTCGGTGTGGTCAATGTACGGATAGAAGATGCCCATGGCGTTGGAGCCGCCGCCCACACAGGCGATCACCGCGTCCGGCTGGCGGCCGGTCATCTCCGGCATCTGCACTTTGCATTCCTCGCCGATCACGGCCTGGAAGTCGCGCACCATCATCGGATACGGGTGCGGGCCTGCCACCGTGCCGATGATGTAGAAGGTGTCGGCCACGTTGGTCACCCAGTCGCGCATCGCTTCGTTCAGCGCGTCCTTGAGCGTGCGCGAGCCCGACTCCACCGGCACCACGGTCGCGCCCAGCAGCTTCATCCGGTAGACGTTGGCGGCCTGGCGGCGCACGTCTTCGCTGCCCATGTAGACGACGCACTCCATGCCGTAGCGCGCGGCAATCGTGGCGGTGGCAACACCGTGCTGGCCGGCGCCCGTTTCGGCAATCACGCGTGGCTTGCCCATGCGGCGCGCGAGCAGCGCCTGGCCGATCACGTTGTTCACCTTGTGCGCGCCGGTGTGGTTCAGGTCCTCGCGCTTGAGGTAGATCTGCGCGCCGCCGCAGTGTTCGGTCAGGCGGCGTGCGTGATAGATGGGCGACGGCCGACCGACAAAATGCTTCAGCTCGTATTCGTATTCCTTGATGAACTCGGGATCGTGCTGATAGCGCGCATAGGCGTCGCGCAGCTCATCCAGCGCGTGGGACAGCGTTTCGGCAACGAAGGTGCCGCCGTAGGGGCCGAAATGGCCGTGGGCGTCGGGCAGGTTGTACATGGCAATCTCTCGAGGCGTCCGCCGAGGTCAGGGTGAAGCCCCGTCGGCGGAAATATTCAGGAAGGCGTGCGTCGCGAAAGACCTGCCGGATCGGCTCAGGCCTGAACCGATGCGCCCAGGGCTGCATCGGCCTCGCGGACCGCACGCACAAATGCGGTCATCCGGGCGTGGTCTTTCACGCCCCGTGCGGCCTCGATCCCGCTGCTGACGTCAACAGCGTAAGGCCGCACGCGTTCAATCGCGCCAGCGACGTTTTGCGCGCTCAACCCACCACTCAAAACGAGCCGAGGAGCGGCGCTTGTGGTTGGCAAGGATGGCGATTGCGGGAGCCATTGCGGAGGAATGAGAGTCCAGTCGAAGACGTGGCCGCCGCCGCCATACCCCTCAACAAATGCGTCGAGCAGCAGGCCTTGAGCAGCGGCAAACCGATTGCCGAATTCTACCAAATCGGCCCCGGGCTGAACACGCAGGGCACGCAGCCACGGCAGCCGCACCTTCGCTGCAATCTCGGCACACAGCTCTGCCGGCTCGTCACCGTGGAACTGAAGCAGCGTAAGCGGCACTTTGTCCAGCACGCGCGCCACGTCGTCCGCGCTGGCGTTGACGAACAGGCCCGTCACGGTGACGAACGGACCGGCGCGGCGAGCCAGCTCGGCAGCGCGTTCGGTGGCGACGTAACGCGGGCTGGGCGGATAGAAGACGAGCCCGATCGCATCGGCGCCGAGCTCGACGGCGTGGTCGACGTCGGCCGGCTGGGTCAGGCCACACAGCTTGATACGGGTACGGTGCAACGGCATGGTGGAAGCGGAGTTCACGGGCCGACGTGTTCGTCGAACACGCCACGAAACAGGCTGGACGATGCCGGAGATGCCGGCAACGAGAAGACATCAGGATAGCCGACCTCGGCCAGATACAACCCGTCGGGCATGAAGGTCGGGGCGGCGGCGACGCGGCTGCGTGCTGCCAGCACATCGCGCATCCAGGAAGATGGCTGCCGGCCCCGCCCGATCGCCACCAGGCAGCCCATGATGTTGCGCACCATGTGGTGCAGGAATGCACTGCCACGAATACGGACGAATACCCACTCGCCCTCGCCTCGCACCTCGATCGAGTACATCGTTTTGACGGGCGACTTGGCTTGGCATTCGGCCGCGCGGAACGACGAGAAATCGTGCTCACCGACCAAGACCTGCGCAGCCTCGTTCATGGCTGCCACGTCAAGCGCTTGGCCAGGCGGCAGCATCACGTAGCCCGCCTTGTCTTCGAGCAACGGTGCGCGCGTCGGGCCGAAGGTCAGCGCGTAGTAATACGTGCGGCGATGCGCGGAGAAGCGCGCGTGGAAGTCCTCCGGCATTTCCTGCGCCCATCGCACGGCCACCGTGGGGGGCAGAAACGCGTTGGTGCCGCGCACCCACGAAAACGGCTCGCGCACGAGGTCGGTATCCAGGTGGACGACCTGGCCCAGCGCATGCACACCCGCATCGGTGCGGCCGGCCACCGTGGTCGGGAGCGCCACGCCGGCAAACTGTCGCAGGGCCGCCTCCAGTGCGTCCTGCACGGTGTTGCCGTGCGGCTGCGATTGCCATCCCGAAAACGCGGCACCGTCGTACTGAATGCCAAGCGCGATGCGCGTCATGCCGTGTGAATCCCCATGCGGAAAGAAAAACGCCGGCAGGATACCACCCTGCCGGCGCTGTCGATGGCGTAAAACGCGTTGCGTCAGCCGATCTGGCGCATCAAGGCTTGCGCCTCGGCGTGGAACGACGGATCGCCCAAATCCAGCACTTCCTGCAGCAGTTCGCGTGCGCCTTCCTTGTCGCCAATCTCGATGTAGGCCTTGGCCAGATCGAACTTGATCTGCAGATCGCGCACACCGTCGGCACCGTGCTCACCGGACAGCGTGTGCGGCAGGTTGGTGTCCAGGCGGATAGCCGATTGCGGTTCGTCGTTCGCGACTTCCGCGTGCTCTGCGTGGTGCGGCTCGGATTCGAAATGCATCGGAGCCTGCGACAGGTCGGTCGGCTGAGCCCAGCTCGGCAGGCTTTCCTCCGCAGCAACCGAGGCTGCCGGAGCAGCCGTTTCTGCGGCAGGCGGCGTCGGGTTCAGATCCAGCGACAAGTCCGACAAGTCCATGTGCAGCGGGGGCGCGGCGACGGGCTGATAAGCCTCGCCAGCGTGCGCGTTGAACTGGGGGAGATCCGCTTCAGGTTCTGCATGCACCTTGAAGATGTCCGATGCTTCTTCCGGCGCGGTGATCGGCTCGCCTGCTGCCGGCGCCGGGAACGACTCCAGCGGCAGATCGAAATCGGCCAGTTGCGGCGCTTTGGTCGACGGTGCGGACGGGTCCAGATCCGGAGACAGCGTGGTCCAGTCGTCCCCGCGACGGGTGGTTTGACCGGTCACCGTCGGGCTGAAGGCCTCGGCAGCCACTGCGGCGCCCACACCGGCCAGGGCAGCGGCACCTGCCACTGCGGCGCCAGCGTGGCTCGGTTCCGCATGGGCTTCGGCACCAACATGGCTCCCATCACCCTGCACCGTCAGGTACAGCGGGTTGGCGGGATCAAACTTGCGGCCCATCGCAGCCGCCTCTGCCCATTCCGACGAGGCCGCGCCGACTTGCGCCAGCATCTCTTCAGCAATGGTCTGGAAGCCATGGGCGTCCTGACGATTCGCGTAAATTTCCATCAACTTCAGACGAATGGCTTGGCGCTCCGGATGCTGCTCCAGAGCCTCGCGCAGGATTTCTTCGGCTTGTACGTCGCGGCCGTAGGCGATGTAGACATCGGCCTCGGCAATCGGGTCGACTTCATTGCTCTCGTTGCCGCCACCAATGCGGAAATCCGCACCGAACACGCTGTGCTGCGAAGTGTCGACGCTTTGACCACCGGCCGCGCCAAACAGCGAGTTGGCACCCGCCATCACAGTGCTTTCCTGCGACAGCAGGCTGTCCTGGAAGCCATGCGCCTGCTCAGGCTTCTGCTGGCGACGGCGATACACCACCAGACCACCCAGCAGGGCGACCACCAAGCCACCCAGGCCCAGAGCCATCGGGTTGCCCAGCAGCGACGAGAGGAACGATTCTTCCTGGATCGGCGGCGGCGGGGCCACAACCACGGGCGCCTTCTTCGGCGCGGCAGCGGGAGCCGACGCAGCAGCAACCGGTGCGCTGGCAGTTGCTTGCGGTGCAGAGGCTGCCGCCAACGGCGCCGATGCGGCCACCGGTGCGGAAGCCGACGCAGCAGCCGTCGCCGACGAAGCCGGGGCGGCGGCCGTTTCCGCCGTCGCAGCGGCAACAGGGGCCGGGGCAGACGTGGACGCTGCTGCCGGTGCGGGAGCGGGCGCATTGGCCGCCGCCACTGCCGGAGCCGCCGTCGACGGTGCAGCGCCAGCGGCCGGCTTGGCAGCGCTGGCGGCCTTGGCCAGTTCAGCGTTCTTCAATTCAACCAGGCGTTGCATGTCAGAGAGATTCTTCTCCAACTGTGCAACGCGTGACTCCATCTCCTTGAGCGCGCGCTCCTTGGCGACGAGTTCCTCGTCGCGGGCGGCTGCCCCGCCAGCCTTGCCGGCACGGTCAGCCTTGGACAGACGCAATTCGTCACGGCTGCTGGCAGCGGGCGTAGCTTGATCCTGCACACGGGCCGACACGCTGCCGCTTTGCTGGCGGGCGGAATCGGTATCCGTGGCCGCATTGGCTTCCGCTGCCGTTGCGAGGCGATTGCGGTAGCCGGCGAAGCCGGACGTTTGCGCAATGACCTCGCGGCGTGCTTCACGCGCAGGCGTTTTCTGCGCTTCGGCCTGCGACGGCACTTTCAGCACAGAGCCGGTGCGCAGCCGGTTGATGTTGCCGCCAATGAAAGCGTTGGGGTTGTTCCGATACAGGGCAAGCAGCATCTGGTCGAGCGACACGGCCTCTTGGCCTTGAGCGGCCGTCGACGCCACGTCATACAGGCTATCGCCGCGCTGCACGGTGTACGAGCCACCAGGCGTAGCGTCCGGCGCGGCAGCAGCAGGAGCAGCTTGCTGGGCACGCGCGGCTTGGCGAGCAGCACGGGGCTGGCGTGCCGGTGCCGGTGCGGCCGCAGTCGGGGCTGCAGCTTGCGGTTGAGCTGCCGAGGCAGCCGACGTCGATTCAGCGGCGCCCGGCGTGGTGGCCTGCACCACCGGCGTCGGCGCGAAATTCTGTGCGGTATTGCTGGAGCCCACCGGGTCCAGCAAGAACGTATAGGCGCGCGAAACGTGGCCGCTCGCCCAGTTCAAGTCGACCAGAACATCAACGAACGGCTCGGCGACGGGCTGCGTCGAGCGAAGACGCACCACGTAGTTACCATTCGACTGGCGCTCCAGCGAGGCACGCAGCGAGGAGACGATCGGGTTGTAGGTCAGGCCGGCACGCGAATAGGCATCCGGCGCGGCCAGTTTGGCGACCAGGTTTTGCGCCTCTTCGGGCGTCACGCCGGTCAGATCGATTTCGGCCTGCAGCGGCTGGCCGAGGCTGGAACGCACGTGCAGCGCGCCGAAACCGGCCGCTTGCGCAGCGGGCTGAATCAGCAGCAGGCTCGCCGCAGCAAACGCGACGGCCGACCAGCGAGGACTGCGATGGGACGATTCTCTCCGGCGGTATTGGCTCACCCTCACCTTCGACTCCGTTATCTTTTAATGTGCAAACGAACTTAACATCAACGAGTTAGCGCAGCAAGTTCACCCAAAAAGTGAAATGCTGGATAAGAACCGCCGTCAATCTTTATGAAAACGACACAATTGGCGAGATTCTGAAGCACCCGACGTACCCCCCGGAATGCGTGTGCTTCATGTGGCGCTAACCCTTCCCCGTGCCCCGTCCACCCCACGAATGGGCGGACAGCGTTCCGGCCGCTATTGTGTACCAACGTTACAGACCGTGGGCGTCCAGATGGCACAACGCCGCGCAGGCCGCGCGGCGTTGGTAGAAAAAGCGCACTTTCTGTTGTCAGGCCGCAACGACAGCCGTCGATGCCCGGCCTGACAAGGAAAGCAAAGGCCGAATCACTTGCCCAGCAGGATACGCAACGTACGGCGCAGCGGCTCGGCGGCGCCCCACAGAAGCTGATCGCCGATCACGAAGGCGCTCACATACTCGGGCCCCATGTTCAGCTTGCGCACACGGCCCACGCCGATTTCCAGGCCACCCGTGATGGAAGCCGGCGTCAGTTCCTTCTCGGTGATGCTGCGGTCGTTCGGCACCCACTTCACCCAGGGGTTGCCCGAGCGGATGATCTGCTCGATTTCGTCGAGCGGCAGGTCGCGCTTGAGCTTGAGCGTCAGGCCCAGGCTGTGGCAGCGCATCGCGCCGATCCGCACGCACAGGCCATCAACCGGAATCGTCTGCGCCGTGCCCAGGATCTTGTTGACCTCGGCCTGACCCTTCCACTCTTCCTTGGACTGACCGTTGTCGAGCTGCTTGTCGATCCACGGGATCAACCCACCAGCCAGCGGCGCCGGGAAGAATTCGGTCGGCACGTCTTCGCGGATGGTCTTGGCAACCTTGCGGTCGATGTCCAGGATGGCAGACGCCGGGTTGGCCAGCTCATCGGCCACAGCACCGTGGATCACGCCCATGCCCTTGAGCAGTTCGCGCATGTGGTTTGCACCACCGCCCGAGGCTGCCTGGTAGGTCATCGAGCTGACCCATTCGACCAAGCCTTCGCGGAACAGACCGCCCACGCCCATCAGCAGGATGGAGTTGGTGCAATTGCCACCGATGAAATTCTTGGTGCCGGCCGCCACCGCATTCTTGATGAGCGACAGGTTGACCGGGTCCAGCACGATCACGGCATCGTCTTCCATGCGCAGCGTCGAGGCGGCGTCGATCCAGTAGCCATTCCAGCCGGCAGCGCGCAGCTTCGGGAAGACTTCGGTCGTGTAGTCGCCGCCCTGGCACGTGATGATCGTGTCGCATGCCTTCAGCGCTTCGATGTCGTTGGCGTCAGCCAGGGGCGCATCCGTCTTGGCGAATGCGGGTGCCTTGCCGCCAGCGTTGCTGGTGCTGAAAAACACGGTGTCGATCAGGTCGAAATCCTTTTCTTCCTGCATGCGCTGCATCAGCACGCTACCGACCATGCCGCGCCAACCGACGAGACCTACCTTCATGATTGTGAACCTCTAGTGATTTTCCCCGCCTCGGTCGCCCGGCGTGACCGCGCGGGGAAGGCGAACGGGCACGACGGACGATCTACGAGATCGTTTTTTTGGTAATGATTTCCGTGGTCGTGCGAATCTCGACAGGCGTCATGCGAGTGCGCGCGGCGGTGCCCTTGGCGGCGATAGCCAGGGTGCCCAGAATGCCCAGTACGAGGACGGGGAGCGCGATCGAGATCATCTGCAAAAATATACACGATTTGGCGGCCACACAATGCACTGCAACATGTGTCCACCGAAAAAACGACGATTGCGGCACCGCATGTGACGGCACCGCAACGCATGTTTTGATTTACAAGGCAGCGACCACGGCGTCGCCCATCTCGACAGTGCCGACCTGCTTGCAACCGGGCGTCAGGATGTCGCCGGTCCGGTAGCCCTGCGCCAGCACCTTCTTGACGGCAGTTTCGATGCGATCAGCCTGCTCGGCCTTGTTCAGCGAATAGCGCAGCATCATCGCCGCCGACAGGATCGTCGCCAGCGGGTTGGCAACACCCTTGCCAGCGATGTCCGGCGCGGAACCGTGCGACGGCTCATACAGGCCTTTGTTGTTCGCATCGAGCGACGCCGACGGCAGCATGCCGATCGAGCCCGTCAGCATGGCAGCCTCGTCCGAAAGGATGTCGCCGAACATGTTGCCGGTAACGATCACGTCGAAGTTCTTCGGCGCCTTCACGAGTTGCATGGCCGCGTTGTCGACGTACATGTGCGACAGCTCGACTTCCGGATATTCCTTGTGCACGTCGGTGACGATGTCCTTCCAGAACTGGAACGTCTCGAGCACGTTGGCCTTGTCGACGCTGCACAGCTTCTTGCCGCGCTTGGCGGCAGCCTGGAAGGCGACGTGCGCGATACGGCGGATTTCCGGCTCGCTGTAGCGCATGGTGTCGAAGCCTTCGCGCGCGCCGGCGAACACACCGTCAGGTGCTGCTCGCACGCCGCGCGGCTGGCCGAAGTAGATATCGCCAGTCAGTTCGCGCACGATCAGGATGTCGAGGCCGGAGACGATCTCAGGCTTCAGGCTCGACGCGCCGGCCAGTTCCGGATAGCAGATCGCCGGACGGAAATTGGCGAACAGTTGCAGTTGCTTGCGCAAGCCGAGGATGGCCTGCTCCGGGCGCAGCTCGCGCGCCAGCGTGTCGTACTTCCAATCGCCCACGGCGCCGAACAGGATGGCGTCAGCCTCCTTGGCGAGCTTGAGCGTGTCTTCCGGCAGCGGATGGCCCTTGACCTCGTAACCGGCGCCGCCCACCGGGGCGAATTCCATCTCGAAAGGCTCGCCCAACACCTTGAGCACCTTTACGGCCTCGGCGACGATTTCCTTGCCAATGCCGTCACCCGGCAACACTGCAATCTTGGTCATGTAGTTGTCCTTGTTGTTCTGGTATCCGCTCAGCCGACGAGCTTGTGCGCGAGCCACGGCATCCTGGCCAAGCGCTGCGCTTCGTAAGCCTTGATCTGGTCGGCGTAGCGCAGGGTCAGACCGATGTCGTCGAAGCCGTTGAGCAGGCAGTATTTGCGGAACGCCGTGATGTCGAATGGATACGCCGTACCGCCTGGCGTGACGACGATCTGCTTGTCCAGATCGACAGTCAGCTGGTAGCCGGTAAAGGCTTGCGTCTCGTTGAACAGATGGTCGACTTGCGACTCTGTCAGCACGATCGGCAGCAGGCCGTTCTTGAAGCAATTGTTGAAGAAGATGTCGGCAAAGCTCGGCGCGATGATGGCGCGGAAGCCGTACTGCTGCAGCGCCCACGGCGCGTGCTCACGCGAGCTGCCGCAGCCGAAATTCTTGCGCGCCAGCAACACCGAGGCGCCCTTGTAACGCGGCTGGTTCAGTACGAAATCCGGGTTCAGCGGACGCTTGCTGTTGTCCTGCCCAGGCTCGCCGACGTCCTTGTAGCGCCACTCGTCGAACAGGTTCGGGCCGAAGCCCGTGCGCTTGATCGATTTGAGGAATTGCTTCGGGATGATGGCGTCGGTGTCGACGTTTTCGCGGTCGAGCGGCGCCACGAGGCCGGTGTGGATGGTGAATTGTTCCATGATTGCTCTCTCTATCCTGCCGCTCAAGCGAGCTTGCGCACGTCAACGAAGTGGCCTTCCAGCGCAGCCGCAGCCGCCATCGCCGGGCTGACCAGATGGGTGCGGCCGCCCGCGCCCTGACGGCCTTCGAAGTTGCGGTTGGACGTGGATGCGCAGCGCTCGCCCGGGTCGAGGCGGTCGGCATTCATTGCCAGACACATCGAGCAACCCGGCTCGCGCCATTCAAAACCCGCCGCCTTGAAGATCTTGTCGAGCCCTTCGCGCTCGGCCTGCTCCTTCACGAGACCCGAGCCCGGCACGACCATCGCCAGCTTCACGTTCGAGGCAATGCGCTTGCCCAGCTTCTGCACGACCCACGCGGCAGCGCGCATGTCTTCGATGCGGCTGTTGGTGCACGAGCCGATGAACACCTTGTCGATGTTGATGTCGCTGATGGCGACGTTCGGCTGCAGGCCCATGTATTCGAGCGCGCGCTCCATGGCGTTGCGCTTGTTCGGGTCTTTTTCCTTTTCAGGATCTGGCACGCGGTCTTCAATGCTGACCACCATTTCCGGCGACGTGCCCCAGCTCACCTGCGGGCGAATCTCTTCAGCACGCAGCTCGACCACCTGATCGAAGTGCGCACCTTCGTCGGAATGCAGCGTGCGCCAATAGGCGACGGCCTGTTCCCACTCCACGCCCTGAGGCGCGAACGGACGACCCTTGATGTACTCCAGCGTGACATCGTCCACGGCGACCATGCCTGCGCGTGCGCCGCCTTCGATGGCCATGTTGCACACCGTCATGCGGCCTTCCATCGACAGCGCGCGGATGGCCGAGCCACCAAACTCCATGGCGTAGCCCGTGCCGCCGGCCGTACCGATCTTGCCAATGATGGCGAGCACGATGTCCTTGGCGGTGCAGCCGCGCGGC
Organism: Ralstonia sp. 22111; assembly: GCF_052045895.1. Classification (NCBI taxonomy): domain Bacteria; kingdom Pseudomonadati; phylum Pseudomonadota; class Betaproteobacteria; order Burkholderiales; family Burkholderiaceae; genus Ralstonia; species Ralstonia sp. 22111. The sequence goes on along the minus strand of NZ_JBQEPR010000004.1, from coordinate 5,781 downwards.
AACGTGCCTTCCACCTTCACGAGCATGTTCTTGCTCTTCTTGGCGAGCAATGTTTGCGTAGCCAACACGTGCTCGACTTCCGACGTGCCGATGCCATGCGCAAGCGCGCCAAACGCACCGTGCGTGCTGGTATGCGAATCGCCGCACACGACCGTCATGCCAGGCAGCGTCGCGCCCTGCTCCGGCCCGATCACGTGCACGATGCCCTGACGCTTGTCATTCATCTTGAATTGCGTGATGCCGTAGCTGTCGCAGTTGGCATCGAGCGTATCGACTTGCAGCTTCGAAACCGGATCGGCAATGCCGTGCGAACGATCGGTGGTGGGTACGTTGTGATCCGACACCGCCAGGTTGGCACTGATGCGCCACACCGGACGCTCGGCCATCTTCAGGCCTTCGAAGGCCTGCGGGCTCGTGACTTCGTGCAGCAGTTGGCGGTCGATGTAGAGCACGGTCGTGCCGTCTTCTTCGGTATGAACGACGTGGTCGTCCCAGAGTTTGTCGTAGAGCGTCTTGGCCATGATGCGATCCGTGCACAACGCGCCCTTTCTTATTTCAGGGCCGCCGCGCGAGCAGTTTCGTGGGGAGTGATCGATTATGCCACCCGGTGCATTGGGCACCGGACGTGACTGACGAAAGGGGGTTTCGCCATTATGCGAAAGCCCTTCTGACAGCTGCGGGCAACAAAAAGCCCCGCTGGTTTCCCGAGCGGGGCTTCTGTAAAGCAAACAGCCTGGCTTAGCGCTTGTCGATCGACGGCACTTCGCGGGTTGCAGCACCGTTGAACAGCTGGCGCGGACGGCCGATCTTGTATTCCGGATCCGTGATCATCTCTTCCCACTGTGCAATCCAGCCCACCGAGCGGGCCAGCGCGAAGATGCAGGTGAACATCGAAGTCGGGATGCCCAGCGCGCGCTGAACGATGCCCGAATAGAAGTCGACGTTCGGGTACAGCTTGCGGCTGACGAAGTACTCGTCTTCCAGCGCGATCTTTTCCAGCTCCATGGCCAGCTTGAACAGCGGGTCGTTGTGCAGGCCCAGTTCGTTCAGCACTTCATGGCAGGTTTCGCGCATCAGCTTGGCGCGCGGATCGTAGTTCTTGTACACGCGGTGGCCAAAGCCCATCAGGCGCACGCCGCTGTTCTTGTCCTTCACCTGCTTGATGAACTCGGGCACCTTGTCGACGGTTCCGATTTCTTCCAGCATGTTCAGCGCAGCTTCGTTCGCGCCGCCGTGCGCCGGGCCCCACAGGCAAGCGATACCGGCCGCAATGGCAGCGATCGGGTTGGTGCCCGATGAACCGGCCAGACGCACCGTCGAAGTCGAGGCGTTCTGCTCGTGGTCTGCGTGCAGGATGAAGATGCGGTCCAGTGCCTTCTCCAGCACCGGGTTCACCTTGTAGTCTTCGCACGGCGTGGCAAACATCATGCGCATGAAGTTACCCGTGTACGACAGGTTGTTCTGCGGATAGATGTTCGGCTGGCCGATGTTGTACTTGTACGCCATGGCCACCAGCGTCGGCAGCTTGGCGATCAGGCGGATCTGCGAGATTTCGCGCTCGCGCGGGTCGTTGATGTTGGCAGCGTCCGGATAGAACGCGCTCATGGCACCAACCAGGCCAGTCAGCACGGCCATCGGATGGGCGTCACGACGGAACCCGCGCAGGAAGAACTGCATCTGCTCGTGCACCATGGTGTGATTCGTCACCACATGGTTGAACTCTTCCTTCTGCTTGGCATTGGGCAGCTCACCCTTCAGCAGGAGATAGCAGATTTCCATGAAATCGCACTTGCTGGCCAGATCGTCGATGGCGTAGCCGCGGTACAGCAGCTCACCTTTGTCACCATCAATGTAGGTGATCTTGGAATTGCACGACGCGGTCGACATGAAGCCGGGGTCGTACGTGAACTTGCCCGTCTGACCGTACAGCTTGCGAATGTCGATCACGTCCGGGCCAACCGTGCCCTTGTAGATCGGCAGCTCGACGCTGGGCGAGCCATCGGAAAACGATAGGGTGGCTTTCACTTCGGACGGCGTCATGTCGGTTTCCTTCTCTGCTGTTTATAAAAATAAAGTCGGGAGACTCCCGCCAGACGGATCAAGGGGCGCCGGCCGGGGGCGGCTGGACTGATTCGTCTTGCGGCAACCTCTCGCGCGCCGGTTTAGACCGAGCGCAGCAAGGTCAGGACGTGCTGGATGTGAGGCACGTCGAGGTCGCCCTCCGGTTCCTTGCGTGCAAGCAGGAGATCCATCAGGTCGTTGTCGGGTAGCTCGAACAACTGCGAGAGTGCGGCAACGTCGTCATCCGACAGTTCCGTCTCGTAGCGGTTGAAGAAGCGCTCGACGATGATGTCGTTCTCAAGCAGGCCGCGTCGGGCACGCCAGCGTAAACGGGCACGCTTGTGCGGATCGGACTGATGGGAGAACGTCGGAGTGTTCACAGCAACCATACTTCCTAGAAATGCGTCGCCGGAGAAACCGCTCCGGCGACACACAATGCCAAAGTGCCCTGACTCGCGCCTTACACCGCGCGGCGCACCATCAATTCCTTGATCTTGCCGATGGCCTTGGTCGGGTTCAGACCCTTCGGGCACACATCGACGCAGTTCATGATGGTGTGGCAGCGGAAGAGGCGATACGGATCTTCCAGGTTGTCCAGACGCTCGCTGGTCGCCTGATCGCGGCTGTCGGCGATGAAACGATACGCCTGCAGCAGACCGGCGGGGCCAACGAACTTGTCCGGGTTCCACCAGAACGACGGGCACGACGTCGAGCAGCTCGCGCACAGAATGCACTCGTACAGGCCGTCGAGCTCTTCACGCTCCTCCGGCGACTGCAGGCGCTCCTTCTCGGGCGGCGGCTCGTCGTTGATCAGGTACGGCTTGATCGAGTGGTACTGGTTGAAGAACTGCGTCATGTCCACGATCAGGTCGCGCACCACGGGCAGCCCCGGCAGCGGGCGCAGCACGATCTTCTCGGGCAGCTCACGCATGTTGGTCAGGCATGCCAGACCATTCTTGCCGTTGATGTTCATGGCGTCGGAGCCGCACACGCCTTCACGGCACGAGCGACGGAACGCGATCGACTCGTCCAGCTTCTTGAGCTTGACCAGCGCGTCGAGCAGCATGCGCTCGTGACCGTCGAGCTCAACCTCGTAGGTCTGCATGCGGGGCGCTGCGTCCTTGTCCGGATCGTAGCGATAGACTTCAAAAATACGCTTCATTTTTGTGGGCCCTTCTTATCCGTTAGAACGTACGCGCCTTGGGCGGCACCGATTCCACCGACAGCGGCTTCAACTGCACGGGCTTGTAGTCGAGGCGGTTGCCTTCGCTGTACCACAGCGAGTGCTTCATCCAGTTTTCGTCGTCGCGATTCGGGAAGTCGCTGTGTGCGTGTGCGCCGCGCGATTCCTTGCGGGCGGCGGCCGACACCATCGTCGCCTTGGCCACTTCCACCAGGTTGGCCACTTCCAGCGCTTCAACGCGCGCGGTGTTGAACACCTTGGACTTGTCCTTCAGGTGGATGCTGCCAGCACGCTCGGCCACTTCCAGGATGCGCTCGACGCCTTCATCCATCAGCTTCTGCGTACGGAACACGCCGGCGTGCGACTGCATGTTGCGGCGGATGTCGTTGGCAACGTCCTGCGCGTACTCGCCCGAGCTGGACGCATCGAGCTTGGCCAGACGCGACAGTGCGCGGTCCGCTGCATCGGCCGGCAACGGCTTGTGCTCGCGGTTCTTCAGGTTCTGCGCAATGATGTGGTTGCCCGCCGAACGGCCGAACACCACCAGGTCGAGCAGCGAGTTCGTGCCCAGGCGGTTGGCGCCGTGCACCGACACGCACGAGCATTCGCCGATCGCGTAGAAGCCGTTGATGACCTCGTTCGGGTTGCCGTTCTTCGGCACCACGACCTGGCCGTGATAGTTCGTCGGAATGCCACCCATCTGGTAGTGGATGGTCGGCACCACCGGAATCGGTTCCTTGATGGCATCGACGTTGGCGAACTTCAGGCCGATCTCGCGGATCGACGGCAGGCGCTTCATGATGGTCTCGGCACCGACGTGGGTCAGGTCGAGCAGCACGTAGTCGCCGTTCGGGCCGCAGCCACGGCCTTCCTTGATTTCCTGGTCCATCGAGCGCGACACGAAGTCACGCGGCGCCAGATCCTTCAGCGTCGGGGCATAGCGCTCCATGAAGCGCTCGCCATCCTTGTTACGCAGGATGCCGCCTTCGCCACGCACGCCTTCCGTGATCAGCACGCCCGCACCGGCCACGCCGGTCGGGTGGAACTGCCAGAATTCCATGTCTTCCAGCGGGACGCCTGCGCGCGCTGCCATGCCCAGGCCGTCACCGGTGTTGATGAAGGCATTGGTGGACGCTGCGTAGATCCGGCCTGCACCGCCCGTGGCGAACAGCGTCGTCTTCGCTTCGAGGATGTAGACCTCGCCGGTTTCCATTTCCAGCGCCGTCACACCCAGCACGTCGCCGTCCTGGTCGCGGATCAGGTCCAGCGCCATCCATTCGACGAAGAAGTGGGTCTTGGCCCGTACGTTACGCTGATACAGCGTGTGCAGCAGCGCGTGGCCGGTACGGTCAGCCGCGGCGCAGGCACGCTGCACGGGCTTCTCGCCGTAGTTCGACGTGTGGCCGCCGAACGGGCGCTGGTAGATGGTGCCGTCGGCGTTGCGGTCGAACGGCATGCCGAAGTGTTCCAGCTCATACACCACGTTTGGTGCCTGGCGGCACATGAACTCGATCGCGTCCTGGTCGCCGAGCCAGTCGGAGCCCTTGACGGTGTCGTAGAAGTGATAGTGCCAGTTGTCTTCGCTCATGTTGCCCAGCGAAGCACCGATACCACCCTGCGCCGCCACGGTGTGCGAGCGGGTGGGGAAAACCTTGGACAGCACGGCCACGGAGAGGCCGGCTTCTGCCAGCTGCAGCGATGCACGCATGCCCGAACCGCCCGCACCGACGATCACCACGTCGAATTTGCGGCGCGGCAGCCCAGTCTTGACTGCGACCATGTCTTAAACCCTCCAGAGAATCTGAGCTGCGTAGCCCGCGCAACCGACGAGCCACAGAATCGTCAACACTTGCAGCGTCAAACGCACTGCCACGGGCTTCACGTAGTCCATCCAGATGTCACGCACACCGATCCAGGCGTGATACGTGAGCGACACGAATGCCAGGAACGTCAGCATCTTCATCCACTGGTTGGCGAACAGCCCCGCCCAGCTTTGGTAAGACGTGTCTTTCGAGAGCAGGAACGCAGCCAGCAGCACGATGGTGTACACCGCCATGATCACGGCGGTGACGCGCTGCGCGAGGAAGTCCTTCAGGCCGTAGTGCGCGCCGACAACGAGGCGCTTGGGACCAATATTGTTTTGTGCCATTGCGGATTCCTCAGAACAGGCCGAACAGCTTGGCGCCGAACACGACGGTCAGCAGCAGGCTGACGATCAGCACGCTCACAGCCGATTTGGAGGCCGAGGCCTTGTCGATGCCGATATGCAGATCGAGGATCAGGTAACGGATGCCGGCGCAGAAGTGGTGCAGGTATGCCCAGATGAGGGCAAGGACGACAACCTTGGCAAAACCGTTGGACAGAAGCGCCGAAAACTTGGCGAAACTGATTTCCGACGTGAGACTTTGCTCGAACAAGTACAGCACGAACGGAAGAAGAAGGAACATCAGCGCACCGCTGGCACGGTGCAAGATGGACACCTTACCGGCCCAGGGCAAGCGGTAACGGGCGATATCGCCCAAACCGATGTTCCTGTA
>NZ_JBQEPR010000003.1:0-604118 GCF_052045895.1 Ralstonia sp. 22111 | reverse complement strand
GCAGCGAGTTGACGGATAAAAATTCTTCGACGAGTTGTTGACAGCGACGAAAAAGCTCTGCATAATCTCGTTTCTCTGCTGCAGACAACGCAGCGACGCGATAAACAAAGTTGATCGCGAAGTTCTTTAACAAGCAAACAGCCGATAAGTGTGGGCGCTTAATACTGGATGCGACGAACGCAAGTTCGTTAGCTTACAAGTAATGAAGTGCTCGCACAGAAGTAAGGTTTGAACGAAAGTTCAAGTCAGATTCTGAGAGTGAGCGACCGCTCGTAAAGAGCGAAAACAGCAGATTGAACTGAAGAGTTTGATCCTGGCTCAGATTGAACGCTGGCGGCATGCCTTACACATGCAAGTCGAACGGCAGCGGGGGAGAAGCTTGCTTCTCCTGCCGGCGAGTGGCGAACGGGTGAGTAATACATCGGAACGTGCCCTGTAGTGGGGGATAACTAGTCGAAAGATTAGCTAATACCGCATACGACCTGAGGGTGAAAGTGGGGGACCGCAAGGCCTCATGCTATAGGAGCGGCCGATGTCTGATTAGCTAGTTGGTGGGGTAAAGGCCCACCAAGGCGACGATCAGTAGCTGGTCTGAGAGGACGATCAGCCACACTGGGACTGAGACACGGCCCAGACTCCTACGGGAGGCAGCAGTGGGGAATTTTGGACAATGGGCGAAAGCCTGATCCAGCAATGCCGCGTGTGTGAAGAAGGCCTTCGGGTTGTAAAGCACTTTTGTCCGGAAAGAAATGGCTCTGGTTAATACCTGGGGTCGATGACGGTACCGGAAGAATAAGGACCGGCTAACTACGTGCCAGCAGCCGCGGTAATACGTAGGGTCCAAGCGTTAATCGGAATTACTGGGCGTAAAGCGTGCGCAGGCGGTTGTGCAAGACCGATGTGAAATCCCCGAGCTTAACTTGGGAATTGCATTGGTGACTGCACGGCTAGAGTGTGTCAGAGGGGGGTAGAATTCCACGTGTAGCAGTGAAATGCGTAGAGATGTGGAGGAATACCGATGGCGAAGGCAGCCCCCTGGGATAACACTGACGCTCATGCACGAAAGCGTGGGGAGCAAACAGGATTAGATACCCTGGTAGTCCACGCCCTAAACGATGTCAACTAGTTGTTGGGGATTCATTTCCTTAGTAACGTAGCTAACGCGTGAAGTTGACCGCCTGGGGAGTACGGTCGCAAGATTAAAACTCAAAGGAATTGACGGGGACCCGCACAAGCGGTGGATGATGTGGATTAATTCGATGCAACGCGAAAAACCTTACCTACCCTTGACATGCCACTAACGAAGCAGAGATGCATTAGGTGCTCGAAAGAGAAAGTGGACACAGGTGCTGCATGGCTGTCGTCAGCTCGTGTCGTGAGATGTTGGGTTAAGTCCCGCAACGAGCGCAACCCTTGTCTCTAGTTGCTACGAAAGGGCACTCTAGAGAGACTGCCGGTGACAAACCGGAGGAAGGTGGGGATGACGTCAAGTCCTCATGGCCCTTATGGGTAGGGCTTCACACGTCATACAATGGTGCATACAGAGGGTTGCCAAGCCGCGAGGTGGAGCTAATCCCAGAAAATGCATCGTAGTCCGGATCGTAGTCTGCAACTCGACTACGTGAAGCTGGAATCGCTAGTAATCGCGGATCAGCATGCCGCGGTGAATACGTTCCCGGGTCTTGTACACACCGCCCGTCACACCATGGGAGTGGGCTTTACCAGAAGTAGTTAGCCTAACCGCAAGGAGGGCGATTACCACGGTAGGGTTCATGACTGGGGTGAAGTCGTAACAAGGTAGCCGTATCGGAAGGTGCGGCTGGATCACCTCCTTTAAGAGCGTGCATCCGACGTTAGGCGTCCACACTTATCGGTTTGTTTGATGTTACAGCCAAGGGTCTGTAGCTCAGGTGGTTAGAGCACCGTCTTGATAAGGCGGGGGTCGTAGGTTCAAGTCCTACCAGACCCACCAAGTTACGGACGGTGGAAGTTGTTCTCTGCCGTGACTGGGGGATTAGCTCAGCTGGGAGAGCACCTGCTTTGCAAGCAGGGGGTCGTCGGTTCGATCCCGTCATCCTCCACCATTACCTTTTGGTTGCCAAACGCAAGCATCGACGCTGTGTCGATGGTGTTTGCGTTTGGCCTAGCCAAGACGAGCGTAAAAGTTCGGCTGTTCTTTAACAATATGGAATGTAGTAAAGGTGTCGCGGTGCGTTGATGAGACGCACAATCAAAACGCGACACTGGGTTGTGATTGTATCAACCAGTATTACCAGAGCAATCGAAAGATTGTCTTGGAATACGGCACAACGCGAGAACTCAGCCTATAGCGAGACATACTCGTTATAGGGTCAAGCGAATAAGTGCATGTGGTGGATGCCTTGGCGATTACAGGCGATGAAGGACGTAGTAGCCTGCGAAAAGCTGCGGGGAGCTGGCAAACGAGCTTTGATCCGCAGATATCCGAATGGGGAAACCCGGCCCGCATGGGTCATCTGTTACTGAATACATAGGTAACAGAAGCGAACGCAGTGAACTGAAACATCTAAGTAGCTGCAGGAACAGAAATCAACCGAGATTCCCAAAGTAGTGGCGAGCGAAATGGGATCAGCCTTGTACTCTTTAGCAGTATTGTTAGCAAAGCGGAATGGAAAGTCCGGCCATAGTGGGTGATAGCCCCGTATGCGAAAACAGTATTGTGGAACTAGGTGTACGACAAGTAGGGCGGGACACGTGAAATCCTGTCTGAAGATGGGGGGACCATCCTCCAAGGCTAAATACTCGTAATCGACCGATAGTGAACCAGTACCGTGAGGGAAAGGCGAAAAGAACCCCGGGAGGGGAGTGAAATAGATCCTGAAACCGCATGCATACAAACAGTCGGAGCCTGGAAACGGGTGACGGCGTACCTTTTGTATAATGGGTCAGCGACTTACATTCAGTGGCAAGCTTAACCGATTAGGGAAGGCGTAGCGAAAGCGAGTCCGAATAGGGCGTTCAGTCGCTGGGTGTAGACCCGAAACCAAGTGATCTATCCATGGCCAGGTTGAAGGTGCGGTAACACGTACTGGAGGACCGAACCCACTAACGTTGAAAAGTTAGGGGATGAGCTGTGGATAGGGGTGAAAGGCTAAACAAACTTGGAAATAGCTGGTTCTCTCCGAAAACTATTTAGGTAGTGCCTCGTGTCTCACCTTCGGGGGTAGAGCACTGTCATGGTTGGGGGGTCTATTGCTGATTACCCCGCCATAGCAAACTCCGAATACCGAAGAGTGCAATCACGGGAGACAGACATCGGGTGCTAACGTCCGGTGTCAAGAGGGAAACAACCCAGACCGCCAGCTAAGGTCCCTAAATATTGCTAAGTGGGAAACGAAGTGGGAAGGCTAAAACAGTCAGGAGGTTGGCTTAGAAGCAGCCACCCTTTAAAGAAAGCGTAATAGCTCACTGATCGAGTCGTCCTGCGCGGAAGATGTAACGGGGCTAAGCAATATACCGAAGCTGCGGATGCACGTAAGTGCATGGTAGGAGAGCGTTCTGTAAGCCTGTGAAGGTGTCTTGTAAAGGATGCTGGAGGTATCAGAAGTGCGAATGCTGACATGAGTAGCGATAAAGGGGGTGAAAGGCCCCCTCGCCGTAAGCCCAAGGTTTCCTACGCAACGTTCATCGGCGTAGGGTGAGTCGGCCCCTAAGGCGAGGCAGAGATGCGTAGCTGATGGGAAGCAGGTTAATATTCCTGCACCGTCGTATGATGCGATGGGGGGACGGATCGCGGAAGGTTGTCCGGGTGTTGGATGTCCCGGTCCCTGCATTGGAGATGGCACTTAGGCAAATCCGGGTGCGTGATTCAAGGGTGTGGGGCGAGCGACTTTAGGTCGCGAAGCAATTGGAAGTGGTTCCAAGAAAAGCCTCTAAGCTTCAGTCATACGAGACCGTACCGCAAACCGACACAGGTGGGCGAGATGAGTATTCTAAGGCGCTTGAGAGAACTCGGGAGAAGGAACTCGGCAAATTGGTACCGTAACTTCGGGATAAGGTACGCCCTTGTAGTTTGACTAGCTCGCGCTAGAAGGACGAAGGGGTTGCAATAAAATGGTGGCTGCGACTGTTTAATAAAAACACAGCACTCTGCAAACACGAAAGTGGACGTATAGGGTGTGACGCCTGCCCGGTGCCGGAAGATTAAATGATGGGGTGCAAGCTCTTGATTGAAGTCCCGGTAAACGGCGGCCGTAACTATAACGGTCCTAAGGTAGCGAAATTCCTTGTCGGGTAAGTTCCGACCTGCACGAATGGCGTAACGATGGCCACACTGTCTCCTCCCGAGACTCAGCGAAGTTGAAGTGTTTGTGATGATGCAATCTCCCCGCGGCTAGACGGAAAGACCCCATGAACCTTTACTGTAGCTTTGCATTGGACTTTGAACCGATCTGTGTAGGATAGGTGGGAGGCTTTGAAACCGGGACGCTAGTTTCGGTGGAGCCGTCCTTGAAATACCACCCTGGTTTGTTTGAGGTTCTAACCTTGGCCCGTGAATCCGGGTCGGGGACAGTGCATGGTAGGCAGTTTGACTGGGGCGGTCTCCTCCCAAAGTGTAACGGAGGAGTTCGAAGGTACGCTTGGTACGGTCGGACATCGTACCTAAAGTGCAATGGCAAAAGCGTGCTTAACTGCGAGACCGACAAGTCGAGCAGGTGCGAAAGCAGGACATAGTGATCCGGTGGTTCTGTATGGAAGGGCCATCGCTCAACGGATAAAAGGTACTCTGGGGATAACAGGCTGATACCGCCCAAGAGTTCATATCGACGGCGGTGTTTGGCACCTCGATGTCGGCTCATCTCATCCTGGGGCTGTAGCCGGTCCCAAGGGTATGGCTGTTCGCCATTTAAAGAGGTACGTGAGCTGGGTTTAAAACGTCGTGAGACAGTTTGGTCCCTATCTGCCGTGGGCGTTGGAATCTTGACGGGGGCTGCTCCTAGTACGAGAGGACCGGAGTGGACGTACCGCTGGTGTACCTGTTGTCTCGCCAGAGGCATCGCAGGGTAGCTATGTACGGAAGAGATAACCGCTGAAAGCATCTAAGCGGGAAACTTGCCTGAAGATGAGGATTCCCTGGAGACTTGATCTCCCTGAAGGGTCGTTCGAGACCAGGACGTTGATAGGCTGGGTGTGGAAGCGCAGTAATGCGTTCAGCTAACCAGTACTAATTGCCCGTGCGGCTTGATCCTATAACCGGTATGTTTCCGGCTGGGTCTGCCTTGTGCCTGATACTCACACATCACAACCCCAAATCTACATTCCCATATTGGTCGCGTTGACCTCGTCAACGTGGCAACAAGTCATAGCCTGGTGACCATAGCGAGTCGGTACCACCCCTTCCCATCCCGAACAGGACCGTGAAACGACTCCGCGCCGATGATAGTGCGGATTCCCGTGTGAAAGTAGGTCATCGCCAGGCTCTCCCATCCAACACCCCAGCTCCCTTCAAAGAGCTGGGGTGTTTGTCTTTGCGCGAACGCCTTGCACCCGGCTTCCTGCATCGATCTGCCAACTACTTCCCGGCAACACCCCCCTCCCCTCACACAAAAACAAAAGGCCTGAAGGGGCTCATAGAGCGCTTTTTGTCGGGCATCCCCAGCAGTTTGGGCGAAGCCTACTTCAAAGTCCCTCCAAGCGGGTGCTTTGAGGTTGCTATCGCTGCCTTGCAACGCACAAGCAAAACTAGATCGAGTTGAAGGAAAGTTGTGATACTGTATATTTATACAGTATCCGTTGGTTTGCGTTGGCGTTTCCATGTTTGCGTTGTCCCCGTCTCTTGTCATTGCCAAAGATGTGGCGGAATGCTCCGTCCCCGCTGGATGCGCGGGGTCTGGGGAGCGTTCGCTCATGCCGAAAGCCTCGACGGTGCCATTACCGGAGGCGCTACATCCGGCTCTGTGGAGCGCTGGCCGCCTGGCGCGAGGCGATGGGCGCGTTCTGGCCACTGGATATGACTCGCTGAATGCCGAGTTGCCCGGTGGTGGTTGGCCCCTCGGCGGGCTGACTGAACTGCTGTGTCCGCAATCCGGTATTGGTGAATGCCGGTTGCTGCGCCCGGCGTTGTCTACGCTGTGCGCGAGCGCGGGGCGCATCGCGTTGATTGCTCCGCCGCATCTGCCGAACGCAGTGAGGCTGGTGGGCTGGGATTTCTCTCCTGAACAAATCGTTTGGGTGCGCGCTGACAAGCCGGCTGATCTTCTGTGGGCAACCGAGCAGGTTCTGCGCAGCAAGGCTTTCGGTGGTGTGCTGATCTGGTTGAACCGGGCACGCTCAGGAGAGTTGCGCAGGCTGCAGGTGCTGGCCCAATCGGGAGAGAGCGCGATTTGGGTGTTTAGGCCAGCTCAGGCGCAGCGTGAGTCGTCACCAGCGGTGCTGCGGCTGGGGTTGGAGCCGGCGGGCGCCGATGCGCTGTCCATTCTTTTCCATAAGCGGCGCGGGCCGTTGCGTGAATCACCGTTGCTGCTACCGTTGGCCGACCCGCTTCGGGCCGGTCGCGCTTCCGTGCGTCCGTTGCCTGTACCGCCCGTCGAGCCGTTCATCATGGATCCGGCCACGGCGAATTTGCTCGCCGCGCTTTCATCTCCTTCGTCTTCTGTGACGTTCGACGCTTTGTCGGACGTTTCCGATCCAAACACTCTCGATCATGCCGTTCTGGATCGCGGTGCATCTGCCCCGTCTCCCACTCGACGCGCTTCGACCCCGGTGGTCTGACCCAGCCGCGCTGCCTTTGCCGGTGGTGGTGGTGGAGCAGGAGCGCGTGGTGTCGGTCAACCGTTTGGCGATGCGCGAAGGCGTACACGCAGGCCTGCGCCGGGCAGGTGCGCAGGCGTTGGTACCGCACGCTGTACAGCTTGACCGTGACGCGGCCGCCGAGGCGCGGTTGCTGCAATCGCTGGCGCTGGCGCTGCTGGCATTCACTCCGCATGTCACGTTGGACGTGGTGGATGAGGCGACTGTTTTGCTAGAGGTCGAGGCCAGCTTGCGGCTGTTCGGCGGGCATCGCGCGCTGTGTCGGGCGGTGAGGTATTGCGCGGTTCGGTTGGGCGCCATGCCGCAGCTTGGCACCGGGCCGACGGCACGCGGTGCGGCATGGCTTGCCAGTGCGCAACCGGCGCCGATGCGTGGCCGTCGTCGCACAGCAGCACGTCAAGGGCGCGCGCGGAGGGCAGTGCGGCAGGAGCGGTTGTCGGCGTTGCTTGATCAATTGCCGGTCGATGCGGTGGCGCGACTCACGCGGCCCGATTGGCTTGAAGGCCTCGGCTGCCGCACACTGGGCGATTTGCGCGAGTTGCCGCGTAGCGGCCTGCGGCGGCGCTGCGGGCCGGTGTTGGTGGATACGCTCGACGCCGCTTATGGCAACGGGCACGAGAGCTTTACGTGGTTTACCGCGCCGTTGCGCTTTGATGTGTCGTTGGAATTGCCAGGACGCATCGATAACGCGGAAGGGGTGCTGGCAGCCTCGGAGCAATTGTTGTTGCAGCTGGTCGGCTGGTTGTCGGCGCTTCAATTGGGCGCCAAAACGTATCGACTCTCGCTGGAGCACGAACGCCGGCGTGGTCGGGGCAGTAATGAGGCGGCCTCATCCACACCGGTGGAGATCGCCCTTGCACAGCCGGTTCGCACGCTGGCGCACTTGTCGCGGGTACTGCATGAACGTGTGCATCGGCTCACGCTGATCGCTCCGGTGGTCGAACTGCGTTTGACGGTGACCGACGCCACGCCGCTCGCGCCGCCTACGGAGTCGCTGTTTCCAGAGCCCGGTGGTCGCGCTGAAGATGCCGCACGCCTGATCGACACGCTGATCGCCCGGCTGGGTGCTGAGAACGTGCGTCACCCGCAGCCGTGTGCCGACCATCGCCCTGAGCGCGCCAACCACTGGGTCGAGGTAAATGCCGCAACCACCGCGCAGAGCCGTGCGACCGCGCGTCAGGCATTGGCGCAGTGGCATGCGCAGCAGCCGGAGCGCCCGCTGTGGCTGCTGGAGAAACCGATCCCGCTGCTGACACGTCAGCACTATCCGTATTACCGCGGGCTGTTGCGGCTGGTGTCGATGCCCGAGCGCATTGAATCCGGCTGGTGGGACGACGACCTCATCAAGCGTGATTACTTCATCGCCGCCGGAGAAAAAGGCGAGCGTTACTGGGTGTATCGCGAGCGCGTTTCCGCAAGCAAAACCAATGCGGCAGACGAGGACGTTCGCTGGTATCTGCACGGCTTGTTCGGCTAAGCACGTCATGACTTCGGCCACGCCACTCTCCGTTCTGCCCGACTATGCCGAGCTGCATTGCATCAGCAACTTCACGTTCCTGACCGGCGCGTCGCATCCGCACGAACTGGTGGAGCGTGCCAAGCTGTATGGTTATCAAGCGCTGGCGCTGACCGACGAATGCTCTGTGGCGGGCACGGCGCGAGCGCTTGTGGCTTCCAAGGAACACGAACTGAAGCTCATCATCGGCAGCCGCTTTACGGTGCGCAATGCCGATGGCGAACCCTGGCTGCGGCTGGTGCTGCTGGCGCAGAACGTCGAGGGGTACGGCAACCTGAGCGAGATCATCACGCACGCGAGGCTGGCAGCGCCCAAGGGCGAATACCGCTTGCTTGCTGACGATTTGGCCGCGCCCCAAGGTGAACTCGCTCACCTGCGCGGCGTGCCCGACTGTCTTGCGATTCTGCTGCCCGATTACGATCCCGACCCGCAGCAATTGCTGGCGCAGGCGTGGTGGTGCCAACGCGTGTTCGCTGATCGGCTATCGATTGCGCTGGAGTTGCCGCTACGGCACGCGGACGACCGCCATCGCGGCACGGTCGCGGCGGTGTCGGAACAGATCGATGTGCCCATGGTCGCGACCGGCGGCGTGCAGATGCACACGCGCCAACGCAAGCCGCTGCATGACGTGCTGACGGCCATCCGCCTGTCGAAGCCGCTTTCGGAGTGCGGATTGGAACTTGCACCCAGCGCTGAGCAGGCGATGCGCACGCGCATGCAGCTCGCGTTTCTTTATCCAGACAAGCGTGGCGAGAAGATCCTGCGTCGGACAGTGGAACTGGCGGCGTTGTGCAATTTTTCTCTCGACGAGATCGAATACGAATATCCGAGCGAAGTCGTACCGGAAGGCATGACGCCGACCGAATACCTGCGCGCCGAAACGCTCGCTGGTGCCGCGCGACGCTATCCAAAAGGCGTGTCGAAGAAGGTGCGCGAGCAGATTCAAGAGGAACTCGGACTGATTGCCGAGCTGCGTTACGAGCCGTTTTTCCTGACCGTCTATGACGTGGTGAAGTTCGCCCATAGTGAGAAGATCCTTTGCCAGGGGCGCGGCTCGGCGGCCAACTCGGCGGTGTGCTATTGCCTGGGGATTACCGAGGTGAACCCGGACAGCGGCAACACGCTGTTCGCACGCTTTCTTTCGCGTGCGCGCAATGAGCCGCCCGACATCGACGTCGATTTCGAACATCAGCGCCGCGAAGAGGTCATCCAGTACATCTACAACAAGTACGGCGTGACCCGTACCGCGCTGGCGGCGGCGCTCATCACCTACCGCACGCGTAGCGCACTGCGTGACGTCGGCCGCGCGCTCGGCATCGATCTGGGGATCATCGAGCAGGTGGCCAAGGGGCAGGCGTGGTGGGATAGCCGTAAGGAATTTGCGCAGCGCGCAGGCCAGCAGGGGCTGGACCCGGAATCGCCGCTGGTGCTGCGCTGGGCGCAACTGGTGGATCAGTTGCGTGGTTTTCCGCGCCATCTGTCGCAGCACGTGGGCGGGTTCGTGATTGCGCAGGGCAAGCTTTCGCGCCTGGTGCCGATCGAGAACGCAGCGATGGAAAACCGCCGAGTCATCCAGTGGGATAAAGACGATCTCGAATCGCTGCGCCTGCTGAAGGTCGACGTGCTGGCATTGGGCATGCTGACTGCCATTCGCCGCACGCTCGATATGGTGGATGCGTTGCCCGGACGGCGCGAGCACTACGGCGCGACGGCCAAGCTCGCCATGCAGAACCTGCCCGATGACGACAAGAAAACCTACGACATGATCTGCCGCGCCGAGACCATCGGCGTGTTCCAGATCGAATCGCGTGCGCAGCAATCGATGCTGCCGCGTCTGCGTCCGCGCGAGTATTACGACCTGGTGATCCAGGTGGCCATCGTTCGTCCGGGACCAATCCAGGGCGGCATGGTGCATCCGTATCTGCAGCGGCGTGAGGCAAAGCGCAATGGCAACACCGATTGTGTGACATACCCCGGTCCCGAGGTGAAAGCCGTGCTCGAACGCACGCTGGGTGTGCCGATCTTCCAGGAGCAGGTGATGGAGATCGCCATGAAGGCCGGCGATTTCACTCCAGATGACGCAGACCGCCTGCGCCGCGACATGGCTGCCTGGAAGCGCAAGGGCAATCTCACGCAGCATCAGGAGCGCCTGGTGCATGCGATGGTCGTCAAGAGGCGCTACGACCCCGCTTTTGTCGAAGCGCTGTGCAAGCAGATGGAAGGCTTTGCCGAATACGGCTTCCCCGAAAGCCACGCGGCAGGTTTTGCCAAGCTGGCCTATGTCAGCAGCTTCCTGAAATGCCACGAGCCGGCAGCGTTCTTTGCTGCGTTGCTCAACAGTCAGCCGATGGGGTTCTATTCACCGTCGCAACTGGTGCAGGAGGCGCGGCGCAACCATGTGCGCGTGCTGCCAGCAGACGTGACGGCCAGCGTTTGGGACAGCTCGCTGCATCTCCGCGCCGATGGCGAGGCCGGTGAAGATGGCCTGGTGCAGCCGGATATCCGCCTCGGGTTGAATCGCATTCGAGGCATGCGCAAGCCGGCTGCCGAGCGTATCGAAGCAGCTCGCGCCCAGGCGCCATTTACCAGCGTGGAGGATCTCGCCCATCGCGCCGCGCTCGACCGCCATGACCTGAACGTGCTGGCCGCAGCCAATGCGCTCAAGCCGCTGGCTGGCCACCGTCGTCAGGCACTATGGCAAACGCTCGCCCTGCAGGAGCCCGGCCACGATCACGCGCTGCTGCGCCAGGCTCGTCCGGTGGAGGCGCCGCTCGAGCTACCCGTGCCTCCCATTGGTGAAGAGGTGATGGCGGATTACGGCAGCCTGGGGTTGTCATTGCAAAGCCATCCGGTAGGGCTGCTGCGCGGGCGGCTCGAACGCATGCGTTTTGCCACCGCCGCCACGCTGGCCGGCTATCGCAACGGGCAACTGGCGCGCGCTTGCGGCATTGTCACGGTGCGGCAGCGGCCGGGCACGGCCAACGGCACCATCTTCGTTTCCATTGAAGACGAGACGGGCGCCATCAACGTCATCCTCTGGCCGCACTTGATCGAGCGTCAGCGACGTGAAGTGCTAAACGCCCAGTTGCTGGGCGTTTACGGCAAATGGCAGTGTGAGCGAGAGACCCGACACCTTGTCGCTCAGCATCTGGTGGATTTGACCCCACTTCTGGGGCGCCTCGCCACTTTCAGCCGCGACTTCCATTAATTCCTGTTCGACTGCCAACTGACCGCCGCGTCACCTTCGGCACGGCAATTGCGTGACGAGAGGCACGCGCAGTCGCCCCACCGTGATGCAGAGGGCTCAGGCGGTTCTCTCCCGCCGTGCACCCTCCAATTGGCGGATAGGGCAAGCGCGGATCGACGAAACGTAGTGCGGGTGCAAGGATTTGCGCTTGAGGCATCACAAAAACCGCCTGCCAAGCGAAGAAAACGGCATCTGTAAGGGAACTGACCCTCAAGGCGCCTTGTCACCATAAGCAGGGTTGATGAGATGCGCTTTCATCACGCGTCAATATTGGGTGCAGTCGAAATTACGTCTACTCTGTAGAAAACACATCACGGAGGCCGCCCCAAAAAGTGTGCAACGGCGTGCATAGAGAACCGCCACCGTTGCCGTGCTGTGTATGACCGCGGACGAAGGTGCAGCCACCCGACCCGCATATTTTCAGCCCATCGATCGGGTCCAGACCCGGCGGTGTTTCCCATCTCAGGTGCAGGAGCGAACAGATGGAACAGCCTTTCAAGCAGTTACACAGTCTGCGCAAGTCGCGCAAGCTCAAACAGGAAGATGTCGCCAAGATGGCCGGTATCTCTCGCGAAGCGTATTTGCGCGCGGAATCCGGTCGTGCCGATCCCCGCCTGTCGACGCTGATGGCCGTGGCCGGCGCGCTGGGACTGGAGGTCGTTCTGGCGCCGCGAGAAGCCGTTGCCGAGATTGAGCGCGTGATTGCCAATCATCCGGCTCAGCCAACGCAATCGGGCGGTGGAGCGGAAGCTGGCCACGAGCGTTCGGAGCATGGCTCGATGGGCGGCACGGGCGGCGGTCATGGCCTTGCAGGCCAGTATCGCGGGCCGGAGCGCCATCCGCAGTCCGCCTATCACCCGGGTGCCTCGCACAGCCAAGCTGGCCAGCAAGGTGCCCCGCATGCGGGCGGCGGCGCCGAGGATCGCTCGCGCATGACGTCTTCGGACAGGCCGGGCGCCGGCGGTTCGTCGAGCGGCTCAGATCGCCCGGGCGGCGGTTCGGGTTCGCGCGAGTCGTAAGCGGATCATTCTGGTATAGGCCGGGCACGCAAGCGCCCGGCTTGCGATTGAGCGCAGGAAGCAGTCGCACTACAATCGGCCGGGCAAACCTCGCCCAGTTGGTTTGTGCGCGTTTGCGCTAACGTTTCCTTCTCCTTTCCTATGCACGGCGATCCGCCACGCACGCACATGGCGCAAGCCGTACCGCAACATCCGCCGTTCTGGCATCACCTCAAACAAGACGTTTTCTTCTGGTCGCTGTTGGCCATCTGCGGCGCTCTGACGCTTGCGGCGCCCAAGCGCATCGTTGAGTATCCGGCGCTGATTGACTGGCACACCATTGCCGCATTGGCCGGTTTGCTCATCCTGACCAAGGCGGTAGAGGCCAGCGGCATGCTGCAGTTGCTCGGCCGGCGCCTGGTCGAAGTCGTCAGCAGCGAGCGTGTACTGGCGCTCAGCCTGGTAGCGGCTTCGGCGGCGCTGTCGACCATATTGACCAACGATGTGGCGTTGTTCGTGATCGTGCCGCTCACCGTCGGTTTGCGGCAGGTCGCCAACCTGCCGGTGGCGCGGCTGGTGATATTCGAGGCGCTGGCGGTCAACGCGGGTTCAGCGCTCACGCCGATCGGCAATCCGCAGAACCTCTTCCTGTGGCATCAATCCGGGCTGTCGTTTGGCGCATTTGTCTGGCAGATGGCGCCGATGGTCGTGCTCCTGATGGCTTTGCTTCTGCTGGTGACGTGGCTGGCGTTTGCCTCGCACGAAATCCATCTGCATGCTGAAGCCACCGACGTGGAATTGCACAAGCGTCTGCTGGTGCCGGCGCTTGTCTTGTACGTGCCTTTTCTCGTGCTGACCGATCTGGGCCATCCGCTGGTCGCGGCTGCGGGGTTAATCGGGCTGTACCTGATCGGCGCACGCTATGTGCTGGCCCGGGTGGACTGGGGCCTCCTGCTTGTGTTCATGCTGATGTTCATTGACCTGCGGCTGGTGGCGCAGCTTGGCGTCGTGCGGCAGGCGCTGGACGCGTTGGCGTTGAGCAATCCAATGCATCTGTACTGGGCTGGCATTGGCGTGTCGCAGATCATCAGTAACGTGCCGGCGGCGATCCTGCTGGCCGAGTATTCGCATGACTGGCCGATGATTGCCTTTGCGGTCAGCGTAGGCGGATTTGGCACGCTGATTGGCTCGTTGGCCAACTTGATCGCGTTGCGCATGTTGGGTGACCGGCGCGCCTGGTGGGTGTTTCATGCGTACTCGATGCCGTTTCTACTGGCTGCGGCGGGTATCGTGTACGCGTGGCTGATGTGGCTGCGCTAGGCTTGCATGGCATCCCAATCGGGCGCGAAAGCTAGCCTAATGATGGCGCTCGGTACGGAAGCACCGCTGTGGCGTAGCGGTCAGCTGGCCGACTTGTTTTCCGATTGGCCGGACGAGCGCTTTGCGTTGTACGCGCTGTATCCGTCGCGTCGTTCCCTGCCGGCGAAGGTGCATGCGTTCATCGATTTCTGCGTCGAGAACCTGCCTGCGGGCTAGCGTACAAAGCACTGCGGCCGCACTAGGCAGCCGCAGTGGATGACGCAAGAAACGTCAGACCTTCTTGGCCGATATCACCGCTTCGGACACATTGCGCGGGGCTTCGGCGTAGTGCTTGAACTCCATCGTGTACGTCGCACGGCCTTGCGTGGCGGAACGCAGCGCGGTCGAGTACCCGAACATCTCGGCCAACGGCACTTCGGCCTTGACGATCTTGCCCCCGCCGCCCGCAATGTCTTCCGTACCCTGCACCATGCCGCGCCGTGAAGACAGGTCACCCATCACGTTGCCCATGTAATCTTCGGGCGTTTCCACTTCCACGGCCATCATCGGTTCGAGCAGGATGGGGCCGGCCTTGCGCATGGCCTCTTTGAAGGCCATCGAGCCAGCCATGCGGAACGCGTTTTCATTTGAATCCACGTCGTGGTACGAGCCGAAGGTCAGGCGCACCTTGACGTCGACCACCGGGTAGCCCGCCAGCACGCCCGTGTTGAGCGTGTCACGAATGCCCTTGTCCACCGCCGGGATGAACTCGCGCGGAATCACGCCGCCCTTGATCTCGTCGACGAACTCGTAGCCCTTGCCCTCGTTCGGCTCCAGCGTGATGACCGCGTGGCCGTATTGGCCCCGTCCGCCCGACTGCTTGACGAACTTGCCTTCGACGTCTTCAGCGGCCTTCTTGATGGTTTCGCGGTAGGCCACCTGCGGCTTGCCGACAGTCGCTTCCACGCCAAACTCGCGCTTCATGCGGTCGACCAGGATTTCGAGGTGCAACTCGCCCATGCCCGAAATGATGGTCTGGCCGGATTCCTCATCCGTCTTCACGCGGAACGACGGGTCTTCCTGTGCCAGGCGGTTCAGGGCGATCCCCATCTTTTCTTGGTCGGCCTTGGTCTTGGGCTCGACAGCCTGGCTGATCACGGGCTCAGGGAACTCCATGCGCTCCAGCACGATGACGTGCTCCGGGTCGCACAGCGTTTCGCCGGTCGTTACATCCTTCAGGCCCACCGCAGCGGCGATGTCGCCGGCCAGCACTTCCTTGATCTCTTCGCGCTGGTTGGCATGCATCTGCAAGATGCGGCCAAGGCGTTCCTTCTTCTGCTTGACCGAGTTGTAAACCGTATCGCCCGAATTGATCTTGCCCGAGTACACGCGAAAGAACGCGAGCTGGCCGACGAACGGATCGGTCATGATCTTGAAGGCGAGGGCGGCGAAGGGCTCGCTGTCGCTGGGATGGCGCTCAAGCGGCTCGTCCTTCTCGCCATGGCCTTCAATGGCGGGAATGTCCACCGGCGAAGGCAGGTAGTCGACCACCGCGTCCAGCATGGCCTGCACGCCCTTGTTCTTGAAAGCGGAGCCGCACAGCATCGGCTGGATTTCGCCGGCAATGGTGCGTTTGCGCAAGGCGCGCTTGATCTCTTCCTCGGTCAGCTCTTCGCCGCCGAGGTACTTGTTGAGCAGTTCTTCATCCGCTTCCGCCGCGGCTTCCACCATCTTTTCGCGCCATTCCTGCGCGATGGGCAGCAGCGCCGGGTCAATGTCGGTGTATTCGAACTTCACGCCCTGCGAGGCATCGTCCCACAAGATCTCTTTCATCTTGACGAGGTCGACCACGCCGCGGAAACCGTCTTCCGCGCCAACGGGAATCTGGATCGGCACCGGGTTGCCCTTCAGGCGTTCACGCATCTGGCGCTCGACACGGAAAAAATCCGCACCGATGCGGTCCATCTTGTTGACGAACGCAATGCGCGGCACCTTGTACTTGTTGGCCTGGCGCCAGACGGTTTCGGACTGCGGCTGCACGCCGCCCACGGAGTCGTAGACCATGCAGGCGCCGTCGAGCACGCGCATGGAGCGTTCCACCTCGATGGTGAAATCGACGTGGCCTGGGGTGTCGATGATGTTGATGCGGTGTTCCGGGTAGTTACCGGCCATGCCGCGCCACATGCAGTGCGTGGCCGCCGACGTGATGGTGATGCCGCGCTCTTGCTCCTGCTCCATCCAGTCCATCGTGGCCGCGCCGTCATGCACCTCGCCTATCTTGTGATTGACCCCTGTGTAGAACAGGATGCGCTCGGTCGTGGTGGTTTTGCCGGCGTCGATGTGCGCCGAGATGCCGATGTTGCGATAGCGCTCGATGGGGGTCTGGCGGGGCATGATGTTTCTCTTCCGTTGAAGGACACTCGCATCGCCGACTCCGCACCATGCGAAGGGCGAATGTGCGAGTGGGAACACATTATAGGATCGGTCCTAACCCATCGCATGTAGGGGTATTGGATGAGATTTCACCCCCTTGCTCCCTCATATGCGAGTTGGTGCAGGCGTGCAAAGTCGAGCAGTTCGATTTCTCCGTACGCCAGCCTGAGGATGCCGCGCGCCTGGAAATCCTTCAAAACCTGGTTCACGGTTTGGCGCGACAGTGCCAGCAATTGCGCAAGCTGTTCTTGTGGCACGTGCAGCACACGCCGCGTGCCCAGACGCAGGTCGCCATAGCCGTCGGCCATCAGTAGCAGGCGCCGCGCCACGCGTACGGGGGCCGGCAGCAGGGCAGTCTCTTCGAGCACGATAAAGGTCAGACGCAGCTTGTGGGTCAGGAGCAAGGCAAACGCATGCAGCAGCGCGGGTGAGCTCTCCAGCAGGGCGATGAGCGCCGCTTGCGGCATGTGCAGCAACGTCGTATTGCCGTCGGCGCGGGCATCGTGCGTGCGCGGTTGGCGATCGAACACCCCGATCTCACCAAACCAGTTGACCGGTTCCAGCACGGCCAGCAAGGCTTCGCGGCCGTCCGCACTCGTCGCACCGATGCGGATCGTGCCCTCCACCACGCAGTACAGGCCGTCGGGTGCGTCGCCACGCTGGAAGAGGATCTCGCCAGCGCCCAGGCGACGCACCCCCGCAATGTCGATCAATGCGTCCTGCAAGGTCGCGTCCAACGTCCCGAACCAGCTGCTGGCGTGCAGGCGTTCGCGGTACGAGGCGGCGTCCAGCGTGCCGGATGTGGCGACGGTGTGGTCCATGAGGGGCGACTGAGGAGCGCTTCGGAAACGTGGAATTTGTCGGCTACGCGACAGAGCAGGGTGCCATCCACTGACTACGATGAAACGATCATAACGAGCGTGCGGCTGGAGCGTCCATGCTGCAAACGCACAAAAATCCGGAGGCCCTCATGCGGACATTGTCTGACCATCTTTCCAACTACGCCGCCTACCACCTGGACGGCCGCAATATTGCCACGCACTTTGTCGGCATCCCGGCGATTGTGCTGGCGGTCGCGGTGTTGCTGTCGCGGCCCGTGCTGGCAGACCTATCAGGTGTTCCCCTGACGCCCGCGCTGATCGTGCTGGCGCTGACGACACTGTTCTACTTGCGCTTGGATGCGGTGTTCGGCGTGGTGATGTTTGCGCTGATCGGCGTCTGCGTATGGACCGGCAACCATGTGGCCGCGCATTCGACGGCAGCGTGGTTGTCAATGGGCATTGGCCTGTTCGTGATCGGCTGGATCATCCAGTTTGTCGGTCACTACTACGAAGGACGCAAGCCGGCGTTTGTTGATGACCTGGCGGGCCTGGTGATCGGCCCGCTGTTCCTCGTGGCCGAGACGGCGTTTGCTCTGGGTTTGCGCGCGAAGTTGCACGACGAGGTGGTCAGCCGTTCGCACGCCATGCGCGCCTCGATGGGCGGCAAGCACGCCGCCGCCTGAGCTGCTCGCCCCGGGCTATTACCCTGCAAGCTTTGCGGCCGGCTGAAAGACCGGTGCGCGATTCTGCATGCCCGCCAGCATCGCCTCACGCTGATTGGCCGCGCCGATCAGCCGGTCTTGCTCGATCGACTCCGCCAGCAGAATGGCGGCGGTGTCGCCATCTTCCACAACACGCATCAAGCGCTTGCTGGCGCGGATGGCGTCGGGGCTCTTCTGAGCAATGTCGCGCGCTGCCGCCAGCGCTGCAGCGTGCGGATCGTCCACGACGTGCGTCGCCAGGCCCAAGGCGCAGGCTTCTTCGCCGTTGACGATGCGGCCGCTGTAGATCAGCTCGCGCAGCCGATCCGGGCGGACCAGCCCGCGCGTGAGCGCCATGCCGCCCATGTCGGGCACCAGGCCCCATTTGATTTCCATGACCGACAGGCGCGTGTCGGCGGCTACGTAGCGCACGTCCGCGCCCAGCGCGATCTGCAGCCCGCCGCCGTAAGCGACACCATGCACCGCTGCCAGCACCGGCACCGGCAGGTCGCGCCATACCGTGCAGGCGTATTGCGGCAGATTGGCCGCCCCATGCGTGCGCTTCGCAAGATGCCGGGCGCTGATGTCCGAACCCGCGTCGCTGCGGCCCAGGCTCGCCATGCTGGCCATGTCCAGTCCCGCGCAAAAGGCCCGGCCCTCGCCCGAAAGCACCACGGCTCGTAGATCTGCCTCGTTCATCAGGCGCTCGCCAATGGTGACGAGCCCTTCGAACATGGCAGGGTCGATGGCGTTCATCTTCTCGGGACGGTTGAGCCGGACTTCGGCCACGCCAGCGTCGATGTTGAGCAGGATGCGTTCAGTCATGAAAAAGTGTCCTGTGCGAGGTAGGCGTCGAATCAGTCGGGAGCGATAACCAATACATCGCGCTTGTCCTTCACTTGCGCCCAATGCGCATGATCGGGCAGCGGCGGTTGCACCTTGGTCAGGCGGGGCCAGTCGGCGCGACGAGAGAGTTGTGCGTTCAAGGCGATGAAGTCCTGCTGGTCCGCAGGCACCTCAGCCACCGGATAGATCGCGCCCACCGGGCACTCCGGTACGCAGATCGAGCAATCGATGCATTCATCCGGATCGATCACCAGAAAATTCGGGCCGGCGTGGAAGCAGTCCATCGGGCAGACGGCGACGCAGTCGGTGTATTTGCATTGAATGCAGGACTCGGTAACTACATATGGCATAACTACGCGGGGTGTTCAAAACTTGTTCAAAATTCGCTCAGAATTATGCTGCATCAGGCCTCACGCCGTGAGGGGCTCACTGCGTGGGTTTGCATACACGGGAGGGAGCAGGCGCTCGACGGGGTCGGTGCTTGTGTCCAGCCCTGAAGACGCCGTCACACCTTGCGGTTCGCGCCCGCGAGCGGTTAATCCAGTGAGATTAATCGGGCGGAGGCGTGAAGCTCGTGCCCGGGTTTATTGCGCCTGACGCCCCCGTCCGAGCGATAGCTTTTCCAACAACAATTCAACGTTGACCGGCTTGGGCAGGTGGTCGTCGAATCCGGCGGCAATCGCGGCGTCCCGATCCTGCAGGGAGGCCAGGCCGGTGAGCGCCAACGCGTAGATACGTCGTCGCCCGCCTTCTTGTTGCCGAATGCTTCGCAGCAGCGCGTGGCCATCCGTTCCTGGCATCGCGAGATCGCTCACAAGAATGTCGAACGAACCAGCCCCGATGCACGTCAGTGCCTCTTTGGCCCCGGAGGCTGTCTGTACCTGCGCACCCAGACTGCGAAGCAGGTAGGTCAGGGCTTCCTGAGACTGCGTGTCATCGTCGACCAGCAGCACCGATAAGCCATCCAGCCGTTCGGCTCCGTTCGCCGCGCGCCCAGCGAACGCATGCTCGTCAACCAGGGCCTGAATGAGCGGTAGGCGAACCGTCAGCCTGGTGCCTCGACCTTCGCCCTCGCTGCTCGCTGTCACGGTGCCCCCGTGCGCAGCAACCAGATGCTTGACGATCGACAGACCCAACCCGAGCCCGCCGTATTCACGTGTCCGACTGGTATCGGACTGCATGAAGCGGTCGAACAGCT
This sequence comes from Ralstonia sp. 22111, assembly GCF_052045895.1. Lineage (NCBI taxonomy): Bacteria > Pseudomonadati > Pseudomonadota > Betaproteobacteria > Burkholderiales > Burkholderiaceae > Ralstonia > Ralstonia sp. 22111. Next base: position 584,270 of record NZ_JBQEPR010000003.1, on the reverse strand, counting down.
GCGGCAGCAGTTCGGGTTTCACGCCGATGCCGTTGTCCGTGACGGAGAGTTCGACCAGCGTTCCGAGGCGCGTTAAGGCGACTTCGACCCGGCCACCCTCCGGCGTGAACTTCAAAGCATTGCCGATCAGATTGGACGCCACCTGTTGCAGACGGCGCGCATCGCCACTGACGACGGCTTTGGTTTGCAAGCCGGAGGTGATCAGCGTGATTTCCTTCTTGGCCGCTGCGGGCCGATGGCCTTCCACCACGGTACGGACGGCGGCTGCAAAGTCGATGGGCTTCACATCGAGCGAGAATCGGCCGGAAGAGATCCGGGACACATCCAGCAGGTCGTCGATCAATTCGGCCTGCAACTGACAATGGCGCAGGATCGTCTTGATGGCATGTTGATCCTTGTTTTCGCTGGCAGCCATGAGGACTGCCGCCCAAGTTGAGATTACGTTGAGTGGCGCCCGCAGTTCGTGCGAAACGAGGCCGAGAAAGTTGTCCTTGGCAGTGTTAGCGCGTTCGGCTTCGCACCGAGCGGCTTGCGCCGTGCTGACTGCCCGCTTGAGCTCGTCGATGTCCTGGAAGGCAAGCACTGCGCCGTCGATGCGATCATCGGCGGTACGGTAGGCGCGCACGTTGACCAGCCACCAGCGGCCCTCGCTGTCCTGGTACTCCTGCTCCAAGCCTGCCAGGCCTTGGACGGCGGACTGCACTATGTGCTCGACATCAGCGGCCGAGAAGAGGCGGTTCAACTGTGCCAACGGCCGCCCGACGCTGTCTTCGGGCAAGCCAAACAGCGTCTGGGCCTGCGGCGAGAAATGGCGCAGGCACAATTGCCGATCAAGTAGCAGGACGGGCAGCGGGATGCCTTCGACAAGATTGCTCAAGTCGTCATTCGCCCTGTCGAGTTGATCGTTGCGCGATTTCAGCTCGACGTTCAGGGAGCCCAGCTCCTGGTTGGCCGACTCCAGCTCTTGCTTTGCCAGCAATAACTCTTCATTGGCGCTCTGGAGTTCTTCGTTGGTGCTGAGCATCTCCTCGTTGGCAGTCCTGAGCTCCTCGTTGGTCGACTCGAATTCCGCAACCACTGTCTTGAGCTGCGCCTGTGCAGCTTCGAGTTCATCTGACAACGTGGTGACGGTACGCTCAAGTTCCTGAACGCGCGTATGGGGTGAGCCTGGGCTGGTGCTCTGTACGGCGAGCGCGTCGTCTGGCAGGCGCTCCAGCGTGACCAAGAAATGCGGTACCAGGTCTTCGGCAATTAGCGGCAGCACGTCCAGCGCGAAGCGCGTGTCTCCAAGCGCCACGCGCTCTCGACGCACCGGCTGGCTTGTTCGCTTGGCTTCGATCAGCGCGGTGCGCACCGTCACGTTGAGTTCCGGCTGTAACAGGCGCGGCAGCGCCAGCGACGCTTCGCCGCTCGCGGGCGCGACGAAGCCCGACACATCGCCGCAAAAGTGCACTACGTTACCGTTCTCATCGACGATGAAGCCGGGTGGCGCATACCGTTCGAGCGCGACCCGATTGGCGGCCTCAATAACCGGGTCGACGGGCTGCACACGGCGCACCGGTGGTGTGCCGCCTTGGCTCGCCCATGGCCGCAGTGCATCGATCGGGAAGGTCGCCTGCTGCCGCTTTGCCACGGGCACCTTACGGTAGAGGTGCGGTGCGCCGGCATGCTCGAAGCCATCGACTCCCGATGCTGCCTCGGCCCGGCCAAGCAGCACGAAGCCATCTGGCCGGCAGGCGTAGTGCAGCATCTCGAGCACATGCTGCTGTGCTTCTTTGCGCAAGTAGATAAGAAGATTGCGGCAACTGATGAGCCCCATGCCGGAGAAGGGCGCGTGGGTCAGCACGTTGTGCCGTGCGAAGACACACATATCCCGGATCGACTTGCGCACGACGTAGCCTCCGGACGTCGCTGCGAAGGTGCGCTCGCGAAACGCCTCCGGCACGTCGTCCACCGCGGCAATGCCATACCTACCTGCGCGCGCAATCTCGATGGACGCCTCGTTGATGTCGGTGCCGAAAATTTGAACGCGGCGGTGTGGCGCTTCCCGGTCCAGCGCATCTTTCAGCAGCGTGGCGATGGTGTAGACCTCCTCGCCTGTCGAGCAGGCAGGCACCCATACGCGGATCGGATCGTGCTTCAGTTCCAGGAGGGCTGGTATCACCGTTTGCCTGAGCACGTTGACGAACTCGACATCGCGGAAGAACGCGGTTACGCCAATGAGAATGTCATCTCGCAGTGCTTCGGCTTCCCGCGCATCCCCGCGCAGCAACTGCAGGTAGCCGCCTACGTCGCGGTCCTTCTGTAGCAGCACACGGCGCAAGAATCGACGACGCAGGTTGACGTCCTTGACGTAGCTGAGGTTGATACCGGTCTTTTGCTGCACGACGGCGAGCGCAGTGCCGAGGGCGTCGGCGTCGCCTGCCTGGGCGTTGGCGGTCTCGGGTTGGGGCGCTTCACCAAAGCGCCGGACCAGGCACTGGGCTATGTCTTCCGGTGGCAACACCTCGTCGACCAGACCGGTGTCGATTGCCGCGGCCGGCATGCTTTGTTGGCTGGCCGACTGCGGCTGCTGGGCGATGACGAAGCCGCCGGAGGCTTTAAGGTCGACAAGGCCGCTGGCTCCATCTTGACCAATGCCGGAAAGGATGACCGCTGCGCCGTTGACGTCGGGATCCTGGGCGAGCGACGCCAAGCAGGCATCGATCGGCAGGTGAAGGCCAGCCTGCCGGCGCGTGAGCCGGAAATGACCGTCAAGTGCAATCACACCGGCGTTCTCGGGCAGCACATAGAACCGGTCGTGTTCGATTTTGCGCAGATGAACGAGTCTTTCAACCGGCATGCGCGAATCCGCTTGGAGGATGCCGGCCAGTTGGCTCTCTTGGTTCGGGTCGAGATGCGTAATGACGAGTACCGCGAACCCAGGGTTTTCTGGCAGCGCGGCCGCAATCGTACGCAACGCATCCAGGCTACCTGCCGATCCTCCCAGCACCACCACCCGCAACAGCTCCGAAGGCATCGACGCCACGTCTGCACTCCTACCTTGTTGTAAAACGTCGGCGCAGTCTATCCCGGCCATTTACGCGCATCAACCATACGGGACGCTCCTCACGCCTATGCATGGTGCAGGTATCTCGGCGGTGACGTTGCGAGTGTTCGAGAGTGACGCTGAAGCCGTGTTCGCTTGCCAGATCGCTCCCCATGCCGCGCCGACGCCCGTGCCCGCGCAGTTGAGGATCAGCCACCGCCCGTGCGTGGGCGATGGCGCCGCTGGCCGATGTGAGCCGCCGGGAGAGGATGCGGGAAACGTCCCGATCTCTTCGGCGGGGCGGAGCGGGATACAGAGAAACTGAGGTGGTTGCGGGAGCGGGAACGGGCCCTGTAGGTCACTGGTGCGTGCACCCAGCAGTAACGGCGCTGCCCCGAACTGCCGATCGGCGAAACTACGCGGAAACCATTGACTGGCCCGGGATAAATCCATCAATGATGGCTTCCGCCATCTTCGTTGCCGCCCGTCTGGCGATACCAATGCTCTCCCAATGATCGGCCTGCAGCGCGAAAATACGAGAATGCTCGGTACTGGGCGGCATCCCTTCCTGGCAAATCAACACGGAAGCACTGTAAGACCGATCGGGACGCCGCTCATGCCATTCACGAGGCGGGTCAAAGAGGTAGATCAGGGGGTAAACATCGAACCCCTTATAGCGGCAAGTCGGATAGGCATCCACAGCAATCTCCGTTGAAAAGGGGTGGCCTCACTGTACGCTCTTTCCGCTTGCTCCATTGAACTATCCGCGAACGAGCGAATGCGGATTGCGCGGCCATTCATGCGCCCCGTGATCCCGCTGGTTTGAGGTCTCCTTGCCAAGGCTGCACGTGCATATCGAGGGTATGGTCACCTTGTGCGGTTTTCGCGTGGAGGCTGTCTCGGATAACTTGCGCGATGGCCAGGCGACACAAGCTTTCAATGCCGCCCATGGCTGCCGAGACTAGATCCGGCGCGCTTGCCAACACCCTGAAGGACCGCCTTCCTTCCCCCACGAAACTGGTGAATTGGACGCAGTTCGGCTCTCCATCGCGGACAAAGCCCACAGTGATGGAGTACGCCATGCCTTTTGCCGCTCCGGGGAGTGTGCAGAGAAAGCTGGTCTTGTCGGTCGCATGATTCATCTTGCTTCCTGGTTTGTCATGCGAGCAACGCGCCTCGCCAACGCAATATCAATCAAGCAAGGGCAACAGAAACACGTTGCACCCCTTACAGCGACGCCACCGATTCGCCGGGTACCAGGCCATTGATGACGTCCTCGCCGAACTTCAGCGCCCCCCGCCTCGCGGTGCCGACATTCTCCCAAACGGTGGGTGTCATTCGAAAAACGCGCGAGTGCTCGGCTCCTGGTTGATGACCTGCTAGGCAGATCACCACAGATGCGTTGAAGGTACGATCGGCACGCTTGCGCGGCCAAGACTGGGCCATCTCGGTCCTGTATACCAATGGATACAGGTCGAAACCCTTGTACGTGGCTGACGGGCTTGCATTCATGAATGGCTCCAACCGATGGTGGACGTGATCGATACCCGGCTGGATATCGACATTGACTGGCCACAGCAATCTGCTGATTGGCCGGGGCAGTTAGTTATGAGTCCGCCCCCAAATGATCGACGGTGATCACGAGCATCCGATCTCCACGGTCCGCTTGGGCATGCGCGCCCAACTGTGCCCGTAGAAAACGGTCAAGCATGCGCTGCAACTGACCGAGGTCTTGCCGGTCTGCGTGCATCAACTGATTCATGGCATCGTGCGCAAACGCGATCGTCAACGTCCTCACGTGCCAGATACGGCTATCGAACTGAGGCACTTGCCAGTTTGCGCCGAGCACACTCGGTTCGAAGAGCCAGGTCCGCACATCCTGCCCGGTAATTTCATCGAGCACCGGCTTGGTAAACGCGACAAGGTCGAGCATCACGGATCTCCATGACTTACATCGCCAGTCGGAGCATCAACGGGCAAGCGTCCGTGTGCGGAGCATGAGAGTGGTGGGGCTCACTGTACTCCCATATATGCACGGCTGCGTGTCGGGGCTAGCGCCAGATGAGTGAGCGACGAAAAAAAACCCCGCGTAGCGAGGTTTTTTTATTGCGCGCGATAGCGATCAGTTCGCCGTAATCTTGGTCGCGACCGGGCCTTTTTGGCCTACGCCCGATACAAAGCTGACTTTCTGCCCCTCTTGAAGCGACTTGAACCCATTGCCCTGAACTTCAGAGAAATGAGCAAACAGATCATTGCCGCCTGCGTCAGGGGTGATGAAGCCGAAGCCCTTGGAGTCGTTGAACCACTTTACGATACCGGTTTCCATGTTGGATTCCTTAAATGTTCTGGTCGAGCCCATGCTCACCAGGCATGACAATCAAGGAAGGAACAATGAGAAAAAGGTGTCGCCTAGCGTGACAACCCAGAACATCGGAGTAACTGCTTGAAAAGCCTGCGACGCAAGGTTTACCGGCATCGCAAGGTTCTGTCAATTGAAAAGGAGGTAAACCCGGAAATAAGTCGTGAATGTGGATGGGGCCGCTCTTTGCAACCATTCCATGTTGTCCATACGCCGCCGCGTTCGGTTGTGAAGGTCGAGCAGTGGCATTCCATTGCTACCCGCAACGCGAGCCATTGAGGGGCCCATAGAGCAGTGATTGCGACAAGCTGTTACTATGCGCAACCTTTACCCGTTCTTCGAATCGATCGGGCTGGGTGCCTGGCAAAGAAGACTCATCAAACGCTGGCCACCCGTCGGGCGTACACCCGAATCATCTTGGGCCGCACGGCTCATCACCTACCTGACCGGCGGTTTATCCGCTCCGTACCCAGCGCGCATGTACTAGGCGTGCCAGCCTACGCAAGTACGGTCACCTCGTTGCCAATCGCTTGCTCCGTGCATTTGTATGCATGACCCAAAGGCGTTGGCCCTACCCATCGTGGCGTAGCTCATCAGCAGGAACTGGTTTGCTCAGGCGCTTCATGCCTGCATCAGCTCTCGCCCGAAATCTAGCAGTGTATTGAACAAAATCGACTCCCCGTACACGGTGTCCGTGTACCCAATTGAACAAGAACCAGGCGTCTGGTTTGCCACCTACCTCATCAATGAGTACAGGGATGGCACGGAACGCATCCTCGCCAACGTCTCGATGCGTCACAACGTACATGGCACGGAAGCGCTCGCAAGGAATGCTGCACGGCTTGCAGGAAGGGCAGCCATCGCACGCTTGGCGCCCCATCACAAGAAATGAACCGCCAAAGCCGCCCCGCGCGGCTTTTCCGCTTGCGGCAAGAGCAGGCGCAACCCAGCTGTCAACCGGAAGGAAATCACCATGTCTGTTAGCGAAGAGTGGGAAGAGCTGCATCTGACGCCCGAGGGCTGGAAAGATGGCAGCTATCGACACGTACCGGGTGATGCCGTCATCGTCGCGCCACCGGCCAATGATGTACTGACGGTGCGCAGGCATGTTGCTGCCGTCTATGGTGGGCCGTCACGCGTGACAGAAGACAGAACACCGCGCACCGATGATATGAATCAGATCGAGCAATTGCTGTTGAAGTACGGTGCTCCTGTCTTTGGCGTCTAGACGAAAGACGAAGCGTACGAATGCTCTTCGCGCTACATCGCGCCCACGTTATTTAAGAGAGGAATTGGCATGACACTCTGCCGCGCTTGCCTTGCGATTGAAGTCCACCGACTTGGTGCGTCCGGTCATGCCTTCTTACGAATCACCGATACCCAGAGAATCAAGGCGTCCAAGACCGCGGCGGTCACGGTGAGCACGTTCACATGCCGCACGTGCGGGGCGAGCTGGACGTATCGCGAGGGGAAAAGCGTGCCCAACCCGGGTTGGTCGCTCGAGCCGTGAGCGCCTTCATAGGTTCGCTAGCCCCCGGCGTCCTGGCCGAGGCTCTCAGAAATGCCTGGCAGCAAGTCAGCCAAATGACTCCTGGAGTGCAACACCGTGCATCGCCCATCCCAATTCGCTCAGCGCGCGCTACCTGTTCTCTTGAGGCTGTTTTCCTCGCTGCCATTACGCATCATCCACGGCATCGGGCGCGCGGGCGGGCGGCTTCTCTATGCCTTACCCGGCGGATATCGCCGTCATGTCCAGCGCAATGCTGCGCAGGCCGGATTCAATGCGCCCCGCTTTGCGCGGCAGGCAGCAGCAGAAACCGGTGCAATGATGAGCGAATTGCCGAGGGTTTGGTTTCGTAGCGATGCGTGCATGGCCCAGGTGATTTGCGAGGATTGGAACGTCATCCAGGAGGCATTGGCCGAGCGCAATGGGCTCATCATGCTCACCCCCCACCTGGGTTGCTTTGAGTTGGCCGCACGCTATGCGGCACAACGCATTCCGCTAACAATCATGTTTCGCCCGCATCGCAAAGCCTTGCTGCGCGGCTTGCTGGATGCCGTGCGCGAGACTTCGAACTTGAAGGCAGTGCCAGCAACATCTGAAGGCGTGCGATCGTTCGTACGCGCATTGCGCCAGGGTGATGCGGTCGGCCTTCTTCCCGATCAGGCCCCAAAGGGCGACGGTGTGTGGGTTCCGTTCTTTGGCCGGCCGGCGTACACCATGACGCTGCCGGGCAAACTCGCCAAGCAGACGAACGCAGCCCTCATTATTGCCGCCGGCGAGCGCCTGCCCGGCGGGCGCGGCTGGCGGATGCACGTGAAGCGCCTGACTGGCCCGCTTCCCGATGGCGCCGAAGCGCAGGCCGCATGGATCAATGCAGAAATGGAAGAGATGGTCAGGCGTTTTCCTCAGCAATACCTGTGGGGCTACAACCGATACAAGGTGCCTGCCGGTGCGCCATCGGCTCCTACGGCCACTGTATAGGCGCATGTGTCCTCTGCGCGCCCGCTCTCATGAAGCGCTTGACCCTGTGCTTAGTTCCTTTGGATAGTCCAGAAAGTGCCAGCTCTGCCGTATGGCCGTAAAGCACAATCAAAAAGGTTGTGTCGACAACGGCCGGTAGGCCGCTGCCCCCGTCCATCGACTGAGCCCTGAGCAGGAGAAGCACGATGCTGCCCCGTTTTGGTGACCTACGTATCGGTGCCCGTCTGGCCATTGCGTTTCTGATTGCAGCTTTGCTTACCGCGCTGCTCGGCGGCATCGCCTATGCCAGGCTCTCGGCAATCGTTGGCGAGTGGAGGGGATATGAGTCGATCACCGTAGCGAAACTGCGTTTGCTTCAACAGGCGAGAGACACGTTCGGCGATGCTGTTCACAACTACAAGGACTATGTCCTGAGAGGTGGCGATTACCGTGCCAAGTTCTTGGCGAATCTGGACGATATTGATAAGGCTGCGCAGATTTCACTTCGCATGGGGGCATTTGCGTCCACCGAAGAAAGCGCCGTCGAGACGCTTCTGACTGCAACGAAGGGCTACCGGGCTTCTTTGGCCAAGCTCGATGCCCTTGTCGAATCAGGCGCATCCATTGAAACCCGAGACAAAGGCGTTGCAGGGGCCGACAAGCCGATTGGCCAAGCGCTCGACGCGCTCATCAACATTGGTATGGAGCGCACGCGGGCGCAGGGCGAGACAGTCACCCATCTTGCGCAAATCGCAGAGCAAACGATTATCGTGGTGACGATTGTCGCCATCGTAGCCGCAGTCATGCTTGCATTCTTCATCACGCGCAGCATTACTGTGCCGCTTGGCTTTGCCGTCTCGGCAACCGAGGCCGTAGCACGCGGAGATTTGACGCAGCAGATCAATACCCACGGCAAAGATGAAACCGGTCGCCTCTTGCGTGCACTGAGCGAGATGAACGCAAGCCTCTTGCGCGTCGTCGGCCATGTGCGCACGGGGGCTGACACGATGGCGTCTGCAACCAGCCAAATCGCGGCGGGCAATCTCGATCTATCTACGCGCACAGAAGAACAGGCCGGCTCGCTGGAAGAAACAGCCTCCAGCATGGAAGAGCTCACTGCGACTGTCCGGCAGAACGCCGACAACGCCCAGCAGGGAAGCACGCTGGCGAGCAGCGCTGCCAACATCGCTCAGAAGGGCAGTGTCGTGGTTGGGAAGGTCGTGAGCACTATGGCCGAAATCAGTGATGGGTCAAGCAAGATCGCTGACATCACCGGCATCATCGAAGGTATTGCATTCCAGACGAACATTCTTGCGCTCAATGCCGCCGTGGAGGCCGCCCGCGCGGGGGATCAAGGCCGCGGCTTTGCAGTGGTGGCAGGTGAAGTTCGTGCACTTGCGCAACGTTCGGCCACGGCTGCGAAGGAAATCAAAGATTTGATTACTGCCTCTGTCAGCAAGGTTGAAGATGGTGCCCAATTGGCGTCTGAGGCCGGGGCGACAATGTCTGAAGTGACATCGGCTATCGCACGGGTGACAGGCATCATGAGCGAGATCGCCGAAGCCTCAGTTGAACAGAGCAGAGGTATCGAGCAGATCAACCTTGCGATTGCCCAGATGGATGAGATGACGCAGCAGAATGCCGCGCTTGTGGAGCAGGCCGCGTCAGCGTCTGCTTCGTTAGAGGATCATGGGCGCCAGCTTCGCGATGCAGTCGCATTCTTCCGCTTGGACAGCAGTGGGCAGATGATTGCGGCGCCGGTCGGAACGGCCTGAGACTGTGGTTGGCGCGGTGTGAATGGCAAGACAACGCGCTCAATACCGCGCGTTTCTTAATTTGGCGCGACCGAATACACAGCCGTATCAGCCCTGATGCCCAGGTCACGACGGAACGTTTCTGGATCGAACCCCTGCTGAATCTGCTGCGCCTCGATTGCGGATTTCGCGGTCTCCATCGCGTGGAGGCTGGCCCATTCGACGATGGACACCACGTTGAACTCGGTGGCGCCGGCTGTGTGCGTCAGCACTGAGCTTTTCAGACAACCTGGTTGGGCCGCGAGCAGGGCCCTCGCTTGCTGGATGCGCTCCATGAAAGCCGGCATCGCGGCGGGAGGCACGGCGAAGCGGCCGATGCGGAAAACCGCCATGTGTGAGTCGTCGGAAGCTTGTGCGGATGTCATGCTGAACCTCGTTATTAGGCGTGGATAAAAGATACCGCCGTACTCTAAAATCTCAAGTAAGGTTGAGGTCAAGAGGTTCGCGCATGAAAAAGCATCCCTTGGAAGAAATGGGTATTCCGCTCACGTTGAGCGTGGGAGAGGTATCCCGCCGCAGCGGCGTACCCGTGTCGACACTGCATTTCTACGAGACCAAAGGACTCATCGAAAGTCACCGCACGACGGGCAACCAGCGCCGATATTCGCGCGACGTCCTGCGCCGCGTAGCGTTTGTGCGTGTAGCGCAGCGTGTCGGAATTTCTTTGGGTGAGATAGCGGCTGCGCTGGACAAACTGCCCAAGGGCAGCATTCCGGACCGCGAAGCGTGGTCGCGATTGTCGACGACATGGCGCAGTGATCTTGATGAGCGCATCGCTCAACTCAAGAAGCTGCGCGACACATTGGACGATTGCATTGGCTGTGGCTGCTTGTCGATTGACCGGTGCCGCCTGCGCAATCCGCTGGACAAGCTAGCCCAGGAGGGGGCTGGTCCGCGACGACTGATGGTCAAACTTCCGAAATCGTAATGACGGTAAGTCGCGGCGGTGCTCTGCAGACCTGCGCTCTTGCAGCTATGCAGGCAATCCGGCCAAGTTCAACGCATGGCCCAGTTTCGAGGCGAGCGCGGGCGCGCAGTCGACTCCGCTGAACTGTCGCTCGAAGCGGAAAGTCGGGTGCAATTCAAGCACGCGTGCCGCGGCGGTTCGAGCTTCGTCCAGCCGATTGAGGCCAACCAATGGCCCGATCAGGATGACGTAGTTGATGCTGTGGCCCGGGTTTGATTGCACCGCCAGATAGGCCGCTTTCGCTGCTGCTGGCAACTCGTCCTGAAGAAAGTGCCCTAATGCCTGTGAACCGAATGCAGCGAATGCCCAGGAGTCGAATGGGCTGAGGCGCAAGGCGCGCTCGCCCCATTCGATTGATCGATCTGCCACGGCTGCCCAGCTGTAGAGGACGCTGCCGAAGATGTGGGCGAGTGCGGTCGAAGGGCTGAGCGATAGCGCAGCCTCCAGCGCCGCAAAAGCCGCAGCGCGATCGTGTGCATCCATGCCGAGCGAGAAACCGGCGAATGTCAGCGACAACGCATCGTCGCGGCCGTGCTCCAGCGCAAGGCGTGCGTGGTGTATCGATGCGGCGCGGTCCGCTTCTTGCAGGCCAGCTCGAAGAAAGCGGTTGTGATAGCACATTGCTGCAAGCGCGTAAGCAAGTGCGTACGTGGGGTCCAGCGCCATTGCGCGGTGCAGCAGCGGCAGGGCGTTTGCCGCGCGGTCGGGCATACCGGAATCAACGTCGGGTTGGGCGCGTAACACGAGCTCGTAGGCATCAAGGCTATCCGGCCGTTTGCGGCGGATCCGCTCTACCTCGGCACGACGCAAGCTCGGCTCGATCGCACCGACCACCGCCAACGCGATCTCGTCCTGCAAGGCGAACACATCACCGAGCTTGCGATCGTATCGATCTGCCCAGACATGCACACCGCTTTCCGCATCGACAAGCTGTGCGTGAATCCGCACGTGGTCTTCGCTTCTGCGCACGCTGCCTTCGAGCACGTAACGCACGCCAAGATCGCGGCGAACCTGCTTCACGTCGATGGAGCGATCTCGGTAGATGAAGCTGGAGCTGCGTGCGATCACGAACAGCCACTTGATGCGCGATAGGCCGGTGATGATGTCGTCGACCACCCCATCGGCAAACCATTCGGCATCACCTGTGTTCTCGAATGGCAGTACCGCGATCGATGGCTTTTCCAGCATCTGTCCGGCGGACCACTGCGCCGTATAGCCCGCCCCATGCTGAGCACGCGTGGCAGGCGGCCCAACATAGCGATAGCCATGGCGGGGCAACGTCTCGATCCAGCCTGCACCGTTGTCTTGAGCGAGCACGCGGCGCAGCGCTGCGATCTGCACCGTGAGGTTGCTCTCCTCGACCACCAGCTTTGGCCACGCCGCTTCAATCAGCGCATCCTTGCTCACAGGCGCAGGAGCATGCTCAAGCAACAGGTGCAGCAAGGCAACCGCGCGCCGGCCGAGAAGCGTTGGCTCGCCACCGCGAAACAGGATTCCTGCCTCGGCATCGAGCGCGAACTGCTCAAACTTGTAAGTGCCTGACATGGTGACGGTGTCCGTAGCTTCGGCAAAATTTTGCAATAAATTCGGATGAGATTCACGACCTTTCGGCGGCACAGATGCAGAGTCAAGACACTCTTCCATACCCTGAACTCGTGGAGGTTCATCATGACTGCAGAAGCGATTATCCGAATGCCCGGAGAGGGTAGGCAGGTGCGGCTTGCCGGGCAACCCATGGCCTTCCTCGTCACCGCAGAGAGTACCCGCTACACGTCGATGTTCGAATGGACGATCCCGGTCGGCTTTTCCACCGGGATGCACGTGCATCGCGTGCAGGAGGAAACCTACTATGTGTTGGAGGGCGAGTGCGACTGGCAAGTTGGCGACCAGCGAGTGCGCGCGACGCCGGGTGCCTACCTCTTCCTGCCGCCCGGCGTCCCGCACAACATCGGCAATACTTCCGGCAAGCCGGTGCGTGTTCTGCTCACCGTGTCGCCGCCCGGGCACGAGCGCTATTTCGAGGAGATTGCCGACATCGTGGCGGGGGGTAATGGAGCGGACTCTGCAAGGATTGCCGAGCTTCGCGCCCGGTACGACACGGACCAGTTATCGTCGCTCGGTACGTAGGTGTCGTCGTGAGTATCGACAGGCGCGGGAACGCCGGGAGGCAGATGCTTACAGCGTCTGCTTGCCCTGGCGTGAGGAGCGCAGCGTACCGCTTATGGCAGTTCCTCCGGCGGGCCGAGGGAGCGTGAAAAGGGCCGGCTCGCGGTCGTCTTTTCCGGCTTGCGGCCTATATTGGGTGTTACGGTCGGCATTGCTCGAGCGGAGGGCCCAATGAAACGCTTGTACACCTTCATCACGGTTTCAATGTTCGTGCTTACGGGACTAGCGCTCCAATCCTGCGTCGCATTGGGTGAAAAGCCGCTTGATGAGCAACTGGCCGGCGCCTGGACGTATGTCTCGGTCGATACTGTTCGCCCAGATGGCAGTCGCGCGCCCATGTATGGGCCGCATCCGCAGGGCCTCGTCATCTTTGACGGCCACGGTCACTACGCGCTGGTGAACTCACGCGCCGACCTGCCAAAGTACGTCGCCAACGACCGCATGAAGGGCAGTGCGGACGAGTATCGCGCGGTAGCGCAAGGTTCGATTGCGCACTTTGGCAGCTACGTCGTAAATCAAGCGGACAGAACCATCACCTTCCGCATTGAGACGAGCACATTTCCGAACTGGAACGGGGTAGAGCAGCGCAGGCCGTTCGTCCTCTCGGGAGATGAATTGCGATGGACCACGCCTGCCGCCTCGGGAGGGGGCTCTGGAGAAATTGTGTTGAAGCGAGCCAGATGACGCTGGCGCGTAGCGCTTGAGTGCTTACCCGGGCTTCAAGGAATGCGCGCGGCGCAAATGGTCTGTTGACTTGCGCAGCTTGATCGCCCAAGCCACAACCGGCTCATTGGCATCGTCGACCTTCAGGACGATGAGCATGCCGGTGTAGCGGGCTTTCCAGTTCGGCCCGAACGGATGTCCCAAGCCCCGTCGAGCTCAAGGCGGTATGATCGCCAGTAGTCTCGAGAATCGCTCGGCGACGACGCCAATGATGGCAAGGAGAACCGCATGATCAAGGTCACCGTGATGTACCCGTACACTGAAGGCGCGCGCTTCGGCCACGCCTATTATCGCGACCGGCACATGCCGATGGTGAAGGCGAGGTTGGGCAGTGCCTGCGCCTACTACACCGTCGAAAAAGGCTTGGCCGGTGGAGCGCCCGGTACACCGCCTGCCTTCGTGGCGATGTGCGCGTTGATCTGCGATTCGGCCGAAGGCTTCCAGACTGCCATGCAAGAGCACGGCGCTGAGATCATGGGTGACATTGCCAACTACACCGACATCGCACCGGTGGTTCAGGTCAGCGAGGTCGTGGTCGAGCGGTCGGATCGTTGAGCGCATCCTCTGGCATCGTGCGGCAAGTATGTGGAAAGCCGTTTTCTCCAAAGCAGTCCATCCCAATTACCAGCGGACAGTCCTGCCGCGATAGTCGAGATATTCGAGGCCCGGCCGCCCCAGTTTGTTCAGAATCACGTTCACGACGCCCGGAACGCTTTCCTCGATTGACAATCGGCCCTCGGGGCCGCCGAGGTCGGTGCGTACCCAACCGGGGGCGATCAGCAGCATGGCCAAGGGCGTGTGCGCCTGGCGCGCTGCGAAGCTGCGCATGAACTGGTTCAGCGCCGCCTTGCTGCCGCGATAGAGCTCGCGCTGGCCGGATTCGTTGTCGGCAATGCTGCCTTGCCCCGACGACATGATCCCGATCAGGCCGGCCGGCGGAACAAGATCGGCCATGCGTTCGACCACGCGCATCGGGCTGAGCGCATTGGTGATCATCAGCGCCACGAAATCCTCCGTGGAGACCTCGCCGATGGTCTGCGTCGGATCCGGGTTGGTTGTCCCCGCGTTGACGAACAGAACGTCGAACATCCGGCCGGACAGGTGCTCACGCAAGGCCTGGATCTGCTCGGGCCGCGTGATATCCAGCGTTTCGATCTCGATCCGGTCCGGATGCGCATTGGCGAGATCATGCAAGAGCGTCCGGCTGCTGCCGGCGCGGACCGTGCCCACGACATTCCATCCGTTTTTCAGGAATTCGGCGGCCATGGCGTAGCCAAGACCCCGTGAGGCGCCGATCAGCAAAACGGTAGGCGTGTGGATGGGAGCGTCGGGCAAGGCGTTCTCCGTTGTGCACAGGTGATGCAATGCATTGTCGACAGAACTCGCGTCTTGCACCAGACGCCTGGCTGGCAATCCACGATTGCACCGGACGCCATGGTTCGATGCGTTTTCGATTATTCTGGCCGCATGTCACGCGTTGATCTCAACCTCCTGCCCGCACTGGATGCATTGCTCAGCGAGCGTAGTGTTACCGGTGCGGCCCGGCGTCTGAATCTCAGCGTCTCTGCCATGAGCCGCACGCTTTCGCGCTTGCGCGTCGCGACGGGCGATCCCTTGCTGTTGCAGGCTGGCCGCGCGCTGGTGCTGACACCTTATGCCGAGCAACTGAGCCAGCGTATTCCTGCACTGGCCCGTGAAGCAGAGGCGGCGCTCAGTCGTGCTGAACATCGGTTCGACGTGACCACCCTTGCGCAATGTTTCACCGTGCGCGCCGGTGAGGGCTTCGTCGATCTGCTTGGCGCGGCGTTGATGGATCGCCTCCAACGCGCCGCGCCGGGCGTGCAGGTCCGCTTCACGCCCAAGCCGGACTGGAACGCGCAGCCGCTGCGGGACGGAGCGATTGATCTGGAGATCGGTATTGTCCGGACAGCTGCTCCTGAGGTCCGTACCCGGCCGCTTTTCCGCGATCGCTATGTGGGGGTGTGTCGCGCGGGCCATCCTCAGCTCGGCGCTGCGCCCGTCAGCCTGGAACAATGGGCAGCATGTGGCCACGTCATGGTTTCGCGGACAGGCCAAACGGAAAATGCGATCGACGTGTCATTGGAGCCGCCAAACCTTCGGCGGAAGGTGGCAATCGTGGTGCCGTCTTATATGAGCGCGATGCAACTGGTGCGCCATTCGGACTTGTTCGCCGCCGTTCCACGTTCCTGCCTGGGGAATGCCTTTGTAACGGATTTCACGGCGGCC
Source organism: Ralstonia sp. 22111 (assembly GCF_052045895.1). Taxonomy (NCBI): domain Bacteria; kingdom Pseudomonadati; phylum Pseudomonadota; class Betaproteobacteria; order Burkholderiales; family Burkholderiaceae; genus Ralstonia; species Ralstonia sp. 22111. The sequence goes on along the minus strand of NZ_JBQEPR010000003.1, from coordinate 568,502 downwards.
AATGGGTTGCAGTATTTCGAACTGCCGCTGGCGATACCCGCTTTCACCATTTCAGAGATCTGGCATCCGCGCCTTGATCACGATCCGGCGCATCAATGGTTTCGCACTGAAGTTCTAGAGCTGTGCCGTGCGGCATATCCGCAGAATCCGCTCGAGATACGCGCCGAAGGCAGGTAGGCCGTTATCGCTGGAAAGAGAGCGTGGAGCGCTGGGTGGCCGGTACCCAAGATAGGCGGACGTCCCGCCATGCATCGCCGAAACTTCGCGCCACGGCGGGATAGCGGGGGCAGGGCGCGTCGCTGGCGCTCGAGGTGTATTGCCGCCTTCTCAGGCAGTCGTGGAGAACAGGCTTCCCGAACGCTTGCCTTCCGCTTGCTGCGCCTGTGCAAGTTGGCCGATCGCAGTTTCAAGTGCCGCAGAGACCGAGCTTGCCTCCGTCGACAGCGCCTGAAGCCGGGCAGCCGCTTCCTGGTCGACAGTGGCTTGTTTCGATTCGGCTTCCATCTGGCGTTGCAATGCTGATAGCCGCTGCCGCAGCGCATTGATCTGTGCTTTCAACTGTTTGACCACAGGGCTGTCGCTGGACGTGCCCGCGTCGCTCGATGATGGATTCAAGCCAGTCGATGATTGCGCTTGGTCCGTGTTCGAACGGATGTCGTTGCCTTTCGAGGTGGATGGAGCCGCAGCTTCATTCGCTGCTGAGGCGCTGGATGGGCGGCTCGCCGCAGGCGGCACGGCGTTGGGCGTGAGTGAGGGATCGACTCGCATGGCTGATTCTTCTTGTTTGAATGTCGGCAAGCAGGTGATGTGCTTGCCGCTATACATCGGAATCTTTCTTCGGCATGTTCGCCTGGAACTTGAGGAAGACCGAAGAGGCTTCAGTGGGCGGAAGGCCGCGGATCATTTGCTTGACTCTTATATAAGATATAAGACATTTGACCGGGTGGGGTATTGCGATTAGAATCGCGCCCAAGCGGCGCCCGGACCAGCCTCGGGGTGCCCGAAAAGATTCCCCTGTAACGTCATCTCAGCAGGTCTCCCATGCTTGAAAACTTTCGCGCTCACGTGGCCGCCCGCGCCGCGCTCGGTATTCCTCCCCTGCCGCTGACGGCTCAGCAGACCGCCGAACTGGTCGAGCTGCTGACCAACCCGCCCGCCGGTGAAGAGCAGACGCTGCTCGACCTGATTACCCATCGCGTGCCCGCCGGCGTGGACGAAGCCGCCCGCGTGAAGGCTGGCTTCCTGGCCGCCGTGGCCAAGGGTGAAACCGCTAGCCCGCTGATTTCGCGTGCCCGCGCCACCGAACTGCTCGGCACGATGCTGGGCGGCTACAACATTCAGCCGCTGATCGAGCTGCTGTCCGATGACGCCGTCGCCGCCGTCGCTGCCGACGCACTGAAGAAAACCCTGCTGATGTTCGACCAGTTCCATGACGTGAAGGAACTCGCCGACAAGGGCAACGCGCATGCGAAGGCCGTGCTGCAGAGCTGGGCCGACGCCGAATGGTTCACGAGCCGTCCGGAAGTGCCGGAAAGCCTGACCATCACCGTGTTCAAGGTCACGGGCGAAACCAACACCGACGACCTGTCGCCGGCACCGGACGCCACCACCCGCCCGGACATCCCGATGCACGCGCTGGCGATGCTGAAGAACGCACGCCCTGGCATCACGCCGGAAGAAGACGGCAAGCGCGGCCCGGTCAAGTTCATCGAATCGCTGAAGGAGAAGGGTCACCTGGTCGCCTACGTCGGCGACGTGGTCGGCACCGGCTCCTCGCGCAAGTCGGCCACCAACTCGGTGCTGTGGTTCACCGGTGAAGACATTCCCTACGTTCCGAACAAGCGTTTCGGCGGCGTGTGCCTCGGCGGCAAGATCGCCCCGATCTTCTACAACACGATGGAAGATGCCGGCGCGCTGCCGATCGAACTCGACGTGTCGCAAATGAATATGGGCGACGTGGTCGAACTGCGCCCGTACGAAGGCAAGGCGCTGAAGGACGGCAAGGTGATCGCCGAATTCCAGGTCAAGTCGGACGTGCTGTTCGACGAAGTGCGCGCCGGCGGCCGCATTCCGCTGATCATCGGCCGCGGCCTGACCGCCAAGGCGCGTGAAGCGCTGGGCCTCGCACCGTCGACGCTGTTCCGCCTGCCGCATCAGCCGGCCGACAGCGGCAAGGGCTTCTCGCTCGCGCAGAAGATGGTCGGTCGCGCGTGCGGCCTGCCGGAAGGCCAGGGCATCCGTCCGGGCACGTACTGCGAACCGAAGATGACCTCGGTCGGCTCGCAAGACACCACCGGCCCGATGACCCGCGACGAACTGAAGGACCTGGCGTGCCTGGGCTTCTCGGCCGACCTCGTCATGCAGTCGTTCTGCCACACCGCTGCGTATCCGAAGCCGGTGGACGTGAAGACGCACCAGACGCTGCCGAACTTCATCAGCACGCGTGGCGGTATTGCGCTGCGCCCGGGCGATGGCGTGATCCACTCGTGGCTGAACCGCATGCTGCTGCCCGACACCGTCGGCACCGGCGGCGACTCGCACACGCGCTTCCCGATCGGCATCAGCTTCCCGGCAGGCTCGGGCCTGGTCGCCTTCGCGGCTGCCACCGGCACGATGCCGCTGGACATGCCGGAATCGGTGCTGGTTCGCTTCAAGGGCAAGATGCAGCCGGGCGTTACGCTGCGTGACCTTGTGAACGCGATTCCGCTGTACGCGATCAAGCAGGGCATGCTGACGGTCGCCAAGCAAGGCAAGAAGAACATCTTCTCGGGCCGCATCCTCGAAATCGAAGGCCTGCCTGACCTGAAGGTCGAGCAAGCGTTCGAGCTGTCGGACGCCTCTGCCGAGCGTTCGGCCGCCGGTTGCACGGTGCACCTGAACAAGGAACCGATCATCGAATACCTGAACAGCAACATCACGCTGCTCAAGTGGATGATCGCGCAGGGCTACCAAGACCCGCGCAGCCTGCAGCGCCGAATCAAGGCGATGGAAGCATGGCTGGCCGATCCGCAACTGCTGCAGCCGGATGCCGACGCCGAGTACGCCGCCGTCATCGAGATCGACCTGGCTGACATCCACGAGCCGATCGTGGCCTGCCCGAACGATCCGGACGACGTGAAGACGCTGTCCGACGTGGCCGGCGCGACGATCGACGAAGTGTTCATCGGCTCGTGCATGACCAACATCGGCCACTTCCGTGCGGCGTCGAAGCTGCTGGAAGGCAAGCGCGACATCCCGGTCAAGCTGTGGGTTGCGCCGCCGACCAAGATGGACCAGAAGCAACTGACCGAAGAAGGCCACTACGGTGTGTTCGGCACGGCCGGCGCCCGCACCGAAATGCCGGGCTGCTCGCTGTGCATGGGCAACCAGGCACAGGTGCGCGAAGGTGCGACGGTTATGTCGACGTCGACCCGCAACTTCCCGAACCGTCTGGGCAAGAACACGAATGTGTATCTGGGTTCGGCGGAACTGGCGGCAATCTGCTCGCGTCTGGGCAAGATTCCGACCAAGGAGGAGTACATGGCCGACATGGGTGTGCTTAACGCGAACGGCGACAAGATCTACAAGTACATGAACTTCGACCAGATCGAAGACTTCAAGGAAGTGGCCGACACCGTGCAGATGTAATGCGTAGTCGCAGCCGCGTCGGGTCGTTCCTGACGTAGCCAAGTGCAAAGGCGCCGAGGGCATTCAACCCTCGGCGCCTTTTCTTTTCGCTCTTCTCAAGGTTCCGGCGGGGGCCGGAACCAGAAGGGAGCCCGCTTCCTTAGCCGCGCGTTGTCAATGGATGATGATCGACACCGTTGAATACGCCGGCACCGTGATCGTCTCGCTGTACGTGCCAGCCTTTGTGCCGCGCGCGACCGGGAACTGGCCGAAGCCTTGCAGCGTGGCCGGTACGGACGTCGGCATGGTGCGCTGGCTGCTGTAGTTCGGGCCGTTCAGCGCCGGGATCGAAAAGCCGCTGTCCGAGCGAGCCGGATACGCGAAGCCCGACGGGCTGCCCGGCACCGGCAGCAGCGCGACCGCCGTGCCCCAGCGGCCCGTTGCATCGCCCAGGCCTGCACCGCCGCCGGCCTGGATGGCGCTGTTCAGTACCGCAGCCGAATCCGTCGACGAGAAGTTCTGCAGCAGATTCGTGTAGTACGCAATGCCGTACTGGCGCAGCAGGAAGCCGCCCAGGCTGCCCGAAATCGGATACCCCGGGCACGACGAAGACAGCGACGGATCAAACGCCGTCAGCGAGCAGTCGTACGCGCTTTGCAGCCAGGCCGGGAAGCGGCTGTCGCGCACGTTGTTGAAGGTGGGGTCGATCTGGCTGGAGAGCACGTCTTCCATCGTCATCGCCGTCATTTCTTCCAGCCACGTGCCGTACATGTACTGCGAGCCGTGCAGCACGCCGCGCTGATAGAAGTTGGCCATGTGGGTGAACTCATGGCCGAGTGTCGAGATGACGGTGTTCAGCCCGTCTGTGCCGCCCAGGTAGATGGTTTCTGAATCCACATACAGCGACAGCGACTGGTTCGACAGCGGCTGCGAGCTGGTGGTGAAGTTGTTGCGCGCCCAGAAGTAGCCGACGCGGCCATAGGGCTGGCTATCGGGCTGGATGTTCAGCACCACGATGTCGAGCGCCTGGTTCGGATCGATCAGGCTGGCCGAGCTGGAATAGCTGCCCCACGGCTGGCCGACCAGCGAAGTGGCCAGCGTATAGACCGACTGCATGCCCGAAGCAAACTTGGTGATGAGCGTGTTGATGATGCCGTCGCTGATCTTGCTCGTGCCGTACTCGGTGTTTTCCACCCACAGGTTGATGACGCGACCATCCGTGGCCGTGGTTTGCTGGCGCAGCGTGGTCGTGCGCACGGTGGCGGTGCCGTCCGGCTGCTGGTGGTTCCACGTGCGCTGTGTGCCGACGCTGGCCACCGACTGCGGACGCAGGACCGTATCGTTGGAGGCGCCTTGCGTCTTGAGGGGGCCACCACCGGTGGCGTATCCGTCCAGCGCATGCATGTTGAAATCGGAAAGCTGGCGGTCGAACGCGGCGTTGGCGTCATTGCCCGCCACGTCGGCGGCAGTCTTCGGGACTGGCGTGCCCGTGGCGTTCAGCAGCCCCAGCCCTGTCAGCGAGATGGACGGCATCGGCTGAGCCGCCGCACTCTGGTTGGTGTAGACGAGCGTCACGCTCTGACCGGTCAGCCCCGCGATCGACACTGGCACCGAGCCGGCTGCTCCGCCCGTATTGGTGGCTTGCCACACGCCCACGCCGGAGCCGGCGTAGGTATTGCCCAGTGCGCCGCAGTTCGACCCGCTGCACGCCGCCGCCACGGTGATATTGGCTGACGAGCCTTGTGTGGACGCCGGGGTGGCCCCCGAGCCGCCACCGCCACCGCCGCCGCCACAGGCGGCCAGAGTACCTGCCGCGGCCACCATCATCGCGATGGTCCATTGCTTCGTGCCGCGCACGTTGTTGCTGCTGCGTTCCATCCACTTCTCTCCAATTCCGCACATAACAAATGCCTGCACAGGGGCGGCTCGTGACTGCCTCAAGCGCAACATGCGGACGGATTCTCAAGGTGAAGTGGCGGATTCGATCCGTGGAAATGACGCCCTCACAGGCGCCAATTCCCCCCGATGTGGGGGTGCGCAAAGTTTGCGTTGTCGAAAAGGTTGAAAAAGTCGTAGCCGCGGGATGTAGATGCAGAAAACGGAGGAGGGAGCTCGGCGCCACTTTGGCGACGGTGCCGTCCGCTAGAATGGGCCGCCCGCTCATTCACAGCGCCGCAAACGCGCTCAATACGTCACCCGCCGATGCTCGTTGCGCAGCTCAAATCGTTTTTCATGGTCGCCCGCCTGGGCAGCATCACGCTGGCTGCCAAGCAGCTTGGCCTGTCGCAGCCGACCGTGACTTCGCAGATCCGCGCCCTGGAAGAGGCCTACGGCGTCGAGCTGTTCTACCGGGGTGGTCGCCGGCTGAGTCTGTCCGATGCCGGCGTACGGCTGATGCCGCTGGTAGACCAGCTCGTGCGCCAGGAAACCGAGATCGACTTCTTCCTGCGCAACTCCGGCGACATGGGATCGGGCCACCTGCGCATCGGCGCGACGGCGCCGTATTACGTGCTCGACATCGTTGACCGCTTCTGCAAGAGCCACCCTGGCATCGATGTCAGCATCGAAGCAGGCAATTCGGTGCAGATGCTCGAGGCGCTGCAGGAGTACCGGGTGGACGTGGCCTCGTCGTCGCAGCGGGTGGACGATGCGCGCTTTCTACGCATTGAGCTGGCGCGCGATCCGCTCGTGCTGGTGGTGCATCGCAGCCACGCGCTCGCCGACCGGACGAGCGTGCCTGTGAGCGTGCTGTCGCAATGCCGGCTGCTGGTGCGCGAAGTCGGGTCGACCACGCGCGCCATGACCGAAACGATGATGGCGCAGGCTGGCGTGACGCCGGCTTCCACGGTGGAGATCGGCAGCCGGGAATCCATCCGCGAGGCCATTACGCGCAACCTGGGCGTGAGCGTCATTGCCCGCCAGGAAGTACCGAGCCACGCCGATCTGCGTGTGCTGCCGTTCGAAGGCGGCGCGCCGGAGCTGAGCGAATACCTGTACTGCCTGCAGGATCGGCGCGATGCGCGGCTGATTGCCGCCTTCCTGAGCGAAGTCCGGCCGGTCTCGTCATAGACGAACCAAAATCCGGAAATGCGCGCATTGGCGTTTTTGGGGTAACTGCCACAAGGGGTACATGTCGGCTGGCTACAGTGGCGACCGTTTTTGCCACTGTCTGCGCCCCCGTGCCCCTACCTCAGCCTGTTATCAACCCGACGTCGGGTTCCGCCGCGCCGTTCCTGTCCGTGCGACGCGTCTCGCGCCGCTTTGGCGCATTCACGGCGCTCGATGGAGTGTCGCTGGATGTCGCGCAGGGCGAATTCGTCTGCCTGCTGGGCCCGTCGGGCTGCGGCAAGACGACCCTGCTGCGCATCATTGCGGGGCTGGAGGCGCACGACGGCGGCCAGATCGTCGCCGGTGGCCGCGATATTTCCAACCTGCCCCCGCGCGAGCGTGACTACGGCATCGTCTTCCAGTCTTACGCGCTGTTCCCCAACCTGACGGTTGCGCAGAACGTCGGTTACGGGCTGGACAGCAGCAACGGTAACCGTGCGCGCATGCAGGCGCGTGTCTCGGAGATGCTCGCCCTGGTCGGCCTGGCCGGCAGCGAGGCGAAATACCCGTCGCAGCTGTCGGGCGGCCAGCAGCAGCGTGTGGCACTGGCCCGCGCGCTGGCGCCCGCGCCGTCGCTGTTGCTGCTGGATGAGCCGATGTCGGCGTTGGACGCCCAGGTGCGCGAACACCTGCGCATCGAGCTGCGCCGCCTGCAGCGCAAGCTGAACGTCACCACGCTGATGGTTACGCATGACCAGGACGAGGCCATGGCAATGGCCGATCGCATCGCGGTGATGTCCAACGGCCGCATTGAGCAGACGGGCTCGCCGGCGGAGATTTATTCGCGCCCGGCCACCGGCTTTGTCGCCGGGTTTGTCGGCCAGGCCAACTGGCTGCCGCTCGAACGCGCGGAGGACGGCACGCCCACGCTGGCCGGCCAACCGTTGCTACTCGATCCGGCTTTCGCCGATGGCGGATCGATGCAAGGCCGCCTGTTCTGCCGCCCCGAGGCCGTCACGCTGCACCCCGACGACGACGCTCCCAACCGCCATCTCGCCCGCGTGGTCGACCAGATCTACCTGGGCAGCCGCACGCGCGTGACGCTGTCGATCGATGGCCTGGCCGATGCACCGCTGGTGGCCGAAGTGGCATCGAACGCCCTGCAAGCCGGCCGCAATGACCTGGCTGACAGCAAGCTTTGGATCGCGCTGGAGCGCGACGGCCTGCGCGTGTATGCCTGAGGCCGCCATGTCGATGCTGCCCCCCGAGGCCAACGTGGTTGCAGCCACGCAATCCGACCCGGTTCGCTCTGCGAGCCGTCCTTTCTGGCGTACCGATACGCCCGTGCTGACCGGTATGAAGCTTGGCTGGCTGCTGTTGCTCACCATCGGCTTGCTGTTGCCGACAGCGATGATGTTGTTGCAGGCCACGGGGCTGGTTGCCAGTGTGCGCAGCACAGACGAGCACGGCCTGGCGCTGGTTGCCCACGTGGTGCGGGCGCCGAATTTTCTCGACATGGTTGGCCGTACGCTGGCCGTGTCCGGCGCCGTGGCCGCCATTGTGGTGCCGCTGGCGTTTGCCCTGGCTTACGCGGTGCAGCGCACGCGCATGCCGTTACGCGGCACGATGCGTACGCTGGCGATGCTGCCGCTGTTTGCACCGTCGCTGCTGCCGGGCATTGCGCTGGTCTACCTGTTCGGCAACCAGGGCCTGTTCAAGGCATGGATGCACGGCGGCAACATCTATGGCTTCTGGGGCATCGTGCTGGGTGAGGTGTTTTACACGTTTCCGTATGCACTGATGCTGCTGCTGGCGACCCTCACACTGGCGGACGGCCGGCTGTATGACGCCGCACGTGCCATGGGCGCAAGCCCGTGGCGCACGTTTCGCACGGTCACGCTGCCCGGCGCGCGCTACGGCTTGTTTGGCGCCTTCGCGCTGGTCTTCACGCTGGTCGCGACCGACTTTGGCGTGCCGACCGTGGTGGGCGGCAGCTATCAGGTGCTGGCTGTGGAGGCCTACAAGGCGGTGGTCGGCCAGCAGCAGTTTGCGCGCGGCGCCGTCATCGGCTTGATGCTGCTACTGCCTGCGCTGCTGACCTTTGCGGTCGAGCGCATCGTGCAGCGTCGTCAGCACGCCGCGCTTGCCAGCCGTGCACAGCCATATCACCCGCAGCCGGATCGTCTGCGCGACGGGCTTTTCCTGTTGCTGAGTGCGTTGGTGGTCGGCGGGATTCTGCTGATGCTGGCCACCGCCATTGGCGCGTCGCTGGTCAAGCTCTGGCCGTACAACCTCGAGCTGTCGCTGCGCAACTACGACTTCGACAACATGGATGGCGGCGGCTGGCTGGCGTATCGCAACAGCCTGAAGCTGGCTGCGCTGACCACGGTGTTCGGTACCGCACTGATCTTCACCGGTGCATGGCTGGTCGAAAAGACGCGGGCTGCAGGATGGTTGCAATCGTGGCTGCATGCGGCCATCCGCTTTGCCGTGCTGCTGCCGATGGCGGTGCCCGGCCTCGTGCTCGGTCTGGGCTATGTCTTCTTCTTCAACCATCCGGCCAATCCCCTCAACGGCCTGTATGGCGGCATGGCGCTGATGGTGCTCTGCACGATCATGCATTGCGCCACGGCGGCGCACCTGACATCCGTAGCGTCGCTGGGGCAGCTCGATCCGGTGTTCGAGGCGGTGTCGGCCTCGCTCAAGGTGTCGGCGCTGCGCACCTACTGGCGCGTGACGCTGCCGATGTGTCTGCCTGCCGTCCTGTCGTGCGCGCGCTATCTGTTCGTGTCGGCCATGACCACCGTGTCGGCCGTGATCTTCCTCTACAGCCCGGACACCGTGCTCGCGTCCGTGGCCGTGCTGAACATGGACGACGCCGGCGACATCGGCCCCGCCGCGGCCATGTCCACGCTCATTCTTGTCACGTCGATCGTCGTATCGCTGCTGCTGGAGCTGGCCATGCGCGGCATCGTGCGCCGCACGCAGGCCTGGCGCACGGCGGCGCATTGAATTCGTAGTCCGTCATAGCAGAACAGCAACAAGCAGAAAGGAAGCAAGAACATGGGTGACTCCTCCCCAATCACGGCGCGCCAGGCGGGCGCAGACCGCCTCAACCCTGGCAACACGCCGTTGCGGCTCGAGGCCGCGGTCCTGGACTGGGCTGGCACCGTGGTCGACTTTGGCTCGTTTGCCCCGACGCAGATCTTCGTCGAAGCGTTTGCCGAGTTTGGCGTGGCCATCACGCTGGACGAAGCACGTGGCCCCATGGGCCTGGGCAAGTGGGACCACATCCGCACGCTGTGCAACGACGGCGCGATTGCCGCGCGCTTCTCGCTCGCACACGGCCGCATGCCCACCGATGACGATGTCACCGCCATCTACAACCGCTTCATGCCGCTGCAGATCGAAAAGGTCGGCGCGCATTCCGCCCTGATTCCGGGCGCGCTGGACACCGTCGCCGCGCTGCGCGAAGCCGGTTTGAAGATCGGCACGTGCTCGGGTTACCCGCGCGTGGTGATGGACCGTGTAGTCGACTTGGCTGCCAGTGCCGGCTACATGCCCGACTGCGTGGTCGCTTGCGATGAAGTGCCCCGCGCCCGCCCGTGGCCTGCGCAGGCCCTGCGTTGCGTGGTCGATCTTGCGATTGGTGACGTAGCCGCCTGCGTGAAGGTCGACGACACCGTGCCCGGCATCGAAGAGGGCCGCCGGGCCGGCATGTGGACCGTTGCGCTGCTGATGTCGGGCAACGCGCTCGGCCTGCCCTACGAACAGTACGCCGCGCTGTCTGCGGACGAGCGTGCGCGCCATCGGGTCGCCATCTCGGCCGGTTTTTCCGCCTGCCGTCCGCATTACGAGATCGACACGATTGCCGATCTGCCTGAAGTCGTGGCCGACATCAACCGCCGCCTCGCGCGCGGTGATCGCCCGCAGTGCATTTGAGTTTGTAGTCCTGTTCGTTGTCTTTTCCGCTGCATCACACCATACCGAGGAAACCATGACCGCACGTCTTTCCCTGCTGGCTGTCGCAATCACGTCGGCAACGATGGCGTTTGCCACGTCGGCATTCGCCAAGACCACGTTGACCGTGTACACGGCACTGGAAGCTGACCAAGTGAAGGCGTACCAGGAGGCTTTCGAGAAGGCCAATCCGGACATCGAGATCAAGTGGGTGCGCGACTCCACTGGCGTTGTCACCGCCAAGCTGCTGGCCGAGAAGAACAACCCGCGCGCTGACGTGGTTTGGGGCCTTGCCGCATCGAGCCTGGCCATCCTGGACAAGGAAGGCATGCTGACGCCGTACGCGCCGGCCGATCTGGCGAAGATCGGTGCGACGTACCGCGACAAGGCTAATCCGCCGGCATGGGTTGGCATGGACGCCTGGGGCGCCGCCATCTGCTTCAACACCGTCGAAGCAGAAAAGCAGCACCTGCCGAAGCCGACTTCGTGGGCCGACCTGACCAAGCCGGTCTATGCTGGCAAGATCGTCATGCCGAATCCGGCCTCGTCCGGCACGGGTTACCTCGACGTCAGCGCATGGCTGCAGATGCTGGGTGAGCAGAAGGGCTGGGCCTACATGGACGCGCTGCATCAGAACATCGGCCAATACACGCACTCGGGCTCCAAGCCTTGCAAGATGGCGGCCTCAGGTGAGTTCCCGATCGGTATCGCGTTTGAATACCGTGCCGTGAAATCGAAGAAGGAAGGTGCACCCATCGACATCGTGCTGCCGTCCGAAGGCCTGGGCTGGGACGTGGAAGCCACCGGCATCATGAAGGGCACCAAGAACCTGGACGCCGCCAAGAAGCTGGCTGACTTCTCGGCAAGCCCGGCTGCAATGGCGCTGTACGAGAAGAACTTTGCCGTGGTCGCCACGCCGGGCTTCTCCAAGCCGGATCCGCTGCTGCCGGCTGACTACGAAAAGCGTCTGATCAAGAACGACTTCACGTGGGCCAGCGCCAACCGCGACCGCATCCTCGCCGAGTGGACGAAGCGCTACGACGGCAAGTCGGAGAAGAAGTAAGCGATGCAAGCTCCCGTGACTCTTGGGGGCCTGGATGCCAGCACCGACGTCGCCATTGTCGGGGCTGGCATTTTGGGCTTGGCGCATGCAGCCGCTGCCGTCAAACGCGGCCTGCGCGTGACGGTGTTCGAGCGCAGTGATATTGCCGTCGGCGCGTCCATTCGCAATTTCGGTCAGATGCTGGTGACCGGCCAGCCGCCCGGCATCATGCTGGACCTCGCGCGTGAAAGCCGCGCGCTGTATCTCGACTGGGCCGACAAGGCAGGCATCTTTGCGCGCGCCAACGGTGCGCTGCTGTTTGCCCGCAATGTCTCAGAAGAGGCCGTGCTGGACGAGTTCATGGCGACGCGCGCAACGGCCTTCGGCTACAACGTCAAGCTGTTGCGCAGCGCAGACCTGACCAATCTCTACGATGGCCGCTTCATGCGCCACCGCGCAGCGCTCCAGGGCTTCGATGACCTGCAGCTCTATTCGCGCGAAGCCATTCCGGCGCTGGCGTCTTGGCTTGCCACGCAAGGCGTGCACTTCCATTTCGGTACGCTGGTGCGCCATGTGGAAGGCGGCCGGCTTGAGACCACCGCTGGCGTGTGCAATGCCGAGCGTGTGATTGTCTGCAGCGGCCATGATTACCAGACGTTGTGCGCCGACCACCTTCGCGCGCTGCAACCGCAGGTGTGCCGCCTGCAGATGCTGCGTGTCACGCCCGAAGACGGCTTCCGTCTGGAGCACGCCGTGCTAACCGGGCTGTCATGCACGCACTACGGGGCATTTGCTGATTTGCCAACCGCCCGTGCGCTGGCAATGCAGATCGAACATCAGCGCCCCGAGCTGGCGCGTCACGGCATTCACCTGCTGGTCAGTCCAACGCCCTATGGCGACTGGATCATTGGTGATTCGCACGACTACGGCCAGGACGCCCGCCCGTTCAATGCCGAGTCGGTCGACAACATCATGCTCGACCTCGCGCGTGACACGTTTGGCGGCAAGCTGCGCGTGGTGGAACGTTGGCAGGGCGTATATGGCGCCAAGTGCCATGTACCCGGCAGCGGCGCGTTCTCCATCACCCGCGTCGACGATCGCACCACCGTCGCGCTGATGCACAGCGGCATTGGCATGAGCGTCGGACCGGCGCTGGCGCACCGGCATATGGATGCGCTCGTCGATGGCACCGCGCTGCCGCAATGGACGCCGCCGGCAGGCGCGTCCGCAGCGCCCGCAGTTGTGGCTGCCTGACGGAGCGTCGTTCAGTGCAGGAACGCCCGCACGGTTCACGCCGCGCGGGCGTTCTTGTTTTCAGGCGGCAAAGAGTTCAACGATGGGCCAGCCGCGCGATTCGGCCACGGCTCGCAAGGTAGTGTCGGGGCTCACGGCCACCGGGTGCGAAACGGCTTCGAGCAGCGGCAGGTCGTTGCGTGAATCGCTGTAGAACACGGTCCGCGAGAAGTCCGTCATGCGCTGGCCGCGTTGCGCAAGCCACTCCGTCACGCGCACGATCTTGCCCGCGCCAAACGTGGCGGTGCCGAGCGGGTTACCCGTGAACGCGCCATCGCTCTGGCCGTTGCGGGTCTCGCCCTCCACCGCCAGCAGATGCGGTACGTTGAACGCCGTAGCAATCGGCTCGGTCAGGTAGCGGTGCGTGGCGGTGACGATGCAGCAAAGGTCGCCCGCGCGCAGGTGCGAGTCGACCAGTTGCCGCGCACGCGGCAGCATGGCCGGTGCGATGACGTCGCGCAGGAACGTGGCACGCCAGGCGTCGAGACGCGTGCGCGGGTGCTGGGCCAGCAGGCCGAGCGAGAAGCGCGCGTGTCGCGCAAAGTCGAGCGTGCCGTCACGGTATTCCCGCATCCAGCGTTCGTTGGCTTGCTCGAAGACGCTTCGATCCACGGCACCCTGGGCGACCAGGAAGCGGCCCCATTCGTATTCGCTGTCAATGGGCAGCAGGGTGTGGTCCAGGTCGAACAGGGCAAGCGATTGCATACAGCAGGCGGGGGGGGCGGTTGAAAAACCGCGAGGTTACGGCCCTAGCGCGTCGCGGCCGTGTCCATCGCCATAACTTTGGCGATGAACGCATCGGCCTTTTTATTGGGTGCCTGTGCAAGCCGCGGGTCCACGCAGTCAAGGAACGCGCGCACCAGCCGCGCGTCCTTGCGCTCCTTCAGGAAGTACAGGTATTCGTGGATGACCGGCGCGTTGTCGGTAAACGGCAGCACGCGCACGTCGGGCCGGCGCGGCGCTTCACGCGCGGGCACGATGCTGCAGCCCAGACCCAGGCTGATCGCCTCGTAAATGGCTTCGCGACTGCCGATGATGCTCGTGCTGGCGGGCTCGATGCCAGCCTTGGCGAACGCGTCTTCGGTGACGCGGCGTGTGACGGAGCCGGGCTCGCGCATCAGCAGCTGGCAGCCGGCAATGTCATCCAACGTAATGTTCGGGCGCCGTGCAAGCGCGTGGTCCAGCGGCACCACCAGCACCATCGTGTCTTCGGCCAGCGTGATGCGATGCAGGCGTTCGTCATCCACCGCGTGAGACGAAACCGCCAGGTCGATACGCACCTCCGACAGCGCTTCGAGCATCTGCTGCGAGTTGCCGAATTCGATGGTGATCTCGATGGTCGGATGCCGCGCGCGAAACGCCGCCACGCTGGGCAGGATGTAGTACGGGCCCGTAGCGCCCACGCGCAGGTTGCCGGTGCGCAGATCGCCGGCATTGCGCAGGAGAAAATCGACGTCACCTTCCTGCTGCGCCAGGCGCTCGACGATGGGCATAAGGCTCACACCCAGGTCGGACAGGTCCAGCCGGCTGCCGCGGCGGTGGAACAACTCCACGCCATACATCTCTTCCAGCTGGCGGATGCGTCCGGTCACGGTCGGCTGCGACAGGCGCAGGTGCTTGGCAGCGGAGGTAACGCTGCCCTGGCGCGCCACCTCGAAGAACGACATCAGTAGATCGCCCAGCATGGTTGTGTTTCCCTGATATGTCTTTTTGATCGTCAGGTGCACAGTCTAGGCAGCGTTTGTGACGCTACATACCGTGAAACCTTACGGTCAGCCACGGCCGCAGACGCTGGCGGCCGGCAACTGCCACGCGCATGTGAACGTGGTATGCGTCGATTGCAAAGTGGCAGGGCATTGCGAAGAGGGCGCCGGGCGCACATCGTGCTACCGTATGAACCTATGCGCGCAACAGAGGAGACACCATGCCGGTGCTGAAGGTCGATGTCGTCACGGCAGAAGAGCGGCTGTACGAAGGCAACGCCAAGTTTGTGGTCATCCCCGGCACCGAGGGTGAACTGGGCATCCTGCCTGGCCATGAACGTCTGCTGACGCGCATGCGCCCGGGCAGTCTCCGCGTTACACAGGAGAACGGTGAAGAGGTGATTCTGTTTGTGGCGGGCGGCTTTGTCGACGTCCAGCCCGAGCAGGTCATTGTGCTGGCAGACACCGCCGTGCGCGCACACGATCTGGATGAGGCAAAGGCGCAGCAGGCCCGCAAGGCGGCTGAGGAGCTGATGCAGAACAGCAAGAGCAAGTTCGACTACGCGCGCGCGCAGGCTGAGTTGGCTGAAGCCGTGGCACAACTGGCCGCCATCGAACGTTTGCGCAAGCGCCGCCGCTGAGCCTCTTCCGTCACAAATGGCCCCCGCTCCCCTCACACCATAACGGCGTTAATGTGTCGCCCCAGCCGGGGAGGGGTAAAGAACCGCGCCGGTTCTCCGTTTTAAGGCAGAACTATCGAATTCCCGCTGAACGTCGCCCCACAGACGTGATCGGTTCTGCCGGTTCTGCTGATGTCGCCCCTTGTTGTAATGGCCCGTGCGTTTGCGCTTGGTTGCCGCAAACACCCGAGTGCTGAGCATTCATTCGCGTTACCCATGCGCTTGCCGCGCGTGCCATCCAAGCCGAAGCGGTGTGCGCAAATGTTTGCGGTGGCCGCTGCGCTGCTTTGCCGCACGGCGCTGGCACAAACAGACGTCACCGATCTGACCGCACTGCCCATCGAGCAACTCATGCAGGTGCAGGTCGTCACCGGGGCGTCCAAGTACGCGCAAGCCGCGAATGAGGCACCGGCCAATGTTTCCGTCATCACGGCGGCGGATATCAAAGCCTATGGCTGGCGCACGCTGGCCGACATCCTGGGCAGTCTCCCGGGGCTGTACACCAACTACGACCGCAACTACACCACGCTGGGCGCACGCGGCTTCTTGCGCGCGGGCGACTATGACACGCGCTTCCTGTTGCTCATTGACGGCCATCGCACCAACGATCCTATCTTCGACCAGGCGGCCGTCGGCTCCGAAGCCATTCTCAACGTCGACCTGATCGAGCGGGTGGAGTACGTGCCCGGAGCCGGGTCGGCGGTGTACGGATCGAACGCGCTGTTCGGTGTGATCAACATCATCACCAAGCGAGGCCGTGACATTGACGGCGTGCAGGCCAGCGGATCAACGGGCAGCGCCAATGCGCGGGATGCCCGAGTGACGTGGGGCAGGCGGGCCGAGAACGGCGCCGAATGGCTGCTGTCGGCCAGCGTGAACGATGCCCCGGGGCGCGACCTCTACTTTCCCGAGTTCAACCAGCCGGGCGTGAGCGATGGCGTGGCCCGCGGCATGGATTACGACCGCGCCAAGCGCCTGTTTGCCAAGGGCAGTTTTGGCGAGTTCGGGCTGACCTTCGGCTACGTCGATCGTACGAAGGGCGTGCCGACCGCGCCGTACGACCAAAGCTTCAACGACCCGCGCTCGCGCACCGTCGACACGCGGCAGATGTTCAACGGCACGTGGCAGCACGCGCTGGACGACACGACCGACGTGACGGCGCGGCTGTTCTGGGGCCGCTATGTCTCGCAGGGGGACTACGCGTACAGCCCACCACCGGTCGGCATCAACCGCGATCTATTCGACACGGCGTGGTACGGCACGGAACTCAAGTTCGTGACGCGCCGCATCGAACGCCACACGCTGGTCATCGGCACGGAGCTGCAACGCGACTACCGTGATGCGATGCGCAATTTCGATACAGCGCCATACGCCAGCTACCTGGACGACCATCGCGACAACAACCGCGTGGGCGTGTATGTGCAGGATCAATTCATGCTCCATCGGGACTGGGTGCTGGACACGGGCCTGCGCTACGACCACACGAGTTTTGCGCCGGGCATCTTCAGCCCGCGCGTTGGCCTGATCTGGCATGCCGCCTCAACGACCACCGTCAAGGCGATCTACGGCATGGCCTATCGCGCGCCGAACGATTACGAGCTGAACTATCAGACCAGTGCGCCCGGGGGCCAACAAGTCACCAATGGGCTGTCGGCCGAACGCATACGCACGTATGAAACGGTAGTCGAGCAACAAGTTGCGGCAGGCGGCAAGGCGACCTTGTCGGTGTTTCAGAACAACGTTTCCAACCTGATCAGCCAAAGCCAAGACCCGAACACCGGGCTGCTCTTTTTCAGCAACGTAGCGNCGCGGCGCAGAACTCGGCTACGAGCAGAACTGGCCGGGCGGCACGCGCCTGCGCACGAGCTACAGCTTCCAGCGTTCCGAAGATGTCGATACCGGCCAGACGTTGAGCAACTCGCCGCGTCACATGCTCAAGATCAACGCCACCGCTCCTGTATGGCGCAGCGACTGGCGTGCCGGGATCGAGGCGCAGTACATCAGCAACCGGCTGACGACAGCCGGTCAGGTGGGCGGTTACTGGATCGCCAACCTGACCTTGCTGGCGGCACGGTTGGCGCCCAATCTGGAGATGTCGACCAGTATCTACAACCTGTTCGATCGGCGCTATGCGGATCCAGCGGGGCCGGAGTTGCCGCAGCCGTCCGTCGAGCAGGATGGCCGTGCCTTTCGCGTGAAATTCACCTACACCTTCCGATGAAAGCCCCGCACGGCATCGTCCGACGCGCCCAATGGCGACGACCGCGCAGGTTATGCGCGGTGCTGGGCGCTGTGCTGGCAGGTGTGGCATGGATGGGTGCCACGCACGCACAGATGCAGGCCAGCGAGGTGCAGGTCAAGGCGGCGTTCATCTATAACTTTGCGCTGTTCACCAACTGGCCGGCTGATGTCATGCAGGCCGACGCGCCAATGGTGGTGTGCGTGACCGCCCAACATCCGTTGCAGGCGGCCTTGGAAAAACTGACAGGAAAACCCGTGCGCGGACACCGCCTGGAAATCCGAAAGATCAACGACGGCACCGTTGCCGGCTGCCATGTCCTGGTGTTTGACGCGCGCGCCCAGAACGGCGTGCGCCTCGACCCGGGCACGCCGGTGCTGACGGTGTCCGACAGCCCGAAGAGCGAGCGCGTGGCCGGCAACCCCGAACCGATGATCGCGTTGACGCTGCATGACGATCGCGTGGTTTTCGACATCGATGCAGTGGCCGCGCGGCAGGCCCGTCTGCAGCTCAGCTCGCAACTGCTGCGCCTGGCTAGGACCGTGCAATGAGCCCGTCCATTACGACCCCTCGGCCCCGCCTGGGGCACTCCATGGTGCGGGCCAACATGGCCGGTGCTGGCGCGGCGCTAACCATCGCCGGCTTCCTGCTCATCGTGTTCCAGTTCATCGCGCTGCATGCGGCGCTGGTGCGCGACGTGCATGTGCAGGCGCGCATCGTGGGCGCCAACAGCGTGGCCGCGCTGCTCTTCAATGACCGTCGTGCCGCAGAAGAAACCCTGGCCGCGCTGGAGGCCTCGCCGCCGTTGCGTGCGGCAGGTATTTTCAGTGCGCTGCGCAAGCCGTTGGCGCTGTATCAGCACCACGATGCCGCGCCGGTGCGCGCGCCCGATGCCGCCATGCTGCGCGAGTCGGATGTGTCCACGCTCACCACGCTGGAGGTGGTGGAGCCGGTGGAGTCGGAGCGCCGCGTGATCGGCTATGTGGTAGTGCGCTCCAGCCTGACCGAGCTGTACATGCAACTGCTCGGCTATGCCGTGCTGACGGTGTCGGTGGGCATCGGCGCGATGGGTCTGGCGTATCTCGTGATTGCCCGCATGCGCCGTGCGGTGCTGCAGGCAGAGGCGCATCTGGACTACCTCGCCCACATCGATTCCGTCACGGAACTGCCGAACCGGCATGCCTTCAACGAGCGCCTGCAGGTGTCGCTCAAGCGCGCGGGTCAGGCGGGTGCAGTGGGGCTGCTTCTGCTGGATCTGGACAACTTCAAGGTCGTCAACGACACGCTGGGCCACAACAACGGCGACCGCCTGCTGCGCCAGGTTGCGCGGCGGCTGAACGACGTGATCGACCAAGCCAACCTGCGTGCCGTGCTGTGCCGCATCGGCGGGGACGAATTTGCGGTGATCGCCGAGCTGTCTGGCCGTGCGCAGATTGCCGACACGGAAGCGGCAACGCTGGCCGATGGCTTGGCCAAACGCATTCTTGCCGCGTTGGCGGCGCCGTTCGCGCTCGACCTGCATCAGATCTACGTGACGGCGAGCGTGGGCGTGAGCCTGTATCCGCATGACGCACGCGACGTGCAGGTACTCACGCGCAACGCCGACACGGCGATGTACCACGCCAAAAACCACGGCAAGAACGCAGCCGCGAGCTTCACGTCGGAGATGGACCAGCAGGCGCGCCGCCGCCTGCGCGTGGAAGCCGATCTGCGCCGCGCGCTCGATCGCGAAGAACTGCTGCTGGCCTACCAGCCGCAGGTGCGCCTGCGGACCGAAGACGCTCACGATGCGGTGCTCTCCAAGGCAAACGTCTATGGCGTGGAAGCACTGGTGCGCTGGCGCCATCCGGAGATCGGCCTGATCGGGCCCGGCGAGTTCATCGCCGTGGCGGAAGAAACCGGCCTGATCGTGCCGCTCGGCCTATGGGTGCTGCGCACCGCGTGCCAACAGGCGGTGCGCTGGATGCGCGAAGACGGCGTCACGCTGCGGGTGGCCGTCAACCTGTCGGCGCGGCAGACGCGCGACCCGGCCCTCGTGGAAAACGTCATGGACGTGCTGCGCGAAACCGGCATGCCGCCGAATCAGCTCGAACTCGAAATTACGGAGAGCGTGCTGATGGAAGACATCGAGGCCAACATCGCGCTGCTCGAATCCCTGCACGCGGCCGGCATCAGCCTGTCGATTGACGATTTCGGCACCGGGTATTCGTCGCTGGCGTATCTGCAGCGTTTCCCGATCCAGAAGCTCAAGATCGACCGCAGCTTCGTGCAGCGCATGCCCGGCGACGGTGAAGCCATTGCCGGCGCGGTGATCGCTATGGCGCATAGCCTGCGCATGCAAGTGGTGGCCGAAGGCGTGGAAGACCCCGAGCAACTCGCGTTGCTGCGCAATGCCGGATGCGACCTGGGGCAGGGCTATCTGTTCTCGCGCCCGCAGCACGCCGACGCGCTGATGGCGTGGCTCAACCGGCTGGACAACGTTTCGGACAGCGACATCGCTGCGGACGCCGAGGACGATGCAGTGCCGAGCGGGTCGTTGCCATCGTCGTTGGCGGGGTAACGTTTCCCGCTTCAAGTCGGTTTCTCGGAATTAACCTATTTGGTATACTAACCAAGTAGGTTAAGTTGGCGCGCATGGAAAAACGTACGCCACACGCCAAACTGTCGCTCGTTCGCGAACTGATCCGATCCGGCAGCGTGCGCGCGACACGCAGTGCATACGAGGGAGCGCTCGAGCTAGGTATCACGGATCTGGCGGGCATGTGCGCAGTCGTCATGACGCTGACGCCCCACTGCTTCTACAAAAGCATGACGACCCATGCCGACCACCGCGTGTGGCAAGACGTCTATCACGCCAAGGCGCGCGGGCAAGACATCTACCTGAAGCTGACCGTTGTTGATGGTGTGCTGATCGTTTCCTTCAAGGAGCTTTGACCATGAAATGCCCGAGCTGTGGTGCCGCCGAGCTGATTCATGACACACGCGATGTGCCATACGTCTACAAGGGCGAGGCCACTGTCATCCCCTCTGTGACGGGAGATTTCTGCCCGGCATGCGATGAAATTGTGCTCGAACGCGGCGAGGGCGATCGATATGGCGAACTGGTGTCCGCCTTCCAGCGCCAGGTGAATTCGGCCTACATTGACCCCGCCTACATCGCGACTGTGCGGCGCAAACTGAATCTGGACCAGCGCGAGGCCGCCGAGATTTTTGGTGGCGGCGTCAATGCGTTCTCGCGCTATGAAACCGGTAAGACGAAGCCGTCTCTGGCGCTGGTGAAACTCTTGAAGCTTCTCGACCATCACCCCGATCTGCTGGCTGAAATCAAGACGGCTTGATCGCCCCAAAAGAAAAGCCCGCCAATGTGCGGGCTTTTTTTCGAGCACCATCGGGCACGTTCAAGCAGCCGCCCGCCGCGCCGCGCGCGTTGCCCCGGCCGTCAGCACCACCACGGCCGCCAGGATGATGCCCGTGGCGCCCAGCGTTTGCGGCGCGACGACTTCATCTGCAAGCCATGCGCCCATCAGCAGGGCGATGGGCGGGTTCACATACACATAGCTTGTCGCCATGACGGTGGACACGCGCTCCACCAGCGCCATGTAGGCGGTGAATGCGATGGCCGAGCCGAATACCACGAGGTAGCCCCATGCGAGCGCGGCATGCATGCCGATGTGCTTCGGCCACACTTCGCCCGTGATCAGGCTGAGCAGTACGAGCGCCACGCCGCCAAAAGCCATCTCCAATACGAACGCCGTCATGCCCTTGGGCATGTCGATGCGCTTGGAGAGTTGCGAGCCGAACGACCATGACGCAATGGCGGTGGTCAGCGCCAGCACGCCGACTGTGCTGGCCTGGAACTCCGCCCCGCGAAACAACACCGCAATCCCGATGCTGCCCAGCGCAATGGCGCCGATCTCATAGGCACGCAGGCGGCCACCGGCCAGCAGCGTCCACAGCGTGGAGAACAGCGGCATCGACGCGATCATCACCGTGGTCGCACCCGACGAGATGGTCTGCTCGGCCACCGCCGTCATGCCCATGCCGCCCACCAGCATGAACGCGCCGATCAACGCGCAGTTGCGGACTTGTCGCACGGTCGGCCGATCTTCCGGCTGCTTGCGCTGGCGCAGGATGACCAGCGGGGCGAGCAGCAACGCTGCAGCCAGAAAGCGCGAGCCCATCATCAGAAAGGGCGGCAAATCGGTCAGCGCAAAGCGGATGGCGAGATACGTTGTGCCCCACACCACGTAGGTGATGAGCAGGCACAGGGCGATGAAGGGGGACATGAGGGGACCTCTGCGAGGAAGTCCCGATGCTACTCAACGCCGGCTCATGCGCAAAACGAGTTTTGTTATCGCTCGTTGTGAGCGGTGTTAGCAAGCAAGTGAGCTGAGGCGTATGCGAGGTTTGAGACCTCAATCGCCGTGTTCCGAACCTCGCAATCGGGGTTACGAACCCGGCGTGCCGAGTGTTGAACCCCATGCATGGCGTTCAGAACCTCAATGTCGGCGTTCGAACTACGAGATATCGAGGTTCAGAACGCCACCCGTCACGTTCCGAACGCCAACGGTGGAGTTCGGAACCTCAAGCGCGGCGTCTGGAACCTCAAGCGTGGAGTGTTGGAACCCCAAGTGTCGAGTTCAGAACGCCAAGCCTGACGTTCCGAACCTTGGTGGCCCTTCAGATGACCCGGAACCCGTGCGTGCCATCGCGCCGCAACTGCTCCACCAGACCGAACTCCCAGTCGAGGTACCCCTGCATCGCCGTGCGCGGGGCGCTCGTGCCTTCATACGGGCGACGATACCGGTCGATGCGGTTTGACGCGAGGCGGGTCTCGCCGGTTTCAACGGGCAGGCCGGCGGCCACCCATGCCGTGGTGCCTCCGTCCAGCACCCACACCTCGGCCTGCGTCAGCTTGGCAAGGTCGGCGGCGGCAAAGCGGGCGAGCTGGCTGGAGCCGCACGTCAGCACGTAGCGGCGTGCTGCGGGGATGCGCGCAAGCGCCGCAGGCAAATCCGAGCGCACGGCAAACCACGCGCCCGGAATATGCCGCGCAACGTAATTGGCGCTGCGTGTGACGTCGATGACGGCGGTGTCGCCCGCTTCCAGCCAGCCGGCCAGGGCGCGGGCGTCGACCGTGCGCGCGGCGGGAGGCTGGGGAGCGGGTGTCTGCCATGTACCGGTGACGCTGCGCTCGCTCGCGTCGACCGGGTCGACGACATAGACCTCCCAGCCCATTTGCGCGAGCCACGAGGCGGACATGTCGGCGCGCACGCCGTCGTCATCGGCCAGGACGATGCGCGCGCCGCGCACGGCGGCGGTGTGGTCGGTTTCCTGCACGAGCTGGCCGCCGGGCGCGCTCGCAAAGCCGGGCAGGTGGCCGGCGGCATATTCCTCGGGCGTGCGCACGTCGAGCTTGTAGAGCGTGCGGTCCGGCGCCTCCAATTTGGCAACGTCGGCCAGCGCTATGCGCGGCACGTTGGCGCGCTCGGCCACGGCGCGTGCATCGGCCTGCGCCTGCGCGCGTGTTTCGGCAGACACGTCCAGCGGATGACGGCGGCTGGCGCCATGGTCCAGCACTTGGTCGGCCAGCAGCCAGCCGATGGTGCCGTTGCGCAGTGCCGCCACCGGGTTGGGAATACCGGCATTCACGAGCGATTGCGTGCCGATGATGCTGCGCGTGCGACCCGCGCAATTGACGATGACCTGCGTGCTCGGGTCGGGCGCCAGCTCGCGGATGCGCAGCACCAGCTCTGCACCCGGCACGCTCGTCGCCGTGGGGATGCTCATGGTCTGAAATTCTTCATAGCGACGCGCATCGACGATGACCACGTCGCGCTTGGCGTCGAGCAGCGCTTTGACCTCCTGCGCGCTGAACGACGGCGTATGGCGGTGCGCCTCGACGTATTCACCGAAGGCCTTGCTGGGGACATTCACGTCTTGGAACACCTCGCCGCCGGCGGCGCGCCAGCCATCGAGGCCGCCTTCGAGCAGGTACACGCGCGTATAGCCGAGTTCGGCCAGCTTGGCGGCCGCTTGCGGGGCGAGGTCCACGCCATCGTGCACGCCGTACAGCACGATCAAGGTATCGCGGCGCGGAATGCGCGACCACGCTTCCAGCTCCAGCCGGGAGAGCGGCAAGTTGGCCGCCCACAGCGGATGCGCCTGGGCGTACGGGTCTTCCTCGCGGACGTCGACCAGCGCGATCTCCTTGCGGGCTAGCAGGGCGGCGCGCACGTCGGCATACGCTAGCGTCGGGACATGGGTTTCGGCCAGCGGTGCGGCGACCAGCGATTCGATGGCGTCGATAGGGCTGCTCATGGTGCGGGCGTGTCCTTGGAGCGGTCCCAGAGATTGGGCAGGTGGGTATTCGAATAACCGGAGACGAAGGGCTTGCGTTCGCCGTCTTCCGTATAGACGGAGCGGTGGATGCCGCCGATGTTGCCGCCGTACACGTGGATGCTGATCGAGGTGCGATCGTCAAAGGCGTTGTGCACGCGGTGGATGTCGCCAATGCGCGGGGAAACGCGCTCCACAGCGCCCGGCTCCAGGCGGATGGCGGGTCCGTCCGGTTGGGGTTTGCCTTGTGCGTCGAGCTTGAACGGTTGCGAGTATTCAGCGCCGCGCAGCATGCCGATCAGGCCCCACGTGGTGTGGTCGTGAATGGGTGTGCGCTGGCCCGGGCCCCAGACAAAGCTGACGATGGAAAAGCGTTCGCCCGAATCGGCGTGCAGCAGGAACTGCTGGAAGTGCTCGGGGTGCGGCTGCGCGTATTCAGCGGGTAGCCAGTCGTCTCGCGCGACAAGCGCACCGAGCAGGGTGCCGGCGCGCGAGAGGATTTCGGCTTCGGTCGGCTGCTGATCCAGCAGGCGCGACAGAGCGGTCACGAAATCACGCAGCGGCACCGTGGACTGGGGTTGTGCGGATGCCGCAGCGGACACGGCAGCGCGGGCAGGCGTGCTCATCGGCAGGTTCCTGATGTGGGGTTCTGCGCATCTTGCTGGACTTGGGCGGAGGCGTCTACTGAAACCCCTAGTGCCGTGCGGCCGACTGGGAGCCGCGCGGAGTTGTCGTGCAGAGCGTGGATTCGGCTGCACAGCACGTCGCGATCGTGTCGATGCTGATCAACGGGGCGATTGATGCATGGTCAAGGGGCAGGCCGTATTGCCACCCGCGGCGGCTTCCACCTTTGACGCGCGGGCTTCCGCTTGCGGCCTAGCGGGCGTTGCCCGAATGGGATTCCGCACTGGGGCGTGAACCGCCATGCGGGCCAGCGGTACCGGGCGCTTCCGCGACGTTCTTAGGCAGGTTGGTGGCTGGAGTTGTGGCGCCCGGGGCGTTGTTGCCGCCCTTGCCAAAGCGTGCCGCCAAGCGGTCCTGTACTTCGGTCAGCTGGGCTTGCTCTTGCGCTTTTTGTGCGCGTTCCGTCTCGGCCTGCTTGGCTGCGGCGGCTTGTTCGGCCGGCGTAGGCGGCGGCAGTTTGCCGTGGGCGGGGTGCGGTAGCGCCACCACGGTCAAGCTGATGGCCATCGCGGCGGGCCACATGGCGGAATGTCGGATGTTTTGGCGTGTTTGCGGCATGGCACTCTCCTGGTCGGGACCGCCATGGTTCAGCAAGTGCGGTGCCGCGCCAGTTCAGCGCCCCTCGGCAAGCGAGTTGTGCAACACCGTCTTGAGCAGGTTGAACACCGGGTTGTCGTTGTCTTTCCGATAGGCCATCCAGAGTTCGACCGGCTTGGCCGGCGTGGTGCGCACCGGGCGGTAGACGACGCCCTCGAAGTGCAGCATGGCCGCCGCCGCCGGGATGAGCGCCACGCCAATGCCTGCACGCACCAGCGCCAGCATCGAGTGGATCTGGCTGACGTATTCAACGATGTCGGGCAACACCTCGGCACGCTCGAACAGGCTGCTCACCATCTGGTGGAAATAGCGTGCCTCGTATGGCGAATACATGAGCAGCGGCTGGCCCTCGCAATCGCGCAGGCTGGGGCGTTGCGGCCAGCTGTCGGCTACCGCTTCCGGCAGGGCGATCACTAGCGCTTCCTGCGAGCACGGCACGGCAATCAGTTCGCCGTGCTCCACCGGCGGGCGCAGCAGGCCGACGTCGATTTCGCGCGCATCCAGCGCCGCGAGCTGCGCGCCGCTCACCATCTCCTTGAGCGTCAATCGCACGCCCGGTGAAGCCGCCCGCACGGCGCTCACCAGCGAAGGCAGCTTCCCGTAGCCGACCGACGCGGTAAAGCCGATCGCCAACTGCCCCGCAGCGCCCGTGGCCACGCGCCGCGCCGTGGCCGCTGCTTCATCGGCCAGCCGCAGGATGCGCGACGCATCGGGCAGAAAACTGCGGCCCGCCGCCGTCAGCTTGACCGAGCGGCTGTTGCGCTCCAACAGCTCGGTACCGACCTGGTGTTCGAGCAGGCGTACTTGGCGCGACAGGGGCGGCTGCGTCATGTGCAGGCGTTCGGCCGCCCGCCCGAAATGCAGTTCTTCGGCCACGGCGACAAAGCAGCGGAGTTGGCTGAGTTCAAACATCGATTCAAAACCTGTATGGATTGAGTCAGTGCTTATCTTGGATGGGAAAGATCGCCGGTGCAAGAATCGGCTCGCCCCTTCGGCTTGAAGGGCCAATAACAACCATCAGGAGACAAGCATGTCCATGAAAAGCGCGGAAGTTGGCCGTCGCAGGTTTCTTAAGAACGCGGCAGGCGCAGGCCTTGCAGCGGCCAGCGGCTTGGCCGGCGCGCAGAAGATCGAAGGCTTCAAGCCGAACGCGCGCTACCCCGACGTGGCGGTGGAAGTGCTGGACCCGAGCTTTCTGAAATACCGGCTCTACAGCAGCTCGGTAGAGCAGCTCGCCACCGGCATGCGCTGGGCCGAAGGGCCCGTTTACTTTCCCGCCGGGCGTTACCTGCTGGTGAGCGACATTCCGAACAACCGCATCATGAAATACGACGAGACGAACGGCGCGTTCAGCGTGTTCCGCGAGCCGTCGAACTACGCCAACGGCAATACGCGCGACCGGCAAGGGCGCCTCGTCACGTGCGAGCACTCGGTTACGCGGCGCATCACACGCACCGAATTCAACGGCAGCATCACCGTGCTGGCCGATCAGTACCAAGGCAAGCGGCTGAACGCGCCCAACGACATCGTCGTCAAGTCCGACGACAGCATCTGGTTCACCGACCCGACGTTCGGCATCAACGGCAACTGGGAGGGCTTCAAGGCGCAGCCCGAACAGGCCACCACCAACGTCTACCGGATCGATCCGAACGGCAGCCTCCGCGCAATCATCACCGACCTCGTCAACCCGAACGGCCTGGCGTTTTCGCCCGACGAGAAGAAGCTTTACGTGGTCGAGTGGAAGGGCACGCCGTCGCGCAGCATCTGGAGCTACGACATTGCGCCCGACGGCACGGCGTCCAACAAGACCAAGCTGATCGACGCTAACGGCGCGGGCGCGCTGGATGGCTTTCGCGTCGACAAGGATGGCAACCTCTGGTGCGGCTGGGGCTCGGACGGGCGTCTGGGCGTCAATTCCGCCGACTACGACGGCGTGAAGATTTTCAACGCGCACGGCAAGCCGATCGGGTTCATCCACCTGCCGGAACGCTGCCCCAACCTGACCTTCGGCGGGCCGAAAAACAACCGCCTGTACATGGCGAGTTCGCACTCCCTGTATGCCCTTTACGTGGAGGCGGAGGGCGCGGTGTGACGCGGCACTGACCAAACGCGGCCGTGCCGTCACGTGCGGCCGCAGCAAGGGAATTGCTCACCTAGGGAAGACCCTGTATCAATACAAGTTTTGTATTAATCGAGTCAGCAGTTGGCTTGGACTTGAATCGATGCGGGTGCAAAAATTCGCTCATCAACAACACGCATTCATCGCGAGCGAGACATGTCCCGATACAGCCCCAAAGAATTCGCCCAACAGATCGGCTCCGGCCTGCTGTCCTTCCCGGTCACGCACTTCAAGGCGTCGGACCTGTCGTTCGACGAGGCAGCGTATCGCGCCAACCTGAACTGGCTGTTCAGCCACGATGCCGCTGGCCTGTTTGCCGCGGGTGGCACGGGTGAATTCTTCTCGCTCACCGCGGCTGAAACCGACCGCGTGGTGCGCGCTGCCGTGGCGGAAACCGGCGGCAAGATTCCGGTGATCGCCCCGGCGGGCCGCGGCACGGCCGAATCGATCGAATACTGCAAGGCCGCTGAAGCGGCCGGCGCCGACGGCATCCTGCTGCTGCCGCCGTACCTGACCGAAGCCTCCGCCGATGGCGTGGCCGCGCACGTGGAGCAGGTTTGCAACTCGACGAAGCTGGGCGTGATCGTCTACAACCGCGCTAACCAGATCCTGGACGAAAACCACCTCGAACGCCTGGCCGACCGCTGCCCGAACCTGGTTGGTTTCAAGGACGGCGTGGGCGACCTGGAACTGATGACTCGCATCTACGCCCGCCTGGGCGACCGCTTTACCTACGTTGGTGGCCTGCCGACCGCCGAGACCTTTGCTCTGCCGTACCTGACGATGGGTGTGTCGACATATTCGTCGGCCATCTTCAACTTCGTGCCGGAGTTCGCGCTAGAGTTCTACGCCGCCGTGCGAGCGTTCGACAATGCCAAGGTCTACAAGATGCTCAACGAATTCGTGCTGCCGTACATCCAGCTGCGCAATCGCAAGCGCGGCTATGCGGTGTCGATCGTCAAGGCCGGTATGAAGGTCATTGGCCGTGACGCAGGTCCGGTCCGTGCCC
This sequence comes from Ralstonia sp. 22111, assembly GCF_052045895.1. Classification (NCBI taxonomy): domain Bacteria; kingdom Pseudomonadati; phylum Pseudomonadota; class Betaproteobacteria; order Burkholderiales; family Burkholderiaceae; genus Ralstonia; species Ralstonia sp. 22111. Next base: position 540,183 of record NZ_JBQEPR010000003.1, on the reverse strand, counting down.
CTTTGACCGACCTGACCGATGCCGAGACGGCAGAACTGTCTGCGTTGGTGTCGCGCATTGCCGAAGTGGAAAAGCTGGCGGCCTGAGCGCAACCGAAAACACAAGGAATCGAAATGCAATTGAGCGGCGAACTGTTGTTGGGTGCCACCCGCGTAGCGGGTGGTGCCGGCAAGGTTCGCGCCATGAACCCCGCCACCGGGGAATGGCTCGAACCTGAATTCACCCTGGCCTCCAAGGCCGATGCCGCGCGTGCTGCTGAACTGGCCGCCGCGGCTTTTGACGTTTACCGCGAGACCGCGCCGGAAACCCGCGCCGCCTTCCTGGAAGCCATCGCCAGCCAGATCGAAGCGCTGGGCGATGCGCTGATCGAACGCGCGATGGCCGAATCGGCACTGCCGCGTCCGCGCCTGGAAGGCGAGCGTGGCCGCACGTGCAACCAACTGCGCCTGTTCGCAAGCGTGGTGCGTGCCGGCGATGCGGTGGGCGCGCGCCTTGATTCGGCCCTGCCGGAGCGCAAGCCGCTGCCGCGCTCGGACCTGCGCATGCGCCGCATTGCGCTGGGCCCGGTGGCGGTGTTTGGTGCGAGCAACTTCCCGCTGGCGTTCTCCGTGGCGGGTGGTGATACCGCGTCGGCGCTGGCTGCGGGTTGCCCGGTGGTCGTGAAGGCGCATCCGGCGCACCCGGGTACGTCCGAACTGGTGGGTCGCGCCATTCAGGCTGCGGTTGCCCAGTGCGGGCTGCCGGAGGGCGTGTTCTCGCTCATCCTGGCGGATAACGATGCGGCTGGCGCACTGGTGGCAGATCCGCGTATCCAGGCAGTTGGCTTTACGGGCTCGCGCGCCGGCGGCCAGGCGCTGTTGCGCATTGCGCAGGCCCGTCCGCAGCCGATTCCGGTGTACGGCGAACTGAGCGCCATCAACCCAGTCTTCCTGCTGCCCGATGCCTTGGCCAAGCGCGCCGCTGCGCTGGGCCAGCAATACGTGGCGTCGCTCACGATGGGCGCGGGCCAGTTCTGTACGAACCCGGGCCTGCTGCTCGCCATCGATGGGCCGGAACTCGATGCCTTTGAAGCTGCCGCCGCTGCCGCCATGGGCGACGTGGCTGCGCAGCCGATGCTCACGGCCGGCATCCACACCGCTTACACGCGCGGTGTCGACAAGCTGGCCGCCGAGGCCAACGTGCGGTGCGTCGCACGCGGGCAAGAAAGCGACCAACCCAACCGCGGGCAAGCCGGCTTCTACATCACCGATGCGAAGAGCTTCCAGGCGCAGCCGGCGCTGCACGACGAGATCTTCGGCGCGACCGGCCTGGTCGTGCGTTGCCGCGACGCAGAGGAGCTGCGCACGCTGGCCGAATCGCTCGAAGGCCAGTTGACCGCCACGCTGCATCTGGACGCCGGCGACACAGCTATCGCGCGTTCGCTACTGCCGATTCTGGAACGCAAGGCGGGCCGCATTCTGGCCAACGGCTGGCCGACCGGCGTCGAGGTGTGCCACGCGATGGTGCACGGCGGCCCCTGGCCAGCAACCACGGATGCACGCACGACTTCGGTTGGCACGGCGGCCATCGAGCGTTTCCTGCGCCCGGTGTGCTACCAGGACCTGCCGGCCGAACTGCTGCCCGAGGCCCTGCAGGACGCCAATCCGCTCAAGCTGCGCCGCTTGGTGGATGGAAGCTGGGCCTGAAGCCGTAACAGTCGAATAGCAAAAACAACACGCCGGGCCGAACAGGACCCGGCAACTTGAACCGACCGGCACGACGGGTGCCGGCTTAAGGAGGAGACGATGGACATCAAAGCCCCTGCAGTGGGAGCACAGGCCGTTCCGCGCGCTGAGCGCATGAGCCGCGTGCGTTTCGTGATCCTCGCGATGCTGTTCATCGTGACGACCATCAACTACGCCGATCGGGCGACCATCTCCATTGCCGGCTCGGCCATGCAGAAGGAACTCGGCATCGATGCCGTGTCGCTTGGCTATATTTTCTCGGCGTTCGGGTGGGCCTACGTGATTGCCCAGATTCCGGGCGGCTGGCTGCTTGACCGCTTCGGTTCCAAGCGCGTGTACACGTTCAGCATTCTGCTGTGGTCGCTGTTCACACTGGCGCAGGGCGCGATCGGCTTCTTTACCGGTGCCACCGCCATCATCATGGTGTTCTGCCTGCGCTTCCTGGTAGGGGCGGCAGAGGCGCCGTCCTTCCCGGCGAATAGCCGTATCGTGGCAGCCTGGTTTCCGGCCAATGAGCGCGGCACCGCAGCGGCCATCTTCAACTCTGCGCAATATGCCGCCACGGTGGTGTTTGCCCCGCTGATGGCCTGGCTGGTGCACGCGTTCGGCTGGCATCACGTGTTTATCGTGATGGGCGTGATCGGCATCGTCATGGCGGTCGTGTGGAAGGCATTCGTGCACGAACCGAAGGACCACCCGGGCGTGAACCGCGCCGAAATCGAGTACATCGAAGCCGGGGGCGGCCTGGTCAACATGGACCGCGCGGGCGTGGCCAAGGCCGAGGGGCCGAAGCTCGGCTACGTGAAGCAGCTCCTGCAGAACCGCATGCTGATGGGTGTGTACATCGCGCAGTACTGCATCAATGCGCTCACGTACTTCTTCATCACGTGGTTTCCGGTGTATCTGGTGCAGGCGCGCGGGATGTCGATCCTGAAGGCGGGCATCGTCGCGTCGATTCCCGCGGTGTGCGGTTTCCTGGGCGGCATTCTGGGCGGGATCATTTCTGACGCGCTGCTTCGCCGTGGTGCTTCACTGTCGGTGGCGCGCAAGGTGCCCATCGTGCTGGGCATGCTGCTCTCCATGACCATGGTGATCTGCAACTACGTCGACGCGCAGGCCATCGTGGTGGCGGTGATGGCGCTGTCGTTCTTCGGCAAGGGCCTCGGGGCGCTGGGCTGGGCCGTGAACTCGGATACGGCGCCCAAGCAGATCGCCGGCTTGTCGGGCGCGCTGATGAACACGTTCGGCAACCTGTCGAGCATCACCACGCCCATCGCCATCGGTTACATCGTCAACACCACGGGTTCGTTCAACGGTGCGCTGGTGTACGTCGGTATCCACGCGGCGGTTGCCATCGTCTGCTACCTGTTCATGGTGGGCGAGATCAAGCGTGTGGAACTCAAGCCGCTGTAAGTCAGAGGAGCCTTGCAAGTGACGTTGCAATCGATCGAGTCCGGCGCACGCACGCACACGCCGCGTGTGACGGAGATGCAGGTGATCCCGGTCGCAGGCCGCGACAGCATGCTGCTGAACCTGTGCGGCGCGCATGCTCCGTTCTTTACGCGCAATCTCGTCATCCTGAAGGACAACGCCGGGCGTACCGGCGTGGGCGAGGTGCCTGGCGGGGAGGGCATCCGTCGGGCGCTGGAGCGCGTGATTCCGCTGGTGGTTGGTCAATCGATCGGTCGTACCAACGGTGTGCTGAACAGCATTCGCCGGGCGCTGGCCGGTGGCGGCAATGCCGCGCATCAGGCGACGGTGCACCAGGTGACCTCCGCTTCGGAAGCCGCCGTGCTGCGCCAGCCGCACGAGATCAACCTGCGCATGGACAACGTCATCACGGCGGTGGAAGCCGCGCTGCTCGACCTGCTTGGCCAGTTTCTGGAGGTGCCGGTGGCAGAGCTGCTGGGCGCCGGTCAGCAGCGCGATAGCGCGCCGATGCTCGCCTACCTGTTCTACGTTGGCGACCGTCGCAAGACCGATCTGCCGTACCTGGATGGCGCCAGCGGCGTCGACGACTGGCTGCGCCTGCGTCACGAAGCCGCCATGACGCCCGCCGCCATCGCCCGCCTGGCCGAAGCCGCCACCGAGCGCTACGGCTTTGCCGATTTCAAGCTCAAGGGCGGCGTGATGCGCGGCGCTGAAGAGATGGAAGCGATTGCCGCCATCAAGGCGCGCTTTCCGCAAGCCCGTGTCACGCTGGACCCGAATGGCGCATGGTCGCTGAACGAGGCGATTGCCCTGTGCAAGGGCCAAGGGCATCTGCTGGCCTATGCCGAAGATCCGTGCGGCCCCGAAGCCGGCTACTCGGGCCGTGAGGTGATGGCCGAATTCAAGCGCGCCACCGGCATCCCGACGGCCACCAACATGATTGCTACCGATTGGCGCCAGATGGGCCACGCCGTCCAGCTGCACGCGGTCGATATTCCGCTGGCCGATCCGCATTTCTGGACCATGCAGGGCTCCGTGCGCGTTGCGCAGTTGTGCGACGAGTGGGGCCTGACGTGGGGCTCGCACTCCAACAACCATTTCGACGTGTCCCTGGCGATGTTCACGCATGTGGCTGCAGCGGCGCCGGGCAACATCACGGCCATCGATACGCACTGGATCTGGCAGGAAGCCGAGGAGCGCCTGACGCGCGAGCCGCTGCGCATCCAGGGTGGCCACGTGGCCGTGCCGGAGCGTCCGGGCCTCGGTATCGAAATCGACATGGACCGCGTCATGGCGGCCCATGCGCTGTACAAGACTTTGGGCCCCGGCGCGCGTGACGACGCCATGGCCATGCAATACCTCGTGCCGGGCTGGACGTACGATCCGAAACGTCCGAGCCTGGGGCGTTGAAGCAAAACCCGTTTGTATCAATCACGGAGTCTGTGATGTCTGAACCGACGCTGGCCCCCGAGGCCGGCAACGCAACTGAAAAGGCGCTGACGATCCGCGTGCACGACAGCGACAATGTCGCCATCGTCGTCAACGCACGCGGCTTGCCTGCCGGCACGGCACTGGCCGATGGCACTGTGCTCGTGGAAGGCGTTCCACAGGGCCACAAGGTGGCGCTGGTCGACCTGGCCGAAGGCGACGCGATCATCCGCTACAACGAGGTGATCGGCTATGCCGTGAAGCCGCTGCCGCGCGGTAGCTGGGTCAACGAGCACGCTGTGAAGCTGCCGTCCGCTCCCGCGCTGGATGAGCTGCCACTGGCCACGCGCCCCGATCCAAAACTCGCCAAACTCGAGGGCTACACGTTCGAGGGCTATCGCAACGCAGACGGCACGGTCGGCACGAAAAACGTGCTCGGCATCATGACGAGCGTGCAGTGCGTGGCCGGTGTGACGGACTACGTCGTTGGCCGCATCAAGCGCGAGCTGCTGCCGCGCTTCCCGAACGTTGACGACGTGGTGGCGCTTAACCACGTGTACGGCTGCGGCGTCGCCATCAACGCGCCGGCCGCCATCGTGCCGATTCGCACGCTGCAGAACCTGGCGCTCAACCCGAACTTTGGCGGCGAGATCATGGTGATCGGCCTGGGCTGCGAAAAGCTCGTGCCCGAACGCCTTGTGCCGGAAAGGCTCGCACCGGGCGGCCGCATTCCCATCGAAGTTGCCGGCACGGCGGATTCGCCCGTGCTGCGCCTGCAGGACGAAGCCTTCGACGGCTTCATCGGCATGACCGACGCCATCATGGAGATGGCCGAGCGCCGCCTGGAACACCTGAACAAGCGCCAGCGCGAAACCTGCCCGGCATCCGACCTCGTGGTCGGGGTGCAGTGCGGGGGCAGCGATGCGTTCTCGGGCGTGACGGCCAACCCCGCCGTCGGCTTTGCGGCCGACCTGATCGTACGTGCAGGCGGCACCGTGATGTTCTCGGAAGTCACCGAAGTGCGTGACGCCATTCACCTGCTCACGCCGCGCGCCATCGATGAAGACGTCGGCCGTGCGCTGCTGCGCGAGATGGCCTGGTACGACAACTACCTGAGCGGCGGTCAGACCGACCGCAGCGCCAACCCGTCGCCGGGCAACAAGAAGGGCGGCCTGTCGAACGTGGTGGAAAAGGCGCTCGGTTCGATCGTCAAGTCAGGCAGCACGCCCATCGTCGACGTGCTTGGTCCGGGCGAGAAGGTGCGTCGCAAGGGCCTGATCTTTGCGGCCACTCCCGCGAGTGACTTCGTGTGCGGCACGTTGCAGCTGGCCTCCGGCATGAACCTCCAGGTGTTCACCACCGGCCGCGGCACGCCGTATGGACTGGCCATGGCGCCGGTCATCAAGGTATCGACGCGCAAGGCGCTGTCCGAGCGCTGGCATGACCTGATCGATCTCGACGCCGGCCGCATCGCCACGGGCGAGGCGACCATTGCCGACATCGGCTGGGAGCTGTTCCACCTGATTCTTGACGTGGCGAGCGGCCGCAAGCAAGTTTGCGCCGACAAGCTGGGCCTGCATAATGCGCTGGCTCTGTTCAATCCCGCCCCGGTGACCTGATATGACCACTGAAGTACACGTTCAACCCGACCCGCTCGCGGGGGTGACCACGCGTTGCCACCGCCTGCTGCTCACTGGCGCAGGCGGCAACCTCGGCAAGGTGCTGCGCGAGCGCCTGCCCAAGTACGCCGATTTTTTGCGCTTGTCTGATATATCAAATCTCGGCGAAGCGCGCACCGGCGAGGAGCTCGCACCGTGCGACCTGGCTGATGCAAAGGCCGTCGATGCGCTTGTTGCCGGCACGGATGCGATCGTGCATCTTGGCGGCGTGTCGGTCGAGCGGCCGTTTGAAGAGATTTTGCCGGCCAATATTGCGGGCACTTACAACCTGTACGAAGCCGCACGTCGCCATGGCGTGCGCCGCATCGTGTTCGCCAGCTCGAACCACACCATCGGTTTCTACAAGCAGGGCGAGGTGATCGACAGCACCGCGCCCACCAAGCCCGATGGCTACTATGGGCTGAGCAAGGTATTTGGCGAGCAACTGGCCAGCTTCTATTTCGATCGCTACGGCATCGAAACGGTAGCCATCCGCATCGGCTCTTCGTTTGCCGAAGCGAAGGACCGCCGCATGCTCGTCACCTGGCTCGGCTATGACGATCTGGAGCAACTCATCCGCCGCGCGTTGTTCGTGCCGAGCGTGGGCTTTACCGTGGTCTACGGCATGTCGAACAACCGCGACCGCTGGTGGGACAACCGCCACGCCGCGCATCTTGGCTACACACCTACGGAGACGAGCGAGATCTTCCGCGCCCAGGTCGAAGCACAACCGCCGCTGCCCGCCGATGACCCGGCTGCGCAGTACCAGGGCGGAGCGTTTGTCAAAGCCGGCCCGTTCGGAGACTGACGCAATGCACGTGAATGTAGAGCCGACAGTCGAGCGCGTTGGCAGCATGCAATGCGGTGTGGGCGAAAGCCCCATATGGCACGCCGGCGAGCAGGCGCTGTACTGGACGGATATTCCGGGCCGCAGGCTGTGGCGCTGGAACTTCTTCTCCGGCCAGACCAACAGCTGGGCGCTGCCCGAGATGGCCGGCTGTATTGCCATGACGTCCAACGGTTGGGCGATGGCCATGGAGACGGGCATTTTCCTCGCGCTACAGCCCCGCGCCGGCGCCGAGCTTGGCCCGCTGCAGCGTCTCGCCACGGTAGCGCACTCGCGCCCCGACATGCGCTTCAACGACGGCCGCTGCGACCGCCAGGGCCGTCTGTGGGCCGGCACGATGGTGTTCGACACCTCGCTGGGTTTGCCGCTCGGCAAGCTGTATCGCTTTGACGCGGAGGCCGCTCGCGCAGGGCGTGTCGATGCCGTCATTGACGATCTGATCGTGCCGAACGGCCTGGCCTTCAGTCCCGATGGCAAGACGATGTACCTGTCGGATTCGCACGCAAGCCGGCAGACCATCTGGGCCTTCGACTACGACATCGACAGCGGCACGCCGCACAACCGCCGCGTCTTCATCGACATGAATGCGTACCCGGGCCGCCCCGACGGCGCCGCGGTTGATGCCGACGGTTGCTACTGGATCTGCGGCAACGATGCGGGGTTTGTGCATCGTTTCACGCCGGACGGTCGTCTCGATCGCAGCATCGCCATTCCCACGTCCAAACCTGCCATGTGCGCGTTCGGCGGGCCTGGGCTGGATACCCTGTTCGTGACGTCGATCCTGATCGGCGACGACCCGCTCTCGGGCGCCACGTTTGCAGTGCGCCCGGGCGTGACCGGATTGCCCGAACCCGTCTTGCACCTCTGAACCTGCAATACGCCCCGCACATAAGAACAAACCGGGGCTCTTAGGAGACAACACATGAAACCCATCAAAGGCTTGCGCTGGTGGATCATCGTCCTGGTACTCAGCGGACTGATCATGAACTACCTGGCCCGCAATGCGCTGGCCGTGGCGGCGCCCGAAGTGAACAAGGTGCTGAACATCAGCACGCAGCAGTACGGCTATATCGTCGCGGCATTCCAGGCGGCCTACATGGTGATGCAGCCGGTGGCGGGCTACGTGCTTGACGTGCTGGGCACCAAGCTGGGTTTTGCGCTGTTTGCAGCGGCGTGGTCGGTGGTCTGCCTGCTGCACAGTACGGCGGGAAGCTGGCTGTCGCTGGCCGCGTTCCGGGCGATGCTGGGGATGACGGAAGCGGCGGGTTTCCCGTCGGCGCTGCGGGCAACGGCAGAGTGGTTCCCGGCCAAGGAGCGGTCGATTGCAACCGGCTGGTTCAACATCGGCTCGTCCGTGGGCGCGGTTGTGGCGCCTCCGCTGGTGGTCTGGTGCATTTTGCACGGCAACTGGCGTTTTGCCTTTGCCGTGATCGGTGGGATCGGGCTGGTGTGGAGCGTGCTGTGGTTCCTGTTGTATCGCGTGCCCGCCAAGCACCATCGCCTGTCGGATGAAGAGCGTGACTACATCCGCGCAGGCCAGGAAACGCCGGATGACACCGCCAACGTGCCCAAGCCCTCATGGGGCAAGATCGTCAGCGGGCGACGGTTCTGGGGTATCGCCATTCCGCGCTTTCTGTCAGAGCCGGCGTGGCAGACGTTCAATTATTGGATTCCGCTTTATATGGCCACCGAGCGCCATATGAACCTGAAGGAAATTGCCCTGTTTGCGTGGCTGCCATTCCTGGCGGCGGACGTGGGCTGCGTGCTGGGCGGCTATCTGGCGCCATGGTTCCAGAAGCGGTTCTCGGTATCGCTTGTGACGTCGCGCAAGCTGGTGATGGTGACGGGCTGTCTGTGCATGATTGGCCCGGCTTGCATTGGTCTGGCGACGAGCCCCTACACGGCGATTGCGCTGTTCTGCGTGGGCGGCTTTGCGCACCAGACGCTCTCTGGCGCGCTCTACACGCTCACGTCCGACATGTTCGGCAAGCATGAAGTCGGCACGGCCGTGGGGCTGGCGGGCATGTCGGGCTACATGGGCGGCATGCTCTTCTCGCTGGCGGTCGGCACGCTGGCAACGACCATCGGCTACAACCCGCTGTTCGTGGCGCTGGCCGTGTTCGACATCGTGGCGGCCATCCTCGTGTGGACCATGCTCAACGACAACCAGGCGCGTCCGGTGCCGGTGCAGCCGAGCAGCACGGCAACCAGCACGGCTGCCTGAACCGCAACTGCAAAGGCCGTCGGTCAGGCGGCCCGCTGAGCAATCGTCGGGTTGAGCTTGGCCGGGCTGAGTGGGTCGAAGTCGACCCATTCGCCGTTGCGCCAGCGGCCCGCGGCTTCTTCGACATCCATCCCGCCGGTGCTGGACAGAATGCGCGCGGCTTCAGCTTCCCGGTCGGATGTCACGCGCACTGCCAGCAGCACGCCGGAATGCCGTGTGCGCAATGTGGCGTCGGGTGGCTGCGCAGGATTGGACTCGTCGCGTGTTGCGAACATCGCACCCGCCAGCGAGCCGATATAGGCGCCCACCCCGGCCGCCACCACCGAGAAAAGCACGGCCACGTGCAGCGCAAGCAGCACCACCACCCCGGCGACGGCGCCAATGGCGGCGCCAATCGCCATTCCCTTGCCCGCGCCTGCATGGGCACGCGCAGCACCCGGGTCGGCGTTGCGGTCGCCGCCAATGGGAAACGCCGCGTGCTGGCCGGATGGGTTGACGAAGAAGACGTTCACATCGTCCTCGGAAAAGCGCTGGGCGAACAGCGCACGCGCGGCGCCTTCGGCGCGTTCAAACGTGTCGAAACGGGCAGCGACGATGAGCGACATGGGGCCTCCTGAGAAACGCATTTCCCATAGCGCAAGCAAGTCGGGGGCCTGCCGCCAAAGTGGATCCAAGGTTACCTAGATCAGGTAATTGGCCGGGCAACCACTCGTCGCCATACTTGCCCACCAAGGCCCGAATCGAGGCCAATTTCCAGCCACGCGATAACGAAAACGTGGCTGCCCAGAAATCGGGGGCAGTCGGCCGATACCGCCCGGCAGTCCGGCGGTCTTTTGGTATCCCAACGGGAGGGTGTGTCATGTTCAACGGCTTTTCTGCGGTGCCGGGCGCGGTCGTGCCCTATGCGTACGACTGGCTGCTGGTGGGGCTGTCGTATCTGATCTCGGTGGCGGGGGCGTATGTGGGCTTGCGATGGTCCAGACGCGTGCGCAACAAGAACGGCGCCATCGACATGGACAGGCTCGTGTGCGCCAGCGTGGCGCTTGGCGGCGGTGCCGTCTGGTCGATGCATTTCATCGGCATGGCGGCCTACCGGACACCGGTCCGGATCGAGTTCGATCTCTTCATGACCCTGGCGTCGCTCGTGGAGGTGATGGTGTTTGCCGCTGGCGGCCTCGTCATTGCATCGCGCACCACGGGTAACCGCATGCGAAACGTCGCCGAGGGTGGCGTGCTGACCGGCCTGGGCGTGGCGGTGATGCACTACACCGGCATGGCCGCTGTGCACACCAACAGCAATTTCGACTGGGACATCTCCATCATGGGTGTCTCGGCCTTGATTGCAGTGCTGGTGTCGATGGTCGCGCTGTGGCTGGCAACAACCGTCAAGACACGCGGTCAGCAGTTGGGCGCGGCGCTCATCATGGGCGTGGCCGTCTGCGGCATGCATTACACGGGCATGACGGCCGGCACGATGATCTGCACGGGGCAGAGCTACTCGCCGTCGCTGTTCGCCATTGAAGGCAGCAATATCGGCTACGCGGTGTTTGCGCTGGCCGGCACCATCCTGATGATCATCCTGCTGATCGAAGCCTCGCGCAGCGCAAGCAGCGCACGCGCCACTGCATCGGGCACGCTGCGCTGAAACGTGTTGCCAGAACGCCCGGCCGCGTGTTTTTCGGTCAGGCGATTCTCATCGCGGTGGCGCGCACCGCTACAATCGCGGCCTGGCATTTGTAGATGGCGTTTGAAATGGTGCTTGGCTGGTTTGGCATTTCCACCGTATGGCTGCTGCCCTTGGTTTGGCGGTATGTAACGCGCGCGCTGGCGGGGGAGCGGGATTTTCTGAAAGGCCGGGGCACCGTGCGGCTCTGGCTGGTGACGCTCGTCGCGCTGAGCGCCAGCGCCGCGCTTGAAGCCCTGACGTCTGGCGCCGACCCGCAGGACAAGGCCGGCGGTGCTGCCGGACGCGCGGTGTCGTCGCTCTTCTCGCACATGCTGGGCTGGACAGGTGCGTTCCTGCTGATGCTGGGCGTGCTGATCTGGGTGGCCCCCATGGTGTTCGGCCGATCGTGGGGCCAAGTGTTCAACCGCCGCCGCACGGCTGATGCCGAGATGTCTGCTGAGCCAGACACCCGCCACGACGAACCCGTTGACGATGGCTTGAAACCGACCGCGCTTGGTCTTGGTGGGGCAGGGGAGGCGCGTTGGAGCGGTAACACCGGCGCTGCTCAGCCGGCCGTGCGTCACCGCGGCATCGAAGCCGTTTCTGCGCGGCGCCAGCCCGCGTGGCAGCCACCCCCGCGAACGCGCCCCTCCCCGCCGCAGCCGGGCGAGATCTGGCCACTGATCGATGCAAAGAAGGGCACGCCCGCAGAGGCGCCCGCAAGCGCGAAGGCCGCGCCACCCGTCGCAATACCCACTCCGCCGCAGGCGCCCCCGGCACGCCCCAAACCGCGTGCCACCATCGTCAGCAGCCCGTTCCATCAACCGCAACTGGGTCTGCAGACGCAGACGAGGGTGTCAGCACCAGCATCCGCGGCAACTGTGACGCAGGCCACGCCGCCAAGCGAGCCCGTTGTGGTGGCAGAGCCTGCGGTGCCGGAGTTGGTGGAAGCGCAAGCCGCCGTTGCAGAAGCCCACATCGTCGACCTGGACGCCGTGCGTCAGGAGGCGGAAGCGCTCCTGGCCGAACTGCGCGGGCTGATGGCGCCCGCCGTAACGACGACGCCAGATCCGCAGATTGCCGAACCGCTAGTTGGAGCTGAAGCCGTCCCCATTCTCGAAGCACTGCCCGAGGCGGAAACGCTGCCCACCGCGCCGGTTATCGAGCCGACCGCGCAGCCGGAAGTCGCGCCTGCCTTGCCCACGTCCAAGCCGCGCATCGTGTTGCCTGCGGTGGTGGGGGAGGTGGTGTCACGTGCGGCACCGGCAATCGCCGCAGTACCCGTGGCAGCGCCCGCTTCTGCTCATGCTCCTGTGCCGGCTCCTGTTGCACCGCGCATTGTCGATTACCGCCTGCCGGGCGCCGCATTGCTGACCGCCGCATCCTCCAGCACTGAAGCGGTCTCCGCTGAACACCTGGAAGAGACCAGCAACCTGATCGCCCAACGTCTGGCGGAGTTCAAGGTGCCGGTGACGGTCGTGGGTGCCTCGGCTGGGCCGGTCATCACGCGTTTCGAGGTCGATCCGGCGATTGGCGTGCGCGGCGCGCAAGTCGTCGGGCTGATGAAGGACCTGGCGCGTGCACTCGGCGTGACGTCCATCCGCGTGGTCGAGACCATTCCCGGCAAGACGTGCATGGGCCTGGAGTTGCCCAACGCCCGCCGCGAAATGATCCGCTTGTCGGAGGTCGTGAACGCGGCGGATTTCCAGTCGCATGCGTCGCACCTCGTGCTGGCCATGGGCAAGGACATCACCGGCAATCCGGTGGTGACGGATCTCGCACGCGCCCCGCACCTGCTCGTGGCCGGCACGACCGGCTCGGGCAAGTCGGTGGCCGTGAACGCGATGATCCTGTCGATGCTGTACAAGGCCACGCCCGACGACGTGCGCATGATCATGATCGACCCGAAGATGCTGGAACTATCCGTGTACGAGGGCATTCCGCATCTGCTCGCGCCCGTCGTGACAGACATGAAACAGGCCGCACACGCGCTCAACTGGTGCGTGGGCGAGATGGAAAAGCGCTACCGCCTGATGTCTGCGCTGGGCGTGCGCAACCTGGCCGGCTACAACCAGAAGATCCGTGCGGCAGAACAGGCCGGGCGCAAGGTCCCGAATCCGTTCTCGCTGACGCCGGATGCACCCGAGCCGGTCTCGACGCTGCCGCTGATCGTGGTCGTCATCGACGAACTGGCCGACCTGATGATGGTGGCCGGCAAGAAGATCGAAGAACTGATCGCGCGCCTCGCACAGAAGGCTCGTGCCGCGGGCATCCACCTGATCCTGGCGACGCAGCGGCCATCGGTGGACGTCATCACCGGCCTGATCAAGGCGAACATTCCCACACGCGTGGCGTTCCAGGTGTCATCGAAGATCGACTCGCGCACGATTCTCGACCAGATGGGCGCCGAATCGCTGCTCGGCCAGGGTGACATGCTGTTCCTGCCGCCGGGCACGGGGTATCCGCAACGCGTGCACGGCGCGTTCGTCGCCGACGAAGAAGTGCACCGGGTGGTCGAACACTGGAAACAGTTTGGCGAGCCCGAGTACGACGAGGCCATCCTCGCCGGGGATCCGGGGGAAGCTGCTGCGAGCGGTGATTTGTTCGGTGGCGAAAGCGCAGATGCAGAAGCCGATCCGCTCTACGACGAGGCGGCGGCGTTTGTGCTCAACACGCGTCGCGCGTCGATTTCCTCCGTGCAGCGGCAACTGCGTATCGGCTACAACCGTGCCGCGCGGCTCATCGAACAGATGGAGGCGGCCGGGCTGGTGTCGCCGATGGGGCGGAATGGGCAGCGTGAGGTGCTGGCGCCGGGTGGTGGGGAGTGACCGCTGCGTGGCTACCGGCGGTTGCGACTAAGGTGCGACATATTCCAGGTACAGAACCCAATCTTCGGCGCTGACCGGGATGGCGATCGCGCGCTTTGCCGGACCAGTCGCGAGCGCGCTGATGTTGTACGCCACGCTGGCCTGAGTGGAGACGCGTCGCAACGCGTCTTTCTCCGGAGCCGACAGCCATGCGCGCAGGAACGCTTCGGGAACGGGAGTCGATTCAGAAGAGCGGGGTTGGCTTTCTATCAGCGAGGCGCCTGAGCGTGGCAACTTGATCGCGGCAACCAACGCCACATAGTCAGTGGGGCCGGGTACGCCAATGCCGGTGTTGTTCTCCGGCAGCGTGGCAAGCTCGAACCGCGACGCGGTAGGTGGTGTGCTCAGACGAACGTATTGCCGAAGCTCGGCGACGTTGGTGTTGACCGGCAGCTCGGTTCGAGTGCAGCCAAAAATAGTCGCCGCCACACAGAGTATTGCCCATCGTTGCGAGATACATCTGTGCATGCGTGCGCTTCGCGCGGCCGGTATCAACTGCATTCCGTCTGATTCACTCTTGTGTTGGCTGTGCATCAACTGCCGGGAAAACCTCAACTCTCGGCGGTGGCACTCAACGATTGCACCCACTGGCCAAGCTGCGCCTCGCCTTCCTCATCCAACTGCCCCGACAGCACGCCATACCATTGAACAATAGCCTCGCCGGGCAGATTCGCCTTGAGAATGGGCAAGCTGTTTTCCAGGAAGCTGGGGAAGAACGGGATGCCACGCGTGTACAGAAAATGCGAATCCGTGATGCGCACGTGTGCGTAGACATCGCGCAACCAATCCAGATACGGCAATGCTTCGGCCATGTGCCCGCTCTGCGTGAGCGACGAGATGAACTGCGTGCGGGCCGTGACGCTGGACATCTCGTGCGTCTGCTCATTGACCTCGTCAAACTTCATCAACCAGGCTTCGCCGCGCTTGAGTTCGCCGCACATGACGGAGGTCGTCGCCAGCTGCAGCGCGTTATGTGCGCTGGGCTCCTGTTCGAACAGCGCAAGCCAGTAAGGAAAGGCCTCGGGATAGCGGCGCATATCCGAATAGGCAAGCGCGCATAGGCGGTTGGCATCGGCGTGGCGATTCGCGTAGGGTGCCGCGGCGGCGATGGCAGCTTCGTGCCGGCCTTGCTGGTAGGCCTCCAGGGCAGGGGCGAGTTCGGGGGCGATGTCGGGCGAGGGGTCGTCGTCTTTCGGCGATGGGGGCGGGTTGGAGACGCGGTCGTTGGCGTTTCTGCCGAATAGTTTTTTCAGTAGGCCCATGGTGTTTTGTCGTTGTCTATCAGCTTAGATATGCGCTTTGTAGAGTGGAGAGCCGGCCTAGACGTCTGCATGCTGCTGGCACACGAACTTGGCGTTGAGCATGTCTGCAATCTGGCCGAATGCCGAAGTGAGCGCGTTCACGTGCTGTGCCTCAATGGCGAAGGGCAGTTCGTATCGGGCGATGCGTCCGCGATGCTCCGATGGACGATCGCTGCGTGAAGCTCGGAATTCAAATGTGATGTCATACCCGCCGCCTCCACGGGCCGGATAAATAATCGTGCATATCACCTTCCCTACAGCGCGATGCCGAAAGCGGAAGCTGTCGTTTCCGCATCTGAAGCCGACCCAAGCCTTGTCGTGCGAGCGGAATACCACGAGCACATCGTTCGGCGGCAACTGTGTCAGACCGTCTGCCAACTCGCTCGTGGAAACCATTGAGGTGCCGGCGTCGCCATTCTCTTGTTCTACGACCTCGTGTTGGGCGACCATTTTCAGCAGTAGGCCATAGATGAGTCGTGTTGCAGCTTGGCGGCCGTTTTCTTCGCCGTACACGATGAGCTGCCGAAAACGGGCTCGCGCGCCTGTCTTTTCGGGCATCGGGACGTTTGCGCTCTCTACAGCGGTCCCGGCCGGCCCTTTCTCCGGGATGGCTTTGCTTCGACGATCTAGCACGGCGTTCAACCAGATGAGGAGAGCCGTTTGCGGCACCAGCACGGCGATCATCACGGCAATCAGGGCGCCTAGCCCTGCCAGGAAGCCGTGCTTTTGTGCGACATGCGATGCGGCCTGCGCTCCGGCGTAGACGGGCAGGGCCAGATAGAGAAGCCAGAACATCGATCAGTTGCTCAGTTCCCTATGTCTTACAGCTTCGGATCGGATTGATCGCTATCCCATTGCCAGATGGTCGAACCGTAATCCGATGCAATTTCCGGCATCGGGGTCCCTTGCGAGAAGAACCGGCGAGAGCCTGATTTGGCTGGCGTTATCCAGTAGCCGTCTTTTGGGCACCCTTGTCCTGCTTCACAACGCAGGTGCAACGCACTTGCGGGCATGGCCTGGGCAGCAGGTTGCGATACGAAGTACCAGGTTGTGTCTACCGCCTCGGTCACAGGTGAGCCGGTTGTCATTGCCTCATACTTCGCAGCCATCTCATCATCGTATCCAGAAAATGGATTATTTAGCTCCAGCCCTCTTATCCGATACGCAGGCTGCATGGGTTGTCCCTCAATACAGAACGCAAGACTGAAATCGCTAGCTCCGTCCTGATGCCACTGCTTGGGAACCCATACTCCAGTCTGAGGGCATGGCGCTCCTGGGCGCACGCTGTTCGCAATGTCGATCACATAGTGCGGAAAGACGGTTGGCGCCGACATGAGCCCATATTCTTCCGCAAGCTGGATACCTTTCGCCCTATCACCCACGTGGCTGTCGTCTCGATCAAGATAGACTTGGTTTGCACCGATTGAAGTGCGATTTAACCAATGGCCACCCTTGGTTTGGTTGTTGCGCAGTGCCTCGCTTCCGATACCACAGGCATGGCCCAGTCGAGCAAACGCATTGTTCCATTGCTTGCGCTGCTCATCGGTCATCCAGCCCAGAGGTTGTTCAACGAGGCCGCGATAATCCGTGTCAGGGGCGCTCAAGAAATCAATCATCGGCAGATAGTCTCCGCCGTTCTTGATGAAACCAATACCGCGTCGAATATTCTGGGCATGCGTCAGGTAACGTGAAACCCAGTAGTCCAAGCGAGAGGCGCCATGCACCCCATGCCCAGTAATGAATGTGTTGTAGAGATTCGCGAACTCTTCACACAGACGGCCGCACAATTCGTAGTGTGAAATCGACGTGATTTGATAAAGAAACCATGCATCCTGGTCGAGGTTGCGCTCTACTTCGTAGGGTTTTAGGCTTGCTGCACTCATTGAATGTCGTCGGGTAGTGAAACGATGATGCTGTTTGCTTACCTAATCAGTGCGGGGCGCTCTTCGGGTGCGCACATGGTGGCCCGGTGGGCAGGTATCACCGCCGGGGGTACGTCCGACTGGCTTGTGGCGATTCTGCGGATGGAGATCTACGAGCCCGTCTGAGCTGGTGCGCCTGGCACGCGGCGGATGCGGGTCCAAAGCGCTGGCGCTTCGGACGTGTTTTGTTGGCCGTCGTAACCGACTAGGGCCGTCGGGGCTTCTTCTCCGGCGCACAGAAACTGAGCGCTGGATTCATCCAAGTCGGGTAGATAGATGCCTGATTCAACGATCGTCTTGCCTGTGCTGACCTGCAAAGTTGGATCCAATTCGTAGCGCGGCCAAACGGTTGGCGCATCAAACGGACCTCTGGCAGTCGCGTTGTAACCCGTGGACAAATTCGTCGCATTCCAGCCGATATGGATCGTGTGGCTAATATTGAGCGCGTATTGGTTAGCCTGATACAGAAGTTCTTCATACCGCGATGCTGCATCCGGCTGTACCTCATCAAACCAGTCCACGGAGAAATCCCGTTGTCCGCGCACATCGCCGGTTACCGCGTCTGCCGCTAGCAATGCGTCATAGTCTTGACGGGTCAATCGGATGACGCTGTCGTCCAGCATGAGTGCCGTTTGGCGGAAGTTCGGAAGTGCACGCTGTCCCCAGCCGATGTCGGGTTGTAGAGGTTGCGGCCGGCTGCGGTAGTCCGGCGGCAGCTTGGTCATGAACTGGGCAAGGCAGTCCTCCACATGGTTGACCGCCGCGTGCCACGCATCGCGCATCGCGCCGAAGTACTCGACAGAGGTGTAGCGTTCGAGCAGATAGATTTCCTGCGGATAAAGCGGCGTGCTCATTTGAAACTTCGCATCGGGTGATGGGGCGGTCGATGTCGCCGTCGATGAAAGTCAGCAGCACCTGCGTGCCAGCGCGCGGCAGGTGATTGCCAAAGGGGGGGCGACGAGCGAACAAGCCCGTTGCCGCTTTCAGGCGATAAGGCGTTTGCCGCCCGGTTACGCCCGCGCGAGCGTCCAACGAGATTTTCTTCCCTGATGCATCGGTAAGATTTCTCCGGCTTGGAGTGTGATGCTGGCATGCAGGTCATGTTCGGCCAGCCAGCGGCCCGCCTGGGGTGCTGGTTGCCCGCTCTCAGCCCAGATGAGCGGATCGGGAGTAGCAGACACAGTAGACGAAGCCTCTTCTTGTGCTGACTCTGGCTTCAGGAAGACGTAATCCCGCTCCTCGTTGGGGATGGTGCCATCCTCGTAGCGCGTATCGCGCCAAAGAAGGCGCCACGTGGTCGGTAAACCGCGTTCTTCTGCGTAGGCGGCCATGTTGGGGGCATTTGAGCCGCCGTGCAGATAGCTCATTGTGCCGACGATGGGAAACGACCCTTTGGGCTGTTCGTCGTTTCGGAACAGGCTGAACAGTTTTGGCTTGGGGGCATCGACGGGTTCCCAAATACCCGAATAGGGTGTCATCTTTCCGCTGTAGACCAGCACGTCCTCTTTGGGGGCCGGCACATCAGGCAGGGGACTCGGAAACACCATCTGATTGAGTTTCGCCCTGAGGTAATCGTTGCAGAACGTGTGGGTTTCCGCATCGAGGTAGCGAGGCTCAAGAATGTCGGGAGCGCACTCGCCCCAAGCCGCACACAGGTTCACGAATGTTTGATGAAACTGAGTCCAGCCGGGAGTATTGCTTTCATCGCGTTGCAGTGTTTCCCCGTCCTCCATGCGGAATAGCATCTTCTCCCAATACGTGGGTAGGCGATCGGCCATAGCCAGTTCGCCATTTGCATCAAACTTGAAGATGCGTTTGTCACCTTTCTTGAGACGAAGTACGGCCTCTTCGCAATGCGCTAGCCCGTTGAGGATAAGTTTGTAATCCGCAGCAGGGCCGCCCGGTTCTGTGGCTTGGCGGGCACAGTCTTCGGCCGCCTGAGCCCAAGCCTGATAGAACCCGAAGATACGGTTCCATGCGGTGTAAGAACTTATCTGCTTGAGCCAGTAAAAAATCTGCTTGCGTTCGTGCTCGGTTGGCAGCGTAACGCCGCCTTGCGTGACTTGACTCGTGCTCATGGGGTAACGACGACTTCGTGGTTGTCTTTGGAGGCTTCTTCGTGTTCAGCCACCTTGGCAGTATGCACGGTGCGGCTGCCGGGGCGCCACAGGTAACCCCAGATGCCGTTAGCATCAGTCCAACCGGTGGGCCGTATGTGGAATGTCATGCCACTGACCGGATCGGTCAGTGTCATGGGCTTTCCGCTTGCGACGACTTCCTCGCCGTGGGCCACGAGTTGTTCTGCGAGGGTCTTGTCGAGATAGAAGTAAGCCTGCGTTGCGCCACCCGGTAGGTATTGTCCGGGCAGTTTGGTGCCAGCCTGCTCCGACACGGTGCCGACAGCCGCTTTAGGCCCGACTTTGCCTTCAATTTTGCCGGTCACAAGGAAGCCGTCGCGATTGAACTCGTCGAGCACGCCGAACATTTCTCGCCACTCCCTGGCGTTTTTTGGGGCAGACCCTAGGCCCCACCATGCGCCGCCGGCCTTGCTGGGGCCGATATCTATGCCATGGGTGACACCGCCCGGCCCAAAAAGCCGGAAGATCTCCTCTCCCTGTTTTAATTCCCGATTGACGATGCGGCCGCTGTAGGCGGCGACTTGCTCCAGTTGGCCGTTTTTGTCGACACGCTTGGTAAGGTCTGGGTATTCGGGTTCGGTCTTGTAGACGTGAGCGTACTTGTCAGGGCGTCCAGCTGGAGCCTCATTCTGTTTCCAGCCCCCGCGCGCTGAACGAGTCGGTAGCGCTCCATCCTCCACCAACCGGGCCTCGTCTGCTTTCGTTGCGACACGCTCGCCGGTCGCGGCTTCATGTAGTGCAACGCGGCTGGTGGTTTCTCCCCCTGAGCGGACGTACGCCTGCAATTCGCGCAACTCTTGATCTAGTTCCTTGATGGCCTTGGGAATCATCTCACTCCCCTTGGCTTTGATTACCGCGAGGCCATTGCGCAGGGCATCAATTCGCTGGGCAAGGCTCGCCGGAATCATGGACCCCGCTTTTGCCTTGATTAGCTGTAGCGCGATGTCTAGCACATCCATCAGCGCACCAAAGCGGTCCATGATTTTTGCTTGGTATTCCGCAAACCGGAGCTTCAGCAACCACTGCTCCGCGTTCTTGACACCGATACGATTCAGGAACGCGATGATTTCCTGCGCGCCCTCCATAAGCTTTGCCGCACGCGCCGCGCCGGTCAGCAAAGAGGCTTCCTTGAACACTTTGACTAGGATCCGACCAACGCCTTTAACTACGCCGCCGACCACGGGTATCAACGCAAAGACGAGCACAACCAGCAGTATCCACTCGAAGATCTCGTCACGTTTCTTGGGGTCGTTGATCAAGCCCATGATCACAGCGATCAGATCGCGTACCGCAGTGCCATCGCCCACCAAGGGAATCATGCCGATCACGGCATCGACGAGGATTTGTGAGAAGGTCGCCTTTTCGTTGAAGGCACCTTGGACCATACCCCAAGTCCAATCGCTGACGTCGGCACAAATGGATTTGAACTTGCTTAAGCTCAGGCCACCCGGCGCCTGTGCAGTATCAGAAGAAGACATGACGTGCGGACAGAGATTGTTTAAGCGGAAGGGGTTGGCGTGTTCCTCGCCGACAAGTACTTATCGACGAGCTTGGAAAGCTTGCTGTCCGATGGGTTCGGATCGTGATTAGGCATCGGCGTCTTGTCCTTGCGCTCAAAGGCACCTGGCATGGGGCCGTAGCTGACTTGCACACTGCCAGGAGGAACGTTTTCCAACGTCGCGCGACCTTGGCTATCCAGGACGCCTTGCCGCTCCGATCCATCTGCAAATTTGGCGAAGTACTTAGCGCCAGCCAGGCCCTGACCGTCATGATATGTGTGCTCAAGCAGCACGGTTGACGGGGGTAAAGCCCCCACAGGCAACGCCGGCAACGCCGCCGCCTGCCCCCCAGGCCCCTCAAACGGATGCCCAGCCCCCTTCACCGACAGCAGCCCCGACGTCTCAAACGTCACCGCATTCCCTTCCAGCCGGATCAACGAATCCCCACCATGCAGCACGATGTTCTGCTGCGCGAGGATCTCGACCGAATCGGCCGATGAGGTGACGGTAACGGCCTTGTCGGCCAGCACGGCCAGCGCATCGGTATGCGATTGAATAGAGACCGGGCCGCCTTCGGCAATCGCGCGGATGCCGTTGCGTTGCGCGAACAGGCTCACGCCCTTTGCAGCGGCGGCGGCGATGACATTGCCTGCGGCGAGGTGCCAGTCGGCCTGTGCGGTGCCGTGCAAATGGCGCCCCGCGTAGACAGTGGTCGTGGCTTGCGAGGCGAGCGCGATGCTGGACGGCGACTCGGTCACCAGCAGCGGCTGGCCGAACTTGTCGACGGGCTGCTGTGAATCCTGGCCATTGACGTTGCTGGGGTACTTGCCGTCCTGCGCAGGGTCGAGCGCCTTGTCGATCGGCTCGAAGGCTTCGTTGGCGGCCAGCGGCAGCGCTTGCTGGCTTGCGGCAGCATCCGACAAGCGCTGTGCGGTCTTCTGCGCGGCGGTGAGCTGCCCGCGCGCTTCGTGGGCGTCGAGCAACGTGCCGACGGCTTGTGCTCGCGCCGTGGTCGAGAGCAGCAGGCCCGCGCCTGCACGCACGACGGCCCAGGCATCGGTGCGTAGCTCCGCGCCGGTGCCGCGCCAGGTGCCGCGGTCTCCGCCCGTGGCGCCGTGCGATGTGACATAGCCGAGGTTCAGTTGGCTGTTGGCGGTGGAGCTGGCCAGGCGCGTGCGCAACTGGCCGGGGTGATCGTCAACGACCCACTGGTTGTAGCCGTCGCCGCCAAGACCCTGCGAGTGCCAGCCGGACAGCGCCTGCCCAAGCGGCGCATCGGCCGGGGCCCAGGGCAGGGCGTCTTGCGTGTTGTGCAGCTGCATGGCGATCATCGGACGGTCGATGTCGCCGTCGATGAAGGTCAACAGCACTTGCGTGCCGGCGCGCGGCAGGTGATTGCCGCCCCAGTTCGGGCCGGCGCTGGCGCTGGCCACGCGCACCCATGCGGTGACCTGCGTGCGGTCGCTGCTGGACGGGTCGGAAAACGCATTGACCTCCGGCGCGCGCAGCCATGGGAAACGCACGCGCACACGATGGTCGCGGTCGGTGGTGAGCGGCGCACCGTCGTCGGCAATGACCACGGCAGCCTGACCCTCCGGCGCGGTCGGGCGGCGTCGATAGGGCGGCACGATGGGCGCCTCGGCCGGCACGGCGACGAACCGATTGCGGTAGCCGCCCGATTCGATCTCGGTGGTGGAGAGCAATCTTGCGATGTCGGCGCCGAGGTTGTTGGCGGCTTCGTGTTCCACCTGCAGCGTGACGAACTCGCTGTGCTTGCTGTCGAAATGCTGCGTGAGCGTGAAGCGCTGGCCAGCGCCCAACTGGCGCACGCTGCCTTGGCCCTCGTAGCGCAGGTACGCGCCTTCGTGTGCCTGCATGCGCAACTGCGCAGCGCGGCTGGCCTCTTGCGTATTCGAATATTGATACGAGCCCGAAGCTTCAAAGCGTTCCAGCGTGGGCAGCTCGCCGCCAGGGTCGCTGGCGCTGGCTTGGGCGCTGGTGGCGGCCAAGGCCTTGTAGTCCCACGAGGCGAGCGTCACTGCGTTGGTGCCCACGCTGTGCGCGTGCGAAAAACGCTCGATGGCGTCGTCGCTTTCGGTGGCGTCTACGCGGTGGAAGCGGATCTCCGGCTGCGGGCAGGCGGGCCGTTGCGCATCGTTGTCGAAGATGACGACAGTGTGGCGCGACTGGGCGCTGCCTTGCTGCTGCTTCTCGTCGCTTTGCTCGTGTTCAATGCGGAACGACAGGCCTTCCTCGGCCAGCAGGCGCATCACGAAGGCATAGTCGGTTTCGCGGTATTGGCAGCAGATCGAGCGCTTGGTGCACGGCTGCGTGGCCGCAACCTTGTAATGCGCGGAGGGGTATTCGCTGAAGACCTCTTCGATGATCTCCAGCGCGGTCTTGTCCTGGTAGACGAAGCAATCGCTGCGCGTGCGCAGCCGATCCAGCCACGGCACCACGCGCAGGCGGTAACGTGCGAGGCCGCCGTCGCCGCCAAGCGATGCGCAATCGGCCACATAACCGTGCCACGCGCGCCGCTTGCCGTCGGCTTGCACCAGGCGCAGCGTGACTTCCTGCGAAGCCAGCTTGGCCGTATCCAGATGCGCCGATGGGCTCAGGCAATCGATATGCAGGACGAACGAGGCCGACACCGCTTCGGTGGCGGTAAAGCGCTCCACGACGAGGTTGTCGGAAGCGAGTGCCGTCTCCAGCGTGATCTGGCGGGTCTGCTGCCCGAGCAGCGCGCCCAGGACGGCTTGTGGCACGGCGGCCGGCAGGTTGGACAAAGGCTTCATCGGAACAGCGTCGCGCTGGGGTTCGTGTTGCGGTTCAGCAGGAGGATGGGCACGCGGCCCATCGTGGCCATCACGGCAGCGAAATCGTCAGGTGCGAGAAGCGCGGCCCGAGCTTGATGACTTGCGAGTAGCCTTCCAGCGTTTCGTTGGTCTTGGTGCTTAGCGTGTGCGACAGCCCCAGGAAGCCCAGCAGCCCGATCAGCGCAAACACGGCACCAAAAATCCACAGCGGCGTTTCGCGCTTGAGCATATGCGCGACTTTGTCGGGCAGCGGCCAGTGCGGTGCAAACGCGGCGCGCTTGCCCTTGATGGCGGAAATCTCGTCGCCCAGGCGTGCGGTCAGGTAAGCCAGCTTCTCCGGCCCTTCGAGGATGTATTTACCGCGAAAGCCCAGCAGCAGGCACATGTGGAAGACCTCCAGCGCCTGCAGGCGTGGCGCACCGTGTGCACGCAACTCTTCAAGCTTGACGAAGAAGGTCTCGCCCGCGAGTTGCTCGCCAAACAGCACGAGCTGCAGCGGGCGGCGCTCCCAGGCCGGACGGATCGCAAAGTTGGACGACAGGATGGTTTCGTCCACTGCGGCACAGAACGCGTACTTGGCGTCGAACACGTCCTCTGCCGACACGTTCAGGCGCTTGGCGCCACGGTCGAAATCGTCAAGGAAGGCGCGTACGCGGTTCAGGAAATCTTCTGCGCTGGCCGGTTGCTGGGCATTGCGCAACTGGAAGAGCATGAAGAAGCCGTCGTACAGCAAATCAAGCAGCGTGCGCGCGTGTGTGTTGGATTCACGTGCATCCGCGGCAGCGGCTGCCGGTGCCGAACCGCCAAACAGTGAAGGGGTGGAGGTAGCGCTCATGAAGTCACCGCGATCAGTTCAAGTTTGAGTTCCCGGATACCGGCCGGGGCATAGATGGTGAGGGTCTGCGCCTGCAGCATGCGCTCGTACAGCATGCCGCGCGCTTCCACGGCGAAGTAGCACGCGCCCGGGCGCACCGGAATGGCAGGCGGCACCTGCGGCGTGTAGGTGAGCGGCACGCCGGGCATGGACGACAACACGAGCTTTTCCACATCGTCGGGGGCGCCGACCTTGAAGCGCGCCGGAATGGCTTCCACCAGCTCGGCTGCGGGCATGTCCGCCGACACCGACAGATAGAAGCTGGTCTGATCGTCGATCTTGCCGGAGTCGATGCGGCCGAGGTGGAACGACGGGCGCGTCTCTTCCAGCGCGATCGCAAAGTAGCGTGTGGAGATGACGGTATCGAGCAGCTCGCGCACGATCGTGTCGAGCTTGGCAAACACCGGGCCCGGATTGTCGTGGTCGTAGGCGGGCAGGTCGGCCAGCGTGTAGCTCTTGGTGAACGTCATGAGCGCGCCGGCCAGCCGCAGCATTTCCTGGAACAGGCGCTCCGGGTGCAGGTCTGGGTGGTGATACAGATGCGACAGCGCCGCAAAGGCCGCATTGGCCGTATGCAGCAGCCAGAACGACGCAATGTCGCCGGAGCGGAATTCAATGATGTTCTTGGTCGGTTCGCGGTGGAAACCGTAAAGCGCGTTGACCTTGGCCTGCAGCGCGTCCAGCAGCCGGCGCAGGCGCTGATACAGCACGGCCGAGGCGTTGATCGCCATACTGGGGGCGACAAAGTTCTCATCCAGTTCAAAGCCGCCGGTGCCGGTGCGTCGCACGCGCACCACGGGCAGCGAGATGAACTGCTCGCGCGGTTCCGTCTCGGCAATCAGCTTGACCGACTTCTTCAGATACGTGATGGCCGCGGGCTCGGCCTCTGTATACAGGTCGGCCGTTTCCTCTTCCGTGCCGACAAAGCGCGAGACCGATGCGCCTTCGATCTGCTCGCGGTAGTTGCCGCCGTTGTCTTGCAGCGGATACAGCGCGATATGGAAGGTCAGCTCCGACACGCCGGCGGGAATGGCGTCGAGCACCAGCGGCGGCGGCAGCGCATCGGCCTGCGGCGCGAAGTACAGCTCGCCGTCGGGAAAGAACAGCGACAACTCGATCACACGCAGCACGCCGCTGGCCAGCGCATCGGTATCGAAGCGTGCATGGCGGATACCCCATGCGTAAGGCTGGATGACTTGCGCAGTCGCGTGCAGGCGCGACTCGTGGTACGCGTCTTGACGCTGGAAGTGCTGCGGACGCAGGAACAGCCCTTCGCCCCAGAGAATCTTTGCGGAGTAACTCACGTTGGCCCTTGTTGTTCAGCTACCGCAAACGGCAGGGGAGAGCAGGTTGACATCGGTCAGCGGTGTGGCGCCGGCCGGCGTGGTCAGCGTGCCGGACGTGACCGTCATGGCGCAGGCGTGGAGCCCGATCACGATGCCCGACTTCTCGTTCTTCTCGGTGTTGAAGGCAAACTTCCAGCGCTGCGATGCGGGGCTGCGGAACAGCGCCACGATGCCCAGCGTGGTGGCTTCGCGCGAGACTTTCTCGGTGAAGTCGTAACGCTGGCCCGGAATCAGCGTCATCTCACGCACGTTGACGAGGTCGGCGCCCAGCGTTTGCTTCTCGCGCGCCGGGTCGATGAACGTGTCATACGGTGCCTGCAGGAAGCTGGTCGGATCCTTCAATGCATACAGGCGCACCACGATCGCCACCGGACGGCGGTCGTTTGCTGCGTTCAGGTTATTGCCGGCCGTCAGCTTGAGCGGCACTTCGCGCGGCGGCTTCTGCGCGTCGGGCAGGTTCGACGATTTGAGCCCCATCGCTTCCAGGGCGCCGTTGGCCGCACCAGCCAGCACGCTCGCGCCGGTGGAGCAGGCGGCTAACGCGGCCACGCTCGCGCTTACCAGCATCAACTTGAGCGCCCCTGCGAGACGGTGCTTCAGAGAGTGCTTCAGAAGGCTGCCGCAGCCCGGCTGCCTTGCCGCTTGCCCCCAAGCAGCATCGAATTTCATCATCTTCATGCCTGATTTCTGAATTACTTAATTCTCTTTGTTTGACTGCTGTCGCGCCTGTTCCGCTTAAGGAAACCGGTGAATTGTTTCGATTCCTTAATAAAGGAAAAACGAAGAATGTTTCCGTTTCTTAATAATCGGAGATCGTTGCCTGGTGCGGCTCTAAGGCGTTGAATACAAAGGATGTTTCGGTTCCTTAATAATCCGTTTTTGGTTGTCAACGGCAACGAGCGGAGTGTACTATTTCGCGCCAGTCGAGACCAACATTTAACTCGCCAATTCCGGCGAATTTGATTGGGTATCGACACACCGCTTTGAAACTTTGAAGAGTCTCGCCGTGGCCAAATCCTCGTCTACCTCCGTTCT
This sequence comes from Ralstonia sp. 22111, assembly GCF_052045895.1. Taxonomy (NCBI): domain Bacteria; kingdom Pseudomonadati; phylum Pseudomonadota; class Betaproteobacteria; order Burkholderiales; family Burkholderiaceae; genus Ralstonia; species Ralstonia sp. 22111. The sequence goes on along the minus strand of NZ_JBQEPR010000003.1, from coordinate 513,407 downwards.
TCGTTCCTTCATCGTGCTGGCTGCTGCCACCGCTCTCTTTGCGGGTTGCGCGACCAACAACCCCGGACCCCAAACCGACGAGGCCTTCGGCCAGAGCATGTCGGAGGCGGAAGCTGCGGCCAAGGGCGGCCAGCAGGACAAGGCGATTGATCTGTACCAGCAGATCGCCAAGCAGAACCCAACCCGTGACGAGCCGTGGGTGCGAATCGCGCAGATCCAGTTCGGCGCAGAGAAGTACCCGCAGGCCATCCTGGCTGCAGAGGAAGCCCTGCAACGTGACAACGCTGATCGCCAAGCCAAGAGCATCCTGGCTGTGAGCGGCCTGCGCGTGGCGCGCCGTTCGCTGCAAGAGCTGCGTGCAGACAGCGCGCTGGCCGGCGACGTCAAGACCGACGCGCAAGTGCTTGCCAAGATGCTGCGCGACACGCTGGGCGAGCAGGTCCTGTTCCCGGGCGAACAACCGGTTGTCAAGCAACCTGTGCGCCGCCCGACCCGCGTCGTTCGCCGCCCGGCTCACGCTGTTGAGCACGGCACCACTGCTGCGCCGGCAGCTGCCACCGGTGCTGCCAGCGGCAGCGCAGACCCGTTCGGCGCCCTGCGTTAAGCGCAGCGCTGGTTCGCATTCCTGGAGGAACGTGATGGCCAAGAAAGAAAGCGTACAGAAGCGTCTGCAGAAGGTGCGTCCGCCGCGTGTGCAACTGACGTATGACGTCGAAATCGGCGACGCAATCGAGACGAAGGAGCTGCCATTCGTGGTGGGCGTGGTGGCCGACCTGTCGGGCCAATCCGAAGTGCAGCAACCCAAGCTGCGCGATCGAAAGTTCGTCAACATCGACCGCGACAATTTCGACGAGGTGATGAAGGGCGTGGAGCCGCGCGCGGCGTTCCAGGTGCCGAACACGCTGACGGAAGACGGTGGCCGCTTTGGCGTCGACCTGAAGTTCCGCTCGCTGGAAGACTTCAGCCCCGAAGCCGTTGTCGAGCAGGTCGAGCCGCTGCGCAAGCTGCTCGAAGCCCGCTCCAAGCTGGCTGACCTGCGCAACAAGATGGCCGGTAACGACAAGCTGGAAGACCTGCTGTCGGAAGTGCTGAAGAACACCGAAAACGCGAAGAAGCTGGGCGCCAAGCAAAACGGGGGCGAGGATGCTTGAGAACCAATCCGCTGCGCAGGGTGCCTCGGTTGCGGAAGAGGTGAGCCTGCTGGACAGCATCGTCGAGCAAAGCCGCGTCGCCAAGTCCGACTCCGAGCGCGAGCGCGCAAAAGACATCATCGGCGAGCTGGCCAGCCAAGTGCTGAGCGGCACCGTGGTGGTGTCCGACAACCTGTCGGCCACGCTCGATGCACGTGTGGCCGAGTTGGACCGTCTGATCTCGCAGCAACTGAGCGCGATCATGCACGCGCCGGAATTCCAGAAGCTGGAATCCACCTGGCGCGGCCTGCACTATCTGGTCAAGGAAACGAGCACCGGCCAGACGATCAAGATCAAGGCGCTCAACGCGACCAAGCGCGATCTGACGAAAGACTTCAAGACCGCGATCGAGTTTGATCAGAGCGCGCTGTTCAAGAAGGTCTACGAAGAAGAATTCGGCACCTTTGGCGGTGCGCCGTTTGGCGCCCTGATCGGCGACTTTGAAGTCACGCGTCAGCCCGAAGACATGTACTTCATCGAGCAGATGGCACACGTGGCTGCGGCTTCGCATGCGCCGTTCATCGCGTCGTCGTCACCGGAGCTGCTGGGTCTGGAATCGTTTGCCGACCTGGGCAAGCCGCGCGACCTGGCCAAGGTGTTCGACACGGTCGAATACGCCAAGTGGAAGTCGTTCCGCGATTCGGAAGATTCGCGCTACGTGGGGCTGACCTTGCCGCGTTTCCTCGGCCGTCTGCCGTACAACCCGAAGGACGGCACCGTGGTCGAGAGCTTCAACTTTGTTGAAGACGTGGACGGCACCGATCACAGCAAGTACCTGTGGTGCAACGCCGCCTGGGCGTTCGGTGCACGCCTGACCGCCGCGTTTGACGACTTCGGCTGGTGCGCTGCCATCCGCGGTGTGGAGGGTGGCGGCTTGGTGGAAGACCTGCCGACGCACACCTTCAAGACCGATGACGGCGAGATCGCACTCAAGTGCCCGACGGAAATCGCCATTACCGACCGCCGCGAGAAGGAGTTGAGCGACCTCGGCTTCATCCCGCTCGTGCATTGCAAGAACACGGACTACGCCGCGTTCTTCGCAGCGCAATCGGCGCAGAAGGCGAAGAAGTACGACTCCGACAGCGCAAACGCCAATGCGGTCCTGTCTGCGCAGTTGCAGTACATCTTCTCGGTGTCGCGCGTGGCGCATTACCTGAAGGCGATGATGCGCGACAAGATCGGCAGCTTTGCCTCGGCCAAGAACGTTGAGACGTTCCTGAACCGCTGGATTTCGCAGTACGTGCTGCTGGACGACAACGCCACGCAAGAGCAGAAGGCGCAATTCCCGCTGCGCGAGGCGTCGATCCAGGTGGCGGAAGTGCCGGGCAAGCCTGGCACGTACCGCTCGGTGGCGTTCCTGCGGCCGCACTTCCAGTTGGATGAATTGTCGATCTCGCTGCGTCTGGTGGCGGATCTGCCCAAGTCGGCCAACTCGTAATTCCTGACCGGACTCTCCCCGGGGGGGAATGTTCGGGCATAACCACCCGTTACGCTCGTTACCCGTTGCAGTTCCAACAACCAATCTATTGAAGAGGGTCTCTGTATGAAGGATATCTACGTCAAGTTCGACAGCCCGGCGATCAAGGGGGAGTCGCAAGACAAGGATCACAAGGACTGGATCGAAATCAACAGCTGGTCGCAAGCAATCAGCCAACCGCGTTCGGCCACGGCTTCGACCGCCGGTGGCCACACGGCTGAGCGTTGCGAGCACCGCGACATGGTCTTCACGAAGGATCTGGACGTCGTCAGCCCGCTGCTGTATCAGCACGCTTCGGGCGGCACGACCTTCGGTGAAGTGACCATCGAGTTCTTCCGCGCAGACGGCGAAGGCAACCGCGTGAAGTACCTCGAAGTCAAGCTGAAGAACGCCATCCTGAGCGAAGTCGATTCGCAAGTGGTGGCCCAGGGCATTCCGACCGACACCTTCAGCCTGCGCTACGCCGCTGTGCAGTGGAAGTACACGCAGCAGAAGAGCGCCGGCGGCCAAGGCGGCAACTCGCAAGGCGCCTGGAGCCTCACCAAGAACGACAAGACCTACTCGGTTTAACGTTTGGTGTTCTCCTGATGACAAGAGCCGCAGCCGCCGTGCTGCGGCATCTTGTTTTCTAGCAGCATATGAAAGGCTTCGAACCCAGCCTGCTCGACAAGCTCTTCGACGACGAGCCGCACGCGCCCATGCCCACGGCATTGCGCCAGCTCTCACTTGAAGAACTCAAGAGCACCGTGGCACGCGATATTGAATCCTTGCTCAACACGCGCATCGTGTTGGAAGAGGAAGACCTGCACGGCTTGCCGGAATGCAAGCGGTCGCTGCTCACGTATGGCCTGAACGATTTTTCCGGCCTGAGCCTGGCCAGTTTCTACGACCGCAATTACATCTGCCAGTCGCTTACCAAGGCGATCGAGCGGCACGAGCCGCGTCTGCAGCATGTGAATGTGTCGCTGGAGATCAATGAGCGCGCGACCAATGCCTTGTGCTTTGGGATCAGCGCGGTGCTGCTGGTGGGGCCCGCCCGCGAGCCCGTGAGTTTTGACGCCATGCTGCAACCCTCGACGCTGCGGTATTCCGTGTCGCGCGGACGCGGCTGAGATTGCACGACCCTGCATACGGCACCACCCGCAACACGCTGAAGCACCCGCAGGATCGCCACCGGACCGCAACGAAGAATGGAAGAGCTGCTGCCCTATTACGAACGAGAACTGGCCTTCCTGCGCCGGTACTCGCGCGACTTCGCCGAGCGGTATCCGAAGATCGCCGGCCGCCTTGCCATGTCGGGCGACGGCTGCGACGATCCGCATGTCGAGCGGATGATCGAATCGTTCGCCTTCCTGACCGCCCGTGTCAGCAAGAAGCTCGACGACGACTACCCCGAATTTACCGAGGCGCTGCTGGAGGTGCTGTACCCGCACTACCTGCGGCCCTTTCCATCGTGCTCTGTGGCGCATTTCGATGTGCGTGGCGTGGCGGCGCAACTGAGCGCGCCGGTCACGATTGCGCGCGGCACGTTTCTCACCACGCGCGTGGTGCGCAAGGTCGAATGCCGTTTCCGCACCGCATACGACGTCACGTTCGCGCCAGTGCGTGTTGCGGGTGCAACGTTCGAGCGCGCGGTGTCGGCGCCGGCCGCCGTGCAATTGCCCAAAGGCGCGACCGGCTCCATTGCGATCACGCTGGAATACGTGGGCGAGCGCGGTGGTTTTGAATCGCTGTCGATGGACAAGCTGCGCGTCTACATGGACGGCGAGCCGTCCTTCGTGGCCGCGCTGGGTGACGCGCTGTTCCTGCACACCGCAGCTGGATATGTGGAAGCTGAACGCGCAGGCGTCTGGAAACGGCTGATCTCGGTGCCTTTGCACGAAGTCGGCTTTAGTGAAGACGAAGCCCTGATCGATTGCCCGGCCCGCTCGCACCCGGCCTATCGTCTGCTGACCGAGCACTTCAGCTTTGCCGAGAAGTTCAACTTCTTCGATATCGACCTGGCGGCATTGCGACGTGGCATGACGCCGGGCGTGCCGGTGCGCCGTCTGACACTGCATCTGGTGCTCAAAGACCTGCGCAGCGATTCGCACGCTGCTCGCCTGCTTGAGAACCTTCAACCCGAGCACCTGCGCCTGCATTGCACGCCCGTGGTCAATCTGTTCCAGCAGAAGGCAGACCCGATCCGCATCGAACATACGGCCAGTGCGTATCCGGTGGTGGCCGACAGCCGGCGCGCGCACGGCTTTGACATCTACTCCATCGACAACGTGCAGCTGGTGCGCGAAACCACGGCGCACGAGAAGGTCACAGAGTTCCGGCCGTTCTACTCCCTGCACCACGGCGAAGAGCCCGGCCGCGCGGGCCATTACTGGCTGGCGCGTCGCAATGAGCTGATCGCCCAGCGCAGCCCGGGGTTCGAAACCGAGATCTCCATTGTCGATACACACTTCGACCCGGCAAGCCCGCAGACCGACACGCTGAGCCTGACCGTCACCTGCACGAACCGTGACTTGCCTTCGACGCTGGCGTTCGGCCAGCCCGATGGCGATCTGTCGATGGAAGGCAGTTCCATTGCCCGCAACATCACCTTCCTGCGCAAGCCGACGCCTTCGATGCGGTTTGGCGGTGGGCGCGCGGCGCAGTGGCGGCTGATCTCGCTGCTGGCGCTCAACCATCTGTCGCTCGTGCAGAACGGTCTGCCGACGCTGAAAGAGATGCTGCGCCTCCACGATCTGCCGCGTAACGCGATCTCGGCGCGGCAGATCGAAGGCATCGTCGCCCTGGACTACCAACCGGCGACGCAGTGGCTGGCCGGCAAGCCGTTCGCCACATTCGTGCGCGGCCTGGAGGTGCGCCTCACGCTGGATGAAGACGCCTTTGTGGGCACCGGCATGCATCGGTTCATCCGTGTGCTGGACCACTTCTTCGGCTTGTATGTCCACATGAACAGCTTTGTGCAGTTGATTGCGGTCTCGCGCCGCAGCGGCAAGGAATTGGTCAAATGCGCACCCCGCAGCGGCGAATCGATCCTGGTGTGATCCGGCGGCTGCTCAAGCAGCCGCACCGGTACCAGTTCTTCCAGGCCGTGCGCCTGCTGGAGCAGCTGTTTGCGCGCGAAGGCGGCATGGCGCCCGAGCAGGCACTGGCCACGCGCCTGAGTTTTCGCAACACGCTGTCGCTGTCCTTTCCGCCTAGCGAACTGCAGAACGTCGAGGCCGAGGGCATCACCGCCGAGATGCTCGAAACCGACGCCGCGTTCATTGCCGCGCTGGAAGAAGGCGCGCTGGATTCGCTGGCAATCACGCCCTCGTTCTTCGGCATGCTGGGCGGGCAGGGCGCCTTGCCGTTGCGCTACACCGAAATCGTGGCGGAGCGAGAAAGCCTCTGGCGCGACCGCGCTGCACGCGCGTTCTTCGACATCTTCTCGAACCGGGCCACGGCGCTGTTTTACCTGGCGTGGAAGAAATACCGGCTGCCGTTCCAGTACGAAGTCGACAGCAACAAGCATTACCTGCCGCTGCTGTTGTCGTTGGCGGGCGCGGCCGACAAGACGCTGCGCCACGACCTTTCCACCACGCCCGGGCCGATCCTTGACGAAGGGCTGGCCGGCTATGCCACGGCGATCCGGCATCGGCCGGTGTCTGCGGCGTATCTGCAGCGCGTGCTGTCGGACTACTTCCAGGCGCCGATGCGGGTGGAGCAGTTCGTTGGCGGGTGGTATCGCGTGCCGGCGTCGCAATACACGCGGTTGGGCAGCACCAACAACCTGCTGGGCGCCACGGCGTTGGCTGGTGGCCGGGTGTGGCAGAGGGACCTGCGCGTGCGCCTGTGGGTCGGGCCGCTCAAGCGCGCGCAGTACCGCAATTTCCTGCCGGGCGCATCGGGCGCGCTGGCACTGCGCAAGATGCTGACCATTCTGTGCGGCACCACGCTGGAGTTCGAGATCAAGCTGATCCTGCGCCACCAAGACGTGACCGGCAGCACGCTGGACAACAGCAACGACGGGCGCCTGGGCTGGGACACTTTCCTGTGCTCCCGCCCCGCGCAGCAGGACCGCAGCGATGCGCAATACACGCTCGCGCCGCTGCATTGATACCGACACATTCATCGATTTTTTCGGAGCGCTGCCGCCATGGCCATCCCACTCAAAACGCTGATCACCAAGCTGAATGCGACGAGCCGGCAAGCCGCCGAGCGCGCCGCGTCGCTGTGCATGGCGCGCGGCAACTACGAGGTCGATCTCGAACACCTGTTCCTGGCGTTGCTGGAAAACCGCCGCAGCGACTTTGCCGTCGCGGCCCGCGCCAGCGGCATCGACCTGGCTGCGCTGCAACGTGACCTGGAGGCCGAGATCGGCCGTTTCCAGACCGGCAACACGCGCACTCCGGCGTTTTCGCCGTACTTGCCCAAGCTGTTCGAGCACGGCTGGCTGATTGCCTCGCTCGATTCGCAAATCACGCGCATCCGCTCAGGCCATCTGTTGCTCGCACTGTTGACCGAGCCAAGCCTGTCTGCGCTCGCGCAACGTGGCTCGCGTCTGTTCGGGCAGATTGAGGCAGACCGCCTCAAGCACGACTTCGATCGGCTGACCACCGGTTCAGACGAACAAGAGCAGGCCGTGGACATTGCAGACGACAGCGGGGACACGGCGCAAGGCGAAGGCGGCAAGCCCGCGGCTGCCCTGACGGCCACACCAGCACTGGATCAGTTCACGGTCGACCTGACCCAATCCGCGCGCGATGGCCGCATCGACCCCGTGATTGGCCGCGATGCCGAGATCCGCCAGGTGATCGACATCCTGATGCGTCGCCGCCAGAACAACCCGATCCTCACCGGCGAAGCCGGCGTGGGTAAGACCGCTGTGGTGGAAGGTCTGGCCTTGCGCGTCGCCGCCAACGATGTGCCGCCGCCGCTGCAAGGCGTGACGCTGCGCACGCTGGACATGGGGCTGTTGCAGGCTGGTGCCAGCGTCAAGGGCGAATTCGAGAACCGTCTGAAGAACGTGATCGACGAGGTGAAGAAGAGCCCGAAGCCGATCATCCTGTTCATCGACGAGGCGCACACCATCATTGGTGCAGGCGGGCAGGCCGGGCAGAACGATGCGGCCAACCTGCTCAAGCCCGCGCTCGCACGCGGCGAGCTGCGCACGATTGCGGCCACCACGTGGAGCGAATACAAGAAGTACTTCGAAAAAGACGCCGCACTGGCACGCCGCTTCCAGGTCGTGAAGGTGGAAGAGCCGAGCGAGCCGCTGGCGGCCGCCATGCTGCGCGGCATGGCCGGGCTGATGGAGCGCCACTTTGGAGTGCGCGTGCTGGACGAGGCGATTACGGAGGCGGTGCGCTTGTCGCATCGCTATATCAGCGGCCGCCAACTGCCGGACAAGGCCGTCAGCGTGCTGGACACGGCCTGCGCCAAGGTGGCGCTGGGCCAGAGCGCCACGCCTGGCGCCATTGAAGACGACCAGAAAACGCTGGAACGCCTGCAAGGCGAGATCAATGCACTGGAGCGCGAGCAAAGCGCCGGTGCGGAGCACGACGCGCGCCTGAAGGCGCTGAATGAGCAGCGCACGGAGCTGGAACAACGCGTCGCGCAGAACACCGAACGTCTGGCGCAGGAGCGCGCGCTGGTCGCACGCATTCAGGCGCTGCGTGAGGCGCGCGAAAGCGGTGCAGCACAAACCGGCGAGGAAGACGCACTGCCCGTGGCCGCCAACAGCGACGTGGTGTCGATGCCCAAGCGCAAGCGTGCCGCCGACAAGGCGGACGATCAGGACGAACTGGCCAAGCTGCTCGCCGAACTGCGTGCGTTGCAAGGCGAATCGCCCATGGTGCCGCTGCAGGTGGATGGCCATGTCGTGTCGGAAATCGTCTCCGCCTGGACGGGCATTCCGCTGGGCCGCATGGTCAAGGACGAGCTGCGCACGGTGCTGAACCTCAAGCCGCTGCTGGCTGCCCGCGTGATCGGACAGGACCACGCGCTGGATGCCATCGCGCAGCGCGTGCGTACCGCCACCGCCAACCTGGAAGACCCGAACAAGCCGCGCGGCGTGTTTCTGTTTGCCGGCCCGTCGGGCGTGGGTAAAACCGAAACGGCGCTGGCACTGGCCGACATTCTCTACGGCGGTGAACGCAAGCTCATCACCATCAACATGAGCGAGTACCAGGAAGCGCACAGCGTCTCGGGCCTCAAGGGCTCGCCGCCGGGTTATGTCGGCTATGGCGAAGGCGGCGTGCTGACCGAAGCCGTGCGCCGCAACCCGTACAGCGTGGTGCTGCTTGATGAGGTGGAGAAGGCCCACCCGGACGTGCTGGAGATGTTCTTCCAGGTATTCGACAAAGGCGAGATGGACGACGCCGAAGGCCGCTCGATCGACTTCCGCAACACCATCATCATCCTCACGTCGAACGTCGGCTCGCAGGCCATCATGCAGGCCTGCCTGAACAAGCCCGCTGAAGAACTGCCCGACACCGATGCCCTGGCAGAGCTGCTGCGCCCGACGCTCTACAAGGCGTTCAAGCCCGCATTCCTCGGGCGCATGAAGGTGGTGCCGTACTACCCGATTTCCGACGACGTGCTGGCCGAGATCATCACGCTCAAGCTGGGCCGCATTCGCGATCGCGTCGCCATCAACCACAAGGCGACGTTCCAGTGGGACAACGCGCTGGTTGAATCGGTGCTCGCACGCTGCACGGAAGTGGATGCGGGCGCCCGCGCGGTCGATCACATCCTCAACGGCACGCTGCTGCCGCAGATCGCCGAGTCGGTGCTGACGCGCATGGCCGAGGGCGGCAGTGTCGAGAAGATCAAGGTCGGCGTCGGCAAGAACGGCGAGTTCAAATACCGCATCAACTAAGTCGCTTCGCTGGAGCACATCATGGTCTCTCCGACCGAGTTGGCAAACCTGCTGCGTGCGTCGTTCTCCCAGGCTGACCGGCTGCTGCGCCTGGAAACGCCGCTGGGGCCCAACGCGCTGCTGCCAGAGCAGCTGGAAGCCGCCGAGCACATCGACGCAGGTGGTTTTCGGCTGGAACTGACGGCGCTGTCCGACAACGCTGACATCGATTCGGCCAAGCTGCTTGGCCAGCCCGTGCGGCTGGATCTGCTGACGCAGCAGAGCCGGAGCGCGCTGCGGCCGTTCCATGGCCACGTCACGCGCTTCGAGCAGGTGGGAGCCAACGGTGGCCTGGTGCGGTATCGGCTGGTGATCGAACCGTGGCTGGCGTTCCTGCGCCATCGGCAAGACAGCTTCCTGTTCCAGGATATGTCGGTCATCGAGGTAATCGACAGCCTGTTTGGCGACTACCAGGGCCAAGGTCGCCTCGTGCCCGCATGGCGCTGGGCCTTGCGCGACAGCTCGGTCTACACGCGCCGCAGCGTCATCACGCAATACGACGAAAGCGACTTCGATTTCGCCACGCGCCTGCTGGCCGAAGAAGGGCTGTTTTACTTCTTCGAGCACGAAGCCAAGGACGGCGATGCGCTGGGCGTACATCGCATGGTCATTGCGGATTCCAATGACGTCTTTGCCGACAACGCACAGGCGAGCATCCGCTTTGGCCGCGCAGACGCCACCGCCACCGAAGACGTGATCGACCGCTGGCAAGGCGCTCGCCGCTGGCAGACCAACGCCGTGTCGATTGCCAGCTGGGACTACCGCGCCAACGCCAAGCGCACGGCCCAACTCGGGGCGCAGCAGCAAGGCAACGACGGCCCGCAGCTGACGTTGCAAGACACCGACTACCCCGGCCAGTACTGGTTTGAAGACAACAACCAGGCGCAGCGCGTCGCACGGCTGATGATGGAAGCGCTGGAGCTGCGCGACAAGCAGTTCGACGGCGAAGGCACAGCCCGCACGTTGGCGACGGGCACGCGCTTCCAGTTGCTCGATCACTTCGATCATGACGATGGCGAGCAGCGCTTTGCCGTGTTGGCCGTGACGCATCAGGCGCGCAACAACTTCAACGATCGCTTCGGCCAGGTACTGACCGAAGCGCTGGGCACACTGCGCGGCAGCGACGTGCTGGCCGCAGGCAGCAACCACGGCACGGGCGACGACGCGCCGTTTTACCGCAACCACTTCACCGTCGTGCGCGACAACGTACCCGTGCGTCCGCAGCAGAGTGACGAGCAAGGCCGTGCGCTGCATCCACGTCCGACCGTCAATGGCAGCCAGACTGCGCTGGTGGTGGGTGCGGAAGGGCCCGTGCATACCGACCGGGACCATCGCATCAAGGTGCAATTCCATTGGCAGCGCGGCGCTCGGTCCGCCAGCCGCCAATCGCACCCGGCTGGCGACGATAACGCCCGTGCGAGCGCCGGCCTTGGCGCATGGGTGCGCGTAACTGCGCCCGTGGCCGGCCCGAACTGGGGCGGCGTGGCGCTGCCGCGCGTTGGCCAGGAGGTGCTGGTCGAGTTCCTGCAAGGCGACATCGATCGACCCGTCGTGGTGGGGGCCGCCTACAACGGTAGCGGCCAGACCGACGCGCAATACAACCAGAACCAGGCCGGCGCAGCAGGGGCCACCGGCAATGCCCCCGCCTGGTTTGCCGGCGACAGCAAGAGCCAGGGCGCGTACGCTCACAACGCAGTGCTGTCCGGCATCAAGACGCAGGCACTGGCCGGCAGCCAGTCGGGCTCGTCGGGTTACAACCAGCTCGTCTTCGATGATTCCGAAGGGCAGGGCCGCACACAGCTCAGCACCACGCAGGCGGCGACTGGCCTCGTGCTTGGCCATCACAAGGAACAGGTCGACAGCGCGCGGCAGGCCGATCTCGGCCACGGAGCCGCGCTCGCCACTGACGACAGCGGCGCTGTGCGCGCCGGCGCCGGCCTGCTGCTCACCGCGCACAGCGCCGGCACCAGCGCGTCGCTGCAAGACAGCGAGGATGCCGCCAGCCAGATCGAAGCCGTGAGCGACCTCGCCGAATCCCTCGCCGACGCAGCGCAGAAGCAGAAAGCCGGTCTGGCCGACGAGCCCGCCGCCAAGGAACTCCCCGCGCTCAAGCAACTGCGCCACACCACCGAAGTGCTGCGTCACACCGAAAGCGCGGGTGAAGGCGCACAGGCCGTTGCCTACAGCGAGCCGCATCTGCAAGTCTCGGCGCCCAAGGGCATCGTCAGCACGACGCCCGTGGATGCGGTGCTGGTCGCGGGCACCCAGGCGACGCTGGTTGCGAAGCAGGACACCAACGTGGCGGCGGGCGGCAATCTCTCAGTGGCGGTAGCCGAGGGGCTGAGCCTCTACGCGCACGGCAAATCGCTCGGGCAAGCCGGCGATGCGACACCGGGCATCGCCATGCATGCCGCAAGCGGCAAGGTCGGGCTTTCGAGCCTCAAGGGCGAGACCCATCTGGTGGCCGAGAAGGCCGTGACGGTCGCATCCACGCAAGGCAACGTCACTGCCGAGGCGAAGCAGCATGTGCTCGTCAACGCGGCCGGTGCGCAGATCAAGGTGACGAACGGAACGATTGAGCTGCATGCGCCGGGGATGGTGACGTTCAAGGGGGCGGGGCATCGGTTTGTGGGGCCGGGAGGGGCGGGCGCTAATACTCAATTGGCGAAGGGTGAGTTGAAGGCGTGCCCCGAGAACGACCAACGCGCGGCAGCGGGTGGTGCAGCAACGCTCTGAAGATGAATATGGCTTTCGAAGATTTGCTGCGCACATTGGGTGAGTCACTCCAGGCGGACGACGAGAGTGCATACCTTCTAGTAGATCCAATGCTGCGCGAACCTCTGGCACGGGACTTCATTCTTGATTCCGGTTGCGAGATTTTTCCAATTGTTATGCCTACCGTGTGGCTGGCGGAACATCAGACTCCTTATCTTGTGAGGCTCAGGCCTGCAGCCGTTCAGACCCTCAGGGCGAGTCTAGAGGCCGCCTTGCAAGAACAAGTGGACGTGGCCGTGGAGAACGATGAGGGTTTCGCTATCGGCGGGTGGCTGCGCTCCGCTGTAGAGCCGCAATTGTTAGCCAAGCATCTGGCTCGTTGCATGACGCCAGTGGGAATGCCTGCCGGCGTTCGATATCTTCGATTGGCGGACCGGCGAGTATTTGAGTTGATTTGGTCCATATCCAATCTAGCGCAACGGCAGGAGTGGCTTGGCCCAATCAGCCAATGGTGGACGCTTGATAGACGCAATTTGCTTGTTCCTCACACCGTAGAACTATCGGTCGCTTGGCAGCTCAACTACCTGCGGATCGATTCGAAGCGTTGGAGGCGCATGCGCAACTGCGAACTTGTCCAGCAGTTGCTGCGTGGTTGGCGTCGGTTTCAACGGGAGCTTCCCCCTGACTACCTTCAACGGGCCGCCAATGCAATTGAAGCAGCGCAGTCGCTCGAATTGGATCAAGCGGCGGATATCGTGCTGCTCGCCGCATATATTGTCCAGATTCACCCGCGGCTCTGCGAGCATCCACGAGTAGTGCAGTTGGTCAAATCTGCACGCCAAGAGTCTCCCAATCTCGCGCAACGCTTAAGCGAACTGCCTGACGATTCGTGGGATGAAATTGGACGGGAGCTTACGAATATGCCCGCTGCTCATCAATCTTTTGACCCGTTAACCTACGCGAGCGTGGAGTGAAGTCATGGCAGGCGAAGCAACCGGGAAGTATGCACAAAATGCCACTCAAGCTGCGATCGGAGTTCCCCAGTGCTCGGCGGGCGGATGCCCTTCCTGCATCAAATCTGGGTTGCCGATTCTGCTGGTACGGCCGGGACTTGCCGAGAAGTCATACGCTGCAAGCAAGCATGACGCTATCGCCAAGCTGCTACCAGGTGTCGCAGACCCGGCGCTCAGTTATTCCGGGTATGTCATGCGGACGTTGCGAGCGGGCTATGTCTATGCATACTACGAAAAGCCACATACCCCCGAGATAAAGGCGCAGAAGGGGTGGCAGGCACTTCAGGTTGACACACTTGGTTATCTAACACCATTTCCGATCGAACAATTGCCTGTACCGGGCGCGGCCAAAGAGTTTTCCTGCCAGCGCACCGATGGCTATGCCGCGGCTATGCTGTTCGTGATTCCAGATGCGCAGAATACGGGGCAGGTTTGGGTGGGCTTCAGTGATACCCCCTGGAGCGACAAAGTACGGGCGAAGTACGCCGGCGACAAAAAGCTCCGCGATCAGCGGATGGCTTGCATCAATGCACCCGATGCGACTTGCAAGCGCAGTATTCCGATGACAGAGGGGAGCTTGTCGGCAGCTTTGCCTGAATACAACCCGGATAGGCAAACGGTGGCGACCGCTTTGTTTGGTAACCCCTATCCTGGCGTGCCATTAGATAGGGACGGCAAGCCGCTGGCGCGCAAGGAAGCAGCAAAGGACGTCTATAGCCAGGCGTCTGTGATCGTGACGCGTGGCAAACAGTTCGATGTGAGTAAAGCCATGCTGGTCAGCGTGCCGGATGCGGTGGGTGCTACGCATGAGGCGGCTCAGCTTCGGCTGGAATTGCCACAAGCGGCTAAGAAAATCCTGACAGCGAAAAACGGCTACTGGAAGCTGCAATCAGCGATGAGCATCAAGGCGTTGGTGGAGTTGTTCGACGCGCAGTATAAGAATCTGGGTAACACGCCAGGACTGTACGGCGAGTCATATATGCCACGGGCGCAGTTTGACGATATGAAAGGCCGGGGCGCACTGCCCCCCGGCGCGACGTTCATACCCCAGGCTTATACGGTTCAAGGCGGCGGAATGTTTCCTGGTGGGACATACACCAACCCGTCGTTGGGTACCGTCAGCATTCCGCAGGACGAGTTGCCGGCTGTGAGGTTGCAGAAGAAGGCTGGGACCGGCTATGCGAAGTACCTGGAGCAATACGATCACGCGTGCGAGAACGATGCCAAGTTGCTTGCGCGTATCGAGGTTGACTACGGTAGTTGGCTGAATAGCCCTGCACGTAAGCTTGTCACAGAGCATGATTTCGATGAAACCGTCCGCCAAGATGGCGTCTATTACGCACACGTTGTCAGCAAGGTGGCATATGGAGGCCCCATTACTGATGTTGGTGCGGGCTGGTATGCAGACTTTGTAAAGGGCGATCCGCGCGACAAGAACAATGTGTTGGTGCGCGCAATGCTGGGCAACCAGAAGGATTTCTTTGAGTGGTTCAAAGAGTCTGATCAACGTTCAAAGACCGTTGATGAGGCCAAGGCTTTATTCGACGTTATCGAGGAACTGGAGAAGGACGCGAAAGGCGGAAAGCTGGTCGGCATGTTAGCCCACAGCTTGCCGTATTTACGGATCCTCGCATCTGCGGCGGGGTACGGCTTGATGCCTTTGGCGGGGGCGACGGGAATCATGCTGTCCAAAGTCGGGAAGATGGCGCCCGATCTTCTCAGGAAGATGGAGGTACTGATCGTTCGGGTCAGTGTGACTAGCGTCACCACAAGAAAGATACGGGCGACGCGTATTCAAGTCAGCGAAGAGCAGGCAAAGATTTACTGGCGCGAAATTGCTAGAACTAGTCCTGGAGATGTGGGCAAGGCCACACGCAAAGTCGGGGAGTCTGAGGTCACGAACGTCACAAGAAGTGGTGTCTTCGCTATGGATTTGTCCGGTGCCAAGGGCAATGCACGCGTTGATGTCTATGTTTTTGAAAGCGTGACGGCTACGACCACGACACTCGCTGAGTTGCCGAAAAGCGGAGAACAGCTTAAAGAGGTCGCGCGCAGAGTTGGCAAAGTCCTCAAAGAGGGGGGCGCTGTTCTCTCGGCTGGTGGTGCGGTCATCCAGCTGCTGTGTTTGAGTGAGAACCTCGAGAAATTCCGTAACGGGAATGATGAGGTTCGCGTTGAAGCTTTTCTGGGCCTGGCCTCAGCTGCCCTGGGTTCATCAGCGGCCTTGGCAGAGCTTTCGGCGGCATTTGCAAAGGAGTGGGAAAAGCTCGGCGCCACTTTGGGGCTCAAGGTATTGGCGGGTTTCGCTTCTGCTCTTTCAAGTGTCCTTGACGGCGTGACGGCACTTACCAAGGTGTTTTCACGGCGCCGCAGCGGTGACGCGGCTGCTGCAACAGCCTACGGTTTTCAGGCGTTCTTCTTCTTTAGCGCGGCACTTGCAGGTGGTGCGGCAGTGGCGAATGCGATGGGGGTGCTCACCGTTACAGGATTCGGACTTTCATGGACGGGTTGGGGTTTGCTGCTAGTAGCCTTAGGCGTGGCGGCGGGCTATATCGCCATGATGGTCCAGAATACGCCTGCAGAAGATTGGGTTGCGGGTACGGTGTGGGGCAAGAGTACGTTGGGCAGTCTCGCCAAAGAACAAGAGGAAATGAATAAGCTGCTGCTGGGCATCAGCGTTGATTTCAGCTATCGAAATGGGATCGGCGACAGTTTCATGCGCTCGATGGCCGTCGTGGGAATGGGTGGCCTGCCCTCGCCGCAGATGTCGGACTATGCACTGTCCCGTGAAGCTTGGCTTAGCTTCTCGCTAAACAAAGCACTGCGAGAGAAATTGACATGGTCCGTTCAGATATACGGAAAGCGTCGCGACGGCCGTACCGTTCTGCTGATGCAACGCGGCAGTAGATTGGTGGCCTTTCCAGGTAGTGCGGCAGCCACATTGGAGGGCGTTGACAAAGGGGGTCCTGATGTAAGGGACGACGGCAATACCGTCATCGTGTCTGCGGATCTGAACACAATGATGTTCAGTGGTGCATCCGCGAAGGTGCGGGTTGAATCGCCGGATGGAGATGTGCTGGTCGAAGAGCAGTTGCCTTGAAATTAACTGCCTCTTTTTGTTGAACAGAATATTGTGAGGTCTCCCAAGATGTCTCAGGGCAATCCTGATTTTCGCGTGCTGCTACCGGAGTGGAATCAGCCCGAGCCATATTTCGAGTTCCCGAAGACGAAGAGGCGCACATTACAAGCGCAGCGAAAACCATGGCGCGTTGCCCCCGATAACAAGCATCAGCCTGTGCATTTGGTTGGAAGCACGTGCGAATCGCTATTGAATATCTATCCGGAAGCCATAGAAATCGGGGCCCCGCTAGGATCGGAAGGCAAGACTATTTTCGGAACCTTGTTCTTGGTCAGCATGACCGTTTTCACGGTCATGTTTGCGTATGCAGGGGTTGCGATGTGGGATCCGGATGACCCCCTGCTTATGGGCACATCCGCACTAATGATTTTTTGTTCTGTGATCGCGTTTCTTGTGGCAGTGGCCTGTTTCAAGATCGTGTTCTTCTTGCCAAGGGACTTGCCTGTGCTTTTTAACAGGAAAACGCGGCAAGTCAGCTTCATCCAGCTTCAACCCTTCATCTTCTTTCGGTTTTGGAAAGTACAGCGCGTCGCAAAGCCCCGCACCTATTCCTGGGATGAGGTCAAAGCGCGCAGCTACAAGATGACCCAGTTTACGGGGGCTGCAGGTAGAGAAACGTACTTCTTAACCCTCCTGTGGGGCGAGCCGGATAAGCCGAATCTCTGCAAAGAGATCGTGAATATCGGCTACGCAGGCTGGTGGGAAGACGCAGTGCTCTGGCGACTTTACGAACACATCCGCCGCTACATGGAAGAGGATGGTGCACCGATTCAGCCGGGAGAAAAGCCGCGCCGCTCGGGCGTGGGCAAGGTGCCAGCTTTTTCGCCAGAGATCATTGCCGCAGCAGGGGGGCCTGCGTTGAGTGACCACGAGATCGAGAATCTGGCGTGTAGGCGCTAGCCGGTTACTGCTTTGAGTTTCCGTGTGCCGGGATGCGCCACCAGTGAAGCTCAACCCTGCAGATGTAAGCGATCGGCCCGCCCGCACATGAAGATTTAGAAACAATCCCCCCAACCGCCCCAAGCCTGCGTAGCATCTCCACCGTCCGCCCGTGCGCGTGCGGACGTCACATTTCACGCACGCTGATATGAACGCTTTGTCCCGCTTCGCCGCCGCTTCTGCTGTGGTCGCGTTGCTCGTCACGCCCGCCTTCGCCCAGGACGACACCCCGTTGCAGGTTTCGTACCGCCAGGTGCTGACCGAATATTTCAAGGACGCGCCGACCGCGTCGAAGAAATACGACGGCCACCGCCTTGTCTTCACGGGCCAGGTCTATCCGCTGTCCGACGACAGCCTGAACACGCTGGCAGTGACCGAAGACCTGAAGGTGGGCGCGCCGTTCCAGGACGATCAGCGAGACGCGCTCAAGGCGCTGTTTCCCGATCACAAGCTTGCGGCGTACAAGCCCAGCAAGGACATCACGCTGGACTGCCTGAACCGGCAGTTCGTTGGCCTGACGCTGGCGCTGGCGGACTGCCGCGTCGGCAAGCCCTGATTTTTGTATTGCATTCCGGTTTCGTTTCCGATCATGGCCTCTCTTCCGTTTGAACAATTGCTCGCTCCGCTGCCTGGCGCCCAACCGTGCGGCGAAGACATGCTCTTCTCTGCAGAATTCGACAGCATCCAGGATGCGCGCCGGTTTGATGACCCGTCGCTCGATCAGGGCGAGTGGGTCACGGAGATCAAGGAGGCCGACTGGCGTGCCGTCATCGCCCAGAGCACGTCGCTGCTGCAGAACCGCACGAAGGATCTGCGGCTGGCCGCATGGTTGGCCGAGGCATTGTCGAAGGAGCGTGGCTTCGCCGGCCTGCGCGAGGGCTACGAGCTGATCGCCGGTTTGTGCGAGCAGTTTTGGGAACACATCTATCCGCTGCCTGAAGCCGACGACCCCGAAGCCCGCACGGGCAGCATGGCGTGGCTTGCGACGCGATCGAGCCAGCTCATTCGCGAGGTGCCGCTGGTGGATGCGGCCAAGGGCGGCTATAGCCTCGTCGATTGGGAAGTTGCGACCAGCCTGGTCGAAGCCATCCGCCGCGATCCGGAACAGGCTGACGAGCTGTCGCGCGGAAAAATCACGCAGGAACAGTTCGAGTCTGCACGGCGCGCCACGCTGCCGGCGTTCTACAAGACGCTGCATGATGATGTGGTGGGCTGTGGCGCTGCGCTGTTGCGGCTGGAATCCGTGCTGGATGCTCGTGCTGGAGACCATGCGCCGAGCTTCCGCCCCGCACGTGAAGCATTGCAAGCGGTGCGCGCGTTGGTGGAGCGCTTTGGTGGCAAGCCGGAGCCAAAGCCAACTGCCGTGGAGGCGAAGAGTGCTCCGCAACAGACAGCGCAGTCTTCCGCCGGCGCCGCCATCGAAACCGTGGTTTCCGGCCCAATCCGCACGCGCGCCCAGGCGCTGAACCAGTTGCGCGATGTAGCTGAGTTCTTCCGCCAGACCGAGCCGCACAGCCCTGTTGCCTACCTCGCCGCGCGCGCCGCGAAGTGGGGCGACATGCCGCTGCACGCCTGGCTGCGCACGGTGGTCAAGGATGATGCGACGCTGTCGCAGATTGAGGAGCTGCTGGGCCTGGGCGATCCGCCGTCGGAAAGCGCGAGCTGAACAGGCTAGCTGCTTGAACAACCGCCGCAGCCGCTGGATCCGCAGCTACTCGAGCTGCAACTGCTGGAGCTACTGCTGCTTGAGCTGCAGTTGCTCGACGTGTCGCCTCCGGAGCCGCCGGAACTGGCGCCGGCGGGTGTTCCCATCATCGGTCGGTATCCTGCCCACACTGTGTTGGCCAGCACGCTCGTGCCGCCAAACGCCGCCAACCACAGTAGATCGCTTGTCGACACACTAGCCTTGGGCGCCTGCTGGCTACGCTGACGATGCACATCGAGCTCGGCGCGGGCTCCTGCGGTGGGGCCCGCACGACCTACGCCGATCAGCTGCACGGTCACGCACCAGTAGACGATTCCGAACAGCGCCATCTCGACCAGCAGCCACATCACCGGGCGCTCTCGGGACAGGCCAACAAATACCTTTATCACCCCGAGCCACAGCACCGATAGTCCGATCGCCCATGCAGCGACAGTCGTTGCGCGCATCGCGCCGGCGGCCCACATCCAACCTTCGTGGCGCAGCCGATCTGTCATGTCGATGGCTTCGTCGAGGAATCGATCCCGAAAGGCTGGCCATGGCGAACGGCGCTGGGGTTGACGTGCGAGCCATGTCCACGCGTTGACGTGGCAATGGGGCATTGGTGTTTCGTTCGCGACCACGTATGTCTTGCGGTCACGTTTTCTCTTTGCAGGAGAAGCAACGCGGATCGCACCCGCGCCGAGCAGTGCCAGCGTCGCAACCTGCGCCATTCGCGTGGCGTCGCCGTTGATGAGCGCGGCTTCGGCAGGCGCCAACTGGCGGGGCACGTTGCCATCGGCGGCGCCCCATGGCTGGCGGTCGTACGCCGCGCGATGCAGGCCCCGGATCAGCAGACACGCCATCACGCTCACGCCCAGATAGAACGCGAGAAAGCGCGGCCCCGGAAAGTTCAGCACATCGAAATCCGATGCGATGTTCGTGGTGATGACGATGAGGATGACTCCGATCAGAAGCCATACGGAAGGCATGATCGAGCGAGCGGTGGACGTGCGCGGCGGTGTAGCAAGGGGCGGCGGATGCGGTGCGGGGCTGGCAGCCTCAGGCGCACCATCCGGTTGCGCTGGTTCCGGCGCCGGCCAGACGTCGGCAGGCGGTTCGACGCCGAACGTGCGCCGGTAGCTATCGATCGTCTGCTGGTAGTGCTGCGCGTAGGTGTCGTCTTCGTCCGGGGCGCCAATTCCCGGCGCATGGTGAAGCGGCGCGCGCAGTACCTCTCCGCAAAACACCGTCCAATACTCTTTCGAATATTGCAGATGGAGATGCCAGGCGGCATCGACGGCCTCGGAAGGCGTGACAGGGTGCCCTGCAAACACCGCCAGATACGCAAAGCGCTTGTATTCCTCGATGACGGTCAGCGTGTATAAACGCGACCACCCTTCAGCCTGGGCCAGACGTTGGCTGTAGGGCACCGGCGCGTCAGGCGCATCGGGTGAATACTGGCTCAGCCGAAGCAGGCAGGCCTGGCGATCTGCTTCGGTCGAAGCGGCCTGGTGTGCGGAGGCGGAACCGGGGGAGGTCGATGGAGTGAGCGATGTCATCTATGTTGTTGTCCGCCGTATGTGCCTAGAGGCTGAGCCGCCGGGCAGTAGCACTGGCAGCAGATCGCGACGATTACTCCTGCTGTGGCTGCTCCAGCGCCTGAAACACCGCGCGCTCACAGCGGCCGAAGTCGAAGCTGCGCAAGCGGAGATGGCGGTTGCCGTATTCACCAGCCACCATCATTTCTGGGATCGGGCGCAGGGGCCCCGCCATCAGGCGCATCAACGTCTGTGAAATGATCACGAGCAACATCGGCGCCAGGGTAAACATCCCGACCATCATCCCCGCGACAGGGCCGACGCCTTCGAGGCCAAACTCGCTGCCCACAAAAAAAAGCATGATCACGAGCATCAGCGCGCTGAAATAACCGAGAAGGCCGATCGCCTCGCTAAAGTGGGGGCTCCTGCGCGACACTATGGTGTCCAGCGGTTCGGGCAACTCTCGAGGGCGCTTTGCAACATAGACAGTCTGAGCCTCGCGACGGCCGGTTAAGCGCATGCCCCACGCTGAAAAGCAGTCGTTGTCCCACCAGCCTGCAGCACGCACGCGCATGCCGTTCAGGCCCGCGAAATAGGGCGCGTTGGACGAAACCCGACGGTCCGTGACCTGGTATTCGCAGAAGTGGATGACCCGGTCGTCCATCAGCGTAATGACGACGGGGGTCACGCGATAGTAGGTGTCTCGCGAGATATCGTCGGTGTAGTCATGTGCGCTGCGCGCATTGGTGTCGACGCTCCATCCCATGGCCTCATATGCCTTGAATGCCGCGTTATCCACCTGTACTGAGCGAATGATTCCGCTGACGATCGCGACGGGCGCGCCCTGTCGTCGACTGGCAAGCCAGTGCTCAAGCTGCTGCCACGCCCATACCAAATGGCACCATAACCACCAGATGCGCTCTTTCATCGGAGAAAATTGCGCGATGGGCTGCGATGGTCTCCTGGTGGGGTCGTGGTACTCGAGGCGGATCTGGATGGAGGCACGCCGTTCATCACCCGGCTGTAATGGGGTAGCTGTCGACGGCTCACGCAACCGCGCCCGTCGGCGTGCATCCTCCCGCGTCACTTACTCGCCCGAAACTCGATCCGCCGATTGCGCGACCGGCCTTCATCGGTGTTGTTGGCCGCCACAGGCTGATCCGGCCCCACGCCCATCGCGGTGAGCGTGCCTTGCTCGGCGCCCTTGGCGATCAGGTAGTTCTTGACCGTCTCGGCGCGCGCCTGGCTCAGGTTGAGGTTCAACGCACGGCTGCCGGAGTTGTCGGTGTGGCCGACGATCTCGATCTTGCGGCCGTTCAGGCGCGGCAGCACGGCGGCCATTTCATCCAGAATCGCGCGGCCCTTGGGCGTGAGCGTGGCGCTGCCGGTTTCAAACTCGATGATGCGGTTGGCCAGCGTCTGGTCCAGCAGCCCTTGCTCGGACACCGCCGCCACGCGCAGCCCGTTCTTGATCGTGTAGCTCTGGCCGAGCGCCGTCGCCATGTCGCTCGTGAGCTGTTGTCGCTGTGCCTCGTTACCGACGTCGCCGTGCAGGGAAACCTGCGTGCCGTCGATGTTGAGCTGCCCACGATTGACCTGCTTGATGGCCGGCGACAGGATCTTCTGCACGTTGGCCGACCAGTTGGGCGGCGACACCACGTTGCCCACTTCGATCTGATCGACCACGTTGGCGCTGCCGTACAGCTCGCGCAGCTTGGCCAGCACGGTCGCTTTGGTGGCTTCGTCCGGCACCATGCCACCGGCCACGACTTGACCCGGCACGGGAGCGTCGCCAGCAGCGGCATGCGCGGGCAGGGCGCTGCCCAGGCACACCAGCATTGCAGCGTTCGCCAGGAAGGTTGCAGGCCGGAAGCCGCGCTTGATTGCATCCAGACCCATGTTCATTCTCCGATGAAGACTTCGCGGAAGGTATCGACCGCCACGCGCAGCGAGAGCTGCGGTTGATCCAGGTAACTCACGAACTTGGCCAAGCCGTAATCTCCGCTGACGTGCTGGTCGACCCATTCCGGATCGTCGATGTTGATGTTCTGTTCGGCATACGCCAGCGGCGACATGACGCTGTGCAGCGTGCGCGATGACGCCCCGTTGAAGCCGATGACCAGCCGCTCGGCGCCGTTGATGTCGCCCAGGAACAGCGACAGCTCGAAGTCGGCCCGCTGGAGGAAGCGCGACACCAGCTCCAGCCAGAAACTCGCCACCAGGCTGCGATAGAGCGGGTCTGCCGGCAGCGGCAGCGTGAGCCCTTTTTCAAGCCGCGACGAGCCGTTCGCCATTACGGGTTGGAGCAGCGTGCCGAGCGCCAGCAACGTGCGGCGCAGGCGGATGTTGTGACCTTCCGAGCGCAGCATCTGCTCAAGGCCGGCAACGGTCTGGAAGTCGATGAAATCCGAAAAGCTGGCGTCGTGCGATTGCGTGCTCGTGCCGCCCGTGCCGGTCTCCACGCCGTGCTGGCCTTCGGCCAGCAGGCGCAGGCCCTCGGTGGCGTCGGTGGCGGTGCCGAGCGAGATCATCTGCTGGCCGGCGCGTGTCCACAGGCGAGCGAGCGCAATCGGGCTGCGCGCGATGAAGTTGATCGGGCGATCGACCTCCATGGCTGCCGCCGTCAGGAACGGAAAGCGGCGCGATGACAGATCACTGCTGGCCATGAGCGTGCCCGCAATGGCGAGCTTGCTCTGCGAGCCGAGAAACGCAAACTGCACCGGCTTCCAATTGTCGTAGGTCGTCTTCCAATCCGGCGCTTCGGCCAGCAATTCCATGCCTTGTGCCAGCCAGCGGTCCAGCGTGTCGAGCAGTTGGACATTGTTGGCGCTTTTGACGAAATCGCCGCGCGACGGAAGCTTGCCGAAGTACGAAAGCTGCAACTGGGTCTGGCTCATTGCGCCGTCCCTCCTTGCTCTTCCGTGATGCTGTGGCGTGCGGCCTGCGTTGACACGGCCGCTTGCGCGGCAGGCGGCGTGCCTGCGGGCGCTGCCGGGGCGGGCGGGGTCAGTGTGTTCTGCGGTGCCGATGCATCGGCAATCGACGTCGGCAAGCGCAGGCCGCGCAGGCCCTGGCCTTGCGGCGAATCCGATGCCGTCGTGCCGCCAGTCTGCGGGCTGCTGATGATGCGCAGGCTGATCGATACAGTCAGGTTGTCCTTCGTCCAGGACAGATCGAACGCGCCATCCGGACGACGCTTGCGTTGGGCCGTGGCAATCAGTCGCTCCAGGCCAAAGCGGCCGGGCTCGTTGAGCAGCTCGACGGTGCGGCCGTCAAACGAGGTGGCCGTCACGCGCGCACCCGGCGTGCCTTGCGGATTCGGCCACACGAAGTTGGCCCACTGCGGCGGCGTGTTGCGATAGCGCAGTTGCTGTCCGTCGATCTCGATCGTGTACTCGGTCGCGCCTTGCGACGGCACCGGCAGGATCTGGAACACCGTCTGCGGTGCTGCGGCTGCTGCACCGCCTGCACCTCCGGCCGCGCCGCCCGTGAGTGGCGCGATCCAGCGCGTGAAGCCCGTGGTGAACTCTGGCACAAACGCGATGCCCAGGTCGCCCCAGGTGCGGGAGGCGATCATGTCGCCACGGCGCACCGACAGCGGACCGATCGTCGTGCTGGCGAACTTGGCAATCGCGCCATCCGGGCCGAACACCTGGCCGATCTCGGCCGCGCTGGCCTCGATCTTGGCGTTGGGCGCAAACGGGTACTTGTCTGCCAGCGTGGTGGCAAACGGCTGATACACCTGCGCGTTCCACACCTTGTTGACTTCGGTGGTGGCCGGGCGGATCGCCACCGCGTACGACTGCAGCAGCGGACGCACCAGCAGCGGACGCAGCGTTGCGCGCTCACTGTCGGTCATGCCGGTCAGCATCTGCTCATCCACGTACTTGAGCGTGTCGGCCAGTTCTGAGCCGTTGCCGTCCAGTGTCTGCTGCATCAACTGCCGTGCACCCGGCCCCGGGTCGCCCTGGTTCTTGATCTGGTTGAAGCGCGTGCGCACCTTGGAGAGCGAATCCATATAACCGCGCAGCAGCGATTTGTCGTCGCGCATGACCACCACGCGTGCGAGCCCCGAGAACTCCTTGCCAACCGAGCCCATCGGGATGGCGCCGGCTTCAGCAGTGCCACCCACGTCCACGTTGACGTTCACCTGCGACGGCGTCTGGCGCGCGAACAACTGCTTGAACCAGCCCAGCACGCCCGTCTTGGCCTGCTTCAGGCCGGCGTTGAACATCGACGGGTTGTCCCACGACGTCTGCTCGTACGCGGTGTCGAGCACCTTGCGGATCGGCGAGTTGGTCGGATCGCCCAGCAGGTTCATGCCGGTGACGGCCTGATCGAAGCTGGTGAAATCCTGGATCGCCACGCCCTGCATGAAGCGTTGCCATTCGCGCGCGTATTCGGTCTTGTACATCGTGACCAGCGCCTTCTGGATCTGCTCTGGGCTGCCTTCCAGCGTGAGGTCGTCCCGGGCGGCAACGTTCAACACCCAATCCTTGGTCTGCAGTTCCTTGTTGGCAGCTTCCTTGATGGCGGACTGCACATAGCCGAACCACGCTTCCTTGGTGAACGTGCCGGGCACGGCGTAGCTGCCAGCAACCAGGCCTGCACCGGTGTCACCAACGATGCGTGCGACCGTCATCGGGGCGTAGCGCGTGGACGCGCGGGCCTTGATCTCGGCGTATGCGCGTTCGCGTGCGGGCATGCCGCGCACCACGCGGCGCAGGTTCTCACGCGTCTGGTCGACCAGCGAGAGGTTGGCTTCCAGCAGCGGCCAGTTGTCGTCGTTCACGCGGGCGAGGAAGAACGACAGGTTGCGCTCCGCCGAGCGGATCATCTGCTCGCGGGGCATGTTGCCCCGGTTGTCTTCCAGCCAGCCGCGCCAGAAGCGTGTGATCTGATCGGTCAGGTGCGCGACTTCCACGTGGCGCTTGTCCGACAGCATCAGGTAGGTCTTGAGCGCGTTGTAGCCGTCTTCCACGTTGGTGGGGGAGGCATCGGTGTAACGCTTGGCTCCGGTTGAAGCCGTGGCCTGGTTTGGTGCAGCAGGCGCATTGGCGGCCGCGCCCGAGGCACCTGAGACACCCGAGGCACCAGCCATGGTGGCGGTGGCCGTCGTCACGGACGTGGTCATCACCGCACCGGTTTCCGGCGGCCGCACCATCGGGGCCAACTGATCCGGATGCGCGTTCACTTCGGCCAGGAAGGTTTCGATCGCACCGCCGACCGGCTTGAGCATGACCTGGCGCAGGCCGTTGTAGTACTCGTCGAGCAGCTTGTGCTGCAGCATGTCGCCCTGGTACAGACCCAGCGACAGCGCCAGCGGGTGGTCATTGCGATACCGGTCGAGCTGTTCGATACGGTCCTGCAGGATGTCGAGTGCCTCCAGGCGGGCCTGCAGGTCTACCCGGTTCTGCTGCATCTTGACGATCTTGTCGAGGTCGGCCTGCACGTTGGCGGTGAGCGTGCGGTTGCCCATGTACGACCACGTCCAGCCACCCAGCATCACGCCCAGCGCCAGCACCAGCGCAAAGAACGTGGCGATGCGCAGTCGCGTCTTGGCGGGGCTGGCGAATTGCCGCACCGTCTGCTTGTCGGCAAAGATCACCTTCGAGAACAGGTCGCGCAGGAAGAAGCCGTTCTTGGAGAACACTTCGCGGGTGCGCGCGGCGCCGTCGGTCGACAGGCCGAAGCGGCGCGCAATGCGCTCGGCCGACACGCTGTTGGTGGCGCCTTCCTGCAGCGCGCTGGTGAAGTAGAAGCCACGGAACACCGGCTTGTACTGGAACGGGTTCTCATCGAACAGCGTCATCAGGAACGCACGCAGCGTGGGCTTGATCGACGCAAATTCCAGCGGGAAGCTCAGCAGCCCCGGCGAGAGCTTGTTGTTCCGGTGCAGCGCGATCTGCGCCACGCTGATTTCCTTCAGCCCGTCGCACAGCTCGTCAAAGCGCTGGTCGAACACGGCCGCCACGTCCGGCTTTGAATCCGGCTCGAAGGGCAGGGTGGCGCCCCAGACGCGGTCGCGCTCCTGTTTCTCGCTGTCGCCAAAGAATTCGGTAAAGCCGGTGATCAGGTCGGCCTTGGTGAACATCACGTACACAGGGGCAAACACTTCCAGGCGTTCGGTCAGTTCCTGCACGCGCTGGCGCAGGTTCTTGGCCAGGTTGATGGCAAATTCGGGGCGGTTTTGCGTGAGTTCGGACACGCTCACCGTGACGACGATGCCGTTGATGGGCGCCTTGGGGCGATAGCGCTTGAGCAGGTCCAGAAAGCCGAGCCACTCGCGGCGGTCTTCTTCGTGCACCGAGTAGCGGCCGGCCGTGTCGAGCAGGATGCCTTCGGTGGTGAAGAACCAGTCGCAGTTACGCGTGCCGCCAATGCCCTGGATGACGGCACCGCCCTTGTCGGCAAACGGAAACTGCAGGCCGGAGTTCAACACGGCCGTGCTCTTGCCCGCCGCCGGGTTGCCGATCACGATGTACCAGGGCAGCTCGTACAGCGCTGCGCTGCCCGACATCTGTCCGAGCTTGGAGCGCTTGATGGTCTTGACGGCTTCGGCCAGGCGCACGCGCAGGGCTTCCACTTCTTCACGCTTGTCTGGCGTGGCGGCCTTGTCGGTGGCGGCTTGTTCGAGCACGCCCTCCAGCTTGTTGCTGGCCTGACGCGCACGCCAGCGCTTCCACAGATACGTCAGCAGCCACAGCGCGAGCAGTACGCCTAGCGCGACGCCGACCCAGACCAGGCCAACCTCAAAGGTCTGCGCCATCAGGAGCAGGAAGATGGTCAGCACGATCACGCCAAGAATGGACAGCGTGCGTGAGTTGGTCAGGAAGTTCAGGAAGCGTTGCATGTTGCCTTCGGCTCGGGAACAGACAGAATCGGAATCGAAATCAGGAACGAGGTCACGTCAGGCTGGGCACCACCGCGATGGCGCCGCGCTGCTGGATGTCGTTGGCGGTAATGGCCAGCACCGGCTTGCCGGTCTGCTGGCTCAACTGGTGCGCCACCACCACCGAGAGCAGCGGGCCCGCGGCGCCCACATAGCCGCAGGGTGTGCCAACGGGCAGCAGATCTGCGGCAAGGTCCAGCGCGGGGAAACGTTCGGAAAACACGCGTGCCACCTCGACGGTGCGCACGGGGTGCATGCCAGTGTCTGAGACAACGCCGGCAATGGTGATCGCCTCGGCAGCCGAATCGCCCTCGGCAGTTTCTGCGTTCTCGGCGGGCGCGGCGTCCTGCTTGGCCTTGACCGGTGTGGCGGCCAAGGTATCGAGCACGTGGCCCACGGCATCGCCCAGCGCCTGCAGTTGCGGCAGGCCGCGATCGGGCGTCGGCGATTCAAGCCGCGCCACGCCGGCGCGCGTGATCGTGAACGGCTCCGATGCAGCGGCTTCGCCTTCCAGCGCCGGCGGTAGCAGGCCTTGCGCCATGGCCGGCCCACACAGCAGCACGCCCGCAGCGGCTTCGCCCGGCACGCGGCCGTGTTGGCGATTGGCTTCGAACAATTGCTCGTGCTGCATCAGTTGCTCAACAGCGCTTGGGCCGACCAGCGAATCCGCCACCACCACCATGCGCAGCACGCGCTCGTCGCTGGCGCGATTAACGCCTTGCGTCGCGCGATCGAGCAGCAGCAGCGCATCGGCATCGCCCTTGGCGGTGATGGGCTCCAGCGTCAGTCGGTCTGCGGGCCAGATCAACGCGATGCGTTGGCGCAGCCACCCATCGGCGGCGGCTTGATGCTGCGGTGTCCACTCGCGCGGGAGCAGGGCGGTGATGATCAGTCGCGTGCTTTCCGGGGCGGTCGATTCCGGAACCTGCGCAACGGCATGTGCGGCCAGCTCTTCGGCTACCTGGCCAGCGAGCGAGAGGGCGCGCAGGCGTTCGTCCAGCCAGTCGATGTCAGGATGATGCTCGGCCAGCTCGGCGCGCAGGTCTTCGATGTCGATGCCTTCCACTTGCGCTGCAAAGATGGGCTGGCCGAAGCCCTGGACATCGGTCAGGCCCGGTTGCGTGTTGGCTTGCACTGCGTCCACCACCGATGCCGCATCACTGCCTGCAGGCGCGCGCAGAGCGCTGGCCAGCAGCACGGCGCGCCATTGGCGCGTGGCGTCTTGCGGGTCTGCGGCTTTGGCGTCGGTGCCTGCGGCGGCCGGCGTGGCGGCAGCCAGCTCGCGGCCCGCGACCACATTGGAGCGGATGCCATCCAGCGCGCGCTTGATGACCCAATAGCCTACGAGCATGCCGACCGGCAGCAACAGCAGGTAGGTGAGGATGTCGCCTGTGGTCGGCATGCGGTTGACGGACTGCCACCACACAATGACGGCAATCCACACCACCACGAAGACAGCGAGCAGCGTCAGCCCGGACCGGAAGAGTCTTGCAACCATGTCGTGCGCGTTCAGATGCTGCCGGTGTTGCCCTGGCTGGGCAGGAGCGTGGCGCCGCAGGCGGTTTTGTCGCCATGGCGCGCCGCCTGCTTGCCGTCGATGATGACGTTCGGGTCGCCCGTCACGATGACGGTCGTGCCGCCGTGGCCGTTCCGCGGGCAGGTCACCTTGTCGCCCACGCAGGCGATGCCCTTGCCGCCGGTGCTTGTGTTGCCCGATGCGGTGATCACCACGCCGCCGTGGTCGGTCTTGTCACCCAGCAGGATGAAGGGCCGTGTCATTGCATGCTCTCCATGTGTCCTATCGTCATTGTCTTGGTGCGGGCTGCTTGCCGAGCACGCCCTTGCGGCGCAACTCGACGTGGCCCAGATCCATCATCTTCCAGCGGCCGCCCCATACCAGGCCGACCGATTCCGCCGTCTGGCCGTACAGCTCGTAGCCGCGCATTGCCCACGGGTCTTTTTCGCTGATGACCAGCTTGCCGTCGCGGAAGAACGCGCTGTCCGCCGCCAGGCCGTACTGGTGATAACTCTGGAACGCCGTGGCCTGCGTGACATTGCTGCCCATCGCCGCCAGCTTCACTTGCCGCTCGGGGCTTCGGTAGCCTTCGAGCAGCGCCATCTCGTATCCGTGTTCGTCGCGCATGATCTTGTAGACAAGCAGCAAACGCTGGCGGAAATCCGCGTCGAGCAGGTTCCAGTCGCGGCTCGCATCGCGGATGGCCGGACGGATCTGCTCGACTTCACGCGTGGTGAACACCTCGGGCGGCAAGGGCGGCGGCGGGACCAGCCGTTCGCCATTGAGCAGCGCCGAGATGTGCGGATCCGGTTCGCGCACCTGATCGTCATCGAACTCGAACGACTGCTGCTCGCGCAGCGCCAGCGCCAGCATGGGCGGCACCGACAGCACACCCAGTGCACCGAGCAGCAACATCCGCCGCCGCACCACGAACTGCTTGAACGCCGATACCCCTGACGTTGCGTTGTCCACCGACTCGCGCAACGACCCTGCCGAGCGCGCGCCCACCACCGCCGCCCCCGTGCTCAAGCGCCGCCACTGGGCACGCAGCAACGCCGCGCAGCGCTGCCGTACCGACGGCAGCAGCAGCACGGCAGCCACCACCACCATGGCAACGAAGTAGAGAACAA
Source organism: Ralstonia sp. 22111 (assembly GCF_052045895.1). NCBI lineage: Bacteria > Pseudomonadati > Pseudomonadota > Betaproteobacteria > Burkholderiales > Burkholderiaceae > Ralstonia > Ralstonia sp. 22111. The sequence continues at coordinate 483,276 of NZ_JBQEPR010000003.1, read as the reverse complement.
GAGCGAGAAAAACCATACCGACCTGCGGAGCGTGGGCGCCTACGTCAATTCATCCAGATTTATATCTGTATTTAGAAGCCTAAATTATTAATAAACGGTAATAATCGGGCGCTCGCTACGCAGAAATATTAAGAAACGATAAAGAAAATACCGCAACCTACGTCAATCATTTGTCTTTCAGCAAGGCCAGACTTAGAATCAGCAGCCACCACCGGAATCGGCGGTTGTTTGTAATCCATACGTTCGCCGCGCATTCTATTTCAATTCTGGACCCGTGATGAGTAATAACGGCGATTTGAAACAAGAAGGGCCTCCAACGCTCTTCAATTCTGAATCCGAGACCGATGAGGCCGGGCATACGCGCATTCTGGCGAGCCTGGAAGGCCGCGTCGCGGCCAGCGGCAAGGGACCGAAAAAGTCGCTGCAGCGCTATGGCGTTGCAGCGGCGGTTGTGGTGCTCGCCGCCGGTATTGGCGCATGGATCATGCTGAATCCGAGCGGCGAATCCGCGCCCGCCCAGGTGGCAGAACAACCCGCGCCGACGGCCGCCCAATCGCCGGCAGCCACGCAGGCAGCGGCGCCGGAAGCCGCTCACACGGCCACTGCGGCCACTGCCGCGCCTGTCGCTTCCGCAAGCGAGCCCGTGGCGGAAGTGCAAGCCGCCACCATCGTCAACGTTCCGCCGGGCGAAGAGCACGCAAGCGAAAAGAGCGAGAAGAGCGATAACGCGTCGGTTGCCAGCGCGCCCGCCAAGGAGGCGCATGATGAGGCGCCGGCGGCGCATTCCGTGGCGGTAAAGTCTGCCAGCCCCACGGCGGATACCGACGAAGGTAAGACGGCAACCGCCAAGCTGGTGGCCAAATCGACCAATACGCCATTTAAGGCGCTGCAGCAGCCAACAAAGCCGAAGGCGCACTCAACTGCCAAAGCCGCCAAGAACCGAAAGGGTACATTGGCGCCTGATGATCCTGACGCTGATCTGCTGGCCGCTTTGCTTGCGCCGCAGAATGCCGCCAATAAGGCCGCCAATTCAACCACTTTCAAAGGGCAATAGCCGCCAGGCTGCCCGGTTGATTGTTTTTGCAACCGGGTGATTGAGCGGAGGCGGCTGCGATGTTCGACATTGCGCTGCCTTGTAAATGCCCGCGCTGGTTTCACGAAATCGCCCCGTGATACGCCACGCGTTGCAGCATCGGACAGCGAATGGACGCCACGACCCTTCTTCAGAACCTCTTCGCACCCACACGCCGCCTATACACGCTGGAGGGGGACGGGGCGCTTGCAGACCTTGCGGTCGAAGCCTGGCTCGGTCGGGAGGCGCTGTCCGAGCTGTTTGAATGGCGCGTGGTGGCCGTCAGCGCCAATGCGCGCATCGCGCTCAAGTCGTTGCTGGGCCAGCGCGTCACGCTGGTCACGACGCTGGCCGACGGAACGCAGACCAAGCGCACTGGCCTGATCCGGCTTGCCGAGAAGCTCGGCGCGGATGGGAGCCTCACACGCTATCGCCTGACCGTGGTGCCCTGGTTCTGGTTGACCACGCAGCAGCGCCACAGCCAGGTGTTCCAGAACCGGCCGCTCGCGGACATTTTTGAGCAGATGCTGTCGCCGTACGAGCCGTATGCCTCGTGGCGCTATGCGGCCGGTGCCGAAGCGCGCATGGCCGACTTTGGTACGCGCGCGCACATCGCCCAGTTTCGCGAGACCGACTACCACTTCGTCACGCGCCTGCTGGCCGAAGCGGGGCTCGGCTTTACCACGGTGGAAGACGACCAGGCGCATGGCGGCCACACGCTGGTGATTTTTGCCGACAGCACGCAACTGCAGGAAGATGCGGAATCGGCAGCGGCGGGCGGTATCCGCTTCCACCGCGCGCACAGCCTGGAAGAGCGCGACGCGATTCAGCAACTGGTTTGCCACACGCGGACAACGGTAGGCGGGGTAGCTGTGGCCGCGTGGGACCCGGAAGGCAAGCAGAACGCCCGAGCCCACGCGCCCGCACGCTTTGCTACCAGCGCGGGCAGCCCGGATGCATACCTGTCGATCAGCCCATCGCTCGCACCCGATTCCGCTAATGCCCAGCGCATTGCCGAACAGGTCATGGAAAGCCTGGAAGCCCGCGCGCTGCTGTTTTCAGGGCGTGGCACGGTGCGCACGTTGCGCAGCGGCACGCGGCTGCAGGTGGTGGATTGCCCGCACCTGCCGCAAGACGTGGAAGGCGCCTATCCGCTATTGATGGATCTGGTCGAACACTGCGGCATCAACAACCTGACCGTCGATACGCACAACGCGCTCAGCCAGCGTTTGGGCGGGCTCGATGCCGCGCTGGAATTCGATACGCCGCCTAGCGCGCCGGAGTCCGGCCCCGGCATCTTCGGTTTCCAGGAAGCAGAAGGCCCCATCGAACGCAGCACGCCGACTGGCGAGTTGCTCAAGGCAGCACGCACGCACGGCTATGCCGGAATGTTCCGCGCAAGCGTCGCACGCAGGCCCTGGCGCCCGGCCGTGACAGAACCGGATTGCGGCCGCCTCTACGCCGCGCCCACCGCGCAAGGCGTGCACAGCGCCATCGTGGTCGGCCCGGACGGCCAGACGCAGGCAGGCGGAGACGGCGAACACCACGCTACCCCCGCAGGTGAAATCCGCGTACGGTTTCCCTGGCAACAAGGCGAGCGCGCGGATGACCGCAGCACGCGCTGGGTGCGAGTTGCGCAGCGGCAGGCCGGCTCCGGCATGGGCTGGCAATGGCTGCCGCGCATCGGGCAGGAAGTGCTCGTCAAGTTCAGCGAAGACGACATCGACCAGCCCGTCGTGATCGGCTCGCTGTACAACGGCCAAGGCGAAGCAGGCATTGCGCCCACGCCGGGCGGGCAGGGCGCATCCGACCAAAGCGACAGCACAGCCCTCTACAAGCAAGGCAGCGACAGCGCCGCAAGCGCGCAAGGCAACGTGGCCGGCGGCCACAGCCCCGCGTGGCACGGCATGGGCACTGAGGCTGAAGGCCACCGCAACGCCGCCGCCCACACGGGCTTCAAGAGCGCGGAACACGGCGGCAGCGGCTACAACCACCTCGTCTTTGACGACAGCGACGGCCAGTTGCGCACGCAGCTCGCCACCACGCAGCAATTCAGCCAGCTCAACCTGGGCCATCTTGTCCATCAGCAAGACAACCGGCGCGGCAGCTTCCGTGGCCAAGGCTTTGAGCTGCGCACCGATGGCCACGCCGCCGTGCGGGGCCAAGCCGGCCTGCTGCTGACCACCTACCGCGACGCCAGCACCGGCAAAGCCGTGCCCACCGGCGACAACGCGGCCGGCATTGCGCTGATCAAGCAAGCCAAGGAATTGACGTCATCGCTCGGGCAAGGCGCGGTCACGCATCAGACCGCCGCGCTCGACACCGCCAAGAACGACGACGCGCCGCTGGCCAAGCAAGCCAAAGCAGTCGCGGGTATGGTCGACGGCAAGGCGCTCGACGCAGCCAAGCAAGACGCCAGCGCCGGCAACACCAACACGCAAGGCAAGGTGCCGCATCAGGGCGAGGCCATTGCGCATCTCGCAGGCCGAGCGGGCCTCGTCATGGTGGCGGGGCAAGACCTGCAGCTCGCCAACGGCGAAAGCATCGCGCTGGGCAGCGGCCAAGACACCAACCTCGCCATCGGCAAACAGGCGCGCATGCATGCCGGCCAGGCGATTGGCGTGGCCGCAGGTTTGTCGAAGGCGGGTGACAACAACATCGGCCTGCAGCTCACCGCAGGGCAAGACAACATCGACGTGCAAGCCCAGCATGACGTGCTCAAGCTGATGGCCAAGCAGGACCTGAAGCTGGTGTCGGCCAATATGAATGTGGACTTTGCAGCCGCCAAGCGCATTCGCATCGCCACGGCCGGCGGGGCGTCGATCACGCTGGAAGGTGGGAATATCACCGTGGAGTGTGCGGGGCCGATTACGTATAAGGCGGCGCAGCGGGTGTTTCAGGGGCCGGTTAATGCGGACTATCCACTGCCTGTATTCCCCGTGTCAGCCATTCCGTACAAGCCCATGGAATTCAGCATGAAGCTTGCAAATACGCCTGGCCTTGGGGGGCACGCCATCGCTCACGCGCCATGGAAGATCGCAACCGGGGATGCGCCTGAAGGGCTTGGGTTGATTGCGGACGAGCATCTCGTTGCACAAGGCGTGACGGATCAGGATGGACATCTGAATCTGACGAGTGAACAGCACGAAGCCTTGGCACGAGCCTACAGCAGCAACCCCGGCGCCACTTGGCTGGTGTATCCGGGGCAAACCGTTCGAATCAACGTGGCAGAGCAGCAGGACGATTGGACGGAGCAAGACGCAGCACGCCACGCATTGAATGCAGGTGATTTCACCGCTGAGCTGCCCGCCACCATGACGAGTGATCAAACCCAGCATCACCTGAGCTATGCGCGGCAGGCGCTCGACGCCGATTCTGCCAAGCAGATCTACGAAAAACTCACCAAGTAAGTCAGATGGGCGCACCTGAAAAGCAGATCCACCAGATTGTCGGGAAAGACGGAAAGCCAGCAAAGACTGCTGCCTCGGCTCCGGGTTGCTTCCTTCAAGGGGACGAGTTTTTCTCGAAAGCAAGGAAAGGCAACGCCGTTCACTACTATCCGACAGGCGCAGAGTATTTCGAGCAGGTTGCCAGTGCGATCGAGGGTGCCAAAACTTGCGTCTTCATTGCTGGTTGGCAGGTGAACTTCGACGTGGTGCTCACCGGAAAGAAGACGCTGTGGACGTGCTTGCGTACCGCCGTGCAGGGCGGCGCCAGCGTCTACGTGATGCCATGGATGTCACCAAAGGCGGGGGTCGATACAGGCGACTTTGAAACCGCACTGGCCATTCTCCAGCTCAACGCTGGTTTTTCTGCGCCTCGCGCGTTTGTGTTGCCTGCGGTATCGCAGTGCGATCAGGCCGGCGGTCTGGGTATTGCGTTCTCGCATCACCAGAAACAGGTCGTGATCGACAACAAGGTCGCTTTTGTTGGCGGGATTGACTTGGCGTATGGCCGGCGAGACGACGGTCGCTTCCTGCTGAAGTCGGATGGGCGACAAGGAAGCGAGCTCTATAACAGCTGCGTACCTGCAATCCACTCGCTCTCCAAAGTTGAGCAAGGCGACTATCTGACGCGCGCCGAACTGGTGGCTGCGTGCTTTGACAACAAGCTTGGGAGTGTTGCGCAGTTCCTTCTTTCGGCGCCCATGAAGCAACTGGCGGTACCCATGGATATGTGGAGCACCGCAAGTGATCGGGTTAAGGACACCCAGAAAGAAGTTTCCGACTGGTGGAATACCGTCGATCTAGTCCCAGACTTTGTTCATAAGGCCCGCGAGGCTGTTGTCGACGCAGGTCAGAATGCCGCCACGGCCGCGGCCAAATGGGCGTATCACCAGTTGGATGCGGGCACGCGGGCGAAGATCAGGAAGCTGCGCGACTTTGGCAGCGCGCAAGTCCAAGACAAAGCGACGGCATTGCTGGCGTGGCTGAACGGCGCAAGCTTGGCGAATCTGCCTCCACATCTGCTGGAGGAAACTGCGGCCGCCATCCAATCTTTTGCAATTCGGGTTGTCCTAGCTCTACAGGCGCAGGGTGCTACACGCGAGGCGCCTTATGAGAATTTAGTCAAGTTAGGCAAGCTATTGCCAGTAGGCGCCAAGAGTGTCGACCCCGAGAAGCAGCCGCGCATGCCGTGGCATGACGTCCATAGCCGTATTGAAGGGCCATCTGTGTACGACCTGAGCCGCAACTTCGTGCGTCGATGGAATGGTGTGGCTAAGCAGTATGAAATGAGCGATCGCGCTACCGTCGAGGTTTTGCTGAAGAAGATGGGCATGAATAAGCCACTGAAAGCGCCTCGTATTGCAACTGAGCACCGTCCAGTTAAGCCCGCGGAGCCGCCGGGAGAGCCCGCGGGGATGCCCGGGAAATGCTGGATCCAGCTACTGCGTAGTGCACCTCTGAAAATGCGTAAAGCAGAGGCCCTGGGCGAAGGTGAGCAAGCGGTACCCACCGTTCGCGAGAGCGGATGCCTGAGCGCGATGCTTAGAGCGATTCAAGGAGCGGTTCACTTCGTGTACATCGAAGGCCAGTTCTTTCAGTCTGAACACGGCCACGAGATCATTGGCGATGATGAGGCGGGGGCGAATGCACAAGGCAGCCGATCAGGCCCGATGCGGGCATTGCTTGATCTTCGTGGATCCCCCGGGTATGCGAAGTACGCCAAGCAACTGGGCATCGATGGCGTACCGGCTTCGAAGATGCTAAGTCGCTTGCGCTGGAGCCAAATAGACTCTGTGCGCAGCGATCTGAAGGGCGGAGGTGCTGACTTTATCAACGATCTGATGAAGGTTGCCGGCAACCAAGGCACGATCGCAGGTTTTGCTGCATTGGGGCCGGCGCAGAAGACGTTGCTGAACCCGATTGGCAAGGCGCTGGGTGATCGTATTGCCCGAGCTATTCGAGATGACCTGTCGTTTCACGCGTATCTCTTATTGCCTGTACACCCAGAGGGAACCCTCGACACGTTGAACATCATGACGCAGCTGCATTTGACGATGCAATCGCTGGTGTTCGGTTCTGACAGTCTCGTGAACCGGGTCCGCCGTGCGCTGTTGGCCAAGCAGTATGTGAAGGAGCGGAAGATCTCTTGGCGGGAGGCGGTGGTGGCAGCACAAGACGTCGATTCGTTGGAGCTCGGTCGCCGCGTTTCGAACGACAAGTGGGCGCGATATCTGACGCTACTGAACCTGCGCAATTGGGACACGATCGGTGGCAGGCCGGTAACAGAGCAGATCTATATCCATAGCAAGCTGCTGATCGCTGATGACCGCACCGTGGTACTTGGCAGTGCCAACATTAACGACCGCAGTCAGATGGGCGACCGGGATTCGGAACTGGCCGTCATCATGCACGACGACTCACCCATATCGGTGCCGCTGGACGGCAAGAACATCCAGAACGTAGGCGTATCGGCGCACAATTTGCGTAAGGCGCTGTGGCGCAAGCACTTTGGGCTGATGAGCGGCTCGGCGGCAGCCACCGAACTCGGGGCGGCCCTGGACAAGCCGGCTGATCCCGAAACGTGGAGAGTGATACAGAAAGTTGCTGCGAATAATGCTGTGGCTTATAGAAAAGCATTCCCATTTTTACCTGCGCTCGACAAGGCAACGTCCATTTGGCCAACTTGGAATAAAGACGAGTCCAAACTGGAAGGCTACATGCCTTTCAATGAGCGTTTTTGGCGCGACCCCGGACCAAGAGCAGAGTCTTTTACGTGGGATGCAAAAAAATTGCTGCCGGAACGTGCCCCTGTAGGTGTGCGTGGATTCATTGTGGCTCTACCTATCATGTGGACGCAGGGCGAGGACAACAACTCTGGAATGAATCTGACGACACTCGCAGACGTTGGCCCTGAGGGCGGTTTGGATATGTCCCAACAGACTGCTGCGCTATCTCCCGAGCAATCGGATCGGATGAACACTTAGAAGAATAGGCAAATAGGAAACATATTGATGCAGTATCGATTCTCTCTAGCTGGCGTACGGCGACTAACAGTCTGTGCTGTGACCGTTCTTCTAGCTGCCTGCGGCCGAGGTGGCCATGCGGAGGAGCCAATCCCCAAAGAGGTGGAGGTTACAAGCCGTTCAGGGGAGCGAGTACGGATACCGAACCCAAGCAACGCAGACCGCCTTGAGGCCACGGCTCCGGGCTATGTCACGCCAGCAGAAAGCCGCTCCGAATGCCTGGGCCGACTGATGTTCGATGTCCCGCGCAGTTTGGGGTTCGAATGGGCAATCGCATCCAAATCTTCACGGCAAGGGCCTTACGAACAACTGTTTCAGTATTTCGACAACGGTACCGGACGAGGTCGGATGGAAATCGAAACGCCCGAGTTGCGAACGACATTTGCTGTGTACGGCCCAGATACGCCAAAGCTACGTGAGGAATTTCTGAGCTATCGGGCACGCATGAATGCCGCAACATTGCACGGAAAACTGGACTCGCTGCAGAGCCAGAAAGAAGACGAAGACCTTTATAAAAGAAGGCCTGAGCTTCTCGGCCCGAACACCAAAGAAAATTTGGCAGAAAGCCGCCGAAAAATCGAACAAGACATCGCGGATCTCAAGGCAGATCGCTACCAGAAGGCTATTGATCTGGGGCGGCCCGATAGTGCGGCTTTTCGCTCAGATGAGCACGTACAGAGTGCGTCGTATCTGCGGGGTGCGATCGTGTTGGGTAACCACCTCGTTGCGTTCGAGTCGATGCTTCGTGGCCTCAAGAATGATGACGATCCAACCGAAGCGCAATGGACGACGGCCGAAAACGCTCTGCGCAAGCTAATCGGCCAGCTTCAAGCACGAGACCTCTACGAAATTCCCAAGGAGCGCGGCTTTTGCCTGCCATATGCCTTCCTCCGTGACGACGGTACCTATGGGAACGAGATTTCCTCGTCGTTCCGATTTGCTGACAGCCCGGCCGTCACCTACCAGCTTAACTTCGCGGCAATTCCTGCAGGAACGCCGTCGCCCACATCGTTGATCAACGCAGCGGGCCGCTCCATGGCCGCCTTGGGCGACCGTTCGCCTGCCGGAATGAAAGTGACCCAGCGGCTCGGGCCCCGCCCAGTGAAGATCGGTGCGCTGACTTCCGTACAAGGCGGCATCGTTGTCGAAGCTCAACGACCCGGCCAAAACACGCGTGAGGGATACCACGTCTATGCCGGCAATGCGGGGTGGTCTGGCTCACAGATTTTGCCAACGATCGAGGTGGTGATGGAGTCTGCCAGCCGCAACGCGCATCCCAGGCTGAATGCCGATGCGCCTCCCTATGCCGAAGCGCGGCCAAGGTTCGACGCGCTGCTCAAGAGCATTCGCCTGCGCCCCACGTCTCCGCCGATGCCCGAGCTGGAGCACGTGGTGAAGCAGTAGTGCGCTACAACGGTGTCACGAAACCCAAATCAAAATCTCTCTCGAATCGATGATGTACAGAAAACTCGCCGTAGCCCTCCTCACCACCGCCTGGATGACCACAGGCATCTGTGCCCAGCACACGTCCACCGTGCCGACCTCAGGCAATGCCCCGCAAAGCGGAATCAAGAAGGCCGTGCACGCAAAGAAGCACGGCAAGCGGGGCAAGGTCACCCGCGCGCGCAAGAGTGCCCCGGTGGCTCGCGATGGCGATGCAGAAGTGCTCGCCCAGGTGCTGGGTTCGGATAACAAGAACCCGTTGTGGGGAAAGCCGCAGCAGTAACCAGGCAAATGGCCGCAGCGGATGCGCCAAGGCGCGATCAGCCCCCCGTCCGCTGCTTCTGCAACATCGCCAACTGCGTCGCCAGGTAATTGCTCGTATTCGTCATACTCGCTACCACCTTCGACAGCGCATTGAACTGCGCGTAATACAGCGCCTGCTTGGCATCGAGCTGCTTCTGCATCAGATCGATCTGCTTGCCGAGCGATGTGATGGAGCTGTTGATGGCGTCGCTGGCGTTCTGCACCATGCCGTTGTTCGACAACAAGTTGCCCGACACGGTGTGGAGTTGCGCCGCATAGCCGCGCTGCACGGTGACGGTGCCGCGGTCGCCCAACGCGCCGCCGGTCACTTGCACCGTCAGGCCATCGACGGCCGATCCGCTGGCGCCGTAGAGGTTCTGGCCCGAACCCGTGGCGGCCGCGCCGTTGATGGTGCCCTGCACATCGCGCCCGGCCGTGGCCGTGGGGCTGCCACCGAGCAGCGATGCCGCGCCATTGCCCGACACCGACACCGTCGATACCGAGCCGTATTGCTTGTCGGTGAACGTCAGCACGCCGTTGGCATCGGTGCCGATGGCGACTTCCACCTTGGCTTTCTGCAGGTCGGGCGAGGCGTTGATCTGGCTCTGGATCTGCGTGGCCAGGCTCGACGCGGTGTAGTTGCCTGCCGGGACCTTGATGTTGGTCGTGATGCCGCTGAGCGTGACGGACAGGCTGTCGTTCACGCCGCTCTGGATGGTCGTGTTGGCAGCCGCCGAGCCCTTGAGCGAGCCCTGCGTTGCCAGCTGGGTGACGTTGATGGCGTAGCTGCCGGCCTGCGTGGTCGTCGAGAACGCCGAAACCTTCAGCAATGAATCCGTCGCCGTGCCGGTGCCGGCAAACAGCGCCGCCACCTGGCTGGGCGATTTCTTCAGGGCCGTCGTGAGCTTCGCGTCGTCAATCGACAGCGTGCCTTCCTTGTCCATCGTCACGCCGATACTGCCGAGCGACTGGAACGCACCGTTGCCGATGCCCTGGCCCAGCACGTCGGTCAGCTGGTTGATCATCGCCTTGGTGCTGACGTCGCCGGCCAGCGCGCCGTTGTTGGCGGCATTGGCGGTGTCGAACTTGGTCAACGCGTTGAGCTGGATGCGCAGCGCGTTGTACGCCTTGACGAAGTTGAGTACCGACTGGCTGGCCTGGCCGGCGTCGCTGCCGACCGTGACCGTCGTGCTGCCCGTCTTGGCGAGCGTGAACGAGGTGCCGTCCACCACGTCCGTCAGCGTGTTGGTGGCGCTTTGCACGGCGATGCCGTTGACGGTAGCCATGGCGTTGCGGCCCGTCGCGACCTCGCTCATGTTCTGCGTGCCGGCCGGGTCGTGGCTCAGGAGGGATTGCAGTGCCGGGGCGCCCGAGACGGCAATCTTCATTTCTGAATTCGCGCCGCCTGCGGTGGACGTCAGCACCAGCCGGTACGGCGAATTGCTGCCGTCGTTGACGATGCTGGCCGAGACGCCCACGTTGGCGCTGTTGATGGCATCGCGGATGCCGGCGAGCGTGTTGTTCGACGGGTCGATGGTGATCGAGCCGCCGGCCTGGTTGCCGTTCTGCGTGAAGGTGGCGCCGGTGTATTTGCCGTCGGCAAAGCTGCCGCCCGAGACGCTGCCAAATGAAAAAGTTAGCGTAGTGGGCGTGCCGCTGCCGATGGGCGTCTTGCTCGACGCCTGCCCGGCGGCTGACAGCACCTGCGCCTGCGCAAGCTGCGTCACGTTGACTTGATACGTGCCCGCCGGTGCCGTGTTGGACAGCGAAGCTGTGAGGATCGACGTGTCGTGTCCGCTGGCCTTGTTGCCGGTAAACGTATCCGGGTTATTCAGGGCGGCCATCGCCGTCTGGAAGGTCGCCAGGGCGCTTTTGAGCGAGCCGACCGCCGACAACTGCGTCTGAAACGCCTTCTGCTGCGTCTGCCGCAGCGTCATGCCCTTGCTTTCCGCCTGGATCAGCTTCGTGACAAGGCTGTTGACGTCGATGTTCGTACCGATGCCCGGAACGGAGATCGGCGGAATGTAGTTGTTGCTCGTGGACGAGGTGGCCATGGTCGGACGCGCGCAAACGCTTTCTTCACAATCTCCACAATGTGACGGCAGCGCAGCCCCGTTCTTTAGGGCAAACCCTGCTCGGGCAGCCTTTTTGTCCGGGTTTGCTCAGGAAAGCGAAAGAATTGCCGACGCCACACGACGCAGCGGCCAGCGCCGGCGGTCTCCATCAGGGTGGAGACCGCCGCGCTACGTTAAACCGTCTCGCCTTCCTTGCTCGGATCGACCTGCTTGCCGCGCGCCAGCACCGGCACCAGCGCTGCACCGGTATGGCTGGCCGGCACGCGCGTCAGCGCCTCCGGCCCGCAAGCCGCGACGATCGTGCCGCCCTCATCGCCGCCTTCGGGGCCGAGATCGAGAATCCAGTCCGCCTCGGCAATCACGTCGAGGTCGTGCTCGATCACGATCACGCTGTGGCCGCCGTCCGCCAGGCGATGCAGCACGCGAATCAGCTTGGCCACGTCGGCCATGTGCAGACCGACGGTCGGCTCGTCCAGCACGTACAGCGTGTGGGGCGCCTTCTGGCCGCGGCGCGTCACGTCATCGCGCACCTTCGACAACTCGGTGACGAGCTTGATGCGCTGCGCCTCGCCGCCGGACAGCGTGGGCGAGGGCTGGCCGAGCGTCAGGTAGCCAAGGCCCACGTCCTTCATCAACTGCAGCGGATGGGCGATGCTGTTCATCGCGCCGAAGAACTCGACTGCTTCGTCGATCTCCATGGTCAGCACATCGCCGATGTTCTTGCCGCGCCAGGTGACAGCCAGCGTTTCTGCATTGAAGCGCTGACCGTGGCAGACGTCGCAGCCGACCTTTACGTCAGGCAGGAAGCTCATGGCGATGGTGCGCACGCCCTGGCCTTCACAGGCGGGGCAGCGGCCGTCGCCGGTGTTGAACGAGAAGCGCGAGGCGGTGTAGCCACGCGCGCGGGCTTCAAGCGTGTCGGCAAAGAGCTTGCGGATGGTGTCCCACACGCCGATGTACGTGGCGGGGCAGGAGCGCGGCGTCTTGCCGATCGGCGTCTGGTCGACTTCCAGCACGCGGTCGATGGTTTCCCAGCCGGTGACGCTGTCGCAGCCGTGCCAGTCGTGCTTGACGTCGAGCTTGCGCGGCATCTTCGCCTCAGGCGTCTCAGCCTGCGCGGCCTTGCGTGCGCGGCGGGTTGCCGGCGAAGACAGCACCGAACGGCCGACCGCATCGAGCAGGTTCGTCATCAACACATCGCGCGCCAGCGTCGATTTGCCCGAGCCCGACACGCCCGTAATGGCCACGAGGCGCGACAGCGGCATCGTCGCGGTCACGTTGCGCAGGTTGTGCAGCTTGGCGCCGTGCACAGTGAGCCATTGCTCCGGCACGGCTTGCTTGCCGGCACGCGGCGCAACCACCTGACGGCGCGGCAGCAGCGGATGCTCGATCGGCTGCGACAGGAATCGGCCAGTGAGCGAATCCGGCTGCGCTGCCAGGTCTGCCACGCCGCCTTGCGCGACGAGTGTGCCGCCGCGCTTGCCCGCGCCCGGGCCGATGTCGATGATGTGGTCGGCGCGGCGGATGGTGTCTTCATCGTGCTCGACCACCACCAGCGTGTTGCCTTTGTCGCCCAGTTTGCGCAGCGCGTCGAGCAGGATCTGGTTATCGCGCGGATGCAGGCCGATGGTCGGCTCATCCAGCACGTAGCAGACGCCCTGCAGGTTGCTGCCGAGTTGCGCAGCCAGGCGGATGCGTTGGGCTTCACCGCCCGACAGGCTCGGCGCGGCGCGATCCAGGCTCAGGTAACCCAGGCCAACCTCCTCCAGGAATGACAGGCGGCTGTGAATCTCGGCGACCACGTCGCGGGCGATGTCGGCGTCGCGGCCGGTCAGGTCCAGGCCCTCGACCCAGCGACGCGTCTGGCTGACCGTCCACTGTGCAATGTCGACGATGGGTTTGGCGGCAAAGGTGACAGCGCGCGCCGTGGGGTTCAAGCGCGTGCCGTGGCAATCCGGGCAGGGCAGGTCGGTCATGCCTTCCGGATCGACTTCTTCCGATGGCAGCGTCTGCTCGCGGCCGCGATCGTCGCCGCCGAGCACGGTGTCGTCAAACGCGGCCCGCTGTTCGCGCGTGAGTGCCAATCCGGTACCGACGCAGCTTGGGCACCAGCCGTGCTTGCTGTTGTACGAAAACATGCGCGGATCCAGCTCGGGGTAGCTGGTGCCGCAGGTGGCGCACGCGCGCTTGGTCGAAAACACCTTCACGTTGCCGACGTGCGCCGTGCCGCCGTTGTGCATGGCGTGTTGCAGGCCGTCGAGCGGCGCGAGAACGTGCATGATGCCCTTGCCGTATTCCAGCGCCTGCTCCAGCAACGCACGCAGCGCGGCTTCGTTTTCCGGCGAGACAACGATGTCGCCCACAGGCAGTTCCAGCGTGTGCTCGCGGAAGCGGTCCAGGCGCGGCCATGGGTCGACGCTCAGGAATTCGCCGTCGACGCGCAGATGCGTATAGCCGCGCGCCTTGGCCCATTTGGCCAGGTCGGTGTAGACGCCCTTGCGGTTGACGACCAGCGGCGCGAGCAGGCCGATGTGCTGACCGCGATAATCGCGCATGAGTTGGGCAAAGATCGCCTCCGGCCTTTGCGCCGACACCGGCGTGCCGTCGTGGATGCAGTGCTGCACGCCCAGCTTCACATACAGCAGGCGCAGGAAGTGCCACACCTCGGACGTGGTCGCCACCGTGCTCTTGCGGCCGCCGCGCGACAGGCGCTGCTCGATGGCCACGGTGGGCGGAATACCGTACACGGCATCCACTTCCGGCCGCCCGGCAGGCTGCACGATCGAACGCGCATACGCATTGAGCGATTCAAGATAGCGCCGCTGCCCTTCATGGAAGAGGATGTCGAACGCCAGCGTCGACTTGCCCGAACCCGACACGCCCGTCACCACGTTGAACTTGCCGTGCGGAATATCGACGTTCAGGCCCTTGAGATTGTGCTCGTGTGCGTGGACGATGCGCACGACGTTTTCGCCCTGGACTTCCGCCAGGGCAGCACGCTTGGCGCGGCGCTCAGCCAGGGCGGTTTGCAGCGGCACGCCTTCGATGGCCTCCGGCTGGCCGACGCTGGCTTCGTATTGCTTGAGCGCTGCGCCCGTGTGCGATGCGGCGCAGCCTTTGACCTGCGCAGGCGTGCCGGCGCAGACCAGCAGGCCACCGGCGTCGCCGCCTTCGGGGCCGAGATCGATGATCCAGTCCGCCGCGCGCACCACGTCGAGGTTGTGTTCGATCACGATCAGCGAATGCCCGGCGTCGAGCAGCTTGCCGAACGCGCGCATCAGCTTGGCGATGTCGTCAAAGTGCAGGCCGGTGGTCGGCTCGTCGAACATGAACAGGCGGCCCGCGTTGGCGGGCACGTCCTGCTTCACGCGCTTGCGGGCGGCCGCCTGGGCAGCCTGTGCGGCTTCGGCCAGGAAGCCCGCCAGCTTCAGGCGTTGGGCCTCGCCGCCGGAGAGCGTCGGCACCGGCTGGCCAAGCTTCACGTACTCCAGGCCCACGTCAACGATGGGTTGCAGCACGCGCAGTACGTCGGTGTCATCGGCGAACACGCTGGCGGCTTCGCTCACCGTCAGCTCCAGCACATCGGCCACCGACAATGCACGGCCGGCGCGCGGCAGCTTCACTTCCAGGATTTCGGCGCGATAGCGCGTGCCGTCGCAATCGGGGCAGCGCAGGTAGATGTCGGAGAGGAACTGCATCTCGACGTGCTCGAAGCCCGAGCCGCCGCAGGTCGGGCAACGGCCGTCGCCCGAGTTGAAGCTGAACGTGCCCGCCGTGTAGCCGCGCTGCAGCGCCATCGGCGCCTTGGCGAACAGCTTCCGGATTTCGTCGAACGCGCCAACGTAGCTGGCCGGGTTCGAGCGCGCCGTCTTGCCGATGGGCGATTGGTCGACGAACACCACGTCGCTGATCTGAGCGGCACCGCGCAACGCGCGGAATACGCCGGGCGATTCCGTCGCCTTGCCAAAATGGCGCGCCAGCGCGGGGTGCAGCACATCCTGGATCAACGTCGATTTGCCCGAGCCGGACACGCCGGTCACGCACACCAGGCGCTGCAGCGGAATCTCGACCGTGACATCGCGCAGGTTGTGTTCCGCCGCGCCCTCGAGCACCAGACGCGGCGTGGCGTTATCGACGGCGCGCGCTTGCCAGTCGGTTGCATCAGCCACGCGCCGCTGTCCGGACAGATAAGCGCCCGTGAGCGTATCGGCCTGGCGGATGGCCGCCGGTGTGCCGTCAAAGACGATGTTGCCGCCGCGCTCGCCGGGGCCGGGGCCCATGTCGATCAGGCGGTCTGCGGCCAGCATCACGGAAGGATCGTGCTCGACCACCACCAACGTGTTGC
The DNA here is from genome assembly GCF_052045895.1 of Ralstonia sp. 22111. NCBI lineage: Bacteria > Pseudomonadati > Pseudomonadota > Betaproteobacteria > Burkholderiales > Burkholderiaceae > Ralstonia > Ralstonia sp. 22111. The sequence goes on along the minus strand of NZ_JBQEPR010000003.1, from coordinate 467,569 downwards.
CCGCGTCGCGCAGGCGCTGCATGGCTTGGACGATGCGGTCCAGATCGCGCGGGTGCAGGCCGATGCTGGGTTCGTCCAGCACGAACAGCGTGTTGACGAGCGACGTGCCGAGCGCCGTCGTCAGGTTGATCCGCTGCACTTCGCCGCCAGAGAGGGTGCGGCTCTGGCGGTCGAGCGTCAGATACCCGATGCCGACGTCGCACAGATAGGCGAGGCGCGTGCGCACCTCGTCCAGCAGCAGCTTCAGTGCGTCGTCGAGTAGCGTGGAGGGCAGCGTCAGTTCGTCAAAGAAGCGGCGGATGCGCTCGATGGGCAGCAGCATCAGGTCGTGCACGGTCAGGCCGGGCAGGGCTTCGAGCTGGGCGCGGCTCCAGGCCACGCCGCGCGGCATGAAGCGGTGTTCGGGCGCGAGCACGGCATCCGCGTTTTCCTTGCTGCCGAGGCGCCATTGCATCGACTCGGTTTTCAGGCGTGCGCCGCCACAGGTTTCGCACGTCGTGTAGCTGCGGTACTTGGACAGCAGCACGCGGATGTGCATCTTGTACGCCTTCGACTCCAGATAGTCGAAGAAGCGGCGCACGCCGTACCACTGCTTGTTCCAGCCGCCACGCTTGAAGGCCGGGTCGCCGTTGATGACCCAGTTGCGCTGGGCTTCCGTCATCTCTGCCCACGGCGTGCCGCGCGGGATGTCGGCTGCGGCGGCGTAGCGCATCAGATCGTCCTGGCACTCCTTCCAGGCCGGCGTCTGCATCGGCTTGATGGCGCCGTCGCGCAGGGTCTTGCGCTCGTCCGGAATCACCAGCCCCAGATCGACGCCGATCACGCGGCCGAAACCACGGCAGGCATCGCACGCGCCGTAAGCGGAATTGAACGAGAAGAGCGCCGGCTGCGGGTCTGCGTAGCGCAGGTCGCTTTCGGGGCAGTGCAGGCCGGTGGAAAAGCGCCAGATGGTTGGCTCCGCACCTTCATCGGCAGGGAGCACATAGACGCTGACGCGCCCACCGCCGCGCTTGAGCGACGACTCGATGGCCTCCAGCGCACGGGCACGCTCGGTGCCCTGCAGGCGGAAGCGGTCGGCCACCACATCGAGCAGCTTGCGCTTGCCCGTGGACGACTCGACCACGCGCTCGGCCTGTACGCGTGTATAGCCGCTGACCGACAACCACTGCGTGACTTCTTCGGGGCTCGTATTGGCGGGCAGCTCGACGGGAAACGTCACCACCAGTCGCGGATCGCCCTCGCGCGTGCGCGAAAGCAGCTCGTCGTAGATGGTTTCCGGCGTGTCGTGCCGCACCGGCAGCGCGGTGTCGCGGTCGAACAGTTGTGCGGCGCGTGCAAACAGCAACTTCAGGTGATCGTTCAGCTCCGTCATCGTGCCGACCGTCGAGCGCGAACTGCGCACCGGGTTGGTCTGGTCGATGGCGATGGCGGGCGGCACGCCTTCGACGTGCTCGACCTGCGGCCGGTCCATGCGGTCGAGGAACTGGCGCGCGTAGGCGCTGAAGGTTTCGACGTAGCGGCGCTGGCCTTCTGCGTAAAGCGTGTCGAAAACGAGGCTGGACTTGCCAGACCCCGACGGGCCGGTCACGACGGTCATCTCGCCCGTGCGCAGGTCCAGGTCGAGGTTCTTGAGATTGTGCTGACGGGCTCCGCGCAGGCGAATGACACCGGAGGACATGGAGGGCGTTCCTTGGAGCTTGGAGGTAGAGGGGAATGCCGGCGCCGGTGAATCACTTGCAGCCGCGCCTGGCAATCAGAATTCGAGCCGTAAACTGTAGCGGATTATGAAGATCCGGTTCGTCTACGAAACATGTCGCGAGCACGAGCGTAACGCAGGGCTCCTGACAGCGTTTTGTCAGGAGGTTTCAGCGGAGGGAGAAAAAAGAACGGGGTGATGCTGGTATCACCCCGGCGGGAGCGCGATCAGCCTGCCTCGCGTCCGTAAGTGGCTTGGTTGGCGGGGAGGTCAAAACCCGTGGGACCGGGCTTGCGCGGCACAAAACGGTGGTGCTCAACCACACCGCCCTTGACGATGACGACCGTCTCTTCGGGAATCTCCGCCCAGGCGCCAGGCAGGTCGACAAGCGGCTCGGACAGCACAAGGAAGGCCCCGTCCCCTGCGTCTTCAATTGCAGCGCTGTCAGGATAGAGCTGGTGCAGGTGCTTGAAAGATGTGCTGTGAAAGAGGGAGCGTGATTCGCCCTCGCTGGAATAGCGCGCTGCGACGATCTGAACGCCGTCCGTTGCGCAGACCGTCATGTTCAAGGGGTATTCGACGCCGTGGCGCCGGCCGATGTCTTCGATCAGCCCGACCATCTGCTCCAGGGCGCCGCGCGGGTCGCGGTCGAGCCCGAACGAGAGCGCCAGGAAAAACATGATCTCGGAATCGGTCGAACCTTCGATCCAGCGGAACAGCTCCGGCGCCACTTCCATCATCAGGGCGCGGCGGAGCAACGGGTATTCGCGGATCAGCCCGTTGTGCGCAAAAAGCCACCGGCCGTAGCGGAACGGGTGGCAGTTGGTCTCCTGGGCCGGGGTGTCGGTGGCCGCACGCACGTGGGCGATGAACATCGAAGACCGGATGGCGCGGGCGGCTTCACGCAGGTTGGTGTCGTTCCACGCGGGGTGCAGGCAACGATAACGGAAGGGCACTTCAGAGTAGCGGCCGTACCACCCGATGCCGAAACCGTCACCGTTGGTGGTCGTCTCGCCGCCGAGGCGGGAGCGCAGACTCTGGTCGATCAACGAGTGCCGCGGCCGGAACAGCACTGTCTCCATCTGAATGGGATTGCCTGAATACGCCAGCCAGCGACACATGATGCATTGCCTATAGAGATGCCTTGGAGAGTGAGTCTATGCAATGCGTTTGCGAATGCACAAGAAAATCCCGACCCTCATCCGGCCATGGTCTGGGCGGATTTGCGGCCCTGACGGGCAGGTCCGCCATCCATTTCCTGTGTGTCGTCTCGCACGATATGCAGCTCGCGAATCCGCATGGGCACGGCGCATCGGGTCTCTGCGAGGGTGGCGCGGACTTGCTGGGCAAGCGTCCAACGCGTGTCACAGAAGTGCTCGGTCGTGACCCAGACGTGCACGTTCAGCGCGGCAACACTGTCGTCAAAACGCATCACATTGGCTCGCGTTCCGGGGCGGCTGCGTTTTGCACTCTCTCGGCTTGGTCCGACGGGCGGAGGGCCGGTCCGGACGGGGAGGGTGCAGAGAACTGAGTGCGCTTGAATGCACTGGCCGCCGCGCGACAGGCTCGGTTTCCAGAAAGACTTCGCCGCCCGTCCGGGGTTTCCAGGCGGGCGGCGTCAGGGTGTGCCGCTCTCGCACAAGAGGATCGGGAGGCCGTGCTGCTCGCTGCCTCTTACTCCTCGACCTCACTGCGCACCATCAATACCGGCTTGTTGGTCTTGCGCACCACGCCCTCGGCCACGCTGCCGAGCACCAGGTGCTTGAGCCCGCGCCGGCCATGCGTGCCGAGCACGATCAGGTCGGCTCCGGTCTCGTTGGCTTCCCCGACAATCGTTGCGGAAATTTGCCCCGGCGCAATGGAGTTTTCGAGCAATTTGGTCGAATGCTTGACGCCCGCAGCGTCCAGCTTCTTTGATACCTCGGCAAGCGTGTCGCGGCCGTAGCCGGCCACCTGGTTTGCGTAGGCAATCGAGTCAGCTCCGACCATGTCGAAGGTGATGTCGCTGCTATCGGCAACGAATAGGGCTTCGACTTCCGCGCCCGTCGCCTTGCTGACCACAATAGCCTGGTGCAGCGCGAGATAGGACGCGTGGCTGCCGTCGATGGCGAGCAGGATTCGCTGGTACATGGTGGTCTCCAAGGCGTTGCGCAGTAGGGCACCGCGTGTAATCAGCGTAGACAGCGTGGCGCAGGGGCTGTTGATGCGTGTCAAAGGTCTTCCGAAGACACCTGCAGGACGGCAGCGCCGGCCACCCGCCCAGCGCGGAGGTCTTCCAAGGCGGTGTTGGCATCTTGCAGCCGGTAGGGCGTGACGTGAACCCGCAAGGGGACTTCCGCGGCGATGCGCATGAGCGCGAGTCCATCGGCTCGCGTCAGGTTCGCCACCGAAACCAGCTTGCGTTCCTCCCACAGCAACCGGTACGGAAACGCGGGAATGTCGCTCATGTGAATGCCGCCGCAGACCACTGAACCGCCCTTGACCACGGCCTGCAGCGCCTGCGGTACGAGCGCGCCGATGGGTGCGAAGATCAGCGCGGCGTCGAGTGGCTCCGGGGCGGCGGTGTCGCTGGCGCCCGCCCACCTGGCGCCGGTGTCCAGCGCAAGCTGCTGAGCCGCAGCGTCGCCGGCCCGGGTGAAGGCAAACACTTCCCGCTGCTCTGCCACGGCAATCTGCGTGATGAGGTGGGCCGCGGCGCCAAAGCCGTAGATGCCGATCCGGCGCGCATCGCCTGCCATGCGCAGCGTGCGGTAGCCGATCAGGCCGGCGCAGAGCAGCGGCGCCGCGTGGGCATCGTCGTACCGCGCCGGAATCGGCAGGCAGTACCGCGCGTCGCAGACCACGTATTGCGCATACCCGCCATCGCGCGTGTATCCGGTAAAGGCCGGGTGATCGCACAGGTTTTCGCGCCCGTGCAGGCAGTACGGGCAGACACCGCACGTCCAGCCCAGCCACGGCACGCCCACGCGTTCGCCCGGGGCGGGCGTCGTCACGCCTTCGCCGCACGTCTCGACGATGCCGACGATTTCGTGCCCAGGAATGAGGGAGGGTTTCGGGGCAGTCAGTTCGCCGTCCACGATATGGAGGTCGGTACGGCAGACACCACAAGCGGACACCGCGATCCGGACCTCGCCCGGCCCAGGCTTGGGCGTGGGAACTTCCCGCCAAATCAATGGCCTCCCGGCGCCTTCCATCACCATGGCCCGCATCGATTCAGACATCGCTGTCTCCGTATGGCGTGTCTGGTCAGTATGGATCAGCCCTGAAAAACTTAGTCTCGGCAGTCGACCATCGGCTGCGCCAGATCAATCGGAAGGCGTTGCCGCGCGCAATACTGAATGGGTGCAATGCAACGGCCATCCGGCTCCACTGAATGACTTCACTGCTGTCCTTCTCGGTTGCCTTGGGCGTGGGCCTGGCGATCGGCCTTGAGCGTGAGCGTAGTCACACCGGCAGCGCAGAACTGCCGGCGGGCATGCGAACGTTTGCGATCGGGGCGCTGGCTGGCGCCATTGCGGCAAGCCTGCCCGTGCCGTTGGCCGTGCCCACGGTGTTGCTCACGGTAGCGGTGTTGGCGGCGGTGGGTTATCACCATTCGGCCAATGTCGATCCCGGCGTGACGACGGAACTCGCATTGGTGGCCACCACGCTGTTAGGCGCCTATGCCGTGAGCGAGCCCGAAATGACGGCTGGCCTGGGCACGGTACTTCTTGTCCTGCTCTATGCGAAAGCGGGTTTGCATCGGTTTGCCCGTACGGTCATCACCCAGCGTGAACTCGCCGATCTGCTGATCCTCGCCGTCGCGGCATTGCTGGTCTGGCCCGCGGTTCCAGACCGGAACATGGGGCCGCTGAACGCCTGGAACCCACATACGCTGTGGCTGGTTGTGCTGCTTGTCATGCTGACCGGCAACACGGGCCATTTTGCGGCGCGATGGTTTGGAGAGCGTATCGGCTTGCCGCTGGCAGGCCTGTTCAGCGGGTTTGCATCGAGTGTGGCAACGATCACGGCCATGGCAGCGCGCGTGCGCAAGGACCATCGCCCCATTGACGGTGCCGTTGCCGCGGCGCTGCTGTCCAACGTCGCTACGCTGGTGCAGATGCTGCTGCTGATTGCCGCCATCAACATCGACTTTTTGCGCGTGCTGGGGGCTCCGCTGGCGGTCGGCATGATTGCGACGGTGGCATGGTCCGCTCTATGGGTATGGCGTGGCAGCGAGCCGCTTGAGGAGGCGCCGGAGAGTTCAGCGTCATCCATCAACTGGCGTGTCGCGATTGGTTTTGCCCTGTGGACGGCGGCCTTGCTGCTTGCCGCCGCCGCCGCGCGCACATGGTTTGGGACAGCAGCGGTGGTGGCTGTCACCGTGTTTGGTGCATTTGCCGATGTGCATGCCGCCACCGCATCCATTGCAACGCAGGTGGCTGGCCACACGCTGCAGACTTCGACGGCAGGCGCGCTGGTGATGCTTGCGCTGACGGCCAACACCTTCTCGAAGGTTGTCGTGGCCATCAGCGGGGGCCGCGCTTTTGCTGGCAAAGTCACCGCTGGTCTGCTGACCATGCTTCTGTCCAGCTGGGCGGTGTTCTGGTTTGTCGCCTAGTCAATTCTGCCCAGTGCACATGCGGTGTCGGCAGGGGGGGGAGCCTTAGAGGATCAAATCGGACGGCGCATGCTGGCGGGACCCGCTAGCGTTGTCGCGACCGAGAATGCCGGCCAGCAAGGTCCATTCGCCACCCATCGCGCGGATGGTGTCGTCCAGGCTGAGCATCCCCACCAGTCGTTGCTGACGATCGACCACTGCCAGACGGTGCAGGCCGTGACTGAGCATCGAGCGCAAGGCTTCACTGATCATGGCGTCATCGTGAATGGTCAGAAGACCGCGCGTCATGACTTCCGATACGGCGGTCTCGGTGCAGTCGCCGCGGTTGGCTATCCCGTGCACCACCATGTCCCGGTCTGTGACGATGCCGACCACCCGCGCTCCGCAGCCGGTGCGTTCCGTGACAAGGAGCGCACGAGCGCTTTCGTCCCGCATCAATCGGGCGGCCTGCTGCAGCGTCGCCGTTGACTGGACGTGGACGATGCGGCGGGAGCAAATCTCGTCGACCCTCATGCTGAACTCCGATGCGCGTACGTTTTCACTATAAGAACGGGCCGGTGTCAGAAGTTGATCCCGCACAAGGTGCCGTGAGCTTTCCATGACTGCACGAGGCGGCAGCCGATAGCGGAGGAGTCTATTGAGCGTCGGACACATGCCCTTGAGGCAGATCAAGTGGCGTCGCTGGGGAGTCCGCCGAGCCAAACGCTGATGTAAATCAAGGGGTGATCCGCTTGGTGGTCCAACATTGAATCCAGCAACCCCGTTTGGGGCGGACGACGGATTCGATGGAGGCACATCATGTACGACAGGATTCTGGTAGCGGTGGATGGCAGCCCGACGGCAGATCGCGCGTTGGACGAGGCCATCCAGCTTGCGCAAAAGCTCGGCTCTGAGCTGGTCATCGCGCACGTGATCGACAACTCGTATCTGATGTACGACGTTGGCTACATCGATGTCGGCGCCTTTACCGAAGCCTTGGTCAAACAAGGCAACCAAATCGTTGCCGACGCGCGGGCCAAGGCCGAGAAGGCAGGTGTGCACGTTCACAGCGTGGTGGTTGACGACCCCATCGGCACCTTCGATATCGGCACTGCCATTGAGCAGGCCGCCCACAACGTCGGCGCGCAAGCCCTGGTGCTGGGCACCCACGGGCGTCGCGGCTTCCAGCGCTTGTTCCTGGGCAGTGTGGCCGAGAGCGTTGTACGCCGGAGCACGCTGCCGGTGCTGCTCGTCCGCGCGGTGGAGACGCAAGCACCGCACGCCGCTACGGAACCGCTGAGCAATGCCGTCATTGCCTAGTCGGGTAGCGCATCCTCTGACACGACATCGGGATCTGACCATGAGCTACGCCAGTGTGATGGTGCATCTGGACCGCAGCGAACGCGCCATGCACCGCCTCAACCTTGCGGCCCAGTTCGCACAGGCGCACGGTGCCAAACTCGTCGGCATCTATGCGAGCTTTGCGCCAAGCCTCAGCTGGTTCTACATGATGGAAAACGCCGCACGTTATCTGGAGGAAGACCGGATCCGGCGCGACAGCGTGCGGGATGCCGTGCACGCGCGCTTTCGCCAGGCGACCGAGAAGCTTGCGGTCGAAACGGAATGGCGTGCAGTGGAAGGCGACCCCGTGGCACTGGTGCTGCGTGAGGCGCGGGAGACCGATCTTCTGGTCGTCGGACAACGCAACCATGACGACCCGGATGAATTCATCGCCGGCGACTTTGTGGAAACCCTGATCCTGGAGTCGGGCCGCCCGGTGCTGGTGGTGCCGTATGCCGGCAACTTCACCGCATTGCCCAAGCGTGTGCTTCTGGCCTGGAGCGGCGGCCGCGAATCGGCTCGCGCGCTGCACGATGCCCTGCCCATGATGACGGGCGCAACGGTGCACGTGCTGCAGATCACGAGCACGCAGCCCAAGCACTGGGCTGAAGAAACCACGGTTGGGCAGGTTGCGCGTGCGCTGAACGCGCGCGGCATCAACACCACTGTGGAAGAGGCCGACTGCGCAGATTCCGACACCGCCGTGGGCGAGCTGTTGCTCTCGCGAGCGGCCGACTTCAATGCCGATCTCATCGTGATGGGCGCCTATGGGCACAGCCGCCTGCGTGAACTCGTGCTGGGCGGCGTGACACGCACCCTGCTCAAGACGATGACCGTACCGGTGCTGATGTCGCACTGAGCCTTGACCTCGATTGCACCTGAGAAGATCGCCATGAAGAACGATATCCAGCTCAAGCACGATGTCGAAGAGGAGCTGCTATGGGATCCGGCGGTGGACGCCAGCCGCTTTGCGGTGCAGGCCAAGGACGGCGTCGTCACGCTCTCCGGCGGTGTCGACAGGTTTGCCGACAAGCATGCCGCGGAGGAGGCGATCCGCCGCGTTGCCGGTGTGACCGCGCTTGTCATCCATGTGGATGTACGGATGCCGCCAGAGATGGAACGCCCGGATGACGAGATTGCGCAGGCGATCAGCAGTGCATTGCATTGGAATGCTTCGGTGCCGCCGAATGTTGTCCAGATCACTGTTGAAAACGGGGCCGTGACGCTGCGCGGTGAAGTCGACCAGGACTTCCAGCGCCGCGCGGCGCTGGACACGGTGCGCAGAGTCCACGGCGTGAAGTCCGTGGCCAATGCGCTGACATTGCGCCCCGCCTCCGGCCCGGCAGATCTGAGTGATCGCATTGCGAAGGCGCTGCAACGCCTGGCTGTGGTCGACGCCTCGCGCCTCAGTGTTTCCGTGGCGGACGGGACGGTGACTTTGTATGGGCCGCTGCGCAACCTCAACGAGTGCCGTGCGGCCCGTGAAGCTGCATGGGACGCGCCCGGCGTGCGTGCCGTTGTCGATCAGATGTGGGTTGTTTCCTAGACGCAATTGCCCGTTCCACTGCTTTCGAAAACCCTGGAGTCCGAGATGGAAAAGAAGCTGATCGTGTACTACTCGCGTACCGGTACGGCACGTCAGGTTGCCGAGCAGATGGCTGCGCAGAGCGGATGGCAGCTTGCCGAGGTAACCGACGAGCATCCGCGCGCCGGCTTCCTGGGCGATGCGCGCTGCGTCATCGAAACGGTATTCCATGCGCGCGCCAAGTATCGCTATGAAGGTCCGCCGCTTGGTGAAGTCGAGCACGTTGTCGTGATCGCGCCCATCTGGATGGGCCATCTGGCTTCGCCCATGCGGGACTTCCTGGCTGACCAATTGCCGGCGTCCACGCACTTGTCTGTGATTTGTGTCATGGCGGCGCGCGGGGCATTCCGCGCTGTGGAAGAAATCATGCGGATCACGGCCACCATTCCGGCGCCGGTGCTGGCGTTGTTCCAGCGCGACGTGCTCAGCGGGTTGTCGCAGGAGGAGATCGCGGGCTTTATCGATCAGGTGAAGACCGCCGGGCGGTGGGAGCAATCGAGGCAGCGCCCAGCCTGGCTGTCGCCAACCGAAGCTTGAAACCGGACACACAGCGCGACGCTGAATCAACCGAAGGAGACTGGGCATGACCCGCTTTACCGAGGCGCAATGGAAACGGCTGACGAGCTTGCTCGACGAACAGGAAGCCCGCGTGCAACGTCAACTAGCGGCGCTGGGCGAATCCGTTGTGCCGATCCAGCGTGAAGCGCCGTTCGAAAACGCGGATCTTGCCGATGAAGAGGCGGGGGACCAAACGAACGACGTCATGCTCGCCCGTTACCGAACGGAACTGGAGCAACTGAATGCTGCACGCGAGCGCATGCAGCAGCACAGCTACGGCATCTGCGTCGATTGTGGCGAAACGATTCCGTTTTTACGCCTGCAAGCCCAGCCGACAGCCATGCGCTGTCTGTCTTGCCAAACGGCGCGTGAACGCCACTGGGCATAGCCAGGCGACTCTATCCAGCAGGAGCGAGATATGAAAAGCGATCTGGGCATCAAGCAGGACGTCAACGACGAACTGCTTTGGGAACCTGCGGTGGATGCCGCAGGGATTGGTGTGGAAGTGGAGAACGGCGTGGTGACACTGACCGGCCACGTGCGCAGCTACATGGAGAAGCTTGCAGCCGAGCATGCAGCTGAGCGCGTAGGTGGCGTGCGTGGTGTCGTGCAGAAGATCGAAGTTCGCCTGCCGGGTGCACACACCGATGCGGACGTTGCTCAAGCGGCCCGTGACGCGCTTGAATGGCAGGTCAGCCTGCCGTCCAATCGCATCGAGGTATTGGTCGAGAACGGCTGGGTAACGCTCTCGGGCGAGGTCGACTGGCCATACCAGAGCGAACAGGCGGCGCATGCGGTGGGATCGTTGCGCGGTGTAGCAGGTCTGATCAATCGGTTGCGGATCAAAGCGCGCGTGGTACCGGCCAATGTGGCCGAGCAGATCGGTGCGGCGCTCAAGCGGCATGCCGCACGCGAGGCCGATCACATCCGCGTCTCCGTTCAGGGCGGGACGGTGACCCTCAGCGGCCACATCGGTTCCGCGGCGGAGCGGCGCGCTGCCAAGGGCGCGGCATGGTCCGCACCGGGCGTGACGGAAGTCATCGATCATCTCCAGATCGCGCCGTAGGGGCGGGAGTCATGCAAGAAAAAAAAACGCTGCCCGGCAGCAAATCCGGAGCAGCGTTTTTTAGTGGATTAGTGGATTAGCGGAGAACAGGCAGACCGATCAAAGCTCAGTCAGTGCTGCCTTGTCGGTCAGCTCGATGTTCTTGCCGCTCACGACGATCCAACCCTCGCGTTGAAACCTCGACAGCGCACGGCTGACCGTCTCAAGCTGCATGCCGAGGTAGCTGCCGATTTCTTCACGGGTCATGCGCAGCGTGAAGCTCGAAGGGGAATATCCGCGGTCCTGCATGCGCGTGGAAAGGTTCAGCAGGAAGGTGGCAACCCGCGCTTCTGCACTCAGCCCGGCGAGCAGCAGCATGAGCCCCGACTCGCGCACGATCTCTTCGGCCATCAATTGGTGAAGACGATGTTGCAGGGGGCGGATGTCCTGGCACAAGTCCTCAATGCAATGGAAAGGCATGGAGCAGACCGTGCTGTCTTCCAGGGCAATCGCATCGCAGGTGTGTCGATCGGCGGCAATGCCATCGAGCCCAAGCGTTTCGCCCGACAGTTGGAATCCGGTGACGTGATTTGCGCCGTTGGGGTGCGATACCACGGTTTTGAACGATCCCGACCGGATGGCATACAGGGCGTGGAAGTTGTCGCCCGCACGGAAAAGTGCTTCGCCCTTGGCGATCTTGCGCCAGGTGTGCACCATCTGGTCCAGTTGTTCGCGTTGCGCGGTTGGTACAGCGCTTGCGATGCAGGCCCAGTGCATCATGCAATTCGCGCACTGGCTGCTGGGAATCAGTGGCGTAGTCTGCCGGGCCTGCGTTGCGTCGCGCACGAGCCTGAGTTGGGGAAGCGCAGCAGGATGGCGGGTTTCAATGGGGGCAGGGGACTCTATGGTGCGCGGAATCATGGGGCGGCTCCGGAAGGCGTCTGTGGTCTTTGAACCACACATCCTCGGTGAGGCGGTGGGTATCCGGTCACTGCGTTCCATCAAGGTCCGGTGTCCGTATGCTCAGTATCGGAGGCGCCGCGTTTGCGCGAAATCAGGCAGCGCTGAGTTGGCCGTCGGGATGCGCCATGCCGGTGTCAGGATTCCCTGACACCGGCGGCAGGGTTTTCCGGGGGGCGCCTCCTTCACACGGCTAGTATCTCCAGCCTTTGGAATGGGCTATGTTGATTGCATCCCGACCTTTTGGTGGTGTTCGGTGCCGGAGCAAGACACTCAATCCTCGAAGGCAACGCACAGGCGGCTGCTGCAGTTGCAATCCACCTCAGCCGAACTGGTGGTGGGTGTGCTGGCCGTTTTGCTACTGGCCGCGGCGGTTGCGCGACTGGCGTTTGCCCTCCAGGCCGGAGATGCCGCCTTCGTTTTACTAGCCTCGGCAAGTATCGCGACGGTTGTCGCACTGGTGTTCTATTGGCTGCGGCTCCGGAAGCTGCGAGCCGCCGTCGCCCGGGATCTGTCGTACCTGGAAAAGAGCGAGGCCCGGCTGGCCGGCATCATCCGCTCGTCCATGGAAGCGATTATTTCCGTCGATGACGCCCAGCGCATCGTGTTGTTCAATCCCATGGCCGAGACACTGTTCGGGTGTTCAGCCCGCCAGGCCATCGGTCGTCCCCTGTCGGACTTTATTCCCGAGCGGTTTCGCGGTGCACACGAGGCCCACGTGCGGCGCTTCGGGGTGACGGGCGTATCGGAGCGTCAGATGGGTAAGCAGCGGCCGCTGTTTGCCCTGCATACCGACGGGCGGGAATTCCCGATCGAGGCGTCGATTTCACAGATCGAGGTGAACGGCGGCAAGCTGTTCACGGTGATGCTGCGCGACACCACGGAGCGCGTCCGCGCGGAAGCGGCCCTGCGGCGCTCCCAGGAAGAACTGCAGCATTTGTCGGACAGCATCCTGGCAACGCGTGAGGAGGAGCGGCACCGCATCGCCCGCGAGCTGCACGACGATCTGGGGCAACGCCTGAGCGCGCTCAAGATGGACATTTCGCTGCTGGCGGCGGATCTGCAGGCCGCACGGAGCGACAAGGCGCTGATCGACCAGACCCAGGCGATGCAACATGTCATTGACGAGACGATTGTTGCCGTGCGGCAGATTTCCGCGGATCTTCGCCCGCCGTTGCTTGACGAGCTGGGGCTGGTGCCCTCCATCGAATGGATGGCCAAGAATTTTCGCCAACGCTTTGGCCTGGTCGTGACTGTCCATGCTCAAGAGCTGGCAATGAACGAGCGCGCCGCCATCTCGGTCTTTCGGATCGTGCAGGAGGCGCTCAACAATGTCGTGCGCCATGCCGATGCCACACGTGTTGAGATCGCGTTCTCCCAACAAGAAGACGTGCTGGAGTTGTCCATTCAAGACAACGGGCATGGCTGGAGCGGGGCACCTCCGGCGGTGGGTGAGCGCAAGCCGCTGGGGTTGCTTGGCATTCGTGAGCGGGCCCGCTTGCTGGGCGGGCAGGCGACGATCACACACGCGCCCGGCGGTGGCTTTCGCTTGAGCGTAAGCTTTCCCACCGTTCACAAAGCCACCGAGGAGGCACGGACATGATTCGCGTGATGATCGCCGACGATCATGCCGTGATGCGCGATGGTGTGCGTCATATCCTGGAGCGCGCAGGGGATTTTGAAGTCGCATGCGAAGCTTCCGACGGTACGCAGGTCCTGCAACTGGTGCGTGACCATCAACCGCAGGTGATCGTGCTGGATCTTTCGATGCCGGGGCGCAGCGGGCTGGAGCTGCTCCGCCAGTTGCACGACGACCACCCCAGGGTGCGGGTGCTGGTGCTGACCATGCACGCAGAAGAGCAGTACGTGGCGCGTGCCTTTCGTGCGGGGGCGGCCGGCTACCTGACGAAGGAGAGCGCCGCGACCGAGCTGGTCACCGCGCTGCAGAAGGTGGCGACCGGCGGCACCTATGTCAGTCCGCCCATGGCGGAGAAACTCGCGCACAGCCTGGGCGAGCCCAGTGAGGAGGCGGCCCACACGCGCCTGTCCGACCGCGAGATGGAGGTCTATCGCCGGCTGGTGCAGGGTGAGCCCTTGACCGAAATCGCCACCAGCCTGTGCGTGAGCGCCAAGACCATCAGCACCTACAAGATGCGGTTGATGGACAAGCTGCAGCTCTCCAGCGAAGCCGCTCTTGTGCGCTACGCGATACGTCATCGCTTGTTCTCCGACGACAATACGCTCTAGCGCATTCCCCGCAGGACCCAACCCGGTCTTGCGACACGTCAAAGGCCGTCGCGCCCGAATCGCTATTGTTGATGCACATGCATCGGCCGGTCGAGATCACCCCGGGGCGCGCCCCTGTCTGCCGTGCATGGCCAAGGGGGCCATGTGCAAGCCATTCTCAAACTCGCCTACAAGCTGTTGGTCAATGACAAGGCCAAGCTGAGCGGCTTGCTGGTCGGCATCACGTTTGCGGTGTTTCTGATGATCGAGATGACGTCGCTGTTTGCGGGCGTGCTCAATCGGTCTTCGTCTGCCGTGTACAACATCGGCGCACGGATGTGGGTCATGGATCCGGCTGTCAATACCGTGGCCAATTCGATCGGCATGCCGGACTACGTTCTTGATGCGGTACGCAGCATTCACGGTGTGAAATTTGCCGTTCCACTGTATTCAGGCGGCGCACTTGTGCGCCTGAAAAGCGGAACCTATCAGCCGGTCACCGTCGTCGGCATTGACGACACCAGCCTGTTCGGCCGCCCTCGCATGCTGAGTGGCCGTATCCAGGATCTGTACGGCGACAACGCCTTCATCGTCATCCAGGACGCCGAGTTCGGGAAACTGGAAAACCCGCATATCGGCACGGAGTTCGAAGTCAATGACCATCGAGGGGTGATCGTCGGCATTGGCGAGGTGGCGACCAGCGGATTGTTTGGCGTGCCCACCCTGTACACAACGTACCGCCGGGCTGTGCAATATCTGCCCGGTACGCGCTACACGATGTCGTACATCCTGATCGAGCCCAAGTCCGAAGCCGATGTTGCAGCGATCGAACGTGCGGTAGACCGGCTCGGTTACCGCGCGCTGACCAAGGAAGAGTTCATCGGCCGCATCTCGCACTTCTATACCTACCAGACCGGGCTTGGCACCAACATCCTGCTGATGACGGTGATCAGCTTCGTGGTGGGCTTGTCGATATCGGGACAGACGTTCTACACCTTCATCCTGGAAAACCTGGAGCGCTTTGGCGCACTCAAGGCCATCGGGGCAAAGGGGCGCGAGCTGGTCACGATGATCGTTTTCCAGGCGACGTTCGTGGCGCTGGTTGGCTACGGGCTGGGCATCGGCCTATGCGCGACATCCATCGCACTGGTGCGCCTTCGCATTCCAGACTATGCAGCCATGATCACGTTCACCAACCTGATGCTTGCGCTGGCCATGGTCGTTGTGATTGCCGGCATCTCGGGGTACATCGGGGTACGCAAGGTACTGCGCATCGAACCCTTCGACATCTTCCGGGGTTGATCGTGGCCAACGTTGCCATTGCCGCGCAGGGGCTCGATAAATGGTTTGGCGAGGGCGAGGCGCGTACCTGCGCGCTCAAGCAGGTCAGTTTCGACGCCCAGTTCAACGAGATGCTGTTCATCGTCGGGCCTTCGGGCAGCGGTAAGACCACGCTGTTGAGCGTGATCTCCGGCATCCTGCGCCCGGATGGCGGCCGGGCCGTGGTGGACGGAGTCGATATCTGGAGCCTGGGTGCCGACGCGCTGGCCGATTTTCGCCTGGGCAGGATCGGCTTCGTGTTTCAGGACTATCACCTGTTCCCGCGGCTCACTACGGTCGAGAACGTCGCCATCCCGCTGATCCTGCGGCATGTCGCCTGGGACACTGCGCTCGAGCAGGCCATGCACTACCTCGATGTGGTCGGGCTGAAGAACCGTGCGCAGTTGCCGCCGGTCAAGCTCAGTGGCGGTGAACAGCAGCGCGTGGCCATTGCACGCGCCATCGTCACGCAGCCCGACATCCTCATCCTGGATGAACCCACCGCATCGCTCGATGGCGATACCGGACGCTCCATCATGCAGTTCGTAAAGACGGAAATCCTGAACGCGCACCGCTGCATCGTGATCGTGACGCACGACGCGCGCATCCTCGACATGGCCAGCCGCATCCTCGACATGGAGGACGGCAGGCTGAGCCGCATTGAACATGGAGAGGCGCGATGAAGATCCGCTGGTTGTTTGTGCTCTCTGTGATCGGCGCGCTGGCGGGGATTGGCGCGGCCATCTACTACGCACGGCAGAGGCCGCCGCTGCCGCCCGTCTTCCAACCAGCGGCCAATCCATACGCGACGGGCATCTACGCCAACGGCATCGTCGAAAGCGATCAGCCCAGCGGCGCCAACCTGAACCTGTATGCCGAGGTGTCGGGCACCGTTGCGCGCATTGCCGTGCAGGAAGGGCAGACGGTCAAGCGCGGCGATGTGCTGATCCAGATCGAGGATTCCGTGCAGCGCGCCCTGACCGCGCAGCAGCAGTCGCAAGCGGATGCCGTCGACGCCCAGTTGAACGCGCTGCTGGCCCAGCCGCGCAAGGAAACACTGGAGGTCACCCGTGCACAGGTGAGCGCAGCAGATGCCGGCCTGCGCACCGTACAGGATCAGTTGGACAAGCTTGAAGCGGCCGCCCGCCTCAATCCCAAGGCAGTCAGTCGCGATGCCATGGACAACGCCGCCAACGCGGTACGGGTGGCACACAGCAATCTTGCAGTTGCCCAGCGGCAGTACGAACTCACGCGCGCCGGCGCCTGGAGCTACGACATCCGCACGCTGCAAAAACAGCGCGATGCCTTGCAGAAGGGCGCGGCGGCAGCGGCAGAATTGCTCGAAAAATATGCCGTGCGTGCACCGGTGGATGGCGTTGTCATGTCCGTGAACACGGCAATGGGCAGCTATGTCTCGCCGCAGGGTACCTATGACGCCTACACACGGGCCAACGTGCCACTCGTCACGATGAGCACCGGCCAGAACAAGCTGGCTGTCCGTGTGTATGTGGACGAGATCCTGGTGCACCGTCTTCCGCCCGGTGCGGTACAGGCACGCATGTTTGTGCGCGGCACCGATGTCAGCGTGCCGCTGGAATTCGTGCGCGTGCAGCCGTACGTGTCGCCCAAGGTGCAGTTGTCTGACCAGCGCTCCGAACGCGTGGATGTGCGCGTGCTGCCATTGCTTTTCCGTTTCAAGCAGCCTGACAAGCTGGCTGTCTATCCAGGCCAACTGGTCGACGTTTACCTACAGGGGGCGTCGTGAAAGCGGCGGCGTGGGCGATAGGCATCGCGCTTGCGGTGTCGGGCTGCGCCGTCGGACCGGATTTTCAGGCGCCGCCGGCACCGGGCGTCGATCGCTATCTTCGTGACGGCAATCCTGCACAGAGCACCTCCGCAGATGGCGTTGCGCAGCGCTTCACGGCGGCAACCGTGCCTGCCGACTGGTGGCGCGCCCTCGGCAGTCCGGCGCTTGATCAGGCCATGGATGCCGCCATTACGGCCAACCCGAGCCTGCAGCAGGCAGAAGCCAACCTGCGCGCCGCGCAAGACCTGTTGCGAGCTGGCGCGGGCGTGTTCTACCCGCAGGTGGCGGGATCAGCCGATGTGTCGCGCCAGGCAGCGGTGCCCGCCAGGCTCGGCCAGACCGGGGCGCCAAGTCTTTTTACGCTGTGGACGCTGGGGGCATCCATCAGCTACGCGGTGGATATCTTTGGCGGCAATCGGCGTGCGGTGGAATCACTGGCGGCGCAAGCGGAGGGACAAAGGTACGCAGTGGCCGCCGCCTACCTCACCCTGACCGGCAACCTGGTGAACGCCGTGATCGCCCATGCCGCCTATCGGGCACAGATTGAAACCACGCGCAGCCTGATTGCCGTGGTGCGCGAGCAGGTAGAGATTGCACACGCGCAGGTCGAAGCCGGCGTCATGGCACATGCCAGCGAGCTGAGCCTTGCTGCGCAATTGGCGTCGCTGGAGGCATCGCTGCCACCGCTGGAGCAGAAGCGCGACCAGGCTGCACATCTGCAGGCGGTGTTGACTGGCCGATTTCCTTCCGAAGCAGACGCTGTAGACGTCGCGCTCAACGGGCTGCAACTGCCGGCGGACCTGCCCAGGCTGGTGCCCTCTGAACTGGTGCGCCAGCGGCCCGACGTTCTGGCCGCACAGGCACGCCTGCACCAGGCCAGCGCCGAGGTCGGTGTTGCAACGGCGGCGATGCTGCCCAGCTTGACCTTGAGCGCAGACTACGCCCGGATGAGCGGCCGCAGCGCCGATCTGTTTGGTGCAAAGGCCGGCGCCTGGAGCGTGGGGGCAAGCCTTGTCGCCCCGCTGTTTGAGGGCGGCACCCTGTATTTCCGCCGCTCCGCATCCCGGCAGGCTTTGCAAGCCGCCGATGCCGGCTACCGGCAGGTCGTGCTCTCTTCGTTTGAACAGGTGGCCGATGTGCTGCGGGCGCTGGAACACGATGCCGCGCAGCTTGACGCACAGTTGCGCGCGCAGACAGCCGCTAGTGCCGCACTCGAAGAGATCAACGCTGACTACCGTGCTGGTGTTAGCGGCTATCTGCAGGTGCTGAGTGCCGACCTGCAGTATCAGCAAGCCGTGCTCGGCACGCTGCAGGTGCGTGCACAGCGGCTGCAAGACACCGTGGCGCTGTTCCTTGCGCTGGGCGGCGGCTGGCGTGGCGCCGGCATTGAACCGCCGGTGGCGGGCACGCACGACAGCCGCCCAGGCAACGATGGCCGTTGAGTTGCGTCAAGGCCGGACGCACGTCCTGCGCTCTAATGGTTTGCACATCCATCCGGTTTGCTCGCAATTTCCCATGCACATCACGTCCGTGCCGTTTCCGCACTCGCCCGCCGACGATCTCTCGATGTGGTCGGCGCTTGCCTCGCAAGACGTGCTGGTGCGCCTCCAGACCCAGACGCACGGCCTGACGGAGGAGGCTGCCGCACAGCGCCTGCGTGAAAACGGCCTCAACCGCGTGGCCAATGGTCATCAAGAGGCCGTGCTGATTGAGCTGGCGCGCCGCTCGGTCAATCCGCTGAATCTGCTGCTCATCTCGCTGGCGGGCGTCTCGGCGGTGTTGGGCGATGTGCGGGCGGCGGTGCTGATTGCCGTCATGGTGGTGCTGAGCGTGGTGCTGGGCTTTCTGCAGGAGCATCGCTCGAACCGGGCGGCGGAGGCACTGCGGCGCATGGTGCATACCACGGCAACGGTACGTCGTATCGGTTCCGATGGCGCCGAAGCGAGCCAGGAAATCCCGATCGAGCAACTGGTGCCGGGCGATATCGTCCAGCTTTCGGCCGGTGACATGGTCCCGGCCGACTTGCGGCTGCTCAGTGCGAAGGATGTGTTCGTCAACCAGTCGGCACTGACTGGCGAAGCCATGCCACGGGAAAAGCATGCGGAGCCTTCCGACAGCCATCCTGCGGCAGATTTCGACCGGCCCAACCTGTGCTTCATGGGCAGCGCCGTGGTGAGCGGCTACGCCACGGCCGTTGTCTTGACCACCGGGCACCGCACCGCCTTTGGCCATGTGGCCAACCTGATTGCCGCGCAACGCGTGCAGACCAGCTTTGATCGCGGCATTACCCGATTCACGTGGCTGATGCTGACGTTGATCCTGGTGATGGCGCCCACGGTGTTTCTCATCAACGGGCTGACCAAGGGCAACTGGTTCGAGGCGCTGTTGTTTGCGGTGGCCGTGGCCGTGGGCCTCACGCCCGAGATGCTGCCGATGATCGTGACGGTCAATCTGGCCAAGGGCGCCATCGCCATGTCGCGCAAGAAAGTCATCGTCAAGCGGCTCAACGCCATCCAGAACTTTGGTGCGATGGATGTGCTGTGCACCGACAAGACGGGCACGCTCACGCAAGACCGCATCATCCTCAAGCATCACCTGGATTTGCGCGGTGAAGAATCCGACCAGGTGCTGGAGTACGCGTTTCTTAACAGCTTCTATCAGTCGGGCCTGAAGAACCTGCTGGACGTGGCTGTGCTCAAGCATGTGGAGCTGGAACAGCGCCTGGATGTGCATGCGCGGTTCCAGAAGATCGATGAGCTGCCGTTTGACTTTGAGCGCCGGCGCATGTCGGTGGTGCTGGCGCAGGACGACGGCACGCATGTGCTGATCTGCAAGGGTGCAGTGGAAGAAGTGCTGGCCGTCAGTGCGCGTTACGTGAGCGGCGACGAGGCTGGCCCGCTGGAGGCAAGCCACCTCCAAGATACGCGGCAACTGGCGGAGAACCTCAACGCCGACGGCTTCCGTGTCGTGGCGGTTGCGTACAAGGAGATGCCGCACGAGCAAAGCCAGTACGCCGTGACGGACGAGTCGGGATTGACGTTGCTGGGGTATATCGCCTTTCTTGACCCGCCACGTGATACGGCCGCACCCGCCATTGCCGCATTGAAGGCCCGCGGCGTGGCGGTCAAGATCCTGACGGGGGACAACGCCATTGTTGCGCGCAAGATCTGTCGCGAGGTCGGGATCGCCGTGGAGCCCGTGGTGCTCGGGACCGAGCTGGCCGCCATGTCGCCCGAGCAGATGGCCGAGGTGGCCGAGCGCGCATCCGTGTTCGCCAAGGTGTCGCCGGCGCAAAAGGCGGCCATTGTCGAGGCACTGCACCGCAGGGGCCACGTCGTGGGCTTCATGGGTGACGGCATTAACGACGGGCCGGCGCTCAAGGCCGCGGATGTCGGCATCTCCGTGGATAGCGCTGTCGATATTGCCAAGGAGTCCGCCGACATCATCCTGCTGGAGAAAAGCCTGGCCGTGCTGGGCGAGGGCGTGACGGAAGGGCGCAAGGTGTTCGGCAACATCGTCAAGTACATCAAGATGGGCGCCAGCTCGAACTTCGGAAACATGTTCAGCGTGCTGGGCGCCAGCCTGTTTCTGCCCTTTCTGCCAATGGCGCCCGTGCAGGTGTTGCTCAACAACCTGCTCTACGACTTTTCGCAAACCGCCATCCCGACCGACAACGTAGACGACGACTATCTCGTCAAACCACGACGATGGGAGATCGGCAGCATCTTGAAGTTCATGCTGTACATGGGGCCTGTCAGTTCGCTGTTTGATTTCGCGACCTATGCGCTGCTGCTCGGCGTCTTTCACGCGTGGGCCGATCCAGCGCTGTTCCAGTCCGGGTGGTTTGTTGAATCGCTGCTCACGCAGACACTCATCATCCATATCATCCGCACGGCCAAGGTGCCGTTCGTGCAAAGCCGGGCGAGCACCGCGCTGGTGCTGACGAGCATTGCCATTGCCTGCGTGGGTATCGCCATGCCGTTGACACCGGTCGGGGTGCTGTTCGGCTTTACGTCGCTGCCGGCAGCCTACTGGCCCTGCTTGGCAGCGATCGTCCTGGTCTACGGCTTGTGCGCCTATGTGATGAAAACCTGGTACGTGCGCAGATACGGTCTGGATTGAGCCGGGCGTGTCAGCCGGCCTGGCGCTCGGTTTGCGGGGCCACGCCCAGCGCAGCACGCACTTCGGCGTCTTCCACCTGAGGAAAATCGGCGTAATACAAGCCGACCGCGCGGAAGCCCTGCGGCGCGTAGAGGCAGACGACCTCGTCGGCCAGCGGTCGGATTTCCTCCAGGCTGTCCGGTGCCGCCACGGGAACGGCGCAGATGAGGCGTTGCGGATGGCGCTGGCGTATGGCGTGGAGTGCTGCCTTCATGGAGGCCCCGGTTGCCAGCCCATCGTCGACCACGATCACGACGCGTCCTTCTACGTCATACGGACCGCGGTTCGGGGTATAGAGCGCACGGCGCCGACGGATGACGTCCATCTGTTCGGCGCTTTCCTGTTCGAGGTATGTGGTGTCCGCGCCAATGCGGCTCGCATAGGGTGCGAAGTAAGTCCAGCCGCCTTCTTCCACTGAGCCGACAGCCAGTTCAGGGTTGAACGGTGCGCCGAGCTTGCGAACCAGCACCACATCAAGCTGACCGCCGAGTGCGTGCGCGATGAGTGCGCCCATTGGAACCGAACCCCGTGGGATGGCCAATACCAGCGGGTGCATGTCCCTGTACTTCTCCAGTGCCTGCGCGAGCATACGCGCTGCATCCAATCGATCTTTGAATCGCATGGGGCTACCTCGCGTGTCGGTGAGGTTGGGAGGTTGCACTCAGGTGGCGGACAAACCACGCCCGCGCCAGCTCGGCCACCTGTTCGAGCGCGCCTTCCTCTTCAAAAAGGTGCGTTGCGTGGGGCACGGTCTCCAGGGCTTTTTCACAGTGCATTTGGCTCAGGGCCTGCCGGTTCAGATCGAGAACGTCCAAATCGGCAGCTCCGACGATCAGCAAGGTCGGACAGGCGAGATTGCTTAGCGCACGTTGGCCAGCAAGATCGGGGCGACCGCCGCGGCTGACGACCGCTTCGATCGGGCAGGCGTCGTCCTGTTCGGCCGCCGCCAGGATCGCGGCTGCGGCGCCTGTACTGGCGCCGAAGTAGCCGAGGCGCAACCTGCGTTCGCGCGCGATGCTGCCTACCGCGTGTGTGGCTGTATGCAGACGCCGTGCCAGAAGCTCGATATCGAACCGGCACGACGCATGCGACGCTTCTTCCGCACTCAACAGATCAAAGAGCAGCGTGCCCAGGCCGGCGGCATGGAGCTGATGCGCAACGTACTGGTTGCGCGGACTGTGCCTTGAGCTTCCGCTGCCATGCGCAAAGATCACCAGGCCGGTTGCATTGCCCGGGCAGTCCAGCGTGCCTTCCAGCACTGCTTCGTCCGCCACGATATCCATGCTGAGAGAAAGCGGCTCGGGATTCATGGGAGATGTCTTCCTGAAGTGGGGTGACCGCCGGATTACACGCTCAGCGGCGGCTGGACGCTACCGGTCATCTCGCGCTCACGCTCGTTATGAACAAGCCGGGCGATGAGGCTCCATTCGGTGGCCATTGCGCCGAGCACATCGTCCAAAGACAGCACGCCCACCAGCGCACCATCGGACGTCACTCCAACACGCCGCACGCCGCATGAGAGCATCTCCTGCAACGCGTCGCTCAGGCTTGCCTCGAGCGGTACGTTGGAGATGCCCCGACTCATCACATCGGCCACACAGGTCTGCGATGGGCTCACCCCAACCGCAACCGCATCAAGCACGATGTCGCGATCCGTGACAACGCCG
Source organism: Ralstonia sp. 22111 (assembly GCF_052045895.1). NCBI lineage: Bacteria > Pseudomonadati > Pseudomonadota > Betaproteobacteria > Burkholderiales > Burkholderiaceae > Ralstonia > Ralstonia sp. 22111. Next base: position 444,624 of record NZ_JBQEPR010000003.1, on the reverse strand, counting down.
ATCGCGCGGGGCCCGGACGGGGTGTTCTCCGTCACGACCAGTGCACCGACATGCTTCTGGCGCATCTGCTGTGCCGCCTCCTGAAGCGTGCAGGAAAGCGGAATGTGTACTGCATTGTGTGAATAGACGTCCTGAACTCGCATGATGGGCTCCTTGGCGTGTTGATCAGGCGGCTTTTTCGGCTCTTGCCGTCGTGGAACGTGCCAATCCGTTCTTCTTCGCTTCGGAGTCTGGCGGAGCCATGAGGTTGAAGCTGTCAAAGAAGGCCTTCAGCGAATCGGAGGACGCGGCAAACAACTGTGAGGAAGAGGTTTGGCCTTCGGGTTGCTGCATCTGCTGGGTCCACTCCGTCAACCGACGAAAATAGGCTGCCTGCAGCTTGTTCGTGAACTCGGCCCAGGTCTTCAGTGCGTTGGCGCCGTGGCTTGATTGCATCTTCATGAAGATGCCTTGTGCAGTGGCCAGCGATGTCCAGTCATGCGTGCCGCTCAGTTCATGTTCGAGCTCACGCACATCCTCCAGCGCAGCCTCGGCCAGCTTGAGCCGGAAATGGGCCAGGTCGATCTGCGCCTCGAGCATGAAGCTGGCGGTGCGGCTCATCTCGCGCATGACGGCGCATGCCACGTTGCATGCCATATCAGCAGGTTGTTGCATTGTGATCTCCGGTGGGGTCTTGGCGGGCAGGTGAGGGGGGCCGCCGAATCAGGTGTCCATCTGCAGCGTAGGCACTTTGCAGTTGTGTGCGTTGATGTGGCGCAAATTGGCGGCCGCGCGCGGAACACCATCGCTACGGTGCTTGATCTCAGGGCGCTTGGGTGCCTGAGCACGCCCAAACGGAATCACCGTTCTGTGCCTCTGATGTAGGGCACCACGTTGGATATCTCGCCGGGGATCACATGCGCTCGCTCTTCCACGTTGAGCGGCTGCTGTGTGGCGATCTGGGCATCCAGCACGTGCAGGTCCGCCTCCGATGCGTCGGCCCCGCTGCGCATGCGATTGCGGATACGCATGCGCAGCGTGTCGACGTCGGCCACGCAGTCCGCGATGGCCAGGGCCACGCCCAATCGGCGGGCCAGTGAGAAGAAACGTCGGCGCTGGCGCTCGGCCAGGAACGTGGCATCCGCAATCATCGGAAAACCGGCGCCTACCCCCAGCTTGCAGACAGCGGCAAGGCGCCGATAGGTACGTTCGACTGCGCGCGGCAGGTAGCGGTCGACGGCGGCGGGATGCCCGACGCGCTGGCGTTCGACGTCGGAGCGCACGCGAATCATCCCTTCTGCTTCGGCAAGCTGTTCTGCACGGGTGGATTTTCCGCCGCCAGAAAGGCCATGCATGAGAAGAATGCAGGCATCGTTTCGGCAGAGCAGCTCCCGAGACAGGTTGAGCATGCGGCGTGCCTCGCCGCGCGGCCTGGCAGCCAGATCGGGGGTTCCCTCCAACTGATGGGCGCGCTCCAGCAGCACACGGGCACGCACGAGCGCGCGCATGGATGCGTAGAAGGGCAGGACTGCCAACCCGCCATAGTCGCCGCATCGCTCGAGATAGCGGTTGATCAGGCGATACGCCATCGCATGCAGGCCCGCTGCTAGCAAATCCATGAACAGAAACGCCGTGTCGTACATGGTGTCGATCCGACGAAGCGACGCAGAGAATTCCAGGCAGTCGAACGGCGTCGGTTGGCCATGGATCAGTACGATGTTGCCCAGGTGAAGGTCGCCATGGCATTCGCGGATATGGCGGCTGCGCCGGCGAGACGCGAATGTCGCTTCCAGGCGACTTGCATGCTGACGAAGCAGCGTTACCGTGGCCGCTGCAATCTGGGGTTCCGTGGTGAGGGCAATCACCCCCGCTGCGCAGTCCTCAAGCGTGCGCTGAATGCTTGCGGGTGTGCCATCGTCTGAGCCTGAGCCGCAGACAGGCGCGGTTGCGTGGAAGTCTGCGATCAGGTCGGCCAGTGCGTCGATCTCCCTCGCGCGTAGGCGCCCATCACGCGCCAATGCACTGAGCAAGTCCTGCTGGGCAAAGCGGCGCATGCAGACCGCGTACTCACAGGGCGTGCCTTGCCCACTGACGTGGAGCCCGCCCGTGGCCGGATCATGCGATATCGGCACCACGCCAAGGTATAGCGCAGGAGCGAGGCGGCGGTTCAGGCGCCATTCCTCCTCGCAATCGATTTGCCGCGCACGGAGCGTCGAAAAGTCGACGAAGTCCAGCTTGATCGGCTTGCGTACCTTGTATGCAAATTCTCCGGCCAGGAAGACCCACGACAGATGGGTTTCGATCATCTGCAGATCCGCAGCGGGGTGTGGATACGATGCTGCTTCGAGCATCCGCGTCACCAACGCTTCTGGTGGCTGCGAACATGGAATGGTGGTGGCTTGTTCGGCCATACGCGGTTTTCGCCTCCGGATAGAGAAGGTCAATATCGCGCGGTGGCTGCCATGCGCCCTGACGTAGATCAACGTCCGCACGGGTCGGTTGCCTAGCATGGAGTCATCGTCTTCTTGGGGTTCCCCATGAAAGCACTCGTCTACGAAGGGCCCGGCAAGATCACCCTTGCCGACAAGCCGAAACCGGTACTGCAGGCACCGGGGGACGCAGTGGTGCGCGTCACGTTAACCACCATCTGCGGCACCGATCTGCACAGCATCAAGGGCGCACGCTGGGCCACGAAGGCGTGGGGGTGGAGTCGGTCGGCGCTGCCTTCCGCAACGCCGCGAAGACTCAGGTGCTCAAGGTGATCATCGCCGCCTAGGCGGCCAAACATGTTCGATGGATTTTCAGTTTGATGAGGTGAATGCCATGAGCCAGACGATGCTCCTGTCTTATGACCCTGTGCAACATCTACTGCCGCAGTCAACGTCCCACGCAGCGCCAGCGGCAACCATTGCGCTGGCGCCGCCGGTACTGGATGGCGGCAACACGTTGAGTGCTGCGCTGAGCAAGCGGAAAAGCGTGCGGGCGTTCGAGCCCACGCCGCTGTCACTGCAGCAACTGAGCGAATTGCTATGGGCGGCAAACGGCATCAACCGGCCGGAAATCGGGGGGCGAACGGCGCCATCAGCGCACGGCCTCAACGAGATCGACATCTACGTCGCCCTGCCAGAGGGCGTCTACGAATACGAGCCTGCGGCCCACCGCCTGCGTCTCAAGCATGCCGTGGACGCGCGCAACCTGACCGGATACCAGGATTTTGTGGGCAAGGCGCCGCTGGATCTGGTGTACGTGGTGAACCATGCGCGTGCAGACCAGATGCCAGAAGCCGTGCGCGAAACATTTTCCGGTGTGGCGGCGGGAGCGATCTCGCAAAACGTGTCGCTTTACTGTGCCTCGGCGGGGCTCGGCTGTGTGGTGCGCGGCTGGCTCAATCAGCGTTTTCTGGCAGAAGCGCTATCGCTCAATGAAGACGAAGTGCCGGTGCTGGCACAGACGGTCGGCCGCCCAGCCGCTGAGCAGTGAGGTATGACATGAGCCAAGCAGTTCGTTCTTTGCCGCGCTGCATTCTCGCCGCGTTGGCTTTGGCCGCCAGCGCACACGCAGGTGCAGTCGGGCCGGATGCGGCGGCGGCTCCGGAAGTCCGGGTTCAGAACGAGATCGCCTATGTGTCGGGTGGCGTTGGCAGCGACGCGCGCGACACCATGCACGCAATGGCAAGCCGTTTCAACGTGCGGCTGAACGTGGTGTCGGCCAGAACCGGCGAGGCGTTGTCGGATGTGGATGTCTCGGTGGCGGACGATCGCGGAACGCTTCGATTGCGCGTGCGCACGGAGGGGCCGCTGTTGTATATGCGCTTGCCCCGCGGGCACTATCAGATAACCGCTGCGTACCGGGGCGTAATGCAGACCCTGAGCGTTCGGGCCGGTACGAAGCCGGTCGATGCCGTTGTGCGGTTGCGTATCGAACCGGAAACAGACCGGTGGCTCCTGTGCAAGCGCGATTGCCCCCGCGCTGGCGTACGTCCGACGACGCGATGAGGCCGTCATGACAATACAGCGCATTGCGCTCATCACCGGTGGTATGGGCGGGTTGGGTGAAGCCATTGCCGTTCGTCTGTACGCGCAAGGGCATCGTGTGGTGGTTACCCATTCGCTGGGCAACGCGCATGTGACCTCATGGGTGGCAGAACAGCATGCCTACGGGCGCCTGTTCCAGACGTTCGCGGTGGATGTGGCCGATTACAACGCTTGCCAACGATGCGCATCTGAGGTGCTTTCGACCGTCGGCCCGGTCGACATTCTGGTGAACAACGCCGGTATTACGCAGGACATGACTTTCAAGCGCATGACGCTCGAAGCCTGGCGGAACGTGCTGGCCACCGATCTCGACTCCGTCTTCAACATGACCAAGCCGGTGTATGAAGGCATGATCGACCGCGGTTGGGGCCGCATCATCAACATCTCGTCGGTCAATGGTTCGCGGGGTGCGTTCGGGCAGACGAACTACGCGGCGGCCAAGGCCGGCATACATGGGTTCACCAAAGCGCTGGCCCTCGAGTGTGCCGCAAAGGGTGTGACCGTCAACACGATCTCGCCTGGCTACCTCGCCACGCGAATGACCCGCGATATTCCCCGCGAGATCATGCAAGAACGGATTCTTCCGCAGATCCCGCTGGGCCGTCTTGGTCGACCAGAAGAGGTGGCGGCACTGGTGGCTTTTCTCTGCGGCGAGGACGCTGCCTACATTACTGGTGCCAACCTGGCCGTGAATGGTGGCTTGCACATGCAGTAGCGCGCGTGCACAAGCACGATGCCTCAAGAGTGCGATTCTCGTTTGCCGTTGGCTTCGACGAGCATGCGTTCCACGTGCGTGAAGGCCTCGCGGAGCGCGACGTAGGGATCCTCGTTGGACGTATTGCTCGAAACATGCGTCTGATGCGGTGTGAACACGTGGACGTGGACGTCGAACGGCTTGCCCTGGTGCTGATGCTTGGCTCCCACGGCAAGACTGACGCGGCAGCGCATCAGATCGGCACGAATGCGCTTCAAGCGGTCTGCATGGTTGATAACCGCTTCTTCGACGGCCTTGGAATGCGGAATACCCTGGAAGGAAATGTCGACTGGGACGCTCATGGTTTGGCTCCGGTTGGTCTGGATACTGATGTGGAAATTCATGTGTTCATTCTTGATCGCACGATTTCCTGCACCTTGACTCGGATCAACCCGATGGGCACGGCGTACGACATGTTGCGGTGCAGATACAGAATGCCCGAGGTGGTGTGCGCGTGCGCTCGTCACATGGTCTGCTTCAACAACGGCAGCAGCGTGTCGAGCGAGTGCGCATTGAGCACGTCTGCCTGCCCCAGCCATGCGCGGCGGGCTTGCGTGACACCCAGGGGCAGGTTCGTCAGATCAGCCGGGCTGTGCGCGTCAGACGCAATGCTCACGAGCACGCCTTCCGCCTTTGCCAGGCGACATCCAACGTCGGACAGGTCCAGGCGGGAGGGCTGGGCATTGGCCTCAACGTAGCAGCCGCGCTGTGCAATGGCGGTCAGGACCCGCTTGAGGTCAACGTTGCAGGCGTTGCGCTCGCCAATCAGCCGGCCTAGCGGGTGGGCGAGGATGGTGAAGTGCGGATGATCGAGCGCACGAAGAATGCGTGACGTCTGTTGGTCGGCCGGCAGACTGAAGTGGCTATGGATTGCGCCCACGACAAGATCCAGGCGCCCCAGCACCGAATCCGGCAGGTCCAGTGACCCGTCCTCCAGAATGTCGACTTCAACCCCCTTGAGCAGCACGGGCCAACCCTCGTGTTCGGCGTTGAAGCGGTCGATGGCATCGGCTTGTGCGGCCAGGCGCTCCGCCGTGAGCCCATGGGTTATGCCAATGCGTGGCGAATGATCGGTCACTGCCAGGTATTGATAGCCCAGCAGGCGCGCCTGCGCCGCCATGGCTTCGAGGCTGGCGGTGCCATCGCTGGCCGATGTGTGGGTATGGAGATCCCCCTTGATGTCGCTCTGTTCAACGAGGGATGGTAGTGCGCCGGACTGCGCGGCCGCGATCTCGCCTTGGTCTTCGCGCAGCTCGGGGCAGATCCAAGGCAAGCCCACTGCACGGTAGACCGACGCCTCCGTCTGGCCGGCGATGCGCGCCTTTCCTCGGAAGACACCATATTCGTTGATCTTCAGACCCTGAGCCTGCGCAAGCTTGCGCAGAGCGATGTTATGCGGCTTCGATCCGGTGAAATACACCAGCGCCGCGCCGAAAGCGTCGGAGCGCACCACGCGCAAGTCCACCTGCATGCCGTTTTTCAGGACGACGCTTGCACGGGTGGGCCCCGCTGAGATTCGGGTAGCGACCTCGTTGTAGTGCACGAAATGCTCAACGATCTGTGCGCGTTTTCTTCCCGTGATGAGCAGATCCAGATCCCCCACGGTGTCTCGGCCCCGCCGGTAGCTCCCGGCAACGACGAGTTGGTCGACCAGGCCGCTCGCCAGCAGGTAATGCGTCAGTGCGTCGGCGCATGGCTTGGCGATTGCCAAACCATAACGGCGATCGCGCGCCAGGCGTGCGTTGAGGGCTTCGAGCAATCGCTCTTCGCTTCGGGGGCCAAAGCCATGCAGTTCGCGAATGCGGTGTGCCGCTGCTGCCCGAGCCAGCTCGTCCAACGATGTGATGCCCAGCTCGTGTTGCAAAGCACGGGCCCGCTTTGGGCCCAGCCCAGGCAATTGAAGCAGTTGAAGCACGTACGATGGAACCTCCGTACGCACACGTGTGAGCATGGCGCAGGTTCCCGTTTCGACGATCTCGCGCATCTTTGCCGCGAGGTCGACTCCAACACCTGGCAAGGCGGTCAAGTCGGCGCCGCGTGCAAGCATGGCGTCAACGCCTTCCGTCATGCCTTCGACCATGCGGGCAGCGTTGCGGTAAGCGCGTACCCGAAACGGGTTGGCCTCCTCAACCTCCAATAAATCAGCGATTTCGTTGAAGATCGCAGCGATGGCCTGGTTCGCGGGGTACTGATAAGAAGCGGCCAATGGCATGGGTCATCCTCTTGCGTGCAAGTCTCTCTATCGTTTCATCTGGCGATGCGGGGGCCTTGCGGCACATCAAACGGAGTGCGTGGCTTTGCAGGATCACGACACACTGTCGAACCGCCTTGCGCGAGATCAACCCGGCCAACGCGCGCGGCCGTATCGTGGGCAGAGATCAGGGGTGCCTTCATGATCAAGCTGCTCATCCTCACCAACGTGGCGGTGTTCTGTGCAGAGCTCTTTGCAGGAGACGAGCTGCTGCGTACCTTTGCTCTCTGGCCGCTCGGCATATCAGGGGCCGGCCTGCGGAGCGGATTCATGCCGTGGCAACCGCTGACATACGCCTTCCTGCACGCAAACGGGGCGCATCTGGTGCTCAACATGTTCGGGCTCTATATGTTTGGCCGCGACGTGGAGCGCACCGTGGGTACACCGCGGGCCTGGCTGCTCTACGTATCCAGCATCTTGAGTGCGGCCTTCGCGCAGATCGCCTTTGCAGCTTTGAGCGTTCTGCCGGCGGGGCCGGTCATTGGCGCTTCCGGAGGCGTGTTCGGATTGCTTCTCGCGTATGCCGTCCTGTTTCCCAATCGCATGATCGTTCCGTTGATCCCGCCCATCCCGATGCCTGCATGGGTGTTTGCAACGCTCTATGCGATCGTGGAACTGACGCTTGGCGTGAGCGGAACCGAAGTCGATGTCGCGCACTTCGCCCATCTGGGCGGCATGGCGGGCAGCGGGGTGCTGCTTTGGCATTGGCTGCACGGCACACCCAGAGCGTCATAAGCGAGGCGGGCCGGGCGATGCGCGCTATCCACTCTTCTTCGCAGGCACGGCTGATGAACACCTGGATCTTCTCGTTGTGTTGTGCACTCCTGATGCTTGCGTATCCGGCTGCCCACGCAGAGATGCCGGCTATGGAGCCACATGTGGTGGTGCTCGTCTATCACCGCTTTGCATCGACGGTGGATAGCACCATGACGGTTCGGATGCAGACGTTCGAAGCACATCTACAGGCGATCGAGGCGGCTGGTTATCGCATCGTGCCGCTCGCGGACATCCTGCGCTGGCACCAAGGCGAGCAAGATGCACTGCCGGGGAAGGCGGTGGCCATTACGGTGGATGACGGCCACCGGTCTGTGTACGAGACATTGTGGCCTGCGCTGCGCGGCCGGCACGTTCCCGTAACGCTGTTTGTGTATCCGTCTGCCATTTCAAATGCCGCCTACGCAATGACGTGGCCCCAGTTGCGAGCGCTGGCCCGCACCGGACAGTTTGACGTGCAGTCCCATACCTACTGGCATCCGAACTTCCGCGTGGAACGGATGCACCGAAGCACCGATGATTTCGTCAAGTTCGCCCGCGATCAGTTGCGCCGGGCAAAGGTGCGCATCGAGACGGAAATCGGCGTCCGCGTGCATTTGCTGGCGTGGCCTTTCGGCATCCACGATCCTGAGCTGGAGCGCATTGCACGAGAGGAAGGCTATACCGCGGCCTTCACGCTGGACGCGCAACCGCTGCGGGCGAGCCAACCCGCCATGGCACTGCCACGATACCTGATCACCGATGGCTGTGGTGCACGATGCATGACGAACATTCTCAATGCGGCCGAGGGCAATCATGAGTAGCCGTCTGCGCCTTTGGCTCGCCGCTGCGTGGCTTTCCTGCGCGCAGTTTGCCGGCGCGGCCGAGGTCAGGGTGGTAGATGCACAGACCCACCTTCCTGTGGAAGGCGCAATCACATTTGTTCAGGGCAAGAGCGGAAATGCCGATGCGGCTGGCCTAGTCGATATTCCAGCGGCGGCAGTGGATGCACGCGCGGTGGTCAGCGTCCGTGCCCCCGGCTATGCACGCGCCGAGCTGGTGCTTGGCGGCCCGCAGCCCGCAGTCGAGATCGTGCTCAAGCAGATCAAGCCCCGAGCGGTCTATCTGTCGGTACAGGGCGTATCCAACAGATCCTTGCGCGATGCCGCCGTCGCCCTCCAGCGCGAGACAGCGATCAATGCGCTGGTGATCGATATCAAGGGCGACCGGGGCGATACACCGTACCCGAGCGCGGCCCGTGTGGCAGTCGGCGCTGCCCGCGAACAGAAGAACGGTGCAGCCCGCATCAACCAGTTCGCCGCCGTGATTCGGCAACTTCGTCTACGAGGCCTCTACCTGATTGCGCGCATCGTCGTCTTCAAGGACGACCCCTTGGCCCGGGCGCACCCCGAATGGGCCGTGCGGGACCGCGATGGAGCGCTCTGGCACGATCGTGAAGATCAACAATGGATCGACCCTGGCGTGGAAGCCGCCTGGGCCAGCTCGCTTGACGTGGCGGAAGAGGCTGCAAGACTCGGGTTCGACGAGATCCAGTTCGACTACCTGCGTTTTCCGGACGCCAATGGCTTGCAGTTCCATCAGGCCAACACGCAGGCACACCGGGTTGCGGCCGTGACGGGTTTTCTTGCGCAGGCGAGAGAGCGGCTGCGGCCGTACAACATTTACCTGGCAGCGGATATTTTCGGCTACGTCTGCTGGAACACCGACGACACCGCGATCGGCCAGCAGATCAACACGCTGGGCGCCGTGGTGGACTACATCTCGCCCATGCTCTATCCGTCCGGTTTCACATGGGGCTTGCCGGGTGTCAGGAAACCCACCGAGAAGCCCGGCGAGATCGTCTCGCACTCCCTGGCTGAAGCGAAGCGGCGCACAGGTTTGCCGGGGGTGAGATTCCGGCCATGGCTCCAGGCATTCCGGGACTATGCTTTTGATCGTCGTGAGTTCAATGCCGAGATGATTCGCGCCCAAGTCGACGCTGCTGACGCGGAAGGTACCAACGGGTGGATGCTATGGAACGCGCGCAATCGTTACGATCCCGCCAACTTGCCGCGATAGCCGCGGTGCTGGCTGCGCTGTTGTTGGCGTGCATGCAGAGCGGGCGCGCCGAGCCAACCATCAGCACGCCAGGGCCGCTGGGCAAGCCTGTGCCCATGCACGAGCTGGAAGCCGTGGTAGCCGCGCAGATTGCCGATGCCAATGTGGCGGGGGCGGTGGTAGCCATCGGTGATGCCAGCGGGGTGCGTGAACGTGTCGCGCTGGGTCAGCGCACCGTCGGACGCGACGCTGAGCTGATGACTGAAGACACCATCTTCGATCTGGCATCCCTTACCAAGGCAGTGGCCACTTCCACGGCGGTGTTGCAGTTGGCAGAGCGTGGACGTTTGGACCTGGAGGCGCCGGCCGGCCGGTACTGGCCAGCCTTCGCGGACGGAGGAAAGTCGCGCATCACGATACGGCAGTTGCTCACGCATACGTCCGGCCTGCCTCCTGGCCTGGCAGCTCGTTCGGAACTGCGGGGCCCCGCCTCGGTGCTTCACGCGATCGGGATCATGCCGCCGATTTCTGAGCCGGGTCACCGTGTCATTTACAGCGATCTCAACTATGTCGCCTTGGGCGAGATCGTCCAGCGTGTCAGTGGGGTAGGACTTGATGCATGGTGTGCGCAGCATATCTTTCGGCCACTTGGCATGCGCGACACCGCGTTTCGTCCGAGCCGCAAGGCGATCATGCGCATCGCTCCGACCATCATTCGCAACGGACGATGGCTTCGCGGCAAAGTCCATGATCCGACCGCCGCCGCACTGGGGGGCGTCTCCGGCAACGCGGGCCTGTTCTCCACGGCGGATGACCTCGCGCTGTTCGCCAGGATGCTGCTCAACGGGGGCCGCGTTGGCGATCGCCGTATCTTGCAACCGGACAGCGTTGCCCTGCTGTTGACGCCGGACGGTTCAGCTGCGGTGGAGGCGGCCCGCACGCTGGGATGGGAAGTCCAGGCGCCGTTGATCCCCAATCGCTATCGCGCGCCGCGCGCCGGACTCCTCCAGCACCTGGGCTATACCGGAACCGGCTTATGGATCGACCTGGTCACGCGCCGATTCGTGATTGTGCTCACAAGCCGGCTGTATCCCGACGAGCAGGGTAACGCCATGCCGTTGCGTGAAGCCGTGCTGAATCTGGTATCGAACTCTGCGCCGCTGCTCTCGGGCGAACAGATCGCGGTGCGCGCCCCGACCATGGCCGATGCCGTGCTCAGTGCCGGCCGCCGCTTGCCCATGGCGGTCGGGCCTGTGCGATCAGGTATCGATGTACTGGAGGCCAACGGCTTCGCACCGCTCGTCGGGAAGCGGGTCGGCTTGGTCACCAACCACAGTGGCTTCGATGCGCGGGGGCGCCGGACCATCGATGTACTGAATGAGGCACCCGGCGTGCGGTTGAGCGCCATCTTTGCGCCAGAGCATGGCATCGGCACCGATCTCGATGCGCGCTTCGGTGACACGATCGACGCACGCTCCAACGTGGTTGTTCATAGCCTCTATGGCAGCAGCAAGGACATACCACGCAGTGCGCTGGCCGATATCGACGTCGTGGTGTTCGACCTGCAGGACGCGGGCGTACGCTTCTTTACTTACCTTGCGACCCTGGGGGCGACGCTGGAAGCTGCAGCGAAGGCCCGCATTCCAGTGCTGGTTCTGGACCGTCCCAACCCGATAGGGGGCGATCTGGTTGGTGGGCCGGTATCCGATACGGCAGACCGGTCATTGACGAACTACGTGCCTCTGCCGCTTGTGCACGGCATGACGATCGGCGAGCTTGCCCGGCTGCTGAACGACCAGCTGCACATTGGCGCAGCGTTGCATGTGGTGGCCATGGAACAGTACGACCGCGCCATGCGCTTTGCCAACACGGGGCTGGGTTGGGTTCCGCCATCGCCAAACCTGCGGGATTTCGCCGCCTTGGAGCGATATCCGGATGTGGGGCTGATCGAGGGCGCGAGTGTCAGCGTGGGCAGAGGCACGTCGGCGCCGTTCGGCATGGTCGGAGCACCGTGGGTGGACGGCGCTGCGGTAGCGCGCGAACTCAATGCGCTGAATACGGGCGCTACCTATACGCCCGTCCATTTTGTGCCGTCAGAGGGGCCATACCATGGCCGCTCGTGCTCGGGTGTAGCGATCCACCAGACGTCTGCGCTCACGCACCCCGGTCGCATCGGTTTAGCGCTGGCCCGAGTGCTGTCGCAGCGCTATCCGCAGCATTTCAAGCTGGAGACGATCCGCGTGTCCGTGGGGTCCGAGACGGTCTGGGGAATGCTGCGTGATGGCGTTTCGCTGGACGCGATCGAGCACGCCTACATCGCCCAGACCGATGCCTTCCTTTCCCAGCGTGCGGCGTATCTGCTGTACTGAAGGAGGCAGCTACGCCGACAGATGGAATACGAAAAGGCAATCCCCGATGCTTCTACTTCGTCTGATTGCCGCCATCCGTATGTGGGTCACGTTTGGCTTTTGCGCCTTCCGTGTACGGGTCGAACTTGCCGCTCCTCGAGCCTTCCGTGTAGGGGTCACGTTTGCCCTTTGCGCCCTCCGTGTACGGGTCAAACTTGCCGCGTCTTGATCCTTCCGTGTACGGGTCGCGCTTGGCTTGTTTGGCGCCTTCCGTATAGGCGTCGCGTTTGCCCTTTGCGCCTTCCGTGTACGGATCAAACTTGCCGCTCCTCGATCCTTCTGTGTACGGGTCGGGCTTGGCCTGTTTGGCGCCATCCGTATAGGGATCTACCTTGCCGGCCCGTTGTCCGTCGCTGTTCGGTGCTGTGTCGGGCTTACCTTGTGCGTACGCCGACGTGGAGGCTGCTGCAGCGACGAGCAGAGCCATCATGAGTTTTCCGCGCATTTTTTGCTCCTGCAAACAAATCAAGTTCAACCGCTGAATCAACAATCGTGTCCATCCACTGTGTGTTTGCCCGATGGCTACTTCAAGAATAGGTAGCTGCCAAACACCCTCGTTGACAGGAATCAAGCTCTTCTCTTTCGTCGGCGCCGTGCATTGCACATTCCGATCGGCAGTCGACAGCCATTCGGCATGAGCGCCGTCACGCGCCTTGCGCGCTCTTGGGCCTCGTGCGCGGTTACGACGGCGTCCGGCCTTGCGTAGCCGATGCGGCTATCGCGTTGAAGGTGTTGACCAATGTTTGCCAAGAATCCAAGGAGGCGATGAACAGTTGTGCAGGAGATGCAGCCGTGCCCGGCCGATGTTGGAACTGGTCGTTCCACTCCGTTGCTTGGCGCAGATATGAGCGCTGTGCGTCATTGAGGAGGTCGGTCCACTGGCGAGCCGCGTTTGCGCCTTGGTTGGCTTGCAGCTTCATATAGGCGCTCTGTGCCGAGGCCAGGCCACTCCAGTCTTTGACTGCGTCCAACTGGCCCTCCAGCTGGGACAGATTCTGCAGCGCCGTTTCCGCCATCTTGACGCGAAGGCGCGCGAGCTGAAGCTGGCTATCGACGAAGAACTCGGCTGCGCGGCTGGCATCGCGCAGTGTGGCGCAGGCAAGGTTGCAGACTGCTTCAGTAGGCTGTGGCATCACGATCTCCGGTTGATATGACTGCAGGGTAGGCACTTCGTCATTGCCAGAGTTGACCTGACGCAAGCCGCCAGATCGCCTTGCCGTACGCCCCTGATGGGGCGGTCATCGTGAGGCTGTTAGCTGCCTGGGCCAAAAGACCTGCGTCGGAGGGCGATGCGGCCCTCATTGCACTTGGCGAGAAGGCGGGCCGGTGCTTAGTCCAAATCCAATTCCGGATGGTCCGACAGGACATCGGCCCGGGCGCGGCACCCGCGCAAAGGGTCGCCTGGTCCAATCCAGGCCGCGCGCACGTTCGCGCAGACATCACGAAAGCGCGCGGTGGTGATGCCCATACGATTGGCCGCCGTGGCCCAGTGTGTGAAGACTTTCGAATGCACTGCCAGATACTTCTGGCGAACATCTGGCTCCCGCGGAAACATGCCATCCGCGGTGGAGAAGTCGGGGCACCTGAGGTAGAGGTTGAACCAGAAGAGCGCGGCATACGCGCGGAGAATCTCCTCCACTGACTGCGGACATTTCGGATCGAAGTTGGCGTGGGGGCACGGACAACTGGTCGCGCAGAAAAAAGTCGTATGCATGCTTGCGCGCCCCCGGTTAGCCGACGTGGTGACGTTGCAAGGCCACGTTCTCCGATCGCAGCGGATCGGTGGTGGATTCCACCGTAACCGTCATGTCCAGCCCGACGACGCCGGGCAAGCGTAGCAGCGCGATCTTCAGATAGGCTAGCGGGCGGGCATTGCAGACGTGCCCGGCAACGCGAATACGCCCATGCTCCGCGCTGAGATGGATTGCGGTGGCCAACGTCGGGGCAAACCAGGAAGCGGCTGTTCTTGCCAGAACGGCAAGCGCCGGATCAGGCAGCGGGAACGTACGGGCATCCGGAAGAAAGGCCGTCGCCAATGCGTCTTCATTGATGTGCCGGGCGGACGTCGCTCTCGAGCGCTGATGGTGGACGAAGGCGGGAGCGATCATGGCAAGTCCGGCGTGTCGAAGTGTCTTGTCATCACTGTAGAGGACGGTTTGGAAGCTCCCTTGATCGTGAGCAAAGCTTGATCCGCCGCCAGTGGGGTCATGAATGCTCGGGATGGCCGGGGCTTTGCTATGCGTATCCGGCGTTGAACATGGCCGGGCTTGAAGCTTCATCCGGCCGGTCAACATAGCCTTCCCGCGCGTCGGCGATCATGCAATCCGTGGTCAACAGCAGGGCGGCAATGGAGACGGCGTTCTGCAATGCGGTGCGTACCACTTTGACGGGGTCGACCACACCCAGCTCCAGCATGTCGCCGTAGCGATCGGACGCCGCATCGTAGCCGTGCGATCCCTCCCCGGAGAGGACCTGGTGGACGACTGCCTGTGCGTCTGCGCCTGCGTTGGCTGCGATCTGCAGCATCGGCGCGGCCAGGGCGGTATGCACGATACGGGCGCCTGCATGCTGCTCGGTGTTGGGTGCGCTCCATGCGTCGATTGCGGAGCGCGCACGGAGCAATGCAACGCCACCGCCGGGAACGATGCCTTCCTCAACGGCTGCACGGGTGGCGTGAAGGGCATCCTGAAAGCGGTTCTTGCGTTCGTGCAACGCGACTTCGGTTGCCGCGCCTACCTTGATGACAGCTACACCACCACTCAGGCGCGCGATCCGGTGCTGAAGTTGCTCGCGGTCGTAGTCTGTCTTTGCGTCATTGAGTTGAGCCCGCACCTGGCCCACGCGGCGTTCCACCTCGGCCTTTGCCGTATCGCCGGCGATGAGTGTGGTCGAATCCTTGGTGGTTTCCGTTCGGTGTACGCGGCCGAGCTGGTCAAGCGTCGCGTGCTCGAGCGAAACGCCGGTCTGCGATGAGATGACGCTCGCACCAGTCAGCGCAGCAAGATCGGCCAGTTGTTCCGTGCGGGACTCGCCAAAGCCGGGCGAGCGTATCGCGCAACTCTTGAGCGTGCCGCGCAGGTTGTTGACCACGAGCGTGGCCAACGCTTCGCCTTCCACTTCATTGGCAATGACCAGCAGCGGCTTGCCGGTGCCGGACACGGCTTCGAGAACCGGCAGCAGTTGGGCAATCGAACTGATCGCGGCATCACACAATAAGACCCATGGTTCTTCGAGCACGACGGCCCGGCTTTCGGTGGTGGCAAAGAATGGCGATAGAAAGCCCCGGTCAACACGCGCGCCTTTTGCGATCTCCAACTGATCTTCCAGCTTCGAGCCATCTTCCACACTGATGGCGCCGTCCTTGCCGACCTGCTCAACCGCGCGCGCCACCAGCGTGCCCACGGTTTGGTCTCCGCTGGCGGAAATCGTGGCGATCTGCCGCATTTCGTCAACGGTGGTGCAGGGCCGAGCCATGGCGTGGAGCTGCTGCGCAACAACGGCGCCGGCGGCCTCGATACCGCGCCTGAGCTGCATCGGGTCGTGTCCGGCTTCTACGTACTTCACGCCCTCCGCCACGATGGCGTGTGCCAAGGTGGTGGCCGTGGTGGTGCCGTCACCCGCGACCTCGCTGGTGCGCGCCGCTGCCTCGCACAGCAATCGGGCACCCATATCGGCAAAGGGCTCGCGCAATGAAATGGAACGCGCAACAACCACGCCGGAGTTGGCGACCATAGGCGTCATGCCCGGCCGCTCGATGATCACGTTGCGGCCGCCAGGCCCGAGCGTCACCTTGACAGCTCGGGCCAACAGGTCGATTCCGTTGAGCATCATCCTGCGCGCGGTTTGATGGAAGACGAGGGTGCGGGCTGTCATGGTCAACTCACGTTGGATGGAATGTGCCGCGGCGTGCGGTTTCGCTCACAGCAGCAGCGGGTGCCGCCGCCACGAGTGGTATGCGATGGACGTGCTGCTGCTTTTCAGGTTAGCCATGACGTCATATGCCAGTTTGGGCTGGATCAAAGGTTGCGCCATATCAACGCGCTTCGGCACGCATGGACCATTGTGGCTCTAGGGAAGCGAATGAACTCTCAAGGAGTCGGTCATGGTTCGGGTACACAGCCTCTTGTGCGCTGCGCTGGTTGCAGCGTCTCTCTTGTCGACAAACACGGCATTGGCGCAGGCGCCCGCCCCCGAGCAAGTACGCCAGCCGAGCGCCGATTTTTGCGCGCAACTGCGCAATGCTCGGACACCGGCAGAGCGCCGCGCGTTGATGCAGCGCATGCGGGATATTCAAGGCGTGAATGAGCCTGATCGGCTGACGGGCCGGGCACGAGGTGGCAGGCATAGTGGGATGACGAACAGGCGCTCGTGGCGTGCCATGTACGAGATGGGCTGCCTGAATGAAGGTGCTTACGCCGCCCGTCCTATCCAACGTGTGCAAGGGGGCGTGGCCTATGTGTCAGGTGGGGTGGGACAAGACGAGGTGGACGCAATGCGTAGCGTTGCGGCGGACTACAACCTGCGCTTGACGTTCATTGAGCAAGGGGGCGCGTACGTTTCAGATGTCGACACGCGTATTCGTTCTGCCAGCGGCGCGGTGTCCCTGGCTGTCGTATCGGAAGGCCCGCTGCTCTACGTCCGTCTGCCGAGCGGTAAGTATCAAGTCAGCGCGTCTTATAACGGCGTGGTACGGCAGGGCACGCTTGTCGTGCCCGCGCATGGTGCCGCCATGCGCACCATGACCTGGCCCCGCTGAATCACTTGCCGGCGACACGCGGCAGTTAAAGCAACCTTGAGTGGGCGAGGCACGCCGGCCGTCGGCGGACCTTGCCGTGCCGCTTCATTGATACATGCGTGGCGGAGCCGATTCCACTCGCGCCGTAAAGCGCGCGGCAAGTTCGCGGCCGAGCAGAATGCCGGCACTGAATGCGAGATCCCGGGACACATACCCCTCAGCGTTGGCCGCTGAAACCCAGGACGAGCATTTTCCATTGGATGAAACGGACCTGCATTCGCAATCCCAGCGCTTGTCGCTTCGCCGTTTTGTACGAACGTCCACCCAACCCCGCCCGGCATGAACGGTCAAGCTCATATGCCCCCCTTTGCTTCGATGATTGCACTCGATTGTTCACGGACCATTTCGCTTCGCAATACGAACTCGACGTCTTTGAACGCATCGTGAAGTGCGACAAGAGCGTCGTCGCCGGAGGCATGGCCCGAGAGGTGGCGATGGTGGCGCGTCATCACGTCAATGTGAACCCTGACGGATGGGATAGGTAGCTGCTGGCGCGGCAGTTGAATCAACTTGACGCGGCAACGGGCCATCTCCACCTGAACGCTGCCAAGGCGGTTCGCCTGTTTGATGACAGCATCCTCAATCGCTTTGGAGTACGGAAAATCCCGAAATGAAATGTCCAATGCCAAAGTCACGCTCGAACTCCTTGACCCAAAATCGGGCGCCGCCACGTCATCATGGGCAGCCGAGAATTTCAAGGTCAGTTCCTGTCAACCGGACGACGCAGCCGCAGCGTAGCGGCTCGGGCCGCGAGTAAAACCAAGGTGGGCGGAGGCGCGAGTCGTGCAACGAGTCGCTATTCGTCCTCCGCTGTTCTTGCAGTGCGTCGTCCGCTACATCAGCCCCCGTTGACGGGGATCGTCTTGGGCGTGGCTTGCGCCGCGTCTGTCTTGGGGAGCGTCACCGTCAATACGCCATTCTTGAAGCTGGCTTGGATCTTCTCTGTGTCGACGCCGTCCGGCATACGGAATGACCGCTCGAACGCGCCGAAGTGGCGTTCATGCAGGTAGTAGTCCTTTTGCTTCTCTTCCTTCTCTTCCTGCTTCTCGCCTTTGATCGTCAGGCCGCCGTTGGCCAGCTTGACCTCGACGTCCTTCTCTTCCATGCCGGGCAGATCGGCCTTGATCTCGTAAGCCGTGTCGGTTTCGACAACGTCCACGGCAGGCGCGGACGTCAAAGCCCATTCACGCCGCCAGAACGGCTCGATATCGAGCGCGGCCCGATGAAATGGGAAGAGATGAAATCCGCGGTCGAAATCATCGAACACACGCGCAACCTCTTGCCGAAGGTTGTCAAAAGCGCGCCAGGGTTGCATGGCGCCAGGCTGCTTGTTCGAAGCTTCCGCGCCGGTCTTCACGGCAAGTTTGGTATCGGATTCAGCCATGATGCTTTCTCCTGTGGGGGGTCTGGGAGAAACCATTCTGGACGCCGATGCGGACAGCATCTTGATGGGCGTCAACCGATCGACGCCGGCGATGCGTCGCCACATGGTCTTTGGGCACATCGTGTTCGGCTGGGGATCACGCAAACGGTCCCCTCGTTGCCCGAGCAGGGTCGGCGAGCGTTTTGGTTCTCGCCGTGTTCGTCACAAACAGCACCGTCACGTTCCTGACCTTGATCAGAGAAGCCGGTGCCAAGCGTTGTATGGGAATCCCCCCGCCACCTACCATGAACTAGTAGGTGCGCAGATCCAAGGGATACACAATGATCAAGGTGCTGATAGCGGACGACCATGCCGTCTTTCGTGAGGGATTGGGCCGGATCCTGAGCGATGCCAGCGATATCGAGGTTGTTGGTGAGGCGGTGGATGGTGCATCCACCATCGATCTGGTGCGCCGTACACCTGCCGACGTCATCGTGCTGGACTTGTCGATGCCCGGACGCAGCGGCATTGACCTGATCGCCCAGGTTCATCGGGACGTTCCGCAGCTCAAGATCCTGGTCCTGACCATGCATGCCGAGGACCAGTACGCGCTACGCGCATTCCGAGCCGGTGCCGTCGGCTATCTGACGAAAGAGGGTGCGGTCAAGGAGCTCGAGAAGGCCATCCGCAAGGCCGCATCGGGCGGTACGTACATGACGCAGGCCGTGGCAGAGTTGCTGATACACAATCTGGGCGACCCCGCAGACAGGCTGCTTCATCAGCGGCTCAGTGACCGCGAGTTCGATATTTTTGTGCGTCTGTCGAAAGGCGATTCACTGGCGACGATTGCGCACGATCTGTGCATCAGCAAGAAAACGGTCAGCACGTACAAGGCGCGCATTCTTGAACGAATGAACTTGCCGAATGATGTCGCCTTGGTGCGGTACGCGCTCACCCACGGGTTGGTATGAGACTGGCCGCAGCGATGCCGAACTAGATTGCCCTTGGTTGGGCGTCGGGCGCTGGAAGCGGCGCTTCCATAGCTGCAGTCATCGTTTGTGGAATGGTCAGTTCGATCAACGTTCCGGCCTCTGGCGACGATTCGATGCTTAAGCTCCCACGCACGAGGTAGGCACGCTCACGCAAGCCAACAAGCCCGAAAGACAAATCTTTTCTCGGATGCGCAGGGTCGAAGCCGATGCCATCGTCCTGCACCGAGAGCTGAACGGTGGGCACGTCATGGACCAGCCTCACTCGTACGGTTGAGGCACCAGCATGGCGCGCCACATTGGCCAGACATTCCTGCAGCACGCGATAGACGGTGGATGCAAAGGGCTCGGGAAGCTCAAAGTGCTCGGGCATGATCGTTAGCTCGCACCGAATGCGATGGCGCCGCTGAAACGACTCAACAAGCCATCTGCACGCAGGTACAAGGCCGAGATCGTCGAGCATGGAGGGGCGTAAATCGGAGGCGAGCCGCCGTGTCGCACCGATCATGTCATCCACGGCTTGTTCCATTGAACTCAGGCGGTCGGCAACCGGCTTGTTCGTGGCATGAAGCTTCTGCTCCAGCATCTGCATGTCGACCTTAAGCGCCGCCAGCGATTGGGCGAGTTCATCGTGAAGCTCGCGCGAAAGGCGCCGTCGTTCTTCTTCGCGCGCCCGTGAGCTGATCGTTGCCAACTCACGCAACTCCTCTCTCGATCGCTCCAGCGCCTGTTCGGCGCGCTTGCGTTCGGCGATCTCCTGTCGAAGTTCGACGTTCGTGACGCTGAGCTGGGCGGTGCGGTCCTTGACACGCTGTTCGAGGTGCTCGTTCGCCTCGTTCAGTTGCTGCGTTTTGTCCAAGGCGCGTGCGCGCGCTGCGCTTTCGTTATCCAGGGCTTTCACCAGCATGGCGTAAAGCCTGGCATGTTCAATGATCAGCGCAACAAGAACAAAGCCGGAAGCGACAAGGCCGTAGGCGCGGCCTGCGTAAAAGCCGAGATCGAACCGCCCATGATTGAACATGGCAGACAGTGCGACCTCAAATACCGAGGTGACGGCGACAACCGCACACCATAGATTCAGCAAGGAGTGGCCACGGTGCCGCCATAAGATTGCTGCGGCCAGCACGTTCAGCATCCACACAATGCCCACTGTCGTTGACATTGCACCGGTGTATCCATGCCCGCGCATGATGGCCGGCAAGAGAGACGGGTGGGTGGCCAGCGCAGTCAGCCCGTAAGTCAGAAGCAGCACAACGCAGGCAGCCCATAGAACGGGAGAGACGGCACGCCGCAACCTGATATGCCGTGTTCGCGTGTTTTCCTGCAAAAGGGCATAGGCGATCAGAGAGATGGGAAACCCGCCATGCCAGAACATGTAAAGCCACGCTGTCGTTTGCGGGCCCGCATTCAGAAGCCCCGATGTTGAGAACAGCCCCGGAAAGCTGAGCATGTGCACCGCCGCCACCGTGGCGGTAAAGAAGTAGCCGGATGACAGGGCCAGCAATCCTGGAGAGCGGAGCAAGGTGAACTGCCCGACCAGCATCGCGGCGGTGACCAAATCGTTGATGACGACCGCGGATTCATAGACAGGAATGAACCCCCAGACCTGCGCCAGTTGCCACTGAGCGAACGGCAATACGGCCACAAATACGACGACGGATGCCAGCATCACGGCCATGACCAGCCGCTGCTGATTCGGTCGAGGCTGGACGGTCGACAGGAAGATGCGGGGATTGCCCCCTTGGTCGCTCAAGATCACTCTCCAATCTGGAACCTGTACGGGCGGTACGTGGCCGCTGCTATGTGGGGCTGGACGTCATCTCCGACATGGCACCGAACCTTGTCAGGTTTTCCTGACAAGCGGAGCGCTATCGGGCTGATGTGCATTTCATCCCAGGCCGCTTACTCACGTTGACTCGCCTCTGTAGTGTTCAACCTTAGCTTGCAAGCGAGCGTATCAATCTGAGGCAGCGCAGATATTCGGTTGGTGAGCCTCATGCAAGCAGTGAAATCGAGCGCGCGATCGTTGCCTGATCAATCGGGAGATCCACCAGAGCCCCCGGCGATGAGCGCGCTCCTGTGCACGCACCTGCTCGCATATCCCGGCAGCCTATGCAAACACGTCAATGTGTACAGCCACTGGGCGTGATTAGCGTAAGCAGGTATTGCGGTGTTGAGGTAGGTCAAAGCGCGCTACGTAGCGCTCAATAGGCTAATAGATCAGTTCGCTTTGGTGCTGCTTCGCTGTTGAACTTGGTTTTCATTCCGTTTAGATCATGGACACTCGGCGAGTCGAGATTCAATTCCGTCATCTGCCTCCCTCGGATGCCATCAAGGAAGCCGTGAGGCGTTTCTCCACCAGACTCAGTGGTCTTCCATGCAGGGTCGAACGCTGCAGCGTGAGGTTGGCTTCGGAGCGAGCCGAGCCGCTTTGCGGCGGACCCTATTTCGTCCATGTCGAAGTGCAGATGCAGGGGCGGGAGCTTGCAATAGACCAGGCATCGGATGTGGACGTACATGTCGCGCTTCTGAATGCCCTCCGAGACATGCTTGTAATGATCAAGGCGGCAGGATCGAAACGCGGATGTGCAGCATGACTACCGGCTGCCCTCCATAGCCCCTTGAGGTGTGCAATGCCGGAAATCGTCACGCTCACGGTCAATCCCGCCATCGATATCGCCACGTCGGTCGAGTGCCTGACGGATACACACAAGATGCGCTGCACCCCGGCCCGCCTTGACCCTGGAGGCGGCGGAGTCAACGTCGCCCGTGTTGTGCATCGCCTGGGCGGGGATTGCGTGGCCGTCTACCTTGCAGGCGGCCCGGTGGCTGAACGATTGGGACGTCTTTTGTCGGTAGAGGGCTTACCGTTTGTCGCCCTCGGGATCGAAGGGGAGACGCGAGAGAATTTTTCCGTGACGGAACTCTGCAGCCATCGGGAATTCCGGTTCGTGATGCCGGGGCCGGTCGTTTCGGTATCGGAGTCGCAGCACTGCCTGGATTACCTCGATGCGCTGCAGCCAGCGCCGCGCTACCTCGTCCTAAGCGGAAGCCTGCCGCTCGGGGTGGCCGACGACTTTTACGCGCGGGTCATTGATCAGGCCAAGCTTCATGGCAGCCGTGTCGTGCTGGATGCCTCGGGGCCGGCATTGCGCGCGGCGTTGCCGCATGGGCCATACCTGATCAAGCCAAGCCTGAACGAGCTTCGACAGCTGACCGGGCGCGCGTTGGAAACAGAAGCGGATTGCATGGAGACTGCGCAAGAGATTGTCCGCAATGGGCACGCGCATGCGGTCGCGCTCACACTGGGCGCTGGCGGGGCCATGCTCGTCACGCAGGAAGAAATCGTCCGGGCAGGTGCCGTCGCAACGTCATTCCTCAGCACGATTGGAGCCGGCGACAGCTTCGTGGGGGGGATGGTGTGGGCGCTTAACCGGAATGCAGGCATGCGAGAGGCATTTCGATACGGCATGGCAGCGGCCGCAGCAGCGTTGAGCCATGCCGGTACCGAACTTGGCAGCGCCGCCGAGATCGAGCAGCGCTACGCAGAGGTGTCATTGTCTTGAAGCGTATCGGCTTCGACCGGATCGACCGCGGTTGAAGCGCCGGCTGGCGTGCAACGGCGGCTCGCTACGCTGTTGTTGAGATGGCCAACCTATCGGACAGGCGGCTGGGGGCGTTACGGAACGCCCCGGGGTACTACCGGCTCCATTTCACGTGCAGTTCGGTCTCTGCGTTGCCATAGTCAAACGTCAGGTGTCCGTGGAATGCATGGTGGATTGCATGGCCGATGTCGCGCGCCAGATGAAAGCCGGTCGTCAGGATGTCAGTGCCGCTGCTCGTGCTTTCGACAGCCATGATGCGTTCCATTGGATGATCGGCGCGCAGATCAGCTTCGCGGTGGCGGGCGAGTGTCAGGATCTCTTCCCGATGGGCCGCCTCAAAGTCTCCAGACAGGTGGATTCGTGCTGCGGGCATCTGGTCGGCGGCACGCTGGCATGCCGAGCAGACCAGGGAAGTGGCCCCAGGTGGCGGGCTGCGCCACAACCAGCGGCCCTTGAGATAGACAGCACCGCAAACTGGGCAGCAGCTTGCAGCTGGTGCCTTGTCGGGTTCCCGATATCGGTTGTGGATCGGCTCGACGGCAAATGGGCTCCAGCGTGCCGGCCGCACTCGTTCGGATTGAGAGCGTTGTTTCATGTTGACTCCTATGAGGGCGAGTTCCTCCGGCCTGTTGCAGACCAGAACCTGCAACGCAGTCGCGGTGGACACTTCTCAGAGTACCTTCCGCAGCGCGACGCAATTTGGGCTGAATCAAGTCTGCGTGCCGCGGTACTCATCAAATCAGACTTGAGTGGAGATGCGCTCCGATGGCGCGCATGACGGCCAACTTGGCAGGCAGCGTTTCCTGCTGCTTCAGAGTCAGGCGCGCGTTCCATGATGTCGTCATCTTCAGAATTGCCGGCGGTTAGAGCCCGGCATCACGGCAATGCGGGGCTCCAGCGCTCGTCCGGGTCATACGCGCGCATGCGCCGCGTGATCTGGGCGGTATGCGGGCCGAGGTTCCTTTGGTACACGACGCCATCCTGGTTGACGATAAACGTCATGACACCCGATGCCCCGAAGGTTGCGGGAAATGCGACCAGTGCGAATCCGCCTGTCATCTGTCCGTCGTCGACATAGCTCCGCGCGCCGCCCGGCGCGTGCTCTCCCTGCCGAGTCAGGATCCGGAAGACGTAGCCATGAAAGGGGATGACCTTGCCCGCGCCTGACGTGTCCTGGCGTCGTGCATCGGCGAGCGCGATGAGCGGTCCCAGCGGGCTCTCTTCATCTCCGGCGGAAGGCACCCAGAACAGGCCATCATGCTTGCCGGGTGAACTGCCTAGGCGCTGTGCAAACACGGCGCGCCCATCTGCGGTGCGGTGCGAAGTGCCATAAGCCAGTTGCGCTTCGACATACGCCCGGCAGACGCGGATTGCGTGTGCCTCGTGGTGGCCAATGCGTCGATCAATGATCTGCTGTGCGCCGGCTTTCGTGTCAAAGCGCCAGCGCGTGCCCCGCCTTGCCAGCGGGATCGGATAGGGCCATTCGTCTTTGCCCAGGAGGATGACGGCATGGCCCTCAGCGTCTCGTTCGATTCGATGCGCTTCGTCATACGCGGAGGCCAGCTTGCTTCGGGCGATCTGTTCGCCGATGGGGTCACCCGATTTCACCAGCGTTGCCCCTGCCGGCCCGAACAGGAGGAGCAGGGCATCCGCGTCGCCCGAGCGCCACGCGGATGCCAATGCCTCGGCAGCGTTCTCGGGGGAAGAGAACGCCTGCTGCGTGGGCTTGTCGGCCCAGGATGGAACGGCGATCGCATAAAGAACCAGCATCGCCAGTTGCACGGCAAGGCGACGCAGGCGCAGCGCTCTAGAGATCTTGTGCATCATCGTCTCCCGTGCCCGCCGCCCGCTGCGCCGTGGGGTGCAAAGCCACCAGAGCGTGGTCCAGTAGGCTGGGGCGCGGCGGGCGACATGCGGCTGGCTTGCCCGCGTTGGGCTTGTCCGCGCACATCGGATCCGCGCCCGTACGACTCGAACGTGGGCGGGTAGCCAGGTGACTGGCGCCGGGAGGAGCGTGCACCGGGAGCGGGCGCCGGCCTGGCCGGCGGCGGCCGGATTGTCGGATGCACAGGCGAAACCGGGGAGGGGCGTATTACGGAGCCCGCTGGCGGGGCCGGGGGCGTTGGGTAACCACGAAACCCGCGCCGCGCGTCCGGCGAGATAGCAGAGCCCGGGCCGAACCGCCCCCGCGATGCTCCCGGATATGGCACGCCATGGCGATGCCCCGGGTCATGGGCCCAGACGCCACTGGGTGGCGGACGATGGCGGTCGATGTTGCCGAAGCGGCCCCGGTCAATATCGATATGGTGGCCGTGCCAGTTCCAATGGCTCCAGCCCCACAACGGAACGACGACCGAAAAACCCACCCATCCGAACCCGAGCCCGCCGATGATCACTCCACCCCAGATGTCGGGAAAGATGTACGGCGGGTAAGCGGGATAGGGCCACGGTGCATAGACGAAATAAGGGTCATAGACCGGAACGTAGACCACGTTCGGGTTGGTGGGCTCGATGATGATGGCGCCATCCTGCGTTGACACCACAGCGTGTGTGGTCGACCCCAGGGTGCCGTTGGCCTGAGCCCGGCTGCGCAAGCGCTGGATCGAGTCCATGACCGCGCCCTCGTCGGCCAAGAATGCGTTGCCTACGCGTTCCGTCCAATCCAGGTTGTTGTTCATCATGTGCAAGAGCCCGGGAAACGGCACCAGAGATTTCACGCTCGGATCCCACGGCAACGGCGCGAGGGCTTCAGCCAACTGGTCGCCCCGAAGTGCGGCGTGAGCGGGGTCACGCACCCAGCGATCAGCCTGCACCACTTCAAGCGGATAAGTGGCTGCCATGAGGATCTGCGCGACCAATGCGTCCGGATACAGCGCGATAGGTGCCAGCATTTGATCGAGCTGCACCGCGGTGGCGGGTTGTAGATCGTTTTCCGATGCATCCGGCTGCGGTATTGCCGGGCTGCCAAACAAGAGCAGGAGAGCCAGGGCAATGGCCAACTGCCTTACCCATTGCGCTTTCATTGGCTGCCTCCGCAAGAATGGCGGCCGCACGCGCGAACCGGGCGGGGCCCCGATTCATATTGGACGATTGGTTTGGACGGTGATTGATGAGCGTCAACGCACGGGCAACATCCGCGCCAGCGTGCGCGAACGGCGGTACGCCCATCGAGGGGCCCGTCGTTTGCGATAGCGCAATCAGCGTGCAGCCGCGCTGTCTAGACTGCAAATACCGCTGCGACATCCGTGGAGTCGATCGCCTATGTCCACACCGCTCACACCTTTCCTTGGTGTACGTGAAGTGGCCAGCCGCCTCACTGGCAGCGCTGGCGATTACGACCGCCTTGTGGAGATGGCCCGTGCAAAGCGCTACGTTCTCCTGGGCGAGGCGACGCACGGAACACGCGAGTTCTATCAGACACGCGCAGACATGACGCGGCAGTTGATCATGCAAGGCGGCTTTGATGCCGTCGCCATCGAGGGAGATTGGCCGGATGTGTGGCGCATCAATCGCTATGTTCAGGGCGAGGGCACGGACACCGCCGCCCAGGCGCTGGGAGATTTCCAGCGGTTTCCCGAGTGGATGTGGCGCAATCCGGAGATGCTCGACTTCATCAGTTGGCTCCATGAGCACAACGCGGCTCTTGCCGCGCCGGAACGTGTTGGTGTCTATGGGTTGGATCTGTACAGCCTGTACAGGTCAGCCGAGGCTGTCATCGAATACCTGCAGAAGACCGACCCGGAACAGGCGGCGGTGGCGCGGATGCACTACGCGGCGCTGGACCACGTGCGTGAACCCATGACGTACGGCTACGAAGCGGCCGCAGGTTTGAGGTTGCCTGCGCAACGTGAGGTGATCGAGCAACTGCGCCGGCTTCGGGCGAGCGAGGCCAGGCTGATCGAGCAGGACGGCATTGCTGCCATCGACTCGCATTTCTTTGCCGAGCAAAACGCCATCGTCGTCGTCAACGCAGAGGCGTACTACCGTGAATCATTCGGGCACCGCGTCAACACGTGGAACCTGCGCGACGCCCACATGGCACAGACGCTGTTTGGTTTGGCTGCATATCGGCAGCGCCGTGGCGGTGACGGGCGGATCGTGGTGTGGGCGCACAACTCGCATGTGGGCGACGCACGGGCAACGGAATCCGCCAGCCGGCATGAGTGGAACCTTGGGCAGCTCGTGCGCGAGCAGGTTGGCGGTGCCGCTTTGCTCGTCGGCTTTACGACCTATACCGGCCACGTGTGCGCCGCATCCGAGTGGGGTGGCGAGGCGGAGCCGAAATGGGTGCGGCCAGCGCGGCCAGACAGTTGGGAACACCTGTTCCATAGCACGGGGCTCGATCGCTTCTTCCTCCCGCTTGGCGATACGGCGGCAGATGTGTTCCGCGAACCACTGCTGGAACGGGCAATCGGCGTGCTGTACCTCCCCAAGACCGAGTACGCGTCGCACTACTTCGATGCCGCCATTGGCGCCCAGTTTGACGCGCTGATCCATCTGGACGAAACCTCCGCCATCGAACCATTGACTTCGGCGCTGTTACCTTGAATGCGGCTGTTGCGCGGGCTGTGGTGCCGTGGCGCTGGCGGGAGAACCCGCTTCTGCCTTCGGAGGCGGCATCGGGGTCACGTTGCCAGACAGGATCATGTCCAGGTCGTGGCGGTCAACCACCTCTTTGTCCAGCAACATGCGCGATAGTGCTTCCAGTTTGGCGCGCTGGCCTTCCAGCGTGGCTGTTACGCGCGCGCTGGCATCGGACAGCACCTTGCGCACTTCCGCATCGATCAACTGAGCGGTGTCTTCGCTATATTCCTTGCGCTCGCGCTGCATCAGGCCGGTACCGGCAAGGAGCGGGTTGGGCGTTTGCTCGTAGGTGGCCAGACCAAGCTGCTCGCTCATGCCGAACTGGGTGATCATCTGGCGCGCCATGTCGGTTGCGCGTTGCAAGTCGTTCTGCGCACCAGTCGATACGTCGTGGTACACGATCTGCTCGGCAACGTAACCGCCCAGCAGCACGTCGAGCCTGTCCAGCAATTCGCTGCGCTTGAGCAGATAGCGGTCTTCCGTCGGGGTCTGTTGCGTGTAGCCCAGGGCGGCGATACCTCTTGGAATGATGGAAACCTTCGAAACACGATCAGCCAGCGGGCGGTGCTCGGCCACGATGGCATGGCCTGCTTCGTGGTAGGCGATCGTCTCCTTTTCCCGGGCGTTCATCACGCGGTTCTTCTTCTCAAGGCCACCTACGATGCGATCAAGCGCCTCGTCGAAGTCGACGGTCTGAACGGCGGATTTACCTTCGCGCGCCGCAAGAAGCGCCGCCTCATTGACCAGGTTGGCAAGGTCGGCTCCGGCAAAACCCGGGGTTCGCGCGGCGATCTTTCCCAAGTCAACATCGGCCCCCAGCGTGACGTTCCTGGCGTGGACCTTGAGTATCTGCTCTCGACCCTTGAGGTCGGGCCGGTCCAGGGCAACGTGGCGGTCAAACCGTCCGGGACGAAGCAGGGCAGGGTCGAGTATCTCGGGCCGGTTGGTCGCGGCCATGATGATGACGCCCTTGTTGCTGTCAAAGCCGTCCATCTCGACCAGAAGCTGGTTCAGCGTCTGCTCGCGCTCTTCATTGCCGCCGACGAGGTTGAACGCACGCGTCTTGCCCAAGGCATCGAGTTCATCAATGAAGATGATGCACGGCGCCATGGATTCGGCCTGACTGAACAGATCCCGCACGCGCGCCGCACCGACGCCAACGAACATCTCGACAAACTCCGACCCGCTCATGCTGAAAAATGGCACGGCTGCCTCACCGGCAACTGCCTTGGCAAGCAGCGTCTTGCCCGTGCCTGGCGCACCCACGAGCAACACACCCTTGGGGATCCTGCCGCCCAGGAGCTGATACCGCAACGGCTCTTTCAGAAAGCTGACGATTTCCGACAGTTCCTCCTTGGCTTCGTCGATGCCGGCAACGTCGGCAAAGGTCACGCCGGTTTCTTTTTGCATGTAAACCTTTGCCTTGCTCTTGCCGATCTCCATCAATCCACCGGCCGCAGCGCCGCCCATGCGCCGGATCAGGAAGTTCCAGACAGCGAAGAACAGGAGCGCCGGCACGACCCAAGACAGGAGCGTGCTCAACCATTTGTTGTCCGGCCGACCGACAAAGCGCACCTTGGCGGCCTCCAGCTCCGGAACCAGGGCCGGGTCATTCACGCGGAGGGTCTGGAAAGGATGGTCGCCCTTGCCCGTGCGGCGAATGGCATCGATCTGCTGTTGCGTCAACAGCCCCTCGACGCCTTCGGTCGAAAAAGTGCCTGTGATGTCCTGGTCACCAATGGCGACTTCCCTGATCTTGCCGGCATGCAGAAGGACCTTGAAGTCGCTATAGGGAAGGGTGTCGACCTGCTCGGACATGAACAGCGTTTGGAGCGCCAGCATGGTCAACGCGACGATGACGGCGTACCAGAGCGAGAACCTTTGCTGCCGTGGCTGCATACTCTCTTTCACTTCGTCACCCTCGCATGGTCGTGCGCCAACCAACGTCCGATCGAACCTTGATGTTCGTGCTTGAGCCGGTAGGGCGGTTGATGCGGATCAACCACCGGCCAAGTCCCACCGCCGTGCAGCAGGAAGATTTGCGTTGCGGCTATTGGCGGCGTGCGCGCGATGGCGGAAACAGTCTCCAGCAACCGGCCTGGTGACGGAAGAAGACGATGGCAAGTGGGCGGGCGGATGTCGTCAGCTCCGCACGCACGCAGCCACAATCAACGCCCGGGCAATGCAGGCGCGTGATTCGCAGATGCGGTGTGTCGCTCTGGCCAAACCACTTGGCAATCAGTTCGTGCAACGAGGTGTCGGATTGGGGCATGGTGCGCTCCGGCTTCATGCGGCCTGAGCCGGCGGCTGCGCAGTGCGCCATTCGGCGGAAAGTGCCAGCAGCATCAGCTTGAACAGCGTGCGCGCAGCCCGCAGGGGGCTCTTCAGGCACGCCTCCACCTGTGCGCTGCGGCATTCTCCAAACAGGCACCACGAACAGAAATGCTCGCAGTTGTTGGTCAGCAGCCGATAGTTGCGCTCGCCCAGGCGTGAACCGGCACGGCGGGCGACTTCTTCGCCGTCGTAGCAAGGGCTGGCGTCGCACTGGATGGTTACCGCAAAGCCGCATGCAAAGCAGCCAATCGAGATGCGCTCGACCGGCCCGCAGCGCTGGCGGCGGGAGAAGCCGGCGTAGTGAATCACCTGGCCATTGCCGACATAGATGCCGTGGTGTTGGTATCCATCACGGCCCGCTACGAGGTGTGCGCCAACGGGGAGCACAGTATCGAAAGCGGCGAGGTCTTGCGAGTCATTGCATTGGGCGATGCAATCGATGTTCTGGATCATGGCGCGCTCCGTTGTACTGGCTGGCGTTGTCGGGTTCCGGGGGCGGTTCGACAAGACGCTGCGTTGCTCGTTGGCGTGTCATCAGTATTGGCAGCGTGCTCGCCGGCGTCATGCAGGCTGTGCTGAGAATGCTGTCGGAGCTGCAGGTGTTCATGTCAGGAAAGCCTGACAAGGCAGCCGGCACCTCTGAAGCGATGTGCGGGGTACGAATCCCACCGCGCCTGTGCGGCGGCCACAGTGCGCCGCCGTTGATCTGCCGCAAGGCGCTCCGGCACCGCCGTGCCACGATGAATTTGTTGGCCCCAATCCTCCCGGGGTCGAATCATCAGGAGGCAGTCATGAGTCAACTCAAGCGTTATGACCCGTTCGCCATCGAGCCGGTGGGCGATATCTTCCAAGGGCTTTTGCGCTCATTTCGCGGCAGCATGGATGGCGCGCTGCCATTCAAGGTAGACGTAACCGAGTCGGATAAGGCATACAGCGTTGTCGCTGAAATACCGGGTGCGAAGAAGGAAGACATCGACGTGACGGTCGATCGCGGCACGGTCATGATCTCGGCCAAGGTAGAGCGCAGTTCCGAGGAGAAGGAAGGCGAACGCATCATCCGCAGTGAACGCTACAGCGGATCGATGCAGCGCATGTTCACGCTCGATGCGGCAGTCGATGAAAGCAAGGTCGATGCGACGTACGAGAACGGACTGCTGCGCGTGACGCTGCCCAAGAAGGAAGCGTCACCGCAGCAGCGCGTGACGATTCGCTGAGCAGCAGGGGCGATCGCATGCGGCTGCAATTTCTCGGCGCCACCGACACGGTGACGGGCTCCAAGTACGTGCTTGAGACCGGCGGGCGCCGTGTCATGGTCGACTGCGGGCTGTTTCAGGGCTACAAGTCATTGCGCCTGCGGAACTGGGACAAGCTCGCCGTCAACCCGCACCACATCGATGCCGTCGTGCTCACGCATGCGCACATCGACCACAGCGGCTACCTGCCGCTGTTGGTCCGCAATGGGTTTCATGGCCCCGTCTATTGCACGAAAGGTACGGCCGAACTGTGCAACATCCTGCTGCCTGACAGCGCTCGGCTTGCGCAGGAGGACGCCCAGTACGCCAACGCCGAGGGGTTCTCGCGCCATCATCCCGCCTTGCCGCTCTACGATGAAAAGGATGCTGCCAGGGCATTGCGCCGTCTGCATCCCGTCGCTTATGGCGAGCGCTTTCCCGTTGCCGAGGGCGTGGAAGCGGAGTTCCACCGTGCAGGACACATCATTGGCGCGGCCACGGCGACATTGCTGGCCGAGGGCCGTCGCATCGTCTTTTCTGGCGATCTGGGGCGGCAGGTCGATCCTGTCATGCGGCCACCCGAGCCCATTGCGGAAGCCGATACCTTGCTGGTGGAATCCACCTATGGGGATCGCGTGCATCCGGCGGGGGATCCGCTCGATGCGTTGCAGCAGGTTGTGCAGCGGACAATCGGGCAGGGCGGCACGCTGCTGATCCCTGCCTTTGCGGTGGGGCGTACGCAAGAGCTGTTGTACTGCCTCTACACGCTGATCCGCGAACATCGGATCCCGCATGTGCCGATCTACCTTGACAGCCCGATGGCCGAACTGGCGACCGGGGTGTTTGCACATCATGTTGACGATTTGCATATCGGGGCTGCCGACTGCCAGGCCGCCTGTGCGTTGGCCATTCCGGTGCAGAGCCCTGAACAGTCGAGGCATTTGGGGAGCGATCGCGCACCTAAGATCATCCTTGCGGCAAGCGGCATGGCAACGGGCGGCCGTGTGCTGCATCACCTCAAGAGCTTTGGCGGCGGCAAGCGCAACGCCATCCTGATGTCGGGGTTCCAGGCGGCCGGCACACGTGGCGCGGCGCTGCTGGCCGGTCAACGGGCATTGCGGGTGCACGGACGTGAGGTCGCCATCCGCGCCTCGGTTGAACAGATTCAGAATCTGTCCGCCCACGCGGATGTCGATGAACTGATGACTTGGCTAAGGGGCTTCACGCGGCCGCCACGGCAGACCTTCATCGTGCATGGAGAGCCCGCCGCCAGCGACGCCCTGCGCCAGCGCATCGAGCACGAACTGCAGTGGTCAGTCCGCATGCCGGAGTATCGCCAGTCCTACGATCTGGAGGGTGCATGACCGCGCCGGTCGTTGGTCTGGACCCGCAGCGCGTGCTGATTGCCATGCCGGGCTGCGAAGCTGCCACCATGCGCCTTGCCACACCGCTGAGCGCCGAGTTGGGCCATGCGGCCGTGAGCCACTTTCCGGACGGCGAGTCCTACGTTCGGCTTTACACACCCGTGCAAGGCGCAGAGGTGGCCATCGTCTGCACGCTCGATCATCCGGACGAGAAGCTGTTACCGCTGCTCTGGCTGGCGATTGCCGCACGCCAGGGCGGGGCGCGCCGTGTTGGATTGATCGCGCCGTACTTGGCGTACATGCGGCAGGACGTCATCTTCAAAGCCGGCGAGATTCGCGCAGCAGAGCACTTTGCCGCCTTGCTGAATCCGGTGTTCGACTGGCTTGTCACGGTGGATCCGCATTTGCATCGCATTTCACATTTATCGAGTGTCTATCGCATGCCGACCGTGGCCGTCGAAGCCGCGCCTGCCATCGCCGCATGGATCCAGACTCACGTAAAGGCACCGTTCCTGATCGGGCCCGACGACGAAAGCAGGCAGTGGGTCGAGCATGTAGCTGGCCTTTGCCAGGCTCCATGGGCGGCATTGACCAAAACGCGACACAGCGCATGGCACGTGGAAATTGCGGATTTGCCAAACATTCCACCGGGGTGTGCGCCCGTGCTGGTCGACGACATCATCTCAACGGGGCGCACGATGCTCGCCGCAGCAAGCTTGCTGCAGCGTGCGGGCAAACCGCAGCCGGTTTGCGTCGGCGTGCACGCTGTGTTTGCCGCCGACGCGTATAGCCAGCTCTGCGCGGTGAGCGCAGAGATCGTGACGTGCGACACCATCCCGCACCCCTCGAACGAGATTGCCCTCACAGGGCCGCTGGTTGACGCCGTTTCAAGCATGTTCGATTTACCCCTGCCTTCGGGCAAGCAGGTGCTTGTTTGACCAGGGCACTTTCGTATCTGGAGGCCATCATGAAAGAGATCAGGTTCCTGCCTGACGAGCCGACATACTGCGCCGCAGGGCCGCGTCTGCAATGCCGCGCGTCGGTCGATGGCAGTTCCGCAAGCTATGCAATCACGGCGGAGGCTCTTGAAGACCACTTTGGCGCGCTGTCCTGCCGGTCGGACGATCTGCTCAGCGCATTCAAAGCGCACCGCGGCGATATCGAAGACGTCGCGCGCATGCTGTTCGAGCAGACAGGTTCCAAAGAGATCACGCTACACAGCGGGCACTTCCGCTTCGCCAGCTGACGCGCATGTCATGAGCACCCTCTCCGTGCCCACGGCTGACGCACCCGTCGTGCCGCCGGGATGCCTCAGGTTCAAGGCGCTTGGCATCGATACGTGGCAAGAGCACGTTATCTACATGCACCCGGACAGCGCGATCTGCCGGTCGGAAGGCTTTGCCGCACAGGCGCGTGTGGAGGTCGAGATCGGGCAGCGATCGACCATCGCCACGCTCAACCTGGTCGGATCTGGGCTGCTAGAGAGGCATGAAGTGAGTCTCTCAGCCGCTGCGGTCGATGCGTTGATGGCGCGCCCAGGGGATGAGGTCTGCGTCAGGCATGCGCCGTCGCTTGAGTCGCTGCGGGCACTGCGGGCGAAGATCTACGGGGGGCATCTCGACGCAAAGCAGTTGCAGGAGATCATTGCCGACATCTCGAACGAACGCTATGCGGATGTCCATATCGCAGCTTTCCTGAGCGCTTGTGCAGCGGGCCGCATGACCATCAAGGAGACCATCGACCTCACGCAAGCGATGGTCGACTCCGGCGAGCGGCTGCAGTGGGATCGCGCGGTCGTGGCGGACAAGCACTGCGTAGGCGGTCTTCCCGGCAATCGCACCAGCCCCATTGTCGTGGCCATTTGTGCAGCGGCTGGGCTGCTGTTGCCCAAAACCTCATCACGCGCCATCACGTCGCCGGCAGGCACCGCCGACATGATGGAAACGCTCACCCGCGTGAATCTGACCGCTGCGGAGCTGCGATGCGTTGTGGGGGAGGTTGGGGCATCGCTGGCATGGGGCGGGGCGTTGAGCCTGAGCCCGGCGGACGATGTGCTGATTCGCGTGGAAAGGGCGCTCGATGTCGACAGCGATGCGCAGTTGGTGGCATCCATTCTTTCGAAGAAGATCGCGGCCGGGTCCACCCATGTGTTGATCGACGTGCCTGTGGGGCCGACGGCCAAAGTCCGCTGTGTCGAAGACCTCGAACGCCTTGAAATGCTGCTCAAGCGCGTGGCCCATGCGTTTGGTGTGCAGGTGTTGATGGTGCGCACGGATGGCGCACAGCCCGTTGGACGTGGAATCGGCCCCGCGCTGGAGGCAAGAGACGTTCTGGCCGTGCTGCAGCGTTCCCCTACGGCGCCGTTCGACTTGCGGGAACGGTCGTTGTTGCTCGCCGGCGCATTGCTGGAGTTTTGCGGCGCCGCTGCGGCCGGAACGGGGCTGGACATGGCAACCGGCCTGCTGGATAGCGGAGCCGCATGGCGGAAGTTCGAAGCGATTTGCGAGGCGCAGGGAGGCTTGCGCATCCCCGGGGAAGCCGTCTTCCGCCGCGACGTCGTTGCCGAGCAACATGGCGTCGTCACGAACATCGACAACCGCCACCTTGCCCGCATCGCCAAACTTGCGGGCGCACCGATGCGTCAAGTTGCGGGCGTGCAGATGCATGTGCGACTGCGCGATCAGGTGAATGTCGGACAACCGTTGTTTACGATTCACGCGCAAGCCTCGGGCGAACTGGAGTATTCGTCGGCATATGCGTTGGCGCATGCTGTGGTGGGCCTGTCACCGGTGGGCGCGGGCTGACATCAAGCTAGCCAGACTTTCGCCGGGAAGCTGCGCCAAACGAAGGGCACATTGCGTTACAATTCGGCCATGCCACGTGCGACCGCAAGCATCTCGCTTCGGGCAATGCTGTTGTTGACCATCGTGTTGATGCAGCTGCTAAGCCCGCTTCTGCACGGCCATCTCGGAACACCGAAACAATTTGGCCTGCACGTGCATACCGCGGTTCCTGCCGCAGTTGATTCTCATTTCCAATCCGCAGCGTTTGCCCAGCGTCCTCTCATTGAGGAATCGGCCGGGGCCGGTCGTCATGACTGGGCATTGACGAGCCAGGAACCCTTTGAGGTAGACGTCGAGCCCGCCATTGGCCCTGCGGATCTGGGTGCATTTCTTTGGGCAGCGACGGCGCCGGGGGTATCCGCGCTGACGTTCCTCCTGCTTGCGGCGCTTGCTCTCGCCGCAGTATTGCGTTCTGCCTATCGGCCAACGCCCGTTCGAGCGCGCTGGCGCGATCGCATCAATCGGCCACCTCCTGCACAGGCGCCTCCGCCGCAGCTCTGATCCGTACCCGGTTGACGGCCGACGAGCGCGTTGCTCCGCAACTTGTTGACTTGCAACAAGCCCCTCGTGTCTGCATTGGCGATGATGAATGCGTCAGAAGTGTTGTCTTCTGACGCATGGCGCACGCCTGACGCTACGCGGTGGTAGCAACTCCACTCCCCATCGGCCATCCATCGTAAGAGTTTGTCGTTCGCGCCGCATGGAAATGCTGGGCGACGGTTGGTCTTTAGGTCGCTCGCGTATGCGCGGCAATCAGAGGCAGCGTCCGTGGCGTTGCCTCCGAGGATTGGAGTCAGGCATGTCTTTCAAACGAATCGTCGCGGCCAGTGCGTGTGTAGCGCTGATCGCGTTTCCTCTTGAGCAGGCCGCTGCCCAAGCAGGCGCCCAGGTGGTGCCGCTATCGGCGGAGCAGGCGCGCTCCCTCGGCGTGCGTTTCAGCCCGGTCGCCGCTTCTTCAGGGTTGGAGGTTGGCACGCATGCACGTGTCGTCTTCAAGCCGGATGCGCAGTATGTGGTGGCGGCACCGTACGCGGGCATGGTGCCCCGGGTGTTGGTGTCGATCGGGCAAACCGTCCGGGCGGGCCAGCCGTTGGCGGGTTTTCTGAGCCCGCAGCTCTTCGAAACCAGCCGCGCACTGACGGAAGCCAACTCGCAGGCGCGGCTCGCGCAGCAGTCGCTCGCGCGCGACAAGGCGCTGTACGACGACGGCATCATCGCAGCAAGCCGCTGGCAGGCAACGCAGGCGCGGGCCGCTGAAGCCGGCGCCATGGTGAAGGCGCGCCGGGCAGAGCTGGCGTCCTCCGGCATCGCATTCAGCGGCCCCGCCGGTGAGGCGCAACTGGTGGCCAGCCGTGGCGGTGTGGTATCCGAAGTGAATGCCGTTCCGGGGGCACGAGTAGAAGCTGCGGCACCGCTGTTCAGGATTGTTGACCCGGCGGCTCTGGAGCTGGACCTGCTCGTTGGCCGCGACATACCTGTGCCGGCCACAGGCGACCACGTCGAAATCGCACAACGCGGCGCGGGCGGCACCGTCATTGGTGTCGCGCCTTCCGGTGATGGCACAGCGGGTGTGCGTGTGCACGCGTCGCTGGAGCGACGTGGGGACCTGCGCGCAGGGGAGAGCGTCAATGTCACGCTCAAGCTGCGCAGTGCGGCCAATGCAAACGCTCCGGGCCTGCTGCGGGTTCCTGTGGCCGCGTTGGTCTACGTGCGAGGCGTGCCGGGTGTATTCGTCGCAACCGATAAGGGTTTCCGCTTCCAGGATGTCACCGTTGGCAGTACAGACGACGCCATCGCCGTCGTGCGGGCAAACCTGCCAGCGGGTACACGCGTGGCGGTAACAGGTGTCGGTGCGCTCAAGGGCTTGCTGGCGGGAGAACAGTAATGCTGCCCCGCCTCATTGAGTTCTCTTTGCGCCAGCGCGTGCTGGTGCTGATCGCCGCTGGCGTGCTCGCGGTGGCCGGCGTGTGGGCGTATCTGAACCTGCCGATCGATGCGTTTCCCGATATCTCGCCGACGCAGGTCAAGGTCGTGCTGAAGGTGCCGGGCATGACCCCGGAGGAGGTCGAACAGCGGGTCTCCACGCCCATCGAGCAGGAGCTGCTCGGCCTGCCGCACAAGACGATCGTGCGCTCGGTGTCCAAATACGGCATCAGCGATGTGACTGTCGATTTTGAAGAGGGGGTGGACGTCTACTGGGCGCGCCAGCAGGTGTCGGAACGCCTGGCCGGCTTGGCGCGCGATCTGCCATCGACCGCCGTAGGCGGTCTGGCGCCCATCACCACGCCGTTGGGCGAGATGTTCATGTTCACGGTGGAGGGCGATGGCTATTCCTTGGCCGAACGGCGCCGTGTGCTGGACTGGGTGATCCGTCCAGCGCTGCGCACCGTGGCGGGCGTGGCCGACGTCAACGCCCTCGGCGGCGAGGTGCGCAGCTATGAGGTCACACCGGACCCGGCCCGCTTGCGCGCCCGCGCCGTCACCCTTGAGCAACTGCGTCAGGCGCTGGATGCCAACAATCGCAACGACGGGGCAGGGCGGCTGGACCGCGGAGACGAGCACTGGGTCGTGCGCGTGGAGGGTGGCATACGCGGGCTGGATGATTTGCGTGCGATTGTCGTAGTGCCGGCGCAAAGCGCGAGTTCCGCCCCTGCGGTCACGGTCGGCGATGTCGCGACCGTGCGGCTGGGCGAGGCCACCCGCAACGGCGCTGTCAGCAAAGACGGCAACGGCGAAGCGGTTGAAGGGCTGGTGCTGGGCCTGCGCGGCAGCGATGCCCGCAAGCTGGTCGAGGCGGTGCAGGCGCGGCTGGATGCGCTAGGCCCCCAGTTGCCGAAGGGCATGTCGACGCACGTCTTCTACAACCGCGGCGAGCTGGTCACCCGTGCGGCCAATACCGTGGTGCGAGCCCTGATTGAGGCCAGCGTGCTGGTGGTCATCACGTTGTACCTGTTCCTGGGCGGTGTGCGGGCGGCCCTGGTCGTGGCGGCCACACTGCCGCTGTCGATGCTCGCCACCTTCCTCCTGATGCGCTATGTGGGCCTGACGGCCAACCTGATGAGCCTCGGCGGCCTGGCTATTGCACTGGGCATGCTCGTCGACGCCGCGGTCGTCGTAGTCGAGAACATCGAGACGGCCATGGCGCGCGCGCAAGACCACAAGACCGATCCGGCGCTGCGCGGTGCGGTCATCCGCCATGCAGTGGCAACGGTAGCAGTACCCATGCTGTCGGGCGTGTCGATCATTGCCATCGTGTTCCTGCCGCTGCTGTCACTGCAAGGCCTGGAGGGCAAGCTCTTTGGGCCGGTGGCGCTCACCATCGTGCTGGCGCTGGCCTCGTCCGTGGTGATTGCCTTTACGGTGGTCCCGGCGCTCGCGTCGTTGCTCCTGCTGGCGCATGCAGACGAGCCGCCCTGGCTGATGCGCAAGGTCGCGGCCGGCTTTGCGCGAATCCAGGCATGGACGACAACCCATCGCCGCACGGTGTTCGGCCTGGCGGGGGCGGCGTTGGCGCTGGCCGTGGTGTTGTACATGTCGGTCGGCAAGACGTTCATGCCGACGATGGACGAGGGCGATCTGATCGTGCAGTTGCAGAAAGCACCGTCCGTTTCGCTTGCGGCGTCGCTCGACATGGACCAGCGCGTGCAGCAGGCGCTGCTCAAGGAGGTGCCGGAAATACGCTCGATCGTTGCGCGCTCAGGCTCCGATGATCTCGGCCTGGACCCGATGGGGCTGAACGAAACCGATACCTTCCTGGTGCTCAAGCCCAAGGATCAGTGGCGCGGCACCAAGGAAGACATCGCGATTGCGATCCGGCGCGTGATGGAGCGGTTCCCGGGCGTGATCTACGGCTTCACGCAGCCCATTGAGATGCGTGTCTCCGAGATGCTGACCGGCACACGCGGCGACGTTGCCATCAAGCTGTTTGGCAGCGACCTTGCCGCCATCGATGCAGCCGCGCAGGCCATTGCTGCCAAGGTCCGCACCATCCCGGGGGCGGCGGAGGTCATTGCGCCCAGCAACAGCGGCGTGCAGTACCTGAAAGTGTCGCTGGACCGCGCTGCGGTGGGTCAGGCCGGCTTCTCCGGCGACGCCCTCCAGGCGCAACTGCGCGCCCTGATCGAGGGCGACCGGGTTGGCGTGGTGCCCGAGGGCATCGTCCGTACGCCGCTCATCTTGCGTGGCGGAGCAGGCTTGCGGCAGGCACCCGAAAACCTGACCAACCTTCTGGTAACGGCACCCGACGGCAAAGTCTGGCCGCTCACCTCTCTGGCGCGCATCGAACGCGTGGATGGGCCCGTGCGCATCAACCACGAAGACGGCGCCCGGTTTGCCGTGATCCAGGCCAATGTCGATGGTCGGGACCTGGCGGGTTTCGTGCAGGAAGCCCAGGCAGCCGTCGGCGGTATTGGCACGTTGCCAAAAGGATTGCGCGTGGTGTGGGGCGGCCAGTTCGAGAACCAGCAACGCGCCGCGGCGCGCCTTGCGTTGGTTGTCCCGTTGGCCCTTGGCGCAATCTTTCTCTTGCTGATGTTGACGTTCCGCTCGGTGCGGCAGGCGGTGCTGGTGGTTGCCAACATTCCGTTTGCGCTCGTGGGCGGCATTGCGGCGTTGCGGATCTCGGGCGAGTACCTGTCGGTGCCCGCCTCCGTTGGCTTTATCGCCTTGCTCGGGATCGCGGTGCTCAACGGTGTGGTGCTGGTGTCGCACTTCAACACGCTGCTTGAGTCCGGCATGGGCATGACGGAAGCCGTGCGCGATGGCGTGCGCGACCGCCTGCGGCCCGTCCTGATGACGGCCTGCATTACCGCACTGGGGATGATTCCGCTACTGCTGGCCAGCGGGCCGGGGTCAGAGATTCAGCGGCCGCTGGCGATCGTGGTATCGGGCGGGCTCATTTCTTCGACCGCGCTGACGCTGCTTCTTCTGCCCCTGCTGTTTGAACGTTTTGGGTTGCCTCGGCCGCGTGCGGCCGCTGGGCAGGGAGATTCGCAATGAGGTTGGATCTGTTTCGCATCGTATTGGCGGGAGCGAGCACGATGCTGCTTTGCAGCCCCGCCGCGCAAGCGCAAATCTCGCCGACCTATCTGCCGGCTGAGAGCGCAGTGCGCGAGGCCGTCGCACAGTCGCCCGACGTGCTGACGGCAGAGGCCCGCCGCGACGCCGTACTGGCTCGGGCTGATGGCATTCGCGCCGGCACGGCGGAAACCGTGGTCCGTGCAATTGGCCAAGGGCGCCAGGTGCGCGATCCCTCCGAGCGCCATGCCGAAGGGCAGATTGCGGTGGAGCGTCCATTGCGGCTTTGGGGCAAAGCGCAAGCCGATGTGCAGCTTGCCGATGCCGCCGCTGAGGCTGGGCAGTTGGCTGTCAAGGATGCGCGCCACGAAGCATCGCGCCAGATTCTGGCCCTCTGGTTTGGCGCCGTGCGTGCGGGGCAGGCACGCCAGGCAGCGCAGGAGAATGCCAAAGCGGCCGCCGACCTGGCCGCGCTCACTGCCCGAAGGGTGCAATTGGGCGATGCCTCTCGCCTGGATGCGGAGCTGGCCGCCGCCGATCGGGCGCGCACGGAAGCTGCGCTGGCGACTGCCGTGGCGGCGGAACAGACGGCGCAGGCAGAGCTTCGGGCACGGTTTCCGGGGTTAGGTCAACCCTCGTTTAGCGCCGATACTGTGCTGCCCCCATTGCCGCAAGAACCACCCGATCGATTGCGTACCCAGTACATTCAAGACAGCCACGAATACCGTCTCGCCATGGCAGAAGAGGTTCAGGCGCAGCAAATGGCCAAGCGCGCAGATCTGGAGCGTCGGCCTGACCCCACCGTCGGGATGTTCGTGACGGTGGAGCGCGGCGGTGCCGAACGCATCATGGGCGTGAGCGTTGCCATGCCGATCGGTTCAGTGCATCGTCGCTCTGCGGCGCTGGCGGCTGCTGCCGAAGCGGAAGCGGCTGCCCGGCGCAGATTGGGTTCCGAGCGTCGGCTGGGTGCCGAATTCGACGTGCTCTATGGCAACTTGCAAGGCAAACGGGCGAGCGCGCAAGCCCAGATGGAAGCGGTTACGCTGCAAAAAAGCGCATCCGACAGGGCAACGCGTTCATATCGCGCAGGTGAGTCGGGCTTGACTGAACTACTGGCAACGCGCCGTAGTCTAGCGGAGGCCCTGCTGGCCGAGCGGCTCGCCCGTGTCGACCTGCTCGAGGCAGACAGCC
The DNA here is from genome assembly GCF_052045895.1 of Ralstonia sp. 22111. Classification (NCBI taxonomy): domain Bacteria; kingdom Pseudomonadati; phylum Pseudomonadota; class Betaproteobacteria; order Burkholderiales; family Burkholderiaceae; genus Ralstonia; species Ralstonia sp. 22111. The sequence continues at coordinate 403,071 of NZ_JBQEPR010000003.1, read as the reverse complement.
GCCTCAAGCTCGATCTGCACCGGATGTGGGACTTTGACGATTGACCTGCTCCAGCCTTACCCCTCACTCAACACATTCTGGATAACGCTATGCAATCCGAACCGAAATACTCCCTCACCATGCGCTCGCTCCATTGGCTCGTGGTTCTGGCGGTGTCGATCGCCGTCGTCGCCATCGAAATCATGGATTTCTTCCCGAAAGGCAGCACCGAGCGTGCCGCTCTGTTCATGCTCCATCAGACAGCGGGGCTCTCCGTGTTCGCCCTGATGGTGTTGCGTCTGCTGGCCCGGGTGGGCACGCAGGCACCGCCTCCCGTCCCGGGCACACCGCTGGTGCAGCTTGTAGCGCGACTCACGCACGGCGCGCTCTATGCCCTGATGGTCGGCATGCCCGTTTTGGGCGTGCTGGCACTGGCTTTGGCAGGTAAGCCGATTCAACCATTCGGACTGGATCTGACGCTGGCGTTGGCGCAGGACAAGTCGTTGGCCCACTTGGCCAAGGAAATTCATGAGTCGGGCGCGACGGTCGTCTATATCGTGGTCGGGCTGCATGCCGCCGCGGCGCTCTGGCACGAGTTCATCCTGAAGGATCGGCTGCTGCGCCGCATGATCTAGCGCACATGAAAACTGCGCCGACAAGAGGCTAGACGATGCACTCTCCGCGCTTGCTCGCCAACGTTGCATTGCTCGCCTTGTCGGTGCTGACCATGGCGGCGGGGTTATGGGCACGGTACCTCGGTGCCGATGCGCTGGCGCGGCAACTCTGGTTGATTGGCATCGTCCCGAACTGGCTGGCGCTGGTCGTCACGATTATTCGGTCACTGGTGCGACGGCAGGCCGGCGTGGACATTTTGGCGGTCTTGGCGATCACCTTTTCACTCTGGTCGGGCGAGGTGCTGGTCGCGGCGGTCATTGCGTTGATGCTCGCGACGGGCCGCACGTTGGAAGACTTTGCCCAGGCGCGTGCGCAACGCGAGATGACTGCGTTGCTGGGCCACGCACCCAAGCGGGCCAATCGCTTCGACGGCGGGCAGTGGCACCAGGTCGGTCTGGAACAGGTGCAAGCGGGTGACCGCCTGCTGGTGCGGCACGGCGAAGTCGTACCGGTGGATGGCACTTTGTCCGGGCCTGCCGATCTGGATGAATCCACATTGACAGGAGAATCGGTCACCCGCCATCGCCTGGCGGCGGATGCCATTTGCAGCGGCGTGCTGAATGTAGGCGCCGCGTTCGAAATGATCGCCAGTGCGTCTGCCGAAAGGAGCACGTTTGCGGGCGTTGTCCGGCTGGTCAGTGCGGCGCAGGCGGAACGCAGCCCCTCCGTGAGGCTGGCTGACCGGTACGCTTTTGCCTTTGGGGGCGTCGCCGTTTTCCTGGCGGGGGCCAGCTGGATCCTCACCGGTGATTCGGCGCGTTGTCTTGCCGTGCTCGTCGTGGCCACGCCGTGCCCGCTAATCCTGGCGGTGCCTGTCGCCATCGTGTCGGGCCTGTCGCGTTGCGCCAAGCGGGGCGTGCTGGTCAAGGGCGGTGGCGCGCTGGAGAGGCTGGCGTTGGCCGACACGCTGTTCTTCGACAAAACCGGCACGCTGACCAGCGGATATGCACGATTGGTCAACGTTGAGTGCGCACCGGAGTACGCTGCCGACGTTGTGCTGAGCCTGGCCGGTTCCCTCGCACAGGCATCGAATCACGTCACGGCAGAAGCCGTTGCCAAGGCGGCGCGCGAACAGGGCGCAACGCTGCGACTGCCGAGTGCGGTGGTCGAGAGTCCAGGAGCCGGCGTGTGCGGCCGCGTTGAAGGCCATGTCGTGTCGATCGGCGCGTTGCCTTATGTCTTGGGTTCGGCTGATGTACCGGGCTGGGTAGAAGCGTTCGTCAAGCGCGTCAGCTATGCCGGTGCGTCGGCCGTCTTTGTTGGCGCGGACGGTCAACTGGTGGGTGCATTGCAGTTGATTGACCGGGTCCGTCTTGAGGCGCCTCGCGCGCTGCGGCTCCTGCGCCGGGAGGGCATCACACGACAGGCAATGTTGACCGGGGATCGGCCAGATGTTGCCGAATCCGTGGCGTCCATGCTGGGGGTGACGGAGGTCTATGCGGCCCTGTCGCCGGCGGCCAAGCTCGCGGTGATTCGGAATGCCCGAGCGGACAGCAAGGTGATCATGGTCGGCGATGGCGTGAACGACGCGCCCGCGCTCGCCGCTGCAGACATTGGCGTCGCAATGGGGGCGCGCGGCGCGGCAGCCTCGTCGGAAGCTGCAGACATTGTCTTGTTGGTGGACCGCCTGGATCGGCTCGTTGACGCGGTCCGCATAGCGCACCGCACACGCCGCGTCGCGCTGCAGAGCGTGATGATCGGCATGTCGCTGTCGCTGGCCGCCATGGTTGTCGCAGCGCTGGGGCAACTGCCACCCTTGGCGGGCGCAATGCTGCAAGAGGTCATTGATGTCTTGGCGATCGCCAGTGCGTTGCGCGCCCTGCGACCGACACAAGACGAGACAACCCATTCACTCGTCTCTGCAGACGTCGCGCGTCTCAAAGCCGAACACGCGGAGCTGGAACCCATCCTGAGCCGGATCCGAGTGGTCGCCGACACCCTGCCCCAAATGGCCGGCAGCGCGGCAAAAGCCGCATTGCTATCGCTCAATCAGTCCTTGGCGGACGCTCTGGTGCCGCATGAGCGCCGAGACGATACCCAGCTTTATCCGGACGTTGCCCGCCTGCTTGGTGGAGATGACCCGATGGCGGCGATGAGCGCCATGCATCGCGAGATATTCCGCGTGACGAACCTGTTGAGCCGGATCGTGGCGGATGTTTCTCCCGACGGCCCCGATGCTGCTGTAACGCAGGAGCTGCAACGCTTGCTGTATGGGCTCGATGCCATCCTGCGGCTGCATTGCGCACAAGAAGACGAACTGTTCCATGTACTCGGTGAGGAGGTTTGATCGCCATGACAAACCTGCTCGCATTGTTCGTGACCATCCTGTTGCTGAATGTGATGCCGGCGTTCGCACCGCCGACGTGGATGGTGATGTCATGGATCGGCTTCTCGCGGCCCGATGCCAACCCGGTGCTTCTGGCGGGCATTGCCGCTTGCGCAGCAACACTCGGCCGCCTGGTTCTGGCGCGGCTATCTTGCACGCTCGTGCGCAATCGCTGGATGCGCGAGGCCGATCGCCAGAACGTCGATGTGGTGCGCTCCTGGCTTGAAGAGCGCAAAGGTATGACGGTTGGACTGATGCTCGCGTACGCGTTCAGCCCGTTCCCGTCGAACTACATCTTCATAGCCTACGGCTTGACTGGGATGCGGCTTTGGTTGATCGGACTTCCGTTCTTTGCAGGCCGCTGGATAAGCTACCTGACCTGGACGCGCATTGCCCAGATTGGTGCCCGTTATCTGGATGTGGAGACGGAGATCGACGGCGCGTATATGGGCGTGTACTTCGTCGTGTCGCAGGTCGTGTTTCTGGCACTCGTTTATGGGTTTGCCAAACTGGACTGGCAGTACCTTCTGCAAACGAAGCGTCTGCGCTGGCGGCGACCGGAACCGATCGCATCGTCGGCCAAAGACACACGGACAAGGGTAGGGCGATGAGCAGGTCAAACTGCTTTGAGTGCCCCAGCGGCGCTGGCTTCTGCACTGATTGAGGTAGGTCAACGCGTCGCGGGCAAATGCAAGTAGCCTGAAGGAATCAGTGCGCTGGTCCTCTCTTCTTCGCCCGGCACAGCTCGTCCAGATATGAGGGGCAGCGCCTTAATAGGGCTGGCATGTAGGACAGCTCCATCTGCTCTGCAGGAGATCGATATGTCGGCCTGGGCAATTGAACAGTACCGGGGCTGCTCTATTCACATCTTGGCGGTCGTTGGACGGTGCGATGGATTCAAGTACGCCTACACCGGCTTTGTCTGCTCACCCAAATCCGCCGCGCTGGAGTATCCAAAACTCGAGCGCTTCCACCACGTCTGTGCAGACTTCGATTCTGTGGATGGCGCGATTGAAGCCGGCATGCAGGTGGGACGAGCAATTGCAGAACGCTGGACGTCGCCGTCAGGGCAGCGCCGAACATCTGAGCGGCGCACTCGCCCGCCTCCCTAGCCGACCGGTGTGTTGTGGAAACGGTGTTCAACATTCAGGCCGTCAGCAAGGTCTATCCCATGGGAAGCGTGAGCGTGCGCGCCCTGGAACACGTCGACCTGCAACTCGGGGCGGGTGAGATCGTTGTGCTGCTCGGAGCCTCGGGCAGCGGCAAATCCACGCTACTCAACCTGATGGGCGGGCTGGATACGCCAACGACCGGTTCCATCGTGTATCGAGACCACGATCTTTCCCACGCCGGAGACAGAGGCCTGACGCGATTCCGACGGGAGCATGTCGGATTCGTTTTTCAGTTCTACAACCTGATTCCAAGTCTCACCGCTCGCGAGAACGTCGCCCTGGTGACGGACATCGCGGAGCATCCGCTAGACCCTACCGAGGCCCTGAACCGGGTGGGGATCGGTGCGTTGGCGGACAACTTTCCCTCGCAGATGTCGGGGGGAGAGCAGCAACGCGTTGCCATCGCCCGCGCGGTCGCGAAGCGGCCAGATGTCCTCCTGTGCGATGAGCCGACAGGCGCATTGGATTTTCGGACGGGTCAGTTGGTGCTAGAGGTGCTCGAGCAGGTGAACCGCGAGTTCGGCACCCTCATCGTCATCGTCACGCACAACGCCGTCATCGCCGACATGGCGGATCGTGTTGTCCGGATGAGCAGCGGAACCATTGTCGAGCAACGCCGCAACGCCCAGCGTGCCCGAGTGGGAGATCTGTCATGGTGACCATGCTCGTCCGGTTACTCTGGCGAGACCTCTGGCAGATGCGGGCGCAGGTCTTGGCGGCAGTCCTCGTTGTCGGATGTGGAGTTGCCACGTTTGTTGCGATGCGCAGCACCTATCTGGCTTTGTTGAACGCCCAGCAGGACTACTACGCGTCATATCGCTTTGCCGATCTCTTCGTGCACCTGAAGCGCGCACCACTTGAGACGGCTTCGCGCATTGCTGCATTGCCCGGCGTGGCACATGTGGACGCGCGGGTGGTGTCAGATGTCACGGTCGATATTCCCGGCCTTTCCGAGCCGGCCACAGCGCGCCTTGTTTCGATCCCGGAACTCGGGTGGCCCGCGCTGAACCTGCTGCATCTTCAAAGCGGCCGATACATTTCGCCCGGCCGAGAGGACGAAGTGCTGGTCAGCGCGGCTTTCGCAGATGCCAACAGCCTGAGGGCAGGCCAATACTTCAGCGCCATACTGAATGGCCGCTGGAAGCGACTGCACATTGTTGGTCTTGCAATCTCACCGGAGTATGTCTACGAGGCCGGCGCGGGCTCCATCTTCCCGGACAACCGTCACTACGGCGTGGTGTGGATGGGAACGAATGCGGTTTCGGCAGCGTTCCGTATGGATGGCGCCTTCAATGATCTTGTGTTGTCTCTCGATGGCAGCGTGCCGGCGCCGCACGTCATCGCGCAGATCGACAGAACGTTGCTGCCGTATGGCGGACTTGGAACCATCAGCCGGGAAAACCAGATATCGAATCGGTTCATTACTGACGAGATCGCGCAGAACCGCGTAACTGCCACCTATGTGCCGGCCATCTTTTTTCTCGTCGCAATGTTTCTTTTGCAGAACGTCCTGACCCGGCTGATCGATACACAACGCTCACAGATTGGCTTGATGAAGGCGTTTGGATACAGTGACCTTTCAGTCGGTTTGCATTACCTGCAACTCGGGTGCGTCGTTGCTGCCGCAGGGACCCTTGTCGGTATTGGAGGTGGGTTGGCATTGGGGACGTATCTGACAGACCTCTACGCCAGGTACTACAGGCTTGCCCACCTCGAATTTCGCGCCGATCTTTCGACGATAACCTGGGCGTTCTTCATCAGCTTCGGAACGGCAATCGGAGGTGCCATCGCGAGCACTGCGAAGGCCATGAGGTTGATGCCTGTCGAGGCCCTTCGCGCAGTCGTTCCGCCCGCGTTTTCAGTGGGCTGGGTGGAGCGGGCGGGCATCTATCGGCAACTGAGCGTGGTGTGGCGAATGATTGCGCGCAATATCGCGCGCCAGCCCGTCAAGTCGCTCCTGGGTTCCTTGGCCATTGCATGCGCGAGTGCGATTCTCGTCGTTGGCGGGTTTTTCTTCGACTCCATCGATTTCCTTTTCGATACTCAGTTTCAGCAAATCGAGCGACAGGATGTGACGGTGGCCTTTTCTCAGCCGTTATCTCACCGCGCCGTCTACGCGATCGAACGTCTGCCTGGTGTGCTGAAGGTCGAGGGGTTTCGCGATGTGCCGGTCAGGCTATCCGCTGGGTATCGGTCTCGGCGGGTCTCGCTGAGCGGGATCGCTCCGAAGGCAGCTCTGCACAGGCTGGTTGATGAAGGGGGCAGACCGCTGCACATGCCCCCGGATGGCTTGGTGGTTTCGGCCAGACTTGCCGCCGTCCTCGGCATAAAACCCGGTGATCCGGTCACCGTTGAAGTGCTTGAAGGCGAGCGCCAAACCAGACAAGTCACGTTGATGCAGCTGTCGGGCGATCTGGTGGGCGTCGCGGCCTACATGGACCAGACGGCACTGGCGAAACTCCTGGGGGAGAGCGGAAACTGGTCAGGGGCGAGGCTGTCTGTCGATCAGCACGCGTCTGCACATCTGTATGCGACGCTCAAGCGGCTGCCGTCGGTCAATGCAGTGGCGGTTCGCCAGGCCGTCATCGCCAGCTTTCGTAAGATCATGGACGAAAGCGTTCGTCTATCCACGTCCATCAACTTCGCCTTTGCCTGTGTGATTGCGTTTGGTGTCGCGTTCAATGGCATGCGCATCGCTTACTCGGAACGTGTTCAGCAGTTGGCCTCCCTTCGCGTGCTCGGGTTCACGCAGACCGAAGTCGCTTGGATTCTCCTTGGCGAGCAGTTTGTGCTCACCGCCATAGCGCTGCCAGCCGGGCTCCTTCTTGGCTACGGCATATGCGGGCTGCTCTCGACTCGGCTGGCAACTGACTTGTACCGGCTTCCGCTTGTGGTTCATGCGGCGACCTTCGCTTACGCATTCCTTGTAGCCGGTGGGGCGGTGGTGTGTTCAGGCCTGTTGGTGGCGGCCAAGATCAGACGGCTGGATATCGTCGCCGTCCTCAAGGCAAGAGAATCATGAAGCGCGGCGCTGTGCGAAAGTCCCTGGCTCTTGCGGGTGCCGCGCTTGCGCTGGCAATGACGCTCACGTACGCGCTCTGGCCGGCGCCTGCGGCAGTGGACACGGGGCGCGTCACTCGTGGTCCGCTGCAAGTCACCATTGACGAAGACGGGGAGATCCGCGCGCATGATCGTTACGTCATCACGGCGCCGATCACAGGCCGGCTGCTTCGGGTTGAGCTGCATGAGGGCGATCAGATCAAAGATGGGCAGGTGATCGCCGCCCTGGTACCGGTGCCGATGACGCCCGGGGAGCGGGCTTCGCAACGCGCACGGGTTGATGCGGCAGAGGCAATTTTCCGAGAGGCGCAGGCGCGCGCCGCTCATGCCAGGGCGGACTACGAACAAGCCCGCCGGGACCTGGCCCGGGGCGAAACGCTTCTGAGCAGCGGCGCCATGTCGAGGCAGGAAGTGGAGCAGATGCGGACCATGTCCGCCTCGAGCGCCAGCGATCTGTCGGCCGCACGCGCAAGGGAGACGTCGGCCGCGGCCGATGTGCGCGTCGCGATGGCGAATCTGAAGGCGTTGGAAGCAGGGCAACCTGTCGAGGTGCGTGCACCGGCCAACTCGGTGCTGCTACGAATCGAACAGCAAAGCGAACGCGTCGTGCTTGCAGGTACGGCCCTCATGGTCTTAGCTGACCCTTCGCGCTATGAACTGGTCGTCGACGTGCTGTCGTCCGATGCTGTCAAGATCAGTCCAGGCATGCGTGTATCGGTAGTGGAGTGGGGCGGTCCGCTGGCGGTCAACGCGGTAGTCAGGACAGTCGGTCCGGGGGCGTTTACCAAGGTGTCGGCGCTGGGGGTCGAAGAGCAGCGCGTCCATATTGTCGCGGACCTTGTGGACCCACCAGGAAGATTGAACGATGGGTACCGCGTGCAAGGCCGCATTGTCATCTCGGACCAGCCTGATGTACTCAAGCTACCGATCGGCGCGTTATTCCGCTGTGCCGACCACTGGTGCACGTTCATCGTCAACAATGGAAAGGCTGTCCAGCGAACCATTCAGATCGGACAGCGCAACGCGGAAGAAGCCCAGATACTCGACGGGCTTCAAGACCACGACACTGTGGTCATGTATCCACCAACCACGCTCAGCGACGGCATGAGCGTGCGCGCCCTGAAATAGGCTATCTGAACACCCACTGTGTCCCGGGGCAGATGCCACGCGCGGTCGCTTCAATGTCGTAAGAGCAGGCTGGCGAGGCCGGCGTGTGTCTACTGAGATCCGGGCGATTCAATTCTGCTCGCGCGATAACACTCAGTCACGAGTCGATCGTCATAACCCATACCCGTAAGGCGCCCCGGAACCGCTCGATCATCGTGGGAGGCAGCCCAAGGAATTTAAGTGAAGAGATCCGACCGCTCGACAACGACCTCGCTCAACTGGACTACCGGCACGATGTCGGTGTAGTTGGCGATGTCACCCCGGATCTCGGCGCTGTGCTGCTGGCTGGCGGCCAGGTAGCCTTCGGCCGAGTCACAGTAGAACGCGCACATTGCCACGAAGGCGGGCGGTGAGCCGGGGGCTCGGCCGGTCAAGCCTTTCTCGACGGTGTAGTAGGCGCAGGCACTGCCCAGCCTAGCCTTCATCATCGGCATGTGGCGATCGCGGTAGTAGGCGTGGTCGAAGCGCGCGCCTTCGGTATACGGGTACATCACGGTGACTTTGATCATGTTGTTTGACTCGATGACTTGACGTCGGTAAAGCGTCTGGCAAACGCTTCCAGCGGCAAGCGGAGCGAGTTCGTAAGATAGCTGACGGTGTGATAAAAGCCCGCGACCATCAAGAGCTCGATGATCGCCTCCTCTGAGAACTCCCTGCGCAGAGACACCCAGAGCCCCTCGGATATGGTCGAGGTTTCATGCAACTCGTCGCAAAATCGAATTAGCAGAGATTCTTTCCAGCCCCAGCAAACGTCGTCCGCCTCGCCGAAAGCAAGCGACCGGATCTGATCCTCGGTGAGGTCAGCCTTTTGTCCAAAGATCGATACATGGACACCCCACTCATACTCGGAATGGCATAGGGCAGTAGTACGGTCGATGACAATCTCCCTCTCCCTTAGGGTCAGATTTCCTCGTTCGAGGAGCCCACTGGCGAAAAACTTCTTGAATAACCTTTCGTCCCTCGCAAGCGTGGTGAACAGGACCAGCGGGTCGCGGCCGGGCCCCATGAGCTTGTTTAGCTCCTCTTGCACCGAAGGCGAATACGGTGCGACTGCTGGTGCAACTCTGGCAACCATCGGTGCCCCTTTGCTATAGAATTCATAGCATGCTAGGCAGGGTGCTATGAAAAGTAAAGCAGCAACGTTGATGGTCGGCAAGAAGGCCCGTGGTTCGAGCACCGGACGGCCAATCATGGTGGTCCTCGATCTACTAGGCAGGCGGAGCACCCTACGAATCCTATGGGAGCTGCGAGAGGGGACGCCTATGACCTTCAGAGCGCTTCAGGAAGCCGCAGCGACCAACCCCGCTCAACTGAATACCCGACTCAAGGAACTCAGGGCCGTCGACCTGGTGGCGCATGAGGGCGATGGGTATTTCCTGACGGAACAGGGATTAGGGCTTCTAGAGGCTCTCAGCCCGCTGAACCAATGGGCCGCAAAATGGGGGGAATCGCCCCGGTTTTCCTAGACACCCCCGAGCCGTTGGGAATGGCGTTATTCGAACTCTACCCGTCGTTTAAGTGGGGGACTGTGTCCGGGGATTGGCGGGGGGGGCTCCACGGGGCAACTTCACTGACAGCTATGAGAACCAAGATCGCACTCAGTTCCGATTCAGCGCTAAGAGGCAATCGATGCGGGCGCGTATTTTCGTTGCGTTCCTTTGTGGGTCGCCGAAGATGAAAGTACGCAGGCTGTCCACTCCCCCGTAATCCCGCCTCTCTGCGCCTGCGTCTTCCGACGTCCGTTTCAAAGGCAAAAGCGTCAGCGCCCTTGTACAGGGCGCATTTTTTTGCTCGAAATGCAGGCAATCAGCGAGGTGGTGTGCCAACTTCTTCCAGTTGCCCCGGCGGAGCTTGGCCGGGTGAACTGGTGGCAACTCCCCAAGTTGCATCCGGGTCTTGTATCCAAAAAAAGACAAACATCAGAAGGATGAAAGGGCACTGTAACCAAACCTGTGTTCCACCATGCAAGTTCAGCGCTATAAGAGCTTTATAAAGCATATTTTGGTTGCGCAACCGTTTGCGTTTGCGCAAACCTGAAAAATTCATAAAGCCGAAATCATCCAATAGGACTAGTTCTTTGCGGCTGATATACCACATCATGAGTGAGACTTGAGGCGGCTTATTTTTCAAAATACCTCTACGGGAGGGATTGCCGTTTCAAAGCGGAAGGGGCAAGCAGTCTCCCTGCATGTTTGTTATTGACAGTAACAAACCGCGCTCCTCTGCATGCATCCACGCTAATTACCGCAAAGACTAACTATTAAGGTCTAGTCAGGTTGGCCCAACCCTGCAGCAGCTCGAACCTCTACGCTCTCGCAAAACAAAGTCTCGTAAAGAGGCACTTTTGAGCGGGGAGCTCTATGACTGTAAAGGCAAGACTTGGCGCAGCTTTCGCGGCGCTGGCGTTATTGGTCGTGGTTGTGGCCGCAATCGGCTGTTACGAACTGAACGCCCTGGGCGCGCAGTTCAGCAATTTTGATCGGGGCTTGTACCTGAGAACAAAGCTCGCTGATGCCGTGCGGGCAGCGGTAGACCGCCGTGCAATTGCTGCTCGAAACATCGTGCTAGCTGATACGGAGCAGAGTCGCGCACGAGAGTTGAGGGACGTTGCAGAGGCGCATGCAACGGTGGGAGAGACGCTTTCGCGGTTGGAATCCGAGGCGAAAACCGGGCCTGGATCGACTGACGAAGCCCGCCGCCTGATTGCGGCGATTCGTACGGTCGAGAACAAGTACGGCCCGGTCGCGCTGGAGATTGTCAGGCTCGCACAAGTGGGACAACGCGGTGCCGCCACCGACATGATCAACCGCGAATGCATCCCACTCCTGGAGGCGCTTGATAGTGCTGTGCGCGCGTACAAAGACTACGCGCTTAGCCGCTCAAATGCTGCGGTGGCGGATGCCCAGATGCGTGCTGACAGAGGGCTGTGGGTGGCTATTTTTGCAGGGCTTTTTGGCTGCGCGCTCGCAATCGTTTTGGGCTATGCCATTGGACGCAACCTGCTCCGTTCACTCGGTGCTGAACCTGCCGTTTTGGCCCAATCTGCCACGCGGATTGCCAGCGGCGATTTCAGGCCACAGGCGGGCTTTGAAACGGCGCACCCCGGCAGCGTGCTTTCTTCCATGAAGACGATCAGCGAAGGGTTGGGCATGCTGGTAGGCGAGGTAGGAGAGGTTGCTCACTCTGTTTCGGCCGGCTCGACACAAATCGCCAGTGGAAACGTTGATCTTTCCAGCCGGACCGAGGAGCAGGCATCGGCGCTTGAGCAGGTCGCCTCCAGTGTCGAAGAGCTCACCACAACGGTCCAACAGAATGCTTCCAACGCGCAGCAGGCTGCGGCGCTTGCGACTGACGCTTCGGGAGTTGCCCGCCAAGGAAATGCCGAAGTTGATGACGTGGTCAGTGTGATTACCAAGATCAGCGCTGGCTCGGCGCGCATTGGTGAGATTACTGGCTTGATCGAAGGGATTGCCTTTCAGACGAACATCTTGGCATTGAACGCGGCGGTGGAAGCGGCACGCGCGGGCGAACAAGGCCGAGGCTTTGCCGTCGTGGCGAGCGAGGTGCGTGGATTGGCGCAGCGATCATCAAAGGCTGCGAAGGAAATCAAAGAGCTCATTGAGACTTCTCTGGCCCAGATTGAAGAGGGCGCGCTCGTGGCAGGTAGGGCCGGGAAGACAATGCAGTCCGTTACCACCTCGGTACTGGGCGTGACGAACCTCATTGAGCAGATCGCAGTTGCCTGCACGGAGCAAAGTCAGGGTATCGCCCAGATCCATATCGCTGTGTCGGAGATGGATGAAATGACGCAGCGCAACGCCGCGCTCGTCGAGGAATCGGCCGCGGCCTCGCAAGCACTGGAAGAGCAAGGAAAGGCGCTCGCTCACCAAGTCCAGCGCTTCCAGATTGCATAAGCCAGTGGCGTTCACGGAGACCTTGATGACATCTTATCCAGTGGGCGAACGCGAAGCCGAGCGCTTGGCGGCGGTGTTGAACTGCGGAATTCTGGATACCGCAGATGACCCGAAATTTGATCGAATCACACGAATCGTCTGCCACGCGTTACGCGTGCCTATGGCACTGATCTCGATCGTGGACGAGCGACGCCAGTGGTTCAAATCGCGCCATGGCCTCGATGTGCGGGAGACTCCTCGCGAATGGGCATTCTGCGCGCATGCGGTCTGTGGCACAGCGCCCTTCGTGGTGAAAGATGCCACCGCTGACCCGGCCTTTTCATCCAATCCGTTGGTGACAGGGCCACCACACATTCGCTTCTACGCAGGTATGCCTCTGCTCGATCGTTCTGGACTCGCGCTTGGCACCTTGTGTGTGCTTGATGTTGTTCCACGCGAACTGAGCACGGAAGACTTCGCCACACTCCATGATCTGGGTGAGTTCTGCGCCCACATCATCATGGTGGACCGCGCCAAAGACGAGCATGAAGGCGTTACGCACCCGCCGGTAGGGGGTGCAGATGCTGCCACCAATGGAACGGTGTGAGAGTCAGGTTCTTGTAGGCAGGCAGCCAATAGTTGACCGCGAAGGGCGCTTGGTTGCATACGAGCTGCTTTTTCGCGGAAGCGACGCGTGCCTCAGTGCGAACTTTGCAGATGGGGCGGCTGCGACGTCCAATGTGATTCTCAACACAATCAGCGAATTCGGCGTTGATCGTGTGCTGGGCGATGTGGTCGGCTATGTCAATGTTGGCATGCAGGGTCTCGACCTGGATGTGCTGACAATATTGCCCCCCCACCGTTTTGCGCTGGAGCTGCTTGAGACAATCGAGTTCGATGACCCGACAATCGATCAATGCAAGGCCCTGCACGACTTCGGTTTCAAACTTGCTCTGGACGACGTGATCGATATTGACGCGATCCCACCCAGCATGCTCGAGTTGGCCGACGTCATCAAAGTGGACGTAAGCGCAACAAAGCCGGCTGATATCGAGCGAATCCTTGCTGCATCCAGGCGCTACCAGTGCACCGCGTTGGCGGAGAAGATCGAAACGCATGCACAGCACGTATCGCTGCATGCGCAAGGCTTTGATCTTTTTCAGGGATATTTCTTTGCGTTGCCGGAACTACTGTCTCAGCGTCGATTACCTCAATGCGCGAGCACGCTATTTGCGCTACTAAAAGCGTTGGCAGACGATCCGTCTATCACGCAACTGGAGAGCCTTGTAAAGAAGAGCCCACTACTGCTTACGCGACTGATGAAGCTTGCCCAATCGGCAGCCTATGGTGCAAATGAGCCCGTTGCCGTCACGGTGCGCGAAGCCATCATGCGCGTCGGGACGAAAACCCTGGGCCGCTGGGCCGAACTTCTTTTGTTTGCGAGCGATACAGACGCGGACTTGGCCAGCGATCCGCTCTTTCGCCTGGTCGCCGTGCGATCGAGGTTCATGGAACTCATGGCAAAAACTGTCGCGCCGGGCAACTACGCGCTCTCTGATGCGGCATATCAAACAGGGGTGTACTCCCTTTTGCATGCAGTCACAGGGCAAACTCAAAACGAGTTGCTCAAAGATTTCTCGATTCCTCTCGTGCAACGGCAAGCCATTGAGCATTACGAGGGGGTTCTCGGGCAAATCCTCTGTACTGCGGAAGGATTCGATTTCGGAAGTCGCGGCTCTTCCGCTATGGGTTCTCTGAACATATCGGACAGCACGAAGATGGCGTTGCACTGCCAGGCAACGCTCGGCGTTGCGCTGGATGTACGCGCCTGACCACGCGCGCTTGCTCAACTGTTCCCTACGTCCGGACGACCCCTCCTCTGCGGACGTTTTGCTCGCTTGCATAGCGAGCTTTTTTTTGGGTAATTCCTACCCAAACCGGACCAGAATGGGTTGAATGTCGAGGGTAGGAGTTACCTGCAGAAGCCCACGCAGCAACGGTTTCACGTCCTCATCGCGATGGTTGAAGCGGTCGCAAGTTTCAGCCAGATCTAAGCGGTCCCTGGAGAGGCCTGCGATGCATCCATCACCGTGACAGCTTCGTTAAGAAGCCCGCGCAGCCAACGCAGTCCCGGGTCGGATGTGCGATGCTGGTGCCATTGGACGGTCTGCTCCATGATCGGCACGGGAACAGGCAGCGGACGAATCGTGATGGGCAGGACGACTCAATCGGTCAGAGTTCGTCTTTCCTCGGTCAGTGCCGATCCCCCATCATTTGGCCTTGGTTCCGGATTTGGGGGTTCCATATGCCGCCATGAACACCGCGACTGCGCGGGCGATGATCTCAGATATGCGGGCGCGGCTGATGTCGACAGGCACACCGAAGAGGCACAGTTCCACGCATTCGGCCTCATACAGCGCATGTAGATGCGCTGCGGCGACGTCCGGGTTGGCGCGCTTTAGCTTGCCTGCTTTCATGGCCTCGGCGATAAACTCGGTCAACATCCCCCAGCCGATCTTGGGGCCGCGCTCATAAAAGGCGCACCCGAGGTCGGACCGATTGCCTTCGCCGATGGCCAGGCGGCGGATCGCAAGAATCGACGGTTGCAAGATGGCATTCAGGTAGTGCTCGCCAAACACGATAAGCGTGTCGGCGATCGGGCCAGTCGATTTCAACTGCGCAAAGGCATCGCGGATCTCGTCGGCGGCGGTGCCGCTCATGATCTCCGCGAACATCTCTTCCTTTGAGCTGAAATAGTTGTAGAGCGTCGCCTTGGATGCGCCTGAGCGGGCCGCGATATCTGACATCGAGGCCTGATCGAAACCGACCTCCATGAACACGCGAAAAGCGGCGTCAACAATGGCTTGCCGTTTCTCTTCTGTCTTTTTGCGCATGCATGTTTTCCTGATCCTGTGCCGCATCACCGCAGCGAAAGCGAGAGTGTATGCCATCGACCGCCCTGCAATGGCGCAGAGGCCAACGTCAGATGGCTTCGGTGGTCGCGGTCTGATGGATGTTCTCTATACCGTCAACGCACGCACGCAGACACGGCTGGATATCGATGTGCACACCGTCGGCCAACGCGCCGGTGTGCTCCCGCAATAGTCCGATGCCAACGGCATGCACATAGCGGGCGGCAGCCTCCGGTGTCATGTCGGCACGGAGTTGATTGCGCTTGCATGCGGCGCGCATCACGTAGCCTAGGTTTGCGATGGCGCGCGCCTTGAGGCGATCGATCTGGTCGATCGCGGGCTGAGGCCACTGGGCGCAATCGGCTTGCCGTAGAACAAGGCGCAACACTGGCCACTGCGGGTCGTCTTGCACGCATTGCATCCACTTGGCATGCAGGTGCGCATGGAGGTGTTGCAAGGGCCGCGGATGCATGGCGTAGCCCCACAGATCATCGCCGATGTCCAATGGCCAGCGCAGGCCGGCAAGAACGGCTGCCAAAAGTGCAGGCTTACCACCGAAATGCCCGTAAACCGCCCCACGGGTGACGCCCGCCTGAAGAGCCACATCCTCCAGGGTGGCGGCATGGACACCGTGCTGCGAGAACAGCGCAATGGCTGCATCGATGACGCGCTGGCGGGTCTGCGCTGCGCCGGCGGCGGTTCGTTTCGCCATCGATGCGATGCCTCAGACGCCGGAGGCCCGTGGCGTCGTGGTTGCGGCCGCTGCGGGCGTACCGGTGTTCTCTACCCAACCGCCGCCCAGCGTCTTGTAGAACGTTGCAAGGTTGGTAAAGCGGGACAGGCGCGTGCTGATCAGGTTTTGCTGCGCCGTATAGAGCGAGCGCTGCGCATCCAGCACGTTGAGGTAACTGTCGACGCCGCGCTTGAAGCGAGCGGTGGCAAGGACGTAGCTCTCGGCAGTGGCATCCACCAGCGATTGCTGCGCTTCGAGCTGCTGGCCCAGCGTGCTGCGCTGCGCCAGCGCATCGGACACTTCGCGGAATGCGGTCTGGATGGCCTTCTCGTACTGCGCCACGGCAATGTCGCGGTTCGTCTTTGCGATGTCCAGATTGGCCCGGTTGGCCCCGCCGTCAAAGATGGGCAACGAGATCTGCGGGCCGAAGCTCCACGCTCCCGAGCCCGCCTTGAACAGGCTCCCCAGGCTTGCGCTGGAAGTGCCCGCCGAACCCGTGAGACTGATGCTGGGGAAAAACGCCGCCCGTGCCGCACCGATGTTGGCATTGGCCGCCTTCAAATCATGCTCGGCCTGCAGGATGTCGGGCCGTCGCTGCAGCAGGTCGGACGACAAGCCGGGCGGAATGCTGGCGAGTACGCTGCCGGCAGCCGCCGATGTATCGGGCAGCGATTGGGGCAGTAGCTCGGCGGGCACATCGGTACCGACGAGCAGCACCAGCGCGTTGCGGTCCTGCGCGACCTGCGCCGTGTAGCGCTGGACGTCTACGCGGGCGCTGTCCACGCTTGTCTGCGACTGGCGCAGCGTCAGCTTGGACACGGTGCCCAGTTCGTAACTGCGCTGGTTGAGCCGGTAAGTGTTGCTTTGGCTGACGAGGGTGTCCTGCGCCAGCTTGAGTTGGTCCTGGTCTGCGGCAAGCGTCAGGTACGCAGTGGCGACCTCCGCAATCAGACTGATTTGGCTGCTGCGGCGCGCCTCCGCGGTGGAAAGGTACTGCTCCAGCGCCTGCGCGCTGAGACTGCGCACGCGCCCGAAGAAATCCAGTTCATAGGCGCTGAAACCTAGCGTGGCGCTGTAGCTATGTGCGACCAGCGGTTGTCCGATGCCAGAGAGACCGGCCGGCGTGCGACTGGCGTTCTCATTGCCACTGGCCTTGACGGAGGGGAACAGCGCAGCGTCCTGCACGCGATACTGGGCTCGGGCTTTCTCGATGTTGAGCACGGCGACGCGAAGATCCCGGTTATTCGCCAATGCCAGCTCAATGACCCGTTGCAAATGTGGATCGGTAAAGACTTCGCGCCAGCCAATCTGGGCTACCGGCGAGGCAGTCTCGCCAGCGGGGCTGTCTGCGGAAGGCGCTGCAGTAGCGACATCGGCAAAGGCCGTGGGCACAGGGGAGGCCGGCTGTTGGTAGGCCGGCATGAGGCTGCAGCCCGTCAGCATGGCGGCCAACGGGAGCAGTGTGGAGGAAAACGGAAAACGGTTCATCTCGAACGTCCTTACGAGGCAGCGGCGTCGGTCGGTTGGGCATGAACGGGCGCCGCAGCCGGCCCGCGCTTGAATAGCCCCCGCACAAGCACAAAGAACAGCGGCACGAAAAAGATGGCGAGCACTGTGCCGGACAACATGCCACCGATGACAGCGACACCGAGCGCGTGCTGTGCACCGGCGCCGGCACCTGTGCCCATCACCATTGGCACCACACCGAGGATGAACGCCAGGGACGTCATCAGAATCGGCCTCAGGCGCATGCGCACGGCCGCCATGGCGGCATCGACCAGGCTCTTGCCGTGCTCGTTGAGCTCCTTGGCGAATTCAACGATGAGGATCGCGTTCTTGCACGCCAGTCCGATGGTGGTCAGCAGGCCCACCTGGAAATACACGTCGTTCATCTTCCAGGTGAGCACGGCACCCAGCAGCGCACCGAACACGCCCAGCGGCACCACCATGATCACCGAGAAGGGGATCGCCCAGCTTTCGTACAGCGCGGCCAGACACAGGAACACGATCAGGATCGACAGCGTGTAGAGCAGGGTGGTTTGCCCAGTGGAGGCCTTCTCCTGCATCGAGAGGCCGGTCCACGCGTAGCCGATGCCCGCGGGCAGCTTGGCGACGGCATCTTCGACGATGGCCAGCGCTTCGCCACTGGAGGCTTTGCCCGGCATGCCCATACCCAGGATTTCCATTGATGGCACGCCGTTGTAGCGCTCCAGGCGGGGGGAACCCGACATCCAGTCGACCTTGGCGAACGCCGTGAAGGGGACCATGGTTCCGGCGCTATTGCGCACGTACCACTTGTCGATGTCGCCCGGGTTCATGCGGTAGGGCGCATCGGCCTGCAGCATGACTTTCTTGACGCGGCCCCGGTCGATGAAGTCGTTCACGTAGCTACTGCCCCAAGCGGTGGCAAGGGTGGTGTTGATATCGGAGATGGAGACACCGAGCGTTTCGGCTTTGTGCGCATCGATCTTGAGTTGAAACTCGGGCGTGTCTTCTTGCCCGTTGGGGCGTACGGCCACCAGGCGCTGGTCTTTGGATAGCGTACCGAGCAGCTGGTTACGGGCCTGCCTCAGAGCGTCGTGGCCGAGGTTGGCACGGTCTTGCAGCATCAGGTCAAAGCCGGTGGCGTTGCCCAGTTCTGCCACGGCGGGCGGCGCAAACGCGAACACCCGGGCATCGCGCAGAGTGGCAAAGAAGCCGAACGCCTTATCCACGACACCGTTGACGCTGAGCGCCTCGCCCTTGCGCTCGTTCCACGGGCGCAGCTTGACGAAGGCAAAGCCCATGTTCTGGCCGCTGCCTGCAAAGCTGAAACCCGCCACGGAGAACACGCCTGAAACTGCGTCCTTCTGGTCGACCAGGAAGTGGTGTTCCACTTGGCGCAGCACGTCTTCGGTGCGCGCATTGGTGGCGCCCGGCGGCAGCTGCGCCAGGACGAACAGCGAGCCCTGGTCTTCATCCGGCAGGAAGCCGACCGGCAGCTTCATGAAACCCACCACCACCAGCGCGAACAACACGCCGTAGACCACCATGTAGCGCCAGCCCTTGCCCAGCATGTGGCGCACGATGCCCTGATACCGCTGATTGCCGCGGTCGAAGGTCCGGTTGAACCAGCCGAAGAAGCCGGTGGTGGCCTGCACGTGGCCTTTCTCAACGGGCTTGAGCAGGGTGGCACAGAGGGCAGGGGTGAGCACCAGCGCCACCAGCACCGACAGCGTCATCGCCGACACAATCGTGATCGAGAACTGCCGGTAGATCACACCCGTCGAGCCCTTGAAGAACGCCATCGGCACGAACACAGCAGCCAGCACGAGGGCAACGCCGACCAGCGCGCCCGTGATCTGCCCCATCGACTTGCGCGTTGCCTCCTTGGGTGAGAGGCCTTCCTCACTCATCACGCGCTCGACGTTCTCCACCACCACGATGGCATCGTCGACCAGCAAGCCGATGGCCAGCACCATGGCAGACATAGTCAGTGTGTTAATGGTGAAACCGCACGTAGCCAGCACGCCAAACGTGCCCAGCAACACTACCGGCACCGCGATGGTCGGGATCAGCGTGGCGCGAAAATTCTGCAAGAACAGATACATCACCAGGAACACCAGCACGATGGCCTCAACCAGCGTGCGCACTACCTCTTCAATCGAGATGCGGACGAATGGCGTGGTGTCGTATGGCTTCTGCACCTTCATGCCTGGCGGGAAGAAGCGCTCAAGTTCGGTCACGCGGGCGTCGATCGCCTTGACGGTATCGAGTGCGTTGGCGCCTGTCGCCAGCTTGATCGCCAGGCCGGCGGCCGGCTTGCCGTTGTAGCGCCCGACCGTGTTGTAGTTCTCGCTCCCCAGCTCGATGCGGGCGACGTCGCGCAGGCGCACCTGCGAGCCATCGGTTTGCGTGCGTAGCAGGATGTTGCCGAATTCTTCGACAGTCTTGAGGCGCGTTTGCGAGGTGATGGTCGCATTGATCTGCTGTCCCGCCAATGCCGGCATGGCACCCAGTTGGCCTGCGGAGATCTGCGCGTTTTGCGCTTGGATGGCGTTCTTGACGTCCAGCGGCGTCAAACTGAAGTTGGAGAGCTTGTTCGGATCCAGCCAGATGCGCATGGCGTACTGCGAGCCGAACAGCGTCGTGTCACCCACTCCTTCCACCCGGCTGATCGCGTCCTGCACGTTGGCGGCCACATAGTCGGACAGGTCGGAGCCATTCATGCTGCCGTCTTCTGAAGTGAAGGCCAGCACGTTCAGGAAGTTCGTGGCGGATTTGGCCACCTGCACGCCTTGCTGTTGCACCTCCTGTGGCAGCAGCGGTGTGGCCAGCGCGAGTTTGTTCTGCACCTGCACCTGCGCGGTATCCGGGTCCGTGCCGTTTTCGAACGTCAGCGTAATGGTGGCGGTGCCAGAAGACTCGCTGGTGGACGCCATGTAGCTCAGGCGGTCCAACCCCTTCATCTTTTGTTCGATGATCTGGGTGACGGTGTCTTCCAGCGTTTTGGCCGATGCCCCCGGATACGTGGCCGTGATCGACACGGCCGGTGGTGCGATGCTCGGATACTGCGCGATGGGCAATGTCGCGATGGCCAACGCACCCGCCAGCATCACGATGATGGCCAACACCCACGCAAAAATGGGGCGGTCGATAAAGAAGCGTGCCATGGTGGTGTCCCGGATCAGTTAGCGGCCACGGTCGCCGGCTTGGAAGTGGATGGTGCGGGTGCCTTCGTTGTCCACGGGGTTGTCTTGACCTCTGCGCCGGGCAATGCACGCGGCAAACCGTCCACCACGAGTTGATCGCCCACGCGCAGGCCCGAGCGTACGAGCCATTGGTCGCCGACGGTGCGGTCGGTTTCCAGTGCACGCCGCTGCAGCTTGTGGTCGGCTCCCACCACATAGGCGAAGGGCTTGCCGGTGCTGTCGCGTGCCACGGCCTGCTGTGGTATGAGCACAGCCTCATCCTTCACGCCTTCGGCTAGCACCGCACGCACATACATGCCAGGGAGCAGCACTGCATTCGGGTTGGGAAACACTGCGCGCAGCGTCACCGAGCCGGTGTTCTGGTCGACCGTGACATCGGAAAACTCCAGCCTGCCTTCCAACGGATACGTGCTGCCGTCTTCCAGCTGCAACCGCACAGTGGCCGCATTGGCCCCGGCCTTTTGGAGGTCGCCTCGCGCCATCGCTTGTTTCAGGCGCAGCAGCGCGGCGCTGGGCTGCGTCACATCAACGTAGATCGGATCGAGCTGCTGAATCGTTGCCATCGCGGTGGTCTGGTTGGCGGTAACCAGGGCGCCGGGTGTCACGCTTGATTTGCCGATGCGCCCCGAGATAGGCGCGTCCACGCGGGCATAAGCCAGGTTGATGCGGCTTGTCTCTATGTTGGCTCGGGCGGCTGCCACATCGGCTTCGCCCTGAGCCAGGGCGGCCGCCGCGTCGTCGTAGTCCTGCTGGCTGACGGCCTGGATGGCCACGAGCTCCTTGTAGCGCTCGGCTTTCAGGCGCGTGCTCTTGAGGTTGGCTTGCGCCTTGGCCAGCGCGGCCACATTGCTGTCGTAGGTGGCTTGGTAAGTGGCGGGGTCGATCTGGTAGAGCGGCTCACCCGCCTTGACGTCGCTGCCTTCGCGGAACTTGCGTGCCTTGATGATGCCGTTGACCTGCGGCCGCACATCGGCAATCTGGAATGGAACGGTGCGGCCGGGCAGCTCTGTACTGAGTGCCACGCGCTGCGACTGTACGGTCACCACACCCATGGTTGGCGTGCCCTCCGCCGGGGGCGCGCCACCGGGCGGCTTGCCGCAGGCAGCAAGTAAAGACGCTGCCGCAAGCGCGGCCAGCAATGAGGGGATAGCAGATGGAGTCGAGTACATGACAGCTTCCTAAGTATTCGGGGCACCGCGAGATAAAACTAAACTGAACGGTATAGTATAAATATGATTTGATGGGGTCAAGACCGTGCGCTTTCCAGATCGGAAATGGTGCGTTGCGGCTTTGTTACGTTCGTTTCGATAGACCGTCGTCCGCATCAGAACCCGCACCCGTGACCGGGCGAAACGCAGGCGTGCTGGCACCGTCGGGCCGGAGGTGGTGTTGCCCGGCAGCTGGCGGGATCTGCCAGTACGAAACTCCCGCCGAGCGCGTACGGAGGCATTTGGAGTGAGCGATTGAGGGGCTGCCAGCGGCGTTGGCAACGGGTTGTTAGTGCTCTTTTCCCGCTCACAGTGTCCGGGCGTACGCGCCAAGACCCTCAAATAATCTCAGCACGCCCGTCCGATTCTTGACACGCATGAAGGGGGCGTGGGATACGACACGTGCAAACGAGGCACCCCACTTCCGTGGGGGGATGACTGGCCCCTGTGTCAGTGCCGCAGATTTGACGACAACAAGAAGTCGGGAGGGTGTATGAGCAACAAACAGGTATCACGAGACCCGCTGGCGGGCTCCAGAGCAAACCATTGGCGCGGCCACTTCACGATCGGGCGAGGGTCTTCAGGGCGAGCCGCATGAACGACGCTTCGACCTTTAACGGCTCGTCCAGGCTCTGCGGATCGCCTGCGGCGCGCTGAGCACTGCACAGATAGCAGTGGTGGGTCCCTGGCGGCGGAACGCTCCGTCGCCTTGCGCGTACTCGCAAATCACGGCACGCACTCGCGGGCTGCCTTTGTCTCTCTTGATCGTGAAAACCACCATGTTGCTGACAAGCAAACAATTCTTCGCAACCATTTCCGCCGCCTTGCTGCTGGGTGCGTGCGGTGGCGGCGGGAGTGATGCCACAACAAGCGCGCTCTCAACCGGCACGAGTTCGACCTCCCCCGGCGCGGGTGCCACGCCAAGCCCAACGGATGGTTCCGGCGGCACGTCTGGCTCGACGGCGTCCGTGGCACCGTCCGCCGGTTGGGCCAACGTCAAGATGGGCGGCGGCGGGTACGTGCCGGGGGTGGTCTACCACCCGACCGTGGCCAACTTGCGCTATGCGAGAACAGACGTCGCCGGTGCCTACCGCTGGGACAACACTGCCGGCAACTGGACCGCAATGACCGACGGCTTCAGTCGCCTTGATGGCGGATACGTGGGTGTCGAAAGCCTGGCTGTGAATCCGTCGAATGCCAATGCGGTCTACATGACAACGGGCATGTACGCGTCATCCGGAAACGGGCGTTTCTACTACTCGTCCAATCAGGGCAACACGTGGAACTACGTGACGCTGCCCTTTCCGGTGGGATCGAACAACCAGGGCAGGGCGGTCGGCGAGCGACTGGTAGTTGACCCGAATCGGCCTTCGACCATGTTCTATGCGTCTCGCACTGCCGGGCTCTGGAAAAGCACGGACTCCGGCATGCATTGGAGCCAGGTCAGCTCGCTGTCGTCCTACGTCATGACCTCGACCGATATCTCCAGCGCCAGCCAGGGGAGCCCTATCGGCGTCGAGTTTGTTGTGCTGGACGCCACCGTTCCAACCATAGGCTTTACGCCGACCGGCAACGCGACGCCAACGATTTACGTGGGTGTGGCACCCGACTACAAGAGCCTGGCGGGGCTCGGCGCCTACCTCTACAAGTCGATCGATGGCGGTTCAACGTGGTCGGGCGTTGCGCTTCCCACTGCGGTCACCAGCGCCATTGCGAGCAACCAGATACATATTCCGCATCTGGCCCGTGCAGCTGACGGCATGCTGTACGTCCCATTCACGACCGGACCGGGCCCGGGTAGCGGTGGGCCGTCGCTCCTTTACAAGTTTGACGGCGGCGCGACGTGGACAAAGCTGATCGCCTCTGGCGAGGGCCAGTACTACGGCGGTATCGGTGGCATTTCGGTGCAAGGCAGCGGTGCGATGACGGAAATTGCATTTGGCGTGTCGGGCACATGGGGCGACTCGGCATGGGTGCAGGTTGCCATGCGCTCGGCCGATGGTGGCCAGACTTGGTCGGAGTTCGGCAGGTCAGGCGATGTGAACGGAACCCACAATTTCCATGACGCATCTGGCACGACAGGCGCTTCGTCGCCCGAGTATTGGGGCTGGACAGACGACCTCCAGATCGATCCCTTCAATCCCGATCATGTGTCTTATGTGACTGGCGGCGGTGTGTGGTCGACGCGCGATGCGTTCTCCTCGTCAACACCGCACTGGAGTTTCGACGTCAACGGGATCGAGGAGATGATCAACCTCGCGATGGTGGCGCCGCCGCCTGGCGCATCCTATGTACTCGCCAGCGGGCAAGGGGATACTGGCCTCTATGTCCACACGTCGTTGACCGCGGCCGCGACGCGATCCCCGAACCTCGGTGCATCGCCACCCCTTGGGAAGGGCGGTAACGGAACGGGCATCGACATGGCTTGGAACAATCCGGCCTACATCGCCGCAGTCGGCACGTTCGGTACCTCCAAGGGGGCCTATTCGACCGACGCCGGCGCCAGCTGGACGAGCTTTGCCAGCGTGCCTCCGGTGGCAGCGACGCACTCGGGCGATCAATCCAGCGTGGTGGTTACGGCGGATGGCGCCAGCGTGATCTGGGCAATTGCCGGTGCGGTGCCGTACTACACCACCGACAGCGGCGCCACATGGACCGCGACCAACCTGCCAGCTCCTGCGGTCGCGTATCACATGGCGGCTGACCGCAAGAACCCGCGCAAGGTCTACGCCTACGAGCACGGCGGCAACTGGTGGTACCCGTCCAATTCCGGCAAGTTCTACTACTCAACCGACGGTGGGCACACCTTTAGTGCCAGTTCACAAACCTGGGCGCCCAATGGCTTCAATGTGACGGACTTGGCGGTCAACCCCTTTGCCGAAGGCGACCTCTGGCTGGCCGACGCCAACAATCTCTGGCATTCCGTCGATTCCGGCGCCACATGGACGAAGCTGACCGGTATGGCAACGGTGGGCGCGGAACCCACCAACGTACACGGCGCCATCAAGGTCGCCCTGGGTGTGCCGGCAACTGGCGCCGCTTACACGGCAGCCGTCTATCTGGTGGGTACGGTCAACGGCAAGGACGCTGTGTATCGCTCGGACGACAAGGGCGCAACGTGGGTCCGTATCGACGATGACAACCATCGCTACGGAGGCGTCTCGCGGATTGTCGCGGACACCGGCGTCTACGGTCGCCTGTTCATGTCGGGCCGAGGCATGCTCTACAACTACTGAACGACGAGTGCCGACGTTTGATGGCGCTGGGGAGCGTGCAGTGCGCCAATCCCAAAAGGGCCTATCTCCTGGCGCACCATGCAATACGTGCACGGCGGCAGAGCACGCCGTGCCGATATGGCGATCCTATGCGGCGGACGAGTGGGCAGTCGACATTGCTCAAAGCTGCTACCGAGCTTCAATCGTCCTTTGTCTTTCTCAGAATAAAGATGGCGAGGCGACGCACGGTCGCTTTTCAAGCTTTCGGGCGCCCCTCGGCCATTAAGAAAGTACAGAGAAGATCTTAGTGCTTCTGTACTTTTGCGCTGCCAGCAATATCGTCAGCCGTCGACTTGATCTTATGGGCGAGGTTTGAGAAGAATGCATCCATCTTGTGCGTTGCATTCTCGAGGTTTTGATTCGGAAGCTTGTCGGGGCCGCCCGCAATCTTCGGCGGGTGGGAAACGTGGTGACCGGTGAGTGCGTTCGAAATCTTGCTGAAAATGCTCATGTTAACTCCTGGTTAAATAAATCAAGTGACCGAATAATTGGCTGGTCAGGTAAGAATTTAATCCAGGTTTCCGAAGGCGCAGGCAAGATTTCCGAATATATCAAGACAGGCGCGAAATTCCGGCTCGTAGCGCTGAAATGCCGCTTGTTTTGTGCGTGAAAACGGATAGGTCGACGGCCTGATTGTGGTGTGGGCCATATTTTTCGGGTGCGGCTGCATCTTTTCGCCGTTGTCGTTATTAATCCATTTTCGCCGACTTAACCTATTTGAGCCAGACCGATTGTGCCTAAGGGTTGTTCCCGCATGGCGGTTTCATCGGGTCCGGAAGAGGTTATCTTATTTTGTTCAACGCCTTAAACAGGAAAAAATCATGAAGAACGTGATCTGCTGCTTTCTCCTCGCTTTGACCAGCACCATCTTTGCGCAATCGTCGTACGCTCAGGCCGCCGATATGAGCAGCAGTCAGCAAGGTAGCGGCGTCTCCGATATGCAATCGTCTTCGGATAGCGACATCGCGGGCTCAGCTGCCTGCATGGGCTGCCACTGAGGCCCCTGAAGACGTGAGCTGAGTGCAGCTCCGTGGGGCCGACGTCAGCACAGTCCTGCAGGTGGTGATAAGACCATTTGCAGGGCTTCCACTACACGTCGGCGCCGCCCAATCGGCAATCCGAAGCATCACCGCGCTCAGGTTCAGGATCAGTTGACTGAATCCGAACCACCAATTGTCCGATGGCCGATCGGGATTCGATCCCAAGCTTATCGAAGATCCTCGCCACGTAAATTCTGACTGTCCAATAGCTGATCTTCAGCGTCATGGCGATCTGCTTGTCGGACATGCCCTGCAAGATCAGATGGCTGACTTCAGCTTCTCGCCAGGTCATGTCGAAGTACTGGACAAACCAAGCAGCTGACCCGACAGTGTCCGCCAAGAGATGTACGGTGGTACAGCCGTGGATCGGGCCAGCGCCATCCTTCCAACGTTCGACACAGAGCACGAAGCCGCTCCACGTCATATCAGCCGGGAGCCCTTCACCGATGCGGCATAGCAAGCCGCACAGAGCATCTCGTCTTTCTCTTCCAAGACTTGCCAGTAGCGTGCGTGCCCGGCGATTGGGCTGTGGGGGCTGTCCAGGCTTCAGCACAAAACGCAGGTTGCCCGCTGAGACTGCATTGCTTTGCGGGCGGCTCGCTTGACGCAGTCGATGCGCGTTCAGCAGATAGGGCTGGAGCAATTGAAGCAGCGTCTGCTCGCGCACGCCAAAGCGTTTTTTTGCATCGCTGGTACCGAACCTGTAGTCGAGCAGCATGCCCGCGCCGTCCTCCACAGACAGGCTAATGCCAGGATAAGTCCGGTGGCGCGTCAGAAAATCAGCGAAGTACTCTGTGCGCTTGAGCGCACGGTAGTCCATCAGGCTTTCGACGATTAATGGCCCTGGGCAGCCCCGTAGCAGTGGCGAAATTGGGTCTACGGTCTGGAAGTGGCGTCGGTATTCCGCATGCATGCTGTCGTCGCGACCCCAGCCGCCTGGCTCCTCCAGTACGCGTCCTCCTTCACGCCAAACCAGGTGCCCGACAACGTCAACATGGAGAAGCGAGCCGAGCGCTCCGACGAGATCCGGGCGATGTACAAAACTATGTGAAGACGCCTGTTGCAGTTCTGTAGCAACGTGCAACAAGGCGCGGACATCATCTGTGGAGAGGGTCATCATGCGGCCGGGTGAAGAACGGGTCAGCGATCGCGCCGGTGGCCCTTGGATCCGGCTTCGATTGAGCCGGCCATCGGTTTCATACATTCGTGGCGGCGTGGGCCACCCCTGAGAACCGGGTCGCTCACGCGCAAGTCGACGCCGTTCCTCAGGGGCATCACTCAACTGGGCGTGACGGATGTGTCCTGACCGTTGACGCGGACGATTACCGGTTGCTTGTTGGGTGCCTTGTCGGCAACGATGGTGTACGAGACGACTTGCCCGTTGCTCCATTCGCAGTCCACCCGATATCCACCACGCGCCCGCAGGCCCTTGAATCGCCCAGCGGATTTCCATGCGGCAGGGCACGCTGGCAGCAGCACGATCTTCCCCTCGTGGCTTTGCAGCAGCATTTCGGTCACCGCACCGCTGATGCCTAGGTTGCCATCGATCTGGAAGGGCGGATGATTGCAGAACAAGTTCGATAGCGTGTTGTAAGTCAAGAGGCCTCTGAGCATGATCTGGGCACGCTCGGCGTCTCCGAGTCGCGCAAAAAGAGCGCAACGCCACGGCCACGTCCACGAACGCCGGCTATCGCCGGAGACCGTTCCCGCGGTGAACGTAATGTTGCTTCCGGGTGGCTCACCGCAACGGGCCTTCAGCGAGACGAGCGCGGCTGCAGCGAAGGCTGGTGTTTTGGACGGGCTGATTTGGCGTCCCGGATATACCGCGAAGAGGTGGGATGTATGACGGTGAATGTCCGTCGGATCGTCGCGGTCGGTTTGCCACTCTTGTAGTTGCCCCCAACTGCCGATCTTGTTTGGCGCCAGATCCGCCTGCATTTGAGCGACGGTCGCTCGGTAGGCCGAATCGACGTTCAGTTTGGCAGCGGCATCCTGATAGTTCTGGAACAGGTCCCAAATGATCTGCTGGTCGTACATCACCCCGTCTTCGCGCGGTCCGTGCTCGGGCGACCATCCGTTTGGCGAGACCAGCGTCCCATTGGGCAGCCTCTTCAAGCGGTCTTCCCAAAACTGGCAAATCTCCTTGATAAGCGGATAGGCGATGTTCCGCAGATAGTCGATGTCCTGCGTGAATGCGAAGTGCTCGTACAAATGTTGAGCATACCAGGCGCTGGCGACCGTGTTCCACTCCCAACCGTTCCCGCCGAAGATGCTTTGACTGGTTCTAGCTGTCCAACCCCGGTTCGCGCCCAATGCCGCCTTTGAGGCAGCTCGGCTGGGCCCGGCAACCTGGGCGATGAAGTTGACAAGAGGCAGATGACAGGAGGGCAGATTCGTGCTTTCGGTCCCCCAGTAGTTCATCTGTATGTTGATGTTGGTGTGGTAGTCGCTCGCCCATGCAGGTTGGTTGTCCTGATTCCAGAGTCCCTGAAGGTTCGCCGGCAGTCCATTCGGTCTCGACGAGCTGACGAGCAGGTAGCGGCTGTAATCGAACATGGTCTGCTCCAGCGATGGGTCTGCAGCCCCGGCGGCATAGGCGGCCCTTCGCTGGTCGGTAGGCAGAGCCGCCGTTGCAGAATCGGTGTTCCCCCAGTTGACCGAGGCTGTGGAGACCATCGCGCTGAAATCGGTGACGTGCGAGTCGCGCAGTGTGCCGTAGCTCTTCGCAGCGGCTGCGGCCAGAGCAGCCGAAACAGCCGGCTGAGGATCGCCGCCGCGCCACCCCGACGCGTAATCCATTTTGTAGTTGGTGCGTGCATCGAGAATGAGCAGAAGGCTCGTGCAACCACTGAACGCCAGCGCGCTACCCACCGCAGAGAGTTGTCCCCCCGTCGCGATGACCTGAATTCCGCAGGCGTACTTGAGTGCGTTGGCCATCGTCCCGGAAAACGTCAACCGCCCGGTGTTCGGATCCACGCGCGTGCTGGCGCCTTGATCAGATGTCAGATTGATCCGTCCAGAGAGACCCTGCGTGCCGCTGGCGACGTAGCGGAACACCATCACGTCATCGACCTTGCTGGCGAAGGCTTCACGCGTGATCTGAAGATTGCCGATGCCGAAGGTGGTGGCATGAATCGCACTCCCTAAGTCGAGGGCGCGGCGATATTCCGAGACTGCGACACACGACGCCGTCGTAAAACCGTCACCCGTCAGCGCGATCTCCGCCACCTGGAAGTGGCTGACACCAGCCCTGGGCGTAAAGGTGAACCGGTACAAGCTGTAAGCGGTGGTGTTTTGAAAGCTGAACGTTTGCGCAAGCTTTCGGCTCGGAAAAGGCGCATTCGGCGCGCGGGAGTCCAGCGTGGTCCAGCTGATGCCGTCGTTCGAGCCCGACAGTGTCCATTGCTGCGGATCGCGCTCCGGTACATCGTTGGCGCTGGTCAACGTGTAGGCGTTGATCGCAGCCGGGCGCGGCAAACGCGCCTGCCACATGACCGAAGAACCCGGCTGCTCGATGCACCACTTGGTATCGGGCGATTGGTCCGACGTCTTGAGCAAATCCTCACCACCCGTGCTGCTGCCCGCAGCTTGTCCGGTCGGCGACGACAGATACAGCGGACGCGGCTCACCCAGGCTCACGCCGGCCAGCCCGATTTCCGCCACCTGGAAGTGGCTGACGCCGGCCTTCGGTACAAAGCTAAAGCGATAGAACCGGTAGGCCGTGTTATTGGTGAAGTTGAATGACCTGGTGAGAAATCGGCTCGCGAACGGCGCATCGAGCGTGCGCGAGTCCAACGTCACCCAACTGTTACCGTCATTGGATCCGCTCAAGGTCCATTGCTGGGGGTCGCGCTCGGGGACGTCGTTGGCGCTGGTCAGCGAATAAGTCGCAACCGCGGCCGGTGTCGACAACTCGGCCTGCCAAGTCACCAGATTGCCAGGGCTATCGATGCACCATTTAGTGCCGGTGTTTCCGTCGACGCTTTGTGCTACGCCTTCAGCAGCGCTACTACTGCCCTGCGCGGACCAGCCAATCACCGCAGCGCGGGGGACGAAGTCGAGCACAACGTTTCCGAACGAACGATAACTTCCGAAGCCGGTCACGCTCGTGTCGAAGGCCTCGTCGTTCTGGCCAGCGGTGGCATTGTCGTAGTTGTTGATCCCTCCCCATAGGCTTTGCTCATTGAATTGAATGCGCTCGGACAACGGTCCTCCGAACAGCATGGCGCCCAAACGTGCATTTCCAATGGGCAAGGCTTCGGACTGCCAGCCCGTTGCCGCACTGCCATACCAGAGACTCCGGCCCAGCGGTTGTGCGGCCGTGGCGCCTTGCGTAAGGGCCTGTGATAGGGCGGCCGGGCGCAATGCTGCGCTCTCTGGACTTGCTGATTCGGCTTCGCCGTCCCCGCCGCAGGCATGGAGCAGGGGAGTCGCCGCAATGGCGCCGCCCAACTTCAGAATCGCACGGCGGTGCGGGTCGTATTTGATCGTCATTCAGATGTCTCCTTCACGTCGCGCAGCCACGAGCGGTCGGTCATCGAACCGCTGTGTGTGCGGCTTTTTTTGGGCACGCAATGGGCCATGAGGTGCCGGATACGGCCCCGTGGACATTGCAAGCTTTTTGCAGGGGACTGTCGCCAACCTCGGTAGGCGTCTTCGCCATCGACCGCATATGGCCTTACGGCAGGCTGTACGGTGGGGTCAGCAGGGGGATGTGGCGCCCATCTTGGCTTCGTGCATCAGGTAGGGGCCGATGCGGGAGCCAACCAATGCTGCGGCAGCCACGGTCGTGCGGTGGGCGAAGCGACGTTGAAGGAACAGGGGAACCGACGGGGGTAGCTCAATGACTTGGCTATGGCCGCCGATAGCGGTCGAACTGCGTGGAGTTGCCATGGGATTGTCTCCGGCGTGCAAGTTTGCGAATTGCATCGATGTCCGATGCGCGCCTCGCCTCTCTCGATGCTCATCAGTGAATATAGTATTTATATTTGAATCAGTGAGCGTCAAGAAATGCGCCCTAGGGATTTGCCCTACTGAAGCCGCGTGCAGTCCTTGGCTATTTGTGCTCGGGCCAGCGTCACCTTAAGATTTGCTCCCCTATGGACAAAACCACCATCTCTCCCGTTGAGGCGGGCGCCGATCGCTATCGCGCGCCGGCGCTCGACAAAGGTCTCGATATCCTCGAGTTGCTGTCCGAGTATCCCGATGGCCTCACGCGTGCCGAAATCGTCAAGGCGCTCGGCCGCAGTGCCAACGAGATCTATCGCATGCTCGAGCGGCTCGTCGCCCGGCAGTACGTGACGCGGTCCGCCGGTGGGGACCGCCACGCGTTAAGTTTGAAGATGTTCGCGCTGGCGCATCGACATCCGCCCGTCAATCGAATGGTCACGCAAGCGCTTCCCGTGATGGACGCCTATGCCCGGCAGGCGGAACAGTCCTGCCACTTGGGCATGGTTGACCGCGGCAATGTGTTGGTGATCGCGCAGGTGCCCGGTCCGGGCACCTGGGGCTTATCGATCCGCCTGGGTGCGCGCGTGAGCCTGCTCGACACCGCGTCCGGCCATGTGCTGCTGGCCTGCCAGAGCGACGAACGCCGTGCGCAGATGCTCGGTGAGCACATTGCCGTGGAGGGCGAAGAGCCTATTCCTGCTGGCGAGTTGGATGAAACACTGCAGGGCATTCGTGCCGTGGGCTATAAGCAATGCGAGAGCCGCCAATCCTTCGGCGTGGTCGATATTTCGTTCCCAATCCTGGGGCCGGACGGGAATGCCTTGGCGGTATTGACGTCACCGTACATTCGTCGCATCGACAAGCATGCAGGGCCATCGCTGGATGAAGCTCGCGTGTTGCTGCAGCAGGCGGCGCAAGAGCTGTCACTCAACAGGCAAGAGCGCGACGATAAAACTTAGGAGCGATCGTGCGGCTATGGCTCGCACGAGCTTACCGACGGCCAATGGGCGCTGTTCTGCACTATCGCCGACGGTCTTTTAATCGCGTAATTTGTGTTATGTTAAATCAATGAGGGACGGCAAAAAGCTGGCCCGCTTGAACAGCCCGGCAGGCTCCACCGCCCGCTCCCAGCTGTAAATCACCACACCCCGCTGCGCCCCCTTGCCCCTCACCCGCGGTGTAATTGATATCCACCGCTTCCCGACCACGGCAGCAGCGAACTGTCTGCTAACCGGAAGCAGGACGCCCCTCCACATGAAGCAGCATCGGCTCTTTAAACGACCCGGCAATAGACTGACGCACTTTTTCATAGCGCGTTGCTGAAAACAGTATTAAGTGGCGAGCAAACTGGCCGATAAGAGGATATCCAGACAAATGTCTTGTCGAATACCGCCTCGGTGTTCTTGCCTCACCCAGATCTCATGCTCAGCTCTCTCGTTCTGGTAGGTATTGTGATCATGTCTTGCCTGATGAGCGTCGCCATTCTGGGTTCGCTGCTTCAGACAGGGGTGCCCGGCATCGCTCGCTGGTGCGTGGCTCATGCACTGCTGGCCATTGCCTTGGCGTGGATGTTGGCCGCAGGTGCTCAGCCAGGAAAGTTCACGACCACCGGAGCGGCGTTCTTTGCCCTGACAGCAGTGCTGTTGCTCGTGCAGGGTATGCGCCAGTTCTTCGGCAAGGGTGCCGCGCGGCGCAGCGAAACGGCGGCATTCGTCATCGCCTTCGCTGCGGTGGTCTACTTTACTTGCGGGACGCCGAACGTCGGTGCAAAGATCGCGCTCGTATCCGCTTTGCTTGCCTACGCACGGATCGCTGCCGGTACGCTGGCTCTGCGTCACGCGCCGCGTGGCGGCGCGCGCTACCCCTATCGATTCGTTGCGGCGGCAGCTTATCTGGGCGCTTTGTTCCATATCGTGCGCGCCGTCGGCGGAGCGTTCGGTATGCCCGAGGTGGCTATCCTCGATCCTTCGCCCTGGAACGTTCTGTTTCTCGGGCTTGCGATTGTCACATTGCCGTGCCTGTCAACCGGGATGGTGATGCTCGCGCATGATCAACTCGCACGAAAGATGGAACACCTCGCCAGTATTGACGAGCTGACTGGTGCACTGATGCGACGCGCATTCATGGCGAAGGCGACCGCTTTGCTTTCCGACGCGGTCGAAATGGGCAAGCCGGTGTCGATCGCAATTCTGGACATCGACGAGTTTAAAGCGGTAAACGACGCTTTCGGCCATGCGGTCGGCGATCGAATCCTCACGCACGTTGCGTCGATCGTATCCGCGCGCCTGCGATCGACAGACCTCTTCGGGCGTCTTGGCGGCGAGGAGTTTGCAATCATTTTCGTGGATACCAGAAAGGCTGACGCAGCGGCCGTGACGGATGCGCTTCGACTTGCCGTCGAACGGTCGCCAAGAGAGGGTGTGCATTGCACATTCAGCGCGGGGGTGGAATGTGTCTTGCCCGGAGATACGCTGGCAATTGCCTTGGCGCGGGCGGACGCGACGCTGTATGGCGCCAAGGCCGCAGGGCGCAACCGAGTCTTGATGGCGCCAGAAGGCGACAGACGCAAAGTCGAAGCGCACTCAACCGCGGCCGCTTAAATGGCAATTGATGAATCAATGACTGCGGAACGCGGTTTAACGAAGAACAATCGCCAAATTTCCCGATTCAAGTCCAGTTCAGCTAGGTAGTTCCCAACGGAGAGCGCACTCCTCCCCTCTAGTGGGTGGTTAAGTTTCTTTTCAATCCAATGATAATGAAGGCACGCAGAATACTTAAAAGGCCGTACCGTTGCGTGTTCTGCGCTTTCCGACGCTCTTCCGAGGGAGAAGACGTCAGCGCCCGATTCGTGTGCAGGGGCGCTTTTTTTCTGTCTGCAGCAAACGTTTGAGGTAAATGACTGAATCGAATGCCATCCTCATCAGTGAGCGACGTTAAAAAGCCGGTTAGAACGAGCCTGCTATTGCCGATGTGGTTGGTGACTAAGCCCGCAGACTACGGGCTGCTGTCGACCCTTGGCAGCGGCGCTCACTTGCCCCTCCGCAACGGCCGTTTTCGAAGCCCGAACAGCCGCCCTCTAAGACAGCCCCTTGCGATCCCAAGGCGGTTCATCGCCGAACGTCTCGGCGAGGTAATCGACAAACCGACGCACTTTGACCGGTATGCGCCGCGTGCTTGGGTAGACTGCCTGAATCGTTAGCTCAGCGGGGCGATAGGCCGGCAGTAGCTCCACGAGTTCTCCGCGCCGGATGTGCGCGCCGAACACGAAGGTCGGGCCGTACACAATACCCGCTCCCGCAACAGCGGCAGCGAGCAGCATCTGTGTGTTGTTGGCCGTCATCCGGCAAGGTCCGTCGATGACGTGCACGCGGTTCTCGTGGTCGCGCAATGTCCAATCGCCGGCCGACACGGCCTCGCTGAAGGCCAGTCGTTGCGCGCTGAGCAAATCTTCCGGCCTGTGCGGCGTTCCGTGGCGCTCGAGGTAGGCAGGAGAAGCACACACGACCATTCGGCACGGCGCAAGTCTGCGTGTCACAAGTCCCGGGGCCTCCAGCCGTCCGATCCGGATTGCAACGTCAACGCCCGCATCGATGAGATCGACATAGCGGTCTCCAAGCTGCACTTCCACAGTGACGTTCGGGTGATCCTCCATGTAGCGCGCCACGACCTCGCCCAAGTGCATCGCGCCGAATGTGACAGGCGCCGCGATGCGCAACACACCGCGGGCCGTGCCTTGAGAATCGCTCGCTTCCCGCCTTGCTTCATCG
The DNA here is from genome assembly GCF_052045895.1 of Ralstonia sp. 22111. Taxonomy (NCBI): domain Bacteria; kingdom Pseudomonadati; phylum Pseudomonadota; class Betaproteobacteria; order Burkholderiales; family Burkholderiaceae; genus Ralstonia; species Ralstonia sp. 22111. The sequence goes on along the minus strand of NZ_JBQEPR010000003.1, from coordinate 368,223 downwards.
AAGGCTTCGAGAATCCGCTTGCTGCGTTCGTAGTAAGTCTGGCCGGTATCGGTGAGACTCAAGCGCCGGGTGGTGCGGTGGAGTAGCCGTGCATTCAGTTCGGCCTCGATGGCACTCACGTGCTTGCCAGCCATCGCTGCCGACAGCCCAAAGCGGCGAGCTGCCGCAGCCAGGCTGCCCTCCTCCACGGCGGCGACGAATACGCCGAGGCTTGTAAGCCGGTCCATGTTGCCCTCCAATTCGATAACGGCATTATCGGCTGAATAGTCGAATCCGAAAATTATCAAACTGGAGAATCGAATTTACGATGCGCCGATCAGCTAACGGACAGGAGCACAAACATGGTAATCGCGTCGAACGGCACGCAAATTCACGTCAAACAGCGAGGCAACGGCGAGCTGGCGCTCGTGTTCCTGCACTACTACGGTGGCTCGGCGCGAACATGGGACGCGGTCGCAAACGAACTGGCTGACAGGTACAGGATCATTGCGACCGATCACCGCGGCTGGGGCGACTCCGAGGCGCCCGCCGACCACTACGGCATCGCTGATCTCGCCGCCGACGCCGAAGGCGTTATCGAAGCACTAGGACTACGCCGCTACGTTCTGATCGGTCATTCGATGGGCGGGAAGGTCGCGCAACTGATCGCATCGCGCCGGCCGAACGGCCTGGAAGGTCTTGTGCTGGTCGCGCCGTCGCCGCCGTCGCCGATGCTCCTTTCCGACGCCCAGCGGGCGACATTGGCCGGCGCCTATCAAACGCGCGAGTCCGTGGAATTCGTCATCGATCACGTGTTGACCGCGAAACCGCTCAACGCCGCTTACCGCGAGCAAGTCATCGAGGACAGTCTGAGGGGCGCGCCGCAAGCCAAGTCGGCCTGGCCCGAGCTGGCCATGCGCGAAGACATTACTGCGGCAACAACGTTGATCGAAGCACCGACAATCGTCATCTCCGGCGAGCTCGACCAGGTGGATCGCATCGCAACACTCCAGGCAGAACTGTTGCCGCGCATCCCGCATGCGGCGATGCACGTTCTGCCCGGAACGGGACACTTATCGCCCCTGGAAGCCCCGGCGGAAGTGGCGCGGCTCATTGCGCGATTCGTCGCTGCGATCGAAAGCAAGTCAGTCGTATGCCGTGCGCCCGACCAGGTCCCGGTCGCTTTCGATGCCGCGTTGAACGCCGGCGATCTCGATGCGGTGCTCGGCTTGTTCAGCAACCAGGCCACGATGCGGATGACGAATGGCGAGGTGGTGCAGGAGAGCCCCGCCGGGTTGCGCACCGGCTTGGCTCAGTTGCTGGCATTGCGCCCGCGTATCCGTAACGAAGTGCGCCGGATACTCACGAGCGGCGACATCGCCCTCGTCCTGCTCGACTGGACCCTGAACGTGACGCTACCGGACGGTCGCGATCACGAAGAGCGCGGCACCGCTACGCAAGTGATGGAAAAGGGCCGCGATGGTGGGTGGAGGCTGCGGATATCCAACCCAGCTGGGTTGAACTGAAGGGCGTCGGAGGGGGAACGCCCCTCACCTCGCCCCCTTTGCCAATTTTCGTCCGCGTGGAATCGATCCACCCTGCATCCGATCTCGCATGGCAGACGTATATGACATCAGCGCTGCGCCGGGCTTGAGCCAAGTCGCGCGCGCCCGATCCATACCCCTGCCAAAGGAGACTGACCCATGAAGCGAGCCCTGCTACTGGTTTTGACGTTGACCACCGCGACGCTGAGCGCATGCGGAGGCGGCGACGATGCGCCCATGTCGATGGCGTCGACGGCGTCGACAGCCCAATTTCCACAAAACGCCGACATGTGGGCCGGACTTGGCGGAGATGCCAGTGCGCCGGCCGCCATTTCGAAGGTGGTCGACGACGCGGTGTCCGGTCTGCTGGCGGACCCCAAAGAAGCACCGTACTTTGCCAACATCGGTCAGCCCGGACACGATACGGTCGGGCGTCTCAAGGCTTGCCTGAACCTCCAGTTCAAGGCGCTGTTCGGCGGCCCGTTCAGCTATCCAGGGCAAGTCGCGGCGGACGGCACCACCGTCATGTGTGACGACATGGCCGCCGCGCATTCGGATGTTGGCATCCCGGGCTGCGTGTTCGACCAGTTCATCACCGATGCCGCCGCCGTCATGAAGACCGATGGCGTTCCCGATACCTACATCTCGCGTGTGGCGCCTGTCCTTACCGGCCTGAAGTCCACCATCGTGTCGTCGATGCCTCAGTACCTGGGCCCCAACACGGCCCAGAACTGCCAATGAAACCGGCCCGCGCGCTGAAACGCTACGCATTGCCCAGCGTGGCAGCGCTCACGGTCGCGATCGGCCTTGTCGGGGTAATGCACTTGAAGGCAGCCCGCCCGGTGCTTGCCATGCTGGGCGTGCCCTGCCCTGTCGACAGCACCACGGCAGCGCAAGTCAGCGCGCTGCGTGCGAGCGGACTGGCGCAGCTGCGCGCCAGCCAGCCGGCACCGGCCCGTCCGCTCCCGGGCGGGTTCGTGCTGGACGGCACGACCACCACCGAGGCTGTTCGCTGGGCATATGAAAACGGCGTGGCCTGTGACGCTGTCACGCACGGCTACAACTATCTCCGCTGCCGCGGCGTTGACGCCCGCAAGCTCGGGCTTGCCGGCCCGCCCGTCAGCGAGTTGTGGCTCAGCTTCGGTCCGAGCGGCCGTCTCGTCGGCGTCGACATCTACCGTCGGGGCATGAACGCGAGTGACACAACCACCGCCTGGAACGGAGCGACGCATGCATTGCGCGACGCGCTCGGTACACCGACTGCGACAATGGGCGATGCATCGCCGCAGGTACTGAGCCAATCGCCATTGCAGACGGCACGTTTGCAGTATCGATTCTCGGACTACCTGGCGATCGTCACCGCGAGCAACCTGCCTTACGCCGGACTGGCAGTGCGAGAGCAGTACATGTCGTCGCGCATTTGATTGCAGTTGGAAGCGAACGGTCTTTGCGTCATACCTTCGGCCTCTGGGTCGAAGGTATTTTTCTTTGCCCGCTGAATAAGCAAAAGCCGGCGAAATCGCCGGCGTTCACTGAAACACTTATCTGGATGATGCCGGTGGAACACTCTCCGCCCGCATCATCCCGACTTTCTACCGTCGTCCCCTTGCGCTGGGTGGGGCAATCGATATCACGTCTCTTGCATCGCGCCCTTGCCGACGACCGGACCCGTCGGCTGACCCGTTGGAGAACCGCCCTTCGGCTCAACCGAAACGGCAAGCACAGCGCGAACGTTAAGCTTGGCTGCATTTTCCTTCGACAGCGCAATCGACGTGGACCGATCCGACGAGAACACACCCAACGAGATCGGCTTGCTGTTCTCGGGAATCAACCAAAGTTCGGTCGAGGCGCTGTCGGAGACCTGCAACGCAACAGCCGGCACCACGACGATTTCACGTCTTGCCGTGTCGATCGTCATCGTCCAACGCGGCAAGCCATTGTCGCCGGTGATGGCCGCGGCAATATAGGCGGGCTTGGCGCCAGTCGGCGTTCCGACAGGTGACAACACGGACAGGTTCACCGCAACAACCGCGATCGTCGCAAAGGAAGTTGCGAGCGCCACGGCGCGCCACAGCCGAATGCTGTTCCAGATCCGACGCACCTGCGACTCACCCGCAGGCGCTGCGGCCTCTGTGCGCTCAACGTGGCCAAGGTCGGCCTGAATCCGCTTCCATACCCGCGCGGGAGGCTGCATGCCGGTCACGGCCTCGCCCAACGGAGAGAGGCGCGCCTCCCAGGCGCTGACGGAGTGCCTCAGGGCGACGTCTTCGTCCAACGCGCGCTCAAGCGCCCGCCGTTCGTCACTGTCAAGGAGCCCGAGGACATATTCAGCGCATTCCAAATCGCGATCGTGCGTCATGGCTGCAGCTCCATGCACGCCTTGAGCTGCAGCAGGCTGCGCCGCACCCAGCTCTTCATCGTCCCGATCGGCACACTCAGGCGCGTTGCGAGTTCTGCGTAGCTCGCGCCTGTGTAAAACGCTTCCACGATGACACCCCGCTGCCGCGCTTCAAGCTTTTGAATGCAGCCATTGAGACGCCGACGCTCCTGACTCATGTCCGCCGCCTCGTGTGGCGTTGCTTGCTCGTCGACGATGTGCGTCCAGTCGGTTTCATCCCCCGTTGTCTCGCGCGACTGCCGCAGGCGATCGATCGACTTGTTCCGCGCGAGTGAAATCAGCCATGTCATGGCCGTTCCCCGCGCAGGATCGAATTGATCGGCGCGTTGCCAAATGGCGACATAGATTTCCTGGAGCACGTCTTCCGCTTCACCTGAGCTGCGAAGAATGCCGTACGCGAGCGAATAGAGTTTGGGCGACGTGAGGGCGTAAAGATCGGCGAAGGCGCTGCGACTGCCTTGCGCAGTCTGCTTGAGCAGTTCAAGCAGCCGTTCCCGCCCCTCCTCCTGCCGCGCTGATAGTGAGTCCTCAGACTCGAGCAAAGATGCTCCGACAACGTGCATATGATTTCGCGTGCCTCGGTTGCCCGCAACGGGATGCGGCAAAGGTATACCAACGGCATCGTTCGCGCAACGAACGTCCGGGGTGTGGCGAAGTCTGGATGGCATGCCGGTCCTCTGATCACCGTTTGAGCACGCGCGAGAGCGCCCGCCCTCGCGCTGAACCCGACTGATTACGGCATCAGCACCTTGTCCACGACGTGGATCACGCCGTTGGACTGATACACGTTGCCGATCGTCACGGTGGCGACGCCGCCTTTGTCGTCCGTAACAGTCAGGTGATCGCCCTTCTGCATGACGGTCAGCGCGTCACCCTCGACGGTCTTGAGGGTGGCTTTGCCGCCGCCGTCCGACACGGCCTTCATGAGGTCCTGTGCGGTGAGCCGGCCGGGCACCACGTGGTAGGTCAACACCTTGACCAGCGTCGGCTTGCTCTCCGGCTTCAACAGGCCATCAACCGTACCGGCCGGAAGCCCAGCGAAGGCTTCGTTGGTCGGTGCGAACACGGTGAACGGGCCGGGTCCGGACAGCGTGTCGACCAGGCCGCCCGCCTTCACAGCGGCGACGAGCGTGGTGTGGTCCTTCGAATTGACGGCGTTCTGAATGATGTTCTTGGACGGATACATCGGAGCGCCGCCCACCATGACGGTTGCTTCGCTGCCGCTCATGGCTGCGGTCGCTACGGAGGCATAACCGCCAGAGATGATTGCGAGGGAAAGCAAAACACCAGACAACCCAGCCAGTTGATACTTTTTCATTGTTGACCTCAATCGTGGCGCTTCGCAAATTGGAAGCAACCCAGATACGAGCGAAACTCGCTGTCGGATGCACGAGCGACTCGTGCAACCACGCAGGAGTGGATTGCGCTGAGTTGAAACGACTTTGCGTCGGAAAAAACACACGACGCATTTCCTACTCACAGTGACCTGTGAGAACAGTGCAAGGTCGATACCTCGCACGTGACCCCCAGGTGCCATGCGCCGCCCGGCATCCTCCAGTTGGCCTTGGGCTGCTTGGCGCGACGGCGCCAGTGTGGCTTGGGGGCACGTCCGGGGTTCGCTGGATCAAGACTGCCGGGATTGCAACGCCTTGCCGACGCACCCACGCCGGTAGCTCCGCTCCGCTGCTTGGTTGTGTGGTGATCCTTTCGACCGACCCAGGTGCGCAGTGCGCTTCCGCACGGATTGACTTCTGCATAGCCACGCCGACACAACGGCGACAGAGGTTCCTCTGCAAAAAAAAGCGTCATCGCATTTCTGCCTGAATGGTTTGGTACCGCCGTTTGCGCAGGAGTATTTGCAAGCGCAATGACATCCGCGCGCGCTAGAAATGCAAGCGTCCAGTCGTGCTGATACGCAGCAATTGATCGACGTTTGATACGGCACAAAGCCGACGCTGTTCGTCATGCCAGTATTTATCTGATCCGCCGAGAAACCCGCTTCGCATGTCATGCCAGGTCGGTGCTTGCACAGCCATGTTCGATGCGATGCAGATGCATCGGCTTGACACCCTTGGAGACACAACCGCCATGAACGCCGCATCCCAAAGCCACAGCCTTCAGGGTCGCCCGACTGCGCGTGAGATCCGCGAAATCATCGGTCCATTCGAGACGGAAGTGCTAACCCGGATCCTCGACATCGAACCCAGTATCGAGGACGTACAGCTTGCCTATAAGTGGCTGCGCTCTGACGAGCACCTCATCCGCGGCATGGACATCGAACTCTCCGGCAAGGCCAAGTTGATCTACGAGCTGCTTGACGCCGAATTTCCGGATTTCGATGCATCCGGACACGGTTTCTAGGTTCGCTTTGCAATGCGCCTCGGCACCCGTGCCGACCTTGGTCAACCGCCACGATGGAGCAACGCATGGTCAACAACACTGCGCACGTTGTCTGGTTCGAGGCATTGCGACGGACCGACGTTCCACAAGTCGGCGGCAAGAATGCGTCGCTCGGCGAGATGGTGGCCACGCTTGCCTGCCAGGGCGTCAATGTCCCACCGGGCTTCGCACTCACAGCCGAGGCCTTCTGGCGCTTCGTCGATGCAAATAGCTTGCAGCCGGTGATTGCTTCAGCGCTTGCTGACCTTGATGGCGGCAAGCTTTCCCTGGCAGAGGCCGGGCTCACCATCCGACGCGCCATGTTGCGCGGTGAATGGCCAGCAGAGACGGTTGAGGCGACCCGCCTTGCCTACGATGAACTGAACCGCCGAGTGGGGCAGACCGACATAGACGTTGCAGTGCGATCGAGCGCGACGGCCGAGGATCTTCCGGAAGCGAGCTTTGCCGGGCAGCAGGAAACCTATCTCAACATCCGGGGGGAACGTGCCCTGCTCGACGCTTGCCGGCGCTGCTATGCGTCGCTGTTTACCGACCGCGCAATCAGCTACCGCCAGGCAAAGGGCATCGACCATTCCAAGGTCGCATTGTCGGTGGGCGTGCAGCGCATGGTCAGATCCGACCTGGGGGGCGCCGGTGTCATGTTCACCATCGATACCGAGACGGGATTTGACAAGTCTGTCCTGATCAATGCGGCCTGGGGGCTTGGCGAAAACGTGGTCCAGGGCAAAGTGGAGCCCGACGAATACGAGGTCTACAAGCCGCTGCTGTCTGAGCCATCGTTGTCGCCGATCGTTGGGAAGAAGCTGGGCGGCAAAGGTCTCAAGATGATCTACACGAACGACGGCGACCACCCGACCAAGAACGTCCCGACATCAAAGGCCGAGCGTGCGAGTTTCGTCCTGAGCGACCAGGAGATCCTCACCTTGTCGCGATGGGCGAGTGTGATCGAGCAGCACTATGGCCAGCCGATGGACATTGAATGGGCAAAAGATGGTGTCACCAGTGAGGTGTTCGTCGTGCAGGCCAGGCCAGAGACGGTCGAGTCGCGTCGCGAAGCCAGTGCGGTAAAGACGTGGCGTATCAAGAAGACCGGTCGCAAGATCCTGTCCGGCGTCAGCATTGGCGAAGCCGTCGCGGCGGGCAAAGTCTGCATCATCGAAAGCCCGCGCGACATGGAGCGCTTTGTCGATGGCGCCATTCTCGTCACCCAGACGACAGACCCAGATTGGGTACCCGTGATGCGCCGCGCCGCCGCCATCATCACCGACCAGGGCGGCCGCACATCGCACGCGGCCATCGTCAGCCGCGAACTGGGGCTTCCGGCCATCGTCGGCGCTGGCAACGCGACGCATCTGCTGCATGACGAGCAGGAAGTCACGGTGTCCTGCGCGGAAGGTCGGGAAGGGTTTGTCTACGAAGGCATTGCCGACTTTGCGGTCGAAGAGATCGATTTCGGCAGTATCCCTGCAACGCGCACCCAGGTCATGCTGAACCTCGCCAATCCGGCGGCTGCATTTCGGTGGTGGCGAATCCCGGCGGACGGCGTTGGGCTGGCACGCATGGAGTTCGTGGTGAGCAACCATATCAAGATCCACCCGATGGCCCTTGCCCGCTTCGACACGCTCAAAGACGAAGACGCCAAGCAGACCATCGCAGCGATGACTGCAGGTTATGAAGATCGCACCGAATACTTTGTCGACCGCCTTGCGCGTGGATTGGGGCGGATCGCCGCGGCCCAGTATCCGCACCCCGTGGTCGTGCGCATGAGCGACTTCAAGACCAACGAATATGCGCATCTGATCGGAGGGGCGGAATTCGAGCCGAAGGAAGAAAACCCCATGCTCGGATTCCGCGGAGCGTCACGGTACTACTCGCCCCGCTACCGGGAGGGCTTCGCGCTCGAATGCCGCGCCATTTTCCGCCTTCGCAATGAGATGGGCTTCAAGAATGTGGTTGTCATGATTCCCTTCTGCCGGTCGACAAAGGAGGCGGACCGCGTGCTGGAAGTCATGGCGCAAAACGGTATCCGGCGCGGCGAAGCCGGCCTCAAGATCTACGTGATGTGCGAGATTCCATCCAACGTGATTCTGGCGAAGGCCTTCGCGCAACGCTTCGACGGTTTCTCAATTGGCAGCAACGATCTGACGCAACTGACGCTGGGCGTTGACCGCGACTCGGCAGATCTCGCGGAGCTTTTCGATGAACAGGACGATGCGGTCAAGTGGATGATTCAAAGCGTCATCACCAAGGCCCATGAGGCTGGCGCCCACGTCGGTCTGTGTGGCCAGGCACCCAGTGACCACCCCGAGTTTGCCGCCTTCCTTGTCGAGTGCGGCATTGATTCCATATCGGTGAGTCCGGACAGCTTCATTGCGGTCAAACGCACTGTGGCCGCGGCCGAGAGCGCTGCACCAAACACCCCGTGATACCGCCGCCATTCGGGCGGCCTCCCCTCCCAGACCACACGCTGACATCCGCGATGTTCAGGCGTTGCGCTTTGTCACCCGTACCGCAGTCACCTTGTATTCCGGCGCATGCACCAGCCGGTCGCGCACCGGAGACGTCAATCGGTTGATCAATAGATCCGGGCGATGGAAGCTGCAGAACAACTGTCCTCTTTGCATGGCATCGCTGATGCGCAACGGCAGGATCGCGGCACCGTACCGGCTTGACACTTCGACCATGTCGCCTTCCACCAGACCATGGCATGCCGCATCTGCAGGCGCCATGTCCAGCGTGTCCGATGGCTTCAGCACTGCATTGGGGGTGCGGTAGCTCATCGTGCCGGCGTTGAAGTGGTGCAGCACCCGACCGGTGGTCAGCAGGAAGGGATAAGCGTCGCTGGTCTGCTCAGATGTGGGCACGTATGCAACCGGAACCAACGCGGCAGTCTTGCTGCCGAAGAAGCGTTCCCGATGCAGCACGGCTGTGCCTGGATGCGTTTCGTCCGGGCATGGCCAGTGAAGATCTTCGCGCTCCAGGCGCGCATACGCCAATCCAGCGCCATCCGGCCAGAGCGACCGCACTTCATCCCAGATCTGCTGTGGAGTCTCGAACTCGAAACCCTTCGGCTTGCCCATCCGCGCAGCGAGCGCCTGGATGATCCACCAGTCTGGACGAGCTTGTCCGGGGGGCGTGGTGACAGCGTGGACACGCTGCACCCGCCGGTCCGAGTTCATGAAGGTGCCCTCCTTTTCGAAGGCCGATGCCGCCGGCAGGAAAACCGTACCGAACGCTTCAGCGGTTTGATTCACGAACAGATCCTGCACGATCACCAGATCAAGCGCAGCCAGTGCAGCCGCGGTTGCCGTTGCGTTGGCCAATGAAAGATAAATGTCATAGCCCATTACCCACAGCGCCTTGAGGTGGCCCGCCCTGGCGGCATCCATCATTTCCAGGACGTCCAGGCCGCGGCCGGTTGGCAACTGGTGCCCCCAGATTTGCTCGAAGCGGGAGCCGGCCTGGCTGATCGACTGCGAGCCGGTGAGTGTGGCCGGGTCACACCCCATCTGCGCTGCACCTTGCACGTTGTTCTGACCACGTAAGGGGTTGATGCCGCTGCCGGGCTTGCCAAGGTTCCCTGTGAGCAGGGCCAGGTTAATGAGTGCCATCACGCCTTCACTGCCCTGCAGGTGTTCGGTTACGCCAAGTCCATGGAAACACATGGCGGGCGGGTTGTCGGCATAGATTCTTGCTGCAGCACGGATTGCATCAGCGGGCACGCCGCACACCTCGGCCATGCGCTCGGGTGCGAAGGCTGCAACATGCGCGGCGAAAGTATCGAAGCCGCTGACCCGCTCGGTCAGAAATGCCCGATCAATACGTCCCTCTTCGATCATCGCGGCCGCCAGCGCATTCAATAGCGGTACGTTGCAGCCCATGCGCACGGGCAGATGGACATCGGCCAACGCCGCCAGCTCGGTACGGCGTGGGTCGATGACAACAAGCCGCGCCCCTTTGAGCACCGCCTGCTTGATGCGCGCCCCGACGACCGGATGGTTCTCGGTCGGATTGGCGCCGCAGATCAGGAAAGCGCGCGCCTGCTCGATGTCGTCGAAGCTGTTGGTGGCCGCGCCAACGCCAAGCATTGATTTGAGGGCCTTGGCGCTGGGTGTGTGGCAAACACGTGCGCAGCAGTCAACGTTGTGTGTCCCCAGCACCACGCGGGCAAACTTCTGCGCCAGATAGTTCTCCTCGTTGGTCGCGCGCGAAGACGCCAGCACACCAACCGCATCGCTCCCGTACCGCGCAATGACGGCCTGCAGTTGTGTGGCCGTGAAATCGAGCGCCTCGCCCCAGCCCACCGCCTGCCACCGTCCATCACGGCGAAGCATGGGCTGAGTGGCGCGGTCCGGGGCGTGGTTGTGCTCGAACGCGTAGCGCCCCTTCACACACAGGTGGCCACGATTCACTGGCCGATCCGCGGGGCGCACGGCGACCACACGGCCGTTGGCGGTGCCCACATCCATTTGGCAGCCGACCCCGCAATACGCACAGGTCGTTCTTGTCCAGGCTGTCGGTTTGGAGACGATTCGCTTATCAAACAGGGCACCGCTTGGGCAAGTGTCGACACATGCACCGCAACTCACACAGCCTGCGCTGAGCAGCGTTGGCCCCTTGCTGATCGCAACGCGTGTTGTATCGTCGCGCCCAGCCATCTCCCAGATGAACTGGCCTTGCACCTCCTCGCAAATGCGGACGCAGCGTTCGCAATAGACGCAGCGATCCATGCCGACCCCGAGGTAAGGGTGGCTGTCGTCCCGGAACAGCCCATCCTCAAACTTGCCGCCCGGCGGTACATCATATTTGGCCAGCAAGCGGTGAAACGGGTGACGCGGATCTGCCGCATAGGCGGTTCTCGGGTAGCGCGCAGCGATCAGCTCCAGGTTTGTACGGCACAGAGCGTCGAGCGCAACGCTGCGCGTCTGTACGACCATGCCTTCGGCAACTTCGCTGGAGCAGCTTGCAACGGGGTGGGGCTGCCCCTTCACATGCACGATGCAGAGACGGCATGCGCCGGAAGGTATCAGCCGGTCGTCGTGGCACAGGTGTGGAACCGTCTTGCCGGCCGCCGACAGGGCATCAATCAGTAATGCGCCCTCGGCCGCCTCACACGCCACACCGTCGATGGTCAATCGAACCATGATTGGAACTCCGACGGATAGTGACGCCGCACGGACTGGACAAACTCAGCCAATCCCCGTCCGTGCCCGCAGAGGCTCGTTTCCGCCAACGCCTCGATCAGGCGTCGGAAGCGGTTGCCGTCGATCGGCATGCCGTTTGCCGCTGCCTGCGCCATGGCTGCCAGAATGGGCGTGCCCAGATGACAGGGTGTGCATTTCCCGCATGACTCCCGACTACCAAAGCGCAAGACCTGCACGACGATGCTTGCAATGGAGGTGTCGTCCGAAAACGCAATCATGCCGCCATGCCCGACAGCGCAATCGATGGCCTGCATTTCCTCGTAGCCAAGCCGTGTGTCGAGCAGCGCGGGTGGCACGATGCCGGCCAGTGGCCCACCAACCATCACCCCCCTCAGCCTGCCGCGGCGCAACCCTTGACCGAGTTGATCGACGACATCCGCCAGACGGATGCCGAAATCCACTTCGTAAAGCCCGGGCCTGCGAAACAACGAGTTCAGCGACAGCAGTTTGGTGCCCCGGCTCTGCGAGAAACCAAGTGCGGCATAAGCGGCGGCGCCGTGGGTCACGATCCACGGGATTGCGCACAGGGTCTCGACGTTATGCACGAGCGTGGGGGCACCGAATAGACCGCGTGCGCTGATCTGCGGCGGCCGTGGCCGGACTTCCGGGCGGCGCCCTTCCAGCGCATTCAATAGCGATGTCTCTTCTCCGCAGATGTAGGCGCCCTGCCCTACGACCAATTCAAGTTGGAATGTCGGAAGAAGCCAGCCAGCCGACCGGGCCTGTTCCAAGGCCTGCGAGACCACTTTCGCCGTTTCCGGATACTCTTTCCGGATATAGAGGTAGCCGCGCTGTGCGCCGACAGCATGCGCGGCAATTGCAGCGCCTTCAATGAGCCGAAACGGATCGTCCTCCAGCAGGAAGCGATCCGAGAACGCTCCTGCGTCCCCTTCGTCAGCATTGACCACGACATACTTGATGCGGGCTTCAGCATTGGCAACGGCTTGCCATTTGATGCCTGCGGGGAATGCGGCACCACCCCGCCCCCGCAATCTAGACGCCTGCACCAGGTTGACCAACGCCTGCGGCGCCATCTGCCTGGCCACGGCAAGCGCATCACCGCCGCCACCGCTGCCACCGCTGCGATAGGCCATCAGATCGCGCACGCCGCCGCGCAGCACGTTGCCCAGCAGCACAGAACGGCTTGCATGCTGACCGACGTGCGGACGGACATCGTGTGCGCCATCACTCGGTGCGTCATAGCATTTGCCGAGGCAGTAGAGGGCAGGCGTCTGGGTGGCCGCGACCTGCCAGCGGTCTGGCCGATCAGCGCGAGCAGCGAAACAAGCCAAGCCAGCACAAGCGCACTCGCTGATCCTGCTGTGCTCGAGGTGGTAGAAGCCGTGCGTGGCGGCATGCCGTTGCGCCGGCTCTGGCATGTGAAGTCCAGGAAGCACGCTGGACTCGCGCTCCGTGGCCGACGTCTGAGCATCCAAGACAGCAGACACAAAGCCGTCGCCGTTAGCGGCTGCCGGGTCTGCTTGTCGCCGATGCCGCAACAACCGTCGGCGAAGCACGTCTCGCAACACTGGCTTCATGTTCGTGGCAGCAATGAAGGAACAGAATCATTGTTCGCCAGCGGTCTGCGTGCGGCTTGATACCGGTCAAGCCACGGCTTGATATCCAACCGTGATAGCGCTGCGGCTACGCTGGTTCAGTCTTCCGCGACCAAAAATGTCCGGGCCGCCGCCGAGGTCTGTGCGGAGCTTCGCAGCGCCTGAAGGGCCTGTCGCTCGGCACGCCGCACTTGTGCGGTGGTCATTCCCGTTTGCCGGGCGACTTCCTCGTGACTGTACTGCCCGCCACCCCCAATACCGAAGCGCAGGCGTAGCACCATGGCTTCGATAGGCGTCATCGAGCCGAGAAGAGACTCAACGAACTCGCGCATGCGCGCGTCCACCAGAACGCCAAACGGATCCGGCGAAGCGCGGTCTTCGATCAACTCCACAAGTTGCGTGTCGCCCTCGGCCACAGGCGAGTCTAGCGAGAGTGGTTCACCCGGCACAGCCAGGAGCATGGGAAGGGTGTCGCCCTGCAAGCCTGCTTCGCCTGCCAAGTCTGCCAAATCTGCCAATACGGCTTGGCGACCTGTGCGCTGACGGATGCGATCCGCTGCGCGGCGCACGCGTCCGAGTTTTTCGCTCACGTGCACCGGCAGTCGAATCGTGCGCGCCCGATCTGCAACCGCACGGGTGACCGCTTGCCGAATCCACCACGTCGCGTACGTCGAGAACTTGAAACCCCGCTGCCATTCGAACTTTTCGATGGCGCGCATGAGCCCAAGCGTTCCCTCTTGTACCAAGTCTGCAAGGTCCAGCCCACGGTTCTGATGCCGCTTGGCGATGGATAGGACCAACCGCATGTTGGCCTCGACCATCTTGCGCGTCGCACAACGGATGCGCGATTCCGCTTCCGTCACCTCCCTTCTGAGGTCCATGCTGTCGCGGTGCAGAGCTAAAGGTTGGCCGGTGAAGGTGTGGCGATCCAGTTGCGCCCGCATGAGCCGAATGACGTCTTCGACAAGCCGTGCAGGCCGCTCGCTGGCTTCGAGCAAAGCGAGCACACTCTCTCGGGCACGCCGGTAAGCGGGCGCCTCCGTGCCCTTCACGCTCGCACGGCGCAGCGATCGCAACATGGACGCCTTCGCCAGACGGATGTGCTCAAGCATGGCTGCGTTGCCGCCGACGGCCTGGATATCGACTTCGCCCACCCATTCTTCGAGCGCATGCGGCCAACCCGCGAATATCCGGAGGATGGCGCGACGCCCCGCCTCGATCTCCTTGGCCAGCACGATCTCTTCGTCCTTGGTCAGCAGTGCGACGGCATGCATGCGCTGGACATACACAGCGAGCGGGTCCGCAGATACGCCCGGATAGATCGCCTCTTCCAGAAACCTGCCGGCCTCCTCAAGCACGTCGTGATCGGGACGAACGAGGTGGGTGTTGGCAAGCGGATCAACGTCCTTCGGCGGCTCCTCAAATACAGGGATGCCCATCTGCGCGAGCGCATCCGTCAAGCCTTCGATTGATGGCGTGTCAGTCGGCAATGCGTCGGCAATATCCGAATGGACCAGATAGCCTTGATCTGCGGCGAGTGCCACCAGACGGCGCATCGTTTCGGTATGGCTCTGCGCCTCGTGGGCGCGGTTTTGGGGGTTCATCTGGAGTGCGGGGCGCTTCCCGCGATGCGGCGTGGAGGGTATCTGCCTCCGGGTTCAGGCCGCCTGATGATCTGCGAACACCTGTTCGCACTGGCTTGCCTCTTGAGAGCACATCTGGGGATGTGGGCCCCTGTTTCAATTGCGGCCAACCCGTTTTTCAAAGCTCGCCAACATCGCGCCTTACGGCCTTTCCCATGCAGAGTCCAACGTGTTTGCAAAGTGCATTCCATCGCACTATTGCACAAGCATGCGCCGGCCCATCCTGCTTTCTGTTGTGTGCCCGGAAGCCTATATTGAGCTGGGGGGGCGCAATGGACACATCGCAGATCATCCACAAGACCGCCAGCGACTTGCGGGTCAGACCAAACCTTGCGGACTATGAAGCCGAGTGCCGGCGCTTTTCCTGGGATGCGGTCAGCCATGAGTTGACCGGCCTGCCTTCAGGGATCGTCAACATCGCATGGCACGCGGTGGACAAGCGTGCAAACCGTGAGGAAGGTGAGCGGATCGCCTTCCGCTTCCTTGCGGCCGGCATGCCTTGCCGTGATGTCAGCTACACAGAGCTGTGCGTGCAAACCAATCGTTTTTGCAATGTGCTGCGCGCGCTCGGCATCGGCAAGGGCGAGCGACTCTTCATCCTTGCCGGACGCATTCCGGAACTCTATGTCGGTTTGCTGGGCGCGCTGAAGAACGGCACCGTAGTCTCCCCTCTTTTTTCGGCATTCGGTCCGGAGCCGATCGCTACACGCATCAACCTGGGTGCCGGCACGGTCCTGCTCACAACCGATGCCCTCTACGCGCGCAAGGTCGCCAAATGGCGCGACCGTATGCCCAGCCTGAAACACGTACTGCTGGTGGCCGAAGACGGCGGGCAGACGTCCGAGCCAGGAACACTCGACTTGGTCTCGCTGCTGCGCAGTGCCCCGGATGCGTGCGATCTCACGCCGACCACCGCGGAAGACATGGCGCTGCTGCACTTCACCAGCGGCACGACGGGCACTCCCAAAGGCGCAGTCCACGTGCATGGTGCAGTCGCGACGCATTGGGCAACCGGCAAGTACGCGCTGGACCTGCACGCCAGCGACATCTACTGGTGCACCGCCGATCCTGGCTGGGTGACAGGTACGTCATACGGCACCATTGCTCCGCTGCTGCACGGGGTGACTTCCATCGTCGACCGGGAAGAATTCGACGCCGAACGTTGGTATGGCGTCCTGCGTGACGAGGATGTCAGCGTCTGGTACACGGCACCAACGGCAATCCGCATGTTGATGAAAGCCGGGCCGGAGATGGCGAGGCGATACGCGCTGCCACGGCTTCGCTTTATCGCCAGCGTGGGAGAACCATTGAACCCGGAAGCCGTTTGGTGGGGCAAAGAAGTCCTGGGCTTGCCGATTCACGACAACTGGTGGCAGACAGAGACCGGCGGCATCATGATCGCCAACACCCCTGCCTTTGACATCAAGCCCGGTTCAATGGGGCGCCCCCTGCCAGGCGTCGAAGCGGCAATCGTGCAGCGCGACGAAAATGGAAGCGTGAGCGTCATCAATGCGCCCGACAAGCAAGGGGAACTCGCGCTCAAGCAAGGGTGGCCGTCCATGTTCCGGGGCTACCTCAATAACGAAGAGCGCTATCGCAAGAGCTTCTCCGGCGAGTGGTACCTGACGGGCGACTTGGCCAGGCGCGATGCAGACGGGTACTACTGGTTCGTTGGCCGCGCCGACGACGTCATCAAGTCTGCGGGGCATCTGATCGGCCCGTTCGAAGTCGAGAGTGCGTTGATGGAACACCCGGCGGTGGCCGAAGCAGGCGTGATCGGCAAGCCAGACTCAGTGGTTGGCGAAATGGTGAAAGCCTTTGTCTCGCTCAACCCCGGGTTCGAGCCCAGCGACAACCTGCGCCTGGAACTCCTCGGTCATGCCAGGACACGCCTGGGCGCAGCAGTCGCCCCCAAGGAAATCGCCTTTCTGGAGCTGCTGCCGCGAACGCGCAGCGGCAAGATCATGCGACGCTTGCTCAAGGCGCGCGAGTTGGGCCTGCCCGAAGGCGATACGTCGACACTGGAGGGCGGAACATGACCGGCATCGACCACCCCGCTCCGCAACCGCCGACCGGCCCCGTCCCCTACGACGCGACATTCGCAAAGGCACTGCTGCGTGACATGCTGCGTATTCGCCGGTTTGAAGAGAAGTGCGCAGAGCTTTACGGTGCGGGCAAGATCCGCGGATTCCTGCACCTGTACATCGGCGAGGAGGCTGCAGGGGTGGGCGCCTTGCATGCGCTATCGGCTGAAGACAACATCGTCGCAACCTATCGCGAACATGGTCATGCGCTGGTGCGCGGCATGGACATGGGCGTGCTCATGGCAGAGATGTATGGCAAGCGCGAGGGTTGCGCACGAGGGCGTGGTGGTTCGATGCATCTGTTCGACCATAACCACCGCCTGTTTGGCGGTAATGCCATTGTTGGCGGCGGCCTTCCGCTCGCCGTAGGCCTGGCGTTGGCCGAGAAGATGCAGCACAGCAATCGCATCACCGCCTGCTTCTTTGGCGATGGTGCGGTGGCGGAAGGTGCTTTCCATGAATCGATGAATCTGGCTGCGCTGTGGAAGTTGCCACTGCTGTTCTGCTGCGAAAACAACCTCTATGCCATGGGCACCGCTCTGGAGCGCCATCAAGCCCAGACCGATCTGTGCGCCAAGGCTGCCTCCTATGCCATGGCAGCGCAATCGGCCGATGGCATGGATATCGTTGCCGTGCATGAAGCTGCAAAGGATGCCGTCGCCCGCATCAGAAGCGGCGATGGCCCGGGGTTCCTGGAGTTGAGGACCTACCGCTTTCGCGCCCATTCGATGTACGACCCCGATCTCTACCGGCAAGCCGCAGAGTTGCAGGCCTGGAAGGCGATCGGGCCAATCCATACGTTTACGGCACGCCTCAAGGCCGAGGGCAAATTGACGGAGGAGGCGTTCCTCGCTCTTGACGCTGCAGTGAATGCGGAAGTGGCCAAGGCAGAGGCTTTCGCAGACGCCGGCACCTGGGAACCCGTGGACGACCTGCTGAAAGACGTCTATGCGCCCGCCGGAGCCGCGCCATGAGCCGCCGCCTCACCTACCGTGACGCGTTGCGCGAAGCCCTGCGTGAAGCACTCCTGAGCGATCCGCGTGTATTCCTCATGGGCGAGGATGTCGGCCGCTATGGCGGGTCTTATGCGGTTTCAAAAGGGCTGTTGGCCGAGTTCGGCCCGGAGCGCATACGCGATACACCACTCTCGGAACTGGGGTTCACCGGCGCTGGCATTGGCGCGGCGTTGGGCGGCATGCGTCCCATCGTCGAAGTGATGACTGTCAATTTCAGCCTGCTGGCACTCGATCAGATCGTGAACACGGCAGCCCTGTACCGGCACATGTCGGGCGGGCAGTTTTCTGTGCCACTGGTGATTCGTATGGCAACCGGTGCCGGCCGGCAGGTTGCCGCGCAGCATTCGCACAGTTTCGAGGGCTGGTACGCCGGCATTCCCGGCGTCAAGGTGGTGGCCCCCGCCACCATTGAAGATGCACGCGGCATGCTCGCGCCCGCGTTGGCCGACCCCGATCCGGTTTTGATCTTCGAGCATGCCGGGCTCTACAACATGGAGGGCGAGTTGCCGGACGCCGCCGATGCCGACACCGGCATCGCCGACATCCACTCTGCGCGCGTCCGGATCGAAGGCAAGGATGTATCGATCATCACCTACGGCGGGTCGCTGCCCAAAGCACTGCAGGCAGCAGAGATGCTCCTTGCAGACGGAATTGCAGCCGAAGTCGTGGACTTGCGCTCGCTTCGACCGCTCGACGATGCCGCCATCATGGCGTCGGTTGCAAAGTGCCGCCGGGCAGTGATCGTTGACGAAGGATGGCGCAGCGTCGGCTTGGCCGCCGAGATCATGGCGCGCATTGTCGAGCAGGTGTTCTATGAACTAGACGCTCCCGTTGCCCGGGTCTGCACTGCCGAGGTGCCGATTCCTTACGCAAAGCATATGGAAGATGCCGCACTGCCGCAGGCCAGCCGCATCGTCGATGCGGTCAAGCAGGTGGTTTCATGAACGCACGCCCTTGCGCAGCAACCCGTGCGGAGGCTACATGATCGAGTTCACACTGCCCACCCTGGGCGCTGACATGGACGAAGGGACGTTGCTGGAATGGCTGGTCAAGCCCGGTGACGTCGTCAAGAAGGGCCAGATTATCGCCGTGGTGGATACCAGCAAGGCCGCGATCGACGTCGAGAGTTGGCACGACGGCACCGTCGCGGAGCTTCTGGTCGAGCCCGGCACGAAGATTCCGGTTGGAACGCTGATGGCGACATTCCTAGAGCCGGGGGAGGCGCCAGGGGCCGTCACGCATTTGCATGGGATCACGCGCGCTGCGGCCTCCGTGCCTCGGCCAGAGCACCGCCACATGATCTCGCCCGCAGCACGTCGTGCGGCGCGAGAGCGCGGTATCGACAGCAGCACCATCGTCGGTACGGGTCACGGCGGGGTTGTCACATTGGCCGACATTGAGCACGCTGCTCAGGCAAACGCCGCAGTGCCGGGCGGAAAATCAGCCGACATCCGCAAGACCATCGCCAGCGCCATGACGCGCTCCAAGCAGGAGATACCGCATTACTACGTGGCAGAAACGATCCCAATGGCAACCATGCTGAATTGGCTTGCAGTGGAGAATGCCAAGCGTCCATTGGCTGAACGTTTGTTGCCTGCAGTTGCGCTCATCAAGGCCGTCGCGCTTTCGCTCAAGCAATTTCCGGAGCTCAATGGATTCTTTCGCGGCGGCAACTTTGAAGCGTCGACGGCCGCACACATCGGTGTAGCGATCTCATTGAGGCAAGGTGGTCTGATCGCCCCGGCGTTATTGGACGCCCATGCCAAACCTCTCACCCGGTTGATGCAGGAACTCACGGATCTGGTCAAGCGCTGCCGAGCCGGATCATTGAGAAGTGCCGAGATTTCTTCCCCCACCATCACCGTGACCAATCTCGGCGATCAGGGGGTTGCACAGGTGTTCGGCATCATCTATCCGCCACAGGTTGCGTTGGTCGGCTTCGGCCGCATCGCGGAGCAACCATGGGCTGAGAACGGCGTGCTGAAGATCATGCCAGCCGTTACTGCAAGCCTCTCGGCGGATCATCGGGTCTCCGATGGCCACCGAGGGGCCCTCTTCCTCACAGAGCTACGCGAACAGCTGCAACACCCGGAGGCGCTGGACCAATGAACGAAGGTGACATCCGTGCGATCGTGATCTCGGCGCTGCGAGCAATCGCCCCCGAGATCGATGCCGCTACGCTACGTGCCGACCGGCCCTTGCGCAGACAGGTAGACCTCGATTCAATGGATTGGCTCAACTTCCTGTTGGGCTTGCATGACAAGCTGAAAGTCGAGATTCCCGAATCCGACTATGCACGCCTGGTGACGCTGGATGATGTCGTGGCCTACATCGTCAAGGCAAGCGCTTCCACTCAACCCCGGTAGCCCCCGTTGTTTTTGCAGGCAATATCGTCGCCGCGGGCCCGCTCCGCCTCACTTCTCGAGCGTGCCCCCGCCCGAGCAACCACCGACCGGTCGCCCTTGCCCCGGAATCGGCATGCTCAGCAGAAGCATGCGGGTCGACCATCAACGATCGGCAACACGGACAGCACATCGTCCAATTCCGCATCCGGCCTGAAGATCGTGACGCCCTTGAGCCGCAGCTGCCACGCATGAAAGAGCAGCGACTCAACATAGCCGCAGGATGTGTCAGTGGGGACAAGGACCGTCTTGGAGATCGAAGCATCAACGAACGGCTGCAGCGTCGCCACCATGCGCAGATGGTCAAAGCCATCGACTTGCCTCGCGGTGACGAAGTAGCCAGGCAACATGGCACGCTGTCCATACTGCGCACGGAAGCTCCGATAGGCGCGGTTCTCTACGCCATACAGCAGTGGTGCGCCATGCTGAATGCGCACTCGACGTTGATACACCCAGTCGAACGCTGGCTCGATGCCACTGGAGCAGTTGTCTCCGAACGCAAGACTGACACTCCCGGTGGGCGCGAGAGACAGCAGGTGGCTATTGCGCAGGCCATGCCTTGCAATGGCTTCTCGCACAGCCCGTGGTAGCGAAGCGCTGAAGTGCCCGGATGCCAGGCTACGCTCGGCCTGAAACAGCGGATACGGCCCGCGCTCGCGCGCAAGCTCGGCAGAGGCTGCGTACGCGTTGTCGCGCAGGCAGCGCGCGATCTGAGATGCCATGTTTCGTGCCTCAGGAGCACCGTAGGGCAGACGCATCATTGTTAGCGCATCGGCAAGCCCGGTCACGCCTACGCCGATCCTGCGCTTGGCATGGGCCTCCTGCCTATGTTCAGCCAACGGCCAGCGGGTGACATCGATCGCGTTGTCGAGCATTCTGACTTGAATGCGCACTACCCGGCTCAATCCGATGAAGTCGAACATGGGTTGCCCGCCCGCGCCAAACGGGCATCGCACCCACCTTGACAGATCGATGGGGCCAAGCACACAACCGCCCCATGGAGGCAATGGTTGTTCACCACATGGGTTGGTCGCCGAGATGGTTTCAATCCCAGCAAGGTCGTTGCCTGCGTTAATCGTGTCGATGAACAGTAGGCCCGGTTCTGCACTATGGCGCGCCGCTTCCGCAAGCATGCGCCAGAGTTGCCGTGCGGGTATGACTGCGTAGCACCAGCTTCCGTCAGGCAGCACGTGGGCGCCCTCTTCCAACCGCCGAGCATTAGGCGCAGCGCGATGTTGCAGCTGCCACAACCCATCATCGGCAACGGCTTGCATGAAAGCATCGGTAACAGCCACCGATATGTTGAACGTTGACCAGCGCTTTCGTCCACGCTTGGCGGCGACGAACGCTGCGAGGTCGGGATGGTCACAGCGCAGCACAGCCATCTGCGCCCCTCCTCGCGTGTCGCCTCGTGCCAGCGCCACACACGTTCGATCGAAGGCATCGATGACCGCACTGACGCTCTCCGTGCCGCCATTTGATGTTGCCTGCTCGGAATCGACTGGGGCGATGACCGAGAAATCGTAGCCCACCCCGCCACCCATCTGCAGCGTGACGCGCGCCTTCTGCAAAGCCTGTTCAATGTCAGATGCATCTGCAACAGGCTGTCCGCTCAGCGCGACAGGATGAACGAAACAATTCACCATCGTCCCTGACTTCGCACCTCCCGCGTTCGCCATGATCCGCCCCGCGCCAATCGCACCTTGCAGCAGGTTGGAGTAGAACAAGCGAGTGACACGCGTGCGAAGTTGGGGATCCTCCGCAGCAGCAAGGGCACGCGCGACGCGTTTGAAGACGTCCTCGCATGTTGTCTCGCCTGGAGCGAGATAACGATCCGCCAACACAGCGGCGCCCAGAGGCGATGCTGGCATTCTCGGGATCGAATGCTTTGCCCGCATCGACATGCTCCATAGCATGGATACACTCATGCTAGCCAACCCCAATCTGCGGGCGTTGATCCGCATCACGCCGATGCACTTGCATGGAAAGCAGAATATGGCTCAGGCAGCTAACCGCGTAGTACGGCGAGCCCAGCTCCAGAACGCGCGCTTTCGAGTCAAGATGGCGCAGGCCGCACTGGAAAATTTGCGCGAACTGGAACACCACTCGGAAGCGGCCAAAGACTGAGCACGCTTGCCTGGGCACAGAGCGCTCACATGAAACGGCAATCAAAGCGCAGGCTTGCTGATCTTGAAATCACTGATGGCGATGCTGACGTCAACACCATCGCCCTTGCCTGCCGACCCGAGTGACGCCCAGCCCTTGGTCAGACCCCTAGCCTTGCCAGGCTTGAGACGCCGATACTCCCGCTGACGGCGAGATAGCCAGAGGCCTTGGCTCACGCCTCTCCCTTCGGGAAAAGTCGCTCAGTGGGGACAACAGCAGTTGGTCAGGAGAGCTGACCAACTGCTGTGACGTTACTTTGCTTCAGACTTCGGCGCAGCGCACGTTTTCACGCCCAGAATGCTGTAGGCCGGGCAGATGCGCACGATGCCTGTCAGGAGTGGCACGATGCCAATCCAGCCCCAGGCGCCAATGCGCCCTGTCGCGGCCAGGCCGATCAAGACCAACCCGACAACAATTCGAATAACGCGGTCGATCGTTCCAACATTTGCTTGCATGGCGGACTCCTTCATTCAACGACGATTGCACAGGCTTCTTCACCAAGGCTGAACGTGCTGCGCAATCCGTTCAGAGGTTGGGCGTCTCATATGCGCCTTGCAAAAATTCTTAACGCAAGTCAAAAGCGGGGTCATGATGTAGCGCAACACTTTGCCAAGTGATTCGCCGTCCGGCCGCCCAGCGTTAGCGCGCGTCCTTCGGCCTGTCACCTTTGGGCCAGTCGTTGACACGTGGCGCGTAGTCGGGGCGAGGTTGCTGGGTAAAGAACGCGGCGACATCCACGGCATCCTGTGCTGACAGCGTGCCGCCCTGGCCAAGCGGCATGTTGTGCTTCACGAACGCAGCGGCGGTGTACAGCCGGGCCATCCCCGCGCCCACGTTGAACGAGTCATTGCCCCACAGTGGCGGGAAGATGTAGCCACCTTGCGGATTCTTGGTGCCCTGCCCCTCTGCGCCATGGCAGGACGCGCACTGCGCTTCGTAGACGGATTTGCCGTGCTCGCGGTTAGGAACGAGCGAGGTGTCAATCTTTTCGAAACCCCGGCCGACCACATTGGTGCCGGTAGGCACGCCTGTCGACAGCCACTTCATATAGGCCATGATGGCGTTCATCTCTGCCGAGTCGAAGGGCAGCGGTTTGCCGTTCATCGAGCGCTGGAAGCAATCGTTGATGCGCTCCTGGAGCGAGATGATCTTGCCGCTGCGAGACCGGTACTCCGGAAAGGCCCCGGTGAGCCCGACCCAAGGCGATGCATAGGCCGTCGTCCCGCCATTCAGATGGCAACTCGTGCAGTTCAGGCCGTTGCCCACGTTTCGGGGCAACTGTTTGTGGGTATCCGTCAGCAGCTCCTTGCCGCGCTTGATGGCGTCGCCCATGGGTCCCTGTGGGATCGACGACTCTTCCGGCACGTGCATCGGGACGGCCTGAGGTTGCGATAGCGCCGGCATGCTGATTGCCGCCAGAAGCGCTACGACCAGGGTGTGCGATTTGATTGAGTTCAAGAGTGTCTCCTTTGTATGAGGCGTACCTTTCCAGGGTACGTTTGTGTGCTTGGCTTTACGCTGCCAGCGCGACCTTCGCCACCATCCCGATGGCAATAAGACCTGCGATGAACGCGAAACCCTGCTGCAGCCTGTGGCCGCTCAACTGGCTAGCCACGACCCGGCCACCCAGCATGGCAAGCATGGCGCCTGTGGCAAAAGGCACGCCGATCTGCCAGTTCATTCGGCCTGACAACGCAGTTGTAATGACGCCTGAGGCGGACACCAAGGTGATGACTGCCAGAGAGGTCGCCACGATGGAGTGCACCGGGGCATTGGTGGCTTTCTTGAGCGCGGGAACGATGACGAAGCCCCCACCCACACCCAGCAGACCCGAGAGGAAGCCCGCGCCAATGCCCGAAAGCGCGAGCGCGCGGGTGCAGGAAGCAGTCCAGACAAAGCGGCCGGTCTGGTTATCCAGTTGGCACGGTTGCGGGTTCTGCTCGGCTTCCGCTTTGTGTGGAGCACTCGCGCCAGCCTGCTTGAACATGCGCAGCGCAACAAAGGCCAGCACGGCAGCAAAGAGCAGTGTCAGCGGTCCGTTCGGAAGACGGTGCGCGAGCCACAAGCCGGCGGGTGAGAATACCGTACCGGCCACGGCCATCAGCATAGCGGCGCGGTAGCGCACGATGCCCGCTCGCAGCCCGATGGCCGCCCCAACGGCCGCAGACAGACCCACTGCAAGCAGGGCGACCGGCGCGGCCTCAGCAACATTGAGACGCAGGACGAACAGCAGAAGCGGAACCGCGAGGATCGCGCCACCTGCCCCCGTCAACGCCAGGATGAGACCGACCACAGCGCCAAGTGCTGCGCTGCTGACAACGATGTTTTCCATTGACTCCCCGTAGCCTGCTTATGCGTGTTGTGCGCTGGATTTCATGCGCTCAAAGACCTCGAAAACAACCATGCCAGCCACCATGGCGGCGACGAAGCCAATCGCTTTCGGATAGCCCGCACCCAGAGCCACGAGCGCGGGGCCCGGGCAGAAGCCTGCCAGGCCCCAGCCAATACCAAACGAGGCGCTGCCCAACACCAGCCGCAATGTCACGACCGTGCTTGCTGGCAACTGCATGGACAATCCGAGCAACGATCGCTTGCGGCGTTTGGCAATGAAGAACGCGAGTGAACCCACGGCAATCGCGCCGATCATCACAAAAGCAAGAGAAGGGTCCCACCGGCCTGCCAGGTCGAGAAAGCCCTGCACCTTGGCCGGATTGGCCATCCCGGAAATCATTAAGCCCAGGCCAAAAAGCAGGCCAGCGAGCAGTGCGGTAATGGCAGCCATGTCAGCCTCCAATCAGATGCCGTTGCACGAAGACGGTCAGGAAGCCAGCCGCCATGAAGGTCGAGGTCGCAACCAGGGAGCGAACCGAGCCGCGCGAGATACCGCACACCCCGTGGCCGCTTGTGCAACCGCTGGCGTAGCGCGTGCCTAGGCCCACCAGAAAGCCGGCGACCAGGATTTCACTCCAGCCCGCCTGGATATCTGCAACGGGCGGCCTGCCGAGCAAAGTCGCAATGACCGGGGCACCAATCAGACCGACAAGGAAAGTCACGCGCCACACCATGTCGGTGCGTGGCAGGGTCAATAAGCCGCCCAGGATGCCGCTGATGCCTGCGACACGGCCGTTGAACAGCACCAGCACGGCCGCCGCCGCACCGATGATCAGTCCGCCGGCCAGCGACAGGCCGGGCGTGAAGTTTGTGACGTCAATCAGCATGTCTTTTCCCCTTTGCCGTCGGCGCAGAACTGTTCGTACAGGACAGTCATGACTGCGAGCGCCGGCCCACTTTCGACCGAATAAAAGATGTTCTTCCCATCACGACGTGACACCACCAAGCCGTTCTCGCGCAGGATGCCCAGCTGTTGCGACAGCGTCGGCTGCCGGATGCCCAGCCGCTCTTCCAGCGCGCCCACGGACAGCTCCTCTTGCGATAACAGGCACATCAGCAGCAGTCGGTCAGGATTGGCGAGCACCTTGAGTAAGGCGCAAGCGTTCGTCGCGGCGGCTTGCATGCTGACGAGGTCAATAGCAGCTTGATCGTTGTCCATAAGTGCTTTCGGTTTGCATGCGCATAGTATATAAAAAAATATATTATTTTCCAGTAGATTGATGTGCGGCATAGGAGGCCCCATGCAACCGATAGTTCAGCCGTTCTTCGACCCGGCAACCTGGACAGTGACCTACGTGGTCCATCAGGAAGCGCGCTCCGAGTGCGCGATCATCGACTCGGTCCTGGATTACGACCCCAAGTCGGGCCGGACGTCGACGGCCAGCGTCGACCGGGTCATCGCGTTTGTGCGCGAGCGTGCGTTGCGCGTCGAATGGATTCTTGAGACGCATGCACACGCTGATCACCTTTCCGCCGCGCCCTATCTCAAGCGTCATCTGGGTGGCCGCATCGGCATCGGCCAGAACATCCGCGGTGTGCAGGCGGTGTTCAAACAACTCTTTAATCTGGAACCGGGGTTCCAGCCAGACGGGTCGCAGTTCGACCATCTGTTTGAAGACGGCGAGACGTTCTCCGTCGGCGGGTTGACCGGCAAGGCGATTCACGTGCCAGGCCACACACCGGCCGACATGGCGTACCAATTCGAGGATGCGGTCTTCGTCGGCGATACGCTGTTCATGCCGGACGTTGGCACCGCGCGCTGTGACTTCCCGGGCGGCAATGCACACGAGCTGTTTCACTCCATCCGTAAGCTGCTGGACTTGCCAGGCGAGACCCGGCTCTTCATGTGTCACGACTACCCGCCCGAAGGACGGGGGCCGGCCTGGGAAACGACGGTGCGTGACGAACGCAATCGCAATATCCATGTGCACGACGGTGTGACCGAAGCGCAGTTTGTCGCCATGCGGCAGGCCCGCGATGCGACGCTGGCGATGCCGACGCTGATTCTGCCTTCAGTGCAGGTCAACATTCGCGCAGGAGAGCTGCCCCCGCCCGAAGAAAACGGGGTTCGCTACCTGAAAATCCCGCTGAACGCCCTCTGAGACCACTTCGCGCGCTCGCCTGCGCGGCAGGTGGCAGGCAGTCCGGGGGAGGCAAAGAGAACGGGCAATTCCGCAACCGTGCAAATTTTGATCGGCCACCTGCGGCGCTGCAGGTGGCCGCTGGTCGGCTTGCCCATTGGCATGATGCGAAACGTGGTCCGTTGCACCCGCGCGCCCAGTTGACGGCCATCAATATCGACTCCGCCACAGTGCCTACATTTTCTTCAGGCGCTTGATTGGCGATTGCCTGCGCCGAAACGCCTTTGTCCATCACACGATGAGGTCGGCCATGCACGAAAGAGTTCTCATGTCTCCTGTCGAGTTGGCGGAGATGATGAAAACCGAGCCACTCGTACTCATCGATACCCGGGACGCGGCCAGTTTTGCTGAAGCGCATTTGCCTGGCGCGGTGAATATCCATGAAATCTTTACTTATTTGGCGACGTCAACGCCGCAAGGCGTGGCGGCATTGCGGCAGGCATTCACCGAAGCCTTTGGCAAGGCCGGTTTGTCCGGGAAGGAAACAGCTGTTGTCTATGAGCAATCGATGACGACCGGCTTTGGGCAGTCTTGTCGGGGCTACGTTCTGCTGCGCTACCTCGGTTATCCGAGAGACAAAATCAAGGTGCTCCACGGTGGCTTCAGCGCATGGCGCGCGGCGGCGCTACCTAGCACGACAGACGTGCCGGCCCCAAAGCCCGCCAACTTTCCCCTGGCAATGCAAGGAAGCCACATCCTCGTCGACCTCGACGAGATGAAAGAGGCCGTCGCCGACCCGCTTGTCGTCAAGCTCGATGTACGGGACGTGGACGAGTGGATTGGCGAGAGTTCATCGCCCTACGGCAAGGATTTCTGCCCGCGAAAAGGCCGTATTCCAGGCTCGGTCTGGCTTGAGTGGTATCGCATGATGAAGCCGACCCCGACTGGGCAGATGTTCAAGTCACCGGCAGAGATTCTTGCCGAATGCGCAACGGTCGGGATTCGCCAGGAAACCCCCGTCATTGTTTTCTGCTTCAAAGGCGCGCGCGCATCCACAACGTTCGTCGCGCTGGAGGAAGCCGGCATCAAGAACGTGCGGCTGTATCTCGGTTCCTGGAACGAGTGGTCCCGGGACCCTTCCCTTCCGATCGAGGAGGGATTGCCCTACTGAGGGCCATCGCCATTGCACGCCACCCTAATCGGATTGGCCTTCATATTTCGCTTCAGGAGATACGTGATGAAAAAAGCAGTGTTGCTGACCATGCTGTCATGTGCGGTCATTTCCAGCGCGCCCGCCTTTGCTCAACAGGCCACTCCCGCGAACAAGGGCGGTCAGACCGCGCAGACGCAAACGAACGTGGCTGAGTTCGACAAAAAGACGGCGGCCGTTCGAGAGAATATGAAGAAGATGCAGGAAGAAATGGACAAGGCCCGCCAGACCCAGGATCCGAAAGAGCGCCAGAAACTGCTCGATGAACATTGGGCAACGATGCAGAGCACGATGGGCATGATGCGCGAGCTGTGGGGCCCCGGAATGATGGGCGGTCCTGGAATGATGGGTGGCCCAGGAATGCGCGGTGGCCACATGATGGGCGGCGGCCCGATGATGGGGTGGCGAGGGATGGGAGGCTACTACTCGCGCCTCACACCCGAGCAGATGAAGGAACGCCAGTACATGTCGGACCAATACATGGACCTTCACTACGAGATGATGGAGCAGATGATGCTGAACCATCAGATGTGGAGGCAAATGCCACGGTAATGCCGATTTCTGCCAGCCCGTGTCCACTCAGCCAGGTGGACATGGGGCGATGCCGCCCGAGATTGCGTAACCGCCTGCCGAGACTATCAGCGATTTCGCCACGAAGACTCATGGTCATGGATTGCACTGAACCGCATGCCGTGCTGCCACCCACTCCTCGTTTGTAGGCTCGACTGCCACGCGAATGCGGCTCGCTGAACTGGAAATGATCGACGCATGCGCCTGATTGGCCTCGTCATCCAGGTGGGCACCCAAATAGCTAAGTGCGCTCACAACGCGTTCGCGCACTGCGGCATTGTGCTCGCCAATACCGGCCGTGAAGACCAAACAATCCAGGCCGTCGAGTACGGCCACCAGGGCCCCGATCTCACGAACGATCCGGCGCACGTAGAGCGCGAGCGCCGCCTGCGCGCGCGGGTTGTCGGCCTCGCGCGCAATCAGCTCGCGCGGGTCGGAAGACAGCCCTGATACCCCAAGCAGCCCCGATTCGTGATACAGCACGTGCCCGACCTGTGCGGGGGATAGATGTTCGGTCTCCATCATGTAGAGCACCGCCCCCGGATCAAGCGCGCCACATCGCGTCCCCATCATCAGGCCGTCGAGGGCGGAAAACCCCATGGTTGTGGCGACGCTCTTCAGCCCGTGCATTGCACACAGGCTGGCGCCGCTGCCCAGGTGCGCGACGATGGTTCGCCCGAGTGCGATAGCGCCATGTCGTTCCGGCAAAGCAATCGACATGTATTCGTACGACAACCCATGAAAGCCATAACGTCGCAGGCCGCGTTCCCATGCTGTATACGGCAGCGGCAGCATCGTCTCGACCTGCGGCAGCGTGCGGTGGAAAGCGGTATCGAAGCAGGCGACTTGCGGCACTTCAGGCAAGTCCGACAGAAGCGCCTCGATGGCCTCCAGAGCAAACGGCTGATGCAGCGGCGCCAGCGGAATGTAGCTGCGTAGATCGGACAGCACATCGGCACTCACGCGTACCGGCGCGAAGTATTTGGAACCGCCATGCACCACCCGATGTGCCACGGCCATCAGCCGGCGGCCGTCCAGCCTGTGCTCGACACGCCGGCGAATGTGCACGAGCGCGGCATGGTACGGCTGCGCACTGTCAAGCTCTAGCGCTTGTGTTGGCGCGCCAGCCTCTGCTGCCGTGGGGTGCTCGGTGCCGATCCCCTCCACTTTGCCGCTCCACATGGGTGCGCGCGGCAATGGATGCGCGGTGGCATCGAACAACGCAAACTTGATGCTCGACGAGCCGCAGTTCAGTACGACGATGCAATCGTTCATGGCGGTAAGTTGCGGTAACGGTGAGCCAGCAAGGTGGCAACGGCACACGACGCGATGCGCGACTCGCGCGAGTCGGCACGGCTGGTCAGCACAATGGGCACGCGGGCGCCGAGCACGATGCCTGCACTGGCCGCACCGCCCAGGTATTCCAACTGTTTGGCGAGCATGTTGCCGCTTTCCAGATCGGGCACGACCAGCACATCGGCCTGCCCTGCGACTTCCGAAACAATGCCCTTGATACGCGCTGCAGCGGCAGATACCGCATTGTCGAAAGCCAGCGGTCCGTCCAGCACACCGCCCTCGATCTGACCGCGGTCCGCCATCTTGCACAGTGCGGCCGCATCAAGCGTGGCGGGCATGCGCGGGTTCACGGTCTCGATCGCCGCCAGGATCGCCACCCGCGGCCGTTCAACCCCGATCGCATGCGCCAGATCGATGGCGTTGCGGACGATGTCCGCCTTTTGATCCAGGGTCGGCGCGATGTTGATGGCGGCGTCCGTCACGATAAACGGGCGCGGATACGCTGGCGACTGCATCAGGAAGCAATGGCTGATCCGACGTTTGGTACGCAGCCCTGCCTCTTCGCGCACCACTGCCGCCATCAACTCGTCGGTATGCAGGCTGCCCTTCATCAGCGCCTCTGCCCGGCCCTGTGTGACAAGCTCCACTGCGCGGGTGGCAGCGGCGCTGCTGTGCGGCACGTCTTCGATCTCGATGCCCTTGAGGTCAAGGCCGGCTTCGGCGGCGACGCGCATCAGCTTGGCGTACGGTGCAACAAGGCACGGCACGATCAGACCTTCAGCGTGCGCGTCCATCACGGCAGACAGGCTCAGCGCATCGCACGGGTGGACGACCGCCATGCGGATCGCACCCAGAGGCCGTACATGGTCGAGCAGCCGGTGGATGCCATCACTGCCGGTGGTGATGCGCACATCCGGCAGCGTGGTACGCGGACGCTCGATGCGCTCGGTGGGCGCGATGACTTCAGCCTCGCCCGCGATGGCCACCGTGCCGCTGTCGTTTGTGCAAGTGCATGCCAGCTTGATCCGCTTTCGTTCCTCCTCCTTGCTGACCACCGTCACGCGGATGGTGAGCGTGTCGCCAACACGCACCGGTGCGAGGAATTGCAGCGTCTGCCCAAGGTAAATCGTTCCCGGCCCCGGCAAGCGGGTCCCGAGCAACGCGGAAATGAGCGCGCCACCCAGCATGCCGTGGGCGATCACGCCATGAAAGCGCGTGGATGCGGCAAAGTCCGGGTCGAGGTGCTGCGGGTTGACGTCCCCCGACAGCACGGCAAATAGCTGAATGTCTTCGGCTGTGAGCGTGCGCAGGATGGCCGCGGTGTCGCCCACGGCAATTTCATCAAAGGTGCGATTGCGCACCACGCTGAGGTCGCTGCCCGGCAGTAGCGCCGGCGGTGCAGGCAGATGATCGGGGCCCATGTGCGCTCGTCAGGAAGCTTTGCGGAGTTGTCCGTTGCCCTTGCCAGGGGCACGCAGAAGATTCGGGGTCGACTGCTTGCTTGCGGAGCGGACCAATGCGTCGGCCGGCACGCCCCACGTCGACAGCATTTCCTGCAGTGCCGTGTGGATCGGCATGGCGTTCCCGGCCATGCTCAGGGCGCGTACGGAAGCCTGCTGCCACTCCAGCATGACGCGCTGGTAATCCGCCACGAAGCTCGACTGGTTCGAGATGGCCGTCTGCAGCACGCCTTGCAGTACATCCATGGTGCGCTGGCTGGCCTGCCAGAATGCGTTGGGCAACAGTGCTGCAAAGGCGTTCCAGTCTTCGACGCTTTGCAGGTCGGCCAGTGCAGACTCCGTGCGGGCAACGTCTGCCGCAAGCAGGTCGGCGCCGAGTTCATACCAGCGCTGCCGTGTTGCCTTGAGCAGACCCAACGTCTGCAGCGCGAACTTGACTTGCGCCTTTTGGAGCGCGAGAGGAACGTTGGCGGGTGTATCCATGTTGGCTCCTTTAAGCCATCTGACTGATGGTTTGGCGAAAGCGCGTCAATGATGCGAGAAACAGCACGGCGCCGATGACGCAGATGGCCAGGCACTGTGGCCACACGACGTCCAGCCCCGCACCCCGATAGAGAATGGCTTGCGACGCCGATACAAAGTGCGTGGTTGGCGCGGCGAGCATGATGTCCTGCACCACGCTGGGCATGCTCTCGCGCGGGGTGGTACCGCCCGAGAGGAGCTGCAGCGGCAGCAGCACCAGAACCAACAGCATGCCGAACTGCGGCATGGACCGCGCCACCGTCGCAAGAAAAATCCCCATGGAAGTCGTGGCAAACAGATGCAGCGTGGCCACCAGCATGAACAGCAGGATCGAGCCCTCGATCGGTACATGCAGCGCGCCCTGCACCACGCACACCAGTGCAACCAGGGCGGCCAGCACCACCACCAACCCCATCGACCAGACCTTGGACACCATGATCTCGAATGGCGTGACGGGCATCACCAGCAGGTGCTCGATCGTGCCGTGCTCGCGCTCGCGGATGAGTGCGGCTCCGGTCAGGATGATCGACAGCATGGTCACGTTGTTGATGATCTCCATCAACGAGCCGAACCACGTCTGCTCCAGATTAGGGTTGAAGCGCGTGCGCAGCACGAGGTCGACCGGCGTTGCGGGCGTGGCGCGGTGGCGCTGCAGAAACGTATTCACCTCGCCCGCGACGATCTGCTGGATGTAGCCGTTGCCGGTGAAAGCCTGGCTCATGCGCGTGGCGTCGATGTTGAGCTGGATGGACGGCGCGCGGCCCGCAAGCACGTCACGCTGGAAGTTGGGCGGAATGTCGAGCACGAACGTGTAGCTACCGCTGTCCATGCCTGGGTCCACCTCGGTGAGCGGGATCAGGGCCGGCGTGCGGAAATGCGGTGGATAGAAGCTCGAGACAATGCGTGCCGACAGCGGTGAGCTGTCTTCATCGACGATGGCGATCGAGGCATTGTGCAGGCTTACCGGCATGGCAGTGGCCGCCACGTAGATCGACACCGTGAAGGTATAGACGATGAGCACCAGCATCATCGGGTCGCGCGCCAGGCTTCGCAATTCCTTGATGCCAAGACGGAAGATGTTGTTCAGGCGAGCGGTGCGGCGATCGATCGGAAGGCTCGGCATGATGTGGCTCTCCTACCGATCCTGCTTGCGCAGCATCAGCAAGGTGGCGCCCAGGATGAACGGCACCGCCGCCAGGAGCGGCCAGAAGGCACTACCCAACGCCCCCATATCCAGCGCCTTGCTGAATACGCCCCGGCTGATGGTCAGGAAATGCGTGGCCGGATACACGCGTCCGATCAAGGCCCCCGCCCCTTCCAGCGACGACACCGGATTGAGCAATCCGGCAAATTGCACGCACGGAATGATCGTGCCGATCATGGTGACGAACATGGCCGCGATCTGGCTTTGCGTGAAGGTGGACGCAAACAGCCCAAAACCCGTCGAGCACGTCACGAAGATCAGCGCCCCCAGCGTGAGCGTCGCGAAGCTGCCCTTGATCGGCACACCGAACACCGTCACCGCCAGCAGCGCCAGCAAGAAGAAGTTCAGCATGGCCAGCACGATATACGGCGCCTGTTTGCCGAGCACAAACTCCGCACGGGTGACCGGTGTCACGTAGAAATTGATGATGGAGCCCAGCTCCTTTTCACGCACCACCGACAACGCCGCCAGCATGGCCGGAATCATCATCAGCAGCATCGGGATCACGGCGGGCACCATGGCAGGCAGGCTTTTCACGTCGGGGTTGTAGCGATAGCGCGTTTCAACGCTGCTGGGTGTCGCAAGACGCACACCCAGCCGGTGTACAGCTGCATCCGCGAGCCAGAGCTGGTGGATGGCGTGCACGTAACCGCGAACAGTTTCTGCGCGGGTGGGCATTGCACCATCCACCCAGGCGCCGATCTGTACGGCCGCGCCACGTTCAATGTCGCGCGCAAAGCCGGGCGGGATTTCAATCGCCAGCGACAACTCGCCGTTGCGCATGCGGCGGTCCAACTCAGCGTAGTCACGAATCGGGGGTTTTTCGATGAAATAACGCGAGCCCGCCAGGTTGAGCGTGTAGTCGTGCGAAAGCACGGTCTGGTCGCGGTCGAGCACGGCGTACGTCAGGTTCTCCACATCCAGGCTGATGCCGTATCCGATGATGAACATCAGAATGGCCGTACCCAGCAGGGCCAGCGTGGCACGCACGCGGTCGCGGCGCAGCTCCAGCGCCTCACGCTGCGAATAGCTCAATGCACGAGCAAGACTGAAGCGGCGGCGCGCGGGCATGCCGCTGGGCGCGCTGGCGGCCCCCGTGCGTACGGGCAGCAGCGCGGCAATCCTGGCAGTGCCCTCAGACGCTTCGGCGGCCTCCTGCAGATAGGCTACGAACGCCTGCTCCAGCGTCTGTGTGCCGCGAGCATGCACCAGCGCCGCGGGCGCATCGCTCACCAGCACGCGGCCGGCATGCATGAGTGAGATGCGGTCGCACCGCTCGGCCTCGTTCATGAAGTGCGTGGAGATGAAGATGGTCACGCGATCCCGTCTGGCAAGGTCGATCATGAGGCGCCAGAACATGTCGCGCGCGACCGGGTCCACCCCGGAAGTCGGCTCATCCAGGATCAGCAGCTCAGGCTTGTGCACCATCGCCACGGCCAGCGACAGCCGCTGCCGCATGCCCAGCGGCAAGCTCTGGGGCAGGCTGTCGGACACCTCCTGCAGCCCGAAACGGGTCAGCATCTCGGCCGCACGCGACTGCACCTCCGGCTCAGGCACCTGGAACAGGCGCGCATGCAGCACAAGGTTCTGACGCACGGTCAGCTCGCCATACAGAGAGAACGCCTGCGACATGTAGCCCACGCGCCGGCGTGTGTCGATGTCCTTCGGGTCGACCGGATGCCCAAACAACCACGCTTGGCCCTCGCTGGCAGGCAGCAGGCCGGTGAGCATCTTCATGGTGGTCGACTTGCCGCAGCCGTTCGAGCCGAGAAAGCCGAAGATCTCTCCACGACGGATTCGGAAGTCGACGTGGTCGACCGCCACAAAGTCGCCAAAGTGCATGGTCAGGCCGCTCGCCTGCACGGCCACATCGTCTTCCGCGCCGGCCACCAAGGGTGGCACCACCACAGCTTGATGACCCTGCCGGCGCGTGAGCGGCAGCAGCGCAATGAAAGCGGCCTCGAGCGAATCGGTACCGGCACGGCTGCGCAGCTCGGCCGGCGTGCCGGTGGCAAGCACCTGCCCCGCATCCATGGCGACCAGCCAGTCGAAGCGCTCAGCCTCTTCCATGTAAGCGGTGGCCACGATCACGCTCATGCCCGGACGCGCAGCGCGAATATCGGCAATCAAGTCCCAGAACTGCGTGCGCGAGAGCGGGTCGACACCCGTGGTCGGCTCGTCCAGGATCAGAAGATCCGGGTCGTGGATCAGCGCGCAGCACAAGGCCAGCTTCTGTTTCATGCCGCCCGAGAGCTTGCCGGCTGGCCGTGAGAGAAACGCCCGCAGGCCGGTGCTGGACGTGAGTGCATCAATGCGGCGGCGGCGCTCCTCTGCATCGTGGCCGAACAGCCGGCCGAAGAACTGCAGGTTCTCCTCGATCGACAGCGTGGGGTACAGGTTGCGGCCCAACCCTTGCGGCATGTAAGCAATGCGTGGACCGACCGCGGCGCGCGCACGGCGATCGGCCATGTCGCTGCCCAGCACGCGCACTGCGCCGTCCTGCAGGGCACGCGCGCCGGCCACCAATGACAACAGGCTGGACTTGCCCACGCCGTCCGGACCGATCAATCCGACCATGCAGCCGGCAGGCAAGTCGAGCGTGACGCCATCCAGCGCCAGCGTCTTGCGATAGCGCAGGCGCACGCCGGCCAGGCTTGCAACCGGCGGCGCAAGGCGCCCCTCATGCAACGCTGATGGGTCGACAGAGGTGGTCACTGCGGAACCTTGATCGCCAAGCTGGCCGGCCAGTCGGCTTGCCCGTCGAGTCTGAGCCACGCCACGCCGGGCAGACCGGTCTTCACGAGCTTCAGGTGTTTGCGCAGCAGATCGCGATCGATCTGCGCCTTGACGCGGAACATCAGCTTCTGGCGCTCGCTGGCCGTTTCCACGGTCTTGGGGGTGAATTGCGCGGTGCTGGCCACAAAGGACACGCGCGCCGGAATCACGAATTGCGGCGCGGCGTCGAGCACGATACGCACCTCGCTGCCCATGGCGATGCGGCCCGCGTCCGTCTCCGGCACGAAGAAGGTCATGTAGACGTCGGACAGATCCACGAGATTGAGCAGGCGCCCGCCGCCGGCCAGAACCTCGCCGGGCTGTGCGATGCGGTATTGCACGCGGGCATCGCGCGGGGCCGTCAGGGCGCTGTCATCGATATCCGCCTTGATGCGCAGTACGGTGGCGTCGGCCGCCTTGACAGTGGCACCGGCACCAGCCACCTGCGTACGGGCGGCCAATACGGCGGCCTGCGCCGCCTCGGCTTGCGCGCGGGCCGCCACCAGCGCGGCCTTGGCGCTGCGCACGCGGGCGCGGTCGTCGTCCAGCTCCTGCATCGACGATGCCCCTTCGTTCGAGAGCGTTTCGGACCGCGCCAACCGCCGTTGCGCGGCGTCCAGATCGCTCTCACGCAGGGCGATCTGCGCCAGTGCGGCCTGCCGATCAGCCTCTCGCACGGCCACCTGGGCCTGCGCACTTGCCACGGCAGAGACCGATTGCTGCTGCCGCGCCAGGGCTTCGTCGCGCTGTGCCTCCAAGGTCTGCACCTGCATGTGAGCAAGCGGCTGGCCGGCCCGCACGAAGTCGCCCTCATCCACAAGGATGTCTTGCACGCGGCCGGGCAGCTTGGTGGCCACGTCGATTTCGGTGGCCTCGATCCGGCCGTTGCCGCTCACAAAGCCCTTTCCGGGCCCGTCGTGCCGCAATGCCTTCCAAGCGAACGCCCCGCCGGCGACCACCAAGGCGGCAGCGAGCAGCGCAATCCATCGTTGTCGGGGAGTCGTGGTCATGGTGTTGTTCCGCCCGATACGCGCGGTGGTGGCGCTGGGCTCAGATGGGGTTGCGGATCGGGCGCGGAATCGACGGCCTGCGTGCCGCCTCCCAGCGCCGCATACAGGCCAACGCGGCTAGAGAGAAGCGCGCGGCGCACCTGCACCAGTTGCTGCTGCGCGGCAAGCAAATCGCGCTGGGCGTCAAGCACCTCCAGGAATGTCGATGCGCCGGCGTCAAAACGCAGTTGCGACAGCCGAGCGCGTTCGGTCTGCGCTGCCAGCGCGGCCTTCGCAATGTCGAGCTGTTCGGCCACCCACTTGCGTGCGGACAGCGCGTCGGACACGTCGCGGAAAGCGCTCTGCACGGTCTTCTCGTAGGCAGCCACGGCTAGGTCTCGGCGGGCTTCTGCCAAGTCAAGATTGCTGCGCAGCTTCCCGCCTTCAAACAGCGGGAGGCTGATGCTGGGCGCAAAAACCCACGCGCGCGTGCCGGGCGCAAACAGATTGCCCAGTTCCGGGCTGATCGTGCCGTAAGCGCCGGTCAGGGCCACGCGGGGGAAAAACGCCGCCCGTGCCGCACCGATGCTGGCGTGCGCGGCACGCAGGCGGTGCTCCGCGGCCACAATGTCCGGGCGCTGCGTCAGCAGGTCGGAAGGCAGGCCCGCGCGTAGCTCGGCCAGCATGCGGTGCTCGTCAAGTGGCTCAGAAACCGGTGGCAAGTCGATCGGCTTGCCGACAAGCAAGGCCAGGCCGTGCGCCTGCGCGTCGCGCGCCTGCTGCAATTGCGTCAACAGCGCCTGCGCCTGGGTCAGCAGGGTCTCGACCTGCGTTTGGTTCAATCGTGAAGTCGCCCCCACCGCCACACGGCGCGAGAAGATGCGCAGTGTCTCGGTCCGGCTGTCCACGGTCTGCTGAGCCAGCGCGATGCGCTCGTCCAGTTCACGCAACACCAGGTAGCTGTCGGCCACCTGCGCGATCAACCCAAGCGCGACCGCACGGCGCGCGGCGTCGGACGCCACATAGCTCTCCAGTGCCGCGTCGTTGAGGTTGCGCACGCGCCCCCAGAAATCGATCTCCCAACTGGAGACACCGGCGCCCACCTGGTACTGAGTGACACGCATGGGCGTGCCGAATGGGCTCAAGTCCGCCGGAATGCTCAGGCGGCTGATGCCGGCCTGCGCGTCGAGGTGCGGAAATATCTCTGCCCGCTGGATGCCAAACGCGGCACGCGCCTCTTCCACCCGCAGCACAGCGGTGCGCAGATCGCGGTTGTTCTCAAGCGCCTGCCCGATCAATGCCTGCAGGCGCTTGTCCGTAAAGTACGCCTGCCAGCCGGTGGCGGAAGCTGGCAGGCCATCCCGGCCATCGTCGGCGTCGTAGTGCTGGGCTACGGGCAAGGCGGGGGCCTCATAAGGCGGCGCCATCGAGATGCAAGCCGACAGCGCCAGCACAGTGGCGGAGGCGACGATGGCGGCCAAAGGCGTGCCGCTGAACCTGGTCCAGGCCCGGCGTTGTTTCTCCGCACGCATCTATTTCTCCAGCACGTAGGTGCCGGGCGCATCAGCCAGTGGCTGCGATCCGGGTACGCCCATCTTCGGCGGTTTGACCGCTGTGGACGCCGATGCATGCGCGACCAGCCATGCATGCCACGCCGGCCACCACGAACCGTCGGTGGTGGGGGCCGATGCCAGCCAGTCGTCCGGCGCCGCCGATGTCTCACCGATGTGGCGCGTCTGCATCTGGAACCGCCGATGCGAGTTGGCCGGCGGACTGACAATGCCGGCGTTATGACCGCCGCTTGTCAGCACGAACGTCAGCTCCGCCTCGGTCAGGTGATGCAGCTTGTAGACCGAGCGCCATGGCGCCACGTGGTCGGTCAGCGTGCCCACCACGAAGATGGGCAGATCGATGTCGTTGAGTGCCACCGGCTTGCCGTTGACTGGGTAGCGGCCCTCGCTCAGGTCGTCGTTCAGGAACAGGTGCCGCAGATACTGGCTGTGCATCCGCGCGGGCATGCGCGTGGCATCGGCGTTCCAGGCCATCAGATCGTTCATGGGTGCGCGATCGCCCAGCAGGTACTCACCCACCAACCGCGACCACAGCAAGTCGTACGAGCGCAGCATCTGGAAGGCTCCGGCCATCTGGCTCGCGCGCAGATAGCCGGTCTGCTCCATCTGCGCTTCCAGCAGACTGACCTGTGCCTCGTCGATGAACAGGCCCAGCTCGCCTGGCTCGCAGAAGTCCGTCTGCGCGGCAAAGAGCGTCATGGACGCCAGCCGGGCATCGCCATCGCGCGCCATGGCAGCGGCGGCAATGGCCAATAACGTGCCCCCGAGGCAGTACCCGGCGGCATGTACGCGCCGGCCCGGCACGATGGCATTGACGGCATCGAGCGCGGCAAAGACACCGAGCTTGAGGTAGTCATCCATGTCGAGACCGCGATCTGCCTCGTCCGGGTTTTTCCAGGAGATGCAGAACACGGTATGGCCCTGCTCTACCAGGTAGCGGATCAGCGAGTTCTGCGGCGACAGATCCAGGATGTAGTACTTCATGATCCAGGCCGGCACGATCAGGATGGGCTCGGCCTGGACCTTGCTCGTGGCCGGCGCGTACTGGATCAGTTCGATCAGGCGGTTGCGCAGGACCACCTTGCCAGGCGTGATGGCCACGTCGCGGCCCACCGCAAAGCGTTCGGTACCGGCAGCCGGCGCGGCGCTCATGGAGCGCTCCAGATCGTCAAGCGCATTCAGCGCGCCACGCACGAGATTGGTGCCGTGCTGCTCAAACGTCCGGCGCAGGACAATCGGGTTGGTTGCCAGTTGGTTGCCCGGCGACATCATGTCGAGCCATTGACGCGCGGCAAAGGCAACCACGTCCTCATGATGCTTGGCGACACCCCACACACCGCGCGTGGCCGCTTCCCACCATTGTTCGGTCAACAGGAAAGACTGGTGCAGCACGTTGAACGGCCACAGGCGCCACTCATCTGCCGAGAAACGACGGTCACGGGCCGGCGGCTGGACGCAAAGGCACACGTCCTGCGGGCCGGACGCCAGGCAGTTTCGGATGTAACCCTCGAGTTGTTCGGCCTGCGTCAGCGCCAGGCGCCACAAATCCAGCCGCTTGCCAGGCGAGACGGCCAGATGCAGTGCCCAGTCGAGCAACGCCAGCTGCATTGATACGAGGGACAGCGAATTCGATGTGCGGGCAAGCGCCGCGTGAAACGGCAGATCGATCTGCTCTGCAGTCGGTAAAGACGGCACGGGGGCGGTGCGCATGGTTGGGGCGTCAAACGATTGCCAATATGCGATCCATTAGATGCCAGCGGCTACCGACCAGACTTGACGCATCTCAAACCGGGACAAGAGCGCGGACTCTAGACAGTGTCAAAGAAATGACATCTGCGAATGCCAGTCGTCGCAGAGGTTTGTCCAGCGCATTACGGCCCCAAACGTGTGTGTTAGAGTCCGGCGGGGAAAACATGACGATCCGCAAGATCGGCCCCATATCTCCATCCCTCCCAACGCGGTACTGGCAAATCTGTTGCACCAACAGGATGCATTGGGCGCATGGCGCAGGCGTCGCCTGAAGTGCGACGCCCAAGGGCCAACTCCTTGACGAGATGTCATCCCTGCCTCTCGGGCTGCGCAATGTCCGCGAATGGCGCGGCAAAGCCATTTGCGATTGAGGTATCCATCTAGATTTGCGTCGGCGCATTCACGCTGCCGGTCTACCAGCCTCGTTATCGAGGCGCAACGAACAATCCATTTAGAGAAAACCGTGTTCACTTGCATCAACCAGAGCTGCGGCACGCAGTGGGAGCTGTCCGACGTCGTCATCAAGGATGAGGGCCAAGGACCGCTGTTCCGCTGTGCGCTATGCGGCGCGCGCAACTATCTCAAACGCGTCGAAACCAAAGACGGCCGGGTCATCTACAAGCAAATCGAAGGCAAGCCGCTCACGTGATCCAACGCAACGACATGACCATCGAACCAACCGCCACGCCCTTCACCACTCTAGCGCTCGCCCCGGCTGTGCTCGCGAACCTTGCGCAGCTCGGCTACACCGACATGACGCCGATCCAGGCTGCAAGCCTGCCCATCGCGCTTGCGGGGCACGACCTGATCGCGCAGGCAAAGACGGGCAGCGGCAAAACCGCAGCGTTTGCGCTGGCCCTGCTCGCACGGCTCGACGCGCGCAACTTCGACGTGCAGGCGATGGTGCTCTGCCCCACGCGCGAACTTGCCGACCAGGTTGCGCAGGAGATCCGCCGCCTGGCCCGCGCCGAAGAAAACGTAAAGGTGCTCACGCTCTGCGGCGGCACGCCGATGCGCCCGCAGGCAGCCAGCCTCGAGCATGGCGCACATGTCATCGTCGGCACGCCGGGCCGCATCATGGACCATCTGGAGCGCGGCAATCTCGCGCTCGGCGCATTGAAAACGCTCGTGCTCGATGAAGCAGACCGCATGCTCGACATGGGTTTCTTCGATGACATCGCGACGGTCGTGCGCCAGTGTCCGCCTGATCGTCAGACGCTGCTGTTCTCGGCAACGTACCCGGAAGGCATTGCGAAGCTGAGCCAGCGGATTCTGCGCAACCCGAAGGAAGTGAAGCTCGAAGAGCGCCACGACGACAGCAAGATTCGCCAGCGCTTCTACGAGGTGACCGACAGCCAGCGGCTGCATGCGGTCGGGCTGCTGCTCAAGCACTATCGGCCGGTCAGCACGCTCGCGTTCTGCAACACGAAGCAGCAATGCCGCGACCTGCTCGACGTGTTGCGCGCGCAGGGCATTCACGCACTGGCGCTGCACGGCGAACTCGAACAACGCGAGCGCGATCAGGTGTTGATCCAGTTCGCGAACCGCAGTTGCTCGGTGCTGGTGGCGACCGACGTTGCCGCGCGCGGGCTCGATATCGCCCAACTGGAAGCGGTGATCAACGTTGACGTGACGCCCGATCCCGAAGTGCATGTGCACCGCATTGGCCGCACAGGCCGCGCCGATGAGAACGGCTGGGCGTTGAGCCTCGCGAGCATGGACGAGATGGGGCGCGTCGGCAATATCGAAGAGGCGATGGGCCGCGAGGTCGAATGGCACAAGCTCGACGAGCTGGATACCGGCAACGATGCACCGCTGCTGCCGCCCATGGAAACGCTGCAGATTCTCGGCGGACGCAAGGAGAAGATCCGCCCCGGCGATGTGCTCGGCGCGTTGACGGGCGATGCCGGCTTTCGCGGCGACCAGATCGGCAAGATCAACGTGACCGAATTCTCGACCTACGTCGCAGTCGAGCGCGGCATCGCGCGCGAGGCGCTGCGCAAGCTCAATGCCGGGACGGTGAAGGGAAAGAAGGTCAGGGTTCGGCTGATGGAAGAGTGACGCCCTGCCCTGCGCAGCCACGGGTTGCGGCTCGCCGGGTGCGCGCGACTCAACCCAGCATGGCAGCGGCAACACCCGCCGCCGCACACAACGCCACCACAATCAGCGGTGGCGTTTTCCATCGCGTCAGCAGCAGAAACGCAATCGCTGCAACAGCAAAATCGAGCCATGACCGCACGGCGCTCGTCCAGACCGGTGTGTAAAGGGCAAACGCCAGCAATCCCACCACTGCGGCATTCACACCCGCCAGCAGCGCCGCCATGGACGGACGGGCGCGCAACGCCTGCCAGTAAGGCAATGCCGCGATGACCAACAGCAGTCCCGGCAGAAAAATGCCCACCGTAGCAAGCGCAGCCCCGGCCCAGTGATTGAGCCCTGGGCCGATGGTCCAGCCCAGGAATGCTGCGAAGGTAAATAGCGGTCCGGGCACGGCTTGCGCGGCACCGTAGCCGGCCAAGAAATCGTTCGACGCGACCCAACCGGGGGCAACCGTCTGCTGCTCCAGCAGCGGGAGCACGACATGCCCGCCTCCAAACACCAACGCGCCGGAACGATAGAACGCGTCGAACACCTTCGCGGGCATCCACGGATGAAGGTCCGCCACAACGGGAAGCCCGAACAGCAGCGCGCAAAACAGCACGAGGCTCACGACGCTGGCCAAGTGAGACACGCGGAATGCGCCGCCCCGCCCTGCGATCGGGCCACCACGCGCCGGGCTGGACGATCGGCACAACACCAGTCCCAACACAGCGCCAATCACGATCACGGTCAGTTGCGCGTAAACGGTCGTCAACGCGCTGAGCACGGCGATGCTGATTAAGGCGATGCTGGCGCGCTGCCAGTCGGGACACAGCTTGCGCGCCATGTCCCACACGGCCTGCGCCACCACCGCAACGGCCACCAGCTTCAAACCGTGGATCAGGCCATTTCCGACGGGGCCGCCCAGGCCCGGCGCGACCATCGCAAAAGCCAGCAACAGCACAACCGAAGGCAGCGTAAAGCCGCACCAGGCTGCCAAACCGCCGCGCCATCCGGCCCGAAGCAGCCCGACAGAAAACCCCACCTGGCTGCTGGCAGGCCCCGGCAGAAACTGGCACAGCCCGACGAGGTCGGTGAATGTTGCGTCGTCCAGCCAGCGGCGGCGCTCCACGAACTCGCGGCGGAAGTAGCCGATATGCGCGACGGGACCGCCAAAACTCGTCAGGCCCAGCTTGAGAAAGACCGCCAGCACTTCCATGGCAGAGCCCGCTTGATGTGTGCGGGACGGTGTGGCGGATGCGGTCATTGGCTGGCGAGATCGACGTTTGAGACACGCGTATTAGAACATTGCCGCCGTGGCATGGAAGGCAACTAAAGTGGCAGCATAGGCATCGCCGTCACCGTCATTGGACCCTGCCGCGTATCCCATCATGCACTTTGCTCAGACCATTGGCGCACAGCGCCATGTGTTCAACGATCTCAAGACGCTGCTGGCCAAGGCCAGCCCGGCGCGCTCCGGCGACTATCTTGCGGGCCTGGCCGCCGCCAGCGAAGGCGAGCGCATGGCCGCGCGCATGGCGCTGGCAGACGTGCCGCTGTCAGTCTTCCTCAACGAAGCGCTGGTGCCGTATGAAGACGACGAGGTCACGCGCTTGATTCTCGATCGCCACGACGCACAGGCCTTCCAGCCGATCGCCTCGCTCACTGTGGGCGAATTTCGCAACTGGCTGCTCCTGCACGAGACCGACAGCGCGACATTGGCGAGCGTCTCCGCCGGCATCACGCCGGAAATGGCCGCCGCGGTCAGCAAGCTGATGCGCAATCAGGATCTGATTTCCGTGGCCCGCAAGTGCCGCGTGGTCACGCGCTTTCGCAACACCATCGGTTTGCCGGGCCGGTTGTCAGTCCGGCTGCAGCCAAACCACCCGACTGACGACCCCAAAGGTATTGCTGCGTCGATCATCGATGGCCTGCTGTACGGCTGTGGTGACGCGACCATCGGCATCAACCCTGCCGGCGACAATCTCGGCGCCATCGTTTCGCTGCTGCAATTGGTGGATGAACTGCGCAACCGCTACGCCATTCCTACGCAGTCGTGCGTGCTGACCCACGTGACGAACACCGTGCGCGCTATTGACCAAGGCGCGCCGGTGGACTTGGTG
Source organism: Ralstonia sp. 22111 (assembly GCF_052045895.1). Lineage (NCBI taxonomy): Bacteria > Pseudomonadati > Pseudomonadota > Betaproteobacteria > Burkholderiales > Burkholderiaceae > Ralstonia > Ralstonia sp. 22111. The sequence goes on along the minus strand of NZ_JBQEPR010000003.1, from coordinate 323,811 downwards.
TTCCAGTCGGTTGCGGGCAGTGAACAGGCCAACGCAGGGTTCGGCATCAGCCTGGCCTTGCTGGCCGAGGCGCATGACGCCGCGCAGGGCCTGGCGCGCGGCACGGTTGGCAACAACGTGATGTATTTCGAGACCGGCCAGGGAAGCGCGTTGTCGGCCAATGCGCACCACGGCGTCGATCAGCAAACCATGGAGGCGCGTGCCTATGCGGTGGCGCGGGCGTTTTCGCCTTTGCTGGTGAATACGGTCGTCGGCTTTATCGGGCCGGAGTATCTCTATGACGGCAAGCAGATCATCCGTGCCGGATTGGAAGACCACTTCTGCGGCAAGCTGATGGGCCTGCCGATGGGCTGCGACGTCTGCTACACCAACCATGCCGAAGCCGATCAGGACGACATGGATACGCTGCTGACGCTCTTTGGCGTGGCGGGCATCCATTTCATCATGGGGGTGCCGGGCGCTGACGACATCATGCTGAACTACCAGAGCACGTCGTTTCACGACGCCCTTTATCTGCGCGACACGCTCGGCCTGCGGCCTGCACCGGAGTTCGAGGCGTGGCTGCAAAGCATGGGCATCGTCGATGCGGCCGGCCGCCTGCAAGACGCCACGGCGCGGCAACCGCTGCTGCAGTTGGCCCACGCGCTGTAAATCCCGCCGGGAAGCCGAACATGCCGAAACACCCCCTCGTTCAGCCGAATCCGTGGACGCATCTGCGCGCATTTACCGACGCTCGTATTGCGTTGGGTCGCGCCGGCAACAGCCAGACGACCGACGCCGTGCTCGCGTTTGGCGTGGCGCATGCCCAGGCGCGCGATGCCGTGCATTTGCCGCTCGATAGCACCGCGTTGTCGTCCGCGCTTGGGCAGGCAGGCTTCACCGCATTGAACGTACACAGCGCGGCGGCTGACCGCGCCCAGTACCTGCGCCGTCCCGATCTTGGCCGCCGGCTTGACGATGCGAGCCACGCAAGAGTTGGCGCGTTGCGGCAAGCGCAGCCATTCGACGTTGTTTTCGTGATTGCCGATGGGCTCTCCGCATTGGCGGCGCAAAGCCACGGCGTGCCGCTCCTGTGCTGCGTGCGCGATCGTCTGCCGCGCGACTGGTCGATCGGCCCCGTCGTGATCGCCAGGCAGTCCCGTGTTGCGCTGGGGGACGAGATCGGTGCGTTGCTTGGCGCGCGGCAGGTCGTGATGCTGATCGGTGAGCGGCCGGGGCTGAGTTCGCCAGACAGCCTGGGCATTTACCTGACCTACGCACCGCGCGTTGGGTGCTCCGATGCGCAGCGCAATTGCATCTCGAATGTACGGCCGGCAGGCCTGACCTATGACCAGGCAGCGAGCCGGCTGGTGTTCCTGCTCAACGGCGCACTGGCGCTCGGCCGCAGCGGCGTGGACCTGAAGGACGACACCCCAGCCGCTGCCCCGGGTACAGCCCGACTTGCCGAACGTCACAACCCGTGACACACTCCCTCCCGCTGCCCACACCGGCAGCACGCAGGCGCGGCTGACGCACCAACGACAGCTGCAACACGCCGCAGGAGAGACCGGGCTTAACGCGCACACGCGCAACGCCTGGCGCCGATGGAGCAACCACCCCGGAAACTCTCAGGCAAAAGGACTGTGGCGTCGACTGCGAATCTGGAGAGAGGCGTGCACGCGCGCGCCCACCGAAGGGGATGGCGCCAGCGCTGCTGACGCCCAAGCTCTCAGGTCCCGAGACAGATGGGGTGAGCCGACCGGATCGTCCGGTCATGACATCACTCCATAGGGACCGCCATGACGCACATCGTCATCGTCGGCGCCGGCATATCCGGCGTCACCACTGCTTACACGCTCTCGCAACTCGGCTATCAGGTCACGGTGCTCGACCGCCACCTGTATCCGGCCATGGAAACCTCGTTCGCCAACGGCGGGCAGCTTTCCGCCAGCAACGCTGAAGTCTGGAACAGCACCGGCACGCTGCTCAAGGGCATCAAATGGATGCTGCGCAACGACGCCCCGCTGCTGCTCAATCCCAAGCCGTCGTGGCATAAGTATTCGTGGATCGGCGAGTTCGTGGCCAGCATCGCGCACTACCGCCGCAACACCATCGAAACCACGCGCATGGCCATCGAGGCCCGCAAGCATCTGTTTGCCATGGCTGAGCGTGAGCAGATCGATTTCGACCTACAGAAGCGCGGCATTCTGCACGTCTATCACGACAAGGCGAGCTTTGCGGCAGCAGGCAAGGCCAACGCCCTGCTTGTCGCCGGCGGGCTTGAACGCCACGCCGTGAGCCCCGAAGACATTGCCGCCATCGAGCCCACACTGCGGGGCAACTACTACGGCGGCTATTTCACAGAGTCCGATGCCACCGGCGACATCCACAAGTTCACGCGCGGTCTCGCGCAGGCGTGCGAAAAGCGCGGCGTGCGCTTCATGCAAGGTGTGGATGTCCGCGATGTGCAAACCACTGAAGGCGGCGTTCGCCTCCTGCTGCAGACCACGCTTGATGACCGCCTTTCCACCAGCGAAGCGAATGTCGTGCAGGACATTGCCGCCGATGCGATGGTCGTGTGCGCGGGCGTCGGCAGCCGGCATATCGCGCAAATGGTGGGCGATCGCATCAACGTGTATCCGGTCAAGGGTTATTCGATCACGGTGCACCTGGACGACGAAGCCAGAGTGCAAGGCGCGCCGTGGGTCAGCCTGCTCGATGAAAGCGCGAAGATCGTGACCAGCCGACTTGGCACCGGCCGCTTCCGCGTGGCCGGCACGGCCGAGTTCAACGGTTACAACCGCGATATCCGCGCGGATCGTATCGAACCCTTGGTGGCCTGGACGCGGCGCAACTTCGCCATTGGCACGTCGCGCGTGGTGCCGTGGGCCGGCTTGCGTCCGATGATGCCCGACATGATGCCGCGCGTCGGCCGTGGGCGGCATGGGCGCGTGTTCTACAACACGGGCCACGGGCATCTGGGATGGACGCTATCCGGCGCCACCGCCGCAATGGTGGGCGACGTGATCGCGCGAGATTGCCCGCTGCATTGATCGCGGCAAACGAAAAAGCCCGCCGGGACGCTGGCGGGCTTTTTCATTGCGAGAACGAGCCAAGCGATCAGAACTTGTGCCGCACGCCCAGCATCACGCCCAGGCGCGAGTTGTTGCCGTACAGGTTGCCGGAGTTGTTGAATGCGGCGGCGCTGTCCAACGCCACCCAACTACCCTGCAGATGCGTGTAGTCCACCTCGGCATACACATCGGTGCGCTTGCTGAAGGCGTAGTCGAGCATACCGGCAGTGGTGAGGCGCTTGCCGCTGGTATCGAGGTGCTTCATCCAGTCGTACTGCACGGTGCCAATGAAGCTCAGCGCGCCGGAGATCGGCACCTTCGCGCCCACATAGGCAGCCTGGTTCTTGTAGTCGGCCACGTCGAGGCGGCTGTTCGTATAGCCGAGGTACCACGTGGCAATCGAGGTATCCAGCTTGCCGCCAAAGCCCCAGACCGTCTGCTTGCTGGCCAGCGCTGCCGGCACCGCACCGAAGAACGCCGATGACACATCGTGGGTGACCTGGTACACCGCGCCCACTTCAGCCGGCCCCATGCTGTAGACGATCGAGCCGGCGCCCGCCGAGCTCTTGCTGAAGCTGCCCGCTGCTTCGCCAAACGTCCATGCGCCGGCCAGTTGCAGCCCGCCGAACGACTTGATGTATTTGACCGTGTTGTCGTAACGCAGGCCGGTGTAGTTGCCGCCCTGGTAGCCGACGATGGAGTTGTTGGCGAACGCCATCGCCTCGTATGAAGACAGCACTTCATGCGCCAGCGTGTATTGGCGGCCGAGGTACAGCTTGCCGTAGTCGCCTTCCAGGCCAACCACCGCGGTGCGCCCGAACAGACGCCCGCCCTGCTGGCTGCTTCCGGTGTCCGGCGAGAAACCGGATTCAAGAATGAACAGGGCCTTGGTGCCGCCGCCCAGATCTTCGGTGCCGCGCAAGCCCCAGCGGCTGCCGGTCAGGACCCCGTCCGTCATCTGCAGATTGTGGTTGCCCGCTGCGTTCTCATGTGTGCTGTAGCGGATGGTGGTGTCGATCAGTCCGTAGAGCGTGACACCGCCGGCGGTTTGCGCTGCTGCTGGCAGGCTCGTGGCTCCGAGCACCAATGCGGCAATCATTGTCTTGTTCATGGCTCCCTTGTCTCCTTTTCTCGATATGACGGGTGTGGATGTGCGATGGCCGCCCGCGCAGCCGTTGCTACGTTGAAATCGCCCATGACTGCACTGGCCACGGGCGTGGGATTCGTGGTGTGGCTTCAGCCGCCCGGGTTAGGGTCTTGGCGACTCAGTTGCGCCTGCACCGCCATACGCACGGCAGCGTTTGCAGCGCCATAGCCCAGGTAGCCGTTGCGCTGGACAAGCTCGAAGAAGAAGCGGTCGCGAAAGGGTTCGGTATAGGCGTGCAGAAAATCGCCGTGCGGGTCGCGGTCGTAGAGCAGACCGTCGTCGTGCAGGCGGGTGAGCAGCGCGTCATCCAGCCCAAGCCGGGCGGCAACATCGTCGTAATAGTTCTCTGGCACGTGCTGCAGGCGGGCCGCGCCACGGTCGATCGTCTCCATGGTCTCGAACAGCCGCTCCGTGCGGAATGCAATGTGATGCACCCCCGAGCCCGCGTAGGCGGCGATGAACCTCCCCGTGGCTGTGCGCCCGCTTTCCGACACGTTGAGGGGAATCCGCACGTTGCGGTCCGGGCTGACCATCGCCCGGCTTTTCACGAGGCCGTACGGATCTGCAATCTCCTGTACGGCTTCGGCTTGCATGCCGAAGATGGCCCGGTAGAACAGCACAAAACTGTCGAGCCGGTGCGCGGGCAGCGCCTGCGCAACATGGTCAATCGATGCCCACCCCGCTGCATCGTCTTGCACGCCAGGATGCAACACAAAATCGCTTTCGTAGATGCTGCGATCGGCCTCGCGATCGTCGATCAGATAGAGCAGCGTGCCATCAGGCGCGCGCAGCGCGGGAATGCTGCGCTCAGTCGGCCCCACCGGCCCGCGCCACTCCTGGGCGCACAACTCGCGTGCGCGTGCCATGGCGCGCTCGGCATCGTCCACCTTCAGGCCAATCGCACAGACAGACGGTCCGTGTAGCTGAAAGTGCTCCGACGCCGCGCTGTCCTGCTCCATGTTCAGGATCACGTTGACGCGGCCTTGCCGATACAGGTCCACGGCCTTGGAGCGGTGGTGCCCGGCAAGAGCAAAACCCAGCGCACGCAGGCGCGTTTCAAGCTCACGCCCTGCCGGGGCATCCACGGCAAACTCCAGGAAATCCACGCCTTCAAACCGGGCTGCCGCCGGCAGTTCCGCACCCCCAGCTTCGGACTCCAGCCAGAGGAGCGAACGCATGCCGTCCTGCGCCGTCAACCGTGCGGGCGCCGACCGGAATTCGTCATTGAAGACTTCGAGCGACAGCGGCCCGGCATAGCCTGCGGCAAGCAAGTCTCGCGCAAAGCCCGTCACCGCCAGATCGCCCTGCCCCGGGAAGTTACGGTGATGCCGACTCCAGGACAGCACGTCCATCGACAACTTCGGGGCATCCGCAAACTGCACAAAAAAGAGCTTCTCCGCCGGCACGTCGTGAATGCCATCCAGCGTGTCACCCAGCGACAGCGTATGGAAGCTGTCGAGAATCAGCCCGAGCGCCGGGTGGTCAGCCTGCCGCACGATCTGCCAGGCTTGGCGCCAGGTCCGGGTGTGCCGCCCCCAGGCAAGCGCCTCATAACCCACGCGCAGCCCGCGCCGCGCCGCTGCTTCTGCCATCTGACGCAGGTCGTCCGCCGCGCGCGCCGGATCATCGATGGCGATGTCCTGCACGTTGCTGCAGACCAGTACCGTCTCGACGCCCAACTCGGCCATCACGTCGAACTTACGCTCGGCGCGTGCCAGGTTACGTGCGAGCAGTTCGCCGGGCATTGCCTCGAAATCGCGGAACGGCTGGTACAGCATGATCGCCAGCCCAAGTTCCGCCGCCATTTGCCGCACGCGCGCCGGCGATCCGTCGAAATTCAACAGATCGTTCTCGAATATCTCGACACCGTCGAAGCCCGCGGCGGCCGCAGCTTCCAGCTTTTCAGGCAACGTGCCGGACAGGCACACGGTGGCGATGCATTTGGGATGGCGCCCTGCGCGTAGCGAATTCATGGCAATGCGTTGGTCTGACGATGCCCGCAGCGTAGGTGGGCGCACCATCCCTTCACAAGCGGCATTCGCGCAACAACGTGCGATGATCGTACAATCGTGCGCACATATCGCTCGTTTTTAGGGTTATCGCCATGACGAAGGAACCGCTGAACCGGCGCGACTGGATCGCCGGGCTGGAAAAAGGGCTCGCCATCCTGGAGGCCTTCGACCACGAGCACCCGCGGCTGACGCCCACCCAGGCCGCTGAACTGACGGGCCTGACCCGCACGGCCGCGCGCCGCTACCTGCTCACGCTCGAACACCTGGGCTACCTCACCAGCGAAGGCACGCTGTTCAGCCTGACGCCGCGCGTGCTGAAGGTGGGCTGGTCCTACTTCGATTCGGCGCGCTTGCCGCGCACGGTGCAGCCCTTCCTGCAACAGGTGACCGCCGCCGTGGGCGAGGTGGCATACCTCAGCGTGCTGGACGATTGGGAACTCGTTTTCATTTCGCGCACCAGCACAAGCCGGGTCATGAGCACGGGATTCGTGCTCGGTGCGCGTGTGCCGGCGCCGCTCGCCTCGGCCGGCGTGATGATGCTGGCGGCGCAACCCGAGCAGAAGGTCAAGGCGTGGCTGGAAACCTGTGTGCTGACGCCCTACACGCCTTACACGATCCTGCAGCGGGACCGCCTGTTCGATGAAATCCGCAAGGCCGGCCGGCAGGACTACGCCGTGGTCGAACAGCAATTGCAGATTGGCGTGCGTGGTGTGGCGGTGCCATTGCGCGATCGGCATGGCAACGTGATTGCCGCGCTGAGCGTGAACATGCAAGTCGGTGAAGAAACTACCGAGCACGCCTTGCAGCGCGTGTTGCAGGTGCTTCAGGACACTGCGCTGTCGATCATGCGTGTGCTTTAGGTCGCGGCGGATTTCCGGCCCGCCAAGCCCTGTTCTTTGACACACCTACGGACTCGGAAAAACCCTTGAGTCGTACGTTATTCGCACCACATTGTGCGATTATCGAACGAATTCACTCGGCCATCGCTTGTGCCCCGCCCCGGCGGCGGACTACGCTGCGTTGCGTGTACAGACGGCCCTTCATCGAACGAATCGCCCGATAGGCCGCACAGATAAAACCGGAGACAACCATGACCGCAGCCCCTGCCCATGAACCCCTGGGCAAGCACCAGTCGAAGAAAGCCGCCGCCAGCGGCTGGATCGGCTCGGCGCTCGAGTACTACGACTTCTTCATCTACGCCACCGCAGCGGCGCTGATCTTTCCGCAGATCTTCTTCCCCAAGGGCGATCCGAAGACGGCCATCATCGCCTCGCTGGCGACGTACGGCGTGGGCTATATCGCGCGACCGATCGGCGCGTTCGTGCTCGGCCACATGGGCGACACGCACGGGCGCAAGAACGTGCTGCTCTGGTGCATGTTCCTGATGGGTTTTTCGACCATTGCCGTGGGCCTGCTGCCCACGTACGACCAGGTTGGCCTGTGGGCGCCGACACTGCTGGTCATCATGCGGCTGATCCAGGGGTTTGCCGTGGCCGGTGAAATTTCGGGCGCCAGCTCGATGATTCTGGAGCACGCACCGTTTGGCCGGCGCGGGTTCTTTGCAAGTTTCACGCTGCAAGGCGTGCAGGCCGGGCAGATCCTGGCCGCGGCCGTATTCCTGCCGCTGGCACACTACATGCCCGCAGAACAGTTCAACTCGTGGGGTTGGCGCATTCCGTTCGTGCTGAGCTTCGTCGTCATCATCGCCGGCTATGTCATCCGCCGCGAAGTGCACGAAACCCCCGCGTTTACCGCTGAGCAACAGCAGCAAGGTCGCCCTCGCTCCCCCGTGATCGACGCCTTCAAATACAGCACGCCCGACATGTTGCGCGTGGTCTGCATGGCGCTGATGAACGTGATTCCGGTGGTGGCGACCATCTTCGGCGCGGCCTATGCCGTGCAGCCCGCTTACGGCATCGGCTTCGCCAAAGACATCTACCTGTGGATTCCGGTGGTGGGCAACATCGTTGCGGTGCTGGTCATTCCGTATGTTGGCGACCTGTCCGACCGCATCGGCCGCAAGCCGCCAATCGTGATCGGTTCGCTGCTCGCTGGCCTGCTCGCGTTTGCCTACCTGTACGCCATCAGCATCAAGAATGTGCCGCTGGCCTTCGTCATCTCGATTCTGATGTGGGGCGTGGTCTACCAAGGCTACAACGCGGTGTTCCCGAGCTTCTATCCGGAGTTGTTCCCGACGCGCACCCGTGTGTCGGCCATGGCGATTTCGCAGAACGTCGGCACGGCTGTCACGGCCATGCTGCCGGCCCTCTTCACCGCCGTGGCGCCGCCGGGAGCCACCAACATCTGGCTGACCGTGGGCGCGATTGCCTTTGGCGTAACCGTGATTGCCGCCGTGGCCGCCATGACCGCACGCGAGACGTATCGCATCCATATGGACGACCTGGGCCAGCCAGCCGCCCAACCCGTCGACAAGGCCGAATATGCCCGCCAGCGGGCCGGAGCCTTGGTCGCCTGAAATACGCACGCCTGAACCATGATTTCTGGAAAAACCACCCTCATCGCCCACATCGGCTACCCGACCGAGACCTTCAAGTCGCCGATGATCTACAACCCCTGGTTCGAGCAAAAAGGCATCGACGCCGTTGTGGTGCCCATGGGGGTGAAGGCAGAGGATTATGCGCAGAGCTTCCACTCGATCTGCCGCTTCACCAACCTGCGTGGCGCCCTCATCACCATGCCGCACAAGGTCACCACGGTGGAACTGGTCGATGAAGTTACGCCGGCCGTGCGCATCGCAGGCGCCTGCAATGCCGTGCTCAAGCGCGATGACGGCACGTTGCTGGGCGACCAGTTCGACGGTGCCGGATTCGTGCGCGGCGTGCTGCGCAAGGGGCGCAAACTGGAAGGGGCGCGCGTGCTGCTGTCGGGGGCCGGCGGTGTCGGCTCGGCGATTGCCGCGTCGCTGGCGGCTGCGGGTGTCGGCGAGCTGGCCCTGTATGACACGCGCACAGAATCGGCTGAATCGCTGGGCCGACGTCTGCGCGAGCACTACCCCGCGCTGGTGGTGCGCACCGGGTCGAATGATCCGGACGGCTTCGATGTGGTCGTCAACGCCACGCCGGTGGGCATGAAGGAAGACGATCCGCTGCCCTTCGACGTGGCACGCATCGCACCGAGCTGCTTTGTCGGCGAGGTAGTGATGAAATCCGAGTACACGCCGCTGTTGCGCGCGGCGCTCGACAAGGGCTGTGATGTCCAGGTCGGCACCGACATGCTGTTCGAGATGATTCCCGCGTACCTGGAGTTCTTCGGCTTCGGCACGGCCACCGCAGATGAGCTGCGGCGCAGCGCAGCCATTGCATACTGAGCTGATGACGCGTCGCCCTCTGAGTTTTGCCCTGCTTCTGCCGCTCTTGCTGTCGGCACAGCCGGTTGCAACCGACAGTTACCTCCCCGCCCTGCCCGCCATTGCCCAGACGCTGGGATCGGCAAGCACGAGCCTCACGGTCTTCGCGCTGGCCTTTGGCATTGGTCAACTGCCGATGGGCAGCCTGGCCGATCGCTTTGGCCGCCGCCAGGTGCTGCTGATCGGGCTCGCGTGCTATGCCGTGGCTGCACTGGCTGGCGCCCTGGCAATAACCGCTTCCATGCTGACCGCCGCACGGGCCCTCCAAGGTTTCTCGATGGCCGCCATCCTGGTGTGCGCACGCGCTGCGGTACGCGACCTGCACCCGGCACGCGATGGTCCACACGTCATGGCGCGTGGCCTCACGGGGCTGGGTTTCGTAGCGTTGATGGCACCGATTCTCGGTGCCTTTGTCGCGCAACACGCAGGCTGGCGCTGGGTGCTGGCGGGCATGAGCTTCTATGCAATCGTGCTGTGGGCGATGTGCTGGTATGGCTTTTCCGAAACCCGACAAGAAACGCACGCCCAGGCGGGCAGCGTGCGCGAGATCTTCGCGAGTGCGGACTTTCGCGTCTGGGGGTTGCTGGCAGCCACCACCTACGCCGGCATCTTCTGCTTCCTGCTGCTCTCGCCGATGGTCTACATCGCATACCTCGGCCTGTCCCCCGAGCTGTATGGCTGGATACCGGCCGGCGGCTCGCTCGTCTATATCGTGAGCACGACCGGCTGCCGGCGCCTGCTGCGCCGCCAGAGCCTCGTGCGGACGGTGCAGCAAGGCGCAACGCTCAGCCTGCTAGGCGCCTGCATCCAGGGATTGGGCTGCTGGCTGCTTCCCGGGCAAGCGTGGCCGCTGCTGCTGGGGCACGGCATCTATTGCATGGGCCACGGTATCCACCAGCCTTGCGGCCAGGCGGGCGCGGTGGGCGAGCTGCCGCATCTTGCAGGGCGCGCGGTGTCATGGTCCGGCTTCATCATGATGCTGGCGGCCTTCTGCCTGGGCCAGACCGCGGCCGCCTTTGACGACAGATCGCACAGCCTGGGTGCCTGGCCCATGGTGGTGCCGATGATGCTTGCCGGCGCCGTACTGGCGTCCATCGCTTTCCTGTGGCTACCGAAGCTACAGAGCCAGCCGGATCCACAAAGGGCTGCCGCATAGCAACGGCTGGGGATGCGCATTGCCACGCCGGTGGTACACAATGCGGTGTCCGCATTCTTTGCTTCAGCCACAGGAGTTTGACCATGAGCCGCAACGCCGACCTGCCTTTCAAGACCGCCGGCTTGGAGTTCATCGAGTTCGCCACGCAAGCGCCGGCAGCGCTCGGCCAGGTGTTCGCATCGCTGGGCTTCAAGGCCATCGCGCGGCATGTGAGCAAGGACGTCACGCTGTATCGGCAAGGCGACATGAACTTCCTCGTCAACGCCGAAGCCGATTCCTTCGCGCACCGCTGGGCCGAGGAATATGGCGTGGGCATCTGCGCCATCGGCATCCGCGTCGACGATGCGCAGCACGCCTACGATCGTGCCGTTGAACTGGGCGCATGGCCGGCCGAAGCCGAGCCGATCGGCCCAAGCGAACTGGTGATCCCGGCCATCCAGGGCGTGGGCGATACGCACCTGTATTTTGTCGACCGCTGGCGCGGCAAGCACGGTGCCCGGGGCGGCCTGGGCGACATCTCCATCTACGACATCGACTTCCGGCCGCTGGACACAGCGACCGCGCATGAGGACTGGCACCACGCCGGCGTGGGGCTGGCACGCGTCGACCACCTGACGCAAACCGTCGGCCCCGGCCGCCTGCAGGATTGGATCGATTTCTACCGCAACCAGCTCGGCTTTCGCGAGATCCACGAGCTGCACGCTAACTGGCACGTCGCGGCAGATTCGCGCGTGATGGTGTCGTCGTGCGGCACGATCCGGATTCCGCTCTATGAAGAAGGCACGCACCGCGCGCACCTCATGCATGCCTACCTGCCCGACCACCCCGGCGAAGGTGTGCAGCACATCGCGCTGGCCACCGACGACATCCTGCGCACAGCAAGCGCTCTGGCCGCCAACGGCCTCACTTTCGTCGAGCCCCCGGCGCACTACTACGACACTGTCGACGCGCGCTTGCCCGGCCACGGCTTGGACCTGGAAGCCTTGCGCCGATACGGCATCCTGGTCGACGGGGAGATCGTCGACGGTGAGCCGAAACTGTTCCTGCAAACCTTCATCAAGCGCCATCCAGGCGAGATCTTCTTCGAGATCGTGCAGCGGCGCGGGCACCACGGCTTTGGCGAGGGCAATCTGCCGGTGTTGACTGCTGCCGCGACCTGACCCGGAAAGCGTTGCAAAGGAAAAGCCCGCCAGGTTTCGGCGGGCTTTCTTTTCGTACTGCGAAGCTGCAATGCCAATCAGTAACCGGCTGCCAACCCCGTATTGCGACGCGGATCATTCGCGCCATAGAAGCGGTTGTTGCCGACCGGCTTGCCACCCAGCGACGGCGCCCCGACGATGATCGCCGCCAGGTGGTTGGCCGGCTGCGGCGCACCCAGGTTGTGGCCCATCGACGTCAGGATCTTGCGCGTATCTTCCGACAGGGCATACGGCTCGACGTTGGTCACGTCCGGCAGCCATTGCTGATGGAAGCGCGGCATGTCGACAGCTTCCTGCACGTTCATGCCGTAGTCGATCGCGTTGATCATGGTCAGCATGACGGCGGTGATGATGCGGCTGCCGCCGGGCGTACCCACCACCATGACAGGCTTGCCATCCTTGGTAACGATGGTCGGGCTCATCGACGACAGCGGACGCTTGCCCGGGGCGATCGAGTTGGCCTCGCCCTGCACCAGGCCGTACAGGTTCGGCACGCCGACCTTGGCCGTGAAGTCGTCCATTTCATCATTCAGGACCACGCCCGTCTTGGCGGCCGTCACCTTCGCACCAAACCAGTCGTTGAGTGTGTACGTGACCGACACCGCGTTGCCGTACTTGTCGGCAATCGAGTAGTGCGTCGTGTTGCTGCCTTCATGCGGCTCGACGCCCGGCTTGATGTCCTTCGACACGCCAGCCTTCTTCGGGTCGATCACAGCACGGATCTTGGCTGCGTAGTCCTTGCTCAGCAGGCGGTCCAGCGGGTTCTTCACGAAGTCCGGGTCGCCCAGGTAGCTGTTGCGGTCCACATAGGCGTGGCGCATGGCTTCGATCTGGTAGTGCGTGGCCTGCGCGGAATGCCAGCCCAGCTCCTTGAGTGGATAGCCTTCCAGGATGTTCAGCATTTCGCAGATGATCACGCCGCCCGAGCTCGGGGGCGGTGCCGACACCACGTGATAGCCACGGTAGTCGCACTCCACCGGCGCCAGCTCGCGCGTCTTGTAGCTGACGAGATCGTCTTGCGTGATCAGGCCACCACCGGCCTTGCTCGATGCAGCAATGGCCTGCCCAACCCAGCCCTTGTAGAAGCCGTCGGTGCCCTTGTTGCTGATCTCGCGCAGCGTCTTGGCCAAGTCATGCTGGACGAGCTTCTCGCCCACCTGGAACGGCTGCCCCTTGTTCAGGAAGATCGCGCCCGATGCGGCGTCCTCCTGGAAGTCCTTGGTCGACGTGTGCAGCATGTCGACGTCGCCCTGGTCGAGGACGAAGCCCTTGTCGGCCAGCGCAATGGCCGGCGCGATCAGTGCAGCGCGTTGCATGGTGCCGTACTTCTGGCGCGCGTACTCCATGCCCGACACGGTGCCCGGCACACCCACGGCCAAGTGGCCCTTGGTGGACGCGCCCTTGATGACGTTGCCGTCCTTGTCGAGGTACATGTTGGCCGTGGCACCCTTCGGTGCGACTTCACGGAAGTCGAGGAAGGTCTTGCGGCCGTCCGCCAGTTGAATGGTCATGAAACCACCGCCACCCAGGTTGCCGGCGGCCGGATAGACCACGGCCAGCGCGTAACCCACGGCAACTGCTGCGTCGACAGCATTGCCGCCGCGCTTGAGCACTTCCACACCGACCTTGCTGGCCAGATGCTGCGCCGCAACGACCATGCCGTTTTCTGCGGCCACGGGGGCGACGGATGCCGCGTGTGCGACGGTCGTGATGCTGATCGAGGCGATTGCGGCGGCGATCCACCGCATGCCTGTTCTTGGATTCTGCATAGGAGCTCCTTTGGTACCTTCAAGGACGCCGGTCGTGCCAGCGTACGTGTTATGGCGCGCAAACCTTATCAGGCGGCGCGCTGGGGCACTATAGCCTCATCCCCGTATTGACGCATTGCGCAGGCCGTTGAACGGCATGCATCGCTAGCCCAGCGGCACTTCGAGCCCAACCTTCACGCGGTTGAGCACCACGGCCGTGCGGTACCACTTGATGTTGTCGTTGTCGTCGAACAGGCGGCGCGCGAGGGCTTCGTACTCCGTCATCGTGGCCACGTTCAGGATGAGGACGAAATCGGCCTCGCCCGTCACGTAGTAGCACTGCTGCACCTCGGGGCCGGAGAGCGCCTTCTTGAGCGCAGCCATTGCCGCGGTATTGGTACGCTCGGCATGCACCTCGACGATCACGGTGATGGGTTTGCCCACATGCTCCGGGTCCACCACGGCCACGTTGCCGACGATGACGCCCGCTTCCTCCATCCGCTTGATGCGCCGTTGCACGGCGGCGGTCGATAGATTGACCTGCTCTCCGATCACGCGCAGGGGCGTGGTGTAGCACCGCTGCACGGTGTTGAGGATGGCAATGTCGAATGCGTCGAGTTCGAGCGACTTCTGTGCGGCCATAACGGATGCGGAGCGAGCGGATGCGGAGCGAGAAATTTTTGCGTCTGGCTGGGCAGAATAGCTGAAATTGCTCGGCTGACGTGACATAGGATTTCGTGGTCCATGTGTTCGCAGAAGGCCATCCCATGCATTGGCAATCCCAGCTCGTCAACCCGGAAGCGCTTGCCCCTGGCGGTTTTCGGTCATTGGTGACCCCGGTCTACCGTGGTTCAACCGTGCTGTTCGACAACGCAGCGCAGGTCGTCGACGACTGGCGCCATGCGCAGCACGGCTATACCTACGGCCTCTATGGCACACCGACCGCCATTGAACTCGGCGCGCGGATTGCGCAACTGGAGCGCGCCCGCCACAGCTTTATCGTGCCCGGCGGGCAGGCTGCCATCGCGCTCGTCTACCTGGCCTGCTGCGGCGCGGGCAGCCATGCGCTGGTGCCGTTCAGCGCGTACGGGCCCAACCGCAGCATGGCCGACGGCCTGCTCAAACGCATGGGCATCGAAGTCGAAACCTACGACCCGCTCATCGGCGCGGGCATCGCCGGACTCATCCGTTCGAACACCGCACTGGTTTGGACTGAAAGCCCCGGCTCGGTCACGATGGAAGTGCAGGACGTGCCGGCCATCGTGGCAGCGGCGCATGCGCGCAGCGTGCCGGTGGCGCTGGACAACACGTACACGGCCGGCGTGTATTTCGACGCCTTTGCACACGGCGTGGATATCAGCATGCAGGCGCTGACGAAGTACGTGGGTGGCCACAGCGACCTGTTGCTCGGCTCGGTCTCGGTCAACTCGGAAGCGATGTTCGAGCGTGTGGGCAGCGCGTTTGCCGATCTCGGCATGGGCGCCTCGCCCGACGATTGCAGCCTGGCGCTGCGTGGCCTGCAAACGCTGGGGCTGCGGCTGGAGCGTCTGCAGGCTTCCACCATGGCGGTGGCGCGGTGGCTGCATCTGCAGGATTGCATTGCCACCGTGCTGCATCCGGCGCTGCCGTCATGCCCCGGTCATGAACTCTGGAAGCGCGACTTTACCGGCGCAACCAGCGTGTTTTCGGTGGTGTTTCAGGAAAGCGTCTCGGCCGAACGAGTCAACGCATTCATCGATGCGCTGCGCATGTTCCGGATCGGCATGAGCTGGGGCGGCACGAGCAGCCTGGTGATGCCATATCCGGATCTGGCGCGGCCGAACCGCCACTATCGCGGCCGCCTGGTGCGGCTCAATGTCGGGCTGGAGGCGCCGGAAGACCTGATTGCCGATCTGCGGCAAGCCATGGCGCGCGCAGCCATCCAGGAGCCCGCTGTTGTCGCATAGCCGCCGGCACCTCAGCCAGCCTGTGCAAACGGCGGCGCACGCCGCTTAACCGGTTGCGTCTTGACGATGGCGGTGTTGGTTTCAGCGTGATACGCCACGCGATCGAGAATCTGGTCGAGCTGATCGATCGAGCGCACATACAGTCGTGCGATGAAGCAGTCCTCGCCCGTCACCTTGTCGCATTCGCCAATCTCGGGAATCTCTTCGATCAGCTTCTGCACGATATGCAGCTTGCCCGGCATGGGCCGCACGCGCACGATGGCCTGCAGCGTATAGCCGAGCGCGGCGGGGTCAATGTCGACGGTGTAATGCCGGATCACGCCACGCTCTTCCAGCCGGCGCAGGCGCTCCGACACGCTGGGGGACGACAGTCCCACCTGTTCGGCCAACTGCTTGAGCGAGATGCGGGAATCGGTCAGCAGGACGTCAAGAATGCGTTGATCCAGTGCGTCAATCATGGTCATTGCATCTCCATCGTCAATTTGGCATTTCGCCTTACTTAATTAGAAAGAACGCCAATTTTGCCTTAGAAAAGCAATGGAAGTCAGGCCACCCGCATGCGATCCTTCTTGCATCCAACGCTCAAGGTGGTTCGCATGAACGATAAGACGCGCGGCACGGTCGAGATGACCACCGCCATGGTCATTTCCGGAACGATCGGCTGGTTCGTTGTCCGCTCGGGCCAGCCGGTGGCCGACGTTGTGTTCTGGCGCTGCGTGTTCGGCGCGCTGACGCTGCTGGGGGTTTGCGCCGGCCTGGGGCTGCTGCGCGGCGCCATCACATGGCGGCGTGCCGGCATTGCCGCGCTGGGCGGCGTGGCCATCGTCATCAATTGGCTGCTGCTGTTCGCGGCATATCCGCGCGCATCCATCTCGATTGCCACGGCGGTCTACAACACGCAGCCGTTCATGCTGGTCGGGCTTGGGGCGCTGTTTTTGTCGGAAAAGCTCACGGCGGCCAAGCTCACTTGGCTGGCCATCGCCTTTATCGGCGTCGTGCTGATTGTGCAGGTGGGGCCTGCAGCCAGCGTCGGAACCGACTACCTGGCGGGCATTGCGATGGCGCTGGGCGCGGCGTTTGCCTATGCGGTGGCCGCGCTTCTGATCAAGAAGCTGGCCGGTACGCCGCCGCATCTGATCGCGCTCATCCAGGTGTGCGTGGGCGTGCTGATGCTGGCGCCGCTGGCCAACCTGGGGCATCCGCCGGCCGATGCGCATACGTGGGTGATGCTGGTCACGGTGGGCGTGGTGCACACGGGGTTGATGTACATCCTGCTCTATGGCGCCATCCAGCGGCTGCCGACGCATCTGACCGGGTCGTTGTCGTTCATCTATCCGATTGTTGCCATCGTGGTGGACATCGTTGCGTTCGGGCATCGCCTTCAACTGGCGCAGTTTCTGGGTGCGGGGGCGATCCTGCTGGCGGCGGCGGGCATGAACCTCGGGTGGTCGCCGTATCGCTGGTTGCGGGCACGGGCCGAATCACCGGTTTCCAAATAACGCAATACGCGCAATAGCCCCCCGCATTCGCAACACGAATGGGCGGCCCAACTGCTGTTATTCTTGTGCGTTTTCCGCTGGCGCCCGGCGCGCCCTGCGCCTGCCTCTCTCCCCCCTTGGCAGCCAGCGGACAGAAACCCCAAACATACGTACAAGATGAAGGAAGGTCACCCGCCGGAGCCGGGTCGCGAAGCCGCGATCGCCTGGATCCTGGAACAAATGCAGACGTACGACCTGTCTGTCGACGATTTGCAGGCACATGGCTGCTTTGACGCGCCACCGCCGCCGCCCGCACCAGCCGCTCCCATCGGCCCCGTCTACATGAGCGCCGACGGTCAACACTGGGACGGCTCCGGCGACATGCCAGACTGGCTGCAACGCGCCGTCAACGCCGGACAGAGCATCGAGCATTTCCGCGTGGGCTGACGCGCAGTTAGTGCAGGTACGCCGGTTGCGTGGTCTGTTGGCGTCAGCGCTGCCGGTTCGTTGCTCTGTGCGTTGATCCACTGCATTGCCGGCTGGCGCTCCAACCCAACGGAGGACGTCATCATGCCGGAACGCAAAACCGTAGAACGTGCACGCGCCGACAAGCGCCACGGCAAGGCCGCCTCGACCCAGGCAGGCAACTTCGTGAAGGAAGAGATGGATCACATCCGCGAAGGCAAGCACGGTGCGAAAAACACCAAGCAGGCCATCGCGATCGGCCTATCGAAGGCACGCCGCTCCGGCGTTGCCGTCAAGCCGCCGGGGGAAGGCAAGGCGTCGGCCGCCACGCGCAAGAAGGCGGAGCATGACGTCAAGGCCGGCAGCAAGGCTGGTGGCAAGAAAAGCAGCCACGCCAGTGCGAGCAAGGAATCCACGGCCAAGCGCAGCAAAACCACAACACGCACGCTGAAGAAGGAAGGCCATTCGGCGGCTTCCAAGTCGTCGCTGTCCAAGCAGGCGCACAGCGCGGCTTCGAAGCGGTCGAGCAGCGAGCGCTCGGCGGCGGCCAAGAAGGGCGCCGCCACCAAGGGTGCGGCCGGCCGATCCGCTGCCGCCAAAAAAGCGGCTCGCACACGCGCTGCGCACGCCAGGTAAATCTTTCCTGTTCAGCCTGAAGGCGACCCATCGGGGTCGCCTTTTTTATGGCTGCTTGCTGCGCCGAAAAAAGAAATAAAAAAATTTCTGTTCTCCGTGTCAGGAACGCGTCCATGCGCCGACGAAGGTGCACGGAACACATCTGCGCGATGCCGCAGTGGACCGTACGGCAAGGGATTTCACCCTGTCCGCCGTTCAACGACACCTGCTCACTCAAGGAGAACACAAATGAAACAACACGCCATGATCGCCGCCGCTCTGGGTAGCCTGCTCGCACTGGGCGCACTGTCGACACCGGTGCAAGCCGCCGATGCCGCCGGCAAGGAAAAGTGCTACGGCGTTGCCAAGGCCGGCCAGAACGATTGCGCCAGCCCCGGCAGTGCGCATGCCTGCGCCGGCCAGTCAAAGATCGACAAGGATCCGACCTCGTGGAAGTACGTGCCGGCCGGCACCTGCGCCCAGATGGGCGGCATGATGCAGGCCCCGTCCAAGTAACGCGCAACGCCGGGTGACCGCCATGCAGACCGCTCTGCCAACCTGCGCCGGCGCAGGCCTGCGCGCGCCGCACTTTCCTGCCCTGCTACACGGGGAGGCCCGCTTCCCCTGGGTGGAAGTGCACAGCGAGAACTATCTGTATGGCGGCCCCGCCCGCGCGGCGCTGCTGGCCGCCCGAGCGCACCAGCCGGTGAGCCTGCACGGCGTCGGCATGGGGCTTGGCAATGCGGATGGGCTGGACGTCGAACACGTACGCGCCATCGCCACGCTGGCCGATGCCGTGGCGCCCGCCGCCATTTCCGAGCACCTGTGCTTCAACCGCAGCGGTGCGCAGGTCGTCAACGATCTGCTGCCGCTGCCCTATTCTCGCGAATCGCTGGATGTCGTCTGCGCCAACGTCATGCGTGCACAGGACATCCTCAAGCGGCCGCTGCTGATTGAGAACATTGCCGCGTACATCGACTGCCGTGCGCTGGTCGACGCCGACGAGGCCGTCGCCGAAGGCGCATTCCTGACCGCCCTCGCCCGGCGCACGGGCTGCGGCATCTTGCTCGACCTGAACAACCTGTACGTGAACAGCATCAACCATGGCGTGACCGTCGAATCGGTACTCGCCGATATCGACCCTCTGCTGGTCGGCGAGATTCACCTGGCTGGCTTCAGCGAGGAAGACGGCATGCTGATCGACACGCACAGTGCGCCGGTCCATGCACCCGTATGGGCGCTGTACGACGCATGGATCGCCAAGCACGGCGCACGCCCGACGCTGATCGAATGGGATGCCGAACTGCCTCCCGTGCACGTGTTGCTGGACGAAGCGGCACGCGCCCAGGCAACGCTCGATCGCCACGCCAATGCACCCATGCAGGAGCCACGCCATGCGACTGCCTGACTGGGAAGCCCACCTGATTGGCGCACTGACCAACCCTGCAGGCCACGAAGAGGCGCGCGGTATTGCCATCTACCGCAACGCGCGTCTGGCCATTCTGCGTAGTGCGCTTGCGGGGACGTATCCCGTCTGCCGGGCGCTCGTCGGTGACGACTGCTTTGACGCGCTGGTCCGCGACACGCTAGCAGTGCAGGCGTCTGCATCGCCGAATCTGCATCGCTATGGAAATGCGCTGCCCGAAGTCATTGCGCAATCGCCATTGGCGCACAGCGTGCCGTATCTGGCTGACGTAGCGCGGCTCGAATGGTGCGTGCACTGGGCGCATTACGCTCCCGACGCGCACGTTGAAACAACGGACGCCACGCTGCTCGCGCAGCCTGCGGACAACATTCGCGCGGGATTGGCCGAGGGGGCGCAGTGGGTGGCTTCGCCATGGCCCATCGTTTCGATCTGGCGCGCACACCAGCCCGGCGCAACCATCTCACTCAACGAAATCGACCTGGGTGTGGGCGAAGCCGCAGCGATTGCCGTACGCGGGCATCGCGTTGCTGTGCTCGATCTGGATGCCCCCACAGCCACGTTCCTCGCAGCTTGTGGCGCGACGCCGTCGCTTCAGACCGCGCTCGAAACCTCGCTGGCTGCGCGACCGGATTTTGATTTGACCGCATGCCTGTCTGGCCTCTATCGCTCGGGGCTGCTCGCCCTGTCTGCACGCCCAACAACTCCGCCTACTGGAGACACGCCATGAACACCCTCGCCACGACCTTTGCCCCGCTTACGCGCATCCGCGCTTCGCTTGACCGGTTCGCCGGGCCGCAAAGCGCGCTCTGCTCGCTCATCCTGTTGATCGCGCGGGCATATCTGTTCTACGTGTTCTTCCGCTCGGGCCTGACCAAGCTGCACGACTGGGACACAACCGTGCTGCTCTTCACCGAGGAATACAAGGTGCCGCTGCTGCCGCCCGCCCTGGCTGCCGCGCTCGGCACGTTTGGCGAACTGGTCTTTCCCTCGTTGATGCTGGCCGGCATCGTGCCGCGGCTCGCAGCGGCGGGGCTGTTCTTCGTCAACGTGGTGGCGGCAATATCCTACTGGGCCAATCTGTCGGCATCGGCCATCGAGTTTCATTTTGTGTGGGGCGTGCTGATTGCGCTTGTGGCGACGGTGGGGCCGGGTTGGCTGGCGGCGCAGACCCTATGGGAGCGCCGCACGCGTTAAGCAGAATGCGCAGGCGACGGGCTTATGATGTTGGCTTGTCGCCCTCTTTTCAGGAGCATCGATGCGCTTCCCTCAGTTGTCCTTCGCTGCCTCGGCCGGTGTGTTGGCTGCAATCGCCGCCGCAACTGTTCTGACTGCCTGCGCGTGGGGCGATAGCCCGAATAGCACCGGCGCGCACATGCTCGACGATTCGCTGCTGACGTACCAAGTCAAGGCAGCGCTGGACCAGGACACGGCGCTCAGCACGCGTCAGATTCGCATCCGCTCCACCCCGGACGGAAAAGTCACGCTGACGGGCTGGGTCGATACCGCCGAAATGGCTCGCCGGGCCGGCGACGACGTCAAACGCTTTGTTGACTCGGCCAAGCTCGACAACCAGCTGCGCGTGCTCTCGCGCATGCAGGTGCTGGGCGGCGGTCCGTTCATCCCCGCCGGCTTGCCGCCCGAGGCACCGGCCAGCGCGCCGGCCGCGCGCTGACGCGTTCAAGCTCTTAAACGGCCTGCGTGCCAGTCCGCCGTGGCAAGCGGCCCACGGGCACCGATTGCAGCAGGCCGAAGCCGATCTCCACAATCAGGAACGGCAACACCAGCAGCGTGGCACCCGATGCCAGCGCATAGGCCAGCCACGCCGCAAAGAGGCCGCGCGCCACGGCGTCGTACCGGCCCAGCGCCACACTCGGCTGCCGGATACGCAACACCGACCACACGCACACAACCGATCCCATCAGATTGGCCATCAACAGGTGCTCTGGCTCAAATGCCGGCAAGCTGCCGATGCCCAGCACATGCGCCAATGCGGTGAGCGCTTGATGCAACAGGGCAAACGTCCACGGCGTAGCAAACGGTGCCGTCACGATCAGGTCATACCAGCCGCTGGCGCGCACAAAGCGCAGGAAGGTCGACTCAGAAACCATGGTGAAACTCCAGGAATGAAGTGAAGGAGCCGCCACGGTAAAGCCTGGTGTACGCTCCAAGGTCAAGCCCTCAGCCGTCTCTCCTTTCCAAATCACCATGCCTGCTGCACTCCCCGCTTCCGCTTCCAATGCGCGTACCGGCGACCTTTCCATCGGCGACCTGGCCGCCGCCACCGGCGTCTCGCGGGACGGTCTGCGCTTTTACGAGGCACGCGGCCTGATCCGTGCGCGACGCCGCAGCAACGGTTACCGTGCTTACCCGCCCGAGGCCGTGGAACTGGTGCAATACGTGCGCACGGCGCAGCAACTGGGCTTCACGCTGGCAGAAATTGGCGAAGGGATGACGCAGGTGTGGCAGCAACCCGACATCGATGCCGCCGTTACGGCGCTACTGCGGGAGAAACTTGCCGCCATCGATGTCCGCATCGCCAGCTTGCAGGCCACGCGTGATGCACTTGCTGCCCGCGTCGGGATGCCGTGCCCGCTTGCACCGGACTGAGACCCCGCCATGTCTTGTCATATGACTGTCGCAGACCGGCGCCGCTAGGTGCGTTTTGCGCGTTTCCCACGCCCTGACGGCTTGCCGAGTCGTGAAAGGCGCTTGAAAGTTCGCGTCGGTAAAAACGCTCCCGTCTCAAGGGGAGTCTGCTGCAGTGAAACATCGGGGTGCGTTCCATCCACGGGTGAGGGCCGTGCTGTGCGCGGTGGCTTGCCTGCCATCTGCCGCTGCCTGGGCAGCCACGCCGGCATCGGCACCAGCTGCGGCCAGCATGCCGGTGGCGACCATGCCGCCGATCAAGCCTTCCGTGCCGGGCGTGACAGGCGCCGGGTTCAACCTGGTCGAGCTTCTGCAAGAACTGAAGGGCAACAACCCGCAGTTGATCCAGGCACGCCATAACTACCTGTCGGCCAAGTCGATCCCCCCGCAACTTGCCGCGCCCAATAACCCGCAGCTCGGCTACATCTGGAACAGCATCCCCAAGGGGTTTCCGCTTGCGGTCAACCGCGCGGGCGGCAGCCAGTACAACCTGACGCAGCAGATCCCGTTTCCCGGCAAGAAAGCGCTGGCGGCCGAAATTGCCGACCGCCAGGCCGAATCGCTGAACGCGCAAAACGATGCGCTGTACCTGCAGCTCTACGCGCAGCTTTCCACCACGTATTACCAGGCGATCGCGCTGCAGAAACAGATCGACGTACAAAAGCTGGCAATCACGCGCCTCGAGCAGGTCAAGCAGATCACGCGCGTGCGCTACGCCAACAACGCCGCCGCGTACGCCGACTTCCTCAACGCGCAGGTCATGCAGAGCAGCGCGCAGAACGATCTGTTTGCCGCGCAACGCCAGTACGACAGCACGCTGCAGACCCTCAACACGCTCATCGGCAAGGAGCCGAGCTTCCCGCTCGTGCTGCGAGCCGACGACGAGTCCGTGCACCTGCCGGAAGAGCCGCTGCCCGAGCTGGAAAACCAAGCACTGCGCGAACATCCGTCGATCAAGGCGTCTGCCGACCTGATGGACGCCGCACGCAAGAGCGTGACGCTTGCGCGCAAGGCGTACCTGCCCGATTTCCAGGTCATCGCCACCGTCACGACGGACAACCCGCCGTATGGCGTGCGCCCGAACAGCTACCAGATCGAGCTGGACGTGATCATTCCATTCTGGTTCCTGACCAAAGAGAAGTACGGCGTGAACCAGGCCGTGGAAAGCCAGATTGCCACGGAGGCGAATGACGTGTCGGTGCGTCAGCAGACGTTATTGGCCGTCGATACCGCCTACAACACGCTGCGCCAGACGCTTGCCCAGCTCGACTTCAACAAGCAGCGGCAACTGCCGCAGGCGCTGGCGGCCTATCGCGTGACGATGACCAACTACGCCAGCAACAACGCCGATTTCAACGACCTGCTCACCGCCCAGGGCGCGCTCAAGAACGCCGAACTGTCGGTCGCCCAGGCTCAGGCCACGGCCTTGCAGGCCTATCACGCGCTGCTCGCGGCCACGGGTCGCTCGCCGGTTCAAGCTCAATAACATCATGAAGAAGTTCTCTCCCGTTGTTGCTGTGATCGCCCTGGCAGCGGCCCTCGCTGTGGGCGTGGTGGTCGGACGCAAGTGGCCTGCCGCCGTGCCGGCCGAGACCGCAAAACCCCCTGCCACCGCATCCGCTCCTGCAGCCACGGCGCGCGCCAAGCCCGACTCCGTGGAAATTCCCGCCGGCGGCTTCGACCCGCAGCAGGTGAAGGTCGCGCAGGTCAGTCAACTTTCCGTGCCGGCGGAGCTGTCCACGCCCGGCAAGCTCGCCTACAACGCCGAGCGCACCAAGCTGGCATCGGCGCGCGTGGCTGGCCGGCTGGACCAGATCCTCCTGTTCGAAGGTGCGCAGGTGCGCGAGGGCCAGCCGATTGCCCAGCTGTACGCACCGGATTTCATCTCCGCACAGAAGGAATACCTGCTGGCGCTGAATACCGCCCGCCAGCTCAAGGGCTCCAACATGAAGGATCTGCAGGACGACGCAGATGCCACCGTGCAGTCGGCAGCGGGCCGCCTGCACGTGTTGGGCATGTCGGATGCCGATGTCGCGCAGGTTGCCAAGCGCGGCACGCCGGCTGAACACCTGACGCTGCGCGCACCCATCTCGGGCACGATCGTCAAGCGCAACATGGACCCGGGCGCCTTCCTGAACGTGGGCGATTCGTTCATGAGCATCGTCGATACGCGCGTGCTGTGGTTCACGGGCAATGTGTATGAAAACGACATTGCCAGCGTGCGTATTGGCCAGCCGATCTCGCTGCATACCTCGGCGTATCCGGACCGCGAGTTCACCGGCCGCGTGAGCTTTATCGCCCCGAACATCGACCCGGCCACGCACACGTTGACGGTGCGCTGCGACGTGCCCAACACCGACGGCCTGCTGCGCCCCGAGATGTACGCCACGGCGCGCATTCAGACCGGCAGCGGCCAGGCCACCGTGGTGCCGAAGTCGGCGCTGGTGAAAGACCACGGCAGCTACTTCGTGATCGTCCAGAGCGATGCCACGCACTTCAAGCGCGTGGAAGTGCACGGCAAGGACACCGGCACCGACGGTGACTTTGCTGTGACGGCGGGGCTTGAGGCTTCGTCGCAGGTGGTCGTGCGCGGCGCCGCGCTGCTCAACGAGATGATCGTCAAGGCGGGGGCGTAGGCATGGGCTTCAACCCCATCGCAGGCATTCTCAAGCGGCGGCTGCTGATTGTCTTCCTGGCGATCGCGCTGCTGGTGGCGGGCGTGCTGGCGTTTCGCGAGCTGCCGCTGCAGGCGTATCCGGGCGTGGCGCCGCTGTCGGTGCAGGCCATCACGCAGTGGCCGGGCCGTAGCACAACCGAAGTCGAACAGCAGATCACGATCCCGATCGAGAATGCGCTGGCCGGCGTGCCGGATGTGCAGTCGTTCCGCTCGGTATCGCTGTTCGGGCTGTCGGTGGTGACGCTCAAGTTCAAGGAAGGCACCGACGGCTTCAAGGCGCGGCAGAACTTCGCGCAATACGTGGCGGCCGCCAATTTGCCGACCGGCGTACAGCCGTCGCTGAGCCCGGACTCTGACGCCACCGGCGAGATCATGCGCTTTCGCCTCGTGGGCAACGGCGTCGACCTCACCACGCTCAAGAGCTACCAGGACTACGACATCACCAAGGAACTGAAGCACGTGCAGGGCGTGGCCGATGTCAGCTCCTTCGGCGGCAAGGTGAAGGAGTATCACATCGTGCCGTCGCCGGCGAAGCTGCAGTCGTACGGCATCACGCTGTCGCAGCTCATCACGGCCATCGGCAACGCCAACAACAACACCGGCGGCAACCTGCTGCGCGACGGCGAGCAGCAGTTCGTCGTGCGCGGCGTGGGCCTGCTGCAGACGGTGGACGACATCCGCAACGTGGTGGTGGCCGCCAACAACGGCGTGCCGGTGCGTGTGCGCGACATTGCCGAGGTGGAAATCGGCAACGTGCAGCGCCTGGGCCAGGTGCAATACAACGACCAGCCCGACGTGGTCGAAGGCATCGTGCTGCTCAAGCGCGACGCCAACGCCAGCGAGGTGCTGGCCAAGGTGCGCGAAAAGGTCACGGAGCTGAACAACGGCATCCTGCCCAAGAGCGTTCAGATCAAGCCGTTCTACGACCGCCAGGTACTGCTCGACATCACCATGGGCACGGTCGAACACACGCTGGTGGTGGGCATCTCGCTGGTGCTGGCGGTGCTGTTCGTCTTCCTGGGCAATTTCCGTGCGGCGGCCGTGGTGGCGGCGGTGATTCCGCTGGCGCTGTGCGTGTCGTTCATCAGCATGGAGCACTTCCATGTGCCGGCCAATTTGATCTCGCTTGGGGCAATCGACTTTGGCGTGATTGTCGATGCGGCCGTGATCGTGATGGAAAACATCATGCGGCATCTGGAAGAAGGCGCCGAGAAGCTGGACGATGCCATCGTCAAGGCGACCAGCGAAGTGCAGCGCGCAATGATCTTTTCCACGGGCATTATCATCGTGGCGTATTCGCCGCTGTTCTTCATCGGCGGCGTGGAAGGCATCATCTTCAAGCCGATGGCCTTCACGATGGGCTTCGCCTTGATGGCGTCGATCGTGCTGAGCCTGACCTTCGTGCCGGCCACCACGTCGTTCGTCTTCGGCAAGACGCTGCATCCGCATTCGCCGGCGTTTATTACGGCGATTCTGCGCTGGTACAAACCGCTGCTGCGCAAGCTGATTGCGCGCCCGATGGCCGTTTTTGCCACGGCCATCACAGCGCTCCTGCTGACGTTGTATAGCGCCACCTTCCTCGGCACGGAGTTCCTCCCCACACTGGAAGAAAACAACCTGTGGCTGCGCATTACGCTGCCCAACACGGTCGACCTCGATTACTC
This sequence comes from Ralstonia sp. 22111, assembly GCF_052045895.1. NCBI lineage: Bacteria > Pseudomonadati > Pseudomonadota > Betaproteobacteria > Burkholderiales > Burkholderiaceae > Ralstonia > Ralstonia sp. 22111. Next base: position 297,212 of record NZ_JBQEPR010000003.1, on the reverse strand, counting down.
ATCTTCCGTAGCGAACGACCTGCGTGCGTACTTTGTCAAGCAGCCGGAGATCAACCAAGTTTCGGTGCAGATCGGCCGCCCCGATGACGGCACCGATTCAACCGGCGTGTTCAACCAGGAATACGGTCTGTACTTCGCGCCGCCTGACCAATGGCCCGCCGGCATGACGAAGGCGAAGCTCGTCGAGCGCCTGTCCAAGCGTCTGGAAAAGATTCCGGGCATCGAATACAACTTCTCGCAGTACATCCAGGACAACGTGGATGAAGCGCTCTCGGGCGTGAAGGGCGAGAACTCAGTCAAGCTGTTCGGCAACGACCTCAACGTGCTCGAAGCCAAGGCCAACGAAATCCAGGCGCAACTCAAAAAGGTGCCAGGCCTGGTGGACGTGGGCATCTTCCGCGAACTGGGCCAGCCGACGCTGAACGTTTCGATCGACCGACAGGCCGCTGCCCGCTTCAACATCAACGTGAGCGATGTGCAGAACCTCGTGCAGTACGCCATTGGCGGGGCACCGGTCACGCAAATCCTGGAGGGCGAGAAATCGTTCGGCCTGGCGGTGCGCCTGAATCAGCAGGCACGTGCGTCGTACGACGCCATCCGCGAACTGTTGATCGATACGCCCGATGGCCAGCACATTCCGCTGTCGATGATCGCCAAGGTGGAAATGACCGATGGCCCGTTCTTCATCTACCGCGAACTCGGCAAGCGCTACATCGCCATCAAGTTCGGCGTGCGCGGCCGTGATCTGGGCAGCGCAGTGGAAGAAGCACAGCACGTGGTCGGCGACAGCGTGCAACTGCCCGAGGGCTACACCGTCAAGTGGGACGGCCAGTTCAACGAGATGAAGGTCGCCCAGAGCAAGCTGATGGTGATCGTGCCGTTGACGATTCTCGTGATCTTCCTGCTGCTGTACAGCACGTTCGGCAACTTCAAGGATGCGCTGATGGTGGTGCTGAATGTGCCGTTTGCCGCCATCGGCGGGCTGCTGGCGCTGCATATCGCACATGAGACGCTGTCGATTTCGGCGGGGATTGGCTTCCTGTCGTTGTTCGGGATTGCCATCCAGGACGGGGTGATCCTGATCTCGTACGTCAATCGGTTGGCGCAATCGGACAACGTGCGGGAAGCCACCGTGGACGGCGCCGCGCTGCGCCTGCGCCCGGTCATCATGACGGCCATGCTGGCGGGGCTGGGCCTGTTGCCCGCGGCGCTGTCGCACAGCATCGGCTCGGAAGCGCAGCGCCCGCTGGCGCTGGTGATCGTCGGCGGCATGGTCACCACGACGATTCTCACGCTACTGGTGCTGCCGGTGGTCTTCACGTGGGCGCACCGTCATCGCCGGCCGCCCTCGCGCGATTCGGACGTCAATCCGACAGCGGCCATGCTGCCTTAAGCCGCGTGCGCTGAAAGCACAACGGGCGCATCGCTTTGCCGGCGATGCGCCCGTTTTCATTTGGGCTCACACCAGAATCGGACCAATCTCATGGTGACGCGTAGCCGAGGCGAGCAGAGTGCGCCTCTGGTTCTCATCGCACGCATCGCCACCATGCTCCCCACGCCCAACGTATCCCCCAGCGTCGCCGCCCAGTTTCCGCCGCAGGTCGTCGCCACACTTATCGAGCTGTTTGGCAATGATCTGCAGCAATGGCGTTTTATCGTCGATCTATTTTGCGAGACGGCAGAACAGGATCTCGCCAACCTGGCGGACGCCATCCGCAGCGGCGAAGACGCGCAGATCGTTGAAGCGGCGCATCGCATCGTCGGTTCCGCGCGCATGCTGGGGCATCAGCCGATTGGCGATGCTGCCCGCCGCATCGAGCGCGCTGCGCAAAGCATCGGGCCCTATCAGCAGCGTGCGCAAGAAATGCAATCCGCCCTCGCCTGCCTGCGCGCCTTGGCCGATGAATTCCGCCGGCAGGCCAATGCCTGCGCCTGGCCAAACGCGGCGGTAGCGGGCTAACGTCGCGCCATACTCCGCAAGCCATCGACTGCGGAGCAGCGTCACCCTTGGCCTAATCAACTTATGTTTTATGAAACATAAATTAATTGATTAGGCTACAAATTGCGTGATTCGCAATACAACGGGTGATTACAACTATTGATCTAGAGCAGGCTGCCCCACTATCTTTCGCGGGCAACGTCGGCGCACTCCAACTGCAGCCGCCTGGCACGCGCCGGCCATGACCGGCACGGCCGCACCGTTTCACCACGTACGTCACAACACGGGCTCAACTTATCCGGGGGGATTCGATGTCCGAAGCAGTCCTGCATCCATTTTTCTCGCGCGAGCGCACCGTCGCCGCGGTTGGTTTCAACCGCTGGCTGGTTCCGCCTGCCGCGCTGGCCATCCATCTGTGCATTGGCATGGCCTACGGTTTCTCCGTCTTCTGGCTGCCGCTTGGCCGCGCGCTGGGCATCACCAAGCCGCTCACCTGCGGCGCCGATGTCTCGCTGATCGCCGAGCTGTTCACCACCACCTGTGATTGGCGCGTGTCCAGCCTGGGCTGGATGTTCACGCTGTTCTTCGTCTTCCTGGGCGCATCCGCAGCCATGTGGGGCGGCTGGCTCGAGCGCGTCGGCCCGCGCAAGGCTGGCGTCGTGTCGGCCGTGTGCTGGTGCGGCGGCTTGCTGATTTCCGCGCTTGGCATCCAGATGCACCAACTGTGGCTGCTGTGGGTGGGCTCTGGCGTGATCGGCGGTATTGGCCTGGGGCTGGGCTACATCTCGCCAGTGTCGACGCTGATCAAGTGGTTTCCGGACAAGCGCGGCATGGCCACCGGCATGGCCATCATGGGCTTTGGCGGCGGCGCGATGATCGGCGCTCCGCTGGCTGACCGCCTGATGAAGCTGTTTGCCACGCCCGAATCGGTCGGCGTATCGCAAACGTTTATCGTGCTGGCCGGCATCTACTTCGTGTTCATGATGGCTGGCGCGCTGGGTTACCGCGTGCCGCCCACGGGCTGGAAACCTGCCGGCTGGACGCCCTCGCCCGCCAAGGCGAAGGACACGATGGTCACGCAACGCCACGTGCACGCAAACGAAGCGCTGAAGACGCCGCAATTCTGGCTGATCTGGGCCGTGCTGTGCCTGAACGTTTCGGCCGGTATCGGCGTGCTCGGCATGGCCTCGCCGCTGCTGCAGGAAGTGTTTGGCGGCAAGCTGCTGGGCGTGACGACGTCGTTCATGGACCTGACCGCCGCGCAAAAGGGCCAGATTGCGGCCATCGCTGCGGGCTTCACGGGTCTGCTGAGCCTGTTCAACATCGGCGGCCGTTTCTTCTGGGCATCGCTGTCGGACCGCCTGGGTCGCAAGATGACGTACGCCGTTTTCTTCGTGCTCGGCTTCGTGCTGTACGCCTCGATTCCGTGGACGTCGCACACGGGCAATATCGCCCTGTTCGCGCTGGCCTTCTGCGTGATCCTGTCGATGTACGGCGGCGGTTTTGCGACTGTGCCGGCTTACCTGGCTGACATGTTCGGCACGCAGATGGTGGGCGCCATCCACGGCCGCCTGCTCACGGCATGGTCGACGGCAGGCATTCTGGGCCCCGTGCTGGTGAACTACCTGCGCGAATACCAGATCGCCCATGGCGTGGAACGCGCAGCCGTGTACGACATCACGATGATGATCCTGGCCGGCCTGCTGATCCTGGGCTTCATCTGCAACCTGCTGGTGCGCCCCGTCAACGCGAAGCACTTTATGACGGAAGCGCAACTCGACGAGCAACGTCACGCTGCGGCAACCAAGAGCCCAACCCCGTCGGTGGCCTCGCCGGAAACGTCACTGGAATGGAAAGCGCATCCAGGCTCTGCCGTGGCCGTGGTACTGGCCTGGGCCGCAGTGGGCCTGCCGTTGGGCTGGGGGGTTTGGATTACACTCCAAAAAGCTGCCGTTCTGTTCTCCTGATACGTGATTTAAAGCCGCCCCGCCACCCATGAAGCACCAGAAAATCGAGTTCTACCGTCATCCGGCCGGTGGCTGGGGCGCGCTCAAGAGCGTTGCACATCAATTGCTGTCGCAGGGCATCGCGGCCAAGGGCGCCAAGACGATGCTGTCGGCCAACCAGCCCGACGGCTTCGACTGCCCTGGCTGCGCCTGGCCTGATCGCGACCACGCATCTACCTTCGAGTTCTGCGAAAACGGCGTCAAAGCCGTAGCCGCAGAGGCGACTTCCCGCCGCACCACGCCAGAGTTCTTCGCACAGCACACCGTGCGCGAACTGGCGGAGTGGTCCGACTACGCACTGGAAGACCAGGGGCGCCTGACGCACCCGATGGTCTACGACGCGGCCAGCGACAAGTACGTCCCGATCGACTGGGACGCCGCCTTTGCGCTGATCGCGCAGCACCTGCGTGCGCTGCCCGACCCGAACCAGGCGATCTTCTACACCTCCGGCCGCACCAGCAATGAGGCGGCCTTCCTCTACCAGTTGTTCGTGCGCGCATACGGCACGAACAATTTCCCCGACTGCTCCAACATGTGCCACGAGCCTTCCGGCACCGGCATGCGGGGCAGCATCGGCGTTGGCAAGGGCACCGTCACGCTGGACGATTTCACCAAGACCGACGCGATCTTCATCTTCGGGCAGAACCCGGGGACAAACCACCCGCGCATGCTCGGTGAGTTGCGCGAGGCGTCCAAACGCGGCGCCAAGATTGTTTCATTCAACCCGCTGCGCGAGCGCGGGCTAGAGCGCTTTGCCGATCCGCAAAGCAAGATCGAGATGCTGACGCTGGGCTCCACGCGCATCAGCACCGAATACCACCAGGTGCGCATCGGCGGCGACCTGGCCACCGTCAAGGGCATCATCAAACACGTGATTGAGCGTGACGACGTGGCACGCAGCCGCGGCGAACCTGCCGTCATCGACCACGCCTTCATCGCCCAGCACACCGGCGGCTACGACGCCTTCGCCGCCGACGTGCGCGCCGAATCGTGGGCCACCATCGAAGCCGAATCGGGCCTGCCGGAACACGAAATCCGCCAGGCCGGCGATACCTACATCCAGGCCGGCAGCGTCATTGCCTGCTGGGGCATGGGCATCACGCAACACAAACATTCGGTCGCAACGATCCAGATGATCGTCAACCTGCTGCTCCTGCGCGGCAACATCGGGCGCCCGGGTGCCGGGGCGTGCCCGGTGCGCGGTCACAGCAACGTGCAGGGCGATCGCACGATGGGCATCTACGAGAAGCCCGCCCCGGCGTTCCTGGATCGGCTGGAACAGGTCTTCGGCATTCAAGTGCCGCGTGAACACGGCTACGACACCGTCGGCGCCATCGAAGCGATGCAGCAAGGCGCGGCGCGCGTGTTCTTCGCCATGGGCGGTAACTTTGCAGCAGCCACGCCGGACACGGCTGCCACGTGGGCGGGCCTGCGCCAGTGCGACCTGACCGTGCACGTGACCACCAAGCTCAACCGCAGCCACATCGTGCACGGCAAGGCGGCACTGATCCTGCCGTGCCTGGGCCGAACCGAAGTCGACCAGCAAGCCGGCGGCACGCAAGGCGTGACGGTGGAAGACTCGATGAGCATGGTGCACATGTCGGCGGGCATCAATCCGCCGGCCTCGCCGCATCTGCTGTCGGAACCGGCCATCGTGGCGCGGCTGGCCGAGGCGACGCTGCCCGAGAGCACCATCCCGTGGCGCTGGCTGGTCGAAGACTACGACCGCATCCGCGAACGCATCGAAGCCGTGTTCGACGACTTTGCCGGCTTCAACGAAAAGATTCGCGTGCCGGGCGGCTTCCGCCTGCGCAACACCGCATCGGAACGCGTCTGGAGCACGCCGTCGGGCAAGGCGGAATTCCACGCGCATGCCGTGCCGACCGACACGCCGGTCCACCGCGCCCGCGAGCGCCACGCCGACGCCACCGTCTTTACGCTCGCCACGGTGCGCTCGCACGATCAGTACAACACCACCATTTATGGCATGGACGACCGCTACCGCGGCGTGTTCGGCCAGCGCCGCGTGGTGTTCATCAACAAGGAAGACCTGCACACGATCCGCATGAAAGACGGCGAGTGGGTCGACATGGTGACGCTGTCAGACGACGGCACCACGCGCCGCGCCGATGGCTTCCGCCTCGTGGCATATGACATTCCGCGCGGCTGCCTGGCGGCGTATTACCCCGAGACCAATCCGTTGGTGCCGCTGTCGTCCGTGGCCGACCAGGCCCGCACGCCGACGTCCAAGTCGATTCCGGTGATGCTGGTCCCGAGCCAAGTCCAACGCACCGCCGAGTCCCAAGCGGCCACCACGGCAGAAGCCTGATGTCGACCGAGCCGGCGTGGTCTGCGCTGCAACTGGCGCTGCTGGCCGCATTGCGCGACACCGACGCCGGCAAACCGGTGTCGCTGCCCTGGCTGACCAAGCGCGTGGGCGAGCGTGCCAGCACAGTCCTGCGCGCGCTGCATCCGCTGGCTGATGCCGGCCTGCTGCGCGTTGCCATGGACGACACCCGCTGGCTCATCGTGCTGCTCGACGCCGGCCGCGTTCTGCCCGATTTCACCGCATGACTTTTCTGCCCCGCCACCCCGCCGGCTTGCCCGTCGTTTCGACCATCGCGACGAAACGCACGCGCACCGGCACGCAAGAAGACGCCTCCACCGCTGTCGCCGATGAAGCCCCGGTGGCGCTGGTCTTCAACGGCATCACGCATGCGGTGATGATGGCGTCGCCAGCCGACCTGGAAGACTTTGCACTGGGTTTCGCGCTGTCCGAAGGCATCATCGACAGTCGCGCCGATTGGCGTGGCGCAGATGTGGAAACGCACCCGCATGGGCTTGAAGTGCATGCGGAAATCGCTTCGCATTGCTTCGTGCGGCTGAAGGAACGCCGCCGCGCTCTGGCCGGCCCGACCGGCTGCGGCCTGTGTGGCATTGAAAGCCTGCAGACGTTTGAAGACGCACCGACGCCGCTAGTGCCGCCCACGTGGATGGCGGCATTGACCGACGCACAAGTGCTGGATGCCATGCACGCGATGACGGCGCAACAGCCGGCCAACGCGCTCACCGGTGGCTTGCATGCCGCGGGCTGGATACCTGCAGACGGCAGCACACCGCTGCACGTGCTGGAAGACGTGGGCCGTCACAACGCGCTGGACAAGCTGATCGGGCGGCTGGCCCGGCTCGGCATCCGCCCCGCAGACGGGTTCATCGTCATGACAAGCCGCGCGAGCTTCGAACTGGCGCGCAAGTGCGTGCAGGTCCGGGTGCCGCTGCTGGCGACAATCTCCGCGCCGTCCTCGCTGGCGATTCGCCACGCCAAGGCCGGACAGCTGACGCTGCTGGCGTTCTGCCGGGGTGATGGCGTGACGCGGTTTGCGTAGCGAGCGGAACGGGCGGGGCTAGATCTCCACCTTGCTTCCTAGCTCAACCAACCGGTTGGCGGGAATCCGGAAGAAGTCCGACGGCTTGGCGCTGTTGTGCTGCATCCAGGCAAACAAAGACTCGCGCCACATTGCCATGCCAGGCAGCGGCGATGGCACCACCGTGGCACGTGTAATGAAGAACGAGGTTTCCATGTCTTCAAAAACGATGCCCAGCCGTTCACCCACGTTGCGGACGATCTCGTCCACGGCCGGTGTTTCCTTGAAGCCGAAATCGACCACGGCCGTGTGGATGTCGTCGCCAATGGTCTTGATGACCAGACGCTTGGCTGGGTCCACATACGGCACGGCCAGTGTGCGGAAGTGGATGAACAGCACGCGCTTGTGCAGCACGTGGTTGTGCTTGAGGTTGTGCAGCAACGCCAGAGGCACGAAGTCGATGCTCGGCGTCAGATACACGGCGGTTCCATCCACACGATACGGTGGATGGCGCAGCAGCCCTTCCATGAACGGCTCGAGCGGAATGCCGCCTTCCACGTTGCGCGCCTTCAGCAGTTGCGTGCCCGAGTGCCACGTCACCATCAGGAAGAAGATCAGGCCGCCCAGCAGCAAGGGGAACCAGCCACCCGCGGCAATCTTGAGCAGGTTGGCCGAAAAGAACGACAAATCGACCGCCAGGAACACCGCGCCAATGCAGGCCACCAGCGACAGGCGCCACTTCCAGGCGTTGCGCATGACCACCGTGACGAGCCCTGTCGTCAGCACCATGGTGGTCGTCACCGCAATACCGTAGGCCGCCGCCAGGTTGTCGGACTTGCCGAACGCCAGCACCACCGCCACCACCAGCACCAGGAGCATGTAGTTGACCACCGGCACGTAGATCTGGCCGATTTCCACATCCGACGTGTAGAGAATCTTCATGCGCGGCGCATAGCCCAGATGCACCGCCTGCGCCGTCATCGAAAACGCGCCCGAGATGACTGCCTGCGACGCAATGACGGTGGCCGCCGTCGCCAGCACCACCATCGGGCCCACCGCCCAGTTCGGCATCAACAGGAAGAACGGGTTCTGCACGGCGCTCGGCTCGCGCAGCAGCAAGGCGCCCTGGCCAAAGTAGTTCAGCAACAGACACGGCATGGCAATGTAGAACCACGCGTAGCGGATCGGGCGCGCGCCAAAGTGGCCCATGTCGGCATACAGCGCCTCGGCGCCGGTCAGCGCCAGAAACACCGAGCCGAACACGATGAACGCCAACACCGTATGCCGGAATCCAAATTCGATGGCATATACGGGGTTCAGCGCCACCAATATCTGCGGCGACTTCGCCACGGAAACCAGCCCCATCAGCCCCAGCAGCAGGAACCAGAGCACCATGATCGGCCCGAACAGCCGCCCCACCACGTGCGTGCCCTGCTTCTGGATCAAAAACAGGGCGACCAGCACGATCAGCGCAAGGGGCAGCACCCACTTCTGCAGCGCGGGCGCCATGATCTCCATGCCCTCGATGGCGGAGAGCACCGAAATGGCGGGTGTGATGACGGCATCGCCGTAAAACATGGCGGCCCCAAGCAGGCCGAGCAGCATCAACGTGCGTGTGAACCGGGCGCTGCCGCTGCTTGCACGCATGGCCAGCGCCGTCAGCGCGAGGATGCCGCCTTCGCCGTTGTTGTCGGCACGCATGACGAACAGCACGTATTTGATGGACACCACCAGCGTCATGGCCCAAAAGAGCATCGACAGGATGCCGAAGACAGTCTGATCGGAAAACGGAACCCCATGCTCGGGGTTGAAGCATTCCTTTAGTGCGTACAGGGGGCTGGTGCCGATGTCCCCGAAAACCACGCCGATTGCGCCAATCACGGTGGCCATCAACGCGGGATTTTTCTTGGTTTTACTGGCTGCGGCGGTCGTCATGGGTAGGCTGCGACTGGAACGACGGGGGCGCACGCAATTTTCGTGCACCGTCTGCTGCACTGGCTTTACGGGGCGAGCCGAGTGCGGCAGAAGCCACTAAAGCTTAGGTGAAAACGCCCGGTTTTGCGCCGGTGTTTGCACCGATGGCAAGCCTGCGCCAACCCTGCTGAGCGGCAGAAAACAACGTACTCACCGGGTCTAAGCAAAAAGCTTAAAAAAACAGACTTTGACGGGGAGACGCGCCAAGCATATATTCACAAAACGATCGTTTGGCCGGTTCGGCCGGGTCTGCCTGCTGTGTTTGTATTGGCCGGCGGCCGATCGATTTCTCAACTTCACGACTCAAAATCATGGCTACTGGTACCGTCAAGTGGTTCAACGACGCAAAGGGTTTCGGCTTCATTACCCCGGATGATGGCGGCGAAGACCTTTTCGCACATTTCTCCGCTATCAATGCCGCAGGCTTCAAAAGCCTGAAGGAAGGCCAGAAGGTGTCGTTCGAAGTCACGCAAGGCCCCAAGGGCAAGCAAGCTTCGAACATCGTGCCCCAGTAACAAGGAGCACGCGGGCGCGGTAGCCCGGTTTTGGCTTGCCGCGCGGGGTTTCCTCGCGCGTGTATTGGCCGGGATATTCCGCCAGGCAGGTTGTTCAGTACGTGTTTGCCATCAAGCAGTCGGAAGGTCACCGGAAGCGGTGACCTGGTTTGACGAACCCCTATTGGGAGCATGCAATGGCCAGCCGAATTGAAGAGAACGCCGTTCAGTATGATCCGCCCGCCGGGGCAGCTGCAGAAATGCATGCTGCCCCGAGTTTCATTCGGGATTCGGAAATCCAGTTTTCGCGCTCGCAGACATTCCATGAAGGGCAGCGCGTCAGTTTTGACGTAGAGATCGGGCCCGACGGCGAACTGATCGCCGTCAACATCAAACCAATATGACACGCCGGTTTCAACTCGGCATGTTCAAAAGAAAAAGGGAGGCATTGCCTCCCTTTCTCATGGGTGATGCGCCGGATTACTTGGCCGTCGGCATCACGAATTCGGCGCCCTTGGCAATCGAATCCGGCCAGCGTTGCATCACGCTCTTGTAACGCGTGTAGAAACGAACACCTTCTCCCCCATAGGCGTGGTGGTCGCCAAACAGCGAGCGCTTCCAGCCGCCAAAGCTATGCCACGCCATCGGCACCGGAATCGGCACATTGATACCGACCATGCCCACCTGGATCTGCCGCGCAAACGCGCGCGCCACGCCGCCATCGCTCGTGTAGCACGACACGCCGTTGCCGAACTCGTGCGCGTTGATCAGTTTCACCGCCTCGGCAAGATCGTGCACGCGCACCACCGAAAGCACGGGGCCGAAGATCTCTTCCTTGTAGATCGTCATCTCGGGCTTGACGTGGTCGAACAGCGTGCCGCCCGTGAAGAAGCCCTCGGCGTGGCCCTCGACCGAGTGGCCGCGGCCGTCCACCACCAGCTTGGCGCCCTCTTCCACGCCCTTGGCGATATAGCCTTCCACCTTCGCCTTGTGCGCGGCGGTGACGAGCGGACCCATTTCGCTGTCGGCCTGCATGCCGTTGCCGATCTTCAGCGCGCGGGCGCGTTCGGCAAGGCGCGGGACGAGCTTGTCAGCCACGTCGCCCACTGCCACGGCCACGGAGATCGCCATGCAGCGCTCGCCGGCCGAGCCGTAGCCGGCACCGATCAGCGCATCGACGGCCTGGTCGAGATCCGCATCCGGCATGACGACGAGGTGATTCTTTGCACCGCCCAAGGCTTGCACGCGCTTGCCGCGCTTGGTGCCTTCGGCGTAGATGTATTCGGCGATAGGCGTGCTGCCGACGAACGAGACGGCCTGCACATCCGGATGCTCGAGCAGCGCGTCGACGGCATCCTTGCCGCCCTGTACGACGTTGAACACGCCATCGGGTAGGCCCGCCTGCTTGAGCAGGTCGGCAATCATGAGGCTGGGGGTCGGGTCACGTTCACTGGGCTTGAGGATGAACGTGTTGCCGCATGCCAGCGCCACGGGCGCCATCCACATCGGCACCATGAACGGGAAGTTGAACGGCGTGATGCCGGCCACCACGCCCAGCGGCTGGCGCAGGTTCCAGTTGTCGATGCCGCCGCCAATGTTGTCGGTGAAGTCGGTCTTGAGCAGGTTCGGAATGCCGCAGGCGAACTCGACCACTTCAATGCCGCGCGTGACTTCGCCCTTGGCGTCGGAGAACACCTTGCCGTGCTCCCGCGTGATGGCGGCAGCCAGGGCGTCCTGGTTCTGGTCGAGCAGTTCCTTGAACTTGAACAGAACGCGCGAGCGCTTGAGCGGCGAGGTCTCTGCCCAGTCGGCGGCGGCCGCATGCGCGGCGGCCACGGCGGCGTCCACTTCAGATTTGCCACCCAGCAGCACCTGGGCGCTCACGGCGCCCGTGGCGGGGTTGAACACATCGGCGGTGCGCGTGCCGCTGCCGGCATGGCGTTGCCCGCCGATGTAATGGCTGATGACGGATTCCGTCACGGCGGGATCAATCGGTCGGTTCATTTCAGGCTACCTCTTGCAGAACGGTACGAACGGTGTCGAAGATGCGCGCAATCTGCGCCTCTTCGATGATGAGCGGCGGGGAGAACGCCAGGATGTCGCCGGTGTAGCGCACCAGCACGCCACGCTCCAGACATTTCAGGAAGACCTCGTAAGCGCGCGCGCCTACCGCGCCCTGCCGCGATTCCAGCTCGATGCCAGCCACGAGGCCCAGGTTACGGATGTCCTTCACATGCGGCGCGCCCTTGACCGAATGCGCCGCGGCTTCAAACGCCGGCGACATCGCACGAGCGCGCTCGAACAGCCCTTCGCTGCGATACAAATCGAGCGCGGCCACCGCCGCTGCCGCCGCCAAGGGGTGCGCCGAATACGTATAGCCGTGGAACAGCTCGATCGCGCCCGGCGCACCAGCGTCGACGACGGTGTCGTGCACCGACTGGCGAACGGCTACGGCGCCCATCGGCACGGCAGCGTTGTTGATGCCCTTGGCCATCGTCAGCAGATCGGGCGTCACGCCAAAGAACTCCGCCGCCGTTGCCGCACCCAGGCGGCCAAAACCGGTAATCACTTCATCGAAGATCAGCAGGATGCCGTGCTTGTCGCACAGCGCGCGCAGGCGCTCCAGATAGCCTTTGGGCGGCACCAGCACGCCCGTGGAACCCGCGAGCGGCTCGACGATGACGGCGGCAATGGTCGACGCGTCATGCAACGTGACAAGGCGCTCCAGCTCGTCGGCAAGGTGCTCGCCCCAGGCCGGCTGGCCCTTGGAGAAGGCATTGTGCTCGGGCGCATGCGTATGCGGCAGGTGGTCTACACCCGGCAGCAGGTTCGCCGAAAACGCCTTGCGGTTTGGCGAGATGCCGCCGACCGAGATGCCGCCGAAGCCCACCCCGTGATAACCGCGCTCGCGGCCGATCAGGCGTGTGCGCTGCCCTTCGCCCCGCGCGCGATGGTACGCCAGCGCAATCTTGAGCGCCGTATCCACCGCTTCCGACCCCGAGTTGACGAAGAAGATGCGGTTCAACCCTTCCGGCATGATCTCGGCGACTTTCTCTGCCGCGCGAAACGCCAGCGGGTGCCCCATCTGGAACGTGGGCGCGAAATCCAGCGTGGCGGCCTGCGCGGTGATGGCGTCCACGATTTCCTTACGGCAGTGCCCGGCGTTGACGCACCAGAGGCCGGCAGTGCCGTCCAGTACTTCGCGGCCGTCGCCGTCGCGGTAATACATGCCCTGGGCCGACGTCAGCAGGCGCGGTGCAGCCTTGTACTGACGATTGGCCGTGAACGGCATCCAGAAGTAAGACAGATCAGTGGTCTCCAGCGGGTGCGGTGCGGGTTTCATCGGTCACTCCGGAAAAACAGCGGAAAGGGAATGGACTGGCAAGCCAGCCGTTGGAGCAAACTGTACAGAGTCACATGCGACACGGACATGCACAGATGGCGGTTCTATAAGAAACTGTATAGGCGCCCACCACCGCTCTCGTGCCGCATCGCAACATGCACCTCGAACTCGATCCTTCTCATACCCAGCGTACGTTGGTCGACCAGATCGTCCAAGGCATTCGTGCGGCGGTCGACAACCATACTCTGCTGCCAGGCACGCGGCTGCCGTCCGTGCGCAAGCTGGCCCAGGCTCACGATGTCAGCACCTTTACGGTGGCGGAAGCCTATACACGGCTGGCGGCGCTCGGCGCCATCGTGGCGCGGCCGCGCTCGGGCTACCTGGTGGCGGCGCGCACCCCCACCCAACCAGCGCCGGTAGCTCCCCGCTGGGAGCCGCCCACACTCAACGCTGCGTGGCTGCTGTCGGATGTGTTTGCCGATCGCTCCATCGCCATCAAGCCCGGCTGTGGCTGGCTGCCGAACGACTGGCTGGACGAGCGCGGCGTGCAGGAAGCCATGCGCGCGGTGAGCCGTGTTTCGGCGTTGCGGGTGGCGGGCTACGGACATCCATGGGGCTATGCGCCCTTGGGTGAATACGTGGCGCAGTCGCTTGCGCTACGAGGGCTGCCGGTGGAACGTTCGCAAGTGCTGCTGACCAGCGGCGCCACGCAGGCGCTCGACCTGATCGTCCGCACCCTGTTCAAAGCCGGCGACGTCGTAGCCGTGGATGATCCGGGCTACTGCAACGTGCTCCAGGTGCTCAAGCTGGCCGGCCTGCGCGTGATCGGGGTGCCACGCACGCCAGAGGGGCTCGACACAGCCGCATTGGAAACCATCCTGCGCGCCGACGATGCCGACCGGCCGCGCGCCCTGTTCACCAGCTCCGTGCTGCAGAACCCCACCGGCTCCTCGATGACGGCGCAGAACGCCTATCGCGTGCTGCAGCTCGCCGAGCAACACGGCCTTTGGATTGTCGAAGACGACTTGCACCGCGAACTGGCCGACCCCGCCGCACCGATGCTGGCCTCGCTCGACGGCCTGCGCCGCACGCTGTACGTGAGCGGCTTCTCCAAGACGATCTCGCCTTCATTGCGCGCGGGCTATGTGGTGGCCGACGCCGCCATCACGCGCGAGCTTGCGCGTACCAAGATGGCCGTGGCGCTCACCTCGTCGGAAATCACGGAGCGCATCGTGCACGCTTTCGTCACGCGCCCCGTCTATGCCGAGCATGTGGCGCGGCTGATTGCACGACTGGGAGAAGCGCACACGCAAGTCGAAGCCCTCATGCGCCAACATGGTGCTGAATTGTTCGATACACCAGGGCGCGGCCTCTTCCTGTGGGCCCGGCTGCCGGGCCACGCAGATGCCTCTGCGCTGGCCAATCGGGCCATCGATCACAACATCTGGCTTGCACCGGGACAGTATTTCCGGCCGCATGACGAGCCCAGCCCGTGGCTGCGCTTCAACGTGGCCTACTCCGCTGAGCCGGCGCTCTGGGAATTTCTCTCGCACGCGTAATGGTGCTGCCCTGCATGCGTCGCAATGACGTATTGCATGCAATCAATCACGTGACTGGCACTCAAACGTGAAATCGGCGTAACCGGATGGTGGCAGCGTCACACAAGCGCGACACGATGCGCTGTCGCCTACCGTTCTTTTGCGCCGTACCGATTCCCAACGCCACCTGCAGCCCAACCTGCACAAGGAGTGCCATGGACATCAAAACCGTCCGCGAAACCGCGTTCGCAATGCCGCTCACGAGCCCCGCATACCCGCCAGGCCCGTACCGCTTCATCCACCGCGAATTCTTCATCATCACGTACCGCACCGACCCGGCCAAGCTGCGTGCCATGGTGCCGGAGCCGCTGGAAGTGCCCGAACCGCTGGTCGCCTACGAGTTCATCCGCATGGCCGATTCCACCGGCTTTGGTGATTACACCGAGAGCGGCCAGGTGATTCCCGTCACCTACGAAGGCAAGCCCGGCACGTACACGCTGGCGATGTATCTGGACGACCATCCGCCCCTGGCCGGCGGCCGCGAGATGTGGGGCTTCCCGAAGAAACTCGCCTCGCCCAAGCTGGTGACCGACAAGGACACGCTGATCGGCACGCTCGACTACGGCCCCGTGCGCGTGGCGACCGGCACCATGGGCTACAAGCACCGTGAGCTGGATCTGGCAGAGCAGAAACGCCGCCTGGAGCGCCCAAACTTCCTGCTCAAGATCATTCCGCACGTGGACGGCAAGACCGCGCGCATCTGCGAGCTGTCGCGCAATTACATGATCGACATCGACATGAAAGGTGCATGGACCGGCCCCGCGTCGCTGGAACTGGCGCACCATGCGCTGGCACCCGTGGCCGAACTGCCCGTCCTGGAGATTGTCGAAGCCCGGCACATCATTGCAGACCTGACCCTTGGCATGGGCGAGGTCGTGTTCGATTACCTCGCGCAGTAACGCCTGCCCGACGCCATTTTTTCCGTCAACCCTCGGAGTACACACATGTCTGATTTGAAAGGCAAAGTCGCCGTCGTCACGGGTGCCGCCAGTGGCATCGGCAAGCAGATCGCCCTCACGCTCGCCAATTCGGGCGCGGCCATCGCCATCGTTGACCTGAACGAAGACGGCGCCAAGGCCGTCGCCAAGGAAATCACCGATGCAGGCGGCAAGGCGATCGGCCTGCGCATGGACGTGACCGACGAACAAGCCGTGGACAGCGGCATCGATCGCGTGGCTGAAGAACTCGGCTCGGTCGACATCCTCGTCTCCAATGCCGGCATCCAGATCGTCAACCCGTTCGTGAGCTACTCGTTTGCCGACTGGAAGAAGATGCAGGCCATCCACGTCGATGGCGCGTTCCTGACCACGCGTGCAGCGCTGCGCCATATGTACAAGGACGACCGCGGCGGCGTGGTGATCTACATGGGCTCGGTGCACTCGCACGAGGGCTCGCCGCTCAAGTCGGCCTACGTGGCGGCCAAGCATGCGTTGCTCGGCCTGAACAAGGTGCTGGCCAAGGAAGGGGCGGCGCATAACGTGCGTTCGCATGTGGTGTGCCCCGGTTTTGTGCGCACCCCGCTGGTCGAAAAGCAGATTCCCGAGCAAGCGAAAGAACTCGGCATCAGCGAAGAGGACGTCGTGAAAAAGGTCATGCTGGGTGATACCGTGGACGGCGTATTCACCACGGTGGAAGACGTGGCCGAGACGGTGCGCTTCCTGGCCACGTTCCCGAGCGCCGCGCTGACCGGCCAATCGTTCGTGGTGAGCCACGGCTGGTTCATGCAGTAAGTCTGAGCACACGCAAGGAGGTTGGAGGAGATATGCCCGCACCCAAACTACGCGTGGCCGCAAGCAAGCGGCCCACGCCGGCAGAATCGTCGCGCCCGGCAGATGCGCCGCTCACCACGGCTCAGCGGATCGTGCTGCCCGCGTACGAGAACATTGCGCTGGTGCTGCAAGGCGGCGGCGCGCTTGGCTCGTACCAGGCCGGCGTGTTCGAAGGGCTGGACGAAGCCGGCATCGTGCCGAACTGGATTGCGGGCATCTCCATCGGGGCATTGAATACGGCCATCATTGCCGGCAATGCGCCCGAGCATCGGCAAGCGAAGCTGCGTGAGTTCTGGCAGATCATCACGCAGCCGACGTTCTCGCCGCCGCTGCCTGACATCCTGGAAAACGCCTGGTTTGACGGTAACGCGCATCTGCGTAAATGGCTGACCGCCATGCAGGCGGCAGACACGCTGCTTGAAGGCCAGCGTGGCTTTTTTACGCCGCGCTTTCCTGCCCCGCTTCCCGCCAACGAAATCGACCCGCTCGAAGCCAGCTATTACGACACCACGCCGCTCAAGGCGACGCTGGAACGCCTGTGCGATTTCGACCGCATCAATGACGGCGGCATTCGCGTGTCAGTGGGCGCCGTGAACGTCCGCACGGGCAACCTGGAAGCCTTCGACAACACCGAGCGCCGCCTGCGCGCGGAGCACTTCATGGCATCAGGCGCGCTGCCGCCGGGCTTTCCGCCCGTGCTGATCGACGGCGAGTATTACTGGGACGGCGGTGTGGTCTCCAACACGCCGCTGTCGTATGTGCTGGGCTCCAAGCCGCGCCGCGACACGCTGGTGTTTCAGGTGGACCTCTGGAGCGCGCTGGGCCCGGTGCCCAATACGATGATCGGCGTGGCCAGCCGCCAGAAGGACTTGCAGTACTCCAGCCGCACGCGGCTTACCACCGACTGGATGGAGCGTTCGCAATCCACCCGCCGGTTGATACGGAAGCTGCTCGATCATCTTCCGCCCAAGGAGTTCGAGCGCACGCAGTGGTACAAGCACGCGCAGGAAATGGCCTGCACCAAGCGCTACAACGTCTTCCACCTCATCTACGCGGCCAAGGAACACGAAGGCCCCGGCAAGGACATCCAGTTCGGGCCGTCCACCATGCGCGACCACTGGGCCTCGGGCCTGGCCGATATTCGCGAATCGCTCTCGCATCCGGAGTGGCTGGAGATGCCCGATAACGACACGGGCTTCGTCACGCACGACATCCACCGCCATCCCGGCGTGGAGCGGGAAGACAAGCGGCTCTGAGCTGTTCGCCGCTGAATCACCCGAGTTGCGCTATTTCTGTGCGGGCGGCATGTGCAATGCAGTCGACAGCGGCGGCCGCGGCAGCGCGGCCGTCCATGCACGGCGGATCACCGCGCTGATCTGCTTGTAGACCTCTTTCGAGATCACGGTTTCGGCCAGCATCGTGTCGATCTTGCTCTGGCCGATGTAGAGCGCGAACAGCACGAGCAGGCGCTTTTCCAGAGCGGCGCTGTAGTCGCCAAACTTTCCGCGCAGCTCCGCCAAGCCCTCTTCCGCCGCCTCGATCCGGGCAATCAAGACGCCGTCGAGCAGGTCTGCCATGCGCTCGCCCAGCACGGGCTGCAGCGATGCACGGTTGTACGCGCGCAAGCGCTCCAGCACCGTCTGGCGGCAAATAAGCAATTCAAAGCGATCGGCCAGCGCGTTGGCCAGTGGGCGGTCGATATGCACCACGCGGTGCAGCCAGACCGCGAACCGGTAGCCGGCGTGCTTGGCCAGGATGCGCCGCGATGCGCGCTTGTAGCCCAGGCGCCCCTCTGTGCGGGCCGCGTCGATCATGTCCGCGGTGTTGCGCATCATCGCGTCAAGGTTCCGGATGGAGACAAGGCCGTTGCCGTACTCGGGAATCAACTCGCGCTCACGCGTGGCGAGTGAAACGAGGCCGATGGTCAGGCGCTCGCGTTCGGACAGCGCCTCCTCAAGGTTCAGCTCGACCGCGCCGGCCGCGACCTCTCGCCGATACACCTCCGCAGCCTGGTCCGTCGCGCCCGAGGTGAAATGAAAGTGCCCGCCGATGCGGCGCATGGTCGATTCCACTTCCTCTGTCGACATGTTCAGCGCCTGGCCCTGCAGGGCCTGCTCTTGGGACGACAACTGATCCAACCCCAGCTGGCGCATCACCCAGCGCAGCGTGGCGCCGTTGAAGAGCACGCTCACCAGAACAAAGCCGGTGGCCAGGATAGTGACGAAATGGCGATCCGCCTCGCGCACAGCCTGGTTCTCCGCCACACCCAGCGCCAGCACCAACGTGACGGCGCCACGCAGGCCGCCCCATGCAATCGCGAGCTTGTAGGCATGGCTGACCGGCGCAGAGAGCTTGAGCCACGCGAGCGCGGGCAACAGGCCAAACAGCACCGCAAGACGCGCCGCAAGCGCGGCCAACACAATCACCGCCAGCCACAGCGCGTCTTTCCCCACCACGCCGTGCAACAGCTCCGGCACGCGCACCGCAGCCAGCAGAAAGACCACCGCGCCGGCCAGCGCTGCAATCTGCTCCCAGATGAGCTGCAGGTGTGACCAGTTGCGCGGCGTGAGGCGCGTGCGCCCCAGCGCGCCGATCACCAGCCCCGCGCACACCACCGACACTACGCCCGACACGCCCAGCACGTTTTCGGCCACGAGATACAGCGGATACGGCAATGCCAGTGTCCACGCGGCTTCGGCTTGAGCAATGCCGCGCAGCGCGGGCAGCAGAAATGCGGCGATGCGCCCGGCAACCAACCCGAACACCACGCCGCCACCGAACGCCTTGGCCAGTTCGCGCAGACCGGTGCCAACGGAGGCATCACCGCCGTTTCCCGTCAGCATGGCAAGCAGCACGCCCATGATGGCAATGGCTGCGGCGTCGTTGAGCAGCGCCTCACCCTCCACCAGGCGGATCAGCCGCGCCGGCGCGCCCACGTCGCGGAACACCGCAATCACGGCAGAGGGATCCGTCGTGGCAATCATCGCGCCGAGCAGCAGGCACGTGACGATGCCGAACGGCGTGACGGCGGCCGCAGCGAGTCCGATCACGCCCGTGGCAACCACCACGGCCACGATGGCCAGCATCAGGATCGGCGCGGCATCCGGCGCCATGCTCCGCACATCGACCGACAGCGCCGCCTGAAACAGCAGCGGCGGCAGGAACAGCCACAGGTACGCCTCTGCCGGCCAACTCGGATCGACGAGCGGCGCGAAGAACGTGGCCGCAAAAGCAGGCGCGCTGCTGCGCAAGATGACATAGGCGCCGCCGATACCGATGCCCGCGAGCGCCAGCAATGTCGATTCCGGCAGCGTCAGGCGCGAGGCCAGCATCTGCACCAGCGCCACCACGGCGAGCAAACCGCCCGCCACCAGCAACAGGATGACGACGCCGTTCACGAGGCGGTCTCCCGCACAGCCAGCCAATCCGCGCGTTCGGCATCGGTCAGATCCGGCACGACCGCAGTGCCGGTTTCGGCGGCGGCCACGGCAGCTTCAAGCACGGCCATGACAGCCACGGCCTGCACGGGCGGGACAGGGTTTGCTCGCCGGCCGAGGATGGCGTCGCGCACTGCGGCGTAGTAGGCGCGCTGGTCGCCCGCCGGCGTTGCGATGCTGGTTTCGGTCGATGTTGCGCCGTCGATCAGCAGGCCTGCGTCATCGTCCACGCCCCAGCCTTGCGCGCCAGGTTTCATGCCGGCAAGCAGCTGCGCTTCCTGCTGATCAATCCGGCGCTTGATGAACGAACCGCGCGTGCCATGAACGACCCAGCGCGGCGAGCCGCCCGCCACCAACATGCTCGCGTGAAGCACGGCGCGCCGCTCGCCCATTTCCAGGACGACATGCGCCCAGTCCGGCGTTTCAGCGCCTGGCCGCTGGCGTGCAAACGAAGCGCTCACCGCATCCGGCAGGCCAAGCAGTTGCAGCGCCTGGTCGATCAGGTGCGGGCCAAGATCGAACCAGATGCCCGTGCCCTGCCCCGCCTGCTCGCGCCAGCGGGCGCGCACCTGGGGGCGATAGCGGTCGAAATGCGCCTCGACGTGCATGGCTTCGCCAATGGCGCCACCCGCAATCGCGGCTTGCACAGCGAGGAAATCGCTGTCCCAGCGGCGGTTCTGGAAGACCGACAGCACGCGCCCCGCCTCACGCGCCACCCGAGCCAGATGCCGCGCCTCTGCCAGCGTGACGGTAAACGGCTTGTCCACGACGACATGCTTGCCGGCGCGCAACGCGGCTTCGGCCAACAGTGCATGACGGTCGTTGGGCGCAGCAATGACGACGAGGTCGGCTTGCGCATGCGTGGCCGCCGCGTCGGGCGTGCAGACCACGACATTGGGCCGATCCGCACGCACGGCGTCTGGCCGGTTGGAACCGATGACCTGCAAATGCAGCCCGGGCGTGGCGTCGATCAACGCGGCGTGAAAGAGCTTGCCGGCGTAGCCGTAGCCCACCAAAGCGGCTCTCAATGGCATTTGATGTGATGAAGGCGACATGTATAAAAAATGGCAGAAAGCAGGCGAATGAGACGCTCGAGGCGCAACTTGGTGCCCAGAATCTTGCGGTGAGCCATGAAAAATTGCCGGTCACAAGATTGGCAAACGTTGCCCATCGTCAAAAAGCGGTTTTAACTCTCTTGTAAATAGGAATTGTTCTCATTATTATCTGCGCCTTCACATTCTGAAGGCGCCAACCTCGGGGGAGGAGTCGCGCTGTCCTTTTTCACTTTACGGGAACTGCAATGCCGCCGAAACGTTTGTGCCTGTCTCTGGCCGTCCTTGGAACGCTGCCGTTTGCCCAGGTGGCAACTGCCGCCGACACCGTTGCCGCAGCCGACGCCGGCACGTTGCCGACTTCCACGGTCAAGGGTACGCGCAGCAGCACCAGCTACGACACGCCCATCGCCAACACGGCCACGAAGATTCCTGTGCCGCTGCGCGAGATTCCGCAGTCGGTGAACGTCGTGCCGCGTGCAGTGATCCAGGACCAGGGTGCGCTGTCGATCAACGACACGCTGCGCAACGTGCCGGGCGTGTCGGCATCGCTGGGCGATGCGCAGCGTGATCAGGTGACCATTCGCGGTTTCTCGTCGATCAATGACCAGTACGTCGACGGCCTGCGCGACGACTCGCTCTACTTCCGAGATCTGTCCAACATCGACCGCATTGAAGTGCTGAAAGGCCCGGCGGCCGTGCTGTATGGCCGTGGCTCATCCGGCGGCATCATCAATCGCGTCACCAAGAAACCGCTGGCGACGCCGCTGGCAGAGGTGGGCGTGGTGGTAGGCACCGAGCGCCAGAAGCGCGCGGAGTTCGACCTGAACACGTCCATCAACGACGACGCCATCCGCGCGCGCATTACCGGCGCGGTCGAGGATTCGGGCGGTTTTCGCAACGACTACTTCCTGCGCCGCCAGGCCATCTCGCCGTCATTTTTGTTCAACCTCGCGCCGGATACCAAGCTCACGGTGCAGTTCGACTACCTGCACGACAAGCGTGTTGCAGACCAGGGCGTGCCGTCGTACCACGGTCGCCCTGTCGACGTACCGATCGAGACACGCTATGGCTCCGCCAATGCCGCAGCCGGCAATGTAGAGTCCACCGTCAAGAGCGTGACCGGCACGCTGGACCACCGCTTCAACGACAAATGGTCGTTCCACAGCGTGGTGCGCAACTACGAATACTCGCTCGGCCGCAACAACTACACGACGATCAGCCGCGTTACCGATGGGCCGATCCCGACCGTCACGCTGGCCGTCAACCAGCGCAACCGCAGCGATCGCGGCACGCTGTGGCAGAACGAGCTGACGCAGAAGGCCGAGACCTGGGGCATCCAGCACACGCTGCTGTACGGCATCGAGCTGGGTTACCAGGACAAAAGCGACCGCGTGGCCGCTGCGCCGGGCAGCACGACGTACAACCTGTTCAACCCGACGCTGCAGGTGTTGCCGACCGTACCGGGCAACGCGGTGCCGACCAACTACGGCCTCTCGCACAACGAGACGTATGCGGCGTACGTGCAGGACTTGATCAAATTCTCGCCGCAATGGACGGTGCTCGCCGGCCTTCGATATGAAATCCTCAAGCAGAGCCGCGACGACCTGACCGCGCGCAATGTCGATCTGTCGCGCACCGACAAGCCGGTCAGCCCGCGCCTGGGCGTCGTGTATCACCCGATTGAGCCGCTTTCGCTGTACGCGTCGTACAGCCGCTCGTTCCAGCCGCTGGCCGATAGCTTCACCTTCTTCCCCAACAGCGGCGCGCTGGCCCCGCAATCGACAACGAACTATGAGATCGGCGCCAAGTACGACCTCTCGGCCGGTGCAAGCGTGACGGCCGCGCTCTTCGACATGAAGCAGACCAACCTGACTGCGGCAGATCCGGTCACGCTGCTGGGCGTGCCCATCGGTACGCAGCGCACGCGCGGGCTGGAGCTGTCGTTCACGGGGGAGATTGCGAAAACCTGGTCGCTGATGGCGAGCTATGCCTATCTGAATGGCCGCCTGGAAAACCCGAACGACCGCAGCGGTGGCGTCGCCGTCAATGGCAACCAGCCGTCGCTCACGCCGCGGCATAGCGGCTCGGTGTGGCTCAAGCACGATCTGCCGAACGGCTTCTACGTGGCCGGTGGCGTACGTGCGGAAGCAGCACGTTACGCATCGCAGTACAACGTAACGACGCTGCCCGGTTACATGACCGTCGACCTGGGCGCCGGCTATCGCAGCAAGCATCTTGATGTCACGCTGAACCTGCAGAACCTGTTCAACCGCGCGTACTACGTGTCGGCGCACGGCGGCGCCGAGAACTACAACATGCCCGGTGCGCCGCGCATGGCGCTGCTCGGCGTGCGCTACAAGATGTAAGCGTCGAACAGGCAAACGGGCGAACCGGCGATGCTGCGACGGGTGCTCTTCCGCGTGCACTGGCTGATCGGGTTGTCAGCCAGTGTGGTGCTGGCCATCGTTGGCGCCACCGGCGCGCTGATGGCCTACGAAGACGAACTGTTGCGCGCGCTCAATCCCGGTGTGCTCAGCCTGCCCGCGCGCAGCGCCCCTGCACCGACGCTGCCGCATGTTGCTGCGCAGGCGCGCGCTGCCATGCCGGATCGCCCCGTCACCTTCATCACCGCCGCATCCGACCCAACCCAGCCGTGGCGTGTCTGGTATGCCTGGCCGCCGGGCAAACACGGCGGCAGCAGCCGCGGAGAGCTGCGCTACATCGATGCCGCCACCGGCACGTTGCTGCCCGAAGCTCGCGGCCAGCGCTTCTTCGCCACCGTCAAGCTGCTGCACCGGACATTGCTTGCGGATGAGATCGGCAAGCAGATCGTAGGGGCGAGCACGATTGGGCTCGTCGTGATGACGCTGTCGGGCCTGTACCTGCGTTGGCCGCGTCGCGTCACGAACTGGCGAAGCTGGCTCGTTATCCGATGGAGCCGCGCGGGCCGCATCCGCTGGTGGGACGTGCACACCGTCATCGGCACGCTCGTGCTGCCGCTGTATTTGCTGGCTGCCTTCAGCGGGCTGTATTGGGCGTATGACTGGTACCGCGATGGCCTGCAGCGCTTGACCGGCATGCCGGTCATGGCCAAGGCAAAACCCGTGGAAGGCCAGCGACAACCGCTCGGAAGTGCGGCATTGGAGCGCACCTGGAACGTTTTCCTGGCCAACGCGTCGAACTATGGAACGGCCACCCTCCGCATCGACGATGCCCTCACGGGCAAGGTCGATATCAATTGGCTCCCGGCCAATGCCCCGCACGACCGCGCCTTCAACCGCTTGACGCTGGACACCAGCACCGGCGCAGTCCTCCGCAACGAATCCTTTGCCGACAAGCCGCCGATGCAACGCCTGCTGGCCGGTATGTTGCCACTCCACAATGGACGCTACTTCGGACCGATCGGCGTCGTGCTAGTGTTGATCGGAGCGTTGATGCTGCCGGTATTTGCGGCAACCGGGTGGTGGCTCTACCTGGATCGGCGCCGACGCGCGCAACCGCAGCGCAAACACGCATCCGCAGCGACACGTCCTTGCTGACAACGTAAGGGGGTCGACGCGATGTCGGGCGCCTCAACACAACAAGGACAACACCATGGTGATCGAAAAATCCCGAGACCTCTGCCTGCGCCCGCTCGAGCGCAATGACCTGCGTTTCGTACACGAGCTGAACAACGACGCCAAGATCATGCGTTACTGGTTCGAAGAACCGTACGAAACCTTCACCGAACTCTCGCAACTCTACGACCGCCACGTGCACGACCAGCGCGAGCGCCGCTTCATCTGCGAGAGCGATGCCGGTGAAGCCGTGGGCTTGGTCGAATTGATGGAGTTGAACTACATCCACCGCCGCGGCGAATTCCAGATCATCATCGCGCCCGGTTGGCAGGGTCACGGCTATGCGTCCACCGCGACGCGACTTGCCATCGACTACGCATTCATGGTGCTGAATCTGCACAAGCTGTATCTCGTTGTCGACGTGGTGAACGAACGCGCGATCCACGTGTACGAGAAATGCGGCTTCCAGCGCGAAGGCGAGCTGATCGAGGAGTTCTTCAGCAACGGCGCGTATCACAACGCGCTTCGCATGTGCGTGTTCCAGCGCGACTACGTCAAGTCGATCCGCAGCGCCAGTTGACGCACAACAGCGAGCCCTACGCCGTGCGCAGCCACGCATGCAATTCGCGCTGCCCGACCTCGGTCATGTTCAAGGCCCGCGAATGCTTTTGCCGCGCCAGCCACCCCAGCGCGATGCAGCGCTCCGCCACGGCGGCCCCGAGCGCGCCCGCAAGATGCGGGCGGCGTTCACTCCAATCCATGCAGCCGTAAGCGAAGCGGCGTCGGCCGTTGCGCAGTGCATTCACGTCAACGCCGATGGCTGCCAGAGCCTGTTCACCTTCGGGCGTGACGTCGTAGGCGCCGTGCGTTGCATCGAGCTGCGTCAGCCAGCCGCGCGACAGCAGCTTCTCCGACACCTCGGTGCCGAGCTGCCCGGCCAGGTGGTCATAGCACAGGCGCGCCGCACGCAGGTTCTCAGGCACGGTCGAGCGTCGTGGGTCGGCCGGTTTTTCAGGCGCGACCACCAGCAGCGATTCGATCATCTCCGCCACCGCCGGAGAGCGCAGCCCGAAGTATTTGTAGCGCCCGCTCGACAACGAGGTGATGAGCGCATCGGCCTCAAGCCGGCGCAAGTGCGCGCTGGCCGTGGCCGGCTCCACGCCCGCGCCGTAAGCCAGCTCCTTGGCGGTAAGCGAGCGGCCTTCCATCAACAGCAGCAGCATGCGGATGCGGGTCGGATCGCCAATGGTGGCGGCCACGCGGCCGATGTCCGGCTGGGTTGTCGATTCAGTGGCTGGAGAAGATGCGGTCATGGTTCGATGGAGACCAAACTGTTGGCGCGTGACACGCGGGCGGGCAGTCCAGACAATGGGGGCCATCTTACTCCCGCGCCCCACGCTGATGACCGCCCTCGACACCGCCCCGCCCGCCGACGCGCTGCAAGCCATCGTGCATGCCGACCCTGCCCCCTACTACGCCGAACTGGCCGCCAGGCGTCCGTTCTTCTTCGATGCGGCACTCGGCTGGTGGGTTGCCGCCAGTGCTGAGGCCGTCGATGCCGTACTGGGGAGCACCGCGTGTCGTGTACGGCCTCCAGAAGAGCCCGTACCCAAGGCCGTGGCCGCAACGCCCACCGGCGCATTCTTTGGCCGCCTCGTGCGCCAGATCGACGGACCTGACCACAGCACGCGCAAGGCCAAGGTAATGGCCGCGCTGGGCCGACTGGATGTGTCTGCGCTGGCCGGCCACGCGCAGCGGCATGCGCGCACTGCGCTGCCCGACGCAGCGAGCCTGGATGCTGCGCTGGATACCGATGCTCACTTCCGCGTACCGCTCGCCACGATCGCGCAAACACTGCTGGGCGACCACGCCGATACGCCTGCCTGCCAGGCTGACACTGCCGCGTATCTGGCGGCGTTGGGCCCGGGCGCCAGCGCAGCCGCCGTTGCGCTGGCTGATGCCGCCGTCGACCGCCTTCAGCGCCGCTTTGCCGCCTCCCCGCTCACCGGCGGTAGCGATGACGGCGATGCCGAGATCGCCAATCTCGCCGCCCTGCTCGCGCAAACCTACGACGCCTGCGCCGGGCTGCTCGGCAACTGCATCGTCGCGCTGTCGCGGCAAGCTGGCTTGGCGACCCGGCTGCGCGTACAGCCGCACGCCATTGAGCCCTTCGTGCGTGAAGTTCTGCGCCGCGATGCCCCTGTGCAGAACACACGCCGCTTCGTCGCACACGATGTCGGGCTGCTCGGCCAGTCGCTGCGCGCGGGCGACAAGATCCTGGTGCTGCTGGCCGCTGCCAATGTGGATCGCACAGCCAATCCGGACCCACTACGCTTGGACATCGACCGCGCAGAGCCGCGCCTGTGGACGTTCGGCGGCGGCGTGCACCGCTGCCCCGCCGATGCATTGGCGACCACCATCGCGCGCGAAACGGTGCTGCATCTGCTGAGCCTGCCGGATGTCGATCGGTGGCTTGCGGGCCTTGGCGAGGTGGCGTATCGCCCGTCGCCCAATGCGCGCATTCCCAGCTTTCAAGCTTGAAGTTGCACCCACGAAGACATCACGAAGACACCCCACAGGAGACTTGCCATGATCGCCGTCATCTTCGAAGTCGAACCCGCACCAGGCCAGCGCGATACCTACCTCAACCTGGCCGCACGTTTGAAGCCGTTGCTCGAGCAGGTCGACGGCTTCATCTCGGTGGAGCGTTTCCAGAGCATCACGAACCCGGACAAGATGCTCTCGTTGTCGTTCTTTCGCGATGAAGAGGCCGTGAAGGCGTGGCGCAACATGGAGCAGCACCGCGGCGCCCAGCACGCCGGCCGCGACCATGCGTTTGCGGACTACCGGCTGCGCATCGCCCACGTGGTGCGCGACTACGGCATGACCGAGCGCGACCAAGCCCCCACCGACAGCCGCGCCGAGCACGTTTGAGCGCACCGCACTGCGCTCGAACATGGCCCGGTGTGACGCCTTTTACGCTCACCGGGCACCACCTTTGCTTAGTCAGTTAGAACCCGCACGGCCAAGCGCGCCGCACCACGGCATCGGCAGGCCCTCCGTGCGCAACGATTGCAAAGGAATTGTCATGTCTACCGCTTTTCATGAAGCTGAACGTGAGCCGCAAGTCGCTCCAGCCCGCACCGTTCAGAGCCCCGTGCGTTATGCCGTGGTCGGCGCCGGGTGGATTTCGCAGGCGGCGTTTCTGCCGGGCGTAGCGCAGAGCGGCAACTCCGTCGTCACCGCGCTGGTCACCGGCGATGAAGCCAAGGCCACGGCGCTGGCCGACCGCTACGGCATCGAGCACGTCCACGGTTATGCCGACTACGACCAGTTGCTCTCCTCCGGAGATATCGACGCGATCTACCTGGCGCTGCCCAACGACATGCACCGCCAATACGCCCTGCCCGCCCTGCAGCGCGGCATCCATGTCTTGCTTGAAAAGCCCATGGCAACCAGCGAGGCGGATTGCGAAGCGATGATCGAAGCGGCCCGCAACGGCAACGCAAAGCTGATGATCGCCTACCGGCTGCACTTTGAGCCCGCCACGCTGGCCGCCATTGAACTCGTACGCGCAGGCAAGCTGGGGCGCATCCGCGCGTTCTCGGCCATGTTCAGCCAATCGGTCGCGCCGTCCAACCACCGCGCCAGCCACGGCTATTGGGCCGGGCCTGTGTCGGACATGGGCGTGTACCCCATCAACGCGGTGCGCAATCTGTTTGGCGAAGAGCCGGTGGAGGTTTCCGCCTGTGGGGTGCGCGACCCCGAGCTGCCCTTCAATTTTGATGACACCGTCAGCGTCACGCTGCGCTTTGCCGACCACCGCATCGCCCAGTTCGTGGTCAGCTATAGCGGCGCCAGCATGGACCAGTACCGCATCCTCGGCACAAAGGGGGACCTGGAAGTCTCGCCCGGCTTCATGTTTGGCGTGGGGTTGAAGTACCGCGCCACCATCGACGGCAAGACGCACGAACAAGCCTTCGACGCCACCGACCAGTTTGGCGGCGAGCTGCAGTATTTCTCCGATTGCATCCTCAACAACCGTGAGCCTGAGCCCAATGGCGAGGAAGGCTTGGCCGACGTGCGCGTGCTGGCCGCCATCGAGCGCGCGCTGGAATCCGGCCAACCGCAAAACCTTGGGCCGTTCCAGCGTCAGGGCCGCATGGAAACCGCGCAGGTGCGCAAGCTCCCGCCCGTGCCCCCGCCGGAACTGGTGGACGCGGCTGAACCCAGCAAGGGATAACGATCAGGGAAAGAAAAACGCCCGCAACGAACGGCGGGCGTGGGATTCAGGATTTACAGCTTGATGCGCTGGACGGCGTCTCGCATGCGCTTGCGGATCGAGACATCCGAATTGGTGTTGCTGCTGGAGCCGTCGGTTTCCATGGCGTTATCGCAACGCCATTCCGTGGCTTCGCCGTTGTCGGTCAGCGCACAGACGCGGTGGGTCCAGCGGTCCCACACGAACACGTCGCTCCCGGCTTCGCCAGAGAGCAGCGGCTCAAAACGGTACATCCACAAGTACCCGACACCCAGCAGGGTGACCAGAAAGATCGCCATCCAGGACGCTTTGATTCGGCGCCACATTCTCATTTCTCCTCGTGGAGCCGCTGCGCCGGACGCGCCTGGCAGGGCGTCGCTGGGCCAAAAGCGCATTGCTCCGAGGGGCAAATCGTAACATGGGGCACCCGTGCCCCTGCCCAAGCGGGGCCGTCAATGCGGCAGTGCCGCAACACACTCGCCCGCTATCGGCGCCCTATCAGGCCCTATCAGCGCCCTCAATTGAAGACGTCCTGGCGGTAGCGGCCGGATTGCATCTGCGTCGTCAACCAGCCTGACGCGGTCTCAAGGTCGCTACCGTAGCGCGCCTGGTGCATGCGGATCAGCGTGTCGCGCACCGCCGGTGCCATCGCACGGCCGTCGCCACACACGTACAACGTGGCGCCGGCATCGAACGCCGCCCATACGGCTTCGCGCGCGTCCCAAAGCGCATGCTGCACGAAGCGATGCGGATGATCGGCCACGCATGAATGCGCCGCGAAAACGCGCACCACGCCTGCGTTTTCCCACGCGCGCAAGGTGTCGCGGTAGAGGAAGTCGTGCTCGGGGTGGCGGCAGCCGAAGCACAGGAGCGACGTTGCCACCGCCTCCCCTGCCGCCTGCTGCGCGGCGCGCTCCTCCAAGAAGCCACGGAACGGCGCGATGCCCGTTCCGGCGCCGATCAGCACCATCGGCTTACCGGCATCGGCATCGGGGGCAAACGGCGGGTTGGGCGTGCGCACGGCGGCGGCGATCTCCGCGCCTGCACGCAGCGTCATCAGGTAGTTCGATGCCGTCCCGCGATACGTGCCGACTCCAGACCATGCCGGCCCCGACACCGTGCCCACCGTGAGCGCTGCCACACCCGGCGACACATGTGCCGACGACGCAATGGAGTAGAAGCGCGGCCGCATTGCGCCAAGCCGCGCGAGAAGCGCCTCCAGCGTCAATTCAATCGCGGGGAAGCGGATCAGCAGGTCAAGCACGCTCACGTGCGCGGCTTGAATGTCCTGGTCGAAGCGCTTGGCCGCTTCGTCGCCCTCCAGCCAGACGGCAAGCTGACCCCGCGTGAACGGACAGCGCGTGGCCGCATGCAGCGCGGTGATGTCGCGCACGGTGGCGGTGTCCTGCAGCTCGACGAAATCACGCAGCAGCTGGCGCACGGACACCGCCTGGTTGAGCGGCAGGTGCCGCACGTGAGCATGGCGCGCGGTCAGCGTGACGAGCGCGTCGCCCTCCAACCCGAGTCGCACGATGGCCGCGTCGACACGGTCGTCGGCATTGCGCGGGTAGACGGCGAGGTGGTCTCCGGTGGCGTAGGTCACGCCGTCGGGCAACCGCACGGTGAGGTGACGCGTGGGGCCGCGCGGGGCTTCCTGCGTGAAGTCCCAGAGGCCGGTGGGGTCGCTGACGAGTTCTTCGTTGGCGAGCACCGTCATCGCACGTGCGGCGGGCGGCAGCGTAGCGGCGCGTACGGCATCGGGAGCGAGATACTCGACGTGGACGGAGGACCCATCGGCTTGTGCCTGGCGGGCACCCAGGGCGCTCCACAGGCTGCGCGTCCAGCCATCGACAGCGGCGTCGAAACCGGCGTTTCCATCAGCCTCGCCGCGCGGCACGATGGCGTGTGCGCCGGCTGCAGAAAGCATCGCTTCCACCCGCTTCGGAAACGCCTGGAACGCGGGCCATTGCGAGTTGCCGCAACCAAGGACGGCATAACGCAATCCTGTTGCCTGCCGCGTGAGCGCATCAGCGGCATCCAGGCGCGCCTCCAGCGTGCGGGCGCTATCCGGCGCGCGGCCGTTGTAGGTGGCGGCCACCACGATCAGCACGCCCTGCTGCGGCAGCGCGTCGGCAATCGTGTCCAGCGGCGCGACCTTGGCGTCGAAGCCGGCGCGCGATGCGGTGGCAGCAAGCTGCTCAGCGATGTCCTGGCAAGTGCCCAGGCTGCCGCCGTACAGCACATGCATCGGTTCGCCACCGCCGGCAAGTGCGGCCTCGGCGTCGTCTTGCGGGACCACCTCTGTGCCCGAAGGCATGGCGATCGACAGCCGCTCCCGCGCGTTGCGCAGCCGCGCGCGCAGGCGGAAACCGTCCGGTTTGAGCGTCAGCGTTTCCTTGATGTGGAAGCCGTAATCGTGAGGGTCGGACAACGCAAAGCGCTGCAGGATCACCGCCAGCGCGAGCTTGGCTTCGGTCAACGCAAACTGGCGGCCGATGCAGGCACGCTCGCCATTGCCGAAGGGCTTGTAGGCGTGCGGGTGCAGCTTGGCTTCGTTCTCAGGCAGGAAACGGTCGATATCGAAGACTTCTGGGCGGTCCCACACCGCCGGGTCACGGTGCAGGGCCAGCAGCACGGTCACCACGCGCTGGTCCTTGCGGATGGCGTAGCGACCGCCAATGCGCGTGTCTTCGTAAGGCGCCACGCCAAAGCTCGGGGCAGTCGGCCACAGGCGCAGCGTTTCCTTCAACACGCGCTCGATCACGTCGAGCTGCGCGAGGTGCGCATACTGCGGCACGGTATCGCCCGGCAGCACGCGGTCAACCTCGGCATACGCCTGCGCCAGCACCGCCGGATGGCGCAGCAGCATGTAGAGCGCGAAGGTCAGCAGGCCGCTCGTGGTTTCATGCCCTGCAATCAGGAAGGTGATGACCTGGAAGCGGATGTTCGTGTTATCCAACGGCTCGTCCGACACCGGATCGCGGGCGTTGAGCATCAGCCCGAGCAGGTCGCTCGCGCCGATGCCGCCATCTTTTGCCTGACGGCGTGCTCGAATCACCTCGTCCACCAATTGGTGCATGGCAGCCACGTCGTGCTCGAACCGGCGATGGTGCTCGCGCATGAAGCGATCTTTGAGCGGCAGGCGCGTGAGCTTGCCCATGGCTTCGGACAGCACGCCCACCATGGCCGCCAAGAACGGATGCAGCTCCGGCGTGTTGAACGAATCGAAGCGGTATCCGAAGCCCGCCAGCGAGATGGTGTCGAGCGTGAGCCGCGTCATGTCGTCGGCCACGGGGATATCGGCGTCGGGCCCCTGACGCGCCCATTTGTCGGCCAGCGCATTGGCTACTTCGAGCATCACGTCGAAGTAGCCCTTCATCGCGCGCTGGCTGAAGGCCGGCAGCAGAATGCGATGCGCCTTGCCCCAGTTGGGCTCGTCCTCATGCGCGGTGAAGAGGCCATCGCCCGCCCCCGCCCTCAGGAACGACAGCGGTGGCCCGATCAGCTTGCGAAAGCGCGTTTCGTCGCACAGTTCGGCCACCAGATCGGCGGAATAGACAAACGGCACGCGCCGCCCGGCAAAGTCGAGTTGGTACAGGCCTTGGGGAAACTGCCGGCTGGTTTCCAGAAGTGTCTGGGCCAGGCGGTCTTTGGGAAGTTGAAGCAGGTTGCCCAGCCACGGCAAGCCCTTGGGCTGCGGGATGGGCGCCGCCGTTGCGGGCGAAACATTGGCGGGTAACTCGGAGGCGGAACGCATGCGCGGTCGACTGCGAAAATGGATTGTCCGCCAATGTACGCGCCGCCCCGCTCGGTATCAAACAAAGTCGCCATGTTTGAATGCAGGCCCCTAAAAGTGAATCGGGCGACCCGTAGGCCGCCCGATCTGAGGATGACGTGAAGCGTGGAATCAGCGACGGCGCGGCTGTGGACTGAACGGCGCGTTGACTTGCGCTTCGAGTTCGCGGATCTGACGCTGCAATTCGTCGACGCGGGCGCGAGCGGCGCGGCGTTCGATATCCAGCGCTTCGGCCTCCGTGCGGGCAGTCTTCTGCCGTTCCTGCGCCTGGGCCTGCTGCTGACGCTGGATGTCCAGGTCGGTCTTCAGACCACGGAGCTTTTCCTGCTGGGCGGCAATCTGGCGCTCGGAACGCTCTTTCTGGGCTTCCAGGCGAATGCGCTGCAGTTCCAGATCGGCCATCGTGCGAGTCTGCTTGGCGAAGTCGTTGTACAGGCGCTCAGCAGAGGCTTCGTTGGTGGTCTTGATGACACGCCAGAGGTCCTTCTGTTGGAACAGCGTGACGTAGTAGGTCAGGTCACTCTGGGCAAACAGCAGGCTGGCACCGTAGGCGCCGTTGTACGTGGTTCGCAGCTCCGACAGTTCGTGCGCCTGCATGCGCTGTTGCAGCTCGAATACGGCGCTGCTCGGGGCCGGAGCGCCGGTGCGGGCCGCGCTGCCGGGCGTGGCTGGGGCACTGGCGGCGGGTGCCGTTGCCGCCGGCTGGCCAACCGTGGCCGTCAACGCCGGCACGGGCGCGGCGGCGGCAATCGGTGCAATGGCGGTGGGCGGTGCAGCCGGACTCTGCGCCACAGCCGAAGTACAGGCGGTCATACCGGCCATGACTGAAACCGCGGCCGCGATGGCCAATCCCCTCTGAAACGCCTGGTGCGACGCTTTCCCTGATTGTTTTTGTGTTCTCATCTCGACCCTGTGGATTCTGCGCAGGTGTTGCAGCCGAAAACTATACGCGATCCGCCTCCCCAAGTGGCGCGCCGGACGCCCGCCGCGCAGGAGGGTGTTGTATGGCGTCACTCCAGCTCGCGCAGCTCGGCTTCGCCGTCGGCAATCTGGTATTTGCGCATCTTTTCCCACAGCACTTTGCGGCTGATGCCCAGCGTGGCGGCGGTGTCCTGGCGGCGCCAATTGTTGGCATCCAGTGCGGCCAAGATACGGCGGCGCTCTTCTTCGCCGCCATTTCCGCCATTCCCACCGCCACTGCGCTCGCCATAGCCGCCATTGCCGCCTTCGCGCTCGAAGGCATCGCGCTGCAGGCCGGCAAACAGCGGCAGGATGCGGGCTTCGTCCCAGCGGCCGAACTGGCGCAGGGTGATGCCGATGCGCTCTGCCAGGTTGCGCAACTCGCGCACGTTGCCGGCAAAGTAGGCGCGAGTGACCGACGCCCGCACCCATTCCGGCACCGGCGGCATGGCGTCAAAGGTTTTGTCGCCCAGCAGATGCCGCAGGAACGAAAGCAGCAGTGCGATCTTGTCATCCGCGCCGCGCTGCTCCAGGCTCGGGATGCGCAGCTCGATCACGGCCAAGCGGAAGTACAGATCGGCCCGGAACTTGCCCGTGGCGACCATCTCGCGCAGGTTCTTGTTGGTGGCTGCCACTAACCGGAAATCCAGCTTGACCGGCACCGTCGAGCCCAGCCGCGTGCATTCGCTGTCTTCCAGCACGCGCAACAGCTTCACCTGCTGATACAGCGGCAGATCGCCCAGCTCATCGAGGAACAGCGTGCCGCCATTGGCTTGTTCGAAGTAGCCACGGTGCGCGTACATGGCGCCAGTGAACGCGCCCTTGGCATGGCCGAAGAACTGCGATTCGAACAGCCCGTCGGGAATCGCGCCGCAGTTGACCGCCACGAACGGCCCCTTGCCGTAGACGCTGTTCTTGTCGTGCAGCAGGCGTGCAATACGTTCCTTGCCGGCGCCGGTTTCGCCATAAAGCATGACGTTGCTGTCGCAATCGGCAAAGGTATCGACCTGCTCCAGCAACCCGTGCATGGCCGACGATGCAGCCACGAGATCGCTCTGATCCTGCGCCTGAGCCTGCGCAGACGACATCGATGGCAGCACCTTGCTGATCTGCGCACGGAGTTCGGTCGCACCAAAATCCGGCCCAAGCACGTGCGTGTATTCGGGCGGAAAGCGGCTCGAATCATGCTGCGTATCCGCCGCCACCCAGATCACCGGCATGCCTTGCGCGGCCTGCCAGTCGAGCACCGTAAAGCCACCGCTTTCCACCACCGATGCGCTGATCACCGCCACCGCAGGCTTGAGCCGAGGCTCGGCCGGCTGAAAATCGATACCGCCTGCGCGGATGACCTCCGCCCCGAACGGCGCCATGAACCGCGCTACACGATCGGCAATGTCGTGGCGGCCTTCCCAGACAAAAATCTCAAGCGTTTCGTACGCCCAGCGATCGGTTTTCATGTCGTCGCTTCCATGTCAGTAAACCAACTCGACGGCGTCGCAGTCGAGCGAGAGGAGTTTGATGTCGGCGTAGCCGAGTTGGATGCCGAGGACTTCGAGTAGAGGGGTGAGTACCGCGTCGAGGGTCGAGCCAATCAGAGCTAGCACCGGAGACAGAATCGCCGTACCAATCGGCCCAAGTGGAATTCCCAGGACAGTCAACTGCAGCTGATCGAGGTTGCTGTTCAGGACAGAGCCAAACACTGCCTGCGTACTCACACGCGGTGGTGAATTGCCGCTTGTATCGGTCTGCGGATTCAATCCGATCTGAGTGGCCGCGATGGTTTCGTCAGCCCACCCCGAATTGGGGGCCGGCGACACGTTGGCCTTAATACTCACTGCACCAATCCCAAGCAGAGTGACGAGAGGCGCCGGTGCGGCCGATGCGCAATTCAACGCGCCACTTACCGCCGTATCCGCCCCTGTAGCAATGCACAGCGAAACGGGCTGGGGTTGCGCTGAGATGGTGGCTGTCGAGTTCTGACGAGGAACGACACAGTTGGTCGATTTCGCATGCCCCTGGGCGCCCGCGACCTGCAAACCGATCGGCAACGTAATACCGGCAACCCCCAGCACGTTGGCATTGATGCCTAGACCCAACCGCACTTGCGCCGTCCGCGCTTGCGTTCGCCATTGCCCTGCGTTCGGCCCCGACAAGAATTGTCCTGGTGGCCCAACCGCAATGGCCGGAGGCTCGATGATCTTCAGCGATAGCGAGACCGTCCCAAGCCCTAGGATGTTGAGCACAACAGGCGCCACATTCACGGCCGACTGGCTATTCGCAATCTGCGCAGCCGTCGTAAGGAGGTCGAGCACATTGACGGTGGCATTGAGGGCAGCCTGTTCATTGCCCGCCAGCGCCAGCACCTGCAACAAGCCCGGCGACGAGGCTCCGCCATCGCCAATATTGATCGGCACATTCAGATCGCTGCCAAACGACAGCGCATTGCTGGCGCCTGCCCCGCCCACCGACACCCCAGCCAGGCCGGACTGCGACGCCACCGAGATCACAGCATTGAAAAAAGTCCCCAGGCTAGGCGAGAGCGACAGCAGTTCCTGCATCGACCCCGCACCCAGCGCGACCGCGAGATCGGCCAGGCGGATGTTGGTCGTGGCCAGCCCCTGATACGAAACGGCATCGATATTCAAGTTCGTGTGGAGCAGGTATCCGAGCAGCTGGTTCAGAAGTCCGTTATCGACTGAGGCAAGCCCAGACCCGAGGGAGAACGCCACGATGGATGTGTTCTTCGCAATCGCCGTCGCCGTCAGTTGCCGCCGGCCCACCATGAAGAAATACGGCACGTTCTGGGTGATCGTCACCTGCGCTGCGTTGGTGTTGCCGTCAACAGCCGCCTGCGCGGTGAAGTACGTGGGCGCCGTGCCCGCGCTGGCATCCCAGACGCCTGGCACGACTGCCAGCGTGACATTGGTGCCATCCACTGTCAGTCCGTTCTGCACCACCGCCTGTTGTGCGGCGGTCGGCAGGTCAAGCCGCTGCACGGCGGCCATCGCTGCCAGATCGGCCGAGCGTTGCAGCGCGCGCTGCTGATAGAACAGGTTGCCGATGTCGATCGACACCAACACCGCCAGTCCGACCGTGGCAATGAAGGTGGCCGTCATCACGCTGACCGCGCCACGCAGGCGGCGGAGCAAGACGGCTCGGCGAAGACGGGGGGCGGCGGCTCGTGTCACAGCGTGAGGTACGTTTCGCAGGGATCAGCGCCCAGACTGCTGAACAAGGTTGACAGTGGAGGCCCGCGTTCCGGAGCTCTGCTGTGCCAAGCCGGGCATGGCCTGGTTGAACGAATTGAGGTAGCGCTGATAGGCCAGCGCTGCCTGCTCGCCTCGCAACGGTACGAACTCGCCCGCGTAGGTGCCCTCGGCCTGCGCCTTGAGCAGCGCTCGCGTCGCATCGCCCACTTGGGTGCCGACCTTCGGCGCCGTCGCAGCGCTCTGCGGGTCGCCGCCCGAGAATCCCTGGGCGCCGGCAACGCCGCACGTCAGCCATGCCGCCACGCCAGCGGCCATCAAGATGCGGAAAGTCATTGCGAAGCCTCCAAGGTGTCAAGCAGGCGACCGCGCTGCAATGCCAGCGGGCGGGCCGATGTGTGGGTGGCGGTCGCCGCAGCGGCGATCGAAACGCCCGCAGACGCTGCGGCAGAAGGCCCGGTTGCCACAACGCGCGGCGCCATCGTCGTGGTTTCCCGAGCGATACGGCGATCTCGCCAGGCAGCGCGCACGCGGGCAACGTCGTCATCGACTGCCTTGCGCGCAGATGCCGTCAGTTGTGCATGCGACGCGAGGGATGCAGCATCGTCCTTGCGATCGTTCACGGTCAGCCAGATCACCAGATTGCCGGCGATCTTTGGGCTGGCGGCGGCCATCTGCTGCGCTTGCATCAATGGCACGCGGGCTTGCTCGACCTCGCCGGCACGCATGAGCGCGTAACCAAGATCGCTGGCCGTGCTGGCATCGGTCGGATTCGCCTGAGCCGCGACCTGCAGCCGGCGAGCCGCCTCGGCAAAGTTGCCCTGGCGCCCCGCAACGATGCCCAGCCCGCGCCAGGCGGCGGCATTGAGCAATCCGCCTTGCGTGCCTGCACCCATGGCAGACGTGGCGCCCACTACCGCGCGGTACTCGGCATCGGCAGCGGCAAGTTGATCGGTTTCGCGCAGCGCATCCGCGCGCAGCAGCATGATTTCGGGCGCGCGGCCATAGCGTTGCTGGTAGGCATCGATATGCGCGAGCGATGCGTAATACAGGCCCTGCTCCTGCATCTTGCGAATCAGCGAAAGATACGTCGCCGGACTGGTGATCTCGGACTTCTCCTGGCTCTGACGCTGACGAGCCATTTCAATGTCGGCATCGGCGCGCAGGCTCATTTCGGACGTGGCCATCGAGCCGCAGCCAGCCAAGAGGATGGTCAACATGGCCACGCCGGCCCAGCTGGCGCGCGCGGTGTTTGGGAAGCGTGTCATCTCAATGTCCCCCGGTGTGTTGCAGGCTGCGCATGACGCCCATGAAGCCGGGCCCCGCCGTGACGATCAGCAACGCGGGCAATAGCGTCAGGACCATGATCATCGTCATCTGCACGGTCAGCTTGCCCACGCGCTCCTTCAGCCGCGCGCGGCGGTTCTCCTGCAGACGGCCGCCGAACTGCCGCAGCGGCTCCTGCACCGCGCCGCCGAAGCGATCCACCTGCGTAAGCAGCGTGATGAGGC
Source organism: Ralstonia sp. 22111 (assembly GCF_052045895.1). Taxonomy (NCBI): domain Bacteria; kingdom Pseudomonadati; phylum Pseudomonadota; class Betaproteobacteria; order Burkholderiales; family Burkholderiaceae; genus Ralstonia; species Ralstonia sp. 22111. Next base: position 258,941 of record NZ_JBQEPR010000003.1, on the reverse strand, counting down.
CCTTCAGGTCTTCGTTGTCGAACAGTCGCGCAATGCGCAGCAGCGTTTGCTCGCGGGGGCGGCCCGAGGCGAACTGCTGGTTGGCGCGGCCAAATTCACCCGCCAGCACGGGCAGCATGCTGTGGAACTCGTTGGCGATCACCTGCAGGCTCTGGTCAATTGACAAGCCGACGCCCTGCAGCAGCCGCAGCATGTCGACCATGACGGGCAGCTCATCGTCCATACGGCGCCGGCGGCTTTCCTTGCGGCGCCCGAGCAGCCACTTCGGCGCAAGGTAGCCCAACGCGATGCCGACAAAACTGAACACGAACACGAACAGGAGCGATGACGCATGCAATGCGCCGAACACAGCAAGCAGCGGCGGCAGCACGATACGGGTCCCACCAAAGACGGTGCGGGCGTGTTCGCCGTAGTAGCCGCATTCCTCGAGCAACTTGCGGTCTTCCTCCGCCACGATGCGGCGGCCCAGGCCAGTGTCGATCCAGCGCTGTCCCACCTTGGCAATCTGTTGCTGGAGCTGCTGCGCTTCACGCGGGCCGTGCGGACGGGGCTTGGCGGCGGGCTGTACAACCGGCGACGCAGCGGGTGCGGCGGGGTTAGCCGCCATCGCGCGCATATCGGACAGCGCCGTATCGAGCTTGCGTGCGCTGCGATGTCGCGTGAGCGTTGCACGCAGCGCGAGCCCACCGAATACCAGCACGCCTGCGGCCGCCGCGGTCAGGCTGAGGGTGATCAGGGCATCGTCCATGCGTTCTCCTCAGACCGATTTCGCCAGCCTGGCCAGCATGACCGCACCCAGCACTTCCATGCCGAATGCCGTAAGAATCAACGTCTTGCCGAACGGGTCACGCCACATCGACATGATGTATGCCGCGTTGAACATGACGATGACACCACCCACCACGATCGGCAGCAGGCCGATGATCCATGCGGACAACCGCGTTTCCGCCGACAGTGCAACCAGTTCGCGCTGGGCTTGCTGTCGGTCACGCATGAATGCAGCCGTGCGCTCCATCACAATGTCGGCCCGCCCGCCGTAGCGCAATGCAAGGCGCAGCACCGACGACAGCAGGACCAGTTCTTTCACGCGGTACTGCTGGCCGACGGTCAGCACCGCTGCATCGAGGTCCTTGCCCGCGCGTTGCATCTGCGTGATGGCGATCAGGCAGTTGCGCAACGGCTGCTCGGTATTGGCACTCGCCGCCTGAAACGCCGCGGGCACCGCGCTGCCGATGCTCATCAGCCGCACCACGCCATCGAGAAAGCCCGGCAACTGCGCCAGCAGGCGCTCGTTCATCTTCCGGGTGCGGTTCCAAAGCAGGAACGCAACGATCAAGACATACAGTGCTAACGCCGTCAGGGCCGAAAGCGTGCTCGACATCGCCCAGACCGCGAGCGAAATCATCAGCGCCGGGCCAATCAGCAGCACGTAAAAACGCCGGCTCGGCTCGATGTCGGCACGGCGCAGTGCATCGTGCCAGGCGCGATTGAGCGAATCGGGCACGCTTGCCGGCACAGGCTCCACATTCGGTTGATAACGCGCATTGATCTGCTCGGTCTGTGCGCGCACGAAGCTGCGCGACGCCTCACGCTCGCGACGGCGCACGGCCTCCGCCCACAGCATGAGCGATGCGCCCATCAGCAGCAGCGCGAGGCAACCAAACCAGAGCGTCATGCTAGACATGGAAACGGCCTCCGCCGCCGAATCCGGTCATTCCACCATCCATCCCGCCGCCCTCGCTGTTGCGCATGCGGGCCAGCTTGGGCGAATGCGGCTGCAGGCCAAGCGCCGTCCAGCGGTCGACCTCTTCGCCATCCGGGCCCACGTAGGGCTCGTAGCGGTACAGCTCCTGCGTGGAGATGATGTTGTCCCCGAGCCCCGTCACTTCCGTGATCGACAGGATGCGGCGTTTGCCGTTGGACAACCGCCCGATCTGCACGATGAAATCAATGGCGTTGGTGATCTGCCGGCGCAAGCTCACCTCACTGCCTTGGAATCCGGCAAAGCCCGCCAGCATTTCCAGCCGGTAGAGGCATTCGCGCGGGCTGCTGGCGTGAATGGTGCCCATCGACCCATCGTGGCCGGTGCTCATGGCTTGGAGCATTTCCAGCACTTCGCCGCCACGCACTTCGCCCACGATGATGCGGTCGGGCCGCATGCGCAGGCTGTTGCGCAGCAGCTCCCGAATCGTGACGACGCCCGTGCCCTCGAAGCCGCCCGGCCGGCTTTCCAGACGCACCACGTGCGGATGGTTGAGCGACAGCTCTGCCGTGTCTTCAATGGTGATCACGCGCTCGGTCGTCGGAATGTGATACGCCATGGCGTTGAGCAGCGACGTCTTGCCCGAGCTCGTACCCCCGCTCACCAGGATATTGCATCGGGCACGCACAGCAGATTCGATCAACGCACCGATCTCTGCACTCATGGTGCCCAGGCCAAGCAGGTCTTCTGGCTTGAGCGGGTCCTTCCGGAACTTGCGGATCGACACCACCGGCCCCTCGAGGGCCAGCGGCGGAATGACCACGTTGATGCGGCCGCCGTCGGGCAGGCGCGCATCGACCATCGGGTTTGATTCATCCAACCGCCGCCCGATCGGTGCGAGGATGCGGCGCACGATGCGCAGCAGGTGGTTGTTGTCGGCAAAGCGCACCGGAATGCGCTCGAGAATGCCGTGACGCGACACGTACACGTCCAGATGACCGTTGACGAGAATGTCTTCCACCGCCGGATCGGCCAGCAGGTCTTCGATGGGGCCGAAGCCGGCCAACTCCTTGGTGAGCGCCTCGGCAATCTGCCGCACCTCCGTCTCGTTGACGGGGATGCGGCGCATGCGCGTGAAGCCTTCCACTTCCAGATCGACAAAACGCTGGATGGCCGTGCGCGACCAACGGCCGAACTCGGCGCCGAGTTCTTCGATGCGCGTCAGCAGGTGTTCGTGCGCGGCTTCCTTGATGTCCTGGAAGGCCTGCGAAACGGCGAACACGCCGTGGCCGGCGTCCGCCTGGTTGGAGAACTCGATGGGTTGGGTCATGTCGCGTTCCGTTCGGTGGTACCGATATCCAGTTCAGCGGCGTCTGCCGACTTGCGTTTGGAGCGCCCGCCAAAGCGCCCGCCCAGCCGCGCACTCACACCCGACACCCAGCTCGACACACCTGACGCGCGCTCACTCTGCTGCGCATAGCCGAGCGTCTGGGCAATCTGCGCAAGCGCGCGCACATAGGCATCTGTAGGGTGGGTCTCGGCCAGCATCGCGCCCTGGTTGGAGGCGATCACCAGCGCTTCGCGGCGGTTCGGCACGGTCAGCACCGAGGGGATCTCCAGCCGCTCGGCAATCTGCGCTGCATCCAACGACAGGCGCGAGTCGAACTTCGAAATGGTCAGGTGCAGGTGGTCGCGGTCAATCTCGCGCTTCTTGAGTTCCTGCATCAGCTCGGCGGCCGACACGATGGCGCCTACGCTCTGCTCGGTTACCAGCATCACGTCGTCGGCGGCCTTGATGATCTGTGCGATGAAGTCGATGTTGCCGAAACCGCCCAGGTCAACGACCTGCAGGTCGAAGAACGTACGCAGCCGATTGAGCAGGCCGAGCGCTTCAGAGAACGAGATGTCGCGCATTTCCGCCAGCGAGATCGGCAGCGGCAGAACGGCAAGCCCGTTCGGATGACGCGACAGCGCGGTCTGTACAAATACCTGGTCGAAGCGACGCAGGTTGCGCACGGCCTCGACGAAATGGAAATTGGCCTGCACATTCAGATACAGCGCGCCATCACGCAGCGGCTGCCCCAGGTCGAGCAGCATCACATCACTGGCCGACGTGCGGCGCACGAGCGTGGCCAGATTGGTGGACAGCGTTGTGGCGCCCACGCCAGGGCGTGCGCCCAACACGGCCAGCACGCGGCCGCGGCGGGTCGGCTCAGCCGATGCGCGCTCCGCCAGCAGGCGGCGCACCACGCGCACAGCCTCGGCCGGTGCGCCGTCCACATCGACGAAATCCTTGACCCCTGCGCGCAAGGCAGCCAGCATCGCGCGGCCATCGGCAGCCGAGCCCACAGCCACCAGCGGCAAGCCCGGAAACAAGCGCGTGAGTTGCGCGACCAGTTGCGTCGCCTCGTTGATGGCGTCGGCGCCCTCGCCCAGCTTCTGGTCGTGATCGGGCACGTCAATGAGCGTGGGCGACGAGGCAAAGCGCACGAACACGACCTCGGGGTTCACTGCGCCAATCTGTTCGATGAACGCGTCGTGGCCGGTCGTCTCGGCCACCAGCACGCCCAGCTCGCGAATCGCCCCCGCCAGCCAGCGGTGCACAGCTGCCGCCTGGGCGTCGCCTTGCATACCGCCACGCGCGCCGCCGTGCAGAAGGAAGTAATCCATGCCGGCCCCTTACTTCGAGAACCCGGGCATGGTGGCCGGATCCGCCACCCCCAGGGCAAACGGCCGCCACACAGCGTCGCCTGCGGTATCGCGATCCTGCCCGCCGCTCTGTCCCGGCAGCATCTTGTCGATCGGCGCATTGCGTGCCATCGGCTTGACCAGATGGGGCGTGACGATGATCACCAACTCCCGTTCTTCCTGGTTGTAGTTCAGGCGCTTGAAGAACGTCCCGATGATCGGCACGTCGCCCAGGAACGGCACCTTGTCGACGTTGGACAGCGTCGATCGGCTGACCAGCCCGCCGATGACAAAGCTCTCGCCATCGCCGAGCTCAACGGTCGTATCGGCACGGCGCGTGACGATGGCCGGCACCGTTGCGCCATTGAGCGTGACGCCTCGGCTGAAATCCAGGTCGCTCGCTTCAGGCGCCACTTTCAGGGCGATGCGGTTTTCCGACAGAATCGTCGGGGAGACCGTCAGCCCGATGCCGAACGGCTTGTACTCGATGGTGGTGGTACCCAGCGCTTGCGGCACGGGAATCGGAATCTCGCCGCCGGCCAGAAAGTTGGCGCTCTGGCCTGACAAAGCAACCAGGCTTGGCTCGGCCAGCACGCGCGCCATACCGTTCGATTCCATCAAACTCAGGTTGCCAAAGAGCCCCTTGCTGACTGATCCGATCAGCAGGTTGAACGCCGAGCCGATCGGCATGGTCGACTCGGTCGACAACCCCGACGAGCCGAATGTGTACTTGGTCAGCGATGACGGGGAGAACGTGCTGAAGCTGAAACCGCCACGCGTGCGGCTAAAGGAGAAGCCCGCTTCCTTCAGCACCGTCTTGCTGAACTCCACCACACGCACGTCGACCTGCACCGTGCCCGGCACGTTCATCGAGGTGGTGTCGATGACGTTGCCGCCTTTAGGTTTTTCCCCGCCGCTGGCTACGGCGGCCGAGCGGCGCGCACGGGCAAGCGCGTAGACGTCTTTAGGCTGGCCTGACACGACGGCGCTATCGCCCTGCGCAACCACGGCCGGATCGCCAGGCAAAGGCGTCGCGGCGTCCACTTGGACGTTGTAAGTCGTCGCAACGCCGCCCTGCGTCCAGACCATCACGTTGGCCGCGCCCGGCTTCTTGGCGATGATCAAAACGCTCGTGGCCGTACCGCGCCCCTTGAGCAGCAACGCATCGGCAATTTCAGGGTTGCCGATGGCAATGCGCTCGAGCGGTTTGCCCAGGCGAATTTCGCGCTGACTGCCTGTCAGGAGATGAAGCGTCTGGCCGGTCGGTGCCGTCTCGGCAAATGCGCTCGGCACGAAGGCGGCGCAGCCCAACGCGAGTACGCCCATCCAACCGCGAACCATGGCGGCATCAGTCATGTTGCTCCTCACGTTTTCCTGCGCGGATGATTTCTACGCCGCCGGTGGCGACCGTATTGGTTCGTGCGGTCGCGCGCGTTGACGCCACCACGGGCAGCGGCGGCACCTGGAGCACCGGCGAGCGCCGCGCCGCGCCTGTCAGGCTGGCAAGCGATACCCCGGCCTGTGCCACGTCCATCGGATTGCGGCTGGCGGCAGCCAGCAGCGCTGCGTCCTGCGGCTTCACGGTCGGCTCGGCGTCGTCTCCGGGGTTGCGCAGCGCCAGCAGCAGACGGCCGCTCTGATGTGCCATCGCCAATTGGCTAACCGCCTCTACCGGCACTGCCAGCACGGCCGTCTTGGCTTGATCGACCTTGCGCGTGACCCCGGTGTTCTCGGGCTGCTTCTGCGCCCCTTCATTGACGGCCAGCGGGCCAAATGCCAGCACGCGCAGGTGCGGCAACAGCAGGCGCGCCTGGCTGTCTTCAACCTCCTGGCCATCCTTGCGCATCACTAGGAAAACATCGACGTAATCGCCCGGCATCACGCGGTTGCCCACGCCGATCACCTCGTCCACGTTGATGGCGACCGCCCGCTGCCCGGCCTCCACCTGCTGCGCAAGGCCCGACGACAGTTGCGAAGCAATCAACGGCACACCCACACCGACCGGCAGAATGGGTTCACGCCCAACCACTTTCGTCACGTCCGAAAACGCCTCGGCCGGATTGATGGGCAGTTGCTCGACGGCCAACTGGTCCGCGGTGATGGGCTTGCCCGCCTCCAGCGGTTTCGTGGTCACGACCACCGGATAGACGGCCTTGCCATCCTTCTGCATAGCCACGGGTGCCGGCGGGCGATGCGCCGTCTTCCATGCCACGGCGCCAAGAATGGCGGCCAGCAGCAGCAGCGCGGCGGCGAAGATCTGGAGGTGTTTGCTGGTCATCTGGGCGGCGTGTCCGAGCGATCGATCAAGAGGGGCAACGAACTGAAAAGTGTCAGGAGCCGGGCACCAGTTGCACGACGGCTGAACCCGTCAATGTGTCCGGCGCGGGCAACAGGGGTATCGAAGGCAGCAACGGGTTATTGCCGGAGGTCACGGGCAACGTCAGGACCACGCTCAGGCATTGCATGCCTGCCACGTTCTGGCAATTCACCAGCGGGGTGCTGTTCTGATTGGTCTGAACCCGCCCGGTAAGGAACGTGGGGAGTACCGACGTCACGGCCGCATAGGCAGCTGCCACGCGCTGCGTATTGGAAGGCTGATAGCGGAGCGCGGCGCGTGCGCCCTCTTCCGCCGCCAGGGTCAGCGCCTGCTGCATGGCGAGGATCATGCCGTAGTAGACGATGCCGAGCATGAGCACCAGCAGCACTGGCACGACGATGGCAAATTCGACTGAAGCCGCGCCGCGACTGCCTTGCCGCCGGGGGCAGCGGCCAGCATGCGTGCGGACTTGCGGGTGCATGCCAGCACCCTCCCGTTCCCGTTGCAATGTCGGCATGGCCGACTCCTTTCTTATAGGCTGGCCGCTTGGCGGCTCTTGTTCAACGCTTCAACTGTCTGAACTACATGCCCGGCAGCCACGGCATGCGCATCGCTGATGGCACCCATGGAAGGCTCAGCAACCCGATTGCCATATAGGCGGCGTACGGGATGCCGCGGCGCCCTGCCTGAGCGGTGTCCCAACGCACGATCGCTGGGCACACGCGCATCACGATCCAAGCAGGCGGCGACGACGCATCGAACTGGCGTAACACCATGATCGCGAGCGCATGCAGGCCGGAAATCATGCTCGAGACAAGCCATACGGCCACAAGGCCATGCCAGCCAGCAAGCAGGCCGACGACAGTGAAGAACTTCACGTCGCCGGCGCCCATCCAGCCGAGGGCGTACAGCGGCAGAAAGCAGGCAAACGCGATCGCGCCGCCGAGCCAGAAGTCCTGCCAGTCATAGGCAAGCGCCTGGACCCCACCCAACTTGATCAGAGTGACGGACAGCACAACCCCCGCAGCGACGAGCCAGTTCGGCACGCGCCGCGAGCGGATGTCCCACGTGATTGCAAGGATTGCGAGAACTACGACACTTGCCCAGCCAGCGGTATCTGCATGGCCATACCAGCGCTCTAGCACGTGGTAGCGCCACCACCTTTGACTGCTCCACAGATGCTGTTGAACACGGTGGTGAGTTCGGTACCCAGCTTGCCGACTGCGACCGCAATCGCCGCAGCGACGAGGCCAGCGATTAGACCGTACTCGACGGCAGTGGCACCTTGTTCGTCACGGATGAACTTCAGAATGGCGTTCTTCATGATCTCTCTCCTGTTTGCACTCGCCCGCGGATGTGTTGATCCCGACCAGCTTTCGGCGCTCCAACCTTAGCCAGTTCATATTGACTAATAACGGATAAAACGCATGGGGATTTACAGCGATGACACGATCAGCAAAAAAACTTGCCGTTCGCGCCGTTCCACTAATGGAACGGAATTCAAATATCACCGAACGGAGTGTCCCGAACACGCCCGATGATCAACCGCACGCCCCCCCATGGGCATCCATTTTTTTCGGCGTGTCACGTATGTCACGTAACACCCCGTAACAACTTTATAGGCGTGCGGCACCGCAAACAAAATAACTCAATTGAGGTACTTGCCTCAAATTAGAGTGAAGTCTCTATTTAATTTTATTAGAAACAAGCCAACCCTCTGAAAACTAATGGAAATCCCCTAATGATCCGAAGACTAGATCGATTATCCGGATGGGTTTCCCATTAATTCTCGGGGCCAGTCTGAACGCTCCCCATTTCTGTCCAGGCAAAAAAAGGATGCGCGAGCGACGGGAACACGCCCGCGCACCTTCAAGAGCACAGACAGGTACTGCTCAGTGCGCCAGGCTGCCAACGCCGCCCAGCAAGTTGGTGACAGGGGCCAGCGGATTGCTGCCCGATGCGCCGCCGGCCGCGCTGGTCGCGCCGCTCAGCAGGTTGGTGACAGGAGCCAGCGGGTTGCTGCCACCGGCTGCGCCGCCCAGCAGGCCCGTGACAGGGGCCAGGGGGTTGGAGCCTCCAGATGCGCCGCCCAGCAAGCCGGTCAACGGAGCCAGAGGGTTCGTGCCGCCGGTGCCGCCGCCCACGCCGCCGAGCAGGCCTCCCAGCGGGTTGCTGCCCGCCGACCCGCCGGTCGTTGCGACGCCGCCCACCGCCGCAACCGTGGTGCCGAGTGAAGTCACCACCGGGCCCAAATTCGAGACCACCGGCACGCCGGTTCCGGTGATGGTGTTGCCGGCACCCGCCACGCCGCCGCCAACGGTCCCCAACAGGTTGTTCAAGGCCCCGCCCAGGCCCGTCGAATCGCCAATCATCTGGGTGGCGCCGCTGACCTGCGTAGTCACCGGCACGATGGCCGTGCTCAGTTGCTGCGTCACCTGCTGAACCGCGCCGGAAGACAGTGCGCTACCCAGCAACGTGCCGCCGCCGATCAGCGCTTGGCCGATCTGCTGAACGCCGCCGCCCACCGGCTGGGTGATCGGTGCGAGCGGTGCGCCAGAGCCTTGGCCGAGGCCCTGCACGAGGGAGCCGGCGCTTACGGTTGCCTGGCCGAGGTCCGTCACGACATTGCCGGTGCTGGCCACCGTCGTGCCAATCGGGTTGGGGTTCTGACCCATCTTGCCGAGCCCGGTCTGGATGCCGAGACCGAGATCGCTGACCGCTTTGCCCGTGTTGTCCACGGTGCCGCCGAGGCCTGCCTTGGCTTGGTCCGACAAGCCTGGAATGTTTGCGTTTTGGAGCGTTGAGCCCAGGCTGCTGACTGCCTGGCCGGTCGCCACAACGGTGTTGCCGGTGCCGTTTGCGACCTTGCCGACGGGGGTCACGCCCGTCGTGTCGCTCGGGCTCGGATTCGGCGAACTGCCGGAGCCGGAGCCTCCCGAAGAGCAAGCCGCCAGCATGAGAGCGGCAACAGCGCAGGCCAAGGGCGCAACGCGCATGGAGTGTCGAATGTGAGTCATGGTCCGTCCCCTTCTTGGAATGATGTGTCTTGATGTCTGAGCTCGGTATTGCGGACTGCGGGCCACATTCTGCAAATGGCATGCCAGGCGCAGTAGAAGGCGGATTCAGTTTTCAAAGGACGGCGTGGTTATTGGTTTTGTAGGCAGCGCGCCAGGTATTACCCGGCCCTGAACACAGACCGTTTCCCTCCCAAATCCGTGTTCCGAGCGTTACGACGTAACGTGACACGGGAACACATTCACCTCGGACATAACCCCATGAGCAAACGTTTAACCCCCACTTTGGTGGGGTATGTAAATCCCATATTCGGATTAGTTTTCACAATCTCTCCATTTTTATTGAGCCAAGCACAGCAAATTCCGAGAGCCCATTACGCAATGCGTAATAATGGCGACATGGCACACCGTTTGCAGAGTCCGGCCACCTCACATCGACAGTGAGACATTTTCCAGCTGACTAAAGCGGACTTTTAAAACGGGAGATCCATCATGAATAAGAACATCAAGTGCCTGGCCGCCACCATGGCAAGCCTGTTGGTTTTGGGTGGTTGCGCCAGCTCCGGCTCCGGGGACATGGGCAGCTCGCTGGGAGGCTCGAACGGCGGCGGCTCCAATAACAACGGCAGCGGTTCAACGCCGACGCCTTCGCCTTCGCCGTCGCCGTCCCCCTCCCCGTCGCCCTCTCCTTCGCCGTCCCCCAGCCCGACGCCGGCGCCCGCTCCGCTGACGCCGACTGGCGCCGTCCTCAACAACACGGGCGGCATCGTCACGGCGGCCGGATCGACTGTGAGCGGCCTCGGCAAGACCATCGCCACCGCACCGCTGCCCTCGCAACTGAGCGGCGTGCAGACCGGCCTGGGCGGTGTGGTTGAAAACGCCGGCGCGACGGTTTCGGCGCTGGGCACGGGCGTACAGGACGGGTTGGGCAGCATCGGCCGCAACGCCAATCCGGTGGGCACCACGGTTTCCAGCCTCGGGAATGTGGTGACCGGCGCAGGCAACACTGTCACGAGCGCCGGCACGTTGGTCAATAACCTTGGCACTGGCCCGTTGGCGCCGCTGGCTCCGGTGACAACACCCCTGGCAGGCGTGGTCACGCAAGTCGGTCAAGCAGTTGCAAACGGGGGCGGCACGCTGGGCACAGCGCTGTCGAGTGGCCCCGTCGAGCAACTCACGCAGCAGCTGAGCACGGCCATCGTGCCGCTGACCTCGCAGATCACCAGCGGTACGCAGACACTGGGCGCGACCACGGGCCTCGGGTCGCCGGCAAACACGCTGCTGGGCACGATTGGCGGCGCGGTGGCCAATGGCGGCACGACCCTCACCGCAGCGAACGTTCCAGTGGTGAGCGGCCTGGGTGGCGTGGTGACGGCCACGGGCAACACGGTTGCCGCGCTGGGCGGCGTGGTGTATTCGCCGACGGCATCGGGCGGCAACCCGCTGGCTCCGATTACCGGCGCACTCGGCGGTCTTGGCGGCGCGGGCGGCTCCAATCCGCTGGCTCCCATCACAGGCTTGCTGGGCGGCCTGGGAGGCGCGACGGGCGGCAGCAACCCGCTCGCTCCGATCACCGGCGCACTCGGCGGTCTTGGCGGCGCTGGCGGTGCCAATCCGTTGGCTCCGATCACGGGTTTGGTAGGCGGCCTGGGTGGCGCGACGGGCGGCAGCAGCCCGCTCGCTCCGATCACCGGCGCACTTGGTGGTCTCGGCGGCGCGGGTGGCGCCAACCCGCTGGCGCCCATTACTAGCGCACTGGGCGGCCTGGGCAGTGCAGCGGGCGGTGCCAGCAACCCGCTCGGCCCCGTCAGCACGCTCACGGCTCCGGTTGGCAACGTGGTCACCACGGTAGGCACGGGCTTGGCGTCGGCCGGCGGGGCCACGCCGCTGGCGCCGGTCACTGGCGCGGTGGGCGGTCTGCTGGGCACGGTGGGCACCGCACTGGGCGGCACGCCCCGCTGATCCAGGCTCTGCGCTTCGGCGGACCGGCTATCACGCCAGTCCGCCGCTGTCATGTTTCAAACGCACCGATGCCGCGCAATGCGGCATCGTCATTGGGTTGGCTGCCACGCACCGACGCATCCCAGTATTTACCTGGGCCGTTGCGTCGCGTGAACGCTCCCTCTATGTGTCTTGTTGTAAAGCACCATGTCTCGCGGTTATCGTTTGATGCAACGCGCGGCTGCACGGCTTCGCGACACCACAAACGAAAACCACGGAGGAGACAGGCGTGCGGACCACCACCATGCGGTTGGCCCTGGCCACAGGCGTAGCACTGACCGGCCCGGCATTGAGCTGGGCACAAAGCAGCCCCAACCAAGGCAACCCGATCGACACGCTTCCCAAAGTCGATACGTCCCGCCCGCCCCAGCAGAAGATCCAGGTAGAAGTGCAGCGGCCGAACCCGGCGCTGGAAAATCTGCTTGCCACGCATCTCACACCGACCAAGTTCCAGATCGAAGGCGTCAAGACGCTACCCTTCCCCGAGGTGGCCGCGCATTTCGCACCCTTGGCCGGGCACGACATCACCGTCGCGCAACTGCTGCAGGCCGCGAACGATGTCACCAAGCTGTATGCCGACCGCGGTTTCCCGCTCTCATTTGCGTTTGTGCCGGCACAGACGTTTGAAGGCGGCGTCGTGCGCGTCACGGTGGTTGAAGGCTATGTGGCCCGCATGCGCATCGAGGGCACACCCGGGCCGCTGGAAGGCCGCTTGCGCGAAATTTCGCAGCGCCTGATGAATGAGAAACCCCTGCGCCGCGAAACCTTCGAGCGCGTGACGGGTGTGCTCGCGCTGCAACCCGGCGTGCAGATCACCGCGACCGTGCAGCCGCCCACCACCACCGATGGCGCGAGCGAGCTCGTGTTGAACGTGAAGCGCCAGCCGTACACGATCGGCACGGGCGTCGAATACCGCTCGCCGGGTGTGCGGGCAATCATCACGGGCACGCTCAATAGCGTGACGCCGCTAGGGGAACAAATCACCGTCTCGACGCTGCAACCGCGCGGGTCCGATCACGAGACGTTCTACTCCGCAACCTGGGCGCAGCCGATCGGCACCGATGGGCTGCTTGCGAAGCTCACGTGGTCGCACTATCGCGGCATGCCCGAAAATCTGCCGCTGGAGCAACTGGGCTATCAATCGCGCTACCTGACCGACACGCAGCGGCTTGGGTTGTCGTTGAGCTATCCGGTGTTGCTGTCGAACTCGCGCAGTCTGACGGTGACGGGCACTTTCTACGGCAACGACGACAAACAGCGCTATACGCCACAAAACCCCGGTTTTGCTCAAACTGAACTCGATGCCAAGGTGCGCGTGGCCGGCGCCGAAGCGCTGTACACCGAGGTGAAGCCCGGTGAAACGCGCCGTGCGTCGCTCGGCCTGTACCAAGGTATCAACAGCCTGGGCGCAGGCAAATCGGTTAACAACAACGTCGACCTGAGCTTCCTGCGCACGCGCATCACCGCCAGCGAAGCCCACGACCTGCCCCTGGGTTTTGGCGTGGTGGTGTCGGGTGCCGCGCAGTACAGCGGCGCGGTGCTGCCGTCATCGGAACAGATCAGCTTTGGCGGGCGCTTCTTTGGCCTCGCCTATCCGGCCGGTGAAGTGGCGGGCGATCGCGGCTGGGGTGCGTCGGTCGAACTCAACCGTGCCTTCCAGGTATCGATGGATTACCTGAAAACCGTGCAGCCCTACGTGCTGTACGACACCGCAAAGGTCTATTCAAACGCAAGCACGCTCGTGCATGATCAGCTCGGATCGATCGCGCTGGGTGTGCGCTTCTCCGATCGGAAGTACTACACGCTGGACCTCGCGATCGCGCGACCGGTCGGCGACAAACCGATCAATTCCAGCTCTCGCAGCCTGCGGTTCAACGCGGCCTACACCTATCAGTTCAACTGACACGCGCCGCCATCGTGAACATGTGAACGAACTTTTTATATTTTTTATATTTTCAGCGCTGAAAGTCGACCATACTCCCCTCTCAAGGGGGGGATACATCGCCGCCGGAATTTGGGAGCATCGAAAGCGGAATGTTAAGTTTTTCCAAAGAGTTGCCGATTACCACAGAAGTCGCGCAGAACAACAATAATCATTACAGCGACGGCGGCATCACGCCGCAACACGCCGACAGCAAGGGAATGCACTCTGAGCTGTCGCAATACGCACCGGGGGCCATCATGCTGCAACGTCTATCGGATGACGCAGAATTCCATCGCCTCGTCGATACCATCTACGAGGCGGTACTCGAGCCTGCGCAGATGCCGATCGCCCTGGCCCTGCTCTCCGTCTACGCCGGCGCCGAAAGCGCACACTATTTCGTTTGGGATAAGCACACCGATACGCCGCGTCACGGCGTTTCGTCGGGCTGGTGCCAACACTGTCCGCAGCCGGGTCACTGCAACGCCTTCTGCCAGGACGCGCAACTGATCAACGCCGGGCAACCTGAAGAGACGCCGTCGGCCTCGATGACCCTGATCGATACGCCCGACATGTGCGTCACGATGCGTCTGCGCACGCGCGACGACGATCTGTCGGAAGTCAGCGCCATCGAGCGCGAGACACGCCTTCAACGCGTGCTGCCGCACCTGCAGCGGGCTGCGCGCATGCAGCAGCGCAATCTGGAGCTGAACGAACTCGCCGCACTCGGGATGGCCGGCCTGGATACGCTGGACTTCGGCGTGATGGTCATCGAGCGCACCATGCGCGTGAAATACGCCAATGCCTGGGCGCGCACGATGACGACGGGCGACGACCGTCTGTCGCTCGATGGCGGCTTGCTGCACTCGGCAGATCACACGCACGACGCTGCACTGCGCAACCTCATCGAACAGGCCGCCGGCTCGCTCGGCGTACAAGGCGCAGCCGGCTCGTGGATGTACCTGGCGCGCGATGGCCGCCCGGTGCCTTTCATTGCTACGCCCCTTGCGCCCTCCGATGCGATGCGCTCGACTTGGGCTTCGCCGCTGGCGCTGGTGCTGGTCGGCAACTCCGAGGCGCGCTCGGTCATGGACGCCGGCGTGCTCGCCTCGCTCTTCGGCCTGACCAACAAGGAATGCATCGTCGCGGCGCGGCTGGCCGCGGGCGAAACCCTGCAGGAAATTGCCGAGCGCGAATTCCTCTCGCTTCACACGGTGCGCGTGCATATCCGCGACATCCTGCGCAAGACCGGCACGCATCGCCAGTCAGAACTCGTGCGCCTGCTGCATCTGCTGCCCAGCGTCGATCTGGAACGTGCAGGTGCCGCCACCCCGACCGCGCGCAGGCGCGGCCGCCTGAACGCGTAAGTTCGCGCTCGATTCCCCTTCCTGCTTCGCCTGATTGCCGACGCCCAATCACGGGCGTCGAGCCATCCGCGTATACCCGGCTCACGTTTCGGTGGTTTCTGCCGATCTTTCAAGACAGGCGCGGCGCCGCATGCCTGCTTGATGCGAAGCGGTAGCCGCGAATGATCCCGACGCATTCTGTGAATAGCGCGCAACAAACGCACCTTTTCGCGGCCTGAAACGACAGGTTTTTGCGCTATCCTCGCCGCAAAACACAGACTAGGCGCTGGTCGTAGATCGGGGGGCCGCGCCGGATGCGCTCGCATGCATAACGATTTCCATATTGCGCTGCTGCTGTTTGCGTGGGTCAGCACGGGGCTGACCACGTTTGCCGCACTGGACGCTGCGACACGTCTGCCGGGGGGCTCGACGGTCGCAAAACGCCGCAACTGGCGCATTGCCTGCGCCACCATTCTTGGCATTGGGTTGTGGTCGGGGCTTTGGCTCGGCCAGCTTGGCCTGCATCGGCAGGTCGGCACACCCATATTCGCGCCGATTGCGGCAACGCTCATGACTGCGCTGGCTGCATCGCTGGCGACTTTCTCCATCGTGTTGCCGGACACGTCGTCTTCCAATGGCGCACAGGCTCCGCAACGACGCAGCGTTGCCATGGGCGCCGTGGCGCTTGGCATCGGGTTGTTGACGATGGAGCTGTATCTCAATCGCCCGTGGGCGCATGACGAGGCCTTACCGTTGCGCCGCGCCCTGCTGGGCTGGGGCGGCGGCACGCTGGTGCTTGGCGCAGGCGTGTGTCTGGCAATGTGTATGGCGTTTCATATGCCACCCGCCCAGCGCCGCGCCGCCGTGGGTTTGCGTGCACGCGCTGCGGCCGTGCTGGCCACAACGGCTGTGCTGTCACTTGTGTTGTGGCCGGGTGCCACCGCATGGCCGGCAGATGAGTCGACGATGCATATCGTGCCCGTCATCATGCTCAGCGCCGGCGGTGTGTTGATCGCGTTGGGCGTGCATGCCGTGCTGATGATGCTTGAAACGCGTGTCGACTCGGCGCAGGCGCACCTGGAAGCATCATTGGCACGCGTGGCAAACCAAACGCCCCGGCCTCAACTCCACGACACGCTGACCGGCCTGCCGAACCGATTGCATCTACGCGAAGCACTGGAGGCGGCAATTCTGTCGTCCACACGGCGCGGGCGTCCGTTTGCCCTCTTCTATCTGGATCTCGACAACTTCGGACAGATCAACGATCAATACGGCCGCAACGCGGGCGACCGCGTGCTGCAGATCATTGCAGAGCGCCTGCGCCAGACCATTCGCGGCGAAGACACCGTGGCACGCCTTGGCGGCGACGAATTCGGCATCCTCGTTGAAGGCCTGGCGCTACCCGAATCTGCCGCCACCATCGGCGACAAACTGCTGTTTCGCCTGCGTGAATCGGTGGAGGTGGACGGTCGGCGTCTTCGCGCGACCGCCAGCATTGGCGTAGTCGTGCATCCGCACAACGGCGCGACGGCAGACACGCTGCTTGAACATGCCGACACGGCCATGTTCGATTGCAAGCAGTCCACCGGCAACGCCTACCGCTTCTTCGAGCCGCGCCTGAACACCACCGCGCACCGCGTGCTACAGATTCAACGTGCGCTCTCGCATGCAGCGCTCAACGGGCAGCTCTCGGTGCACTACCAGCCGAAGTACGATGCACGCACCCAGGCAATGACCGGCGCCGAGGCACTGCTGCGCTGGAATCATCCGGAGCTCGGCCCCGTGTCTCCGGCGGAGTTCATCCCGCTGGCCGAGCGCACCGGCACCATCGTCGAACTTGGCGATTGGGTGGTCGAAGAAGTCTGCCGCCAGATCATGCATTGGGATGCCCTCGGCATGCCGCCGCAGCGCATTGCCGTCAACCTCTCGCCACGGCAATTCCAGCAACCCGATCTCGTGCAGCGTCTGTCGCAGATCCTGCATCGCTATCAGGTTGCCGCGCATCGGTTGATGTTCGAGATTACCGAGACGGCGGCCATGCGCGATGCCGGCCAGAGCATTGCCGCCATTCGTCAGATCCAGTCGCTCGGTTTCGAGGTGGCCATCGATGATTTCGGCACCGGTTATTCCAGCCTCAGTTATCTGCAGCGCTTTCGCGCCCAGCAGATCAAAATCGATCGCGCGTTTGTCTCTGCACTCGACGACAACCCGCCCGAGGCGGCCGCCATCATTCGCGCCATCTGCGCGATGGCGCACTCGCTGGACATGACGGTGGTGGCGGAAGGCGTGGAAACCCAAGCGCAAATGCAGGCGCTGGTGAGTCTGCAATGCGATCAGGTGCAGGGCTATTTGCTGGCCCGCCCCATGCCGGCCAAGGATTTTCAGGGCTTGCTTGGAATCGAGTACGCCTGAACAGTCGAACTCGAAAAGGCGGCACAGAAAATGCGCCGGTTTGATGCATTCGACACAACCTTTCAGCAACCTTTCACCTTCATATTCGGAAATATTAGGTGAATGGCAGATGCGATTGCCGAAGCAATGAAGCAGTCACATAAGAAAGGAATTGTGTCGGGATTGCGTAGAGAGTGCGCTGCATCGATTGCAATACAGCCCAATGGTTTTGCAATGGTTCATATGTTTACGATTTCGACACACCCCGCAAACGCCCGCCACATAGGGGTTTGCGCAAAAGCGGCGCAGCAAAAGATCCACGCCGTTGACATGAGGTCTTAACGAAATTCAATTCTCACCTGCAAAGTCGTTATAATGCCCTGGGCTACGGGGAGCGTGCCCATGTTTCAATTGCAATGTTGAGGAATCCATAATGCCGACTTACAAGGAAATCGTTCAGAAGATCTCTGAACTGCAGCGCCAAGCCGATGAACTCCGGGCAAATGAACAAGCAACGGTGATTGCTGAAATCAAGCACAAGATCGTGGAATACGGCCTGACCGCCGAAGACCTCGGTTTTGGCGCCAAGGGCGCAGTGGCCTCAAAGAAGGCTGGCCGCAAGGTGCCGGTGCGCTACCGCGACAACAACGGCAATACCTGGACGGGTCGTGGCAAGCGACCGGGCTGGCTGGTAAAGGAGTTGTCGTCGGGCCGGAAGATGGAGGATTTTCTGGTTGCCTGAGCAGCGCTTTCAGCGCAGCATTCCGAGCCCGCACAAAGAGGCGCGCCGGAAACCACAAAAGAGAAAGGCCGGCGAATTTGCCGGCCTTTTGCATTTCTGCGTGACAGAGGTCAAGCGGGGTTATACCTGGAAACGCCCCACTGCCGTGCGCAGCAATTGCGCCTGCTCTTCCAGGGACAGCGCTGCGGCCGCCGCCTGCTCCACGAGCGCGGCATTCTGCTGCGTCACTTCGTCCATCTGATTCACAGCCTGGTTGACCTGTTCGATGCCGGAACTCTGCTCGTCAGACGCCGCGGAAATTTCGCCCATGATGTCTGTGACGCGCTTGACGGCAGTCACCACGTCCTGAATCACCACACCGGCCTCTTCCACCAGCGCCGAGCCGTTCTGCACACGGCCCACCGAATCGCCGATCAGCTCCTTGATCTCCTTGGCCGCACTTGCTGAGCGTTGCGCCAGGCTGCGCACCTCGCCTGCCACCACAGCAAAGCCGCGGCCTTGCTCGCCCGCGCGCGCGGCCTCTACGGCAGCGTTCAGCGCCAGGATGTTGGTCTGGAAGGCGATGCCCTCGATCACACCAATGATGTCGGCAATCTTCTTGCTGCTTTCGTTGATGCCGGACATGGTCTCGACCACGCGCCCCACCACCTCGCCGCCCTTGACTGCAATATCCGACGCGTTGACGGCCAGCGTACTTGCCTGACGCGCGTTATCAGCGTTCTGCTTCACGATACTCGTCAGCTCTTCCATGCTCGACGCCGTCTCCTCCAGCGACGAGGCCTGCTGCTCGGTCCGCTGCGACAGGTCGGCATTGCCGGCGGCGATCTGCTTGGTGGCGCTGGCAATGGAATCCGCCGAATTCTTGATGTCGCCAATCGTGCCGGTCAGTTGCTGCTGCATCTGCGACATGGCGAACAGCATGCTGTCGCGGTCGCCCGAGCGGGTTTCAACTTGCACAGCCAGATCACCTGCGGCGATGCGGCCGGCAATATGGGCAGCATAGGCCGGCTCGCCCCCCAACTGGCGCTGTAGGCTGCGGGTAACGGCCACGACCACCACCGTCATCAGGAAGCCGACGCCAAACAGCAGCCCCAGCGCCTTGACGAGCGAGGCGCGGAATTCGGTCGCGATGTCGTCCATGTAGGTGCCCGTGACGAGGCACCAATCCCACGGCTGGTAATACAGCACGTAGCTCTTCTTCGGCTGCGGTGCCTCCGCGCCGGGCTTCGGCCATAGGTAATCGACAAAACCGCCGCCGCTCTTGCCCGCGCGAGAGATTTCCTGGAACAGATGATTCCCTGCCGGATCGGTAAAACCCGACATGTCCTTGCCGTTCATTTCGGCTTTGATCGGGTGCATCACCATCACCGAGTTGGTCTGGTTAATGCTGAAGTAGCCATCCTTACCGTAGCGGATCACCTTGATGCGCGCGAGGGCCTGGGCGCGCGCTTCGTCAGCGGTAAGCTTGCCGTCTTGCGCCATCTGTCCGTAGTCTTTGATGATGCTGAATACGGATTCACTGATGTTCTGCAAGTCGCGCTCGCGTTCTTCCAGACGCAGGGTGCGGGTTTCCCAGGCGCTCCACAACGTGATCAACAACAGACAAAGCCAACTCAGGACGAGCGGCAGCCACAGCTTCTGACGAAGCGTGAGTCGATTCATCTTCCTTCCCTCCAAGCGTTTCTTGTATCCGCGCATGGCACGCATGCCGTTTGCGGCGCTCCCCTGGCGCGATTACACGCGCTCTGCTTGAGCTATCGAACACAAACGCGAAAAACTTGAGTAGGACATGTACTCAAGCACCCGTTCGCCAGCGAGAAAGGGAAAGAAGACGCCTCAGCGCAAGGCGTCAGGATTGATGCTCGGAAGCGTGCCGCCTGTGGAGGTTGTAGCGGGCACGGGCGTTGATGTCGATTCCTTTTGCGATGCGACGGCTTCTGCGGCGGGAGGGTCGACGGGTGTCCAGGACTCCCACAAACCATGACGACGAAGCGTTTCAGGTGCTTCGGCAGCGATCGAAGCTGCTGACACGGCAACTTCTGCCGAGGCTGCTTTTGCAGTCACCTCAATATGCGACCCTGCCATGCGCACGGCATGGCCACCGGCGTCTCGCACCGCAACGCCGTGTGCAGCAATCTGGCGATAGCTCCCATCCTTGTGCCGCATGCGGAATTCAGCCACGTATGCGGGCGTGTTGCCGTCAACATGTGCTTGGATGCGATTGAGCACCATGGGCAGATCATCCGGATACACGAGGCGGAGATACTCGCTCGTGCTTGGGCCAATCTCCTTCAGCGAATAGCCGAGCATCGCGGCAAAGCGGGCGGAAAACTGCGCGGCACGCGTGACCAGATCGAACTCCCAAAGGCCGACATCTGCGCCGTCTAGCAGCAGTTGATGACGTGCAACGAGTTCTGCTTCGCGGCGGCGGTAGCTCTGCTCCAGGTCGTTCAGCGCTTGTACGGTTTCCTTGCGCAGACGAATTTCGCGCGCCGCGATGGCGGTGGCAGTGTCGCCCGTAGCGCGGTCCCGATAGCCCAGCAGCAACGCAGCCAGCACGGTTGCAACCGCGCCAATCACCAGCAATAACCGCAACCCAGCGGGCGCATTGCCCGGCGTGGCGGAAAGCGGTGAAAACGCGCCTGCAAGCGACGCCGTGTACACGGCATCCACCGTCAATGCGGTGCCAAACAGCACGCTCAAAAACAGACTCACGCCGGGGCGACGCACCGCCACCCCAGTCGCCCCCGATCGTGCCGAAAGCGCAAACTGCAGCGCCGCCGCACACCCCATGGCCGACAGCACCATGACGATAGCGAGCAGCCCAGCGTCTTCCCAAGCCGTGGCGCTGAAGCTTGTCACGCCGGCCAGCAGCAACACCGCGATCGGCCCGCTTACGCTCAGCAACACGCCAAGCAACATGGCGCGCATCAGACCTGCACGGCCGCCCAGCACACACCACAATGCCGCAACGGCCAGGCTCCAGCAGAACGAAGCCAGCGTCATCACAAGCACCGCGTTGTTTTCGTGCAAGGGCCAGTGCGCAAGCAGCGGCAGCAGCGGCACCGCCCACAGCCCAACCGCCGAGAGCAACGCCGTCATGACCAGCGGCACGCGCGTGCGCGGGGCCATCGCGCTGCGCAAGTCATCGAGCAACCGCAGCAGCAAGCTGCCCGCCGCGCAGGCCACGACAAATGGCAGCAACGCCGGCAACAGTGCATGCGCCAGCGTACGGATCAGGTGAGCGATGAACGCCTCATCCACGGAGGGGCGTCTCCAGTTGGTTCGGGCACTTCAATGAATCAGCCACGGGTTTGAAAACCGTCCGGATTCATGCTCTGCCAACGCCAGGAGTCTTCACACATGCGCTCGATGCCGTATTGCGCGCGCCATCCCAAGAGCGAGGCCGCCAGTGCCGGATCGGCATAGCACGCTGCGATATCGCCGGGGCGCCGATCCACGATCTGATACGGCACCGGCTTGCCGCTGGCGCGCTTGTAGGCTTCCACGACTTCCAGAACCGAATATCCACGGCCCGTGCCGAGGTTGACGGTAAAGCCGCGGTTGTCACGGCGCAGCGTGTCGAGCGCCGACAGGTGCCCGCGCGCCAGATCCACCACGTGGATGTAGTCGCGCACGCCGGTACCGTCCGGAGTGGGCCAGTCACCCCCGTAGATCGAGAGCTTCTCTCGCTTGCCGACCGCCACCTGTGCCACGTACGGCATCAGGTTGTTGGGGATGCCCCGCGGGTCTTCGCCGATCAGGCCGCTGTGGTGTGCCCCCACCGGGTTGAAATAACGCAGATAAGCGATTTGCCAGGCGGCGTTGGAAATCTCCAGATCGCGCAGCACCTGCTCTCCCATCACCTTGGTCTGGCCGTACGGGTTGGTGGCCGAGAGCGGAAACGATTCGGTGATCGGCACGGTATGCGGATTGCCATACACCGTTGCCGACGAACTGAACACAAGCTGGCGCACATTCGCATGCCCCATGGCCGCGCACAGCGTGACCAGCCCGCCCATATTGTTGTCGTAATAGGCCAGCGGCTTCTGCACCGATTCGCCCACCGACTTGAGCGCCGCAAAGTGGATGACAGCCGAGATACGCGAACTGGCAAACAGGTCGTCGAGCAAGCGGCGGTCACGCACGTCGCCCTGAACGAACTTGGGTGTCTTGGCGGTGATTTGCTCGATGCGAGACAGCACAGTCGAGCTGCTGTTGCAGAAGTTGTCGAGGCCGATCACCTGGTAGCCCGCGTCCAGCAACTCAACCCAGGTGTGCGAGGCGATGTAGCCGGTAGCGCCGGTCAGCAGAATGGTTTCTGTCATGGGGTGCGAGGTATCGAGGAAGGAGAGAGCCAGCGTGCCGGTTCGGACCCGGCATCGTCGTTCTACGCTGCGCCGACCTGCTCCGCAGCGCGCAAAACAGCGCGATCATAGCAAAGCCCGCCAACGGTTCGCGGGCTGTTGAAGCCTGACTGCCCACAAAGCGGCACTACCGCTGGCCATCGGGATGCGCGGCGGCCTGCCACTCAGCATAGGCCGCGCGCAGACGCCACGCCGAAGTCGCATCGCGCAGGCCCAGTGCGTACCCCACCTCAGCAGGGTCCGCGCCTGCGTCGAACAGCGCGGCGGTGTAGCCATTGCGCAGCGTCTGCGGCGACAGCCGTTCGCTGCGGTGCAGCAAAGCCGGCAGCGCGGCCAGCCATGCCTCCACGCGCCGGTACACCGACGCCGCGTGCATGACGCGCCCGCCCGCATCGGCGACGAACACGCGCTCGCCCGGCACCTCTGCGTGTGCGCGCACCGCCAGCCAGGCGGCCAGCGCGGGGCGCGCAGCTTCAAGCACGGGCGCCTTGTACGACGGGCCGCGCGGGCGCTCGACGGTGATTGACTCCAGCGCCTCATCAACCTGGCGGAGCAGCAACGATTGCACCTGCGCGACCTTCAGCCCCGCGCCATGGCACACGGCTACGAGTGCGCGGTCGCGCGCCAGCTTGAACGCGCTGGCGTTGGCGGCGGCCTCGCTGGCGTGCGCGCCCACCTCCAGTGACGCCTCGATTGCCGCACGTTCAGCCAATGAAAGGAACGTGGTCGGATCGTTCTCACCTTCGGCCAACTTCTGCTGCACCGCAGAGCTTGCAGGGTTGTGCGTGCCAATACGTTGTTGTTCGATCTGATGGAAGACGCGCTCGATCAGGCGCGCGTAACGGTAGCGATGCAGCTTGGTCAGGCCCGATTCATCGAGAAAGGCAGCGATGTCGCCGGCACTCCAATCGGCCAATGCGCGCTGGTGCGACTCGGCCCAGCGCAGCCATTTGCGCCACATTGCGCGATATACCGTCGCCGACGATTCGCGATAGCCGCGTGCGGCCAGCCAATGTTCGAAGGCTTGCGCGGGCCGCTCGGCCCAGTCTTGCAGGCTGGGCTGGAACAGATCCGGAACGGGCGTGGCGGGCGGCGTGAATGCGGTCAATGCGGTAGTGGAAATGCTGAAAAACGGCTGTGGGCGGACCGGGGGTGTGGCAATTCGCGTATCCTGCCGAGCGTAACACGCAGCTCCTGTATCCCATTGCGGACCCCATCGTGAAGAAAACCGACCTCGAAAAACTCAAGGGCCTCAAGATCGCCAACAATCTCAAGCGCGATGCCCAGCGCACCGGCAAGCCCGGCCAAGGCACCGGCAAGGCGATTCCCCAGAACAAACTGCTGAAAGCGCTGCTCGGCAAGCCAACCGAAGACGACCCGAAAAAGTCGGAAAAATCCTGACGCGCACACCACACATCTAGAACCCCGCCCTGTTGTTCCAACGGGCGCTTGGGTGCTACCGTCCGGCGCGTTTCCACATCATCGCAGCGCCTCCTCCTGCGCCGGACATGCCCTCCTCCCCTTATCCCCACCTGCTTCAGCCCCTCGACCTTGGCTTCACCACGCTCAAGAACCGCGTGCTGATGGGTTCGATGCACACCGGGCTGGAAGATGGCAACCACTTCGACCGGCTGGCCGCCTACTTTGCCGAGCGGGCGCGCGGCGATGTCGGGCTGATGGTCACGGGCGGATTCGCGCCCAACATTGCAGGCTGGACCAAGCCCTTTGCCGGGCGCCTGGCCACACATGGCGCGGCCCGCCGCCACCGCACGGTCACCAACGCCGTGCACGAGGAAGGCGGCAAGATCGCCCTGCAGATCCTGCACACCGGCCGCTATGGCTACCACCCGTTCGCTGTCGCGCCCACGGCGCTGCGCTCGCCCATCAGCCCGTTCACACCGCGCGAGTTGTCCGCGCGCGGCATCGAGCGGCAGATCCGCGCCTTCGTGCGGTGCGCGCAACTGGCCCGTGAAGCCGGCTACGACGGCGTCGAGATCATGGGTTCCGAGGGCTACTTCATCAACCAGTTTCTCGTCACGCACACCAACAAGCGCACGGACGACTGGGGCGGCAGCTATGCCAACCGCATGCGCCTGCCCGTGGAAATCGTCCAGCGCACGCGCGAGGCGGTCGGCAAGGATTTCATCATCATCTATCGCCTGTCGATGATCGACCTGATCCCCGACGGCAGCTCGTGGGAAGAAGTCGTACAGCTCGCCAAGGCCGTGGAGCGCGCGGGCGCCACCATCATCAACACGGGCATCGGCTGGCACGAGGCACGCATCCCGACCATTGCGACGAGCGTGCCGCGCGCGGCCTTTGCATGGGTGACGAAGAAGATGAAAGGCGAAGTCGGCATTCCGCTGGTGACGTCCAACCGCATCAACACGCCGGAGGTGGCCGAAACCGTGCTGGCCGATGGCTGCGCCGACATGGTCTCGATGGCGCGCCCGCTGCTGGCCGATGCCGACTTCGTACGCAAGGCCGCCACGAACCGCGCGCAGGACATCAACACTTGCATCGCCTGCAACCAGGCGTGCCTGGATCACGCGTTCAAGGCCAAGATTGCGAGCTGCCTCGTCAACCCGCGTGCGTGCCATGAGACCGAACTCGTCATTCGACCGACGCCCGCCAAGCGGCGGTTTGCGGTGGTGGGCGCAGGGCCTGCGGGCTTGTCGGCAGCCATCACGCTGGCCGAACGCGGGCACGCGGTCGATCTCTTCGACGCAGCCCAGGAACTCGGCGGCCAGTTGAACATGGCCAAGACGATTCCGGGCAAGGAAGAATTTCACGAGATGCTGCGCTACTTCAAGCGCCGGGTGGAGGCCACCGGCGTGACGCCACGCCTCGGTGCGCGCGTGGATGCGCAGCAATTGCTGACAGCCAAATACGACGAAATCATCATCGCGACGGGCGTATCGCCGCGCAACCCGAAAATCCCGGGGCAGGACCATCCGAGCGTGCTGTCGTACATCGATGTGCTGCGCCATCGGAAGCCGGTGGGCAAGCGCGTGGCGATTGTCGGCGCAGGCGGCATCGGATTCGACGTGGCGGAATTCCTGGCGCTCGATGGCCACTCGCCCACGCTGGATCTGCAAACCTGGCGCGCCGAATGGGGCGTGGGTGATCCGACCGAAGTGCGTGGCGGTGTCGATGGCATCCGGCCAGAACCGCAAACACCTGCGCGCGAGATCATCCTGTTGCAGCGGCGCGCCGGCAAACTCGGCGGCGGCCTGGGCAAGACCACCGGCTGGATCCACCGGACGAGCTTGAAAAACCTGGGCGTGCGCATGGTCGGCGGCGTCAACTACGAGCGCATCAGTGACGAAGGCCTGCTCGTGAGCTACGGCGAAAAACGCGAAGCCGCCGAATGGCTGCCGGTCGATTCCATCGTGCTGTGTGCAGGGCAGGAGCCGCTGCGTGAACTGGTCGGGCCGCTGCAGGCGGGCGGAGCCAAGGTGCACGTCATTGGCGGCGCTGACGAAGCCCTCGAACTCGATGCCAAGCGTGCCATCAACCAAGGCACCCGCTTGGCCGCATCGTTATGACGTATCGGTCACGCGCCATATGAAGGTTTTGCATCACGTGGCTGTTTTTACAATCTGACCGCCACCGCCAAACCACCGCGAATGCCGAAATGACAACGGCTGGCGCGGTCGGCCCGGTTCTTGCGTGAAAAGGCGCATCACGCACATTCACAAGAACCGGTTTGCCCAAGAACGTCTCTCCTCAGTCTTCTGCCAACGCCGCTCCGCTGCCCTCACTGGACCTGGGCCGGACGGCTTTCCTGCTGGACTTTGACGGCACGCTCGTCGACATCGCGCCGCAGCCCGATGCCGTGCATGTCTCTGCGCCGTTGCGTGAAACGCTGGCCGCGCTGCACGCCGCAAGCGGCGGCGCATTGGCGATCATCAGCGGGCGCACGGTGGACGACGTGGAGTCCCGCCTGTCTCTGCCCGGCCTCGTCATCGCCGGCGTGCACGGCGCCGAACGCCGTTACGCAGACGGCGGCTTCGTGCGATTGAGCACCGACGCCGATGCACTCGCCCGGCTGGAGCGCGAGCTGCGCGCCGAACTCACGCAACTGTCGACACAGTTTTCCGGCGTGGTGCTGGAGAGCAAGCGCATCGCTTTTGCCCTGCATTACCGCCACGCGCCAGAGGCCGAGAACGCCGTGCTGACGGTGGCTGACCGCCTTGCGCGCCGCTATGCCGACCACGTGCGCCTGCAGGCCGGCAAGATGGTTGTCGAACTCAAGCCGCGCGGCGCCAGCAAAGGCGATGTAGTGCATACGCTGATGACCGAACCGCCATTCATGGGCCGCACCGTGCTGTTTGCCGGTGACGACCTGACCGATGAAAGCGCCTTCGATGCCGTCAATGCGCTGGATGGTTGGTCGATCAAGGTGGGTGCGGGCCCGAGCCAAGCGCGCTGGCGCGTGCAAGATGCCGCGGCATTGCGTGCATGGCTGGCAACGCTGACTGCCCCGGCCAAGCGAGGTGCGGCATGAGCCGGCTCGTTGTTGTCTCCAACCGTGTTGCGCCCGTTACCGAGGGCCAGGGAACCGCGGGCGGCCTGGCCGTGGGTGTGTTCGATGCGCTGCGCGAAACCGGCGGTATCTGGTTCGGCTGGAGCGGCGAAACCGCTGCCACTGTTTCGCACGAGCCGAACATCGTCACCAAGGGCAACATCACCTATGCCACCGTCGGCCTGAACCGCAAGGACTACGATCAGTACTACCGCGGCTTTGCCAACGCGACGCTGTGGCCGATCTTCCACTACCGCGTGGACCTCTCACGTTACGAGCGCCAGGAGTACCACGGCTACCGGCGCGTGAATGCGCAGTTCGCGCACCAGCTCAAGGCACTGGTGCAGCCCGATGACATCCTCTGGGTGCACGACTACCACCTGATTCCATTTGCTGCGGAGTGCCGCGCGCTGGGGCTCACCAACCGCATCGGATTCTTCCTGCACATTCCGTTTCCATCACCGGAAATCCTGACGACGATTCCGCCGCATGAAGACCTCATGCGCGCGCTGTGTTCATACGATCTGGTCGGCTTCCAGACCGAGACCGATCGCGTGGCCTTCTACGACTATATCGAGCGGGAGGCGCGCGGCTACATCGAACAGAAGGAACAGAACGGCCCCGTGCACGCCTACGGCCACACGCTGCGCGCCGAGGTCTACCCGATCGGCGTGCATCCGGACGAGATTGCGCAGCAGGCCAAGGCGTCGCTGGCACGGCGCAATCCGTTCACGCGGCATGCGAACCCGCGCGGCGAGCGCATCGCCGGTCAGGGACAAGGTCAAGGCCAACAGCCCACGAAACTCATCATGAGCGTGGATCGGCTCGACTATTCCAAGGGGCTGCCCGAGCGTTTCCGTGCGTTCGAGCAGTTGCTGGACGATTTTCCGGACCATCGCCGCCACGTGACCTTCATCCAGATAGCACCAACGTCGCGCCAGGATGTGCAGACCTATCAGCAGATCCGGCAGCGGCTGGAGGCAGAGTCGGGGCGGATCAACGGCAAGCATTCGGAGCTGGACTGGACGCCCATCCGCTACATCAACAAGCAGTACGAACGGCGCGTGCTGATGGCGCTCTTCCGCAGCTCGCAGATCGGCTATGTCACGCCGCTGCGTGATGGCATGAACCTCGTTGCCAAGGAATACGTGGCCGCGCAAGACCCGGAAGACCCAGGCGTGCTGGTGCTGTCGCGCTTTGCCGGCGCGGCACGCGAGTTGGATGCCGCATTGATCGTCAACCCGTATGACACGCGCGGCATGGCCGAGGCGCTGAACCGCGCATTGACGATGCCGCTGGAAGAACGCAAAGCCCGCTACGCTCACATGATGGATCGGCTGCGCGCGGCCAACCTCACCATCTGGCGCGAGCGGTTTGTGGCCGATCTGCGCAACGCGCCGTCGCAGTAGTCAAGCGCCTGCGCTGCCAGTGCGCGACATACGCTGGGGGGCTTCCGATAAGTCTGAGGAATGGCAGTGCTGGGGCGACAGCATGTCGGCCAGCACGGCATTCATGCGTGCCCAATGCGAACCGGGCCAATAGATGCGCCGGCAGACATCGCACGTGCTAAACAGGCGCTGGCGCTCGCGCACGCGAGGCGGCACGCTAGCGGAAGCCTCTTCGGCGCTCAGCATGCGCAGCGGCACATTGCATTCAAGACAGCGTGAGAACGGCCTGGCCACATCGGCCAGCCGCAGGCGCGTCACGATTTCGCGCATCTGCGCCTGCGGCTCTCTCGCGCGGATGAATGCGCCCCGGCGGATGCCGCGCCGCTTGAGGAGCTCACGGTCACGCGAGAGCACGATCCAGTCTTCGCCCAGGGCCAGCGCTTCGATGGCCGCGTCGGCGTAGTTGTTGTCGTAGGCGGTGTCAAAACCCGCCATGCGCAGCAGCCGAGCCGTGGCCCCCAAGTGAGCGTCGCACAGAAAGTGCAGCGGCGCGGTCGGCAACAGCGGCTCCACGGCAGAGACGGCAACGTGCCCACGGCCGGGCAACATGGCCTCCAGACCCGTGGGTGCGCCATCCACCAGGACTTGCCCCACCTCGGTATGCGGCACGCCAAGCGCCTCGATGGCGTGCTTGAGCGTGGCGCCCTCTGCCCAGGCGCGCACAACGGGACGCCCGCGCAACGCCATCGGAAGAAGCGGCGTCAGACTGGAATCGAACGTGAGGACGACAGTTTGCATGCCTGCCACGATACTCCCAACCCGACATCGGCGCGCTCACACGGCCGCGCTGCAAGCGTTCTGCCGGAGCTTGACGAATAAAAATGCGGCGTGACCGCTAGAGTCACGCCGCAAACAGGGAGGAGGAGAAATTCAACTGGTGCGCGGTTTATGCGCGCGAGGCAGCGCCGCCATTCGGGTAGCTCGCATCGCCATTCCACGACAGGTAGCCATACGTATCAGCCTGGCGATCAGCGCCTTGGCTGTACGGATCAAAGCGATCGTTCTTCCACGACAGATAGCCGTAGGTATCGGCCTGGCGGTCGGCGCCTTGCGTGTACGGATCGAAGCGGCCCGCTTGCGTAGCGGCCGGCGCATCGAAGTTGGGCTGGATGGAAGCCGTTGCGGGCTGCGACAGCAGCGCGGCGGAAGCCGACACGGTGGCCACCATGGCCAGGAGAGCGCGGCGGGAGAAGGCGGAGAAGAGGCGGGAGTTCATGATCTGTTCCTTGTTCGTTTGCGCTCGTTGTTGCGCTTGAAGGGCAGAATAGATCGTTGCTCCCGTCTGATAAATGCGACTTTGCAGAAATAACTGTTCAGGCGGCGCTAACAATCTCCAGCCGCGGATGTTCCTTGAGCTGCAGGCACGGGTGGTCGGCAAACAGCGTCGCCACCCAGTCCACGAACACCCGCACCTTGGGCGACAGGTGCCGGTTGTGCGGATACACCACCGAAACGGGCACCGGCTCGGAAATATGGTCCGGCAGCACCTCCACCAGCGCGCCCGACATCAGGTGCTCGTACACCAGGAAGCGCGACGTCTGCAGCAGCCCCAGGCCATGCAGGCCGCAAGCCACCGCCGATTCGGCATCGTTGACCGACACCATGCTGCGCACCTTGTGGATTTGCTTCTGCCCGTCGATCACGAAATCCCAATCCATGCGGCGGCCGTTGCGCGCAGAGAAGTAATTCACCGCCGTGTGGTCCTGCAGGTCTTCCAGCGTCTTGGGCGTGCCGAAGCGCGCAAGGTATTCCGGCGACGCGCAATTGACCATCGACAACTGGCCGATGCGGCGCGCAACCAGGCTGGAGTCCTGCAACTCGCCGCCGCGCACGGCGCAATCCACACCCTCCTGCACGAGGTCGACCGTGCGATCGCTCATGCCGATCTCCAGCTGAAGATCGGGGTACGCCTCGTGAAAATCGCGAATGCGCGGCACAAGCAACCGTTTGCCAATCGACGCAGGCACGTCGATGCGCAAGGTGCCGCGTGCCCCCGATGCGCTTTGCGAGAACGCGGCTTCCGTCTCTTCCAGATCGCCGAGCAGACGCACGCAGCGCTCGTAATACGCAGCGCCGTCAGCGGTGACATTCACACGGCGCGTGGTCCGGTGCAGCAGGCGCACGCCGAGATGCGCCTCAAGGCTTTGCACCAGGTTCGTCACCGTGGCGCGGGGTAACTGAAGGCTGTCGGCAGCCTTGGTGAAACTGCTGGCTTCCACGACGCGCGTGAAAACCTGCATGGCCTGCAAGCGATCCATCTGCGGCTCCTTAGGGACGGACTCCACGGGGCGGGCGCACTGCCCGAATCAAAACGGGCAATGCGCCGGACCTGTGGAATCAAGGGGTCTGCTCATGCTCATGCTCGAGCGCATGCACGCGCTCAGAGCATGCGGCGCGATCAGGAAGGCGGCGACTACGGGTTTTCGCAGTGCAACAAGATCGGCCTCGAGCTAGGACACTTTGTAGCACAACCGTAAATATTGATTGTTCGGCTGCAACTAATAGTGATGTCTGATTATAGGCATTTATCCGCGTTCGTCTAATCACCATCATTCAGCCCATCGATATCCGGGTTATCCGCAAAGGTAAGCCCCGCCTGACATCATGGGTTCTTCTCCACCGCGCCTCGTTGTTTCGGATCGTTCGCTCACCAGCGATGCGGCATCGGCCGCTGTTCGTCCAGCACGACCGTACGCAACGCCCGCCCCCGCAAATGTTGCACTGAATAACAATTTGCGCGGCGCAGCATCGACGCTGCCTGAGCAAGCTTCTGCGTGCAAGGAAACGGCTGGCGCGGTGCCGTTGCCGTTGCCGCGTGAGGTCACGGCCGAAGATTATTGGACGCAGGGCTACGCCAGCCGCATCCGCCTGCGCGTGTTCCGCCCGGAAACGCATGCCGACGATGCCGCCGCGCCGCTGCGCCGCCCGGGCGTGCTGTATCTGCATGGCGGCGGTTTCGTGCGCGGCTCGATCGATGATGCCGATGCGCCGGCGCGCCACCTGGCCGCCACATTGCCGGCGGTGGTGGTCACGGTCGGCTATTCGCTGGCGCCCGCCGCCCCCTTTCCTGCCGCACCCGAAGATGTGTACGCCGCGCTGTGCTGCATGGCCGACCATGCCAACGCGTGGGGCATCGACCGTCGCCGCATCGCGGTGGCCGGGCATGACGCCGGCGGCAACCTCTCTGCCGCGCTGACGATGATTGCGCGCGACCGTGGCGGCCCGAATCTGCGTGCGCAAGTCCTGATCGCGCCGATGCTCGATCCGACCATGGCGCGCATGCGCCCCGACCACCTGGCCGACGCCGACAACTCGGCCGAAGTCTGCGCCGATTGCTATCGCCAGTACCTGCCCCGCCCGACCGAGCGCGTGCACCCCTACGCCGCGCCGGTGGAATCGCGCCGCCTGCAGGGCCTGCCCCCCGCCCTGCTGCTCACCGCGCCGCAAGACCTACTGCGCACCGAAGCCGAGCGCTATGCCGCGTGCCTGATTGAAGCGGGCGTGGCCACACAGGTCGTGCGTGTGAACGAAGCCTGCCATGACTCGATTGCCATGAGCGCAGTCGCGCAAGACGAGATGACGTGCTTCCTGCGCTGGCACCTCGGCATGACGCGGCAGGCGGCAGCACCTCGCAAACGCCGTCAGCGTGCGGACCGCAAGGACCGCACCTCCATTGACCCGACCGGGGAGACGCCTGGCTGAACCCATACAACAAGAAACGGAGTGCGAGGCCGCCCGCGTATTTCTACGCTGCGGCCAACGCGCTTTTATCCAGTCTTTTTCTCTTTGCTTACCCAACAAAATCGAGAGAGTCATCATGAGCCTGTCCAAACGCACACTCGCCATTTCGGTTGCCGCCGTGCTCGGCGTTGCAGCTGTGGGCACCTACGGTCTGGTCTCCAGTGCCGGCGCATCGCAGCAGCCGGCCGCCGCGCCTGCCGCCACGCCGGTGGATGTGGCACCGGTGCTGGCCAAGAACGTTTCCGAATGGGATGAGTTTTCCGGCCGCATCGAAGCCGTTCAACGCGTTGAAGTCCGCCCGCTGGTGAGCGGCACCGTCACCGCCGTCCACTTCAAAGATGGCAGCATCGTCAAGAAGGGCGACGCGCTGTTCACCATCGACCCGCGCCCCTACGCGGCCGAAGTGGCCCGCACGCAAGCCGCGCTGACGGCCGCCAAATCCCGCGTGGCCTACACCACGTCGGAGCTGGACCGTGCGCAGAAGCTGGTGGCCGACAACGCCATCGCACGCCGCGAGTTCGAAGAGAAGGAAAACGCCGCACGCGAGGCACAGGCCAACCTGCAAGGCGCTGCCGCCGCGCTGGATGCCGCCAAGCTGAACCTGGAGTACACGCACATCGTGGCGCCGGTCGCGGGCCGCGTGTCGCGCGCAGAAATCACCGTCGGCAACGTCGTCTCCGCCGGTGGTGCTGCGCCGGTGCTGACGACGCTGGTGTCGGTCTCGCCGATGTACGTGGCGTTCGATGCGGATGAACAAAGCTACCTGCGCTACTCCGCCAAGGCGGCGCAGGGCGCGAAGACGCCGGTCTACATCGGGCTGGCCAACGAAGACGGCTACACGCGCGAAGGCGTGATCCAGTCCGTCGACAACCGCCTGGATGTGCGCTCGGGCACCATCCGCGTGCGCGCCACGCTGGACAACGCCGACGGCCGCCTCACGCCGGGCCTGTACGCCCGCGTGCGCATGAGCACCGGCGCACCGCACGACGCCATCCTCATCACCGACAAGGCCATCGGTACGGACCAGGACAAGAAGTTCGTCCTGGTGGTGGATGCGGCCAACAAGACGAGCTATCGCCCGGTGGTGCTGGGCGCCTCCATCGACGGCCTGCGCGTTGTGAAGTCGGGCCTGAAGGCCGGCGAGCGCATCGTCGTGAACGGCATCCAGCGCGTGCGCCCCGGCGACGCCGTGGCGCCCAACACGGTCACCATGGATAGCTTGGTCACCAAGCGCGTGGTGTTGCCCGGTGCACAACCCGAAGCGCCCGCAGCACCGACCGAAGCCAAAGCCGACGCACCCGCTGCGCCTGCTGCCAAGGCCGAGGCCAAGGCCGCCAACGCCAAGACCGCCGCCACCGCGCAACGCCTGCCGGCCGACCGCGCTTGATTTGCGACTGAACCTCATCGCTCACAGCCATGAACTTCTCTAAATTTTTCGTGGACCGCCCGATCTTTGCGGGCGTGTTATCCACGCTGATCCTGCTGGTCGGGATCATCTCGATCTGGCGATTGCCGATCTCGGAGTACCCCGAGGTCGTGCCGCCTTCGGTGGTGGTGCGCGCGCAGTTCCCGGGCGCCAACCCGAAGGTGATTGCCGAGACCGTCGCCTCGCCGCTCGAAGAACAGATCAACGGCGTCGAGAACATGCTCTACATGCAGTCGCAGGCCAACAGCGACGGCAACCTGACCACGACGGTCACCTTCAAGCTGGGCACCGACCCGGACAAGGCACAGCAGCTCGTGCAGAACCGCGTGTCGCAGGCGCTGCCGCGTCTGCCCGACGTGGTGCAACGCCTGGGCGTCACCACCGTCAAGAGCAGCCCCGACCTGACGATGGTGGTGCACTTGCTGTCGCCCAACGACCGCTACGACATGACGTACCTGCGCAACTACGCGGTGCTCAACGTCAAAGATCGTTTGGCGCGTATCAGCGGCGTGGGCCAGGTGCAGCTGTTCGGCTCGGGTGACTACTCGATGCGCGTATGGCTCGACCCGAACAAGGTGGCCGAACGCGGCCTGACGGCCAACGAAGTGGTCAAGGCCATCCGCGACCAGAACGTGCAGGTGGCGGCCGGCGTGATCGGCGGCTCGCCGTCGGTGCCGGGCACGGACCTGCAACTGTCCGTCAACGCACAGGGCCGCTTGAAGACCGAGCAGGAATTCGGCGACATCATCCTGAAGAGTTCGCCCGATGGCGCCGTCACGTACCTGCGTGACGTGGCCCGCATCGAGCTGGCTGCGTCGGAATACGGCTTGCGCTCGCTGCTGGACAACAAGCAGGCGGTGGCCATTCCGATCTTCCAGGCGCCGGGTTCCAACGCGCTGCAGATTTCGGATGACGTGCGCAAGACGATGGCCGAGCTGAAGGAAGACTTTCCCGAAGGCGTCGACTACCGCATCGTCTATGACCCGACGCAGTTCGTCCGCTCCAGTATCGAAGCCGTCACGCATACGCTGCTGGAAGCGGTGGCGCTTGTGGTGCTGGTGGTGATCCTGTTCCTGCAGACGTGGCGTGCGTCGATCATTCCGCTGCTGGCGGTGCCGGTGTCGATCATCGGTACGTTTGGCCTGATGCTGATGTTCGGCTTCTCGATCAATGCGCTGTCGCTGTTCGGGCTGGTGCTGGCGATCGGGATCGTGGTGGACGATGCCATCGTGGTGGTGGAAAACGTCGAGCGGAACATCGCCGAAGGGTTATCGCCACGCGAGGCCACGTACAAGGCCATGCGCGAGGTGAGCGGCCCGATCATCGCCATTGCCCTGACGCTGATTGCCGTGTTCGTGCCGCTGGCCTTCATGACGGGCCTGACCGGTCAGTTCTACAAGCAGTTCGCGCTGACGATCTCCATCTCGACCGTCATCTCGGCCTTCAACTCGCTCACGCTGTCGCCGGCGCTGGCCGCCCTGCTGCTCAAGAGCCACGATGCGCCGAAGGATTGGCTGGCGCGCACGATGGACAAGGGCCTGGGCTGGATCTTCCGTCCGTTCAACCGCGTGTTTGGTGCCGCGTCGGAATCGTATGGCCGCAGCACGTCGCGCGTGATCGGCCGCAAGGCCGTCATGCTGGGCATCTACCTGGCGCTGATCGGCGCGACCGCGCTGTTGTTCAACAAGGTGCCGGGCGGCTTCGTGCCGATGCAGGACAAGCAGTACCTCGTGAGCTTCGCGCAACTGCCGGACGGTGCCTCGCTTGACCGCACGGAAGACGTGATCCGCCGCATGTCCGACATCGCCCTCAAGCACCCCGGCGTGGAAAGCGCCGTGGCATTCCCGGGCCTGTCGATCAACGGCTTCACCAACAGTCCGAGCGCCGGCATCGTGTTCGTCACGCTCAAGCCGTTTGACGAGCGCAAGGCGCCCAACCTGTCGGGCGGCGCCATCGCGGGGCAGCTGAACCAGCAGTACGGTGCGATCAAGGACGCCTTCATTGCCGTGTTCCCGCCGCCGCCGGTGCAGGGCCTCGGCACGGTGGGTGGCTTCAAGCTGCAACTGGAAGACCGCGGCTCGGTCGGCTACGAGCAGCTCTTTGCCGCCACGCAGGCCTTCATGGCCAAGGCACGCAAGACGCCTGAGCTGGGCCCGTCGTTCTCGAGCTACCAGATCAACGTCCCGCAGTTGAATGCCGACCTTGACCGCGTGAAGGCCAAGCAGCTTGGCGTGCCGGTCACGGATGTGTTCGACACCATGCAGGTATACCTGGGCTCGCTGTACGTGAACGACTTCAACCGCTTCGGCCGCACGTATCAGGTGAAGGTGCAGGCAGACGCGCCGTTCCGCGCCCATGCAGAAGACATCCTGCAGTTGAAGACGCGCAACACCGCAGGCGAGATGGTTCCGCTGTCGTCGCTGCTGCGTGTGTCGCAAGGCTTCGGGCCGGACATGGTCGTGCGCTACAACGGCTACACCGCGGCCGACATCAATGGCGGCCCGGCCCCGGGCTTCTCGTCGGGCCAGGCACAGGCGGCGGTGGAACGCATCGCGCATGAAACGCTGCCCAAGGGCGTGCGCTTCGAGTGGACGGATCTGACGTATCAGCAGATCCTGGCCGGCAACTCGGCCGTGTGGATCTTCCCGATCTGCGTGCTGCTGGTGTTCCTGGTGCTGGCTGCGCAGTACGAAAGCCTGACGCTGCCGCTGGCCGTGATCCTGATCGTGCCGATGAGCCTGTTTGCCGCCATGCTGGGCGTATGGGTCTCGCATGGAGACAACAACATCTTCACGCAGATCGGTCTGGTGGTGCTGGTGGGGCTGGCGTGTAAGAACGCCATCCTGATCGTGGAGTTTGCGCGGGAGCTTGAGCTGCAAGGACGCACCATCGTGGAAGCCGCCATCGAGGCCTGCCGCCTGCGTCTGCGCCCGATCCTGATGACGTCGATCGCTTTCATCATGGGCGTGGTGCCCCTGGTGGTGTCGACCGGCGCCGGCGCGGAAATGCGCCATGCCATGGGCGTGGCCGTGTTCGCGGGGATGCTGGGTGTGACGCTGTTCGGCCTGTTCCTCACGCCGGTGTTCTACGTGCTGCTGCGCACGCTGGCGGCACGCCGCGGCCAGCGCTCTGAAGACGCACCCGATCGTGATCTGGACCTGGATGGCGCGCTGCCTGTGCCGTCGACCCAGCACTAAGGTCAACACTCATCAAGACATCGCTATGAACGCGTCGACACAACAACAAACAGGTCCGGCCGTGCAGTCGGGCCGCTGGACACCGCTGGCGCTGGCCGCCGCGCTGTTCCTCGCGGCCTGCTCGCTCGCCCCGACCTACGAGAAGCCGGACGTTGGCACACCCAACGCCTT
Source organism: Ralstonia sp. 22111 (assembly GCF_052045895.1). Classification (NCBI taxonomy): domain Bacteria; kingdom Pseudomonadati; phylum Pseudomonadota; class Betaproteobacteria; order Burkholderiales; family Burkholderiaceae; genus Ralstonia; species Ralstonia sp. 22111. The sequence continues at coordinate 221,941 of NZ_JBQEPR010000003.1, read as the reverse complement.
CAAGGAAGCGGCACCATCGGCACAAGCGACCGATGCACCGCTGGCCGCAAACGAGCAAGGCAAGTGGAAGACCGCCGAGCCCGCCCTGCCCGCCGACGGCGCGTGGTGGAAGATCTTCAACGACCCGACGCTCGACAAGCTCGAAGCGCAGGCCGCTGAAGCCAGCCCCACGCTGGCCGCCGCCGCCGCACGCGTCACGCAAGCGCGCGCCTTCGTGCAGGCCAACCGTGCATCGCTGTTCCCGGAACTGGATGCGGGCTTCGGCCCGACGCGCCAGCGGGCTTCGGCGGCATCGGCCGGCTTGCCGGTCGGCGCGCCCGTGCAGCCAAAGACGTACTGGCGCGCGCAGTCCACGGTGGCGTATGAGGTCGACCTGTTCGGCCGCGTGCGCAACAACATCGATGCCGCCGGCGCCGACGCCGAACGCGTCGAAGCGCTGTACCGCGCGGCTCGTCTGTCCTTGCAGGCCGACGTGGCACAGACGTACTTCAGCCTGCGCACGCTGGATGCGGAAGAGGCGTTGCTGGCTCGCACGCTGGTCGGCCGTGAAGAGGCGCTCAAGCTGGTGCAGCGCCGCTTCAACACGGGCGACATTGGCGAACTGGACGTCGCCCGCGCCGATGCCGAACTGGCCACGGCGCGCTCCGACCGCATCGGCGTACAACGTCGTCGCGCGGTGCTGGAACATGCGCTCGCAACGCTCCTGGGCAAGGCGCCGGCTGATTTCACGATGGGCGCAGACCCGCTGCAATCGGCCGAAGTGCGCGTACCGGCCGGGCTGCCGTCCGCCCTGCTGGAACGCCGCCCCGACGTGGCCGCCGCCGAGCGCTCGATGGCTGCGGCCAACGCGCGCATTGGCGTGGCGCGCGCGGCGTTCTTCCCGCAACTGCAACTCACGGGCGGCTTCGGCTACGAGTCGCACGACATCGGCGACCTGCTCAAATGGGGCAGCCGCACGTGGATTCTCGGGCCGCTGGTCGGCACTGCGCTGTCGCTGCCCATCTTCGACGGTGGCGCCCGCAGCGCCGGCGTGAAGCAGGCGCGTGCCGCGTATGAAGAGAACGTTGCCAACTACCGCGAAAGCGTGCTCGTCGCCTTCCGTGAGGTGGAAGACAACCTCTCGGAACTGCGCCTGCTGGCCGATCAGGCCAAGGCCCAGGACGACGCCGTGCGCGCCTCCACGCGCGCCGCGCAGCTGTCCCGCACGCGCTACAACGCGGGCTCGGTTAACTACCTGGACGTGATCGATGCCGAGCGCAACATGCTGTCCGCCGAACGCATCGGCGTGCAACTGGCCGGCAGCCGCGTGAACTCCACGGTGGGGCTCATCAAGGCATTGGGCGGTGGGTGGGGGGATCTGCCGCCGGCGGTACAGCCTAACGCAGCCAATGCAGCCAATGCGGCCAAGCCCGCAACGGTGGCACAGCAGTAAGAATTTCTCTCCTCTCTCTCTGGAAAGCGAGATCTGCGCGGCTTCGGCCGCGTTTTTTTTGCCGCGGACTGCCTGCGATCCACAGTCATGTCATCTTCGCGCAGCGCTGCGCGACATTCCCGCCCGTCACGGGAATGCGTCAATCTGTTGTTACTGGCTGTAGCCGCGCCGCTCTATGGCGGCTAACACGTCCCACGTCTGCGGATCAACATCGCGCCCGCCGAGCGACATCGATACGTAGGCATCAATCGCATCCACAAAGCCTTTGATGAAGGCCGGTGGAAATGACTGCGTGGAGAACACCTGAAGTTGTTCGCGCAGCATGCCCGGCCGGCATTGGCCGTGTGTGCACATGGCGGTGCGCGTGCGCTTGAGATACGCCTGCGCTGCGATGGCGCCGTTCAGGTAGGTGCGGTTCTTGGTGAGCCGCCCTGTGTCGAATGACGTGGGCGCTGGGCTCGGTGGTGCGGGTGGAGAGGGGTAGGACGCGGGGCGCGTCGCGTCGGAAATCGGCATAGGAGCCTCCTTGGGATTGAAGGAGCCTCACCATCTCGGCGCTAAACGAGGGTGGCGGGCCTGACGATGGTGTTAGCGACCCGGTCCCAAGGAAACCGGTAGACCCGAAGGTCTCACCATCCGGCCCGCCAAAGTAGGCGCGAACGGAAGCAGCAGTGCGACTGCATGCAGCAATCGTCCGCCTTGGTGTTTCAGGTCGCTAAACCAGGCTGCCGTTGGTGCGGCAGCGGGCCGATTATAGCGGCGCAGGCGCCTTCCAAGTTCCGATTCCGTCTATCAGGCTCTGAAGCGCAAGGGCCGTGCGCGCACCGGGCATTCCGCTTCGCAGCGCGCGACGACCAAACCTTTCGGAAGCAAACCTGACCCCTAACCCACCGTCGTTGCCCCGCAGACTGCGGAGCGCCGCAGTTTTCGGTGCGCGCATGGGTCCTAAACATTCGATTTCCACAGTCCGAGAGCGGCGCGCGACCATCAAACAGTGGCGCACGACCCTTGGAGGGTCAAACGCGGCCCAAAAACATTCGCCCCATCGGACCTCCGAGCCCCGAGCCCCGCCCTCAAACCGTCGACGTTGTCCAGTTGAGGCCGACGCTCGAGTGTCCGAGGCTCGATGGCGGGTGTCGGAGGTCGAAAATTTCGACCTCCGACTGCGGAATGCGAGTGTTTGAGGCTCGCATTCCGCCCGCAGAGGTTCACGTTCGACGGTTGGTGGTCCACGTTCGAGCCATAAGGGCCCGTGACCGGCAGTTCGGCCGCGTCTTCCCCCCTGTCAGAGCTTGATCTTCGTTTCCAGGAATTCGAGGTACTTGGGATCGTCTTCGAGAAAGATGTCCAAGCCGCCGCCCATATAGGCGCGGGTCAGTTCATCAGCCGCCTTGTCGAAGTTGCCCTGCTCGTAGTAGAGCTGGCCGAGGCGAAGATGGATGTACGGATTGCCCAAGCCCTTGGGACACTGCACGGCGTTGTAGAAACACTTGAACGCCTTGTCGAAATTGTTCGTGCGGAAGTGGACGTCGCCAATGGCGACATAGATCCAAGTGGCGGCTTCCCAGTCGAGCGGGTTGTCGGGCAGCAGGCGTAGTGCGGCGATGTAGTGCTGTTTGCCGGCGTCGAGGTTCCCCTGCTCTACCAGTTCGTCGCCTTGCTTACAGAGGTCGGTGATTTGCGCGTAAAGCGCATCCGGAAGTGTCTTGCTCATGCTGTGTGTGCTCTAGCTCTAATCAATGTCGTCAATGCTGAAATAGCCGGCCTTTTCCTCCGGCGTTGCCGGTGAGTCATAGGTCGTACCCATCTTCGCGCCGTTACTTCTGTTGATACTCTTAGGCTCCAACTCGTAGTTCTTTGGATCGTTCATGAATTCGCGCACTTCTGGCGATCGAGGGCCATAGTAGCGCCCTTCCGTATTCCAATAATCCACGGCCGACTGTTTGTGGCCCATGTCTGTTTGATCGATTGGGTACCATTTTCCATCCGCACCGAGAACCTCCCGCCCGTCGCCCTCCCCCTTCAATGTGCCTTCCTTGCGCATCCGGTCCTGTACTTCACGCCCGACCGGCGAATCCTTTGAAGGCGTCGAACCCATGTATTTACTGCGGTTCGACATGCCATCGCCGTTCATTCGCTGCCACCGCAAGACATCCGGGTTGGAGGGTGCCGGCAGCTTTGCATAGACCTCCCCGTTATCGCCCACCTTGATCTCAAGGGGCTTGCCGTTCAACGACTTCGAAAGCTTAGCGGCATCCTCGACTGACAACCCCATCTCACGCAATGACTTGTAGTTGGCATAGCGTTGTTCGCACACCGCCAACCCAAGCGGATCCATCTCCCGCAACGGGTTCTGCACATAGCCCTGTGTACGGTGCCCACCGCGGATGGCGATCGGGTCAATGCTGAGATAGCAGCCGCTGTCGGGGTCGTAGTAGCGGTTCAGGTTGTAATGCAGCCCCGACTCTTCGTCTGCCCACTGCCCCGCAAAACGCAGGCTGGTGTCGGGGGCGGCTTCCGCAGCATGTGCCTCTTCACTGATCCGCCTGCCCCACAGGTTGTAGCGGGCAGACCAGACCTTCTCACCTGTGTCGCGGTATATCTCCAGCGGCAGGCCGGTGGGGGCGTTGAAGATCGCGTACATCTGGTCGCCGCATTCCTGCGCCAGCGGTGCGAAGCTCTCTGGCTCGAAATGCCAGGTCGTGACAGCGCCCGTTTGCCCATCGCGGCCGCATTCCCACCGTTCAGCCAACGTGTAACCGTCCCACAGGAAGCGCTGCGCGCGCCCGGTCTCGACATGCGTCTTCTCAATACGCCGGCCGAACGCGTCGTAGCGGTACATCCATGTTTCGTTGGCAGGCGTGTGAACTTCGGTCAGGCGGTTCAGGCCGTCCCAGGCGTAACGCCATGTCCGAGGGTGTTCGCCGGGTTGCTCGATGGTCTTTTCGATGACACGCCCGCGAGCGTCGTAGCGATAGTGGATATGCCCCGCCTGAACGGGCAAGCCACCTGCTAGGTAATCGTGTCGATCGACGGGACCTCTACGGCCATGCGCGGCAATGTTCCGGGATACATCGTAGGCATAGTGCTCTGCGGGCTGCCGAACGCTATCGAAGGCGGTGACCTGTCCGCGCGCGTCGTGCGTATACACGAAGCTGTCTGCATCGGTATCGATCTGGGTCAGCTGCCCCGCAGCGTCGTAGCGGAAATGCTGACGCGTCAGGCTCTGCAGCGCTTCGACAGGGTTGACCGGCAGCGCGTCAAAGGCCGCACGGGGGCCGGCCGTCTGGCGCTGCAGGCGGTCTACGGCGTCGTACTGCCGCTGCAGAATGAATTCACCGGCCTGCCGACCCGTTTCGCGGCCAAGCAGATCCCGCTGGATGGTCATGCCGCCAACCTGCGTCAGGGCGCCGAGCGCATCGTACTCATAGCGTGTTTCCCGATGCGCGGTCTTGCGCGCCTCGCGCCGGCCCCGCGCGTCGTAGGCATGTTGGAGGCGCTGCCCGTGCTGATCCTCCTCGATCAGGCGGCCCTTGCTGTCGTAGCGGAAGCGGATGACGTGCGTGGACTCGCTTTGCACCGCGGCAGCGGTCATGCGCCCCGCCGCGTCGTACCGGTAGACGAGTTTGACGTCGCCCGCGTCGATCGCCACAGGCCGGTCGCCCGCGTCATATCGATACAGCCAGACACCGCCGTCCGGCCACGTCTTCTTGACCACCCGCCCGGCTGCATCGCGCTCATAGTGTGAGACTCGGCCGCCCCAGTCGATCTCGGTGACAAGCCGCCCAGCTGCGTCGTAGCGGTACTCCCACACCTCACCGCGCGCATTGACGATCCGCACCGGCCGCGTTGCATGATCGTACTCAAAGCGGGTGGCATGGCCGGCGGCATCGGTGGTGCTTGTCAGCAGATCGAACGGACCGTAGGTATGGCGCGTGATCCGGCCCAGCGGATCGGTGTTCGCCACCGCCAGCCCTTCTGCGTTGTAGGCGGTGCGATGCATGCTGCGGTCCGGCAGTGTGGTCAGCGCCCGGTTGCCGCGCGGATTGTCCACGCCGGCGGCGTAGTCGTGACGCGTCACGTTGCCGTGCGCATCGACCTCTTCGAGCAGGCGCCCAAGCACATCGAAGCGTGTGCCCTGCTTCGCGCCCGTGGGCAAACGCGTGCTGATGAGCCGAAGCTGTGCGTCATAGTCGAAGCGGGTTTCCTGCTCTCCCTCGACCGCCCGCAGAAGCTCACCCCGTTCACCGTACCGATAGCGTTTGACCTGCCCATCTGGTTCGGTGCGTGCAATCAGCCGATGCTTGTCGTCATACTCCATTGCCACGCGATCGCCGTTTGGCTGCACCACAGCCGCAAGGCGACGCTGTGCGTCGTACTTGAACAGCGTGGCGCCGCCGGCGGCATCGCCCATGCTGGCCAGCCGGCCCTGCGTGTCGTATCCAAAATCGGTGCGCCGCCCGAGCGGGTCGGTTTGAGACGCCAATCGGCCAAGTTGCCACTCGCGTTGAATCACATGCCCAAGCGGGTTCACCTCGCGTGTGACCAGTCCTTCGGCGTTGTGGGCGTAGAGCCATTCACCATCGATATCGAGCACACGCGTGACGCCGTCCTCATAGACGAAGCGGCCGGTGTGGTAACCCTCGCGTGTGCCGGTCTCGACCACGCGGCCGAAGCTGTCGTAGGCGTAGCGAACCTCTGTCTGGTCGGCGTCGCGCCAGCTCGTCATCCAGCCGTGCGCCTCGTAGGTGTAGTGGAACTCACCATGCTGGAAACTCGACACCTGCGCGAGCATGCCGCCTTCATACAGGTAGTCGACCAACCGTCGTGTCTCGCCCGACTCTTCGAGCAAGGTAATGCTGGACACCGTGCGCAGCGCGCCCGGATACGTCAACACAAGCGCGTAACCGGTCGTGTGTCGCAGCTCGGTCAGCCGGCCATGGGCGTCGTACTCGAACGCGATGGCATTGCCGCTCCAGTCCTCGATACGCTCGATGCGCGATACGGCGCCGTCGACCAATGGTGCAAACCACAGGATATGGCGCGTTTCATCGTCAAGGACGCGAGGTGCGGTTCGCGTGCCCTCCAGGCGATAACGTGGTTCGCGCAAGTTGATGCCGTTGAGATCGGCATCGGGGGCCTCAAAGGTGATCGTGAGCCCACCACCATCGAAGAAACGAACGAGGCGACCTTCATCCAACCGCAAGCGCTGCGACCAGTTCGTCGACCACCTTGGACCAAGCAGGCCCTCGTCATCCGAACGCGTGCGGTAGCGCCGCGTGAGCACTAGAGGCAGAACGCCGGGAATCGACACGTCTGTGCGGATCTCCACCATCTCGCCGGTCGCCACGTCGATTGGGTCTTTGCAGTTGGTGGCGGTTTCGTCTTTGACGCCATCACGTTCGGCCGACTTGTTCGGCTCTCCCGGCGCCTTGCCGCCGATCATGCCGCCCAGTTTGGCCCCAAGCAGCCCACCCACGAGACCCGCAAAGAACTCCTCGCCGGCTGTCAGCTCGGGGTTCTTCGGCCCGAACTGCCCGGTGGTCTTGTCGATCAAGACGCTCTTGCGCCCAGAGTTCACCTTGCCGCTGCAATGGCTCGAATGGCCGATGCGCACAAGCGGCAACTGATTGACGGTGATGGTGAGACTGCCTTCGACCAGCGGCTCAGGCCCGGGGTGCTTATCGCAAGCGATGATGTCCGTCACACGCGCCGCGGCTTTGCCTTCGAAGGTGACATTGCCTGAGCCAGACGCGATCTTTCCGCAGTTGCTGCCCATGCTCTGGCTGGCTGCGGCCAAACCGCTTCCGAGGCTCAGGCCACCTGCCATACAGGCACCCACGATCACCGCACCGGCCAGCCCACCGGTCGCCACCGTCGCGGCAACCGCGGCTCCAATGGCGACCCCGATTGCGAGACCGGCCACCATGCCCCAGAAGCCCGATGAATGCGCGATGTCGTCACCCACGCACGCCGGGTGCGGATCGCCCTTTCCGATGCTCAAGCCCAGCTTGTCGCCAAGCCATTCGGCGCCTTTCTCAACGGCGCCGGTGACACCAATCTTGCCAAGCAGCCACGCACCGCCCAGTGCCACCACAGCGGGCACGGCGGCCAGCGCTGCGGCACCTGCCGCAGCCGCACCGGTCGCGCCCGCAGCGGTTGCGGCGGTGCCGGCGGCGTACGCGCCATAGCCAACGTCGGCGCCCAACATGCCGTAGTTGGCGCCGTCCACCCACTTCATCTGCGACTGCTTTTTCGCCTCGCCGTCTTCCAGGTTCTGAAGCGCGGCCAAGCGCTCGTCGGCGGTGCCGCTCGGCCCGGTGGGAGTGCTCGGTGTGCTTGGATCTTGATCCGCCATGGCAGCGCTGCGCTCAGGCGGGTTCGTTCAGGCGCAGGCTCTGCACCACGCCTTCTACCAGCGTCTTCTGGCTGGCGCTCAGCACACCGGGCGCAGTAAAGGTGAGCATCAGCACCTGCTTGCCGTGCTCCACCATCGTCAGCAACTGCTGCAGTGGCCGGCCGTTGTTCGACCATTTGTATTCGTGCGCATACGCTGCGCGGCCGGACACCGTGGTTTCGCTGCTGCTCACCGCTTCATAGTCGGGCACCTGCTTGGCGAGCTTTTGCAGCTCGCTGGCGGCGTACTCGCCAAACTGCATGCCCCATGGCAGACGCTCGCGCGTGACGACAAAGCTCACGCCCTCCGTGCCGGTCGAGGCGGAGACGAACACATTCATCGTCTTGTCGATCCAGTCCGGTGGGAGCAACAAGGAACCTTCCTGCATCTGATACATGGTGTCAGCCGTTATCCGGGTTGATATGGGTATTGGGTGCCTGGATCTTGATCTCGGCCGCATCCAGCCGGATCGTGGATGAGCCCTTGTGCAGCTCGATCGCATCGGCCGTCATATGGATCGACGTCCCGCCGGCACCGCCCACCTTGATCCACAGTTCCTTGGCCTCGATCGTGTGCACACCGGCGGGCGACTTCTGCGTGGTGTTGCCTTGCGTGACCGTGTCCGTCAGATCCCCCACCGACACCGTCGTCTCGTAGTTGCCCTTCGATACCGTGAGCGTTTTGTCGCCCGTGCTCACGGTCGTTTCCATGTTGCCGGTGTCGATCTGCGTCTTGTGGTGGCCCTGGGTAACCAGCGTGGTGTGGTCGCCCTTGACGGCTTCGCTCAGGTTGCCGGTAGAGACCTCCGTCGCATGGTTGCCCGTCGACACCAGGATCGTCCGATCGCCCTTGACCACATGCGTGCTCTGCGCGTCTTGCACCACGGTGTTCATATCTTTCTGCGCGTGCATGAACACTTCCTGCGCGCCATTCACGTCGGAGAAACGCAGCTCGTTGGAGCCACCTCCCTTGTGCGTCTGGCTGCGGATGCCCATGGTCTGGCCGCCGTCGCCGTGGTACGGGTTGGCGGCCTCGCCGTTGAACACGCGGCCGACAATCACCGGGTTGTCGGGGTCGCCCTCGTTGAAGGCGACGATCACCTCTTGGCCGATACGCGGGATGGCCGCGCCGCCCCAACCCGCGCCCGCCCACGGCTGCGACACGCGCACCCAGATGGAATCGGAGCCATCCATCTTGCCGCGCCGGTCCCAGAAGAAATGCACCTTGACGCGGCTGCCGTCGGTATGGATCTCTTCGCCTTTGGGGCCGACCACCACAGCCGCCTGCGTACCGTACATGTAGGGCTTGGGTGTGCGGCGCTCGGGGCGGAACGGCACATCCACGGGCAGGCACGTAAAGCTGTTGCGGTACGGCTGCTCGGCGCCCTGGCTCGTGTAGTCGTTCACGGCGTGGTGGCGTACGTGCAGCAGAACAAAGGCCTTGTCGTCGTAGGCCGAGACGGGGTGGTTGGTCAGCCGGAAGCGCCCGGCCGTGGTCATGGCCTGCACGAAGCCAGCACCCTTGAACCGGTGCGCCTGCGCCTCTTCTGCTTCCATGGCATGGCGCGCGTACCGGCGGCCGTCGTCGCTGTGGTCGTACAGCGAGTGGTATTCGTAGCGCTCGGTGGCCCCGATGTTCGGGTTCTTGAGCGTGGTCGGCACTTCCACGTGCATCAGCGGAGACGACGGTGTGTCGTAGTTGAAATCCCGATAGGTGATCTTGCCCACGCGAAAGTTGAACGCCTCGTCCCACCGGTCGATGCCGTTGCGCTCGCTGGCGGCGCTGGCGCCGTAGTACGGAATCGTATCGACAGGCGTCAGCGGCTTGAACAGGTCGTTGGTGTCGCCAATGACGAGGACGTGCCGGTCTTTCTCGTAGCGGTGCGTCCAGAACATGCCCTCCTGCTCCATCAGGCGGGCGCAGAAGTTGAAGTAGGACTCCCGGTACATGACGACGTATTCGAGCCGCGCCTGCTCCGACTTCAGGTTGAACTCGAAATCGTGAAAGCCGAGCTCGACAAAGATCTCGGAGAGGATGTCTTCCGCGGTCTTGTTCTGGAAGATGCGGCAGTCCGTCGAGCGCGTGAGAAACCAGAACCACGGCACCACCGTCATCTCGTAGCGCGTGACCGAGCCGGGGTGCCCGACTCGCCCGAACGATGCAACGTAGCCCTGAAAGTAGCGCTGGCCGATTTCCGGCCCGGCCGCCAGCTGGCTGAACACGCCGCCGGTGGACTTGGGTTCCAGCGACACCGACACCTGCTGCCCGACGATCTTGTCGATCTCAATTTCGCTCTGGTGCGATAGCAGGTCGAGATGGATTTCCGGCAGGCGGCTGACGTACTCGTCCACCACCAGCGCATTGACCAGCAGTACGTCGGGCCCGAGTGGCGACTCCATGCGCACGAAGCGGCTGGCCTGCGTCAGGCGAGACTTCGCGCCGGGCATGCCGTTGATGGCATCGGCAATCGAGGCTGGCGTGCGCCCAAGCAGCGACATGCCCGTCTGCGCCAACTGCGCGGCGCGCGCCGCGCCCCCAATCAAACCGGCCCCCGGCGCGTTGCCGAGCATGCCGGCAGCATCCGCAAGCATGCCGGTACCTGGCGACAATCCGCCGCCGGACAGGGTCGACAAAAAGGAATTTCCGGACGGCGCTTTGCCGTTGCCGGTAGAGGTGAAACTCATGGGCCCGCTCCCATCGTTCTATGCGATTTGCACCGGCCGGGCCAACTACGCAGACTCGTTGCCTTCAGCCGGAATCCCCCCGGCATGCCCGCCGATACGTTGTCGACAGGCGATGGCTCGCATGCTAGTGGAAGCGTGCGTTTTTCAGATGAGCGTTCCGTTACTTGGAGCCTGAAAGTTATTGAATTCTGGTTTAACGCGGGCTAATTGCGCTGGGCCAAGTCGGCATGCGTGCACTTGATCGGCGCTGGGCCACGCCAAGATTAACGATTGATAAAAAACCAACGCCAACCGCGCGCGCCGGACTCCCTGCATTCACGCGCCGAACACCTTCAAAGTGGCCCCAAGCGCGTCTGCAGATTGTCGGCGGGCCCTTCCTCGGTCGACTGCCTGAACGTGATTGACCGGCGGATAGATCAGTGCTTCATGTCCGGCGTGTCTTGAAACCGCCGAGGCATATCGATGCACAAAAAAAAGCGCGGCGTCTTCCAAACGCCGCGCGCTGTGCACTTTTGGGGGAAGCACAGGAGTTAAATCGATTCGAGTTCTCGGCCGCGCGTTTCCGGCAACGTGAGAGCCGCCACGATGAGCAGCCCATAGGCGCCCGCCGCGAAGATGCCAATGGCATGCCCGAGGGACGAATGCGCACTCACCTGCCCGATCAGGAACGGAAAGCACGCGCCAACCGCCCGGCCCACGTTGTAGCAAAAGCCCTGGCCCGAGCCGCGCACCGCCGTCGGGAACAACTCGGTCAGGAACGCACCCATGCCGGCAAAGATGCCCGAGGCAAAGAAGCCCAGCGGCAGACCGAGCAGCAGCATTGTGTTGTCGGTCACTTCCAGCTGCGTGTAGGCCAGCGCCACCACCATCGAGCCCACCGCAAACAGGATGAAGTTGCGCTTGCGGCCCAGGCGGTCGGTCAGCACCGCGCTGGTCAGGTAGCCGATGTACGAACCAATGATCACCACGGCCAGATAGCCGCCGGTGCCCAGCACGGTCAGATGGCGCTCGGTTTTCAGGAACGTCGGCAGCCACGTGGTGATGGCGTAGTAGCCGCCTTGCGCGCCGGTGGTCAGCACAGCGGCACGCAGCGTGGTGCTCAATAGCCGCGGAGAGAAAATCTCGAAGAAGCTCGTGCGCTCGGCGGCTTGTGACTTCGCTTCCTGAAACACCTCCGGCTCTTTCACCAGCCTGCGCAGGAAGAACACGAACACGGCAGGCACGATCCCCACGAGGAACAACGCGCGCCATGCAGTCTCGGGCGGCATCACGCTGAAGAACCACGCGTACAGCAACGCCGATGCGCCCCACCCCAGCGCCCAACCCGCCTGCACCATGCCAACAGCCTTGCCGCGATCCTGCGAGCGAATCGCCTCGCCGATCAGCACAGCGCCGGCCGTCCATTCGCCGCCAAAGCCGAAGCCCATGAGCGTGCGCGCAATCAGCAGTTGTTCGTAGTTCTGCGCAAGGCCGCACAGGAAGGTAAACACCGCAAACCACAGGATGGTGATCTGCAACGCGCGCACGCGCCCGATGCGATCCGACAGGATGCCAGCCACCCAGCCCCCCGCCGCCGATGCCAGCAACGTGCATGTGCCGATCAACCCCGCCTCGGCCTTGGACAAGCCCCACACGCCGATCAACGTGGGGATGACGAAGCTCAGGATCTGCGTGTCCATCGCGTCGAGCGCGTAGCCCACCTTGCAGCTCCAGAACGTGCGCCGCTCCTGCGTGGAGATCTCTCGGTACCAGCGGAACAAACCGCCGGAATTGGCTGCGGCCGTGGCGTCCGTCCCGGCGGGCGCTCGCGCAACCGTTGCTTCGGTTGTCATGGTGTTTCCTCCTTGTTACTGATGCTGTCTCGATGCGGCTATCGCTTATTACTTGCTATAAACCAGCGCCTCTGCGTGCGCCGGCTGGAACCCCGGTACCCGTCCGTCTTTCGCTCTTTCGCTCTTGCGACTGCGTGCTCAGGTCAGCGCTGCGGTGCGCAGGTCTGTGATCAGCATGTGCCCAGGCGCATGCGTGATGCACAGCTCGGGCCGCGCTTGCTGCACCACCGCCTGGGGTGTCACGCCACAGGCCCAGAACACCGGCACCTCGCCAGGCTGCACGGGCACGGCATCCCCCCAATCGGGCTGCGCCAGATCAGCAATGCCGATGGCCGCCGGGTCGCCAAAATGCACCGGCGCGCCGTGCGCACGCGGCATGCGCGAGGTGATCTCGATCGCGCGTATGGCGTTAGGCACCGACATCGGCCGCATCGACACCACGAGCTTGCCCGCCAGGCGGGACGTACCGATCGTGTCGACCGACGTGCGATACATCGCCACGTTGCGCGACATGGCGATATGACGCAGCGGCACACCCGCCTCCATCAACGCGTGCTCGAACGAGAAGGAGCAGCCAATGGCAAACGCAACCATGTCGTCGGTCCACAGCGCTTCAACGTCGGCCGGCTCTTCGGCCAGCTCGCCGTTGCGGTAGACGCGATAGCGCGGCACGTCGCGGCGCACGTCAACGTCCTGGCCCAGATGCCGAAATACGGGCACGCCGGGCTCGGTCACGTCCAGCAGCGGGCACGGCTTCGGGTTGAGCTGGCAGAAGCGCAGGAACTCGTTGGCCCACGTATCGCGCAGCATCACGATGTTGGCCTGCACATAGCCATCGCACAGGCCGCTGGTATGGCCACGCAGCACGCCCGAGCGCGCCGCCAGGCGGGCGGAATACGGATTTGCGTAGGCCACGCTGGCACCCGTGCGGGCGGGTAAGGGCATCGGTGCCGGTTGTTCCGGCATTCTTTTTGCCTGGGCTGTCTCCACTGCCGTCGTCATGCAAGCTCTTCCACAAGGTTGTTTGTGCGGCTGATTGTGAAAGCGTGATGAAACGCGGTCCAACGAAAGTTTCGGATTGCAGGCGATAGGAAAAGGTGATTGCCGAGGCCGGTGCAGCACCCGCGCGTGTAAAATCGCCGCCCCACCGTTTGCCCTCCTGGCCTGACATGGACTACCAAGCGATCCTGGACACCATCCACCGCGACATCCAGCCGTACCTCGGCCAGGGGCGGGTTGCCGATTACATCCCCGAGCTGGCCGGCGCCAGTGCGACGGATTTCGGCATGGCCATCGTCACCCTGGGCGGCGATGTTTACACGGTGGGCAAAGCGGATGTGCCGTTCTCGATCCAGAGCGTCTCCAAGCTGTTTGCCTGCACGCTGGCCTTCCAGCTCGAAGGCGAAACGCTCTGGCAGCGCGTCGGCCGCGAACCCTCCGGCAGCGCTTTCAACTCGCTGGTGCAGCTCGAATACGAGAACGGCATCCCGCGCAACCCGTTCATCAATGCCGGTGCGCTGGTCGTGACCGACGTTCTGTGCCGCCGCTTCGTGCAGGCCGAGACCGCGCTGGTGCAGTTCATGCGACGGCTGGTCGACAACCCACGCATCGACTACGTGCGGCGCGTGGCCGAATCCGAACTGGCCCATGCCGACCGCAACCGCGCGATGGCCCACTTCATGAAGAGCTTCGGCAACCTGCACATGCCGGTGGAAACTGTCATCGATGCGTACTGCCGCCAGTGCGCCATCGAGATGGATTGCACCGACCTCGCGCGCGCCGTGCTGTTTCTCGCCAACGGCGGCGTTGTGCCGTGGAGCGGTGAGCACATCGTCGGTGCGAGCCCTGCCAAGCGCCTCTCTGCACTGATGCTGACCTGCGGCACCTACGACGCGGCGGGCGACTTCGTCTATCGCGTGGGGCTGCCCGCCAAGAGCGGCGTGGGCGGCGGCATCGTCGCCGTGCTGCCGGGCGAATTTGGCGTGTGCGTGTGGTCTCCGGGGCTCGACGTCAGCGGCAATTCGCTGGCCGGCCTGCAGGCGCTGGAATGGCTCACGACACTGACCGGCCGCTCGATATTCTGACGCTGGCGCCACGGCACGCTGCGTTGGCTTAGGCGGCTTCCGTGTTGCGCTCGACTTCCTCGGCAATGGCGTAGCGCGGCCCGACCGAGAGGCAGAACTCACGCGCCATCGTGCGCGCCAGGCCGACGATGGCTTCGTGCACCTCCAGGCCCGCCCCCGCGCGCCACGACGCGATGATCGGCAGGGCAGGCAACGCCGGCTCCACTTCCAGCACCGTCAACGCGCCGCTCTCAATGCGGTCGCGCACCAGCACGGTGGGCAACGCGCCCACGCCAAAGCCATCGCCCACCAAGCGCGTCATGGCGGCCACCGAATTGACGCAGTTCACGCGCGGTGATTCCACCCCGCTCAGGTGCAGCAGGTTGAGCATGTCCTGATGCGGCCGGGAGTTGCGCACGAAGGTGATGAGCCGTTCGCGCGCAAGTTCGCCCAGGCTGCCGTATGGGTGCGCCAACCGCGAGTTGGTGGCCACCACCCAATGGATCGGGTACTGCGCGAGCTGCACGTTGCGCACGCTTTCGGCGCGCAGCAGATCGGTCTGGAAGGCAATGTCGAGCGCGCCCTTCTGTAGCTGCTCGACGAGGTGCATCGCGCTGTCGGCCACGAGTTCGATCTCCAACGCGGGAAACATCTCGGCCGTGCGCGCAATGAGCGGCGAGAGCCACGTATGGATGACGCTGTCCATCGCCCCGACCCGCACGCGCCCTTCAAAGCCCGGGCGCTGTGCCACCGCCGCCTGCAACTGGTGCAGCGTGCTCACCATGCGGTCTGCATATTCCAGCACCTTGTGGCCATCGGGCGTGAGTTGCACGCCGCGTGTGTCGCGGTCAAACAGGCGTACGCCAAGCTCTTCTTCCAGCGCGGCAATGCGCGCAGAAATCGATGCCTGCGTGGTGAACAGCTTGTCTGCGGTGAGGCGGAAGCTGCGCAGCCGCGCCACCCAGACAAAGGTTTCCAGAAAACGTAGGTTCATGCCCTGCCCCTCGTGTTTTTGTATGCGGCCCGGTTGCGGCGCACTCGCTGCGCCATCGGCCCATGCAGCGCGCTCAGGTTACGGATTTTCGTGCTGCGGCGCACGCCCATGCATGCGTGCTCGGCGGTTTTTACCAACGCTCGGCCAAAACTGCCACGGAACCTCGTAGTTTCTACAACGCGGGCGCGCCCACACCGGCGCCGCACTACGTAATTCGCCAATAGCTGCGTCGGCAACCGGCGTCCAGAATGCCCCTATCCCCCGATTGCTTTCAATCAGGCCCACCCCGTATGGGGCGCCGCTGGAGAACACCATGCCCGCCATCGACGAGATCAACGGCCGCATCGTCTACTACCGTCCGCCGCCCCCGCCGCCGCCCCCACCCACCCCTGAGCAGAAACAAGCCGCCGCCGACGCCAAAACCAAAACCGACGCGGCCATCCAGACGGCCAACACGGCGGTCAACGACTACATCAACAACGGCGACGACTCCAAGGCCGCCCAGGCCAAGCTCGACAAGCCGCTTTCGGACGTCATCAACTCGGTACAGAACGAGTTGCGCCGGCAGGCCGACGAAGCGCCCGCTGGCGGCGAGAAGAAAGCCATCGAAGACGCAGCGGACGCCATCAAGAAACGCGATCCCGATGCCAAATGGCTCGACAAGATCGTCGACGATGCAAAAGACGCCGTAGAGAAGCAAGACCCGAGCCAGCGCACCGCATCGGAAGCGCGCGACGGCGTGCTCGATGCGCAAGACAAGCTGCAGGATGCGCAGAACATCAAGGTCACCAATCGGACCATTGCTGAAGACAAGCAGGACTCGATCAACACGGCGCAGGCCAACCTGGACAAGGCCATCCAGGACTTCAAGACCGCCATTGGCGGCGAGCTTTCAAGCTACGAGAACTTCGGCTCGGGCGATAACCTGAAGGCGGCTAACGACGCCGCCGATGCGCTGGCAAAGGCCCACCCCGATTGGGACGAGGGCAGCCTCGCGTTTGCCAGGAACATCGCCACAGCCGATGCGATCCAGTACCAGATCAACCACATCAACCCGAACGACCCGACGCTGTCGGCGCAGGACAAGGCGCTCGCCACCAACGATCCGGTGCAGTTTGCGTGCGTGCAGCTTGCGCGGCCGCACGCCAATGACAAGAACGCCGAGCAGATCTACGAGCAGATCGGTGCAGCCAGCTACGACGTGCGCGTGAACTACACCAAGGATCAGGTCGCGGCCAAGATGAAGGCGGGCGATGCGCAGGGCGCGCTGAAAATCCTGTCGACCAACATGAACGACGTGTCGGTCACCAGCGCCGACCCCGACGCGCGCGACCATCTGTACCAGGTGGCCGGCGCCCCCTTCTTCAACGCACACAGCGACTACTTCAACAAGCAGATCAGCGACCTCACCCAGGTCTACAAGTACAACCCCGACGACCCGGACGCCAATCGCAAGATGGCCGACAGCACGGTCAAATACGACGCCGTCGGCAAATGGATGAAGGACCTGGCCAAGGTGGCGCCACCCGAGGTGGCAAACAACCTGCTGACCACCGTAGAGGATCGCTTCAACGACAACGGCAAATGGTTCCAGAGCAACGCCGGCGCCGACACGTCGGGACTCGTGCCCCACGGCTCGGACTTTTACGGCGGCTTGAGCCTGACGGCCGCCGTGGCCGATTCGCCGCGCTTTGCCAGCGACCAGCCAAGCACCGATCACGCCCAGCAGGTTGCCAACTGGCTGACCACCGACTCCAATGCCAAATCGTTCCTGTACAGCATGCAGACCTCCGGCTCGGGGGGGAGCATGCCGTCGTGGGTGCCGGTGCAGAACGCCGTGGGCGACGGCAACGGCGCCACCGTCACCAACGCGCTGATCCAGCAGCACGGCAAGGACTTGCCCAACGCCGACATGCTGCAACGCGCCTTTGACCGCGGCAACGAGAAGGTCCAGCAAAAGCAGGCGGAAGCCGACTACAAGACGTTCCAGTCCGACCAGAACACGGGGCTGAAGAACATCTTCGGGCAGATGTCCAAGGCCACCTTTGGCAAGGACACACCGCTCTACAACGACAAGGCGCAGTCTTTCACTGGCCCTGATGCCGACACGCAGCTCAAGAACTACATCGGCGGCGCGCTGATGATCCAGGCTGACAACGCCGGCGCGCAAAGCAGCGGCACCACCGGCACAGCGTGGTTCACCAGCGGCAACAGCACCAAGATCATCGACGAGGTCAACAAGAAGATCCACGAGGTGGGTGGCGATAACCCGACCGTGAAAGCCATTCCGATTGCCTACGTGGACAAGAGCGCAGGCGTGATGCCGACGGCGTTGTTCGAAGTCACCGACAAGAACGGGGGCAAGCCGCACTACATCGACGATCGCGGCTGGGACTACGAAAACCTCGACGACTACCGCCATAACAACGCCCTGTCCGACGGCGGCACGATCTACGTGCCGAAGAACCTTGCAGGCACTGTGGCGCTCGACAGCAAGGGCATTCCCGACGTCGATCACTTCAGTGCGCACATCACCACAACGGGGCAAAAGATCCGGCACGTTGTCGACATCGTTGCCGGCGTGGCCACGGCGGTGGGCGGGGTGATCCTGTCGGTGGGCACGTTCGGTGGCGCATCGATTGTGGGCGGCGCCATGGTGGCGGTGGGCACGGGGTGGATCGTTGGGGAGTCGGTCGACCACCTCAACACGCTGGCCGACCACGGACGCTCGTGGTCGCCCACCAACCCCGAGGCCTTTAACGACTGGCTCGCCATCGTCACATCGGCAGCGGGTGAGTACAGCCTGGCGGGCAAGGGTGTGTCCGCGCTGTCGGAAGCGGCGGCGGCCTCAAAGATGTTCACGCTCACGCGCTCGGCTTCGGATTTGGTGGCCGGTGGCGGCGGCATCGTCATGACGGGCGCGCAGGTCAAGGACCTGCTGATGTACGGCGACCGGATGTCGGGCGAGCAGAAAGCCGAATCGATCATGTTCCTGGGTCTTGGCCTGGGCCAGGTGGGCGCCACGCGCATGCTCGAACGTGTTGGCCTGTCGCAAGGCACGGAGCGCGTCGGCCTGCTCAACGCCCTGAAGAACAACGCCGACCGCTACAGGCCCACCGAGATGGTGTCCGAGCCCACCACGGTGGCTGCCAACGACCCGGCCAACGCCGGCCGGCCCACAACCGACCCGACCACCGAGCCGGTCATCACGCAAACCAACGGCAAGACCAACGAGCCGGGCGGCACCACGGCCGGCACCGAAGGCAAGGACGGCACGACAGGCAAGCCGGGCACGGACCCGATCGACCCCGCCACCGGCAAGCCCAAGACCGCAGGCGACCCAACCACGGAACCCGGCAAAACGGGCACACCGGGCGACGAAGGCAATCCAACCAACACGGGACCCGCCCGCCCTTCGCGGCCGCTGCCCGGCGCTTTGGATGACCTCGCCAACCCGGAAGTCACGCTCACGAACTTTACCGACACGCAAAAGGCACTCGACGCCGGCACGCAGAACGCGCTGTCGCAGCATGCCGACCTTCTGCTTGACGCAGAGAATTACCGTACCAGCGGGACCACCGCTGGGCGTCACCCGCGTGGCATTGGCGTGCGGCGCCTGGCCAGCGCGCTTTCGAAGATGAGCGATGAGCAGCGGCAACTCATCCTGAGCAAGGCCGAGTTCGCGCACGATACCGCCAACATCAAAGACCCCGTGCGCATGAGCTGGCGCCAGCGCATGCAGCTCTATCGCGGCAAGTCGTCGGTGTTCGGGCGCACGGCCGATCGCATCATGTCGCCGGTGGACCGCATCCAGGCGATGTTCATCGACCGCGGCATCCGCAACTTCTTCGTCAAGGGCGGCACCGAAGACGCCGCCGCCGCGCTGATGGGCAAGCGCATCCTGATGGTGACGGGCTTTACGGTGGGACGCGACCCCGCAACAGGCCGCATGCTGCCGGAAACCGATGGCCCCGTCGGCACAGGCGAGAAAGCCGCCACGCTCGCGCAGGCCGGCTACGACATCACCGTTGCCACCGATTCGGCCAACATGCCCGTGCTCCAGTCGGTGCTCGATACCTATCCGGGCGGCCACCTCGTCAAGCTCGAGCTGTTCGATGCAAAACGCGGTCAGCCCGCGCGCGATGCGGCCAACGAACTGCTCGACCGCGTGCAGCCCGAAGCCGTGGTGGCCATCGAGCTGCCGGCGCGCAATGCCGACGGCGACTACCTGAACATGCGCGGCATCTCGGTTGCCGACGTCAATGCGCCGAAAGACCAGATCATTCTGGAAGCCAACAAGCGCAAGGGCATCGTTACGGTGGGCGTGGGTGACGGCGGCAACGAAGCCGGCATGGGAAGCCTGCGCAGCAAGATTCCGCCGGTCACGCTGGCTGACGGCAGCACAGTCGATTTTGCCTCGACGGTGCCGGTGGACTTTCCTGTCACGGCGTGGAATTCCAACTTTGGCGCGCAGGCCATCCTGGCCAACATGCTGCGCAACATGGGGCGGCTGGATCTCATGCCCAAGCCGGAGCAACTGCACGCGGCCATCAAGGCTTCGGTGGATGCCGGTGCGGTGGATGGCGTGAGCCGCAAGGGCGAGGCCAGCGTCGACGGTTTCGCCTCGCAGGTGCACCAGGGCATGCTCGTGCTGTTGCGCAACGCCATGAACCACATGCCCGACGGCAAGACGTTTGACGAGGCCACGCCCAACGAACCCTTCACCGTTGCCGCCTTCGACTCCAGCAACGGCGGGCTGATCGCGGCCAAGAACATGCTGGCAATCATCAAGGCCGCAACGGGGGAAGACCTGCAGATGGTGCCGGTGGTGGACCATGCCAACGCGCCCTACGGCCCCAAGAGCCCCGACACGCTTATCCGCCTGGTGGGCAATGGCCTGCAGACCGCACAGCGCCTGAAGGCGGCCATGGTGGCCATGGCGTGCAACACCGCGTGTACCGCGTTCCCGAAAGCGCTGGACAACGTGGATGTGCCCGTCATCAACCTGATTGACGTGACCTCGCGCGCCATGGTCGAACACGGCGGTGACCGCCCGGCCGTCATCGCCACAGCGGGCACCGTCAAGAGCGGCGCATACCAGAACAGGGTCGCCGAGCTGACCAATGGCGACATCACCCCGCAGGCCGTGGCAGCCCACAAATTTGCGGATTTCGTCAACGACCTCAAGCACAAGAGCGATGACCCGGCGGTGAAGGCAGAGCTGCAAGCCGCCTCGGACAAATATGTGGAGGAGCTCGACCCGAACACCACATCGCTGTGGCTGTGCTGCACGCACTACCCGGCCATGAAGGATTTTCTCGTGACCTCGCTGCAGAAGCGCGGCATGGATATTCCCGTGGTCGACCCGATGGAGTACCAGGCCAGAGCGCTGCTCAACGAAATCGGGAAGAGCGAATGGCACACGCCGAGCGCGGCGTATTCCACCGACCCGTACGTGGTTACCTCGGGCAAGACCGGGCCCGTGAGCGAATCGGTGCAGAACCTGATGGAGCGCCTCAATGTGCCCGTGCAGCGCGTGCGCAGGTTCGGCCCCGGCAAGACGCTGGACGGCACCATCCCGCCGAACCCGCGCATGGAGCCCACGCCCATCAGCAACGCCGTGATGGCGATGTTCAACCCCGACATGGCGCGCATTGAAAACCCGAAGGGGGTCGACAACGCCGCCGCCGCGCTACAGGACAGCAACCGAATCCTGGTACTGGCCGGCGCCCGCAATGCGCATGGCGCTGTCGACACCGACGGCATTGCCGGCGCTGCCGTGTTTGGTCATGACATGCAGGCCTCGGGCAAGCAGGTCGTCTATGTGGTCCCGCACGAAGCGGTGCCCACACTCGATGCCGCGCTTCAGGCACGCGGCGCAGCGGTCAACGACTACAGCATCGTCCCGTTCGATGCGGCCCCCGGCGAGCCGGCACGCACCACCGCGCAAGACCTCATCAACCAGGAGTCGCCCGACACGATCGTCTCCATCAACGTTCACGGTCGCAACGCCGATGGCCGGTATATCGACCAGAACGGCAACGACGTCACTGACCAGACCGTGCCGCTGGACGAAGTGGTCGCAGCCGGCTGGAAGACCGATGGCGTGACTACCATCGGTGTAGGCTCGCGCGGGCATGAAGCCGGCATGGGCAACACGCGCCGCACGGCCCCGCAGGTGACGCTGCCCGACGGCACCGTGGTCGACCCCCGCTCGGTGGTACCGGCCGACCACTACGTGAGCGCATCCAACTCCAACTGGGGCGCGCACGGGCTTGCCGCATCCGCACTGAAGGCCGCCGGCCGCACGGATTTGCTCAGCACACACCAGCAGCACATGGACGCGCTCCAGGCCAGTGCCAACGCCGGGGCGGTAGATGGCGTCACCGGCCGCGCCGACCCCACCGTGGGCGGACACGACAGCAACACCTACCAGACCGTTGTGCAGATGATCAATCTGGCCGCCGGCAAGAAACCTGACGTGCCCCCACCCGCGGCAGCAAACGCGACGGGGCCGAAGGGTCCGGACGGTCCGTCGCCGGACACGCCCGCCCCCGGCACGCAGGCCTCCAACAGCAAGCCCACGGAGCCCAGCACCCCGCCCATCAAGACCGGCGAGGCCGGCGACGATGGCAACGGCACCCCGCCCACCGAGCCGAACAGCGCCGCCAGCGCCGGAGAACCCAAGCGCAAGCCGTGGATCCGGTGGATCTTCGCGGGCTCGCTCACCGGGGCGTTCTCCACGGCTGCGAGTTCCGCCACACTCACCGGAAGCGCCGCTACGCACGCGGTATTCGACCCGTCCGTCACGAGTCCGCTTTCATTCATGTATCGCGGCAGCATCGCGGCGCTGCGCGCCAACAAGACACGCGCGATCAACGAACAGCTTGGCAAGCTGGAGACCGAGGATTCCGCCTCGGCGCTGGCGTGGCTCAAGGCCAACGTGCGCGATCAGGCGGGCCGCTGGGGGCTCTCAAAGACAGACCGCGCGGCCATCGGTGAAGCGCTGGATCACTTCCAGGCCAACCCGGACGCCCTCACCGATGCGCTCAGCAAGAAAGACAACCCCGACGCCAAGACCGAGCGCGACGTGCAGCGCCTGCAAGCGCTCACGAGCGCACCGGCGAAACTGCTCTCTCCGAAGAGCCCCATTGGCCGCGCCAACGACACGCTGCAACTGCTCACGCTTGCGCTGAATAACGGCAACACGGCCTACTGGTTTGCAACGCACGGTGCCCACCTGAACACACCGTCGTTCTGGAGCAATGCGCTGTTCCTGAGCGCCAACCTGGCGCTATCCAGCCGCAACTTTGCTGGCCGCCTGGGCGCCACGTTCAACGACAAGGCGACCAACACGAGCCCGTGGCTCAACCGTGCCCAGGCATTCACGATGTCGCTGTACACGGTCGGCTCCGTGCCCCTGGCGATGAACGACGCGCTCATGCATACGAACAGCCCGGCCATGGGCGCCACCAAGGCGGCGTTGGACCTGGCATTCGGGGCAGGCGCCCTGCGCATTGCCGGCGACCTGATGCCCAAGGTCGGCCAGCGCCTGCCAAGCAATCCCATGATGCCCGGCGGCGTGATCCTGGGTGTGGCGGCGGTCACGCGCTTCGGCATCGAGCTGTTCGTGCCCAACCAAGCGGCTAAGCCGGCCGTTGCGCAAGTGCAGGCCAATGGCAACGGGCAGGATCAGAACACTCAGCCCATTGCCGCGTTCCCGCTGCCCGACATGCAAGGCGTGAGCGGTGACGTGCTGCGCGCCAACGCTCCGCACGCGTTACCGTCGATCGGCACTGCCACGTCGCCGCAGTACGCGATCGTTGGCCCTGGCGACACGCTCTGGCAACTGAGCGCAGCCGATGCCGCCAAGCTGCTCGGCACCACGGGCCCGGCATCCGAGCCGCGTACGCTTGCCGCGTTCGACAAGCTGCCGCCGATGAACAGCCAGTTCGACTGGGCCGCGCTGGACGGCAATCCGTACACACAGGGCGCAACGGGGCAGGATCCGGATCTTGTCGTCCCGGGTGACATCGTGCGGATCGGATAAACGGAAAAGGCGAGCCACCTACGGCGGGCGCAGCAGTCAGGCGCCCGCTGTTTTTTGTGCGCGTTCAGGAGGTTGACGACACGTACGGGTTACCCACCGCATCCGCACCTTCAGCCCAGCGGAGCAGCGCGGCAACGTCGCGGAACAGCGTGCGGTCAATGGTGGTATCCATCGGTACGGTGTCGTGCAGGCGCTCCGCCAGGCCGGCGTTGGCTGCGGTCGGGACGAGGTGGGATTCGGCCATCTGCCGGATGCGCTGCACGGACTCGCCGCTGCCCTTGGCGATCACCATCGGCAACGTGCCATCGCCGGGGTAATACAGCGCCACCGCGTGCCGCGCACTGAACACGATGGCAGTGGCAATGCGCATGCGATCTTCCAGCGCGCTGTATTGCACCTCCAATGCAAGCTGGCGGCGGCGCCCCACGATATGCGGATCGCCCTGCAACTCGCGGTGCTCACGGCGCAGTTCTTCGGTAGACATGCGGTTCTTTTTGAAGAATTCGAAACGCACGTGCCAGTAGTCGAGCGCAGCCATCAGCACGTACACCACCGCCCCCCAGCCGAACAGCACAAGAACCAGATGCGCCACCACGGCCAGGATGGCCGCAGGCCGCCCGTAGCCCGCCTGCAGCGGCAACGCCAATGACCCGCGAATCACGACGAACAGCGTCAGCGCCAGGCAAGCCACCTTGAACAGCATGATGGCCAGGCCGATCAGGTTGCGCACCGAGAACATGCGCTGGATGCCTTCCCCAGGATTGAGCCGTGACATTTGCGGCGTCAGGCGTTTGGGCGCGAACATGCCGCCCACCTGGGCAAACGCGCCCAGCACCGCCAGCACGGTCACCAGCACCAGCACGGCTGCGCTCAACAAAATCCATTCCGCCCCTGCCGATACCAATGCCTGCCGCACCGCCGCAGCCGGGTCGCGGGCCTGCGCCACGGCAGTCACGTTTTGTATCAGCAAGCCGCGCATGCGTTCGAGCAACCACGGCCCGCCTTGCCACAACAGCACGAGCATCCCGATAAAGACAAGCGCGCTGGTCACGTCCGTACTGCGAACGACTTCGCCTTCGCGCCGTGCGTCTTCCAGCCGGCGCTGGGTAGGCTTGTGCTGTTTCTCGCTCATGCGCCGGGGCTGTGCAGCAGCGCGCGCAACAGCCAGACCATCTCGCCGTTGCCGGCCAGGAAGGTGCGCAGCGATTCAAAGACAAAGCCGAGGAACAGCACCATCATCAGCACGGCCAGCAGGCTCTTCACCGGCTGAGCAAACAGGAACACGTTCAGCTGCGGCACAGAGCGGTTGATCAGCCCGATACCCAGCTCCGCCACCACCAGCACGATGATCACCGGTGCGGCCAGTTTGAGGGTCCAGCCGAGCACGCTATCGGCCTCGTGCACGGCAAACTGCTCCAGCGCGACCGACGCGCTGGGCAGCATGCGTTCGATCGGCCAAAGCTTGTACGACTCGAAGAACGCACCAAGCATCACGTGCAGCCCGCCGCCCGTGACGAACAACGTGACGGCCATGAAGCCGAGAAAGCTGGCGGTCTGCCCGCTCTCGTGCCCCGCCACCGGGTCAAAGAAGGACGCGTTGCCCGAGCCGGTCTGGAAGTCGATCAGGTGGCCGACGTTCTCGATGGCCCAAAGCAGCGCGCCAAAGGCCATGCCGAGCAGAACGCCGATCAGCGCTTCCTTGAGCGCGAGCGCCATCCACAGCCCGCCGCCCTGCACGTTCATGGCCGCGCCCTCCATGGACGGCGCCACGAACACCGCGAGGATGGCAATCAAGCCGCTGCGCACCATGCCCGTCACCACCCGTCCGCTGAACACCGGCACGATAAACATGATGGGCAGCAGACGCGGCATTACCAGCAGCGCCTGCCGGAACAGGCCTTCCATGGAGTGGGGATCGAACCCTTGCATCGGCTCAGGCGGCGGTCTTCTGGCCGGCGAACTGGCGCGCGAGCTGGGCTTCGAGCGCGGCGTCTTCTTCCTGCCATTCGGTCGCTTGGCGCCGGGCGGCCACCACGCGCTGCTCGGCACGGTCCACCGCTTCGCATTTGGCGTTGGCGCGGGCCACATGCCGCTGCGCACGGGCCTGCGCGACCTGCTCGGCCGCCAGCGCCGTGCCGGTGTGCTGCGATTCGACATGCGCGTCCAAGATGGCACGATCCAGCGCCAGCCGCGCGGCATTGGCGCCGCACAGCAGCGCGACGGCACTGCGCGCATCTTCACGCACGGCTTGCTCAATGGCGGCGTCGTGCGCAGATCGCGCCGATACCGTCTGCTGCAGCCCCTGTTGCGCTGCCGCGTTCTGCGCTGCGGCCTGCGCGACCAAGGCGGCCTGCTTCTGAGCGCGCGCTACGGCACCGAGCTTGCGCGCCTCGCGCACGCGGGCGAGTTGGCGGAGCACATCGCTCATAGCGCCCCCACCACGGCTTCGAGATCGGCCACGGTGCGCTCCAGCTTCACACGCGCATCGGCGTCCTGCTCAAAGAAGCGCGTGAGCGCGGCATGGGCGCGCAATGCGGTATCGCCCAAGGCATCGCTGCCCTCGCGGTATTCGCCAATCTGCACGAGCAATTCGATCTCCTGGTATTTGGCCAGCAGCTCGCGCACACGTTGCGCGGCGGCGCGGTGCGCGGGCGTGGTCACCTGCGGCATCACGCGGCTGATGCTGGCCAGCAAATCGATGGCCGGA
Organism: Ralstonia sp. 22111; assembly: GCF_052045895.1. NCBI lineage: Bacteria > Pseudomonadati > Pseudomonadota > Betaproteobacteria > Burkholderiales > Burkholderiaceae > Ralstonia > Ralstonia sp. 22111. The sequence continues at coordinate 195,782 of NZ_JBQEPR010000003.1, read as the reverse complement.
TAGCGTCCCGCCAGCGCCTGCTTGCGCGAGAGCACGATGTGCCCGTCGACGATGGAGCGCACCTCTTCGGCAATCGGGTCGCTCTCTTCATCGCCCTCCACCAGCACGGTGTAGAACGCGGTGATGACGCCATGTGCACCGGCACCGGCGCGCTCCAGCAATTGCGGCAATACCGAGAACGTCGACGGCGGAAAACTGCGCCGCGTGGGCGGCTCGCCGCTCGCGAGGCCCACCTCGCGCTGCGCCCGCGCAAACCGCGTGAGCGAATCGACCAGCAGCAGCACGTTCTTGCCGCGGTCGCGGAAGTACTCAGCCACAGCGGTGGCCACCAGCGCGCACTTCACGCGCTCCATGGCCGGGCGGTCGGAGGTGGACACCACCAGCACCGTCTTGCGTCGCGTCGCCTCGGGCAGGCACAGCTCCAGGAATTCGCGCACTTCGCGCCCGCGCTCACCAATCAGCGCGATGACGTTGACGTCGCTCTGCGCGCCGCGCGCAATCATGCCGAGCAGCGTGCTCTTGCCCACGCCCGACGGTGCGAAGATGCCCAGCCGCTGGCCGATGCCCACAGTGAGCATGGCGTCGATGGCACGCACGCCGGTGGAAAGCGGCGCGTCGATGCGGCGGCGCGATAGCGGGCTCGGCGGCTCTGCGTGCGTGGAAACACGCTCGTTGGTGAAGAGCGGGCCGCCGTCATCCATGGGCGCGCCCAGCCCATCCAGCACGCGGCCAAGCAGCGCATCGCCCACGCCAAAGCGGTGCGCGCTGCCGGACGGGATCACCTCCGTGGCGGCCGACAACCCGTGCACGCTCCCAAGCGGGGTCAGCAAGGTCGACTGCCGCTCGAAGCCGACGACTTCCGCATAGACGCTGCGCTCGCCGGGCGTACGCAATTCGCACACCTCGCCCAGCCGCGCCTGGATGCCCGATGCATTGAGCATGAGCCCCACCGCACGGTGAATGCGCCCACGCATCTGCACGCCCGCAGCCATACCGTCGGCGCGCTCCAGCACGTCGCGCAGGCTGCGTTCCAGATCGCCTGCGTCGATGATGTGGCTGACGGCGGGTTCGGTCATGTTTCGTTCCCCGCCAGTGCAGCGTGCAGCGCCGCCAGTTGCGTGTCGATGCCCGCTTCAACCACGCCGGATGCGGTCTCCACCACCAGCGCCTCTTCCGACAGGCTGGCATCGGGCACCACGCGCACGCGGCGGGTACCGTCGGTCATGGTTCCCAGCACGCGTTCCAGATCGGCCACCTGCTGCGGGGCGATGCGCACCGTCAGCACAGGCTCGTGTTCGACCAGTGTTTCAATGCGCGCAAAGGCTTTGGCATAGATGGCCTCGCGCGGCAGATCAGCCACCAGCTCGCGCACGGTGCGCGTGACGAGCTCCGCCATCAATTGCTTCATGGCCGCCAGCGCGCGCGCGTTGGCAAGCGCATCGGCATACAGCCGCGTGGCGGCTTCGCGTTCACCCTTTTCATAGCCTTCGTCGTAGCCGGCCTTGAGTTGTTGCTGACGATGGGCTTCGGCATCTTCCAGCAGCCTCTCGCGCTCTTCCTGGGCGTTGCCGAGGATGCTCGTGGCGTCGAGCAGCGCTGCATACTCGTGCTGTTTGAGCACCTTGCGCTCGCTCAGGATCTGCAGCTTGTCGGTGGTAATCAGAAAAGCCAGTCCCATGCCGGCACCTGTTCAGGAATCAAGCTCAGCCGCAGCAGCTCACCCAGTTCTGCGCGTTGCGTGCGACCCAGCAAATAGGGCGGACGATCGGCATCGACCGCGTTGCGCGGAAACTTCAAAGGCAGCCGGCGGATGACGGCTGGGCCAAAGGGCACCAAAAAATCGATCAGTATCCGGCGCCCACGGGCACGCAGCGTCTCCACCGCCAGGCGGGGGTGCTGACGCTGCGCCTGCAGGGTTTCGGCGACGGCGTCGAAGGCCGGCATGCGCTCCAACGCAAATGCCACCAGCGGCGCGCCGAGCGCCAGATCGATGGCCTGCCGCGTCTTGCGCGGGACTTCGCCCTCGCGCAGCCACTGGCGATGCAGGCAAAGGCCGCAGCACACGGCCAGGCGCTCCAGCGCGTCGGCTGGCAACAGGGCGATGCGCTTTTCCACGGCAGCAAAGTCGTAGTCCCATGCGCCCTGCAACTGATGGGCTTGCAGCAGGGCCCGCGCCAGCACAGCGCGCCCTGCCTCGCCGTAACGGGCGGGGTCGCGCAGCGCAATGGGCCAGTCCGCCGGCAGCCACGACGCATCGATATAGCGATCCGGCCGCAGGTTGAACGTGGCAACCAGCGCTGCCAGGCGGGCATCGGTGGTCATGACGCGCGCTCCGGCCTGCGTCCGCTGAGGTTGTCGAACACGCCCCGCCGCCATGCCACAAGACCTGTCACAACAAGCGCTGCGATGATCAGCAAGCCGAGCAACCACACCAGCGGGTTGCGCGTGCTGAATGTGCCGAGCAACGCCGCGCCCTTTCGCACATCCACGGGCACGGGCTGCGCGCCCTGCAGGAACAGCGATACGTTGTCGTAGCTCAACCCTTCAATGCTGTGCGCGACGAGGTCCTTCACCATCGGTGCCATGGCGGTGAGGTTCACGCCGGGCCGGTAGCGGATGTACACGGCTGCCGACGCGGGCTTGGCCTTGTCGGCCAGCGGATCATTCTCGGGAATGACGACATGTACGTGCGCCAGCATCACGCCGTCCACATCCAACAGCGTGCGTGACAGCTCCTGCGATACGCCGTAGATGTAGCGCACCCGCTCTTCGGCTGGGGTGGCCACGAGCCCCTGCTTCTGGAACACCTCGCCGAGCGACGCGAGGCGCGGGCGCGGCAAGCCCTGCGCACGCAGCACGGCCAGTGAAGGGCCCATGTCGGCCTGATCGACGGTGAGCGTCCAGGTGCGGCCCTCCTGCCCCTGGCCGTCCTGCACGAGCTTCTGGCCGCTGATGCCGGCTGAGGACAGCGCGGCCACCATCTCGTTGACCTCGACCTCCGACAGGCCGCTGTACAGCTCCTGCTCGCACCCGGCCAGGCCGAAGAGGCAGGCAAGCGCCATCAGCACACCCAGCAATCGGTTCATGTCAGCCTTCCTGGTTCTTCAGCAGCGAGTGGCTCACGCCGTTGGCGGCCTGCGCAAAGCTCATGTCCATCTGGTATTCAGCCAGCGTCATCGAGGCGAAGTAGCTGAAGTCGGCCAGCTTCACCATCGTCATGGTCACGTCCATGCTGTCGAGCGAATCGAGCATCTCCTGGCGCTTGCTGTTGATACTGGTGTAGCGCTCGTTGAGGTCATGGCCGTAGTCACGCCACTGGCCCATCGCACCGTCTGCGCCAGGCCCGCGCGTGAACGAGAACGACACATCCGGCACCGGCGATGGCGTTGCGTTGGAGGCCATCGGAATCGGTTGCGCCGGCAGCGTGGCGGCCTGCACCGTCGTGGTGGCAACCGGGCGCATCATGCCGCCAAACTGCTGTGCCTCGTTGGGCATGGCGGCCTGCGTAACTGGAGTGCCGATGCCCTGCTCGACCTGCCCGGGGCCTTGAGCCGCATACGCGGCCGGGTTCACCTGTGCGGCCTGGCTGGCGCCGGCAGCGCCACCGGCCTGCGCCTGTGCGGCCTGAGTCGCGGCAACGGCCGCAATCGCATTCGCTTCGATCGACATCGTGCCCTCCTGAATTCGGTGAAGCGGCGGCAGGCCGCGCCCGCCGCCGCTGGGGTTGCGCGTCAGCTCGCGCGTGCGCCGTCGCGGACGGCACCGGCTGCCGATGCCGCCGTATTGCTCAGCGACTGGGCCGCGCCGATGATGCCGCTGGCGGCTGCGCCCTTGGCTGCAGCGGCCTGCACGGCCGTGGCGATCTTCAGTTGGTCATCGCCGGACTGGTTGATGCTGCCGATGGCGCCGTCGACGCCGGTGGTGGGTGTACCTGCCATGGTGCTCTCCTGGATGTCAGTCAAAAGGGTCAAAAGGAATGAACAACTTCACTAGCAACTGCTTGCGGTGGAAGCCGACCTCGCATCTGCCGGCGACCTCCGTACGACACACCCCACGCGCGGGAAAGGGGGACCCGCTGCGCTACGGTGTTTGCGGCTGGATCGGCCACGTGACCGACTGCCCGCCGCGGTCGAGCACCACACCATCTGAAGCGATGCTCTTCACCTGGAGGCCGCCCTTGAGCCGGGCGCCCTCGAAATACAACTGGCCGTCGCGCGTCTGCACAAAGCGCGTGCCGTCTTCGTCTTCGTACGTGCTCACAATGGCCGGCAGGCCGTCGGCGCGCGGCGTGTCCGCCACGATGTTCGGCGGTGGCGGGCCGTCCCAGGCCACGTGGTCGACCACTTCGACGGCGGGCTTGGCGTCGCGCGCGTAGTTGCGGATGCGCTGCCACGCCTGCGCGCGATCGGCCGTGCCGCTCACCACGATGCGGCCATGTCCGTCGTAGGCCACGTTCAGCGCGGCCGTACCGCTTGTGCCGCCTGCGCTGAAGTACTGCTGCGCGGCGGCCAGCAGATCGCTCACCACATACACCTCGCCGATCGACACATCCGACAACCCGCGCGCACGGCTCAGCAGCGCCTGGTGGTCGGCCTCGGTCGGCACGTAGCCGGAAACGCGCGACGTGCCGTCCGACGCGGGCGCCACCACGATCTCCGCCGGGTCGCCCAATGCGTGACGGACCTGCGCTGCACGCGCTGCGGGGTCGCGGCCCCAGAGCGACCAGCCGTCGTGCCCGGCAAACGCCACCACACCACCGGCCAGCAAGACCGCAAGCCACAGGCCGATGCCTGCCACCAGCCACGTCCGCCCGCGCCCGGCCTTGGTGGACACCCGCGACAGCCACACCGCTGCCGCCAGCGGCAACCACGACGGCACGCGTTCGGCCAGCACCGTGGCACCAGCGCCTTCCACCGCGGCGGCCGGCATGCGGATCGTCCCGACCTTCTCGATGCCGACGCGAATGTCGCCCATGGCAATCACATCGCCCGGCACCACGCTGCGGCGCGTCTGGCCGAACGGCTGGCCGTTGAGCGTCGGCTCGGCGTCGTCCAGCCGCCGTGCGGACACCGCGATGCCGCCCACCTCGAACATCAACTCGCGCGCGGCGACGCTGCTGTCGGGCACGATGATTTCGCAGCTGGGCGCCGAACCGACCACGTTGGCGCCCATGCGCAGCGGCATCGATCTGCCGTACAGCGGCCCGCTCAGGAAGCACAGCTTCCAGGGCGATTTATCCGAGTGCGGCGAGGGTTGTGTGGCTGGCTGGTTCATGCAGTCGCGAAACAGGCGGCGTGGGCAAGGCACCGACACTGGCCGGCGGCTGGTTGGGTGCCGGCGTGTTGGGCAACGGGCCCGGTTTCCAATCGGTCGAACCCGGCACCGGCATGCCAACGCCCGGGATCGACACGGCGGGCACGTCGTTCGGGTTGGTGCTGGCGGCGGTCAGGATGCGCGGGGTCAGCAGATAGAAACGCTCCATGTGCTGGCCGGTCTTGTTGGTGTACTTGAACAGGTTGCCGATGAAGGGCACGTCTGACAGGATCGGAATGCCCGACTTGGTGTTGTTCAGGCTGTCGGAGTTAAAGCCGGCAATCAGCAGGCTCTTGCCCTCTTCGATCATCGCCTTGGTCACGATCGAGCGCTCCTGCACCACCGGCAGTTGCGAGACGCGGTCGTTGGTCAGGTTGCCGTCGTCGATGTCGATCGACATCATCACGCTCATCTGCCCGGCCTCGTTGACGATGAGCGGCGTGACTTTCACGCTCGTGCCCGTCGTGATGCCGTACAGCGATGCATCCTGAAAGCCCGACACCGGCACGTAGAAGTGGATGAGGTTTTCAAGGATGGCCTCGGTGTTGTCGAGTGCCAGCACCTTCGGCTTGGCCTGCAGTTGCGCGTTGCCGCTCTGCGTGAGCGCATTGATGCGCGCCAGCAGGTAGTTGCGCAGGCTGCCGCCAATCGATGCGGTGAGCGCCATGCCGATCGGCGTTGTGGCACCGGTCTGGCCGTCTTCCGTGGTGCCAAGATTGAACGTGAGCGGCGGATTGTTGCCGTTGCCGGATTGGAAATCGCCGTGCGTGGTATGCAGGCGCCAATCCACGCCCAGGCTGTCGAGCGAATCGGTGCTGATGTCGATGATGGTGAGGTTGATCTCCACCAGCCGCGGCTTGGTATCGAGCGAGGCAATCAGGCGCTCGTATTGCGCCATGTGCTCGGGCACGTCGCGGATGAGCACGGCATTGATGCCGGCGTCGGCTTCGATACGCGGGAGGTCAGGCGGTGCACCGCCGCCCGATGCTGCCGGCGCCTGCGCGCCGTAGCCGGAATCCCCTTGCGCGCCCGCCAGCGGAATCTCGATGCGCGGCACGTTGATGCTGTCACCGGAACTGAGCTTCATCTGCCGCGTCGGGCCAGTCAGCCGCATGGCGCGCGTGGGCGACATGCCGGGGCTGCTGGCACCCGGATTGGGCGCACCCAGCAAGCGACGCATCATGGTGGCAATGCCGGGAATCGTCACGGGCTTGCCGGACCGGTTGATCTCCACATCGCCCGCCCAGGCGTACTTGAGCGGGAATGCGCGAATCTCGGCGCGATCCATGCCGCGTGACGGATCGGCAATCGATGCAATGGCCTGGCGCACGAGTTCCACATAGCGCTTCGGGCCGGACGCGTAGACGGTGTTTTCCTTGTCGCTCACAACCAGCGGAAACCGCTGATCGGTGATCTGCATGGCGCGCAGGATCTGCGCAAGCTCCGGGCCGCTGCCCTTCGGGATCGGGAAGACCTGCGTCTGTGAATCGTCCGCACGGTCTACGTAGATCAGCGAGCCGTCGTAGTACCACGTGAGCCCATAGGTGGCGCACACGGTGTTGAGCGTGCTGGCCGGCGGGCCAGAGAACTTGCCGTTGATGGTGCCTTCCACCTTTGGATCGACCACCGCCGTCACGCCCTGGGATGCCGCCAGCTCGCGGATGAAATCCCCCACCTTCTTGCCTTCGGCCACCAGCGTGTACGACCGGTTGCGCCAGCGCAGCTCGGCGGCCTGCACCACGGCCGCCGTCGTCAGCAGCCACAGGCACGCCGCTGATGCACTCCACTGCAGGAATCGATAGCGTTTGTTCACGCGTGTTCTCGCTCGGTTATGTTGTTGTCCGTTCGGCGCCATCTCGCGATCCCCCCGCTAGAAAGGCGCCACACCGCCGTAAAACACCTGATCGAGTGCCATGCGGGCAAAACGCAGCACTTCGCGTCCGCCCCACCCCGCCAGCACCACGATGGTCACCATCACCGCAATCAGCCGCACCGACAGGCCGATGCTCTGATCCTGGATCTGCGTCACTGCCTGCGCGATGGCAATCAGCAACGCCGATACCGTCGCCACCGCCACCACCGGCAACGAGACCAGCAGCACCAGCAGCAAGCCCTGGCGTGTGGCTTCGAGAATGGTGGCGCTCATGTTCATGGGTCTGTCTCCTTGCGCGTTCCGTACGCTCTGTGTGTTCTGCGTTCAGGCGGGGTTCGTCACCCAGCCCACGGTGTTGAGTTCGATGGCTTCGTCGATCTCCTGGTACGACAGCACCGGCAGATCGCCAAACACCGGCTGCAGCATCGTCTTGACGTAGCGCCGGCAGTTGAGCGACACCATCACCGCCAGCGGGCGGCCATGGCGGTCTTTCTCCAGCGGGCGGGTGCCGCCAAGGATCTTCACCACCTGGTCGGTAATCGCCTGCTTGGCGTCACGTGTGAGGCTCAGCACACTGCCCTGCTTGGTGTGCACGACGGCCTGCTCGATGCGCTCCTGCAAGGATTGTTCGAACAGCACCACATCGAGCACGCGGCTGGTGCCGCAGAACTGCTCGGTGATCTGCCGGTGCAAGTCCACGCGCACCAGCTCCACGAGGCCGATCACGTCTTCGGGCTCTTTGGGCGACCACGTGATCAGGCTCTCGAAAATGGCGCGCAGGTTGCGGATCGACACGCCCTCCTGCACCAGCCGGCGCAGCACTTCGGTAATGCGCTGCGGCGGAACCAGACGCGTGAGTTCGGCCACCAGCTCGCCGTGTTCGCGACGCATGATCTGGATGAGGTTCTGCGTTTCCTGAATGCCGATGAGCGACGCGGCGTTGCGTTCGATGAGCGATTCGACTTCGGCGGCGAGACGATCTTCGGCGGGCACGGCAGTGTCTGAAATCGCATCGCGCTCGGGCAGCGTGCCCTCGGCGGCCAGCACGTCCTGTACGAGCAGCGCGTAGCCGTGGGCCGGTAACGTCGCGTCCCAGTTCAGTTGCACGCGCGGGAATACGGCGCCGAGTCTGCGCTGCACGCGCGATTTGGCTTCTGCCAGGCGGGTCTGCAGCGCAACGAGTTCGATTTCGCCGCGCAGGTCTTCCGACAGGCGCACGGCGATGGGTGCCGCAATGCCTTCCGCGGGCGAGCCTGCTTCGGGTTCAGCCAACCGCCGTGCGTCTGGGCCGAGCACAAGCAGATCGAGCGGCGGCGCCTGCCGGCGCTGGCGCATGCGGAGGAAGGCGGCTGCCGCGGTGCCGATGGCCAACAGCAGGAACGACCACTTCGGAAACCCCGGCACCAGCAGGAACGCCAGCAGCACGCCGCTGGCCATCAGCATGCCGCGCGGGTGGGCAGTGATCTGCGAGCCGATCTGCTGACCAAGGTGGCGTGCTTCACGGTCCCGCGTCGCCACACGGGTGGTGACGATGCCGGCGGCAATGGAGACCAGCAGCGAGGGAATCTGCGAAGCCATGCCGTCGCCCACCGTCAGGATCGCGTACCGGTGCAGCGCATCGCCAATCGACATGCCGTGCATCAACGCGCCCACGGCAATGCCGGCCAGGATGTTGATGACCGCGATGATGATGCCGGCAATGGCGTCGCCCTTGACGAACTTCATTGCGCCGTCCATTGCGCCGTGCAGCTGCGATTCCTGCTCCAGCGCTTCACGGCGGCGCTTGGCTTCGTCCGACGTGATGATGCCGGCGCGCAGATCGGCGTCGATACTCATCTGCTTGCCGGGCATTGCATCCAGCGAAAACCGCGCACCGACCTCAGCCACGCGCTCCGAGCCCTTGGCGATCACGATGAACTGCACCACCGCGATCACCAGGAACACCACGCCGCCCACGACGAAGTTGTTGCCGACCACCAGCTTGCCGAACGTGTCGATCACGTGACCTGCATTGGCCTGCAGCAGGATCAGCTTGCACGACGCAATGTTCAGCGACAGCCGGAACAGCGTCGTGAACAGCAGCACGGCCGGAAACGACGAGAACGCAAGCGCCGACGGCAGATAGATCGACACGCACAGCAGCACGATGCTGGCCGCCAGATTGAGCGAGATGAGCCCGTCCAACACGACGGTGGGTAACGGCAGCACAAAGAGCGCGACGACCGCCACCACGAACACGGCAATCGCAATGTCGTAGTTCACCAGCCGCGCCCAGCGCAAGCCGGTGAGCGGAACGTCCAACGCTGCAGCAAGATTGCGAGGCTTTGCCATGGAGCGCCTTTGGGCCGTGTGGGCCATAGCCCACGAATGTCCGTAGAAGACCGGCGCCGTTCAGCACCCGCTTCCCTTGCGAAAAGTGTAGAAGTGGGGGGCCTGTCCGCTCAACGCTGAAACTCGTAGTCGTGCGGTCAATCCCTGACGAAGTTTCGGGGTGGACTACGCTTTTCGGTAGTTCATCGCAGCGTGTGCGCGCCACTACAGTAAGTGCATTCACTTGCCACGCGAGAGGCCACGGTTGAATGCTTCGAATGTGGGTGCCGGCGATGTCCGCGCGCCGATCCTGTTTGGCGAAGAACACATCGTGGTCGATGCGGAATCGATCCGCCTGGGTGCGACGGCGCGCGCCGAGTCCTTCTCTGAAACCGCGCAGGATCTGCGGGCCGCGCACGGTGCGCAGGAACGGCAATTGCTGCTGCGCGCCGTCTTGCGCAGCATCGGCTTCGACTGGCTCTGTTACTACCGGCTGACACGCATTGGGGAATCGATTACGCGGGTGCTGTACTTCCGTGCGTATTCCCCGCCGAACTGGCCCAAGCGCTACGTCGACGAACGCTACTTTGAAGTCGACCCGCGGCTGGCCTTTGCGTTGCGCTACGAATGGCCCCTGGTGTGGGACTTGGCGGACCTTGGAGCCACGCTCACCGCACCGGCGGATGCGGACCGCCTGCACCGCCTGCTGCAAGACGCCGAACGCGCCGGCCTGCGCAGCGGCATCAGCTTCGGTGTCGTGAGCCCACGCAGCCTGGAGCACAGCGTCATCTGCTTTGGATCGGGCAATAACGCCAAGGGCTGGATTGCCGACAACGTGGTCGGCCAAGCCTATGCAGTGGGGCTGGGCCTGCATGAATTTCTCATGCAGCACGCAAAACCGTTGCATGAAGACACGCACGCGCGTGCGCTCAGCCAGGTACAGCGTCAGATTTTGGAATTCATCACCAGCGGGTTATCGGACAAGGCGATTGCCGAGCAGCTCAACATGTCGCCGCACAACGTCGACTATCACCTGCGTCAGCTCAAGAAGAAATACGGTGCGCAGAACCGCGTGCAGCTTGCCTATATGGCCGGACGCATGTTCATGACATGAATACGCTCGACGCCCGCATGCTTTCGGCCGTGGACCAGGCGCTGGCGCGTACGCTGTCGCGCCTGTATCTGGCGCGCGCAGCACTACCGTTTTCCGTAGGCAGCACGCCCTACGAAGCGCGTTGCGAAGCGCATGCCGTACAAGCCGCGGCAAAAGCCTACCGCTTCACGTTGGGCGATGCGCCGGGCTGGCTGCTGCTCGATGCCGCCGCTGAGCGCGCATGGCTGGCCGACGCCGCAGACGCGCATGTGCCGCAAGCCTTGCGCTGCGCGGTGCTGGCCGATGCCTTGGCGCCACTCGCACGGGGTATCGAACAACGCAGCGGACGTGCGCTTACATGGTTGCCGGAGGCCGCATCGCCAGAGGTCCGGCTGGACCGGCCAGACGTCCTGCAGCTGATGATCAGCCGCCACGACGACGCACCCGTCGAAGACGGTGCCGCGCCATGGCTGGCGCGCGCCGGACTGCTGTTCGACGCGCCGCACGTCCTGCCCGAACTGTGTCCGACAGAGCTGACTGCAGAACCCATACCGCTGGCCGCCTTCATGGGCACGCACGTGCCGCTGCGCTTCGAGCTGGGCGCCACCTTTCTGTCACGCCGGGACTTTTCCGGCATTGCGCTGGGCGACATCGTGCGTATCGAAAAATGGCTTCCTGCTGGCGATGCATTGCGCTGCGTGGCCCGCGTGCGCGGGCGGCTGCACCTGCGTGTGTTCGGACAAGTGCAAGGCAACCGCATCGTCGTGGAAAACGTGGAGGAAAAGCCAATGACAACCGAGAACCCAGCCCCGAACGCCGCGACATCCGGCACGGAGCCCACGGCGCGCCCGCTTCCCACCGACAGCCTGGACGACATCGAACTGGTTACCACCTTCGAGCTGGAAGAGCGGCGCCTGTCACTAGCCGAGCTGCGCGCGCTGCGGCCCGGCACGGTGATGGAGCTGGCGCAGCCGCTCAACCAGGCCGTCATCCGCATCCTCGCCAATGGCATGCCGGTGGGCGAAGGCCACCTGATTGCTGTCGGCAACCGGCTCGGCGTGCGCGTATCGCGCTTCATCGGGCAGGCGGCACCTGGGCAGGCATAACGCCCGGCCCGCTTCTCCCCCAACAAGAACAACGCATCGACACACTCGACACGCACCATGGGAAACCTGCCCAATCCCGTAGCGATGATTGCCGTGGTGGCGGCGTTGGGCATCGCGCCCTTTGCCGCGCTCATGGTCACGAGCTACACCAAGCTGGTGGTGGTGTTTGGCCTGCTGCGCTCGGCGCTGGGCATTCAACAGGTGCCGCCCAACATCGTGCTCAACGGCATCGCGCTGATCCTGACGGTGTTCATCATGGCGCCGGTCGGCATGGACATGGTCGACAACCTGCGCGGGCGCAACTTCAACCTGAGCAGCCAGATGAGCGTGGATGACGTGATCGCCATTCTCGATGCCGCGCAGCCGCCGGTGAAGAAATTCCTGCAGACCCATACGTTGGAATCGGAGCGCAATTTCTTCGTCAAATCCGCCACGAGCATCTGGCCCAAGGAGCGCGCCGCCGGCCTGAAGAACGACGACCTGACTGTGCTCGTGCCGAGCTTCACCCTTACCGAGCTGATCAAGGCGTTCCAGGTGGGCTTTGTGCTTTACATCATCTTCGTGGTGGTCGACCTCGTGGTGGCCAACCTGTTGCTGGCGTTGGGCATGCAGATGATTGCGCCGACCACCATCTCGGTACCGTTCAAGCTGCTGCTGTTCGTGATGCTCGATGGCTGGTCGGTGCTCGTGCACGGGCTCGTGCTGTCTTATCGATAGAGGTGGCGACCATGCGTGCCAGTGCTTTCATCATTGCCGCCATGGCGTTTGGCGCTTGCATGGCAGCCACGTCTGCCGTGGCAGGCCCGCGTATTGATGCACGCGCCTTTGCCACGCTGGCCGCCACCTGCGCGCCGCGCGTTGACCGCGTCACGCTGGAAGCGCTGGTGCGCACGGAGTCTGCCTACAACCCCTATGCGATCGGCGTGGTGGGCGGCAGGCTCGTGCGCCAGCCTGCCACGCTGGAAGAAGCCGTGGCCACCGCGCGTTCACTGGAGCGCCAGGGCTACAACTTCAGCGTGGGACTCGGGCAGGTCAACCGCTACAACCTCGCGCGCTTTGGCGAGACGCTGGAAACCGCGTTCGACGCCTGCCGCAACCTGCGCGCAGGCGGCACCATCCTGGCTGAATGCTTTGCACGTTCATTGCCGCGCTATGGAGATCAGCAACAGGCGTTGCGCGCGGCGCTGTCTTGCTATTACAGCGGCAATTTCGAGACCGGCTTCCGCCACGGCTATGTGCAGAAGGTTGTCGCTAATGCTGGGGACGTGCCGGCCATCGTGCCCGACGCCGCCCGTGGACGGATCGAGCCGATTCCGGTCGTGCCCGCCGGCGGCGGTACACCCGCTCCCGGGGCGCCACGCCCGGTATCTGCGCCCGCGCAGCCACGCGTGCTGACCGGCAGCGCGTGCACCGGCCAGACCGGCCGGCAGGTGATGATCCTTGCGTGTAATCGCGCCGACGGCACATCGTGCCTGCGCTGCGTGGCGCTGCCGCGCTGAGCGCCGCGCGGCAGCTTCCACATCCCCATCCCGGTCAGATCAGGTTCAGGCGGCCCGCAATGTAGGCCAACTGAGCGCGGTTGGTCGCGCCGTAGCGGCGGCGAATCAGGCGCAGGTGGTAATCAACGTTGTGCGCTGTGGTGTGCAGCTTGATGGCGATTTCCTTATCGCTCATGCCGGCGGCCAGGCACGTCAGCACTCGGCTTTGCATGACGGTGAGCGGTGCGTCTTCACCGGATACGCGTGTGTTGCGCGTGAACGTTTGCAGCGGCGCCCGCCAGACCTGATGCAGCGCCATGCCAAAGAGGATCGACTGGCCGAGCACGCTGTCGCTGATCCATTCCCGCCCCGCATGCGGCGAACTGAGGCTGACAATCGCATGGTTCATGCCCTTGCCCGCGCCCAGGCTGAACATCACGCCGCTGCGCAATCCGTGTTCGTCCATCGTCTGCAGCAGCGCGCGCATCGCCGGCTCCATGCGCGCCTGGCCCCGCGCGAGCGATGCCAGATCCCACACCAGCGGCATGCCCGTGGCAAACACCGCAGGCAGGCGTGGGTCGACGGTGAACAGACGTTCGCCGCAATAACGCTGCAAGAACCGCGGCGCCACGTAGTTCTTGAGCATGGCCACCGTAGGCGGGGCATTTTCGTGGCGTTCGGTCAGCGCGTATGTGAGGGACGAAAAACCCATCAGCCCCATCAGCCCGGACACAATGCGTGCTCGCTCGGCCACCCCGCGTGCGGCCTGCAGCTCGGCAGCCAGGCGCAGTCGACCCGGCTGCGCGGGTGCGGGCTCGAACAGCAGCGCGTGCTCGTCCACGGAAATCACGTCCGTGCCCGGCGGCAGCGGTACGAAAAAGCGGTCGCCATTGGCGGCATCGTCCGCGGCTGTGCGCGCAGCCAGGGAATCGGCGTGCCCTGGTAGCGGCGCAGTGTCCGCCTTCGCGGACAGCGCATCCAGGTCGAGCTGGACGGAAGGGCTTGCGTGGGTGGAAACGCCAGACTGCGCGCCCGCTGCCTTGAGCGCGGTGCGCATGTCCATCAGCAGCGCCAGGTCTTCGGCGCGGGGGAAACGTACTGCCTGCAGACCATCTGAGCGATGTGCGGCGGCCATTGCCGTCCTCCGGTCATGTTGGAAACACCTGCTTGGCCGCCGGAATGTTTCCGGCCATGGCCAAGGCTGTTTCCCCCCCGGGGGATGACATTTGCTGCGCGGTGACCCTGAGCACCGCTGGGCGCAGATCGTGAAAAGCGACGTCCGGCCTACGTTTTGGCGCATTGTTGCAAGCCGGTGGCAACGTTGTCCAACAAAACTTTTTAGTGCCCCACCATCGACGCGGCTTATGTCGCAACGCAGCAAACCACGCCTCTGACAATGGCGCCGGGGCCGCGCGTCCATGCCCCTTGCCACATGCCGGGCATCACTGTGTCAGGATTGACCGTGCGTTATATCCAACCCTATATTGCGGATAACGTTTCCAATCTGTCGCCGGCACCCAACGCGTCACCTCTCGGTTCGCGAGAATCATCCGGCCGGCCGATGGCACCTTCGCACACTATCCGCATGTCCGCTTCCATCTGGACGCCTCTGCTGCTTTCACTCAAGGTGGCCGGCTGGGCGACCGTCCTGAACCTCCTGCTGGGCGTCGGCGCGGCCTACGCGCTCGCGCGCACGCGCAGCCGCTTGCGCGACGTCGTCGATTCCGTCCTGACCCTGCCCCTGGTGCTGCCGCCAACGGTGCTCGGTTATTACCTGCTGGTGCTGCTGGGCCGGCGCGGCACGGTCGGCGGCTGGCTCGACAGCATGGGTATCCAGCTCGTCTTTACGTGGCAGGGCGCGGTGATCGCCTCCACCGTGGTGGCGTTTCCGCTGGTCATGAAATCCGCGCGCGCCGCCTTTGAAGGTGTCGATCATCAACTGGAAAGCGCGGCGCGTGTACTGGGCCTACCGGAGGCCGCCGTGTTCTTCCGCGTGACGCTGCCGCTGGCTGCACGCGGCATCGCCGCCGGCGTTCTGCTGGCGTTTGCGCGCGCATTGGGCGAGTTTGGTGCCACGCTCATGATCGCCGGCAATCTGCCCGGCCGTACGCAGACGCTTTCCGTCGCGATCTACGAAGCCGTGCAGGCCGGCGACGACGCCACGGCCAACACGCTGGTGCTGATCACCTCGCTCACCTGCATCGTGGTACTGGTGGTGGCCAGCCGCCTGCTGCAGGCGCGCGCGCCGAGCCTGCAGGAGCAACTGGCATGAGCGGCGGCATGATCGATCTCGTCGTGCAGAAAACGCTCACCAGCGCGGCGCGCGTGTTCTCGCTCGACGTTGCCGTGCGCTCCGACAGCCGGCGCGTGGTGCTGTACGGCCCGTCGGGCGCCGGCAAGAGCCTCACGCTGCGCGCCATTGCGGGCCTCATGACGCCCGAGCGCGGCCGCATCGTGCTCAACGGCCGCACGCTGTTCGACCACGCCGAGAGCATCAGCCTGAGCGCGCAGGAACGCCGCGTCGGCTACCTCTTCCAGGACTACGCGCTCTTCAACCACCTGACGGTGGCGCAGAACATTGCGTTCGGGCTCAAGCGCGGGTGGTTCAACCCGCCGCGCCGCACACGCGATCCACGCGTGCAGCAGTGGATCGACACGTTCGAGCTGGGCACCGTCGCCGCCAATTACCCGTCGCAGATTTCCGGCGGCCAGCGCCAGCGTGTGGCACTGGCCCGCGCGCTGATCGCCGAGCCCTCCATGCTGCTGTTGGACGAGCCCTTTGCCGCACTGGACCCGGCACTGCGCACGCGCATGCGTTCCGAGCTGTCCGCCCTGCAAGCGCGGCTGCAGATACCCATGCTGATGATCACGCACGACCCGGCCGATGTGGAGATCTTCGGAGACCACGTATTCGAGTTGCGCGATGGCCGCGTCGTGGCCGATGCCGTGCGCGCACACGATGCGGCACCGCTGTCGCCGTATCCGCATCTGACGGCAGTGGTAAAGCGCTAGAAAACGCCCAGCGCAAGCCCGGTTGCCACGGCCTGACCCAGGACGCGGCAGCGCTCCAGATCATCTGCGCCAATCTGCTTGGGGGCCAGGATGGCCTCGGGCGTTTGCGCATGCGTGCAGACGATGATCGGCTCGGCCACGGGCTTGAGCCGCCAGCCGGCGGCAATGCGCTCAATCTGGCGCACCGCGTTCAGGCCATCGCTGCCTGCACAGATCAGGCACGCGTATGGCCGGCCGTTGATACGGTCGAGCGCGGGGTAATAGCAGCGGTCGAAAAAATCCTTGAGCTGCCCGCTGATGGCCGCGAGGTTTTCCGGTGTCGCGAAGAGATAGCCGTCTGCCCCGAGCACATCGTCGGGGCCGGCTTGGGTTGCGTGCATCAACCGCACGGCAACGCCGCCCTCTTCTGCGGCACCCGCCTGCGCGGCCTCGGCCATCTGGCGCGCGCCGCCCGTCATCGAGTGGTAGACGATCAGCAGGGTCTTGGGCGTCATGGGCGCTTCAGGCCAATCCCAGAATCACACTCGATGCCTCGAACACCGCCACCGCTTCCACGCCTTCGGCCAGTGCCAGGGTTTCCACCGCCGTGCGCGAGAGCATGGCCACCAGCACGGTCTCGCCCGCGGACGTGGCATTCGCGTCCAGCAGGCGCAGGCGCACTTCGGCCTGCACCGCGCCATCGCGGATTTCCGTGACCACGCACGGCAATTGATTCTCTGCGGAGACGCGCCACTCGCCGGCGCCACGCATCAGCATCACGGCAGGCGCCTTGATGAGCGCCACAGCCTGTACGCCCGGCGCCAGCTGCAACACGCGCGTACTTTCCTGGGTGATGGTGGCGGCAACCGCCTGCCCGCCGGGCAGGCGCAGCGTCACCACATCATTGACAGCACCCGACGCTACCGATTCCACCGTGCCGAACAGCGTGTTGCGCGCGCTCGTGCGCAGCATGAGGCGGCGTAGCAGGTTGACGTCTTCGCTGGCAGCGTGCGCGGCGGCATCCAGGCGATCGACAAAGCGGCGGTGCTCGGCTTCCAACACGCGGAAGCTCTCGATCAGCCGTTGGGCGCGCGGCGTCAGCACGCTGCCACCGCCGCCCTTGCCGCCCGTGGTGCGCACCACCAGCGGCTCGCCGGCCAGGTTGTTCATGGTATCGATGGCGTCCCACGCGGCCTTGTAGGAAAGACCTACGGCTTTTGCGCCTGCGGTGATGGAGCCGGTCTGTCCGATGGCAGCCAGCAGTTCGATTCGGCCGCGCCCGCCCCAATTGTCTTCACCGGCGCGCAGCCAGATGGTGCCGTCGAGTTCCAGCATGTCGTCTCGTCTTGGATGGAGATTGCAACATGCAGGATGTTAACGTGTTAACGCCGGTTCGCTGGCTCAAGCCGCCGCCAGGCGCGGCGTACGCACATGCAGCAGCACCGAGCGCGAGAGGAGCAGACCGCCCAGGAAGCCGAACAGCGCGCTGAACATCGCCATGAAGCTGGCAGAGTGCGAGACTTCCGGGTGCATCGCCAGCATCACGTTGTAGGCATAGCGGGCGGCGAACAGGCCCACGATCACCACCATCGGCACCCAGCTTCCGGGCACGCGAACGGTGTGGGCCGTTTCAGACACGGCGCCGTTGGGCGGCGACATGTACGTCAACAGGAACGCCACCAGAACGGCCACCAGCCACATCGTGAGCGCAAGCGGGCTGCCATGGCTTGCCATCGACACTCCGTAAAGCGAATACGCGGCCACCACCAGCGGCAGCACGATCAGACGGCGGCGCGACACGATGCGGGACTGCATCTGACGCATCCCGATGCCAATCAGCACGGCAAACACCACGAACACCCAGGTGGGCGTATGCGAGACGATGGAGGCGATCGATTCAAGCATGGCGGTCTCCCTGTTGGAATGACGCCAGCTTAGGTGCCGGCCCCCGCACGCGGGAGCGGATTGCGACGAACGGCAGAAACGCCGGTGTGAATGGCGGGAAAGATGCGATTCGGGTCGGGCAGTCAGCCCAGCGCGGCGCGCACGCCGGCATCCACCACCGACAGGTGCGCCCGCAGCAAACGGTCGAACCCTTCGGCCGTGACAGGCTTGCCGATGTAATAACCCTGGATTTCCTGGCAGCCTGCCTTGGCGAGGAACTCCACCTGGTCGGCGTCTTCCACACCTTCGGCGGTGACGGTCATGCCCAGGGCGCGCGCCATGGCGACGATGGCCTCCGTCAGCGCCACGGAATCCGGATCGCCCGGAATGCCGGTGATGAACGAGCGGTCGATCTTCACGTTGCTGATCGGGAAACGCTGCAGATACGACAGCGATGAATACCCGGTGCCGAAATCGTCGATCGAGATCCGGATGCCCTGCGCGGTGAGCGCATCGAACATCGGGCGGACTTCATCCGCACCGCCCATCAGCAGGCTTTCGGTAATTTCGACTTCGAGCGCGGTGGGCGGCAGGCCGGTGTCGGCCAACGTCTGCTCGATCATCGGGACCACGTCGCCGGCCTGGAACTGGCGCGCCGACAGGTTGACCGCCATGCGGAAGTCATAGCCCAGCGCCTCGTACCAGATCACGGCCTGTTCGCAGGCGCGCCGTAAGACCCACGCGCCGATCGGCACGATCAGGCCCGTCTCTTCCGCCACCGGGATGAACTCCACCGGCGAGATCGCCCCAAGCTTGGCGCTGTTCCAGCGCAGCAGCGCCTCGGCCCCGACGATGCGATGGCTGGCCAGGTCGTACTTGGGTTGATAGACGAGCTGCAGTTCGTTGTTCTCGCGTGCATCGCGCAGCGCGTTTTCCAGCATGTAGCGGCGTTGCAGCCGGGCGTTGAGCTCGGCCGTATAGAACTGGGCACGGTTGCGGCCGTTCTGCTTGGCGCGGTACATGGCGGCGTCGGCCGAACGCAGCAGGTCGGAACCCGAAATGCCGTCATGCGGATACAGCGCCACACCAATCGACACGCCCAGGTAATACCGCCCGTTGACGGTATCGAACGGCTCGCGCATGGCTTGAAGCAATCGTTCAGCCAGCAACGCAATGCGCTTTCCTTCGACACGCTGGTCGATCAGGATGACGAACTCGTCGCCACCAAGACGGGCGATCACGTCGCCGGGGCCAATGCAATCGGTCAGGCGTGCGGCGGCGCTTTGCAGCAGCGTGTCGCCGCAGGCATGGCCGGCGGTATCGTTCACGCTCTTGAAGCGGTCGAGGTCGAGGAAGAACAACGCCAGCTCGCGGCTCTCGTCGCGGGCGCTCTCAATGGTGCTTTCCAGGTGCGCGATGAAGAAGCTGCGGTTGGTCAACCCCGTGAGCGCATCGTGCGCCGCCAGATGGCGCAGGCGCTGCTCCGCGCGCTTGATATCGGTGATATCGGCAAACGACAACATCACGCTGCTGGGTGCCGGCTCGGCATGCCGACGGATGGGGATGATGTTCTGCCGCACCCACATCAGCTCACCGGTCTTGAGCAACAGCCCGTACACACGGCCGAAGATGGGTTCGCCAGTGCGCAGCACCTGCCCGGACGGCATCATGGTCGCACCGACTTCCTTGCCGTCTTCGTCCACCACGCGTTGAATCGGGTCGAGCCGGTTGCGGCCGACGAGCTGCCCCGGGCGCACGCGCAAGATGCGCTCGGCGCTGGCGTTGGCTGCCTGCACCACGCCGTCCGGCGACATGATGACAACGCCTTCGTGCAGGTTCGAGATCGCCAGCCGATAGCGCTCCTCGCTTTCGGCCAGGCCCCGTTCGACGTTGTCCTTCTGAATGGCAACGCCCGCCAGGTGCGTAACGTCGTCGAGGAAATGCTGCTCTTCTTCCGCGGGCACGCACGGTTGCCGATAGAACAGTCCCAGCACGCCAAGCTTGTCGCCACGCGATGAGCGGATCGGCAACGCCCATGCGGAGACAAAGCCCGCTGCCAATGCTGCCGTGCGCTCGTGTTGCCAGCGCGGGTCGGTCGCAATGTTTTCGATGAAGACGGCGTCACCCAGGTACACGGCACAACCGCATGCGCCGGCATCGGGACCGACGGGCGTGTTCTCCAGCGTGGCGGCATAGGCCGCAGGCACCGTGGGCGCAGCGGCCACACTCATGGTCTGGGAGTCGGCGTCCAGCAACAACAGTGCCGACATGGCATTCGGATAGACCTGCTCGACGTACAGGCACAGGTGGCGCAGCACGGTCGACAGCGTCGCATTGGAGGCAAGTTGCGCAAGCACGGCGTTCTCCGAAGCGAGCAGACGGCGCGCATGCAGCGCTTCGGCGCGAGCCTGTACGGCGTGGCGCTCCAGCGCATGGCGCGACACGGCCTCGCGCAGCACGAGCATGACGGCGGGCTGACCTTCGTGCTCGCACGCAGCGGCTTCGCTGGCAACCAGCACATGCGTGTAGTCGGCGCGCACCAGCCGGTGTTCGACCGGCTGGGCAGAAAGGCCGCTGCTCACCATGCCTGCCAGGCGCGGAATCACCTGGGCAACGTCATCGGGATGAATCAGGCCGGCGAGTTGCAGGCCCGTCAGTTGCGCTGCATCTTGCGCGCCCAGCAAGCGGGCGGCGGCCGGGTTGGCTCGCACCAGCCGCCCGTCCACGGTCAGCAATACCGCGTCGGACGACAGCCGGGACAGCGCGTCGAAATCGGTACCGCGCAGTTCAGTCATCGCCCCCGCCATGGCCGCCACCGGACGTTGCGCGGCCTCGGAGCGCGGCGCAACGTCTGTAGGAGAGGCTCCGGCCTGCGCCGGAAGAAACTGGGTCATGGGCAATGCGATGGCTTGAGCGATAACAGCAACAGCGACGGCAATGGGAAAGCGAGAGGCAGACTACACGTGTCTCGCCCCTAACCACAACGGCGCGCCGGTGGAAAACTGAAGGGTGCAGCGTGTGATACCCCTGAGGGGCGTGTGGTGGCCACCCTACGTTGGCATGACCCAAGAAAAAACCCGCGCTCAGTTGACGAGGCGCGGGTTGAAATCTCTGGACCGTGTCGATCTGTTCCAGAGAGGAGAACTGACCCATGAGGCAAGCGACGCAAAGTTCCGTCGCATCACCATGTTATGAATCATAGTGGTCCCCTTGGAAAAACAAAGGGCGGAAAAGGCCGGATATTCCATCGCATTTTCATTTCCGCCGACCCATTTTTTTTGGCACTGCATGAACCCCGTTGCTGCTTGTCCCGTCTGCTTACATCGCCTGCATGTGCGAGCCTTGTGTGCGGTACGTTTCACGATGCCGACGACGCCGGAAAAATCTCCCCGGCATATTGGTTGGTCGCTACATTGATGAGAATGTTCCAACCTGCCCGATTATGTCGTTCACATGAAGTATTCTGCGCAGGCAAAATCACGCTGGAGTGACCCATGAGGCAGATTGCCGCGTTAAGTTCGCGCGCGGCGTGCCGTTACTGGTCGAAAGAGCGCGTCTGCCCCGTGACCTAGCAGGCGCAAATTGGATGCACGTGTCTGGACTGTCATGCCGTCTCTGTCTCCCCCCAATCGATCGCTTTCACGGCGCACCACGCGGTTGTTGATTGCCGTGAGCGTGCTGGCCGCACTTGTTGCGTTGCCTCGCGCGCACGCTTCTACGCCACCCACGGCCGGCACCGCGCCTGCCCCGACCCGACCCGCTGTTGCTGCCGCCGCGCCCACCCCCATCCCGGCGGCCAAGACAGCCAAATCCACGACTGTTGCCTCCACGGCCCCGACCTGCCAGGCGATCATGCAGCGCCTGTCGGGCAGCTTGGCGGCCACGCCCAGCACAGCCGACAAGCCCGGCACCGTAATGATCGACGTCGACAAGGCCGGCGTGATGATGGCCTGCAGTCATTCCGACTCGATTGCCATTCCCGTACCGGGCGGCAAGCCGCGATGACACCCTTCGCCTTCGCACACCGCGCCATGGCCGGCATGCTGGCAGCGCTGGCGGCGCTGTCCATGCCGGTGGCCGGTGCGGAGCGCTGGATCCAGCTGCCCGATCAACCGGACAGTTACGCGTCGCTTGACGTTGGCAGCATCCAGCGCATGCCCAGCGGCCCGGTCAGTGCGTGGGTGCGCGTAGAAGCGTCCAACCGTGCGGGCATGCGTTCGCTGCAGCGCATGTTCGGCGCCTTTCGCGGCGACATGGCCGATTTTCTGTACACCGTCGATTGCCGCAGCCGGCAGTTTTCGGTGTCGCAAGCCAAGCTGTATCAAGGCGCGCTGACCGTCAGCGAAAGGCAGCTCGCCAACGATGCGGGCTGGCAACGCGTAGACGCCGTCGGCCTGGCAGGCGAGGTGGCGCGCCAGCTCTGCGGCGGATAGCGCCCCTGCTCTTTGCATCGCATCGCGGTGCCATCGTTGGTAACATCAACGCGTGCGCCCTGCCCCCACATCCCCTTCGTCCCAGCCCGCGGACCCTCGCGTCACCGCAGACGCGAGCGTCTTCGGCACGCTTGCACGCGGCTCGCGCGCATCGCTTGAGCGCGTGACGAATCTGGGCGACGGCGTGACCGCCGCCATCTGGCGCAACGAGCACGACGAGGCGCGCTACATCCAGCCCGAGCACCACACGCTGTCGGTCTATCTGCAAGGCGGCTATACCACGCACCGGCAAGATCTACCGCATCTGTTCGGCGCGCCAGGGCGCGTGTGCATGCTGCCGGCTGAACACCAATCGAGCTGGGTGATCGAGCAGCCCATGCGCTTCGTTCACCTGTATTTCCCGCCCGACGCGCTGGCCGGTCACGCTGTGCGCCTGCTCGACGCAGAGCCCCGCCTGTTCACGCTGCACGACCGCACCTTCATTGAAGACGCCCATCTCGCACAGGCTTGCGCGAACATCGCCCAGCTCGATTGGACCGACCTGGACGACCGCATGCGCGCCAACGCGCTGGCCAATGACACGCTGTCGTATCTCGTGCAGACACAGGGCCGCACGCGGGCGCTGGCTGTGCGCGGCGGGCTGGCGCCGCACGTATGCCGGCGCATTGCGGCACGCATCGACGCAGAACTGCACCTGCCCCTGTCACTCGGGCAATTGGCGGCAGAAGCGAATCTGTCGGAATTCCATTTCGCGCGGATGTTTCGCGCGTCATTCGGGGCCGCACCGCATGAGTGGGTGATGCAGCAACGCATGGCGCGCGCGCAAACGCTGCTGCGCACAACCACCCTTGCGCTGGCGACGATTGCCGAGCGCTGCGGCTTTGCCAGTGCCAGCCATTTCAGCCGGCGATTTGCGCTGCAGCTCGGCGCGTCGCCGTCGCGCTACCGGCAGGCGTGGCAACGGGGCTAAGCCTTAACCTGCCTCGTCAATATGCGAACGACCGTGCATTGCGACCAGCCGATCGTCGGTATCGGCTGAAAAGCTGCGCTGGACTAGCGTTTTCCACGATAGAGGCGCATCGGTGCGCGCAGTAACGTGGAGATGGGTTCCCCATGGAGACCGCCATGTTTACCCATATCCTCCTGCCGACCGACGGCTCCGAGCAATGCCGCAAGGCCATCGACGGCGCGCTCAAGCTGGCGCGCGCCACCGGTTGCCGTCTCACCGCCTACACGTGCATTGAAGAATTCCCCAACATGGCCTATTCGGCCGGCGTGGGCGAGTGTCCGCATGCGCATTACATGGAAACGGTGCAGGGCTACGCGAAGGACTGCATTGACCGCATCGCAGAGCGTGCCCGCGAAGAAGGCGTGCAGTTCGACAGCGATGTGTCGCAGTTTGCCGAGCCCTATCTGGGCATCCTCGATGCGGCAAAGCGGCACGCATGCGACGTCATCTTCATGGCATCGCACGGGCACCGCAGCCTGATGGGGCGCCTGTTGATCGGCAACGAGACGCGCAAGGTGCTGACCTACGCGCACGTGCCGGTGGTGGTTTACCGCTAGAAATCCGTTCTCGGGCTCCGCTGCAGACCGAGAACCGATTCCATCTTTGGGCAGCCGCGAATTACATCATCGGCACCGGTTCCGGCCCGCCTTCGCCGGACTCAAGTTCCGCCACGCGCTGGGCTTCACGCTCGCCCACCTGTTTGCGCTGTTCCGGCGTAAGCACCTGCATGATCTTGGCGCCGGCCTGCGCGCGCAATTGCGCTTCGCGGGCAACAGCGCGGCCGAGCGATTCAGTCAGGGCACGTGCACGCGCTTCGTCATACTGGCCTGACGCCACCATCTGGTGCAAGTCGCGGCGGGCATGCTCGATAGCCTTGCGCTGCTCTCGCGCATCCGGCATCTGCGCATATTCGATGGCGAAAATCTTGTCGCGCTGCTCTTCGCTCAGCCTCAGGCCACGCAGAAAGGGCGCGCCGCCATGATGCGGGCCCATGCCACGCGGGCCGCCGGGGCCCATGCCTGGCCCGCGCTCCATCATGCCCGGACCATGAGGTGCCATGGGTGGCATGGGCGAGAGCGGAACAGCGCCGGGCCCGGCGGTCTGGGCCAGTGCGGCGCACGAAAGCAAAAGTCCGGCAGCAAAACCTGCCACGCGGGAAGTCACAGCGGTCATGTTGAAGCTCCTCATGAGATCGTCGGCCGAGCAAGCCGACCATACGTTCACTGTAGCCATCGACCCTGCACAAAAGGTGGGCAAACCGAGGAGTTTTCTTGAACCTCAGGCGTCGAGGCGGTAACCCACACCATAGACGGAATGGATCATGTCCGTGCCCGGGCTCACCTGCTCCATTTTGCGGCGCAGATTCTTGATGTGCGTGTCGACCGTGCGGTCGGTCACGATGCGGTGGTCGTCGTAGATCTGCTCGAGCAGGTTCGAGCGCGACAGAATGCGCCCCGGTGCGCCCGCCAGTGCGGCCAGCAAGCGAAATTCCACCGGCGTGAGGTCGAGGCGCTGGCCGCGCAGCGTGGCGGCATAGGCGGCACCGTCGATCTGCAAGGCGCTCTCCGGCACGCCACCGGCGCGCTGTACGCGGCGCAGGATGGTCTTGATGCGCGCCACCAGTTCGCGCGGGCTGAAGGGCTTGCAGACGTAGTCGTCAGCGCCAAGCTCGAGGCCGAGCAGGCGGTCGATTTCTTCCACCCGCGCCGTCACCATGACGATCGGCACTTCGCTGAAGGCGCGCACCTCACGGCAGATTTCCAGGCCGTCCTTACCGGGCAGCATCAGGTCGAGCAGCACGAGTTCGGGTGAGGTTTCGCGAACGCGCTGCGTGGCATGCGTGCCATCGGCCAGCCACTCGGTCTCGTAGTGAGCGGCGCGCAGATAGTCGGTCATCAATGCGGCCAGCTTGGGTTCGTCTTCAATGATCAGAATCATGGTCGGCTAGCGGATCAAGCACATCAAGAATCGGCAGGCGAATGGCGATCCACAGCCCGCCCAACGGCGAATGTCTGGCGTCAATGGTGCCGCCGTGTGCGGCGACAATGGTCTGGCACAGGCTCAGGCCCAGACCGGCCCCGCCCTGCGCCCGGCTGCGTGAGGCATCCACGCGGAACAGGCGGTCGAAGATGCGCGGCAGCATCGCCTCGGGCACGCCCGGCGCGCTGTCCTGCACGTCGATCTGCTGCCAGTCACCGTCCTGATGGACATGCACGCGCAGCGTGCCGCCGGCATCGGTGTAGCGCAGCGTGTTCTCCAGCAGGTTCTGCATGACCTGACGCAGGCGCTGCGCGTCGCCCTTGACCATCGTTGCATGCGACGGCGCTGCCGGCACGTCCAGCTGCAGCGCAATGCCCTTTTCCATCAGACGTGACGTAAAGCCCTGCACGGCGCTGCACACGGTATCGGCCAGGTCGAGCGGCTCCATGTGGAAGGCGAGCGCGCCCACATCGGCCAGCGAGAGCTCGTACAAATCGTCGATGAGCTTGCTGAGGGTCGACACCTCGGCTTGCAATGACGCGAGCGACGTGGCCGTCAACGGACGCACGCCATCTTCCAGTGCTTCCAGTTCGCCGCGCAGCACGGCCAGGGGCGTGCGCAGTTCGTGCGAGATGTCGGCCGTGAGCTGACGCCGCATCTTCTGGTTGGCCTCCAGCGAGGCGGCAAGATGGTTGAAATCTGCAGCCAACTCGCCGAGTTCATCGCGCGAATGCACGTCGACACGGGTGGCGTAGTCGCCGTCAGCCATGCGGCGTGCGGCATCGGTCAGCCGGCGCATCGGAGCCAGCAGACCGCGTGCGAGCAGCACCGCCACCAGCGCCGCCAGCAGGACCGACAGCCCCGCGATGATCCACGTAGCGCGCAGCTGCTGCGCCTGGAATGCCTGGTCGGCGCCTTCGGGCACCCGCACGCGCGGCGGCATGGCCAGCCAGCCGACGGTCTGGCCGTTGTGGTGCAGTTCGTGCCATCGGGCGTTCGGCCCGAGCGGTGGCCCGTCGCCAATGATGACGTTGCGCTGCGCATCTAGCAGCCAGATCGGCGAGTGCGGCACGGGCGGCTCGCCGGGCGGATGCGGCGGCAGGCTCCCTGCGGGAGGCGGGCCGGGCGGCGGCATGTCTCTGTCCATGCCGCGGTCCGGGCCGGGTGGCAGTGGATCGAAGCGATGGCCCGGTGGCAGGTCGAAGCGGTCGCCGCCCATGCCGTTGGCGCGAGCCCGGGCACCCTCGCGGCGCAGCAGGCGAAACCACGCCATGCGATCGTTGCGCAGGAAATCCCAGTTGCCGTGCTGCGTGTAGGCGGCTTCCACGCCCTGCGCGAGCACGGCCATGCGCTCGGATTCGCGCGCGTTCACGTAGTCGAGAAAGTTGGCGTCAAAGCGCCAGCGCACCGCCGCGCCCATGGCGAGCGCAACAACGATGCTCAGCATGAACAACGCAACGAACAGCTTGGAGGTAATACCGAAAGACGGGCGCATGGATGAGTCAGAGGCTGCCGGGGCGCCCCGGCTGGAGCGGTTCCCGCGCTGCCCGGCAGCAGGCACGGCCTCATCTTACCGGGCGCGCTGCCGCAGAAAGCCCCAGCATACCAACCGCCTGTGGGCAAAAAATGAGCGAAATGCGAAGAAAGCGTATGCTGCTGCCACGCTGCACCCCCGTAGATTCGCGTATCCCCTTACAAGGAACCGCCCTTGCCCAGCCGGCCGGCCAACCCCGCGTTTTCGATGCGTCGCTGCGCCATGCGCGGCGTGGAGGCGGTCGCCGCAGATTCCGGCCACACCTTCCCGCGCCACACGCATGGCCAGTTCGGCATCGGCATCGTCGATCGCGGGGCACAGAAGTCGTTCAGCGGACGCGGCATGGTGGAAGCCGGCGCAGGCGACGTCATCACGGTCAATCCGTTTGAAGTGCACGATGGCACACCCATCGGCGATGCCGGCCGCGCATGGCGCATGCTTTACCTCGACCCCGGCGTGGTCGCCGAACTGGCGACGGATCTGCACCCCAGCCACTGCGGCGACGCTGAATTTGACCGCCCGGTCATCCACGACGCAGACCTCGCCCCGCGCATGCGCCTGCTGTTTGCGCAGATGACGGTGCCCGCCGCACAAAGCGATGCACTGCTGCGCGAGCAGCTGCTGCTGTCCGTATTGGCAGACGCCCTGCACGCCGCCAACCACCACGCCAGCCACCACGCCGACGAAGCGCCCGATGCCATCCGGCTTGCCCGCACGCGCATCGACGATGACCCGGCTGCCGCCATCTCCCTGCTCGACCTCGCACACGAAACGGGCCTGAGCCGCTTCCAGGTGTTGCGCGGCTTTGCCCGCGTGACCGGTCTTACGCCGCACGCCTATCAGGTGCAGCGTCGCGTGGCCCTGGCGCGCCGGCTAATCGCCCAAGGCCAGCCCTTGGCGGACGTAGCAGCCGCCTGCGGCTTTGCCGATCAAAGCCACATGACGCGGCAGTTCGTGCGCAAGTACGGCGTATCGCCGGGCATGGTGGCGGCGGCGCGCTAGCCACATCTTTCACCCTCCCCTCGCTGCAATTTCGTTCAAGACGCGCGCATCGCGTGGGCCCATCCTGCGGCATCCACACACGCAGGATGCGAAATGCCAAAACTGTCCAATCGACTTGAAGGTTGTCTCTACCTTGCGCTGGCGATGGTGCTGGTGGGCAGCACCGTGGCGGCCAGCAAGATCATCGCGGCGGGCCTGCCGCCATTTACGGCGACAGCGTTGCGCTTTGCGATGGCGCTGCCGCTGTTCCTGTTCATCATGCGCATGACGCGCACGCGCTGGCCCGTGCTCGCACGCCGGGATTGGGCACTGCTTTTCGTGCAGGCGGGTGCCGGCAGCGTGGGCTATACGACGCTGCTCATTTCCGGGTTACGGCACACGTCGGCCGCAGACGCGGGCGTCATCATCGGCACGCTGCCGGTCATGTCTGCGCTGATCGCGATCGTGCTGCTGGGCGAACGACCCGGGCGCGCGGTGCTCGGGGCGATTGGGCTGGCCACCGCCGGGGTGCTGGCCATCGCCCTGCAGCCGCGCGGCGACGCGACACATCCGCTGCTCGGCAACCTGCTGGTGATGGGCGCCGTGGTGTGCGAGGGGCTTTTCATCCTGCTCAACAAGCGGCTGCGCACGCCGGTGCCGCCGCTTGCGCTGTCGGCGCTGATGAGTGCATTCGGTTTGCTGGCGGCGCTGCTGCCCGCGCTATGGGAAGCGCCATGGCAGTTGCACGCATCGACGCAGGCAACACACGCGCTGATGGCCGTGGCGTATTACGCCATCGTGCCGACCGTCGGTGGTTTTGTGCTCTGGTATGCCGGGGCCGCGCGCGTAAGCGGTGCAGAGGCATCGTTGTTTACCGCGCTGGCCCCTGTGGCAGCCGTGGTATTTGCAGCAACGCTGCTCGACGAGGCCGTCAGCGCGCGCCAGGTGGGTGGCATTGCTTGCGTGCTGGCAGCCGTGATTAGCCTTGGCCTGGCGCGTGCACCACGGCCGGCCACATCGACGACGTCTTAAGCTTCAGCCTCGGGGGCTGTCACATCTTCCATACGCTCGATGCGCACGCGCACGATGCGGCGGCTGCCGGCTTCAAGGATCACGAAACGGAGGTCGTGGCGCACCAGCGTGTCGCCCACTTCGGGCAGGCGGTCCCACTGGTTGAAGAGGTAGCCACCCAGGCTCGTGGCACCGCCGCCTTCGTCTAGCAGCCAGTCGACGTGCAGGACATCTTCGAGCTGGCGCAGGTCAGCCTCGCCGGCCACTTCCCAGCAGCCATCGCTGACTTCCACCACGCCCAGGCGTTCGTCTTCATCAGGGAATTCGCCCGCAATGGCCTCGAGCACGTCGATGGGCGTGACCACGCCTTGCACTACGTCCAGCGGATCGGTCACCACCAGCATGCGCCCGCGCGCACGCTTGAGCTGATCCATCAGGCGCAGGATGCCGATGTTGTCGGACACCTTGAGCGCAGGCTTCACGCTGCGGTCTACGTCGATGGAGCCACGGGTGTCGAGATCGCCCATCAGGTCTTTGGCGCGCGCCACACCCAAGAGGTCATCCAGGCCGCCACGGCAGACCGGAAACTGGTTATGCGGCACGGCCAGCAGCAATTTGCGCGTGACGGCCGCATCGGCGTCCAGATCCACCCACGAAATATCGTGGCGCGGCGTCATGATCGAGCGCACCGAGCGCTCGGCCAAGTCCAGCACGCCGCTGACCATGCTGCGCTCTTCGGGGCGGAACACGGTCTCGGGCACGGGCTGGCCAGCATCGTGTGAGGCGGTCTCGTGCGATTCGGACTCTGCCGGCGCGCCACGGCGGTCGCCCAGCAGGCTCAGCACCGCATCGGCGGTGCGCTCGCGCAGCGGGCGGCGGCGATCGTAGCGCACGGTATTGCGCTGGGCCACCTGGTTGAAGAACTCGATCAGGATCGAGAAGCCGATGGCCGCATACAGATAGCCCTTCGGAATATGAAAGCCCAGGCCCTCGGCAACGAGCGAGAAGCCGATCATCAGCAGGAAGCTCAGGCACAGCACCACCACCGTGCGATGCGCGTTGACGAACTCCGTCAGCGGGCGCGAGGCAAACAGCATGGCGCCCATGGCGATCACCACGGCAGCCATCATCACCGGCAGGTCGTTGACCATGCCCACGGCGGTGATGACGGAGTCGATGGAGAACACCGCATCGAGAATCACCACCTGCGCAATCACATTCCAGAACTTGCCGTGACCGGTGCCGTGGCTTTCGTCCTGCGGTTCGCCGTCCAGACGCTCGTGCAACTCGGAGGTGGCCTTGAACAGCAGGAAGAAACCGCCCAGCAGCAGGATGATTGATCGGCCCGACAGATCGACAGGCCCCAGCGTGAGCAACGGCTTGGTGAGCCCGATCAGCCACGACATGGCGGCCAACAGCACCATGCGCATCAGCAAAGCCAGGCCCAGCCCGATCATCCGGGCGCGGTCGCGCAGCGCCGGCGGCAGCTTGTTGACCAGGATGGCAATGAAAACGAGGTTGTCGATGCCGAGAACAATCTCGAGCACCACCAGGGTGAACAGGCCAATCCAGATGGACGGGTCAGCAAGCCAGGTCATAGCGGGAAATAGAAGACAGCAGAAAGACGATCCGCCGATGATAACCGCAGCGCACGCGCGGCCTTGCGCGAATCCCGCGCAAGGTGTTGCAACAAACGGGCCGCGGCGCTTGGAGCCTGGCGCTCAGCGCTGTGCAACGCGGCTGGCGCTTTGGGCGCCGGATTGCGTTGCCCGCACCGGCCGATAGCCGTCGGTAAGCGTCTTGAGGAAGGCCACGATGTCGCGCACGTCGGCCTCGGACAACACAGGCTTGTCACCCGGCTTGCCGCCAAACGGCCGCTCCATGTTGACGTTGGCGCGGTATTGGGCTGGCAGGTCGTCGAACTTGTCGACCGTGCCGTCCGCCTTGCGCGGATACCACTTCTGCGGCTGGGTGTCGCGCTGGGCGTAGAAGCGCACCGCGTCTTCCAGCGAATGGATGGCGCCGTTGTGGAAGAACGTTTTGCGCTGCGCCACGTTGCGCAGCGACGGCGTGCGAAAGCGGCCGCAATAGCCGGCGCGGTCTCTGAGGTCGGTCCGGTCAGGCCCGCACAGGCCCAGATCGAAGAACTTCGGATCGGCATTGGCTGCGAGCGTGCGGTTGCGCGGTACGCCCACGGCAATGTGGCCGAAATCGGTGAAGGCCGGGAACGCCCCGTCCTGTTTGATGGCGCTCACATGGCAGGACGCGCAGTTGCCCTTGGCCGGATCGGCAAAGACCTGCAGCCCGCGCATCTCCTGCGGCGACAGCTTCACCTGTTTGCGCAAAAACGCGTCGTATTTGCTGTCATATGGATAGAACTCGGACGGCGTCT
This sequence comes from Ralstonia sp. 22111, assembly GCF_052045895.1. Classification (NCBI taxonomy): domain Bacteria; kingdom Pseudomonadati; phylum Pseudomonadota; class Betaproteobacteria; order Burkholderiales; family Burkholderiaceae; genus Ralstonia; species Ralstonia sp. 22111. Next base: position 164,394 of record NZ_JBQEPR010000003.1, on the reverse strand, counting down.
GCTGGAAGACCTCAAGCACCATCAGCGCCGCGCGGAAGGCTGTGTCTTCGTTGTCCAGGATGTCGTTGCCAAACACTTGGCGGAAGGCCTGCGCATGGCGGCCATTGCGCAGCTTGGCCACCACGGCGGCCTGCGTGCCGTTGGCCATCTCGTGCGCAGACAACAGCGGGATGCGTGCCTGGTCGTGTGTGGACGACACGCGGCCGTCCCAGGTGTAGCCCCCGGTCGGGCCCTGGTCTTCCGAGTCGTTACCGTCGTTCTCGTAGAAATGCTCGGTGAACGCAGGCACGTTCTGGATATAGCGCAATGACGGCGCGGCACGTACGCCGGTCTTGCGCATGTCTGCGCCACCCAGCTGCACTGACAGATCATTCGGCGGGCCGTAGGCGTGCGTCGGGCTATGGCAGCTTGCGCAGGACTGCTTGCCCGAAGCAGACAGGGCAGGATCAAAAAACAGCGCCTTGCCCAATGCCGTCATCGCCGGCACCGATGGGCGGCGCGTGGCCATGATCGTGTAGAAGGCTCTTTCGTATGCCGGCGCCGCTGCGGGCTTGGCGGATGTTGCTGCAGCAGCCGCTGCTGCCGGTGCCGAAGCTCCCACGGTTGCGGCATGGGCCACCGCTGCTTCGCCGCGGCCGCAACCGCTCAGTCCGGCCGCCAGCCCAACAAGCACAAGCGCAGAAACGGCGATCACGCGATGAGTTGCAACAGGCAGAAGGCGGCGCATTTGCGATAGGCGAAATGTTGGGAGCCTTGCAACTTAGCATGGCTCCCATGACACTTTGATGTCGTCAAACGTGTGTCACGTCAGCCCTTGGAGGGGTTCCATGGTGGCAAATGTCTTCAAACGTTCGGTGGTGCCCCTGCTCATCCTGATGATGGTGATCACGCTGAACTGGGCCGAAATCGGGGCTACGCCTGCGTTTTCATCATCAACTTGTCACACACGAAGCACAGACTCCCGCTCGCTTTCGTCCCCCACACAACAATCCAGGGAAATCATGAGCCGAGCGCTTCGTCTTTTGCCGCTGACCGCGTTGGTTGCGGCCAGCATGTCTGCCTGTGGTGGCAGTGATTCGAGCAGCAATGCCTCCGCGTCCACCTCGGGCGTGGTGACCGGCAGCTACTTCGAGCATGCCAAGGTCTGTATCGACGCCAACAACAACGGCAAGTGCGATTCGGGTGAAACCAGCACCTATACCGATGCGAACGGCGCCTACACGCTGGCAGGCTCCGGCCCCATCACCGTTGAAATTGGCACGGACGCCTTCCGCAACGATCCGGACACAGGTGCACACACGGCTATCACGCGACCGCTGGTGTTCCGCGCACCGGCCGGCGCCAACGCTGTCGTCAGCGCCATCTCGACCGAACTGGCTGTGCTGATGGACAGCAACGGCGGCGATATCAGCGCTGCCAAGACGGCACTCGCCGCCCGCCTTGGCGTGACGGTCGACAAGCTGCTGGAAGACCACAACAAGGAAGCCGACGCGGGCACGAAGGCTGCGCTGCAGGCTGAAATCGACCAGGCCATCGATCTGATCGCCGACGCCGTTGCCAATGGCGGCGACACCGGCAAGAGCCTGCGCGACGGCGTGGCCAAGCGCGTGGCGCTGGCCAACAACGTCAAGACGATCGTGGTGATCTACGCAGAAAACCGCGGCTTCGACAACCTGTACGGCCTGTTCCCGGGCGCCAACGGCATCCCCGGCGTGAACCCCACCTCGACCGGTACCGCTGTTGCGCAGAAGGACTTCGACGGCTCCGTGCTGCCGACGCTGCCGCCCACCTGGGGCGGCGTGACCGCAGCCGGTCAAAGCGTGCAGATCACGCAGGCGTCCACCGCCAATATGCCCAACCAGATGTTCCAGATCGACAGCGCCTCGGGCTTCGGCAGCACGGGCACGGTGGTCGGCCAGAACGTCATCACGCGCGACCTCTGGCACCGCTTCTACCAGAACCAGATGCAGATCAACGGCGGCAAGAACGACAAGTTCGCCGCCTTTGCCGATGCCGGCGGCCTGACCATGGGCTACTACGACGGCAGCAAGATGGCCATGTGGAACATCGCCAAGCAATACACGCTGGCCGACAACTTCTTCATGGGCGCATTCGGCGGTTCGTTCCTGAACCACCAATACCTGGTCTGCGCGTGCGCACCGATCTATCCGAACGCAAAAGCCTCGCCGGCGGTCAATAGCATCGCCAACGTCAAGACGAATGCAGACGGCAGCCCGACCCTCATCCCGGCTGCAAGCTCGGTGATGGCTGGTGCGCCGACCTCGTACGCCGGCGCCGCCGATGATGGCAACGCCACGAAGGACGGCAACCTGACGCCGGTCGACAGCAACGGCAACTCATACGCCGTCAACACGATGCAGCCGCCGTACCAGCCGTCGGGCAACGCCGTGGCCAGCGGCAACACGGCCTACGCCGATCCGACCAAGGCCACCACCCTGCCGAAGCAGTCCACCACCAACATCGGTGACCTGCTGACGGCCCGTGGCGTGGACTGGGCCTGGTATGCCGGCGCCTGGAACGCGGCCCTTGCCGACGCTCCGAACGCCACGCGCAGCGTGATCTACAGCGGCTCGATCCAGTTCCAGCCGCACCACCAGCCGTTCAACTACTTCAGCCGCTTCGACCCGGCCACGGCCACCGGCGCTGCTGAACGTGCGGCTCACCTGCGCGACTACGACGCCGCCTTCCTGCAAGACGCAGCCGCTGGCAAGCTGCCCGCTGTCACGTTCTACAAGCCACAAGGCAACCTGAACCAGCACCCGGGCTACGCCAACGTGGCTGACGGCGACGCGCACATCGCCAACGTGATCGCTCAACTGCAGAAGAGCCCGCAGTGGAAGAACATGGTGATCGTCGTGACGTATGACGAAAACGGTGGCTTCTACGACCACGCCACGGTGCCGAAGGCTGACCGTTGGGGCCCGGGCACGCGTATCCCGGCGATCATCGTCTCGCCGTTCGCCAAGAAGGGTTTCGTTGACCACACCCAGTACGACACGGCTTCGGTCCTGCGCCTGATCACGCACCGCTTCGACCTGCCGACGCTGCCGGGTATCAAGCAACGTGACGCGGCCCTCGTCTCCAACGGCAACAAGCCGATGGGCGACCTGACCAACGCGCTGGACTTCACGCAAGCGCAATAACGCAGCAGCGCAGTCCTGAGAAAAAGGCGGCCCGGAGCAATCCTGGCCGCCTTTTCTTTACCCGCTATTTCCCCTTCTTCTTGCCTGCGGGCTTCTCGCTCTCCAGCGTTTCGAGCCGCATGCCCACCTTGATCGTCACCTGCCAGTGGGCGATCCTGCCGTCGACCAGGTGGCCGCGCGTTTCCAGCACTTCAAACCAGTCCAGATACTTGAGCGTCTCGCCCGCTCGCGCGATGGCGTTGCGGACGGCTGCATCGCTGGAGTCGGGTGAAGAGCCGACCAGCTCGATCATCTTGTACGTATGGGAACCCATATCGCCTCCTTGTTGGCATGGTTGGATCGTCGGCAGGGTGCCTGTAAGGCGCGATATGCATGCGGCTGGCATGCGATGCGCGCGCCATTGCACTTACCAGAATGGCACCTGTCCCTCCGCCTTGATAGCCCGGATTTGCACGGGGCCAAAAAAATTCTGGCGGTTAATTGCGTTTACAAATCTGACAAATCTCGTCAACGGACCGACGCGTGGCGTCAAACCCGCGCGCAGGACGAACCCCTGATGGCGGTTGAGCTGCCATTTTTCGGGCGGTCGCACGGCATGTCCGTGCCGGGCGGGGCTGGTACGGAACCTGCGTTGGGGTGCACACCCGTTTCCCCGAAAAGGAGGCGCCATGCGCCACCCAGAACAACAAGCCCCCGCCTCATACTCGCCGCTGTCGGCCGTAGCGCCGACGCCGCGGGCGACACAGGAAACCGCGCGACTGGTCGCAGAGACCATCCCCTTCAATCTCGAGCGCAACGGCCGGAGCATCGAAGCCACCTATTCGACCCGCAACGGCATCGTGACGGTCAAATACCGCGGCAAGACGCTGTCCACGTATTCGCCGCAGGGTGACGAAGCCGACTACAAGGCAGTCGCCCGTCAGCTGCTTAGCGTCATGCTGACCATCTGAGCGCCGCCGCATTTTCATCAGTGCCGGGCCTTGGCCGTGCCGTGCGCAGGGCGGCCGAACTCGGCACGCAGCGCATCCTTGGCACGCTCCAGAATCCGGCGCCGCCCGGCGCCCAGGTTGTGCCCCGCCCGATTGATATAGAACGTCAGCATTGACATGGCCGACTGGAATGCCGTCCCCTTGCGCCGCCGGCTGTGCTCGGCCGAAGCCTTGAGCGACGCCGCAATCCGCGCAGGGCTGCGCGCCTTGAAGATGTCGGGTTCGATGTCCAGCGCGTCGCTGGTGTCCATCACATGGTGCGACCAGCGGCGGCTCTTCGCCTTGGCCTTCGATGATTTGGCGGCCGCCGGCTTCGACCTGGCGTGGTGCGTGGCCATCATGAAATCTCCTGTAATGATGTACTGGCAGTTCCGCAAGCCGCATACCCGCGCGGGCGGCTACAACGGGGCGACTTCCGTTACGATGACGGACGCTTCACGCCTCTTTTCCGCCTCCTTCATTGATCGCCGGGCTCCGGCGCACATCCAACGTGTCTGGCGACGCCGGTCTTTCTCCCGCCTCCTCTTCCGCATCCGCGCAAACGTCGTCAGATGCGCCGTTCTCCTACCCCGCCTTCCGACTGTTCTGGTTCGCTCGGCTATCCACCACGTTCGCATATCAGATGTTCGGGGTGGCCGTCGGCTGGCAGATCTACGACCTGACGCGCAGCGCCTATGTGCTGGGACTGGTCGGGCTGGCGCAGTTCCTGCCGTCGGTGGTGTTGGTGCTGGCCTCCGGCCATATTGCGGATCGATACGACCGGCGGTACGTCGTGCGCGCCTGTCAGGCTATCGAGGCATTGGTGGCTCTCTCGCTGGCCATCATGGCGGCCAATGGGCACGCCGGCGTGCAACCGATCTTCCTGTGCGTGGTGGTGATTGGCGCAATGCGTGCATTCGAGACGCCGACGCTGCAAGCGTTATTGCCGACGCTGGTGCCACTGCAGGCATTGCCGCGCGCGGTGGCCCTGTCCAGCTCGGCCGGGCAGACCGGCGTCATCCTGGGGCCTGCGCTGGGTGGCTTTCTGTACGTGGCCGGCGCGCCGGTGGTGTATGCCACGGCAGCCGGGCTCTTTTTGCTCGCGCACGTACTGCTGGCGCGGGTGCGGATGGAGCGCGCGGCGCCGATCAGCACGCCGTTGAGCCTCGAATCGCTGTTTGCGGGCATCGCCTTCATCAAGCGGCGGCCGGTGGTGCTGGGTGCCATCTCGCTCGACCTGTTTGCCGTGCTGCTGGGCGGGGCGACGGCGCTGCTGCCAATCTACGCGCGCGACATCCTGGGCACAGGCGCATGGGGGCTGGGGCTGCTGCGCTCGGCGCCGGCGGTGGGGGCGCTGGGCATGGCGCTCTTCCTGGCGCACCGCCCGCTGGATCGGCACGTTGGCCGGGTGATGTTTGCCGCCGTGGCGGTGTTTGGGCTGGCAACGCTGGTGTTCGGGGTGTCGCGCTGGCTGCCGGTGTCGATGTTGGCGCTGGTGCTGCTGGGCGCGTCGGACATGATCAGCGTGGTGATCCGGACGTCGCTGGTGCAACTCGACACGCCCGATGCCATGCGCGGGCGCGTGAGCGCGGTCAATTCAGTGTTCGTGGGCGCGTCCAACCAATTGGGCGAATTCGAATCGGGCATGTTGGCCGGGCTGCTGGGGCCCGTGGCCTCGGTGGTGATTGGTGGCCTGGGCACGCTCTTGGTGGTGGCAGCCTGGATGCGGCTGTTTCCGGCCCTGACGCACCGCGACCGCATGCGCGATCCGCATCCAGAGCACACCGGACACCCCTCTTCAGGGGGATAAACCCGCAGGCCCGCGCCGCTGGTGGCTTGAGCAAGAATGGGGCAGTGTCTTGCAAGCGTGTCAGCGAAACCCCGATGGCATCGGCGGTGGCCAATTCGTATCCTGAGTCACCTTTGGCTGCCTTGTTCCACGCCCGGTATTGCGCCCGACTGTGACGTCCATCCTGCCCTCTTCGTCCCGCCCGTCGGACGCGCGCGCTGCCGGCGCTGCCCGGCTGCCGGATCCTGGGCCTTTCAGCACCAGCGGGTTCAACGGTGCGCCGGCCATTCGTCCATCGGCGTGGCTGGTGGCGATCGGTGCGGCCGCAGTCGGCACGATTGGCAGGGTGCTGCTCGAATCGGCGATGGGCATCCACCTGCCCTTCTACCTTGCTTTTCCGGTGGTGACGATTGCCGCGTGGTACGGCGGTTTCTGGCCGGGGATGCTGGCCATCGTCTGCTATGCAGGGCTGTTCATGGGATTGGCTGCGCTGCAAAGCTGGCCTGCCACCGTGCCGCTCACGCCAATCCAGATGACGGTGTTTGGGGTGGGTGCGCTGCTCATCTGCGCCTTGTGTGAGCAGTTGCGCCGGGCCCGCGCCGGGGCCGAACGGCGCGCGCGGGCCGAAACCCAGCAACGCCTGTCGCAGCAACGCTTGCTGGCCGCTCTGCAGGCTTCGCCCATTTCCCTCTACGACGTCGACAACACGATGCACTTCACGTGGGTGCACAACCCCGTGTTCGGCCTGCAGCCCGAACAGCTGCTGGGGCGGACGGTGCGCGAAGTGTTCGGACGCCGCGCCGCATCGCGCCTGACCGAGGCGGGCCAGCGCGTCATCGCAACCGGCACACCGACGCGCGTGGAGTTCGCCTTCCGGCGACGCCACACGCAGCGGGTGGTCTACGACGTGGTGGTCATGCCGCTGCGCGACGACACGGGCGAGATCATCGGCCTGACCAACGCCGTGATCGACATCAGCGAGCGCCGCCAGGCCGAGGCCCGCCGCACGCAGTTGCTCGAGGCCGAATCCCGCGCCCGCGAAGAAGCCGAGCGCGCCAGCCGCCTGAAAGACGATTTCCTGGCGACCGTCAGCCACGAGCTGCGCACGCCGCTCAACGCGGTGCTCGGCTGGGCGCAATTGTTGAACATGCGCGCCTACGATGAAGCGACGTTCAAGCGTGGCATTGAAGCCATCGAGCGCAGCGCCCGTACGCAGGTCCACCTGATCGACGATCTGCTCGACATGTCGGCCATCCTCTCGGGCAAGGTCCCGCTGGAGATCGGCCCTGTGGACCTGGCCGACGTGCTGGAGCGCGCGCGCGAGACCATCGAACCGATGGCGCGCCAGAAGAACATCACCATCGAGACTGAATTCCTGCCGGTGCCAATACTGCAAGGCGACGCCGGGCGCCTGAAGCAGGTGTTCTGGAACCTCCTGGCCAACGCCGTCAAGTTCACGCCAGAGGGCGGGCACATCCGGCTCTCGGTACATCCGGCGCCCGAAGGCGTGGTCGCCACCGTGCGCGACACCGGCATCGGCATCGAGCCGGCCTTCCTGCCGCATATCTTTGACCGCTTCCAGCAGGCGGATCTGTCGAGCACGCGCCGCCACGGCGGGCTCGGCCTCGGGCTGGCGATTGCCAAACAACTAGTCGAACTGCACCACGGCCGCATTACCGCAGCCAGCAGCGGTGCAGACCGTGGTACCACCATGGCTGTGTCGTTGCCGCTGCATGCCGCGCAGACGGGCGAACAGGCCAACCGCACGCCGGGCCTTGTCGCAGGGACGGGCATGCCGACGCTGGACGGGATCCGCGTGCTGGCGGTGGATGACAACCCCGAATCGCTCGGCGTGATCGCGCTGATGCTGGAGCGCTACGGCGCCGAGGTTGTTACCGTATCCAGTGGGGCTGCCGCGCTCGATGCGCTGGAACAGGCAGCCGCCAACGCCTACCCGTTCGATGCGCTAGTCAGCGATCTCGCCATGCCGGGCATGGACGGCATGCAGTTGGTACGGGCCGTGCGCGAACGCGGCCTGACTGAACTGCCCGCCATCGCCGTAACGGCGTTTGCGGACCCGATCCGCCTGAAGGCTGCGAAGGAAGCGGGTTACCAGTCCGTCATTACCAAGCCGATCTTCCCGGGAGAGCTGGGCCACGTGCTCGCCGCCAATGTGCATCGCAAGACCGGGCCGGAGACGCTGGTGTGACACATCGGCGACCATGCCTTGACGGAATGGTTGATCGAACAAAAGTCATTGGCGCAAGTGGCGGCGCATCCGCATACTCAGCCGTCTGTGCCGATCGGTGGGCATCTCTCCCCAAGCAGTTGCCAGCACCCGCTCGCTCGATCGGCCAGCTTGCCCTTCCCATCAGCCGCGTTCGCGGTTGTCTGCCGTATCCATAAGAACGCCTGAATCCTCCGTGCCCATTTGGGCTGCGCTGGCATTCCGGGCTCAGAGAGGAGACTGCATCGCCATGCTTATCCGTTCGCTTCCCATGCTGTTTTCTGCCGTTGCGCTCGGCATTTCCGCCCAGGCGGTTGCCAAAGACGCGTCCAAGGCGGCCACCCAGACTATTGCCGTACCCGGCCTGCAAAAGCCCGCCGACATCCTGATCGACCGCTGGGGCGTGCCACATATCTTCGCCAAGAGCGAAGACGACGGGTTCTTCGCGCAAGGCTTCAACGCCGCGCGCGACCGCCTGTTCCAGATTGACTTGTGGCGCCGCCGGGGCCTGGGGCAGCTTTCGGAAGTGTTCGGCCCGGCGTATGTGGAACAGGATCGCGCCACGCGGCTGTTCCTCTATCGCGGTGACATGCAGGTCGAATGGAATCATTACAGCCCCGATGCGCAGCGCATTGCCACGCGCTTCGTGGCCGGCATCAACGCGTACGTCGACTGGCTGGCCAGGCATCCGGAGCAGATGCCGTTCGAGTTCCGCAAGCTGAACTACACGCCCGCGCACTGGGCGCCGGAAGACGTGGTCCGCATCCGCAGCCACGGGCTGACGCGCAATCTGCAATCGGAAGTCGCGCGCGCCAACGTGGCCTGCAAGGCCAACCTTGCCGACGACACCATCCGCTTCGGCCTGCAGCCTGCCTGGCAAACCCAGTTGCCCGAAGGCCTCGACCCATGCCTGCCGAAGGACTTGCTGAAGGTCTTCACGCTGGCCACGCAAGGCGTGAAACTCACGCCCGAATCGCTCAAGGGTGTAGACGTCAACAGCACGCGCGTGGCCGCCGCTGCCAACCTTGAAGAGACCATGGAGGGCAGCAACAACTGGGTGATCGCGCCTGGCAAATCCACCACCGGCCGCGCCGTGATGGCCAACGACCCGCACCGCGCGTATTCGGCACCGAGCCTGCGCTACATCGCCCACGTCAGCACACCCACGCTGGACATCATCGGCGCCGGAGAGCCATCACTGCCCGCCGTGTCGATCGGGCATAACGGGCACGTTGCGTTCGGCCTGACCATCTTCAACATCGACCAGGAAGACCTTTACGTCTACGAGTTGAACCCGGCCAACAACAGCGAATACCGCTACAACGGCGGCTGGGAGCCCTTCACCGTGCTGCACGAAACCGTGAAGGTGCGCGGCGGTGAGGCCCGCCCCGTCGACCTGACCTTTACGCGGCACGGCCCGGTCATCTACATCGATGCCGAGAAGCACCGCGCGTATGCGGTGCGCTCGGCATGGCTGTCGCCGGGCATGTCGCCGTATTTCGGCTCAGTGGGCTACATGCGCGCACGCACTTTCGTGCAGTTCAAGCAGTCGATGATGAACTGGGGCGCGCCCACCGAAAACCAGGTCTATGCCGACACCAAGGGCAACATCGGCTGGGTGCCAGGCGGCCTCGCCCCGATCCGCCCGAACTGGGACGGCCTGCTGCCGGTACCCGGCGACGGCCGCTACGAATGGGCCGGTTTCTGGCGCGGCGATCAACTGCCCAGCAGCTACAACCCGAAGTCGGGCTACTTCACCTCGTCCAACGAGATGAACATGCCTGCGGATTATCCGTATCGCGAGCGAAAACTCGGCTTCGAGTGGACCAACGGCTCGCGCCACGCACGCATTGACGAAGTGCTGGCCAAACTGGACAAGGTGTCGATCGAAGATTCGATGCGCCTGCAGAACGACATGGTGTCGATCCCGGCGCGCAGACTGATGGCCCTGCTGGCGCCGCTATCGTCCAACTACGCCGACACGCAGGCCGCGCTCAACCTGTTCAAGGGCTGGAACGCGACCATGCTGGCGGATTCTCCGCAGGCCGCGCTGCATGAAGTCTGGTTCACGCATCATCTTGGCCGCGCGTTCAAGAATGCCGTGCTTTCCAAGGCCGGCGCCGAAGCGATGGCCGCGCCCGATACCGCCGTCATGCTCGACACGCTGGAACATCCGCAGGGCAGCGAACGCAAGTTTGGCGAAGATCCGCAGCAAGCCGCAGCCAAGCGCGATGCCGTGCTGCTCGACAGCCTGAAGAATGCGTGGACCGATATGGTCAAGCGCCAAGGCCCGAACCCGCAAGCGTGGAACTGGGGCCAGTTGCACCACAACCTGAACGCCCATCCGTTCGCAGCCATCGTCGACGAGGCAACGCGCGCCAAGCTCAACGTCGGCCCCACGCCGGAAGGCGGCAGCCCCTACACGCCAAACCAATCGACATATCGCGCGACCGATTTCCTGCAGACCAACGGCCCGTCGTTCCGCACAGTGGTGGACGTCGGCAACTGGGACAACTCGCGCGCCGTCAACCTGCCCGGCCAGTCCGGCAACCCCGACAGCCCGCACTACCGCGACCTGGCACCGCTGTGGCTCAAGGGCGAGTATTTTCCGCTGCTGTATTCGCGCAAGGCGGTCGAGGCGGCAACCGAGTCGCGAGTGCATCTGGTGCCTGGGAAGTAAGGAGACGGTTCACCACCCTGGCAGATTGGATTTTTTTGTGAATTCGCGGGCAAACGGACCTCTCGCTGGCTACGCTCAACAGCTTCCCGAGCTGGAGCGTTGCCGCCATGGGCCGTCGAGAGTTGCCGTTTGCCACCCGAACCGTTACCGTCTCCGGGGCTGGATTGCCGGAGGTCATGGGCCAACCAGCCCTGGTGTTTTCCAAACTTTCCGGCACAGAGCACCTGGGCGAGTTGTTCGAGTACGAAGTCGAACTTAAAACCCCCGACGATCGCAACGTTCTGTACGGCCCGGGGGCGAATCTCGACGCCAACGCACTACGCGGACAGGAACTCACTGTCACCATTGCGCTGGATGGCAACGGCTTTGGTCTTGGAGGTGGCATCGGCGCCGGCAGGCGAGAGATCACCGGTCTGGTCAGCGACATCGTTGGCCCCATTCCTGTAGGCCAAGGCCGGCAGATCAAATACCGTCTCACAATTCGTCCCTGGCTCTGGTTAGCCACCCTCAACCGCGACACCCGCATCTTCCAACAGCAAACCGTTGTCGAGATCCTCGACGCCCTGCTCGCCGACTACATCTTCCCCGTTGAACGCCGTCTGGATGTCGCTCGCTACCCCAGGCGCGAGTACCAGGTTCAATACAACGAAAGCGACTTCGAGTTCTTCCAGCGCCTTACACAAGAGTGGGGCATTTCCTGGCACATCGAGCACAGCGGCGGCAAGCACCGTCTGATCCTCACCGATGGCAATGGCGCATTTGCTCCGTTCGCCAGCCCCGCATATCAAACGATCCGCTGGCAATCGTCCTCTGATCGCATCGACGAAGAACACCTGCACACCTTTGAGCTGCACGACCGCGTCGTCTCCGGCCAATGGGCCAGCACCGACTACGACTTCGTCAAGCCAACGGCGGACCTGACCGTCCGCGCCTCCGATCCGCTCGACACCGCCCACGCCGATGCCGAAGTGCGCGAATGGCCCGGTGACCACAGCCAGCCCGCCACCGGCAACGACCCATGGGCCGAAGGCAATCAAATCGCCCGTCTGCGAATGGAGGCCTTACGTCAGCACGGACGGCGAGTCAGCGGGGCTGGTAACGTTCGCGCCATGGTGCCGGGTTGCACGTTCAAGCTAACGCATTTCTTGCAGGACGAAGCCAATCGGGAGTACCTGATCCTCGGCACACAGTTTCTGATTGAGGACGTGCCCGAAGCATCAGGGGGTGGTCAATCGTGGCAGTGCGAGGTCAGCTTCACCGCGCAGCCCAGCAACGAACTCTTCCGCCCCGAGCGCACGCAACCCAAACCACGCACCACGGGGCCACAGACCGCGACTGTGGTAGGCCCAGAGAACCAGGAGGTATGGACTGACGAGTACGGCCGCGTGCGCTTGCAGTTCCACTGGGACCGCATCGGCCGGAAGAACGCCAATAGCTCTTGCTGGGTGCGTGCGTCTTCCCCCTGGCAGGGTGAGCGCTTCGGCGCCATCCAGATACCGCGCATCGGGCAGGAGGTCATCGTCGACTTCCTCAATGGCGACCCCGACTGCCCCATCATCACCGGCCGTGTTCCTAACCGGAACAACATGCCGCAATGGCCCATGCCAGCGCACCACGCGCTCTCGGGTTTCGTCAGCAAGGAATTGCACGGGAGCGGGACCAACGCCTTTGTCCAAGACGACACGCAGGGGCAAATTCAGACGCAACTGCAAAGCGATCACCAGAACTCCAGCCTCAGCCTGGGCTTTATCACCCGCATCCTGCGCGGTATCGGGCGCCGGGAGAAACGAGGCGAAGGGTTCGAATTGCGCACAGACGGGCACGGTGCTGTGCGCGGTGGCGATGGCCTGTTGATTAGCACCGAAGCCCGGCCCGATGCCAAAGCGCACCACAAGGACATGGGCGACGCAACCGCCCGGCTGCATCAGGCCCAACATGCCCACGATACGACGGGCCAGGTCGCACAGCATCACAACGCACAGGATGCCGAGCAACAAGATGTAGCCAAAGCTCTCAAGGCGCAGCACGATGAAATCCGCGGATCAGGCGAGGTGCATGGCGAACTGAGTGCGCCGCACCTCGTGCTGGCATCGCCCGCTGGCTTGGCCACAACCACCGCCCAATCCACTCAGTTGCACAGCGGCGAGCATCTGGCCTTCACCACGGGCAAGCACGCATCCTTCGTTACCAATGGCGGGTTCTTTGCCAGCGCTGCACGGCGCATTGCACTCTTCGCACACAGCCTTGGAATCAAGCTCGTGGCCGCCACCGATCACATCGTGCTCGAAGCGCAGGATGGCGACATAAAGGGCACGGCCAAACGCAAGGTTCATCTGCGCTCGCTTGGCGAAATCGTGCTCGAAGCCGACGAGGGCATCTTGTTCAAGGTCGGGCAAACCTACCTGCGTTTAACGCCTCAGCAAATCGTTGAGGGTATGAGCGGGAAGAAGCAAATTCATGCCGATTCATATAGCGTCACCGGCCCCGATGGCATGAGCCTCGGCGCTGTTTCGCTGCCGCATAGCGATTTCGACCAAGAAGTCTATCTGCACCTACCCGATGGCTCCCCGGCTGCCAACCGCAAATTCCGCATGACGCATGCCGACGGCAGCGTGATCGAAGGCGTGACCGGCTCCGATGGCTTGACCAAGCTGCACCGAAGCCAAAGTGCGGAAAACCTCCAAATTCAAATTCTGGACCTGCTGCATGGAAACTGATCGCATCCCCCTACCCATCGGGGAAGAAATCGGCGGGCATGCCGGCGCTACCATTGCCCTCACACCTTCGATAGACAAGGTGCGCGTCAGCCTGCCTGTGCCCCCGACCAACGTGATCCCCGTCATCTTTCTGCCGGGCGTCATGGGGACCAACCTGCGCATGAGCCGCCAGCGGCAAGCGTTTCTCAATCAGAAGGACAACAAGGCGTGGCGACCGGATGATTTGGGCCCAACTGGCCTCTTCGGCGGTAACACACACCAAGCACAGTACCTCACGCCAAGTCAGCGGCAGCTCATGTTCGATCCGGACGAGGTCGAAGTCGACCGCTACGAGATCACGGAAGACGCCGGCAAATTCGACCTGACGGGCGAGAGAACCCGAGACTCGGACGCGCGTCATCAGGATGTACCAAACGGGCTGCCTGATATTGGCTTGCTGATGAGCGCGCCATTGCCACCGGCCGCCGAACAATGGAAAGCCAAACGCGGCAAGCACGAATCCACCGCCGCGCAGAAAGCGCGCTGGCGTGGCTGGAGCGAGGTGCTGTTTCGCTCGTCGTATGGCGAGGTCATCAAGTTGATGGAGGGGCACCTGAACGGCATGGCATACCTATCCATTGGTGGCATCGCAATGGTGAGCCCTCCTTGGCGTAGGGACAGCGCTAGCTCCAGCGGCCGGGTATTGGACATCAATCCTTCCGAGTGGGGCGGCGCGGGCGACGCTCTAACTGACGCAGACATTCTGCGCGTAACCAACTGCTGGTATCCGGTCCATGCGATGGGCTACAACTACCTGCAAAGCAATGGCGAGTCCGCAAAGAAAATCGCCAAGCGCATTACCGACATCATTCAGATGTACAAGGCCAATGGACGGCAATGCGAGAAGGTCATCATCGTCACGCATTCAATGGGCGGGCTGGTGACGCGCGCACTGCTGCACCCCGAGTATGGAAACATCAAAGACAAGATCCTCGGTGTCTACCACAGCGTGCAGCCCGCGCTAGGCTCGGCAGCAGCCTACAAGCGGGTACGCACAGGGTTCGATGCTGCATCGATACTCGACGTGCCCGGGCAAGTTGCGCGCAGGATCATGGGGAAGACCGGCAAGGAAGTGACGGCAGTCTTCGCCAATGCTCCTGGGCCGCTGGAGTTGCTGCCGATCCCCTCCTATCCGCGTGGTTGGCTGCGGGTGAAAGCCGCCCACGATGACCGGATCGCGATGGCGCTGCCGGCCACCTCAGATGAACCATTGAAGGCGTATCACGAAGAGATGCGCCTGCATCAGGCCCTGGGCGTGAAAAAACCGACGGCACCCGCAGTCATTGGGGAGCCGGTATACGACATCTATGGACGAAACCCGAAGGAGTGGTGGCGGTTGTTGAATCCGGAGTGGGTTAATCCTGCGCTCAAGAAGTATGAACGTGCGGACCCATATTCAGTGGCGAAACTCCGAATTGCTGACGCCCAAGATTTCCACAAGAACATCAAGGGCCTATATCACGCCACAACCTACGCAAGCTACGGCGCGGACGCTTCGCAAAAAACCTATGGGAGCGTGACCTGGCGGGCGGATACGTCCGATCTCGCGTCTCACGGTGATCCTCTCACCTGGACCCTTGAGAGTGAGGACGCCAAGGGCAACATCGTGGTGCGCACACAGGGCAACAAATTGCTGACCTTGAACTTGGCGCCTGCAGAAGAGTCCGGCGATCAGACGGTGCCGGCCAAAGCTTCCGCCGAGGCGGTGGGTGGCACGCACTTCCGGCAATCTGGCTACGACCATCAGAACAGTTACAACGATGACAAGGTGCTGGCCAGCCTCCTGTATTCAATCATCAAGATTGCCAACACTGCCACTTGGTGGGACAAATGAACCGTCGTCGTTTCTCAATCATCCTGAGTCTGCTACTGGCGGGCTATACATCGACAGTCTTAGCGGAGAAAAAAATGTCGGAATCCATTGCTATGCCGCCGCGCTTGCAAAAGCTGTTCGCCAAGACCAAGCAGATGTGCTTTGGGCGTTATGTGATGGAGGTGCCGGCAGAAGCGGAGCTGCTTTGGGGCTTCCAGGAGTTTCCAGGGAAGATCATTACCCACGTTGGGGAAGCCAAGCAACTGGAGGCTATGGCGCAAGCCTATCGCGCAAGAATACTTGCAGCGAACAAGACTGCCGAGATTACTTACTTCAAGCTGGAGCCTAATAGCAACAGCATTGAAATTCGATCGTTTGAAAGCAAGAACGCGAAAACGTATGGTGTCGAAAAAGCGAGGACCTTCGTCGCCAACGGCCCTCATCTGTTCGAATGGTTTTATGGCGGCAAGGAGCTCGCACCCTTGGTACACGGCCTCCGTGCACGCGACAACGCTTCCCGTCCCACGGCCCCCGGCATCTGTATCGACCACGGCTTCGTAGCCGATTCGTCCGGCAGTTTCCAGGAAATTTTCAGCGCAGGCATCGACCTGCCGAGCTTTCCCGATGTCAGCTTCTCGATTCTGTCCAACAAAGACGCGAGCACCGATGGCGACCCTGGCCTGATCGAACGCCACTACGACGCGATGGGCAAGACGACCCCCGCCGGAGTCAAGCGTTTGCAATTGGGCAAGCGTGAAGTCAATGGCTGGAAAGGCGAGCAAGTCCTGTTGCGGCGCGACGGTATCGAAAAAGGCGTGTTCGCCCATGAATTCCTGTGGGCCTCCATCGGCAAGAGTGGCAGCGCACTGAACCCCGCCTCGGTCGACATTCAACTCAACACTGGCGTCAAGGCCAACCGGACGCTGGGTCAATCCTCTTCACTCACGGACGAAGAAGCGCTGGCCTTGTGGAACCGGCTCCTGGACAGCGTGCGCTTTCGCGTCAACGCGCCACCCACGCAAACCGGTGCCCCGGTGACAGTGCGCTCGGGGGAACCGACTCCGCTGACTGGTTTGTGGCGGGCCTCGCTGCCTCCAGATCATCCGGAGGCTGCGTGGGTTGCCAATGGCCGCAGTGTCTTCCGTCAACGAGGCGAACCGATGGTCCGCTTCGGGTTGGGGTTGCCGCAAGACGAAGCGCTTGTCGTGTGGACATGGATGGGCGAGTACGACGCGTGAGCGCCCATTACATCATTGCAATTGATTGCGTTAGTTGAAAGATGGATCTCTTGTACACCACGCTATTTCTGGCGATTCTGATACTGGTAGGCTGGGTTATCTCCGCCGCTGCGCCCAACTCTGCCAACCCTTACATCGCATCAGTCATGTGGCCACTCTGTGGTGCGGCCGTGCCTGCCATCTGTTTCTACGTTGCTCAATCTGGAAAATTCTTGGGTTTTTCCTCTGCATGGCCCCTTGTTTATGCAGTTTTCTTCTTGCCTACGTCTGGATCAGCAATCGTATTCAGTTGGTTGATCCAACGACGCAACAGGAAGAACCGAGGTTGACTAGGCACTACCAAAGCGTTGCATCCGAAAATGACGACAAAAATCCTGAAAGACACATGAGCGCTGAATTCATCCGCGTAGGCGATCCCACCGACCACGGTGGTGTCGTGCTGGACGGCATCCCCGGTACCGACCTGTATGGCCTTCCGATGGCTGGTATGGGCAACATGGTGATGTGCCCCAAGTGCGGCGGTCCGTTCCCGATCATCGAGGGTGCCGACAACTACGAAGTCAACGGCGTGAAGGTCGCGCTGGGCGGCATGAAGACCGCCTGCGGCGCTGTGCTGATCGCTGGAGACCCGCGCACGCAAGTGAGTGGCTAGCGCACAAACCACTCCGATGCGGTTATACGGTCCGCGCCCCGAGCGGCACGTCGATATGCCGCCCGCCTGAGAGCGACATCGGAGGTCAATTGTCATTGGTCCGCAATCGATGACCGTGGCTGACTCCTCCAGGCCAGACAACGCAATTCGCCTGAAAGCAAAACGCCACCGCGTCGCAGTACGGTGGCGTTTTGCGTGCGGTAACAGACTCAGGAAATCGCCCTTCAGGCTGGCAGCCCCAACGCCGCCCGCACAACCTCCGCCCGAGGAATCGGCGCCACAGCGCTATACCCCGTCGTAGAAATCGCAGCCGCCACATTGGCATACCGTGCCGCCTCTACCGGCGAATCCCCGGCAACAATCCGCGCCACAAACGACCCGCCAAAGCAATCACCCGCGCCGGTCGCATCAATCGCATTGACCGTATGACGCGGCACCAGCGTACGCGCGTCGGGCGTGGCCACGTAGCAACCTTCCGCGCCCATCTTGAGCGCCACCAGTTTCACGCCCCAGCCGAGCAGCGTATCGACAATGCCGTCACGGTCATGACAATCGAGCAGCACCGTCACGTCATCCCAACTCGGCAGGCACAGATCGCACGTGCGCATCGCTTCCTGCATTACGGCACGGGCACGCGCCAGCGGCCACAGGCGCAAGCGCAGGTTGGTGTCGAACGAGACGAGCACACCCGCCGCGCGCGCATGCGCCATCGCTGCCAAACCCGCGTCGCACGCAGTGTCGCTGATCGCCAGGCTGATCCCCGACAGGTGAAACGCCTTGGCCGCCGCAATGGCCTGCAGCGGCAGTTGCGCCGTCTGGAAACGGCTCGCCGCAGAGCCTGCACGCAGGTAGTCGAAATGGTGACCTCGCGCATCGTGCGAAACGAAGTACAGGCCTGTGGGCGCCTGCGCATCAGTGTGCACGTAGGTATGGTCCACGCCTTCGTCCTGCCATAGCGCGCGCAACGCCTGGCCGAATCGATCAGCACCCACCGCGCTGATGTAGCCCGTGCGTGCGCCCTGCCGTGCCGCAGCAATGCAGAAGTTCGACGTGTCGCCACCGAAGCCGAAATTCCACGACGTGCTGCCGGGATCCGCCTGGTTGAACTCGATCAGCGCTTCGCCATAGGCGAGGATGTCTGCCATGGGCGCCCCGCTCAGAAGTAGGTCTGCACAACGTCGACCACGTTGTAGGCGTCGTCAACGACAGAAATCTGGCGCCACTTGTCGAACGTGAGGCACGGGTGCGAGATATCGAAGGCGATCATGTCGCCCACCTTGATGTCGTCACCCGGGGCGATCTTCAGGTAGGCGTGCTGATCCATCATGCCGGTGACTTCCCAATGCGCGGGTGTGGCTGACGGCGCCTTGTCGCCCGGGCGGAAATGCAGCACCGGCAGCGGCAGGCCCGCGTCGAATGCGGCATCACGCTTGCCCATGGCAATGATGGCGCGCTCAGCCTCGGGCACGGATTGCACATAGGCCCAAAGCTGGAGCGCCGGTAGCAGGCTCGAACGCATCTTGTGCGCGATGGGGTTGTTGGCGTCGA
This sequence comes from Ralstonia sp. 22111, assembly GCF_052045895.1. Taxonomy (NCBI): domain Bacteria; kingdom Pseudomonadati; phylum Pseudomonadota; class Betaproteobacteria; order Burkholderiales; family Burkholderiaceae; genus Ralstonia; species Ralstonia sp. 22111. The sequence continues at coordinate 145,559 of NZ_JBQEPR010000003.1, read as the reverse complement.
TACGAGCCTGCGCCGCACGGTAGATGCCCACGTCGTGCGTCAGATAGCAACCCGGGCGCAGCACGACATCCAGCGGCTGGCCGATATTGGCCTTGGCGAACTCTTCGGCCACGACGTCGTACCAGGCCGATCCCGCGCCGGTCAGCACGGCAGGCGTGCGTTGCAGACGCTCGTCCTTTGCAAGGTCACCCATCACCTTTACCGCGCGCTGCAGGAACGCGCGGATATCCGCCTCCTCCTTGATCACGCCTTCATAGACTTCCACGCCCGCGAGCTTGACGGCGCCATTGGCACGCGTGAGCGCATCGAGCACCGTTTGAAGTTGCGCGTCGTCGCGCACGCCGGTGCGGCCGCCCTGCACGCCCAGTTCGATCAGCACCTGAATCGGGCGCCCCGCCTTGCCGAAGAAGGCGGCAAGCTGATCGACCTGGTCCGCCGCATCCACCAGACAGAAGAACTCGAACGGCGGATCAGCCAGCAGCTCGGCCAGGATGGCCATGTTGCGCTTACCGACCAACTGGTTGGCCATCAACACGCGACGCACGCCGTGGGCATACGCAATGCGTGTCTGGTGCGCCGTTGCGAGCGTGATGCCCCATGCACCGCCTGCCAACTGACGCTGGAACAGGCGCGGGGCCATCGTCGTCTTGCCATGCGGGGCGAGCTTGGCACCGTATTCGCTCACGAAGCGCTGCATCCAGGCCAGGTTGTGCTCCACGCGCGATTGCGAAAGCACTGCCGCAGGCAGGTTCAGGTCTTCGTTCAATACATTCCAGCGCTGGGCAGCAATCTGCTCCGGCGCGCATGCGGCCTCCAACGCACCCAAACCCTTGTCGAGCGGGTTGACGAAGGCCTGGGCGTCTCCTTGGTACTTTGTATCACTCATGGGAATCGGCTCGCGTTCCTTTGGGGGTAAACATCGGGTTGACACAATGATAGCGGCGAAATTATTCTCCGGGCCAGCCTGTTACAAAGTACCAAAGCACTCTTCAAGCCGCTATCCGGACGACTACCGGGGGCCAGAATGCGCGACCCTAAGCCCGACCCCATGCGTGAACCGATGGACATCGTGACCCGACTCTCCCAGCGTGCCGCTGAACTGCGCCCCGCCGAGCAGAAGGTCGCGCAGACCGTCCTGAGCGACATTGCAGAAGCCGCCGCCGGCAGCATCCAGACGCTCGCCGAGCGCGCCGGCGTGAGTGAGGCTAGCGTCACCCGTTTTGCCAAAGCGATGGGTTGCCGCGACGTGCGTGAACTCAAGCTCAAGCTAGCGCAGGCGGCCGCAGTCGGCCAGCGCTTTCTGGATGGCGGCGCGGACCGCCCACCTTCGAGCGCCGACGGCATCCTGGCCGACATCAGCAATGTGCTGGAGGCCAACCGCGCGCTGGTGCAGCCCGAGGCGTTTCGCGCCGCGGCAGTGGCGTTGGTGGCGGCGCGCATGATTGCCGTATTCGGCATGGGTGGCGGCTCGACCACCATGGCTGACGAAATGCGCTACCGCCTCGCCCGCTTGGGACGGCCGGTCACCACCTATCATGATTCGATGCTGCAGAGGATGGTTGCGGCCACGCTCAGCCCGGACGATGTGGTGGTTGTGTTCTCCGTGACCGGCCACGTGCCGGAGGTGATCGACAGCGTGACCATCGCGCGCGAGTACGGCGCCCGGATCGTCGCCATCACGGCCATCGGCTCACCGCTGGCTGCGCTGGCCGATGTCTTGCTGCCGATCCAGGCCATGGAAACCGATTTCATCTTCAAGCCGTCGTCATCGCGCTACGCCATGATGATGATGATCGACCTGCTGGCCACCGAGGTCGCATTGCAGCAGGCCGATCGCAGCAAGGAGCTCTTACGGCGCATCAAGTACGTGCTCGATGCGCATCGCGGCGGCGGCAATCGCCAGCCGCTCGGAGATTGAGCAGGAGCAGCACATGCAGCAGTACGACACCGTCATCCGTCAGGTCCGCATTGTGGACGGCAGCGGCCACGAACCCGAGGCCACGCTGTTCGACGTGGCCATCACCGACGGCCGCATCGCCGCCATCGCCACATCGGACTCCACCGCCTGGCTGGGGGATGCGGAAATCGCCGGCGAGGGCCGCGTCCTTGCCCCCGGCTTCATCGACGTGCATACGCACGACGACACCAACGTGATCCGCACGCCCGACATGCTGTGCAAGGTGTCGCAGGGCATTACGACCGTCATCGTGGGCAACTGTGGCATCAGCGCGTCGCCGGCCACGCTCAAGGGTGAACCGCCCGACCCGATGAACCTGCTGGGGCCCGCCAGCGCATTTGCGTACCCGACCTTTGCGTCGTACGTGGAAGCCGTGGAGCGCGCACACCCGGCCGTGAACGTGGCCGCGCTGATCGGCCACACTGCGCTGCGCAACAATCACCTGGACCGCCTCGACCGCCCTGCCACTGCCGATGAAGTCGAAGGCATGCGCGCACAGTTGCGCGAGGCACTCGATCACGGCGCACTGGGCCTGTCGACCGGCCTGGCCTACGCCAACGCCTTTGCTTCCACTACCGAAGAAGTGATGGGCCTGGCCGAGCCGCTGGCCGAGGCCGGCGCCATCTACACAACGCATCTGCGTACCGAATTTGCCGCGATTCTCGACGCGATGGACGAGGCGTACCGTGTCGGCAAACATGCGCGCGTGCCGATCGTGATCTCGCACCTGAAGTGCGCGGGCGCGGCCAACTGGGGACGCGCGGGCGAGGTGCTGGAATCCATCGAAGGGGCGCAGCGCTATCAGCCCGTGGGGTGCGACTGCTATCCGTACACCGCAAGCTCGTCCACGCTGGACTTGAAGCAGGTGACGGATGAATTCGACATCTTCATCACGTGGTCGGAGCCGGAGCCGGGCATGGCCGGACAGACGCTCAAGGAGATTGCCGCCGCGTGGGGCACCGACCTGATGGACGCCGCGCGCCGCCTGCAGCCGGCCGGCGCCGTGTACCACAACATGTCGGCGCAGGATCTGGACCGCATCATCACGCACCCCGCCACGGTGATTGGCTCAGACGGCCTGCCGAACGATCCGAAGCCACATCCCCGCCTGTGGGGCGCCTTCCCGCGCGTGCTCGGCTACTACAGCCGCGAGCGCAAGCTGCTCTCGCTTTCGGCAGCCATCCGCAAGATGACAGGCCAGTCGGCCGAGCGCTTCGGCCTGACTGAACGCGGCCTGGTGCGCGAGGGCTACTGGGCCGATCTCGTTTTGTTCGACCCCGAAACGGTACGCGATGTCGCCACCTTTACCGATCCGCAGCAACCCGCGGCGGGTATTGCGGCAGTGTGGGTCAACGGCCATCTGTCGTATCAGGATGGCGCCGTGCAGCCGCATCGTGCCGGGCGCTTCCTTAGGCGCGGGCCGCGTGCGCAGGCAGTTGCAGCCCCGGAAGTCCACTGAAATCCGAGTTTGTTTGAGAGTTTTGAAAGAAGGAACGTAGCGATGACGATTACCCGAATTGGCGTTGAAGGCGGCACCGGCACCGGTGGCCAGCACCTGCCCTTTGCCCGCGCGGCCGGCGCAGACGGCTGGCTGTTTGTCTCGGGCCAGACGCCCATGGTGAACGGCGAGGTTGTCGGCAACGGCATCGTCGAGCAATCGCACCAGACCATCAAGAACGTGCTGGCCATCCTGGCTGAAGCGGGCTACGGCCCCGAGCACGTCGTGCGCTGCGGCGTGTGGCTGGATGATCCGCGTGATTTCCAGTCGTTCAACAAGGTATTCAAGGAGTACTTCGGCGCCAACCCGCCCGCGCGGGCGTGCGTGGTGTCGAGCATGGTCATCGACTGCAAGGTCGAAGTCGATTGCGTGGCGTACAAGAAGCCGTAATCCGTAGTCCAGAAAGGGGCGCCCTGCACGACGGGGCCCCCATCAAAACAAGAGCCGTGAATATTCCCGAGGAGGAAACCAGATGGTCCCGATGCAAGGCAACTCGCTATTGCTGACCGCCGCGCTGGCGGTGGTGGCGCTGATCTACCTGATTGCTGTTCAGAAACTGAACCCGTTCGTCACGCTGATCGTCGTCTCGCTCGCGCTGGGCGTGGTGGTCGGCATGCCGATGGGCAATATCGTCAAGGCGTTCGAAACCGGCGTGGGCGGCACGCTCGGCCACATTGCGCTGGTGGTGGGCCTCGGAACGATGCTCGGCAAGATGATGGCGGAATCCGGTGGCGCCGAGCGCATCGCCAAAACGCTCATCAGTGCCTTTGGCGAGAAGAACGCGCACTGGGCCATGATGGTCGTCGCGTTCATCATCGGCCTGCCGGTGTTCTTTGAAGTCGGTTTCGTGCTGCTGATCCCGATTGCCTTCAACGTGGCCAAGCGCACGGGCACGCCGATCCTGATGGTCGGCCTGCCGATGGTGGCCGGCCTGTCGGTGGTGCACGGTCTGATCCCCCCGCACCCGGCCGCGCTGCTGGCGGTGACGGCTTATCAGGCGGACATCGGCAAGACCATCATGTATGCGCTGATCGTCGGTCTGCCGACCGCCATCCTGGCCGGTCCGCTTTGGGCGATGCTGGTCTCGCGCTACGTCAAGCCGGACGAGAACAACCCGCTGGCCGCACAATTTGTTGAATCCGACCAGAAGCGCGAACTGCCGGGCTTTGGCGTGACGCTGTTCACGATCCTGCTGCCGGTGGTGCTGATGCTGATCGGCAGTTGGGCCGACCTGATCGCCGCGCCCAAGACGCTGGCGAACGACATCCTCAAGCTGGCCGGCAACTCCGTGATGGCCCTGCTGATTGCCGCTATCGTGAGCTTCTACACGTTCGGCAAGGCACGGGGCTTCAATCGCGAGACCATCCTCAAGTTCACCAACGAGTGTCTGGCACCGATCGCCACGATCACGCTGGTGGTGGGCGCAGGCGGCGGCTTCGGTCAGATCCTGCGTGACTCGGGCGTGTCGAAGGCCATCGTGGCTGTCGCCACCGATGCCCATCTGTCGCCGTTGCTGCTCGGTTGGGTGGTGGCTGTGCTCATCCGTATTGCCACGGGTTCGGCCACCGTTGCCATGACGACCGCCTGTGGCATCGTCGCCCCGATCGCCGCAGCCTCGGGCGCCGCCGTCAAGCCGGAGCTGATGGTGCTGGCCACCGGCGCCGGGTCGCTGATCCTATCGCACGTGAACGACGGCGGCTTCTGGCTGGTGAAGGAATATTTCAACCTGACCGTGCCGCAGACTTTCAAGACGTGGACGGTACTGGAAACCATCATCTCGATCGTCGCGCTGCTGCTCACGCTTGCGCTGGCGACCGTCGTTTAAGCTTGTTCCGTTGAAGTTGATCTAGGAGAACGTTGTGGGTATCGATTCCGTCGTCAAGGCCGGCCCCGTCATCCCGGTGCTGCAGTTCCAATCTGTCGATGAAGGCGTCAAGGTGTGCCGCGCGCTGTACGAGGGCGGTATCCGCACGTTCGAGATCACGATGCGCACGCCGGTGGCGCTGGATGTGGTCCGTGCGGTGGTGAAGGACCTGGGCAGCGATGCCATCGTCGGCGCCGGCACGCTCACGCGGCCGGAGCACTTTGTGCAGGCGCGCGATGCCGGAGCCGTGTTTGCCGTGTCGCCCGGCATCACGACGGCACTCGCGCTGGCGCAGGCAGAGTCGGGACTGGACTGGCTACCGGGCATCATCACGCCCTCAGAACTGATCACTGCGCTGGAGTTCGGCCTGACCACGCTGAAGTTCTTCCCGGCCGAAGCGGCTGGCGGCATCCCGATGCTCAAGTCGATTTACGGGCCGTTTGGCGATGTGCGTTTCTGCCCGACCGGCGGCATCACACCGCAAAGCGCGCCCGAGTACCTCGCCCTGCCCAACGTGGTGTGTGTCGGCGGCTCGTGGATGGTGCCCAAGGACAAGGTCGCTGCCGGCGACTGGGCAGGCATCACGGCGCTCGCCAAGGAAGCGGCCGCGCTCAAGCGGTAATCAACGTCACCTCTCTCGCGCGGCCGGCTTTGGCTTTAGACGAAGCTGACCGCGCGCTCCATCTGCTCCCGATATTGAACGATGTCTTCAATGGTCAGCACCGGCAGGTTGTGCTGATCGGCGAAGCGCACCGCGTCGTCACGGCGCGCCATGGTGCCGTCGCGCAGCATCAATTCGCACAGCACGGCGGCCGGCGGCAAGCCTGCCAAGCGTGCCAGGTCGACCGAGCCTTCGGTATGGCCACGCCGCGCCAGCACCCCGCCCTCCCTTGCCACCAGCGGAAACACGTGCCCCGGGCTGACGACCGATTGCGTATCGGCATCTGCCGCGATGGCCGCGCGGATGGTCGTGATGCGGTCTGCGGCAGACACGCCGGTGCTCACGCCTGTGCGTGCCTCGATCGACACCGTGAACGCCGTGCCGTATTGGCTGCGGTTGTCTTCCACCATCGGGCGCAAGCCGAGCGATGCGCTCTTCTCAGCCGTCAGGCACAGGCAGACGATGCCACTGCACTCGCGAATCAGCATGGCCATGCTGGCCTGCGTGAGCTTGTCGGCAGCGACGATGAGGTCGGCCTCGTTCTCGCGGTCGGCATCGTCGAGCACGACAACGGGCACGCCGAGGCGCACGGCATCGAGGGCGGCGGCCATGCGCGCAGGCATGTCGGCCGGGTCGAAGCGGGCGTCGAAGGCATCAAGAATCACATTGCTGACAGGCAATGCGGGCGGGTGAACCGCAGGGGATTGCTGAGTGGACAACATGGAAACGCTCCTCGCAAGATTGGCGACAAGACGTTCCAGGGCAAGCAGACAAACACGCGCGAGCCATACAGCGGCGCAGCCCGGCACAAGGCCAGGCGCGCGCCTGTAGCACGGGCGTGTTGTTCCGCACATCTTCTTCCATCCGGACTCTGACCGTCGGCCCCGGCATCTCACCGGATCTGCTGACCCTTGCATGCAGGCGCATGCAAGGCGCTCGCGGGCTCACGGACACATGGTCCGCATACCGCCGGTGGGGAATTCCACCCCGCCCTGAAGACGTACTGAACCGGCAGGATCGCCGGCAAGCGCAATGCTACCGCAACAGGTTGCAACGATTCGACCCTACTGACGGGTCGGGCAAAGCGCTATCTCGCTAGCTCGCTCTCTGTGCCCGAGCCAACATGGCGTGCAGCAGCACATCGGCGCCGCGCGTCACATCTTCGGGCAACGCATCTTCGGCTTCGTTGTGGCTCAGACCGTTGACGCACGGGATGAAGATCATCGCCGTCGGGCAATGCTTGGCGATCTGGATGGCGTCGTGCCCCGCGCCGCTCACGATGCGCTGATGCCGGTAGTCGAGGGCTTCCACCGCATCGGCCACCGCCTTCACGCAAACGGGGTCGAACGGCGTGGCCGGGCTGACCCAATGCTGGTCGATCTGCACGGTTAGGCCACGGCGCTCGGCAATGTCGGCAAAGCGCTCCCGCAGCGTGGACTCCATCTCGGCGATGCGCACGTCTTCGTGGTGGCGCAAGTCCACCGTGAAAATCAGATCGGCGGCGATGGTGTTGCGCGAAGCATTGCGGATGCCGAGTTCGCCAATGGTCACCAAGCCGTGCGGGGCAAACATCTCGACCAGCGTTTCCAGCGACGCGGCCATCTCCGCTGCCGTGAACGTCGCATCGCGCCGGAAGCGCATTGGCGTGGTGCCCGCATGCGCCGCCTGGCCCTGCACGCGCACATCAAGCCAACGGATCGCCTGCCCACCCGTGACGACGCCAATCGGCACGCCGTTCTCTTCCAGGATCGGCCCTTGCTCGATATGCGCCTCGAAATACGCATCGAACGGCGTACCGGGGATGGCGCGTTCGCCTGCGTAGCCGCTCGCCACCAGCGCATCGGCCACAGAAACGCCTTGCCCATCGCGCAAGGCCAGTGCCTGTTCCAGCGGCATCACGCCCGCAAATGCAGCAGAACCCAACATGGCGGGCGTGAAGCGTGCCCCCTCTTCGTTGGTCCACACAACAATCTCGATGGGCTTATCGGTTTCGATGCCCGCGTCGTTGAGCGTGCGCACGACTTCCAGCGCGGCCAGCACACCGTAGACACCATCGAAGCGCCCGCCTTCGGGCTGCGTGTCGAGATGGCTGCCGCTCGCCACGGGGCGGGCTTGCGCCAATTTGCCGGCGCGGCGCGCAAACAGATTGCCGACGCGGTCGGCGCTGAGCGTCATGCCCGCGTCTTCGCACCAGCGCGCGAACAACGCGCGGCCGGCCACGTCTTCTTCTGTGAGCGCCAAGCGCCGCACACCGCCTTTTGGCGTGGCACCGACCGCCGCCATTTCCATCAGGCTCGACCACAGCCGCGCCCCGTTGACCTTCAACATGTCTCCATTCCTTTGCATGCACGCCGACCGGCTCGGCGCATTCAGCCGTCTTTATCTGGCAATCGCAAAATGCGCGTCAAATTGCGAATGTTTATTCGGCCTATAAGTCAGGCAAATACTGCTGGCGTAAAGCGTGCATTCCGTCGTTACGGAGACAGGCGCTGAAGGCCAACGGCGAAAAGTGTGCGTCGCGGATTCCGGCCGAGGCACTCGTGGAGGTAGGCGTCGACCGGGTCTTTATCCATGCATGCGAGAGGCCAGGGCAAGACATTTAGCCAGGCTGACGATCCGCTAACCCTGCATCGACTAGAATCCAAGCCTTTCCGACCGTGCTTGCTATCGCCCCCCGCATGGAATCCCGCCCAGTCTCCTCCCGCCGCTCGCCATGGATGGCGTTGCTTGTCGTCGCGCTCGTCGCCGTATTCCTCGCGCTGTGGACGGACGACCTGTTCCAGCGATCCACCCTCTTCCGGCCAGATGAAGGCCGCTATGCGGAGATCCCGCGCGAGATGGTGGCTTCCGGTGACTGGGTGACGCCCCGCCTGAACGATCTCAAATACTTCGAGAAGCCGCCCCTGCAGTACTGGACGACGGCCGCCACGTTCCAGGCGTTCGGCGTCAATGCCTGGGGCGCGCGCCTGTGGCCAGTGCTGTTCGGCCTGGGTGGGATCCTGATGACGGCCTGGACGCTGGCGGCCTATCGCGGCGGGCGCACGGCGGCAACGGGCGCGGCGATTCTCGCCTCGTCTCTGTTGTATCTGCTGTTCGGACAGGTCATCACGCTCGACATGGGCGTGGGTTTTTTCCTGACGGTCGGTGCGTGCGGCTTCGCGCTGGCGCAGCGGCCCGGTGCATCGCGTCGCGGGCAGCTCGCGTGGATGCTCGTGGTCTGGCTGGCGCTGGCGGGCGCGACGCTCACCAAGGGCTTGATCGGGCTGGTCGTCCCGGGCTTGATCGGCGTGGCCTACCTGCTGATGACGCGCGACTGGGCACTGATCCGCCGCATGCATTGGCTACCCGGCCTTGCGCTGTACCTGATCGCCACGGTGCCGTGGTTCGTCGTCGTGCAGGAGCGCAACCCGGAGTTCTTCCACTTCTTCTTCATCCACGAGCATTTCGAGCGCTTCCTGACCAACGAGCACCATCGCAGCGGCAAGTGGTGGTACTTCATAGCGGTGGGCCTGGCTGGGCTGCTGCCGTGGACGCCTCTGCTGTTTGCGGCCATCGGCCGGCGCATGGGGCGCGTGGCGGATCTGTTCGTCGGCACACGACAATTTGACCTGATGCGCTGGTCGATTGCGTGGGCGGGAATGATTTTCCTGTTCTTCTCGATATCCAACTCGAAGCTGCCGGGCTACATCGTGCCGGCCTTCCCCGCACTGGCGATTGTGCTGGCCCTGGCGCTGGAGAAGATGCCCACGCGCGCTGTTGCGTGGTCGCTGGGCGTCAATCTGCTGATCGCCGTCGGCCTGTGGTTTGCGGTGCCAATGATCGGCGCCAAGGCTGGCGCGAAAATGCCCGCCCAACAGGTTGCGGTGGCCATGCCTGCGTTGCGCGAGGTGATGGTCATGCTGGCCGTCGGTACGCTGGCCGCTCTCATGGCGCTGCGCTGGCAGAAGCGCACCGTGGCCGTGATCGTGCTGTCGATCTCGGCCCTGCTCTGCTGGGACCGCGTGCTCAACGCCAGCGAGATCTTCCGCGATGCACTGTCCGCCCGCGACGTCATTGAAAAAACCTTGAACGCAACGGGCCCGATTCCCGACGAAACCCCTTTCTACTCGGTCGAGTGGCTAGATCAGACGGCCATCTACTACCTAGGTCGACCGATGACGCTGGTCTCGGGCTTTGACGAATTGGAGATGGGCGCCGGCTTGGAGCCGAGCAAGGTCATTGCCACCACGGACGAATGGATCAAGCGTTGGACCGATGGCCCTCCTGCCTACGCATTCATGCGTCGCTCGACATGGCAGAAATTGCATGACGCCGGCGTGCCGATGCGCCTGGTGGCGGAATCTGCCGACAAGGTGGTGGTGGCGCGGCGGTAGGCGCATCTCCAAACAATCGCACCCTCCAAACGAAAGGGCCGCAACATCAGCGGCCCTTTTTATTGCCTGCGGCAACTGCCGCCACTTACCACGTGCAACTGCCGCGCAGGAACGCCCATTCCTCGCATTCATCTCCGCCTGGGCTGACGCAGGTTCCCACGTCAGCCCCGTTGGCACGCGTGGAAAACTCAAGTTGACCGCCACGCTGCAGACAATACGTGGATGCCGGATTCGCCATGCCCGGCGTTGCGCGCGGGGGTTCGGTGTCCGCGGCGGGCGGTGACGCGTAAGCCGGCGGTTGCGCCGGTACCGGCTGCACGGCCGGTGAAGGCGGCAGCGTCGTAACGGGTGCGGGTGCGGGTGCAGGTGCGGGCGGTGGCGCAGGCTGGATGGTCATGCGCGGCGGCTGCCACGGAGGCATCGGCGACGAGCAGGCCGCCAGGCCCATCGCCAGCACACACGCGGCAACGGCGGCGGTTATGCGGGCTTGGCCGGCATCCTTGACGAGACAGACAGCGCGATTCATGCGTTTTCCTCCCGGAGTTCTGGTGAACGCACGCAACAAGCGTGCTTGCCTCGCCTAGGATAGCTCACGCAATCGCTTGCCCGTGTGTCAGTCGGGCAATCAGTCGGGCGATCGGGCGATCAAGCCGCCGCTGTTGAGGCCGGAAACCGCATGGTGACGCGAAACCCCGGCGACGGCGCGTCCGCGGCCGACGGGCCGACCGCGAGATCCCCCCCCAGGTGGCGCACCAGCCGATCGACGATTGCCAGCCCCAGCCCGCAATGCGCATTGCCGCCGCGCGCCGGATCCAGGCGCACAAAAGGCCGCATGACGCGGTCAAAGTCGGCAGCGGGGATGCCAGCACCGTGGTCTTCCACCGTCAGCGTATAGCCGGTTTCGTCCGCCGCGGTGCGCACGTTGACCGGCTCGGCGCCATACGCGAACGCGTTGTCGAGCAGATTGACGACGATGCGCTCAAGATGCGTCGGCTTGAGGCGGAAGCGATCGCCAGCATGCAGATCGAGCGCGACATGTTTGCCCTGCTCGGCAAAGGGCTGCACCAGGCCGCGCAGATGGCGGTCGACCGACACCTCGCGCGCCTCGCTGTCGCCGCTCTGCGCATAGGCGAGGAACTGCTCGACGATGGCCGACATGGATTCGACATCGCGTTCGATACCGGCGCCGGCTTTCTGGTCAGCCAGCATTTCGGCACGCAGGCGCAGGCGCGACAGCGGCGTCTTCAGGTCGTGCGCAATGCCGGCCAGCATGGTGTTGCGCTCTTCGTCGGCAGCCGACAGGTCAGCAGCCATATGGTTGAACTGGTCGGTCAACTGGCGGAGTTCGTACGGGCCGCGCTCCTTGAGCGGTGCCACGTAGCGGCGCCGGGCCAGCGCACCCGCAGCATCGGCCAGCTCGCGCACGGGGCGCTGGATCTGCCACGCCGCAAACAGCGAGAACGCGATGGCAATCGCCAGCACCACCATCACGCCCGGCACCACAGCCGAGATGGTGGGCGGCGCATGCACCCACACCAGGGGCATGGCAATCCACTTGTTGCGCTGCGAAAAACGCACGAACACGCGTGGCGTGGGGCCTGCTTCGAGCCGCAACTGTGTGTCGGACGGCAAACGGCGCGCCAGTTGTCGCACCAACTCCGCAGACTTGTCCGATGCCGAAGACGCTTCGCCCGAGGGCGGCTCATCGGTTTCGGTCACGAGATCGGGCAGCTTCACATGCAGATGGCCGTCCATCGCTGCCTGGAAGGCCTGCAACTGGAACGCCATCTGATCTACCGAAGCCTGGAACTGTCGCTCGCGGCGCTCGGCGCGCAGCACGCCCAGCCACGAGAAGTGGCTCAGCACAAGCACCACCACGATCAGCACCGCCAGCCGGCCGAACAGCGTGTCGAATCTAGCCTTGAACTTCATTGGCCTCTTCCCGCTCATCCGGCACAAAGGTGTAGCCGCGGCCGCGCACGGTCTGGATGTATCGCGGGCGCTGGGCGTCCTCTTCCAGCACGCGACGCAGGCGCCAGATCTGTACGTCGATGCCCCGATCGGACACACCGCTGCCCGGTCCGTACATCAGCTCGACGATGTGCTCGCGCGTGAGCACCTGCATCGCATGCCCGATCAGCAGCTTGAGCAGCGCGAATTCGGTATCGCTGATCGACAGTGCGGTGTCGCCGCGAAACAGCGTGCGCATGCGGAAGTTGAGCTTGAACGGGCCGAAGCTGAAGCTGTCGCGGTCTTCCGGTGCGGAGGCCGGCACGGAAAGGCGCCGGCGCAGCACCGCGTTGATACGGGCGAGCAGCTCGCGCGGCGAGAACGGCTTGCCGAGATAGTCGTCGGCGCCGATTTCCAGGCCGATGATGCGATCGATCTCATCGCTGCGGGCCGTGAGCAGGATGACAGGCACATCGTCATTGCGAGCGCGCAGGTCGCGCAGGGCGGACAGGCCATCCACCTTGGGCATCATCAGGTCGAGCACGACAAGGGCCGGGCGCTCCCGTTCGAGCCGGGCGCCCAGCCCATCGCCGTCGTGCAGCACGGAAACGGCAAAACCCTGCTGGGTCAGGTATTCGCGCAGAAGGTCGCGCAGTTCGACGTCGTCATCGACGACCAGGATCTTGGTGCCGCTCATCTGTCTGGTGGAGTGTCTGGTAGACGCAGGAAGGTGTGCTCATGATAGCGATTGTGGCCACCACGAATCGCGCGCACTTTCACCATATTGTTTCGCCCGGTAACACCGCGATGGGTTTGTAATCTGCCGTAATAGAACCCGCTGCGCGACTCATTCTTCGCAAAGACGTTGCCTTTAAGCTGCGGTTTGACTGGCACGGGCGCCAGCTATCATGTGCGCTCGTCCCCATATTGCTAAGAACAGGAACGCCAACATGTCCGATCCCAAGGACCAGAAGCCCGGCCAGTTTGACGACGCCGGCCGCCGTACGCACGAGGGGACAGAGACGCCCAACGAGGTGTCTTCGACGCTGCTGCCGCCCCCGCGCGAAGGTGGCAAGCGCCGCCGCTGGGGCATCTGGGTGGTGATCATCATCCTGGTGTTGATCGGCTATGCGGTCTATCACGCGAAGTACCGCAACGCGGGCGGCCCCGGTGGGCGAGGTGGCCCCGGTGGCCGCGGCGCGGCCATGGCCGGCAAGCCGATGCCCGTGATGGTCGGCACGGCCGTCAAGGGCGACATCAACGTGGTGCTGTCGGCGCTGGGCAATGTCACGCCAGTCAACAACGTGACGGTCAAGACACGCGTGGACGGCCAGCTCGTGCGCCTGGCGTTTACCGAGGGCCAGACCGTCAAGGCTGGAGACCTGCTGGCCGAGGTCGACCCGCGCACCTATCAGGCGCAGCTCGCGCAGGCGGAAGGTCAGCTTGCGCGCGATCAGGCGCTGCTGCAAAACGCCAAGCTCGACCTGCAGCGCTACCAGACGCTGCTTTCGCAGGATTCGATCTCGAAGCAGCAGGTGGATACGCAGGCGGCGCTCGTGCGCCAATACGACGGCACGGTCAAGCTGGACCAGGGCAACGTCGACAACGCCCGCGTGCAGCTTTCCTACACGCGCATCACGGCACCGGTGTCTGGCCGGGTTGGCCTGCGCCAGGTCGATCCGGGCAATATCGTGCATGCGTCGGACACCAACGGCATCGTCGTCATCACGCAGATCGACCCGATCACGGTCATCTATTCGATTCCCGAAGACAGCCTGCCCAAGGTCATGCCGCGCCTGCAGTCCGGCGACAAGCTGCCGGTGGAAGCGTGGGACCGCGGCCAGACCACGCAGCTCGCGCGCGGCGTGCTCATGACAGTGGACAACACCATCGACAACACCACCGGCACGGTGAAGCTGCGCGCGCAGTTCCCGAACCAGAACGCGATGCTGTTCCCCAATCAGTTTGTGAACGTGCGCATGCAGGTGGATACGCTGCGCGACGTGGTGATCGTGCCGGGCGCCGCCATCCAGCGCGGCACGCAGGGCACCTTCGTCTACGTGGTGGGAGACGACAACAAGGTGGCGCTGCGCGTGGTCAAGCTGGGCGTGACCGAAGGTGAGCGCGTGTCAGTGGCGCAAGGCCTGCAGCCCGGCGAGCGCGTGGTGATCGATGGTGCCGACAAGCTGCGCGACGGCTCGCCGGTGGAGGTGATCCAGCCGGGTGCCGGCCCTGCCAGTGCCCCCGCAGCGGGCCAGGGTCACCAGGGCGGGCGACATCGCCGCGGCCAGGGCGGTGCTTCAGCACCCGCCGCGAGTGCCCCGGCCGCCAAACCGTAAGCCCTGAGTCGTGCATTGCGTGCACGCGCCTGACGAAGTCTTCTGTTCCGAGCTGGCATGAATCCCTCCCGAATCTTCATCCTCCGGCCCGTGGCGACCACGCTGTTGATGGTCGCCATCCTGCTCTCGGGCCTGGTGGCTTATCGGATGCTGCCGCTCTCTGCGCTGCCCGAAGTCGATTACCCGACCATCCAGGTCACGACGCTGTACCCGGGTGCCAGCCCCGACGTGATGACGTCGTCCATCACTGCGCCGCTCGAACGCCAGTTCGGGCAGATGCCGGGCCTTAAGCAGATGACGTCGTCCAGCTCGGGCGGCGCCTCGGTCATCACGCTGCAGTTCGATCTGTCGCTCTCGCTCGACATTGCCGAGCAGGAGGTGCAGGCGGCCATCAATGCGGCCGGCAACCTGCTGCCGAACGACCTGCCGATGCCGCCGATCTACAGCAAGGTAAATCCGGCCGACGCGCCGATCCTCACGCTGGCGATCACCTCCAACACGATGCCGCTGCCCAAGCTGGAAGACCTTGTCGACACGCGCATCGCGCAGAAGCTGTCGCAGTTGCCAGGCATCGGCTTGGTCAGCATCAGCGGCGGGCAGCGGCCGGCCGTGCGGATCCAGGCCAACACGTCGGCGCTGGCGGCGCTGGGGTTGTCGATTGACGACATCCGCACCGCCATCGGCACGGCCAACGTCAATGGGGCAAAGGGCAGCTTCGACGGCCCGACGCGCGCTTCCACCATCGACGCGAACGACCAGCTCAAGTCGGCCGCCGAGTACGGCAAGATGATCGTCGCGTACAAGAACGGCGCGCCCATCCGGCTGACCGACGTGGCACAGATCGTTGATGGCGCCGAAAACAGCAAGCTGGCCGCCTGGTCCAACACCACCCCGGCCATCATCCTGAACGTGCAGCGCCAGCCCGGCGCCAACGTGATCGAAGTGGTCAACCGCGCCAAGGCTCTGCTGCCACAGCTCAAGGAGACGCTGCCCGGCAACGTGGAAGTGTCGCTGCTGACCGATCGCACCACGACCATCCGCGCCTCGGTATCCGATGTGCAGTTCGAGCTGATGCTCGCCGTGGCGCTGGTCGTGATGGTGATCTTCCTGTTCCTGCGCAACGTGCCGGCCACGGTCATTCCGGCAGTGGCGGTGCCGTTGTCGCTGGTCGGTACGTTTGGCGTGATGTACCTGGCAGGTTTTTCGATCAACAACCTCACGCTGATGGCACTGACCATCGCCACGGGCTTTGTGGTGGACGATGCCATCGTCATGATCGAAAACATCGCCCGCTACATCGAAGACGGCGACCCGCCAATGGAGGCTGCGCTCAAGGGCTCCAAGCAGATCGGTTTCACGATCATCTCGCTCACGTTCTCGCTCATCGCCGTGCTGATTCCGCTGCTGTTCATGGGCGACGTGGTTGGGCGGCTGTTCCGCGAGTTTGCAATCACGCTTGCAGTGTCGATCCTGATCTCGGCCGTGGTGTCGCTCACGCTCACGCCGATGATGTGCGCACGACTGCTCAAGCACATTCCCGAAGCTGAGCAATCGCGCTTCTATCACGCTGCGGGCGCGTTCTTCGACAACGTCATCGCGCGGTACGGCCGCATGCTGCAATGGGTGCTTGATCGGCAGAAGACCACGCTGCTGGTGGCCATCGGCACGCTGGTCCTGACGGCCCTGCTCTATGTGGTGGTGCCCAAGGGTTTCTTCCCGGTGCAGGACACCGGCGTGATCCAGGGCATTTCGGATGCGTCGCAGTCGATCTCGTTCTCGGCCATGGCCGAGCGGCAGCAGAAGCTGGCCGAGGTGGTGCTCAAAGACCCTGCGGTCGAGAGCCTGTCGTCGTTCATCGGCGTGGATGGCGTGAACACCACGCTCAACAGCGGCCGCATGCTGATCAACCTCAAGCCGAAGGATAAACGCGACGCCGACGCCACCGAGATCATTCAGCGCCTGCAGCCCGAATTGGCCAAGGTGGCGGGTATCTCGCTATACATGCAGCCGGTGCAGGACCTGACGATTGAAGACCGCGTGAGCCGCACGCAGTACCAATTCACGGTGGAAGATCCGGACCCGAACAACCTTTCGAAGTGGGTGCCGAAACTCGTTGAACGCCTGCAGCAGACCAACGAACTGCGCGACGTGGCGAGTGACCTGCAGGACAACGGCTTGCGCGCCTACGTACAGGTCGACCGCGACAAGGCGGCGGTGTACGGCATCACGATGGCGGCGGTGGACAGCGTGCTGTACAGCGCCTACGGCCAGCGCCTGGTTTCGACCATCTTCACGCAATCGAACCAATACCGCGTGGTGCTCGAAACGGACCCGAAGATGCAGCTTGGGCCGCAATCGTTGTATGACCTGCACGTGGCATCGAGCAGTGGCCAACAGATTCCGTTGGGCGCGTTTGCCACGGTGGTAGAACAACCGGGCTCGCTGGTAGTGAACCACCAGGGGCAATTCCCGGCGGCCACCATTTCGTTCAACCTGGCGCCGCATGCATCGCTGGGGGCAGCGGTCGACACGATCAATGCCGTCGAACAGGAAATCGGTCTGCCGGCCAGCATGCAGACCAGTTTCCAGGGCGCGGCGCTGGCGTTCCGTGCGTCGCTGTCGAATCAGTTGTGGCTGATCCTGGCCGCTGTCATCACGATGTACATCGTCCTGGGCGTGTTGTACGAAAGCACGATCCACCCGGTGACGATTCTGTCGACGCTGCCGTCGGCCGGCGTAGGTGCCCTGCTGTCGCTGCTGGTGTCGGGCAAGGACATGGGCATCATCGCCATCATCGGGATCATCCTGCTGATCGGTATCGTCAAGAAGAACGCGATCATGATGATCGACTTCGCGCTGGAGGCCGAGCGCGAACAGGGCATGGCCCCGCGCGACGCCATCTACCAGGCGTGTCTGCTGCGCTTCCGTCCGATTCTGATGACGACCATGGCCGCCCTGCTGGGTGCCCTGCCGCTGATGCTGGGTACCGGCGTGGGCTCCGAGTTGCGCCAGCCGCTGGGGATCACGATGGTGGGCGGCCTGCTGGTCAGCCAGGTGCTGACGCTGTTCACCACGCCGGTCATCTATCTGGCCTTTGACAACCTTGGCGAACGCCTGCGTGACTGGCGCGCCCGCCGTGCTGCCCGACGCCACGGCGCCGCAGGCACCAACCAGTCTGGCGGACCGCGATGAATCTGTCCGCCACCTTCATCGCCCGGCCTGTTGCCACGGCGCTGCTGACCATCGGCGTGGCGTTGGCCGGTATCGCAGCGTTCCGCTTGCTGCCGGTATCGCCGCTGCCGCAGGTGGACTTTCCGACCATCTCGGTCAACGCATCGCTGCCGGGCGCCAGTCCTGAAACCATGGCGGCTACCGTGGCAACGCCTCTGGAACGCTCGCTCGGCCGCATCGCGGGCATTACCGAGATGACCTCGTCCAGCTCGCTCGGTTCGTCACGGATCACGCTGCAGTTTGATCTGTCGCGCGACATCGACGGCGCCGCACGCGACGTGCAGGCCGCCATCAATGCGTCGCGCAGCCTGCTGCCCTCCGGCTTGCCGAGCAACCCGACGTATCGCAAGGTCAATCCGGCCGATGCTCCGATCATGATTGTGGGGCTGACGTCCGACACCAAGTCGCGCGGCGAGCTGTACGACGCGGCCTCGACCATCCTCGCGCAGAAGCTGTCGCAAGTGAACGGCGTGGGTCAGGTCACCATCGGCGGTGCGTCGCTGCCGGCGGTGCGGGTAGAGCTGAACCCGATGGCGCTGAACAAGTACGGCATCTCGATGGAGACCGTGCGCACCGTCATCGCCAGCACCAACGCAAACAAGCCCAAAGGCATGATGGAATCCGGCGAACGCGTCTGGACCATCTACGCCAACGACCAGGCCAAGAAGGCTGCCGAATATCAGTCGCTCATCGTCGCCTGGCGCAACGGCTCGCCGGTGCGGCTGGCCGACGTGGCAGACGTCAGCGACAGCGTGCAGGACATCCGCAATTACGGCTCAGCCAACGGCAAGCCATCGGTGCTGCTCATCATCAGCCGGCAGCCTGGCGCCAACATCATCGACACGGTCGACCGCATCAACGACATCCTGCCGTACCTGCGCAATACCATTCCCGCGCAGATCAACCTCGATGTGATGATGGACCGCACGCCCACCATCCGCGCCTCGCTCAGAGATGTGGAGCGCACGCTGGTGCTGTCGATCGCGCTGGTGATCATGGTGGTGTTTTTGTTCCTGCGCAACGTGCGGGCAACGCTCATTCCGAGCGTGGCCGTGCCGGTCTCGCTCATCGGCACATTCGGGGTGATGTACCTGTGCGGCTATAGCCTCGACAACCTCTCGCTGATGGCGTTGACCGTGGCGACAGGCTTTGTGGTGGACGACGCGATCGTAGTGCTCGAGAACGTCTCGCGCCACATCGAAAACGGCATGCGGCCCATGCAGGCCGCGCTCAAGGGCGCGCGCGAGGTCGGCTTTACTGTGGTGTCGATGAGCCTGTCGCTGATTGCCGTATTCATCCCGCTGCTGATGATGGGCGGCATCGTCGGGCGGCTGTTCCGTGAGTTTGCGGTGACGCTGTCGGTAGCCATCCTGGTGTCGCTGGTGGTGTCGCTCACCACCACGCCGATGATGTGCGCGCGCTTGCTCAAGCCCGCCGCCGAGGAAGAACACGGCTGGTTCCACCGCAAAACCGAAGGCTTCTTCACCCTCTTGCTCGACATCTACCGCAACTCGCTGGCGTGGGCGCTGCGGCACAGCTGGCTCACGCTGCTGATCCTGCTGGCCACGGTTTGCCTGAACGTCTACCTGTACATCATCGTGCCCAAGGGGTTCTTCCCACAACAGGACACAGGCCGCGTGATCGGCAACATCCAGGCGGACCAGGCCATCTCGTTCCAGGCCATGCGCACGAAGGTGACCGATTTCATCCACATCATCCAGCAGGACCCTGCGGTTGAAAACGTGGTCGGCTTCACGGGCGGCAGCCAGCGGAACAGCGGCTTCATGTTCATCCAGCTCAAACCATTGGCCGAGCGAAAGCTCTCCGCCGACCAGGTGATCAATCGGCTGCGGGGCAAGCTGGCACGCGAACCAGGCGCGAGCCTGTTCCTGCAATCGGTACAGGACATCCGCGTGGGCGGCCGGGCCAGCAATGCCCAGTACCAATACACGTTGCAGGCCGATGACCTGAACGAGCTGCGCGCGTGGGACCCGAAGATCAAGCAGGCCCTCACGCAGGTGAAATCGCTGACAGACGTCAACACCGATACGCAGGACAAGGGCTTGCAGACGTCCCTCGTCATTGACCGCGACAAGGCAAAGTCGCTCGGCATCAACCCGAGCGATGTCGACAACGCGCTGAACAACGCGTTCGGACAGCGCCAGGTGTCGACCATCTACAACCCGCTCAACCAGTACCGTGTTGTGATGGAAGCCGCGCCGCAGTACTGGCAGAACCCCGACGGCCTGCGGGACATTTACCTCATCACATCGACGGGCGCGCAGGTGCCGCTGTCGACCTTCTCGCATTACGAGCCCACCAACACGGCGCTGGCGGTCAACCACCAGGGCCAGTT
The DNA here is from genome assembly GCF_052045895.1 of Ralstonia sp. 22111. Classification (NCBI taxonomy): domain Bacteria; kingdom Pseudomonadati; phylum Pseudomonadota; class Betaproteobacteria; order Burkholderiales; family Burkholderiaceae; genus Ralstonia; species Ralstonia sp. 22111. Next base: position 125,330 of record NZ_JBQEPR010000003.1, on the reverse strand, counting down.
CGCGGCGAGCACGATCTCGTTCAACCTGGCGCCGGGGGCTTCGCTGTCGGGTGCCACGCAGGATATCCAGGACGCGATGAACCGCATCGGCGTGCCGTCCTCCGTGCACGGCAGCTTCCAGGGCACCGCCAAGGCGTTCCAGGATTCGCTCTCCAGCCAGCCCGTGCTGATCCTCTTTGCGCTCATCACCATCTACATCGTGCTGGGCGTGCTGTACGAGAGCTACGTGCACCCGATCACGATTCTGTCGACGCTGCCCTCGGCGGGTGTGGGCGCGCTGCTGGCGCTGATTATCACAGACACGGATTTTTCGATCATCGCGTTGATCGGCGTGATTCTGCTCATCGGCATCGTCAAGAAGAACGCGATCATGATGATCGACTTCGCGCTGGAGGCCGAGCGCAGCCAGGGCATGAGCCCGGCGGATGCGATCTTCCACGCCTGCGTGTTGCGCTTCCGGCCGATCCTGATGACGACGATGGCCGCTCTGCTGGGCGCCCTGCCCCTGGCACTTGGCCGTGGCGACGGTGCGGAACTGCGCACGCCGCTGGGCATCTCCATCGTCGGCGGGCTGCTGGTCAGCCAGATCCTCACGCTCTACACCACGCCGGTGGTCTACCTGGCGCTCGACCGGCTGCGCCTGCGTCGCGCCGGCCGCAGCAAGGACACACCGCTGCCCGCATTGGATTCGCAAGGAAGCTGAACATGACAAGAGGCACTCAAGCCCTTCGTACCTCGCTGCTCGCGTTGGCCGCGTGCGCGCTCGTCTCGGCCTGCGCGGTCGGGCCCGACTACAAGCGCCCCGACGCCGAAGTACCGCAGCAATACAAGGAAGCCGGCGACTGGAAAGTCGCCGACCCGAGCGACGCCATGGCCCGCGGCAAGTGGTGGGAGATCTTCAACGACCCGCAACTGAACGCGCTGGAGGAACAGGTGGCCGCCGCCAACCAGAACATCCTGGTGGCCGAGGCGCAATACCGGCAGGCCCAGGCGCTGGTGCAATCGGCGCAGGCTTCGTTCTTCCCGACGCTGGGGGCCAGTGCATCGGCCACGCGCAGCCGTTCAGTGCGCACCTCGGTCAACCCCGATGGCAGCCTGTCGACCGGCAACCCCAGCCTGCTGAACTCGCAAAGCCTGTCGCTCAACGCCAGTTGGGAACTGGACCTGTGGGGCCGCATCCGCCGATCGGTTGAGTCGAACAAGGCTAGCGCGCAAGCCAGCGCAGGCGATTTATCGTCCGCTTTGCTGTCGGCCCAGGCGACGCTTGCGCAGAACTATTTTCAATTGCGTGTCACGGATACCCAGAAGGCCGTCCTGCAACGCACGGTTGCAGACTACGAACGCTTCCTGAAGCTCACGCAAAACCAGTACGCAGTGGGCGTGGCGCAGCGCTCGGATGTGCTGACCGCGCAGACGCAGCTCAAGCAGTCGCAGGCGCTGCTGCTGGATACCGAAGTCACCCGCGCGCAGCTTGAGCACGCCATTGCGGTGCTGATCGGCAAACCGCCGGCGGAATTCTCGCTGGCCCCGGCCACCGCTGCCAGCGCGGCCGACTTGCCCGCCCTGCCCGCCATTCCGCTGGAAGTGCCATCGGCCGTGCTGGAACGCCGCCCAGACATCGCCGCCGCCGAGCGCCGCATGGCCGCTGCCAACGCGCAGATCGGCGTGGCCAAGGCGGCATACTTCCCGACGCTCACGCTGGGCGCATCGGCCGGTTTGGCAGCCAACACGCTCACGCGCCTGGCAACGCTGCCGAGCCGCGTCTGGTCGATCGGCCCGACATTGGCCGCCACGCTGTTCGATGGCGGCGCGCGCGCGGCCGCCGTCGACAAGGCCGGCGCTGCTTACGACGCGTCGGTCGCAACATACCGCCAGACGGTGCTGGGCGCGTTCCAGGATGTCGAAGACAACCTCGCCGCGCTTCGCTGGCAGACGCAGGAATTTGGCGTACAGGCCGATGCCGTCAAAGCCGCGCAGGAAGCCGCGCAACTCAATCTGAACCGCTATCGCGCCGGCACGGTGAGCTTTCTGGAAGTCATCACCGCACAAGCCACGGCCTACAGTGCCGAGCGCACGCTGCTGACGCTGCAGGGCAAGCAGTATTCGGCAGCGGTGCTGCTGGTCAAGGCGCTGGGCGGCGGGTGGCACGGCGAAGTGCCGGTGGTCGGCAAAGCGGCGCTGCAACCGGCGTCCGCACCGGCCGCGCAATAACCCTTCTCTTGTTGCCGGTGGCCGACAACGTTTCGCCACCGGCAATGTCCCCTTGTGCGTAAGCCCGCACGCAGTCGGATAGTTCCCCCTATAATCGACGGAATTTATTTCAGACCGCCCCGACCATCCGGGCCGGCTGATGCAGCATCGGGCGCGCAAATTGCGTCGCCCGATGCCTTGCAAGCCCGCCCGGTGCCGTCCAGACCGTCTGTTTGCCAGCCACCATGTCCGCCGCGCGCGTGGTTGCCGACGCAGTTGCCCCGATTCACGCGCGCCGCTCAACTGACTCCGCTCTCTCTGATGATCCGATCCGCGCTTCCCCGTTCTGCCAAGCTGCTGGCCACCGCCCTGGGCGCCGCCACGCTGTTCGCCGCTCTGCCTGCCCAAGCTGACCCGTCCGTGCGCGCCATCTACGGCAAAGACAACAAGCACGGTATCGAGAAATACGGCGTCGACCTCGACTTCGATTCGGGCTTCCACTGGGGCAACCCGCAAGGCTGGTTCGTGAACCTGGATTGGGAAGTGGCGCTGGGCCAATGGCGCTCGACGAAGGGCACCAACCGCCAAAACATCACAGAATTCGGCGTGACGCCGCTGTTCCGCCTTGAAAAGCGCGGCGGCTCATGGGTACCGTTCATCGAGGCCGGCGTCGGCCCGCGCTTGCTGTCGCACGTGAGCACGTCCAACGAGCACTATTTCAGCACGGCCTTCCAGTTCTCCGACATGATCGGCGTCGGTGTGGCCTTCGGCAGCAAGCAGCAATTCCAGATGGGCTACCGCTTCGAACACCTGTCAAACGCGTCGATCAAGCGCCCCAACCCGGGCACGGACCTGAACGAGCTGTACCTGCGTTACACGTTCTAAAGCCCGAACGTTTGCGACGCTTGAAGAAAGACGGCCTGCCATGCGGCGGGCCGTTTTCTTTTGGCGTACGGTGGTGTATTAACGCGCGTCGGCGTCTCCGTCGAGATTGCGATCGCGCGATCGCATGCCCATCAGCCGCTCGTAATTGAGCGAGGCGTGGAAACCCAGGCCGTTGCCGCCGGCACGTTTGACCTCATACATCGCAGCGTCAGCATTGCGGATGAGCGTCTGCGCGTCATGCCCGTCGGTCGGATACAGCGCCACGCCGGCGCTCACACCCATCGACAGCACATGGCCTTCCACACGGAACGGCGTCTGCAATTGTTCGATCAGGCGTTCCACGGTTAGCGTCACATCGTCGCGCGTGGCGCAATGCGTAAGCACGGCGACAAACTCGTCGCCGCCCAGGCGCGCCACCGTGTCCGAGGCACGCAGCCCGCTGCGCAGCCGCATGGCCGTAGCCTTCAGGACGAGATCGCCAACCCCGTGGCCGTATTCATCGTTGACGGGCTTGAAGCGATCGAGATCGATGAACACGACCGCAACCTGGCCGCGCGCGCGACGTGCCGCCTGAATGGCGACGAACAGGCGATCGCGCAACAAACGTGCATTGGGCAGATCCGTCAGCGGATCATGCAGTGCGAGGTGGTGCGCTCGGTCCAGTGCCGTGCGCCGCTGTGTCACGTCGAGCAGCGTGCCGCTCACGCGGGTGGCCATGCCCCGGGCATCGCGCTCGGTCACACGACCGCGCGCAGCCACCCAGATCCACTGACCATGGCGCGCGCGCATGCGCTGTTCGACTTCAAAGCTGTCGGCATCGCCGCGCATATGGCGATAAATGCGTCGCGCGCTCAACGCGGCATCTTGCGGATGCACCATGGCGAACCATGCATCCGGATCGTTGGGCAGGTCCGCCGGCTCGTAGCCGAGCATGTCGGCCGTCCGGCGGTTGAACGACACATGCCGCGCACGCGTGGACCAGTCGAACGTACCCAGCCCCGCGCCGTCCAGCACATAGGCCAGCCGTTGCTCCGACGCGCGCAGCGATTCCAGCGCCAGGCGCCGCGCAGTCACGTCCTGCATCTGCACGACAAGGTGGTCGTTGCCGTCATCGCGTGCCACCGCTACGTCGGTCTGCACCCACACGGTGGTGCCGTCCTGGCGGACCAGGCGCGTTTCCATCGACAGCGCATCGCGCTGACCGGCGAGCAGCGATTCAACGCCATGTCGCGTGCGTTCAGTGTGGTCGGGGTGGCACAGGTCGAACAGATCGCGCGCGCGCAGCGCCTGTGCTTCGTGGCCGGTCAGCGCGCACAGCGCACGGTTCACGTCGAGGAAGCGACCCTCCGGCGCGCACAGGCCGATTCCTATCGGCGAATGTTCGATCGCAGCCTTGTACAAGTGGTGGTCCTCAAGCATGGCGATGCTGTTTCGCGAATGCGGCAGTCCCGGGGGTGTGGCTGACATGGTGGCCATCGCGCCGCCGGGTGCCCATTGACGCAATGTCTGCGTTAGGCGCGCGCGGTGGCGGCTGGCGTGATCCCCGTAACCGGTCTCGTGGTCTGCGTGGCCCAGCTGGCGACTGGCAATGACAGACCTTGGTGCGTTGCAAGCGCACGAATCGAGGCGGACTATAGAAGCCGCGAGTTAACGGGGCAATCCCTTCCCGCGAGGGGACATGGACCGCGTGCGCGCTTTGGGTCCCCTCGTGCGCGAGATGACGCGAAGGAAACGCGCCCCGCGTCATTCCCGTCTGCGTTTGTCGACGTCGATTGTCGACAGTTGCCCGGCGTCGCCAGACATCCGATCACTGTACACGGGCCCCCTGGGCGAAGCAGTTAGCCGTTCGGTTAGGTCGCGCAGACGCTGCCGCCACGCAACCGTTTGCCACGCAGGCGGCACCCAATCTCCACATTGTGAATGTCTTAAGGTGAAGACAACGCCGCTCGACCTCATCCGGAAGGACGAAACGCGCAAACGGCCGGCTCCGTTACTATTCTTCTATATCGCTCGGGGGGGCGAATTCAAACATGGCGAGCCGCGACACAAGCGCACGCGGTTGTGGGAGGTTGTATGGAATTGAGTTTTGTCGCCCCCGGCACCCAGACGCATCGATATGCGCTCAAGCTCGCGGGCCTACCCGAAGGGACGGAGCCCGGCACGGCGTCAGTCGATCCAGCCTGGGTGGACGATGCCCTTACCGCCGCCGTGCGCGTATTCGACGCGCACCGCGTGCACTTTGCCGACGCCTACTTTGCCTATCGCGCACGTGAGACGGCACAGCAGCGCACGCGCGCGGCGGGCAACTCCTCACCCGCACGCGTTGCCGGCGATCTCCACGACGACACGCCGCTGCTCGCGGATACGTTTGCGATTGCGCAGCTGGCCGCACTTGTGTCGCTGGAGGCATCCGGAGTGGCCGATGTCATCGATGTACACCTCGTGGTGGAGCGCTTGCGTGACGATGCCCCCACCCCGCCTGCCGACGGCATCGGCGAAGTGACGTTTGTTACGGAAACCACGGCTGGCGTGCACAGCGTGGCAAGCCGGCATTAACGCCGGCCGAACCGCTCAGGGCCCGTTGTGCGTGGGCCGCTCTGGCACGATGGCCGGCTGCGGTTCAGTTGGCGCACCGACGGCATCGGCGTCACGAAACGTCCAGTAACGGTGCACCAGGAAGTTGAAGATCGCCGTGATGGCCGAGGCGAACACCTGCGCGATCAGATAATACAGGCCAATCCCCAGGCCGATGGCCATGATGGTCGCGTTACAACCCAGCGCCAGAAAGGCCACCAGGCCGAACCGCACCATCGCGCCGACGTGCCCGCGTGTGCTGTTGAAGACAGCCTGCCGGCTGATGAAGTAGTTGAGCGTGGCGCCGATCACGCTGCCCGCCACCGACGCCCGCCAAGGCGAGACGCCCACCTGCACCAGCCCGAAGAGCACCACATAGTGCGCCAGCGTCGCGCCCCCGCCGATCACGACATAGCGCGCAAACTGCTCCATCACCGCCCAGAAATGCTGCCGAGACGCCATGCGCGTGCTCACCCCATCCACTTTGGAACCGACATTGTGCTCGATCATGGCTGCGGGGCCGCAACTAGCGTGCCACGCACCCCGCACAATAAGTGCGCTTAAAGTTATGCAACATTTGGCCGTATAAAACCGGTGGGGCCTTGCGCGGCTGTTGGCTCCCCTATTGCCATGCTCGAACTTCAACCTCTCGACATTCCGCTTGCGATCCCCCTGCCGTGGCCGATGCTTGACGCCGACGGGCAGTTGCTCGTCCCGAAGGGCGACGTCATCCACTCCCCGGAGGAGATCGACCTGCTGTGCACGCTGCACCGCCCGCATCGCCTGGCCGACGGAACGCCCGCGCCTGCGCCCGCGTTTGCAAATACGCAGTTCCCGAACACGATGTTCCCCGACATGGGCGACGACCCTGACGGCGAACGCACGATCGCCATGGAGCTGCTGGGCCTGCGCCCCGGCGGCATGCTGACCGTGCGCCTGACCGCGGGCGCCGGCCAGACCAAGGGTGCCGCGCGCGTGATGGGTTACAGCCCGCAACGCCATCTGCTCATCACCATGCCCACCGACAACGGCCGCACGGTCATGCCGGTCAAGGACGAGCTGGTGGAAGTCCACGCCTTCTCGGGCGAGGGCATTGCCAGCTTCGAATGCACGGTGATGGGGGTGTGCCGCATCCCGTTCGAATACGTCGTGTTGTCACCGCCGCGGCGGATCAAGAACCGCACGTTGCGCAAATCGCTGCGCGTGCGTGCCAACGTGGTCGGCAAGATGCTGGTGAGCGGCGACCCGCCGCGCATGATCCATATCTCCGACATCAGCACCACGGGCGCGTCATTCCGCTCCGCGCATCGGCTGGAAGTGAGCGGCGCGCCGGCGCGTCTGCGCTTTCGCGTGAAGACGCGCGACTACCACTCCGAGCTGGTGGCCGCGGCCCTGGTGCGCAGTGAGAAGCCGGCCGACCTGCCCAACGTTTATCAATACGGCGTGGAATTCATCGAGTTGGTCGCTGCTCAAAAGATGCTGCTGCAGTGCTTTATCTATGAACAGTTGCTTTGGGGCGGCCAGCGTATGGTGTAACGTGCAGACAGACCTGATATTCAATTTTCTTTGTTCAGAATTCATTGCTGTTAAACGTTAAAACTGCCTACCGGACCGACCCGAAAACATGCCCGGAAGCGGCCACCACGGCCGGTTTTCAGCTTATGATGCCGTACGCGTTTTTGTGACAAAGCTATACAATTGAAAGTGCGCCGAGTGCACGTATTTCCGTTTTAAAGGCATTTGCAGGACGATCCCCATTTATGAGCCGCGCAAGGTCTGCCGCGCCATCGAGTCTGGATCCGATCTCCGGATTGCCGGACCGCGAACAATTCGTCCGGCTGCTGGCTGCCATGCCGCAATCCACGCGCCAGGACGCAGTTGGCGCACTGTTGCTGATCGGCTTCGACCATTTTGCCGAGGCGACCAACACGCTCGGGCCCCTGGCCGCGCGAGAGGTCATCGTCGAATGTGCATCGCGGCTTGAAGCGTTGAGCGTGCCGCCGGCGGATGGCATCGCACCCATCGTCGGGCGCGTCGGCCCTGAGACCTTTGCCGTTGCCTGCGCAGATTTCGTCTCGGCACAAGACGTGCACGACCTCGCGCGGCGGATTTCCGCGGCACTCACGCGACCTTTCATCACGCATGGTTACGAACTGGTCTGCTCGTGCAGCATCGGCATGACGCTTTTCGAGACCATGCCTTCCGATGCAGCGCGGCTGATTGAACAGGCCGACCGGGCGCTCTACGGGGTCCAGCATGGTGCCGAGCAAAGCCCGGCGCTGTATGCGCCGGCGGCCATGCCTCCGGTCTCAGACGGGAACACCGCCACCATTGACGGATACGACGCCGCCGCCGAGCATCCACGCCTGGCCGCCCGGCTGCGCCATGCGCTAGCGCGCCGCCAGTTCAGCCTGAACCTGCAGCCGCAACTGAGCCTCACCGACGGGCGGATCGTCGGCTACGAATTTTTGCTGCGCTGGATTTCACCGGAACTGGGCGTCGTGGCGCCTGCCGATTTTCTGCCGATCCTGGAGCAGACGGGCGACATTCGCGAGGTGGGCCACTGGGTGCTCGACAACGCCGCCCAGATGCTGGCCGGGCTGCTGCGCGAGGAATCCCAGCGCGCGGGACGCAACAGCCGCCACCAGCCGGGCGTGCATGCGGCAGTCAATTTGTCGGTTGCGCAGTTGCTCGATCCGCAATTGAGCGACGTGGTGCGCGAGATTGCCGCACGCCACGCGGTGCCGGCCACACGCCTTGTCTTCGAAATATCGGAACACACGCTGCACCGTGCCAACGGCTCCGCGCAAAAGGCCGTGGAAGCCCTGCACGCCTGCGGTGCACGCGTGGCAGTGGAAGATTTTGGCGCCACCGCGCACAGCCTTGATTGCCTGGCAACGTTCCGCCCCGATCAGGTCAAGCTCGATCAAGCCATCGTCAACGCAGTGACCAACGCGAGCGATCACGCGGTGCTGCAACGCCTGGTGACTGCCGCGCATGGCGCGGGCGTGCCCGTCACCGCCACGCGCGTGGAAACCGCCGCGCAGCTCCATGCCTTGCGTGCCTGCCGGTGCGACGTCATCCAGGGCTACCTGCTCTCGCAGCCCTTCCCTGCCCGCTGGATCGACGACACCCAAGACGTGATTGCCGAGCGCGCACGCGATCTGATGCCGTAAAAGAAAACGCCCTCCCGCCTGCAAAGCGGAAGGGCGCTATTGCGTGTGTCTGAGCGGTTTAAACGTGCTCGACGCGGAAGACCGCCACCGCGCTGCGCAGCGCTTCAGCCTGCTCTTCCAGCGATTCCGCCGCAGCCGCAGCCTGTTCGACCAGCGCTGCATTCTGCTGCGTCACCTGATCCATCTGTGTGACGGCCTGGTTGACCTGTTCGATGCCGCTGCTCTGCTCTTCCGACGCAGCGCTGATCTCGCCCATGATGTCGGTCACGCGGCGCACGGCCACCACCACCTCGTCGATCACCGTACCGGCTTCAGCCACCAGGGTCGACCCGTTTTGCACGCGGCCCACCGAATCACCAATCAGTTCCTTGATCTCCTTGGCAGCCGTGGCGCTGCGCTGTGCAAGGCTGCGCACTTCACCGGCAACAACAGCAAAGCCTCGGCCCTGCTCGCCCGCGCGTGCGGCTTCCACCGCGGCATTCAACGCGAGGATGTTGGTCTGGAACGCAATGCCCTCGATCACGCCGATGATGTCGGCAATTTTTCGGCTGCTTTCGTTGATGCCGGCCATCGTGTCCACCACGCGGCCCACGACTTCCCCGCCCTTGACCGCAATATCTGACGCATTGACGGCCAGCGTGCTTGCCTGACGCGCGTTGTCGGCGTTCTGCTTCACGATGCTCGTCAACTCTTCCATGCTCGACGCCGTTTCTTCCAGCGACGAAGCCTGTTGCTCTGTACGCTGCGACAGGTCGGCATTGCCCGCGGCGATCTGCTTGGTGGCACTGGCGATCGAATCCGAGCCCGTGCGCACCTGCCCGATGATCTGCTGCAGGCTCGTTTGCATGGACGATACGGCGTGCATCAGGCGTGCAGTTTCGTCGCGGCGCCCCGCGGCGGTCTGGCCTTCCATGCGCGTGGCGAGGTCGCCCGATGCCATGCGCTCGAACACCTGAATGGCGCGCTCCAGCGGACGCACCACCGTGCGGCCGAGCACGCCGCGCGCCACCAGCGACAGCACCAGCGCGGCGGCCAGCAAACCACCCGAAATCCAGATGCTCATCGCATAGCGCGATTGGGAATGATCAAAGCGTTGCTGGCCGTACTTGAAGCGCGCCCCGACCAGGGGGCCGAGCGCCGAGTCGTAGTCGACAAAGAGCTTCGGCACCAGGTTCGTGTTCAGCTCACGGTACGTGGTGAGGTCACTGCGCTCCAGGGCGGCAATGGCCGGCTCCAGCGCCGTCTTGACGAACTTGGTGCGTGCCGCGTCGGCGGCTTGCAGTTGGGCGCGATCCGCATCGGCAATCGGCAGCTTCATGAACTGCGCCCAGGCATCGTTGGCTGTGTTGACCATCGTGTGCGCATCGGACAGCAGCTTCTTGAGCTCTTCAGGCGACGAGACCGCATCGAAGTTGGTCAGGTGGATGCGCGCCCACAGCAGGTTGATAGTGTCTTTTGCCAGCAGGTCCAGGCCCTTGGCATCTTCCAGATACACGGCGCGCAAATCTTCATTGGTGGCCCGGCCGGTCGTGATACCGGCAAAACCCACCACGGCGATCATGACCGCAAATACCGCGACCAGGAACGTCAGCCGCGTGCGAATGCTCGTATCCATCCACTTCCACATATGTTTTCCCCTGCATGGTTGGGCCGTGCGGCGCCGAGATCCTCTTCCGGCGCCCCTCTTCAGGCACCCTGTTCACTCCCAAAGGTGCTAACGGCAGGCGACGCCAGAAATAGAGGGCATCACCACGAATGTCCGGAATGCGCCGCAAGTGATATGCAAGGAGTAAAAAAGATGCGGCCGACGCACCCCGCGTGCGCGAGGTGGCACTAAAATGCGGGTTGCGCCACCGTTGGGGTGGCAATTACGCAAACATCGTGCGGGATACCGCACGGCTCACTAGGGGATCGAGATGAAGAAACTGATCGCGCTGCTGGCCCTGGGCTGCGTCGTCCTGGCAGGCTGCAACACAATGGCCGGCATGGGCAAGGATATTCAGACGGGCGGCCAGAAGCTGGAAAACGCTGCTGACAACACCAAGCAGAAGATGTAATGAAGGGACAGCCGGGGGAGCCCCTGGCTTGAGTTAAGAAACGCCGCAAGTTCGCGGCGTTTTTCTTTTGGAGCCGCTACAGCAGCTCTTCCGGGGTAAACGGCGCCAACATCTGGATCCACGTCCGGCGGCCCAGGCCCACTTCCGGTTCGTGATCGACAACGACCTCCTTGCCGTTCTCGTGGGTGGTCCAGCGCAGATGGCCGTCGTCGTTGGTCACCCGGTAGGCGCTGTCGCGCACCGACTCGTCAAACAGCTTGGCGACCGCATCCGACAGCACCGGGCTGCGGATGATCAACCCCGTTTCGGTATTCAGGCCGATGGAGCGTGGGTCGATGTTCATCGAGCCGACAAACAGCGTGGTGCGGTCCACCACGATCGATTTCACATGCAGGCTCGCCTGCGACGACCGGAACGTGCCGATCATCTTCGGGCGATCGCCCAGCGTCGGGCGCAGTTCGTACAGTTCGACACCGTCGTCGATCAGCGCCCCGCGATATTTCGCGTAGCCCACATGCACGATGGGCGCGTCGGTCGCTGCCAGCGAGTTGGTCAGCACACGCAACCGCACGCCCCGATCCTGCAGGCGCTTGGCCACCTCGACGCCGCGCTTGCCCGGCACGAAGTACGGCGAAATCAGCACCACCTCGCGCTTGGCTTCGTCAATCAAACGCAGCAAAGTCTGGGCGAGACGCTCGCCGCCAGGTTCCACCTCGTCACCCGATACCTTGGCCGGACGATCGACGATCACTTGCGCGGGGGCCCACTCCAGGCGCAGGCGGCCACGGGCGATCTGATCGGCCAGGAACCAATCGCGCGGAGCGGGCTTGAGCGGCAAGGGCTGCTCCGGCGCCGGGCTGGCGAGATCGGTCTGGTTGCGGCGTTGCTCGAGCTGCGAGATCGTCTGATCGGATGCCGGCGTGGCGGAACCGGAGCCCATGTCGATCGGCCGGGTCGGCACATCGATATGCTGCGGCGGCCCTTCCGGGCGGTTGGGCATCATCACCGGCGGCGGATAGTTGCCCTCCTTCGGCTCGGGCGGATGCGCCTTGCTAGGCTCGGGCGCCAGTGCCTGCACCGGATAGGAGAATTCGCTGTTCCAGTACGCATCGAACGCCGACGACAGCTGACGCACCGCCGGCCCTGCGGCCAGCACGTCCAGATCGACGAAGTTGGTGGTCTGGTTCTGCGTGAAATATTCAGCGCCAAGATTGCGCCCGCCCGTTACAGCCAGCGCGTTGTCAGCAATGAAAGCCTTGTTGTGCATGCGCCGATTGACGCGGCGGAACTCAGCCGCGCCGCTCAAGTACCGTGTGATGTTCGACATCCGCCCGCCTGGAAACGGGTTGAACAGGCGTACGTCGATATTCTTGTGTGACGAGAATTTCAGAAAAGCGAGATCGCGCCCATCGCTGTGCAGATCGTCGACGAGCATGCGCACGCGCACACCGCGGTCGGCAGCGGCCCGCACATGGCGCATCAGTTCGCGCACGCTGTTGTCGCTGGCAATGATGAAGTACTGCAAGTCCAGCGTACGCTCGGCCCGGTCGGCCAGCGTGAGCAACGTGGCATAGGCCTCTTCGCCCGACGGGATCAGCCGAAAGCCGGACACATCCGCCGAGGGCGCATTCGACTGCGCCAGGCGCCCGAGCGAGGTGGCCGATTCGGCATTGGGCAGCGCCGTTGTCACGGGGCGATCGACGTGGTCGGGCAGGCTTGCGCAGCCCGTCACCAGCGCGATGGCCAGACACGCAAACCAGGCGCGCAGATACGCGATCGGGAGGTTCCTCGGGTGCCCTTGCATGTTCGATGTCGTGTTGGGTACGGCAGGTCGAGAGGACGTTGACTTCACACCAGCATGCGGCGTGCCTGAACCGACGCCACGGTCAGACTACGCGAGATATCAGCCGGGGCAGTATCCGTGTTTGTCCGACGCCACCCCGGGCGTGTCAAAATGCCCAACGGTGTGCTGTTTCCCCCCTGCTGCCTTCAATGCTGACCAACACCACGGCATTTGCCACTTTCCTCTTTTTCGTGCACTGCGTGGGCGTGCTCGCGGCCATGCATGCCGTGCTGACCGTGCGCACGTCACAGGGTGCCATCGCATGGGCCATTTCGCTCGTCACGCTGCCCGAATTCACGCTGATCCCCTATCTGATCTTCGGGCGAAGCACCTTTGCCGGCTATGTGGATGCGCGACGCTTTCACAACGCCCGCCTGCGAGAAATCACCCTCTCCGACGACTGGCGCCGCCTGCGCGACCATGAATCCAGCGTGGTCGCCCCGCAGCACACCTGCATGCAGGCCTTGCCGCGCCTGACCGGCACGCCGTGCCTGGCGCGCAATCGCGTGCGTCTGCTCATCAACGGCGCGGAAACCTTCGATGCCATCTTTGCGGCGATTGCACAGGCGCGGCGCGTGCTGATCGTACAGTTCTTCATCGTGCATGACGACACGCTCGGCCGCCGCCTGGCCGAACTGCTGCTCGAGCGCGCACGTGCCGGGGTGCGGGTGTACTTTCTCTTCGATAGCATCGGCTGCCACGCGCTGCCCCGCCGCTATGTGCAGCGCCTCATTGAAGGCGGCGTGCTGGCCAAGCCGTTCTCCACGCACGCCGGGTTCGTCAACCGTTTCCAGCTCAACTTCCGCAACCACCGCAAGCTCGTGGTGGTGGATGGCGAGCGCGCTTACGTTGGCGGCCACAACGTCGGCAACGAATACATGGGTGAAAAGCCGCCGCTTGCACCGTGGCGCGACACGCATATTGAGATTGTCGGTGCCGCGGTGATGGACTTGCAGCTCACCTTTGCCGAAGACTGGTACTGGGCTGCCCGCGAAGTGCCGCAACTGATCGTGCCCGAACTGCGGCCCGAAGAAGACATGGTCTGCCAGGTGGTCGCAAGCGGCCCGGCGGACAAGCAGGAAACCTGCTCGCTGTTCTTCATGGAAGCCATTCAGTCGGCGCGCAAGCGGCTGTGGATCACGTCGCCGTACTTCATACCAGACGAAGCCGTGTTTGCCGCGCTACGCCTGGCCGTGCTGCGCGGGGTTGATGTGCGCATCCTGATCCCTTCGCGGCCGGACCATCACATGGTGTTCCTGGCCTCCACGCTGTACGCATATCAGGCGATTCGCGCAGGCGTGAAAATCTACCGCTACCTGCCCGGCTTCCTGCACCAGAAGGTCGTGCTGATCGACGACGAAGCTGCCGCCGTGGGCAGTGCCAACCTCGACAACCGCTCGTTCCGCCTGAACTTCGAGCTGATGATCATGACCGCCGACCCGCGCTTCGCCAATGACGTCGCACAGATGCTCGAAGTCGACTTTGCCGAAGCCGCCCGCGTTGGCCGCGACGAATACGAACGTGCACACCCGCTGCGCCGCGTGATCATGCACGTGGCCAAGCTGTTCGCTCCCATCCTGTAGTCACGCCGCGAATTCGCCCGCAAGAAGCGGAGCGCTTCCACGCATCGCCATCCCTACCCTGAAGTGAACATTTTCAGGAGTGTGCGATGTCCGATCCCCATGACCCTGCTGTCGACCGCCTGCCGCCGGGCTTCAACCGGCTGGCGGGTTCCAACCTGGCCGCGCAGTCGGCCGAACAGATTGCGCTGGCCGCCATGCCAATGGTTGCGGTGCTTACCCTGCATGCCGACACCAGCACAGCGAGCTGGCTGCAAGTGGCCCTCACGCTGCCGTTCGTGCTGTTTGCCATTCCCGTGGGCATGCTGGCGGACCGTTGGCCCAAACGCGCATTGATGGCCGGCGCAGAGGCGGTGCGCGCGCTGGCGTTGTTTGTTGTGGCGGGCCTGCTGGTGGCCGGGCTGCTGAACCTGGCTACGCTGGGGGTGCTGGGCTTTATTGCCGTGTGCGGCACGGTGGTGTTCAGCGTGGCGGCGCCAGCGCTGGTGCCCGCGCTCGTGCCGGCAACGATGCTTGCGCGCGCAAACGGCCGCATCGAGCTGGCGCGTACGATTGCATTTGCGTGCGGGCCGGCCATCGGCGGCGCGTTGATCGGCTGGACCGGCTCGATGACAGCATTCGCGCTGGCGGCGGCGTTGTCCGCCATGGCTGCGGCACTGCTGGCAGGTGTGACGGCTCCGGAGCCCGTGGCACGGCGCGCGGCGCACCCGCTGCGGGACATCGCCGAAGGCGCGCGCTTCGTGTTTCATCACCCGCTGCTGCGGCCGGTGTTCATCACGCAATGCCTCTTCACCATGGCGTTCTTCATGGTGTTTGCCATCTTCGTTCCGTATGCGGCGCATCAGTTGAACCTCTCTGCGCAGGCGATCGGGCTGACGCTCGGCATGTACGGCGCGGGCATGGTGGTCGGCGCGCTGCTCGCCGCGCGCATTCTCGCGCGCTGGCGCTTCGGTCATGTGGTGGCGACTGGCCCCGTGTGCGGACTGGCGGGCGGTGTGCTGCTTGCGGCCACCCTCTGGCAGCCGTGGCCGGCGCTGGCACAGGCCGGCTTCTTCCTGCTGGGTTGCGGGCCGATTCTTTGGGTGGTGAGCACCACCACGCTTCGGCAAACGGTGACGCCGCCCGCGCTGCTGGCGCGTGTATCCGCAGTGAATGTGATGTCGTATGGCGCTCGGCCGGTCGGCGCGGCAATGGCCGCGTGGGTTGCCGCACACGCTGGTGCGGGGGCGTGCCTGCTGATGGCGGTGGCGGGCTTTGCACTGCAGTTGCTGTGCATTCTGCAATCGCCGGCAGTGCGCCTGGCGCGTCAGCCGCGTGCGGATGATACGTCGGCCGCGCTCGAACCTGCCTGAGCCGCATCGCCAGTCCGGTCACCGCGCTGGGCATCGCGCCACGCACGCGGCGTCATGCCAAAGTGGGCGATGAACCAGCGCGTGAACGACGCCTGCCGCGTATAGCCGAGCAGCGCAGCCACCCGCCCGATCCGATAGCTGGGGTTGGCCATGTAGCGGACGGCAAGGTTGTGCCGCACCTCTTCCACCAGGTCAGAGAACGTCATGCCGGCCAGTTCTAGCTGCCGTTGCAAGGTCCGCACGCTCAGGTGGAGGTGGTCCGCCACCTGCTCGACAGACGCACGCTCCAGCGGCAGCAGCAGGTAGATCGCACGGCGCACATCCTGCACCACCGCCTCCTGCGCCGATACATTGAGCGGCTCCGCAAGGCTTTCCGCATAGCGTACGAGCGCCGGATCCGCAGCGGGATTGGGCCTGTCCAGATCGGCAGCCGAACAGACGATGCCGTTGAAGTCGCTGCCGAACACAATCGGGCAGCCGAACACGCGCCTGTGCAAGCTGAGGTCACCGGGGGCGGTATGCGAGAAGTGAATGCTGCGCGGCTTCCAGTGCACGCCCAGCAGCGCACTGCACGTCCGGGCGAGCACGCCAACGGCCAGCTCGTTGGCCTGCCGCAGCGGCACGGGCGTCTCGGTGATGACCTCTTCGCGAATGACCACCATGTCGCCGTCGGATTCCAGGTAGATCGCCAGCGCCTCGTTCAGCAGGTGGCGGTACTGGATGATGGCCTGCAGCGCTTCGCGCAGCGTTCGCTTGTGCGCCAGCAACAACCCGAGCACACCGAAATCCAGTTCCTGACGCGCCTCGGCCATCTGCAGCCCGAGCGTCGGGCACGGGGCGTTGACGGCGGTGATCTCCATCAACTGGCATGTCGCCACGACCGAGACGAGCTGCTCGGGATCGGTCAGTCTGGCCGGATCCAGCCCCACCTGACGCAGTGCCTCCTGCGGGTTGAAACCGAGCCGCCGCACGACCTGGAAGTAGCCGTTGAGCGACCGGGCACGCACCATCGTTTCCATAGGTTTCTGTGGGCTTTGAACCGTCTTGGTGTTTACACGGAATGGCGCAAAAAGAGAAAAACTTGGCGCCAATTGAGAAATTCAAAGCTACCGCTTCCCTATAGTGAAGTCCAGCCGAGACATCCCCTACAGGAGCCCCCAACATGCAATTCCTCGATGATTCGCTGCACCCGGAAAACCAGGACAAGGTCGTCATTACCGTTGCGCCGTACGGCCCGGAATGGATGCCGGAAGACTTTCCTGAAGACATTCCGGTGACGATGGAAGAACAGGTGCAGAAGGCCGTCGATTGCTACAACGCTGGCGCCACGGTCCTGCACCTGCATGTGCGCGAGCTGGACGGCAAGGGCTCCAAGCGGCTGTCGAAATTCAACGAGCTGATTGCCGGCGTGCGCGCGGCGGTGCCCGACATGATCATCCAGGTGGGCGGCTCGATTTCGTTTGCACCGGAAGACGAAGGGCAAGCTGCCAAGTGGCTGTCGGACGACACGCGCCACATGCTGGCCGACCTCACGCCGTCGCCCGACCAGGTGACGGTGGCGGTCAACACCACGCAGATGAACATCATGGAGCTGCTGTATCCGGCGTATCTGGAAGGCACCTCGCTGGCCAATCCCGCGCTGGCCGCAGCCTATGCCGAAATGACCGTGCCCGCCGGCCCCGCCTGGCTGGAGGAACACCTGCGCCGTCTGCAGGCCGCCGGCGTGCAACCGCACTTCCAGTTGACCGGCATCCACGCGCTGGAAACGCTCGAACGGGTGGTGCGCAAAGGCGTCTACAAGGGCCCGCTCAACCTGACGTGGATCGGCATTGGCGGCGGCTTCGACGGCCCCAACCCGTTCAACTTCTTCAACTTCATCCACCGCGCGCCGGATGGCTGCACGCTGACGGCCGAGTCGCTGCTCAAGAACGTGCTGCCCTTCAACATGATGGCCATGGCAATGGGCCTGCACCCGCGCTGCGGCATTGAAGACACGATCATCGATCAGCACGGCAACCGCATGACATCCGTACAGCAGATCAAGCAGTGCGTGCGCGTGGCGCATGAACTGGGCCGCGAGATTGCCAGCGGCAAGGAGGCTCGCGCCATCTACCGCATCGGCGTGCAATATGACAGCGTGGAAGAAACGCTGGCGAAGAACGGCATGTCCCCCAACCGTGCCCCGAACGTGAAAAACCTGCCGCTGCGCGCGGCCTAAACTAGAAGCCGCAGTATCACCGGGCCAACACAGGCGGCGCTCAACGCAAGCGCCGCCACTCGGAGACAACCATGAATCTGCATGCCGCTGACCTGCGCGCAGACCACGAAGACGGTTACCTCGTCAGCCGCCCCCAGGCGTGGTTTGCATTTGCGATGACCTTTGCACTGATGCTGTTCGATTACATCGACCGGCAAGTCATCGTGTCGCTGTTTCCGCATCTGAAAACCGCTTGGGCACTGTCCGACAAGCAACTTGGCGCGCTCGTCTCGGTCATCTCGATCGTGGTGGCGGTGGGCGGCTTGCCGGTAGCGCTGCTGGCCGACCGCTTCAGCCGCGTCAAGAGCATCGTCGTGATGGCCACGGTATGGAGCCTGGCAACGATCTCCTGCATGTTCACGCGCAATTACGGACAGCTCTTCACCGCGCGCGCCATCGTGGGCGTGGGTGAAACCGGCTACGGCTCGGTGGGCGCGGCGCTCATTGCCAGCCTGTTTCCCAAGCGCCTGCGCGCCACGTTGATGGGCGCCTTCTTTGCCGCGGCATCCGTCGGGTCGGTGTTGGGCGTGTTGCTCGGTGGCGTGATCGCAGCGCGCTGGGGCTGGCAGGCGGCGTTTGGCGTGGTGGGTGTCCCAGGCCTGCTGCTGGCACTGCTCTATGTGTTCGTGCCGGACTACAAAACGGTGGCGATGGCACCGGGTAGCACGCAAGCGCGGCAGCCCGCTGGCACGCTCCTGCAGCGCGTGGCAGGCGCGCTCACCAGCTCGCGCACCCTGTGGTGGACTTGCCTGGGCGCTGCCTTCCAGCTGATCGTCGTGTCGACCATCTGGTCGTGGCTGCCGAGCTACCTGAATCGCTATCACGGCACGCCGCCGGACCGTGCCGCCATGCAAGCCGCGCTGGTGGTGCTGTGCGGCGCGCTGGGCGCCTTCGTGTGGGGTGTGGTGGCCGATGTGGTTGCAGCACGCCGCCAGCGCAACCGGCTGATTGCCGTGGCGGTGCTGGCCGTGGTCACGCTGCTCGTGTTCATGACGGCGTTCGGTACCACCATGCCGGCCAACCAGCAGTTCCTCATGATCGCCTTTGGCGGCTTCTTGATGACGTGCACGGTCGCGCCGGCTTCCAGCGTGGTGTTCGACGTGGTGCACCCCGGCGTGCGCTCAACGGGCGCCGCGGTGCTGTCACTGTTCCAGAACCTGTTCGGCCTGGCCATCGGGCCGTTTGTGGGCGGCGCCATGTCCGACGCATGGGGCCTGCAAACCGCCCTGGCCGTGATGCCGATTTTCGGTGTGGTTGCAGCGGGCTGCTTCCTGCTGGCCGCACGCAGCTACGAAGCCGAACTCAAGCGCGTGGCCAACGTGCCGATCGACGCAGCACCCGCCGCCGCACCCACTGCCGTGGCTTCCGCATGACGGCCTTGCTCCGCTAACCGCGCGCCGCCCTCAAGGCACCCATCCCCTCTCCGCTTTGACCGCGTCTCCTAAGCGAGGCGCGCGGGCGGCGCGCACCCCGAACATCCGAAAAGAACCAAGGAGATACCCATGGCAACCGCAGTCCGCTTTCATGAAACCGGCGGCCCTGAGGTCTTGCGCTGCGAGACCGTCGAAGTCGGCAAGCCCGGCCCGGGGCAGGTCCGTCTGCGCCACGAGGCCGTCGGCCTGAACTTTGCCGATACGTACTTCCGCTCGGGGCTCTACCCCGTACCCCGCCCCGCCGGCATGGGCGTTGAAGCGGCAGGCATCGTTGAAGCCGTGGGTGATGGCGTGAGCAACGTCGCCGTGGGCGACCGCGTGACCTACACCGGCTTCATCAACACGCTGGGCGCATACAGCACCGAGCGACTGATCCCGGCCGCACCGCTGATCAAGCTGCCCGCCGCCATTGCCTGCGAAACCGCCGCCGCCATGACCATGCGGGGCCTGACGTCGGCCTACCTGCTGCGCCGCATCTACCCGTTTGCGAGGGGCAACACGATCCTGCTGCATGCGGCCGCCGGCGGTGTGGGGCTCATCGTCTCGCAGTGGGCCAAGTTGCTTGGGCTGACCGTGATTGGCACGGTATCGAGCGAAGCCAAGGCGGATATCGCCCGCGCACATGGTTGCGACCACGTCATCAACTACGCGCACGAAGACGTTGCAAAACGCGTGCGCGAACTCACCGATGGCGTGGGCGTGAACGTGGTGTTCGACAGCGTGGGCAAGGCCACCTTCGATGCCTCGCTCGATTCGCTCAAGCGACGCGGCCTGATGGTGTGCGTCGGCACGGCGTCGGGGCCGATCCCGCCGTTCAACCCGCAGTTGCTGGCGATGAAGGGTTCGCTTTACCTCACGCGCCCGGCCCTGGCCGATTACATCGCTGAACCAGCCGAGAAAGCCGAACTTGCCGGCGAGCTGTTCGACCATGTAGCCGCCGGTCGCATCAAGATCGAGATCCACCAGCGCTACGCATTGGAAGACGCCGTGCAGGCCCACCGCGATCTTGAATCGCGCAAGACGACGGGCTCGTCCGTCTTCGTCATCTGAGGGGCCGTCATGCGCATCGAACAACTGACCAACGCCCTGGGTGCCGAGCTGACCGGGGTGCAACTGGCCGACGCGATCGAAGACGAAGGCCTGTTTGGCGAAATTCGTGCCGCGCTGCTCAAGCACCGCGTGATCTTCCTGCGCGATCAGGACCTGAGCCGCGCGCAGCACGTCGCATTCGCCAGCCGCTTCGGCGAGCTGGAAGACCACCCCGTCGCCGGCAGCGACCCGGAGCACCCGGGCCTCGTGCGCATCTACAAGACGCCCGAACACCCGAACGACCGCTACGAAAACTGCTGGCACGCCGACACCACGTGGCGCGAGGCACCACAGTTTGGCGCCGTGCTGCGCTGCGTGGAATGCCCGCCCGTGGGCGGCGACACCATGTGGGCCAACATGGTGCTGGCGTACGAAAACCTGCCCGACCACGTCAAGCGCGACATTGCCGGCCTGCGCGCCCGCCACAGCATCGAAGCCAGCTTTGGCGCAGTCATGCCGATCGAAAAGCGTCTCGCGCTCAAGGCGCAGTACCCCGATCCGGAACACCCCGTGGTACGCACACACCCCGAGACCGACGAAAAGGTGCTGTACGTGAACGGGTTCACAACGCATTTCACGAACTACCACACACCCGCGCGCGTGCGCTTTGGGCAGGACGCCACCGGCGGCGCGTCGGAGCTGCTGCGCTACCTCATCAGCCAGGCCTACATTCCTGAATACCAGGTGCGCTGGCGCTGGAGGCCCAACAGCGTGGCCATCTGGGACAACACCGCCACGCAGCACTACGCGGTTATGGATTACGCGCCGTGCCATCGCAAGATGGAACGCGCCGGCATCATCGGCGGCAAGCCGTTCTAACGACCGTCGGGACACATCGGACCCGTCGGCGACAACACCAAGAGGAGACCCTGCAACATGAAGACGAAGCACATCGCCCCCGCGGCACTGCTGGCCTGCGCCGGCGCGGCCTGCGCGCAATCCGGCGTCACGCTATACGGCGTGGTGGATACCAACATCGAATATGCGACCAACCTGGCGGGCGCCACGCCGGGCAGCTCGGGCAACCGCGTGTCCATGCAAAGCGGTGGGCTGTCAGGCTCGCGCTGGGGCCTGCGCGGCGTGGAGGATCTTGGCGGCGGCCTGAGCGCGCTGTTCGTGCTCGAAAGCGGCTTTGCCAGCGACACGGGCCAATCGCAACAAGGCGGCCGGTTGTTCGGGCGTCAGGCCTACGTTGGGCTCAAGAGCAGCACGATCGGGCAGTTCACCTTCGGTCGCCAGTACACGACGCTGTTCCAGTTGCTGGCCAACTTCGAGCCGATGGCGTATTCCACGCAGTACGAACCGGCGGCCGTCCAGACCGGCGTCAATTTCCGCTCCGACAACACGGCCATGTACACAGGCAACTTCGGCCCGGTGACTGCGCAAGCCCATTGGTCGTTCGGCACCGGCGCCCCGAGCGCCAACCCAACGGGCGGCGGCAACGGCGAGGTGCCGGGCCAGGCACGGCGCGACAGCGGCTATGGCGCGGGGGTGGCTTACTCGGGCGGGCCGCTGGGCTCCACGTTTGCATATGACCAGTACAACCCGAGCACCCCGCTCGGTGGCGGCGCATTCAGCTCCGGCACGGTGCGCAAGGCAGCGCTGGCGGGCAGCTACCTCTTTGGCGACGTGCTCAAGATCATGGGCGGCTACCGCTGGGGCCAGAACAAGAACGCCAACGGCGGCGTGGCGCTGCGCGACGATTACTTCTGGGCCGGCGTGAACTATCAGGCGACGAACGCCGTGATGCTCTCGCTCGAATATTCGTACCAGAAGATCAAGACCATCAACAGCGCGCCGTCCACGCAGGCCAACCCGTGGCAGCTCGCGTTCATTGCCGACTACACGCTTTCCAAGCGCACCGACCTCTACCTGACCACGGCCTATGCGCGCAACGCGGGCCTGGCGCTCGACCAGTCCACGGTAGACCTCAACGCCACCGGCTACGGCCTGGGTGCCGGCAAGACCAGCATGCTCGGCGCGGCTGTCGGCATCCGCCATAAGTTCTGAGCGGCCGGTACCCAAAAGCACCTCGGGAGGCGGGCTCCGCCGTCTCCCCGGTCGGCATTCGAGGAGGGTGACCTCCTCGTTTTTTCTTCATGGCATTTCATCATGACGTTGTCCAACACTTCTCCCACCATCCTCATGGTGCCCGGCCTGCGCGACCACGTGGCCGAACACTGGCAGACGTTGCTCGAAGCCAAACTCCAGGCCGCAGGCCACAAGGCTGCGTCAGTCCCACCGCTGGAAGTCGACCGGCTGAGCTGCGCGGCACGGGTGGCAGCGTTG
This sequence comes from Ralstonia sp. 22111, assembly GCF_052045895.1. NCBI lineage: Bacteria > Pseudomonadati > Pseudomonadota > Betaproteobacteria > Burkholderiales > Burkholderiaceae > Ralstonia > Ralstonia sp. 22111. The sequence continues at coordinate 102,605 of NZ_JBQEPR010000003.1, read as the reverse complement.
GACAAAGCCATCACCGCCATCGACGGGCCGGTGATCCTGGTGGCGCATAGCGCGGGCGTGATGATCACCGTGCACTGGGCGAAACGGCACGCGCGCAAGATCCACGGCGCACTGCTGGCCACCCCGGCCGATCTCGAGACGCAGTTGCCGTCGGGCTACCCCACGCAGGACGTGCTGCAGAAAAATGGCTGGCTGCCCTGCCCGCGGCGCCCGCTGCAGTTTCCGAGCCTCGTCGCGGCCAGCCGGAATGATCCGCTGGCATCGTTCGAGCGCGTGGCCGGTATGGCCGCCGACTGGGGCAGCCGCCTGGTCGATCTCGGAGAGGTGGGGCATCTGAATCCCGCCGCGGGATTTGGCCCCTGGCCCATGGCGGAAGCGCTGATCCATGAACTTGTTTGACCCACCCGTGCGGGGACTGCCGGCCGGCGCGAACGGTCGGCGCGCAACGCTCACGATCGATGTCTTCTTCGACTTCATCTGCCCGTGGTGCTGGATCGGTACGCGCCATCTGGCCAGCGCGCTGCGCATGCTCGCAACGCTGCATCCGGAGGTGAAGACCAAGGTACGATGGCGCCCGTATCCGCTGTTGCCGGACACCCCGCTCGAAGGGCTGCCCTACCAGGCGTTCTACCTCAGCCGCCTCGGCAGCCCCACTGCCGTTTCGATGCGACGCGCTGAGGTGCAGTGCGCCGGGCAAGCCGCCGGCATCGACTTCGATTTCACGCGCATCAACGTCCTGCCCAACACCGAGCGCGCGCACGGTGTGGTTCGGAAATATCGCCGGGTCGACGCGGGCGGACAGCCGGCCCAGCTTATCGAACGCATCTTCAGCGCCTATTTTGTGGAAGGCGCAGACATCGGTAACGAAGACGTGCTGCAACGCCTGGAGGTCGAGCACACCATCGCCCGGGCCATGGTGCTCGATGCGGGCCCACCCAGCGTCTGCAAGCCAATCGGTCGCGGCGTGACCGTTTCCGGGGTGCCGCATTTCATCTTCAACTCGAACGTCGCGCTCTCGGGTGCGCATCCGGCAAGCACGCTCGTGCACGCCATGCAGAACGCGCTGTCGCAATCGCCACTGCAATCGCAAGAGGAAGCGCAGTGAGCACCATGGCATCCAATGTCACCGTGGCCTTGTCCGGCGACCTAGGCGCCGGAGACCGCAAGCTCGTCTTCGTCAACGGTCGCAGCATCGTCCTGCTCAACATCGAAGGCCGGCTTCATGCCGTCGACAACAGTTGCCCGCACAACGGGGCTTCGCTGGCCTCGGGGCGCCTTGATGGCAACGTATTGCAGTGTCCGGCGCACGGCCTGCGCTTCGATCTCGCCACCGGCTGCATGCCCGGCGCCGGTGGCCTGTGTCTGAAGACCTACGCCATTCACGAGACCGACGGGCACATCGTCATCCAGCTGGAAGACGCTGCCTGAACCGCCACGCCCGTACGAACCTGCATACCGAACAACGCCTTCCCGATCATGCACGCGAACCTCATCACCCCGACACCTTCGGCGTACACCTATCCGCTGCTCGTCAAGCACCTGCTGACCAATGCGCAATGCCTCTACGGCGAGCAGGAAATCACCTATCGCGGTGCGCTGCGCTACAGCTATCGCACGTTTCGCGAACGCATCGGCCGGCTTGCGTCGGTACTGAGCACGCTGGAAGTTCAACACGGCTCGACCGTGGCCGTCTTGGATTGGGACAGCCACCGCTACCTCGAGTGCTACTTCGGCGTGCCGATGATGGGTGCAACGCTGTTCACCGTGAACGTGCGGCTCTCCGCCCAGCAGATCCTCTACACGCTCAACGATGCGCGGGCCGAAGTCGTGCTCGTGCACGCCGATTTCGTGCCGCTGCTCGAAGAGATCTGGGCCGAGCTGACGAGCGTGCGTCACGTTGTCGTGCTGGCCGACAACGCCCCCATGCCGCACACCACGCTGCCAGTGGCAGGCGAATACGAAGCGCTGCTGGCCCACGCCTCGCCCGATTTTGTATTTGCCGACTTCGACGAACGCACGCGTGCCGCAACGTTCTATACGACCGGCACGACCGGCGACCCGAAAGGCGTGAGCTACAGCCACCGCGACATCGTGCTGCATACCATGGCAACTGCCACGACGCTGTGCGCACCGCGCGATGGCCAGCGCCTGCACCGAGAAGATGTCTACATGCCGATCACGCCGATGTTCCATGTGCTGGCGTGGGGCATGCCGTACATCGCCGTCATGCTCGGTTTGAAGATCGTGCTGCCGGGCCGTTACGCAGCTGACCTTCTCCTCAAGCTGCACGACACGGAGCGCGTGACCTTCTCGCATTGCGTGCCGACGCTGCTGCAGATGCTGCTGCAAGCGTCGGAAGGCGGCATGCATGACCTGTCGGGGTGGAAGGTGCTGATCGGCGGCTCGGCATTGTCTCCGGCCCTGTGCGAGGCGGCGCTTGATCGCGGCATTGACGTGTTTGCCGGTTATGGCATGTCCGAAACCGGCCCCGTGGTGGCGCTCGCACAACTGCCGGCGGGCCGCAAGCCGACAGACCGGCAGGAGGAGATCCGCATGCGCTGCGCCACGGGGCGCCCCGTGCCGCTGGCCGAGTTGCGCATCGTCGACGAACAATTGCGCGATGTGCCGCACGACGGCAAGCACCAGGGCGAGATCGTTTTGCGCACGCCCTACCTCACGCAGGCCTATTTCAACAAGCCGGAAGCATCAGAAGAGCTGTGGGCGGGCGGCTACCTGCACACGCAGGACATCGCCGTCATGACGCCCGATGGTTTCGTGCAGATCGTCGACCGCATCAAGGACGTCATCAAGACCGGCGGCGAGTGGGTGTCGTCGATTGAAGTGGAAAGCCTGATTGCCCAGGTACCGGGCGTGCAGGAGAGCGCCGTGATCGGTGTGCGCGACGCCAAATGGGGAGAACGCCCGATGGCGTTTGTCGTTGGCAAGCCAGGGGCGCGCCTGAAGGCGGAGGCTATCCGCGATTGCCTGCTGGCACACGCCGAGGCCAAACACATCAGCAAATACGCCGTGCCAGAGCTGGACCGTATCACCTTCGTTGCAGAGATCCCCAAAACGAGCGTCGGCAAGATCAACAAGAAGGCCTTGCGCGAGAGCACGGCGTAAGCCTCACGCGCGTTCCCCGCCGGCAGCACGGCGGCTGCCGGCGTGGATGTCGTCAAACCATCCGGCGGATGCCGAACCGCTGCGCCCGGCGGCGCCACACGAGCGCGTAATACAGCCCCTGCATCACGAACATGGCGAGGAAGGCGGCCGGGTACGCAGCCCAGATGCCATCGGTGCCGATATGCCGGCTCAGCACCCAGGCCACCGGCACTTCCACCGCCGCAATGGCGAGGATGGAAATGGCCGTGGGCGCCATCACCGTGCCGCTGGAGCGCATCACGCCCGAGAAGACGCTCGCCATGCCGAAGATGACCGAGCTCCACAGCGAGATATGCAGCAGGCTCTGGGCAAGGCTCATCACCTCCGTGTTCGTGGTGAACCAGCCGATGACAGCGCGCGAGAACAGCAACGCCATCACCACCAGCACGCCGGTAATGGCCACGTTCAGCCACAAGCCGGTGCGCGTGATGGCGTCGAGCCGCTCTGTATTGCCCGAGCCGATGGCTTGCGCACCGAGGATGGACGCCGTGATCGCGATCGACATGGCCGGAAACTGCACGTAGCTGATGATCTGCGTGCCGGCGCCGTAAGCGGCCGTCGCGTCGGAACCGAAGCCGTTGACGAATGACAGCAGCGCCAGCTCGGCAATCGAGATCACCACAAGCTGCACGCCCGTCGGCACGCCGATCTTCAGCACGGTCTTGAGCACGCCAACATCGACCCAGAGGTGCCGCGCCAGCACGGCATCGGGGGCGAGCGGATGATTGCGGCGGCGCAGGAAGAATGCGAGCCACACCAGCGCGATCGTGAACGAAATGATGGTGGCCGCGGCGCCGCTTGCCACGCCCAGTTGCGGCAAGCCGAACCAGCCCCGAATGAAGGTCGGCGTCAGCACCAGCCCGATCGCCGTCGACAGCGCGAGCGTGCGCAACGGCGTGCGCGTGTCGCCCACGCCGCGCATCATCGCCGTGGCGAGCAGATAGACGAACAGGCCCGGCATGGCATAGAGCATGACGCTGGCGTAGAGCGTGGCGTCTTGCAGGATGTCGGCGGGCGTGCCGAGCCACCCCAGCAGCGCGTTGGCGAACGGGCCGCCCAGCAGCGCCACCGCCAGCCCAACGATGAAGCCGACCGACAACGTTGTCCCGGCCACCGTCTTGACCGCCTCGGGCTTCTTGGCGCCCCACGCCTGCCCGATCAGCACCGCTGCTCCCGACCCCAGCCCGATGATGAAAGCGATGAAGAAGAACAGGATCGGGAAAAACGCCGACACCGCGGCGAGTGCCTTCACGCCGAGCATGTGTCCGACATAGACGTTGTTGAGCGTGCCCGATAACGATTGCAGGATGTTGGCCAGGATCAGCGGGCCGAGGAATGCAATGAATGTTCGCCACAACGGGCGAGCGGCAGGTGCTGTCATGCAGCCTCCTGTTGAGGATTGAAGGCCCGGCTCGCCAGTTCGCGCGCAAAGTCGCGTACGTCGGCGGGCCAGGATTGGGTGAGAGACGCGAACGCCGCGGCATCTGCGGAAAACAAGGCGCGCGTGGCCTCTTCAAAGCCCGCGGCGTTGCCGGCCATGGCGGACATGAAGCGGTACGCCGCCTCTTGCGCCACGCGGCGGCGGTCGGCCCCTTCGGCGGCGCGGCGCGCATCTTCCACCAGCTTGCGCAGCGTAACCGACGCCCCGCCCGGCTGCGCGGCCAGCCAGTCCCAGTGGCGCGGCAGCAAGGTCACCTCGCGGGCAATCACGCCCAGCTTGGGGCGCCCAGGGCCACGGGGGCGGCTTTCAGATTCGGCGGGTTCAGCGGCAGATGGGGCGGCTTGATCGATGCGCGCAACCACGTCTTCAACCGTGCCGCGCAAATCGAATTCCACCGGGTGCGCGCTCGTGTTGTCGAACACGAGGACCTGCGATTCGGGGTGGGCATCGAGGTGCGTTTTGACGGCGCGTGCGACATCGCGGACGGGTCCGCCGGCCAGGCGTTGGGTGCCGGCAAAGGCCGTGCACGCGTGGATTGTTGCGGCATCCATGAGAAGCGCTCCTGCTGAAGTTTCAACAGGAACGCATTCTACCCGGGTTTAATTGGATGTCAATATTACCCGGGCATAAAAGCGATATTGCGTGTAACGCGACGCAAAGGTCACGCCGCCTGCTGCACGCGCGCCTCCACAAGCAGCCGTTTGAGTTCCGGCACGCACGAGCCGCAATTGCCGCCCGCCTTCAGGCAGGCCGTGATCTCGCCGGTGGTTTGCAGGCCCTTGGTGCGGATGGCATCGCAGATGGTGTTGCGGCCCACGCCAAAGCACGAGCACACGGTTGGCCCCACATCGACACCCGCCTCGATCGGCTGGCCGAGCAGCACGCCCGCACGATCGACGTCTTCGAGACGCTCTTGCGCGAACAGGCCCGCGAGCCAGTTGCGCGACGGCAGATCCGGACGCGGTGACAAAAACACGCAGGCTTCGATGCGGTCATCCACCACGTGCACAGCGCGATAGACACGCGCGGTGGTGTCTTCGTATTCGAGCCAGTCGGCGTGTGGGTCGGTTACGCCCAGCAGCGCGCGCGCCCAATCGTGCACGGAACCAAGCTGCTGGCGGCCGGCCAGTTCATAGCGCACGAACTGCTTGCCTTGAATGCGCGTCCACCACGTTGCATCGTCGGTGTCGAGTGCGCGGCGCGAGAGCACAAAGCCATGCCATGCCACATCGAACGGCTCGACCATCACCGGTGTGTGCTTGAACTCCGGCTCTCCCGACACCGGGTCGACCACCGGATTGACGACCGCACCCACGCGCGCATCGGAAGCGAACTGGCCGTTCCAGTGGATCGGCACGAACACGCTGCCACGCGCGATGCCGCCCGTCATGCGCACACGCGCCACCACACTGCCCCAGCGTGACGACACGCGCGCCAGGCCGCCTTCACGCACGCCGGCCAGCAGCGCATCGTGCGGGTGCAGATCGACAAACGGTTCGGGCACGTGGTCAGCCAGCTTGGGCGCGCGGCCCGTGCGCGTCATGGTGTGCCATTGGTCGCGCACACGGCCGGTGTTGAGGATGAGCGGATATTCGCCATCCGCCGCATGCGCGGGCGCACGGGCGGGCGTCGGCACGAAACGGGCGCGGCCATCGGCGTGGGCGAAACGGCCATCGCTGAAGAGGCGCGCTTCGCTGTTGCCCGACGTTGCGATGGGCCATTGCACCGGCGACATGCCGTCGTATGCCTCGGCATCGAACCCTGTCAGGCCGCCGAGGTGGAAGGCACGACGGGTGCCGCTCGCATCGTTGGCGTAGGCAGACAGGCGCGCGTGTTCATCAAACACATCGCCCGCGCTCCTGAAGTCGAAACCGTCGTAACCCATGCGGCGGGCAACGTCGGCGATGATGTCCCAGTCGGCGCGTGCCTCGCCGGGGGCCGGCAGAAAGGCGCGCTGGCGCGAGATGCGGCGCTCAGAGTTCGTCACGGTGCCGTCTTTCTCGCCCCAGCCCAGCGCGGGCAGCAGGATGTCGGCCAGTACCGTGGTGTCGGTGGCTTCAACGATATCGGAAGCAACAACGAGTTCGCACTTGGCCAGCGCACGGCGCGCCTGGTCCGCATCGGGCAGGCTGACCACGGGGTTGGTGCCCATGATCCACACGGCCTTGACGCGCCCGTCTTCAATGGCGCTGAACAGGTCGACCGCCTTGAGGCCCACCTTGTCGGCCATGCGCGGTGCGCCCCAGAACGTCTGCACGAGGTCGCGATGCGACGGCTCGTTCAGCTCCATGTGCGCGGCCAGCATGTTGGCCAGACCGCCCACTTCGCGCCCGCCCATCGCATTCGGCTGGCCGGTAATCGAAAACGGCCCCATGCCAGCGCGGCCGATGCGCCCCGTGAGCAAGTGGCAGTTGATGATGCTGTTGACCTTGTCCGTGCCCGCCGTCGATTGGTTGACGCCCATCGAAAACGCGGTGATGGTGCGTTCGGTGTCGGCAAACCAGCTGTAGAAGGTCAGCAGATCGTCGAGCTTGAGCTTGCAGGCCTTGGCAACGGCTTCAACGTCGTGGCTCTCTGTGCCGGCCGCTTCCAGGGCGGCATCGGGGCCGTTGGTGTGCTGCGTGACGAAATTACGGTCCACCACACCGCGCCGCGAGAGGAACGACAGCAGGCCATTGAACAGCCATACATCGGTGCCGGGCTTGATGGGCAGATGCAGATCGGCCAGTTCGCACGTGGCCGTGTGGCGCGGGTCGACCACCACCACCTTCATCTCGGGCCGCGCTTCCTTGGCGCGCACGATGCGCTGGAACAGGATCGGGTGGCACCACGCCGTGTTGGAGCCGACCAGCACGACGAGGTCTGCCGTTTCCAGATCGTCATAGCAGACGGGCACGAGGTCTTCGCCAAACGCGCGCTTGTGCCCCGCCACGGCCGACGACATGCAGAGCCGCGAATTGGTATCGATGTTGGCCGTGCCGATAAAGCCCTTCATCAGCTTGTTGGCGACGTAATAATCCTCGGTCAGCAGCTGGCCGGAGACGTAGAGCGCGACGGAATCCGGGCCGTGCTCTTCGGCGATGCGGCGAAAGCCTTGCGCGACGGCGTCGAGAGCGGTGTCCCACGAGACGCGCTGTAATGGCGCAGGTTTGGCCAGTTGCGGAGCGCCAGCGTCGCGCGAACGCTCGCGCATGGCTGGGAAGAGCAGCCGGCCGTCCAGGCTCACGGTCTCGCCCAGGGCCGAGCCTTTCACGCACAGGCGCCCGGCGTTGGACGGATGCGCCGGGTCCCCGGCAATGCCGATGCTGCCATCCGCCTGTGGGGTCGCGAGCACGCCGCAGCCGACGCCGCAGTAGGGGCAGGTGGTGCGCACGGCGTCCGTTACTGGGTGAATGGGGATGGTTGTCATCGTCATCTCTGTATTGCTTTGCGTGATTGGTGCATCCCTGGTTTCATCCCCTGCCGGGGCTGACTCACTCTTCTTTGTCTTGCCAAAGAAAAGTAAGCAAAAGAAAGGCGCGCCCGAGATGGCGACCCCCTCCTTGAATTTCTGTTGCAGAGAGGGGAAGGGAAAAACTCGCTTCGCTCAAACAGTTTCCCTTCCTTTTTCCTCTCTGCAACAGAAATTCAAGGCGCCATCTAGGGCTTCAACGGCCACACCCACGGCGGGCAAGCGGTGTTGCCGGTTTCGCGTCTTGCCGATGTTCATTACGCGGCTTCGGCTTCGCACAGCGCGCGGCCAAACAACAGGCGCTGGCGAATCGGTGTGATCGGGGTCTGGCGCTGGATCATGTCGAAGTACCACGGGCCATCGGCCACATCGCCGTACAGCACCGCGCCGACGATGCGGTCTTCCTTCAGGACGAGCCGCTTGTAGACGCCGCGGCGCGGGTCGCGCAGCACGATGTCTTCGGTGCCGTCGCCGCCGATGAAATCGCCCGCGGAATACAAGTCCACGCCCGTGACCTTCAACTTGGTCGCTGTGGCCTGCTGGACATAGCGGCGGTGCCCGGCGCCGGCCAGGTGCGCGGCGCACACGCGGGCCTGGTCCCAGATCGGCGCGACGAGGCCGAACGTTGCGCTGCGGTGTTGCACGCATTCGCCCACGGCGTAGATGCGCGGGTCGTAGGTCTGCAGCGTGTCGTCAACGATGATGGCCCGTTCGCAATGCAGGCCGGCCGCCTTGGCAAGCTCAATGTTCGGGCGTACGCCGGCAGTCATGACGACGAGGTCGGCGGGAATCTCGGTGCCGTCCTTGAAGCGCACAGCGGTCACGCGGTCGGTGCCCAGCAGCTCCGCCGTGTGTGCGCCCAGCAGGAAGCGCAGGCCCTTGGCTTCCAGCGCCTTCTGCAGCAGCTTGGCGGCCGGCTTGTCGAGCTGGCGCTCCATCAGGCTGTCGGGCAGGTGCACCACGGTCACCTCCATGCCCTGGCGCATCAGGCCGTTGGCGGCCTCAAGCCCGAGCAGACCGCCACCGATGACGACCGCGTGCCGGTGGTTGCGGGCCGCTTCCAGCATCGTCTCCACATCCTGAATGTCGCGAAAGGCGATCACGCCGGGCAGCAGATGCCCCGGCACCGGCAGGATGAACGGCCGCGAGCCCGTGGCGATCAGCAGGCGGTCGTAGCGCATCTCCACGCCGTCGCGCGAGCGCAGCGTGCGGCGCGGGCGGTCGATGGCGACCACCGGGTCGCCGGCGTGCAGCGTGATGTGGTTCTGGTCGTACCACTCGCGCGTGTTGAGCATGATGTCGTCAACCTGCTTCTCGCCCGCCAGCACCGGCGAGAGCAGGATGCGGTTGTAGTTGCCGTGCGGTTCTTCGCCAAACACGGTGACGTCGTACAGGTCCGGCGCGAGCTTGAGCAACTCTTCGACCGTGCGCATGCCGGCCATGCCGTTGCCGATGACGACCAGCTTGGGGCGTACGGTCTTGGCGTTCATGCTGCCTTCTCCTGAAGGTTGTCGGTCATTGGATTCACTCAGTGCCGGCGGCCATGGCCCCCGGCTTACGGCTTGCAGCTTATGCCGCTACCCACACCTTGCCGTCTTCCACCTTGGTCGCGTACGCATGCACGGAGTTGGCCGGCGCTTCGAGGCACTCGCCCGTGGTCAGGTCGAAGTGCTGCTTGTAGATCGGCGACGCGACGACGATGCGCTCGCCCAGGTTGCCGACCAGCCCGCGCGACAGCACGGCGGCGGCGGAGTTCGGGTCGTAGTTGCCGATGGCGTACACGCTTTGCGGCGTGTTGCCGCCCACACGGAACACGGCAACCTGGTCACCGTCCACCAGCGCGCAAACGCCGGTGTTGGGAACGATGTCGTCCAGGGCACAGACCGGGGTCCAACGGGATGCTTGCATGACGTCCTCCTCTTCCTCTATCAGGCTCAAGCGGCTTCAGCAACAACAGGAATGCGCACGGGCCGCGTCTTCGCACGCTCCTCCACCGTCGCCGGGCGGATCTGGCCGCGCTCCTCGACGAAGACCACATTCGCGTCCTTCGCCTCGCTGTTGACGAAGTGGCGGAAGCGCTTGCGCACGTCGGGGTTGGTCACGGCCGTCTTCCACTCGTCTTGATAGGTGTCGACCACGTGCTGCATCTCGGCTTCGAGTTCGGCCACGATGCCCAGCTTGTCGTTGATCACCACATCCTTCAGATAGTCGAGACCGCCTTCGAGGTTGTCGCGCCATGTGCTGGTGCGTTGCAGGCGATCAGCCGTGCGCACGTAGAACATCAGGAAACGGTCGACATACTTGATGAGCGTTTCCTGGTCGAGGTCTGCCGCCAGCAGTTCGGCATGGCGGGGCTTCATGCCGCCGTTGCCGCACACATACAGGTTCCAGCCCTTCTCGGTGGCGATGATGCCAACGTCCTTGCCTTGCGCCTCGGCGCATTCACGCGTGCACCCCGACACGCCAAACTTCAGCTTGTGCGGCGAGCGCAGGCCCTTGTAGCGGTTCTCCAGCGCCACCGCAAAACCCACCGAATCGCCCACGCCGTAGCGGCACCAGGTGGAACCCACGCACGACTTCACCGTTCGCAGCGATTTGCCATAGGCATGGCCCGACTCGAAGCCTGCCGCAATCAGCTCTTCCCAGATCAGCGGCAGTTGCTCCAGGCGCGCGCCGAACAGGTCGACACGCTGGCCGCCCGTGATCTTGGTGTACAGGCCGTACTTCTTGGCGACCTGGCCCACGGCGATCAGGCCGTCTGCCGTGACCTCGCCGCCGGGCATGCGCGGCACCACGGAGTACGTCCCGTCCTTCTGGATGTTGGCGAGGAAGTAGTCGTTGGAATCCTGCAGGCTGGCGTGCTCCTTCTTGAGCACGAAGTCGTTCCAGCACGAAGCGAGGATGCTCGCCACGGCGGGCTTGCAGATGTCGCAGCCCATGCCGCTGCCGTGCGCTTCCAGCAGCGCCTCGAACGACTCGATGCGGCCCACGCGCACCAGGTGATACAGCTCCTGGCGCGAATACGGAAAGTGCTCGCAGATGTGGTTGTTGACGGCCAGGCCCTGCTTCTTCATCTCGGCCTTCATCACCTGCGTCATGAGCGGCACGCAGCCGCCGCACGAGGTGCCGGCCTTGGTGGCGTCCTTGAGCGCGCCCACGGTGGTGGCGCCGGCACACACGGCCTGGCACAGCGCGCCCTTCGATACGTCGTTGCACGAGCAGATCTGCGCGCTATCGGGCAGCGCATCCACGCCCAGTGCCGGGCGCGCATTGCCATCGGCCTGCGGGAGGATCAGGAATTCCGGTGCTTCCGGCAGCTCGATGCGGTTGAGCATCATCTGCAGCAGCGTGCCGTATTCGGCCGCATCCCCCACCAGCACACCGCCCAGCAGGTACTTGCCGTCTTCCGACACCACCAGCTTCTTGTAGATCTGCTTGCGCTCGTCGGTGAACTGCACGCTGCGGCTACCCGGCGTCACGCCCTGCGCATCGCCCAGGCTGGCCACGTCCACGCCCATCAGCTTGAGCTTGGTGCTCATGTCGGCGCCGCTGAACTCTGCCGCGTCGTCCGCCGCCAGGATCTGCTTGGCGGTGATGCGTGCCATCTCATAACCCGGCGCAACCAGCCCGTAGACCTTGCCGCCCCACAGCGCGCATTCGCCAATCGCGTACACGTCGGGCGCGGAGGTACGGCACTCGGAGTCGATCACGATGCCGCCGCGCTCGCCCACTTCCAGCCCGCAGGCGCGCGCCAGTTCATCGCGCGGGCGGATGCCGGCCGAGAAGACGACCATGTCGGCTTCCAGGTGCGTGCCGTCGGCAAAGTTCAAGCGGTGCGTTGCCGTTTCGCCGTCGACGATCTCCGAGGTGTTCTTCTGCGTGTGAACGGTCACGCCAAGGTCTTCGATCTTCCGGCGCAGCATGCGGCCGCCGCCGTCGTCCACCTGCATGGCCATCAGGCGGCCGGCAAACTCGACCACGTGCGTTTGCAGGTTCATGTCGCGCAGCGCCTTGGCGCATTCCAGCCCGAGCAGCCCGCCGCCGATGACGACGCCGGTCTTGGCGCGCTGGCCGCACTCGGCCATCGCTTCGAGGTCTTCGATGGTGCGATAGACGAAACAGTCCTTGCGGTCTTTGCCCGGCACCGGCGGCACAAACGGCGACGAGCCCGACGCGATGACGAGCTTGTCGTACGGCAGCACCTCGCCGGTCGAGGCCGTCACCGTTTTGGCGGTAGTGTCGATGGCCGTGGCGCGGGCGTTGAGCTTGAGCACCACGTCATCGCGGTCAAAAAAGCCCGGAGCAACGAGCGAAAGGTCTTCCGCCGACTTGCCCGTGAAGAATTCCGACAGGTGCACGCGGTCGTAGGCGGGGCGCGGCTCTTCGCACAGCACCGTCACCTCAAGGTGATGGCCCGGCGCGTGCAGCAGGCTTTCCAGAAACTTGTGGCCCACCATTCCGTGGCCAATGACGACGATCTTCATGGTCATGGTGATGTCCTCTTTCAGGCGTTGCCGGCGGCGGCCAGCGTGTTGTCGTACAGCGCTTGTTCGCGCGCCTTGTGTTCCGGCGAGAAACGCACGGCAATCGCACAGATGGCGGACAGCCCGACCAGCGCGCCCAGCACCGAGAGCGTGGCCTGCGTATCGGCCATGCCCTTGAGCAGGAAGCCCGCCGCCACCGCGCCGGCGTTGCCGCCCGCGCCGATGATGCCGGCCACGCCGCCCAGCGCGCGGCGGTCAATGAACGGCACCAGCGCATACGTCGCGCCGCATGCCATGTGGGTGAACAGGCCAAAGCCGAGCATCGCCAGGATGGCCACCGTGACGCTGCCTGCGTGGGCAAAGCCGAACAGGCCCAGGCCCTCGCCCACCATCAGCACGCACAGCAGTTGGGTACGCGCATCCAGGCCACGCCTGGCGGCCACGCGGTCCGACACGATGCCGCCGAGTGCCCGGGCAAACAGCGCCAGCAGGCCGAAGCTCGCCGCCGCCATGCCGGCTGCCGACAGCGACAAGCCAAAGTGGTCGACGTAGTAGGTGGCGGCGATGTTGTGGATGAAGATTTCCACGCCAAAGCACGCGCCGTAGGTGATGAACAGCAGCCACACGCGATAGTTACCAGCAGCCGCCACGAAGCTGCCCCAGCCGCCCTTCTTGCCGCCGTCGATCGTCTTGCCTGCGGCACGCAGATCACTGAAGTTGCCTTCGGGGCAGTCCTGCGTGTAACGCCAGTAGAGCGCTGCGACGATCAGCATGGCCGCGCCCGGCACGATCATCGCCACGCGCCAGCCCAGGCTCTGCGTGGCACCCATCATCACGATGGCCGTCAGCAGCAGCGGCATCGTGCCTTGCGCCACGCCTCCGCCAGCATTGCCCCAGCCAGCGGAAGCCGCATTGGCCGTGCCCACCACGTTGGGCGCGAACATGACGGACGTGTGGTACTGCGTGATGACGAAGCTCGCGCCAACCGCACCGATCGCCAGGCGGAAGAACAGGAACGCTTCGTAGCTCTGCGCGAGCGCCACGCCCAGCACCGGGATCGCACCCAGCGCAAGCAGGCCGGTATAGGTCTTGCGCGGGCCGAAGCGGTCGCACAGCGGGCCGACGATCAGCCGCACCAGAATCGTCACCGCCACGGCGGCGATGTTGATGTTGGCAATCTGCCCGGGCGTGAGGTGGAACTCGCCCTTGAGGACCGGCATGAGGGGTGCGCAGGCAAACCACGCGTAGAAGCAGACGAAGAACGCCAGCCACGTCAGATGAAAGGCGCGCATCTGCGGCGTGCGCAGGCTGAACAGATCGATTCGGGTGGCTTTGCCGGTCATGTTGAATCCCAATCAGGGGCCAAAAAAAAGAAAGGCGTCCAAGAGCCCGGCTGCATTAGCCAGGGTCTGGGACGCCGTTGTCCAAGGAGCCCTGAGCACCAGGGCCTTCACCACGAAGAGCACGAATCGCCTTTGACCCGCGCAATGGTGCTATGCAACAGGTATGCCAGGCGGGCAAAGCCTTGTGCTGTCTGCGTTTGCGGGAAATTGACCAAGAACCGGCCGGCGCGCGTGCCTCATGCGCGAGCACCGCATCGCACGGTTTCGGTGCAGATACGATTCGTGATGGTGCGGCACAGCAAATGCGTCGGCCGCCGCCAATGGCGACCAGAGCATCACGTGCAGGACTGATCGGAAGGGAAGCCGCCGACGCTGGTATCGGCAGGTATCGGCGTCAGTAGCCGTTCGTCACGATGGACAGCACCGACAGATCTGGGTGCGTGCCGTCGATGATGCTGCGCGCCACATGGACGGCGTCTTCCACGGCCGCTTCGGGGCTGCCGAAACTGTCGTTGCCGTCAGCATGGAATGGCACGGCGCGTCCCGGCTGTTGAGGATTCGCGCCGGGGTGACAAACGTAGCCGGTGTAGGTGTAACAACCACTGTCGGCCCGGATCGGGCTGGGCGACACGTGAATCTCGAACCCTTCGTAGAGTTCTTGCGGTGCGGTGATGAGCTGGTCAGACATGGTGGCCTCGCTGGGTTAGCGTGTACCTGCCGGGCCGGCGCTTGTGGCGCGGCACGGCTGCCCTTGGTTCAACCAGTCTAGGTGATGGGATGCATGTTGAAATCCGGCGGTTGGATGACTCTGCCATCCACCGCCGTTCGTGGGACTGGTGCTGCCTTGCGCTATGCGCGCTTGATGAGCCGGATGATGAACAGCAGGATCACCGCGCCGATCACCGCCGTGATGATCGAGCCGATCCACCCGCCGCCCAGCGAGATGCCCAGCACCCCCGCCAGCCATCCGCCGATGAACGCACCGACAATGCCGACCACGATGTCGACAAAGATGCCGAAACCGCCGCCCTTGACCAGGATGCCGGCAAGCCAACCCGCCACCGCGCCGATGATCAGCCAAGCAATCAAACCGTGTGAGGCCATGTTCGCGCTCCAAAGAATGTGCGTTTTGAGGGACGTTACCGCACAGGCATAGTAGGCGAAGACCGCACAATCGCGATGTGGTGCTCACACGGTTTTTGCAATTGCATCGTGCTCAACGGAACACGTTGACCGCCTCCACCAGCCGTGTCGCCTGGATGCGCAAGCCCTCGGCCGCCGCTGCGCTCTGGCCCACCAGCGTGGCGTTCTCCTGCGTGACCTGATCCAAATGGTTGACCGCCTGACTGACCTGCGTGATGCCGTCGGTCTGCTGCGCCGTCGCCAGGCTGATGTCGGCGATCATGGCGGAGACCTTTTTGACCTGCTCGACGATGTCGTCCATGGTCTTGCCTGCATCGTCCACCAGCCGCGCTCCCGATTCGACCTTGTCAACGCTGGTGCCGATCAGCTCCTTGATCTCCTTGGCAGCGCCGGCGCTGCGCTGCGCAAGCGCGCGCACCTCGCCCGCCACGACAGCAAAGCCCCGCCCTTGTTCGCCAGCACGCGCGGCTTCCACGGCGGCATTGAGTGCCAGGATGTTAGTCTGAAAGGCAATGCTGTCGATCACGCCGATGATGTCGGCAATCTGCTTGGCACTTTGCGTGATGGCGCTCATGGTGGCCACCACCTGCTCCATGGCACGGCCGCCGTTGACCGCCGCCTGCGTGGCCGCGCCCGACAGCGTATTCGCCTGCCCCGCCGTCTCTGCATTGCTGGCCACCGTGGCCGTCATCTGCGTCATCGAGCTGGAGGTTTCTTCCAGGCTCGCAGCAGCCTGCTCGGTGCGGGTGTTGATGTTGCCGTTGCCCTCGGCGATCTCCTGGCTGGCCGACTGCACGTTGACGACCTGCTCGGCCACATCATCGATCAACCAGCGGAACATCAGCCCCAGCTGGCTGACCGTGCGCAACGTCATGCCGATCTCGTCCACGCGGTCTGCGATGGCGACTTTCCGGCTCTCCCCCGAGGCCACGCTCAGCGCCAGCTCCTGCAGCTTTTCGAGTGGCGTAGCGATCTGCACCTTCAATGACCACGACGCCAGCGCCAGGGCCACAAGCAATGCGCCGGCAAAACCACCGAGCGCCGCGCCGGAGAGGCCAAACGCCCACGCTACCGCCAGCAACGCGGGCAGCAATGTGAGAAAGGTGAGCCGGATGCGCCAGCGCACCGGCATCAGCTGGAACACCGAACGCCAGGCCATCAAGCCCGTTCGCACGATCAGGCCCTTGTGAAACTTGCGGCTGCCCGCCTGACCAGCGCGGAAATCCTTGTAGAGCGCTTCGGCCGCGGCGATTTCCTCGCGCGTGGGCTTGGTGCGCACCGACATATAGCCGCTGACCCGTCCGTTACGCACCACGGGCGTGGCGTTGGCACGCACCCAATAATGGTCGCCATTCTTGCGGCGGTTCTTGACCAGCGCCGTCCATGGCTGCCCCGCCTTGAGCGTGGCCCACATATCGGCAAATGCCTCGGTTGGCATATCGGGGTGACGCACGATGTTATGTGGCTGGCCCTCGATCTCTTCGCGGGAAAAACCGCTCACCTCCACAAACGCTGCATTCGCATAGGCGATGTAGCTTTGGGTGTCGGTGGTCGACATGAGCGTGGCGTTGTCCGGGAACTCGTATTCGCGCTGGGTAACAGGTTCGTTGACACGCATGGGGGATTCTCCTTTGCTGATTTACTTCGCAAGGGATTATCGGCACATAGCTGGATTTATTAAGACCGATAACCCCGTTCTGCAGCCCACACCCATACACCTGCCCGAGCAGATACTGCTTCATTGAAAATGATTCTTATCTGCTTTGCCCGCGCTCTTGCTCGTCATTCTCAGCAAACGATGCGAACGAAATTTCGTACGTCCAGTCCGGCAATACCTTATCTGCGTTAATTATTGGCGGATAAATAAGATAAAAGCGTGATATTGAAGCGACACACGTTTTCTTGTGAATTTATCTCACACTTGTAGCATCTTCGGCCGCGGGCAGCGTCCCACGCCCGCCGCGACAGCGCGTCACATCCCAAGGGCGGCAACGGAGGCTAAACTTTCAGAAATTCCTAAAAATTGAGAAAGATCAAAACAATGCAACTCTCTCCCTTGAAACAGCGCTTCGTCCTGCATTTCGGCGAGATGGGCAGCCGCTGGGGCATCAATCGCACCGTCGGGCAGATCTACGCGCTGCTCTACGCCGCGCGCGAGCCGATCAACGCTGACGAGATCGCCGAGGCATTGGGCTTCTCCCGTTCGAACGTGAGCATCGGGCTGAAGGAGCTGGAGTCTTGGAAGCTCGTGCGGCTGTCGCACAAGCCGGGCGACCGGCGCGAATACTTCTCCGCCCCGGACGACATCTGGACCATCTTCCGCACACTGGCTGAAGAGCGCCGCAAGCGCGAGATCGACCCCACGCTCTCGCTGCTGCGCGACGTGATGCTCGAATCCCCGACCGACCCGGACGACCGCCACGCCCAGGCGCGCATGAAAGAGATGTATCAGCTCATCACGCTCATGACCACCTGGTTTGACGACGTGCAGAAGCTTGACGCCGAATCGTTGCAGCAACTCATGAAGATGGGTGCCAAGGTGCACAAGCTGCTGGAAATGAAGAACAAGCTTGCCGTCGTCGTTGGCGGCAAATCGAAGTAGCCCGTA
Source organism: Ralstonia sp. 22111 (assembly GCF_052045895.1). Classification (NCBI taxonomy): domain Bacteria; kingdom Pseudomonadati; phylum Pseudomonadota; class Betaproteobacteria; order Burkholderiales; family Burkholderiaceae; genus Ralstonia; species Ralstonia sp. 22111. Next base: position 84,973 of record NZ_JBQEPR010000003.1, on the reverse strand, counting down.
TCCAGAAAAATCATGTCGCTCGATCCCGTTGTCCTGGCGCGCATCCAGTTTGGCGCCAACATCACGTTCCACATCCTCTTTCCCACCATCAGCATCGCGCTTGCGTGGGTGCTGCTGTTCTTCAAGCTGCGCTATCGGAAGACCGGTGACGAAGCGTGGATGGCCGCTTATCGCCTTTGGGTGAAGGTCTTTGCATTGACGTTCGCGCTGGGCGTGGTGTCCGGCGTGACGATGAGCTTTCAGTTCGGCACGAACTGGCCGGGCTACATGAATACCGTCGGCAACATCGCCGGGCCGCTGCTGGCGTATGAGGTGCTGACGGCGTTCTTTCTGGAGGCCAGCTTCCTCGGGATCATGCTGTTCGGCACGGGCCGCGTAAGCCCGCGCATCCACACATTCGCGACGTTCCTGGTTGCGCTGGGAACGACCATCTCGGTGTTCTGGATCATCGCGCTCAACTCGTGGATGCAGACGCCCGCCGGCTACGTGATGATCGACGGCCGCGCGCATCCGCAAAGCTGGCTGGCGATCATCTTCAACCCGTCGTTTCCGTACCGGTTCACGCACATGCTGCTGGCCTCGGGGCTGACGGTGTCGTTCCTGTTGGCCGGGGTATCGGCCTACCGCTGGCTGCGCAACGACCGCGGTGGCGATGTGCGTGCGGCGCTCAAGACGGGCGTAGTGCTTGCCGCCATGTTGATCCCGTTGCAGATTGCCGCCGGCGATGCGCACGGTCTCAACACACTGGAGCATCAACCGGCCAAGCTGGCCGCGATGGAAGGCATCTGGAAAACCGAACGCGGCGTGCCCGCCGTGCTGTTCGGTATTCCCGATGCGGCTTCGCACAGCAACCGCTATGAGATCGCGGTGCCGAAGCTGGCGTCGCTGTATCTCACGCATTCGCTTGATGGCGAAGTGCGAGGGCTCGACCAGTTCGACCAGCATCCGCCCGTGCTGCCGGTGTTCTTTGCCTTCCGCCTGATGGTGGGCGTGGGGCTGCTGATGCTGGCGGTGTCATGGACCAGCGCCTGGCGCCTTCGCCGGAATGGTGAACTGCCGAACTGGCTGGCACGCGCGCTCGTCGCCATGACGTTCTCGGGCTGGGTGGCCGTGGTGGCCGGCTGGTACGTGACCGAGATTGGCCGCCAGCCGTGGCTTGTCTATGGCGTGCTGACCACCGCGCAGGCTGCGTCTTCCGTGCCCGCGCGGATGATCGGCAGCACGCTGGCGATGTATCTCGCGCTGTACGCGTTCCTCATCGCCTCCTACATCGGCGTGGTCTTCTATCTGGCCCGCAAGGCCGGTGGCGCCATCGACCCGACGGACGCCGACATTCCCGGCAAGCACACCACTCAATTTTCTGCGACCCTCGCGAGCCACGCATGAGCACCATCCCTGATCTCACCCAACCCGCCGGCTGGCTGCCGGTGGTCTTCATGGCCCTGATGGGGATTGCCGTGCTGGCCTACGTCGTGCTCGACGGCTATGACCTGGGCGTCGGCATCCTGCTGCGCCGCGCCGACGACGCCGAGAAAGACACCATGATCGCCTCGATCGGCCCGTTCTGGGACGCCAACGAAACCTGGCTCGTGCTCGGGGTCGGGCTGTTGCTCGTGGCGTTCCCCGCCGCACATGGAGAGATCCTGGGCGCGCTGTATCTGCCGGTGGCGCTGATGCTGTTCGGCCTCATCCTGCGTGGCGTGGCATTCGATTTTCGCGTCAAGGCGCGCGCGCACCACAAGCCGTGGTGGAACCGCGCGTTCTATGCGGGCTCCGTCATCGCCACCGCTGCGCAAGGCCTGATGCTCGGGTTGTACATCACGGGCTTCCAGTACGACGCCGCCAACGTCGTCTTTGCGATCTGCACGGCGGGCGGCCTCATTGCCGGCTACCTGCTGCTAGGTGCAACGTGGCTCATCATGAAGACGGAAGGCGCGCTGCAGCTGCGCGCGGTGCAGTGGGCACGCGGCAGCCTGTGGTTCACCGCGCTGGGCGTGGCCGCCGTGTCGCTCGCAACGCCGTGGGTCAGCACACGCGTGTTCGACAAGTGGTTTGCGCTGCCGAACATCATCCTGCTGGCGCCCGTGCCGCTCGTGACGATCGTGCTGTTCCTGCTGATCGACTGGGTACTGCGCCGCTTGCCGCAGCAGATTGCCAAGGGCGATGAACATCTGATCTGGGCGCCGTTCGTCGGCACCGGCGCCATCTTTCTGCTGGCCTTCAACGGCCTGGCCTACAGCCTCTTCCCCTATCTTGTGGTGGACAGGCTCGACATCTGGCAGGCCGCCAGCGCGCCGGAATCGCTCGAGTTCATGCTGGTGGGCGTGGCCATCGTGCTGCCGACCATCGTCGGCTACACGATCTACTCGTACAAGGTGTTCCACGGCAAGGCGACGGAGCTGCGGTACTACTGAGATTGAACAGGTAGCGGGCAGGCGTTTAGGCTCATCGGCTCAGTCACCCGCCCGCAAACAACATGATCACCTGCTATATCCGCTACATCGTCAACCCCGCCCGACTCCGCGAGTTCGAGACCTACGGCAAGATGTGGATTCCATTGGTCGAGAAGTTCGGCGGCAAACACCACGGCTACTTCCTGCCGTCGGAAGGTGCCAGCAATGTCGCGCTGGCATTGTTCTCGTTCCCGAGTCTGGCGGCCTATGAGGTCTATCGGGAACGCTCGAAGAGCGACCCCGATTGCGTGGCGGCCTTCCAGTACGCAGAAGACACCGGCTGCATCGTCAGCTACGAGCGCAGCTTCTTCCGTCCGGTATTTTCCTGACAGCCGTCTAGCGTTGCGGCCTGTGCTGCGACAGCACCCACAGCATTGCGCCCACGGCCTCCGCCTGCGAGCGCGTGCAGGTCTTTTCGAAGATGGCCCGTAGCTGCGAGCGCACGGTCGACATGGCGACGTTGGCGTCGGCCGCGTATTCGTCGGGCGTCTTACCGGCGATCAGCGCTTCGCCCACCGCCGCCTCAGCGGCCGACAAGCCGAAGGCCTGGCGCAATTGCATGGCCGTCACCGGTGCGGCATCGCCCTTGCGGCGCGCTGTAACAAGCATGGCGGCATCGCCAAACGCGGCATGCGCGGCATTGGCGGGCAATTGCGAAATACCGAGGAAGACTTCGTGCGCCGAGCCGAGCGCCGGCCGCACGGCAAAGCTCTCGCCCTTGCGTGACTTGGCCACCCGCGCCAGCGCGGCTTGCAACCCATCGTTGTCGGCAGCAAACGCTGCAGTCAGTCGGCCGTGCTCCAGCCGCAGGCAAGTCGATGCGCGCAGCAACGCTTCGGCCTGTGCGTTGGCAAACAGCACACGCTGATCCCGCCCGAGTGCGAACACGGCCAGGCCAAGCTGCTCCATCAATTCGGCGCCGAGGGCCGCATCGCGATGCAGCACGCGCGTGTCCTGCCAGAGATTGATGGTGCGCTGCAGGTGACCGGTCATGCCGGCGGCCGTGGCGCGCTCCTCGTCCGAAAACGGTGTGCGCCCGTTCGCGCGCAGCATACCGAGCAGGATGTCGCTGCCGCCGGGGCGCGCCAGCCGCACGCCCATCAGGTAGCGAAATCCCGAGGGAAGTTGATAGTCCTGGTAGAACTCGCTGCGCTCGACGTAGGCGTCGGACACGTAGTCCTGGCAAAAGGCAAATTCACCTAGCGCGGCGCGTGCGACATGCTCCCGGCGCGGATCGAGCGCACCGTAGTACTGGTCGTAGCGGGCAATGATGTCGTCCCATCCCCGCCCTGGGGAGTAAGTCGAGAGGTGGGGTGCGTTGCGAACGGGGTCCCAACTGAACATGTGGAACACGTTGGCGCCTAGCGCTTCGGTGACGTCGTGAAACATTTCCAGGAAGCCATCCTGCGTCACCGCAGCTTCGTACAGATCACCGATGAGCTGGTCTTTGAGCACACTTCCCTCCCCCGAAGGATGGCTGTCTGGCCATGGCGCCCGCCGTGCTCACCCGATGCAATCGAAGTGGCAGCGGACACGTTGTGTGCGCAAACGTAGCACGCGCGTGCGCCGATCAACATCGTTCATTTGGCGGCGCTTTCCTCCAAATGAATGATGCGCACGCTTAGGGCGCGCTTTGAGAATCTCCGTGCGAATAACGGAATAACGGCGTCGCACGCACGGCGCACCCACGATCCAGGGAGGACTCCATGAAACTTACCCCCATTGCAATCGCACTGGTCACGCTTGCCGTCTCGGCCTGCGGCGGCGGCGATTCCGGCAGCAGCGCAAGCACATCGCCCGGCCCGAACGTTCCGGCTGCACAGACCGTCAGCGGTGTCGCCGCCTCGGGTGCGGCCATGCAGGGCGCCACAGTGACGCTGATGGACGCGACCGGCAAGTCGGTCGACTGCCCGGCCAACGCGACCACGGGGGCCTTCCAGTGCACGGTCACAGGCCTTACCGCGCCGTTCGTGCTGTCGGCATCGGGCAACGTTGCCGACTCGCAAGCCACGCTGATCGCGCTGTCCGCCAGTGCGGGCAGCCAGACGATCAACATCACGCCCATCACCAACGCCATTGCCGCGACCATCGTGGGTGACAACCCGAGCAAACTGCTGGGCAACACGGGCCTGCTGCAAAGCAAGGTGACTGCACAAACCGTCTCCAATACGGTGGCCGCCTATGCCGCCGCGCTGGCCGACCTGCTGGCCGCCACCGGCAACACCGGGGTAGATCTGATCTCGGGCCCGCTGACCGCAGGCGCCCCAGGGCTCGACCGCCTGCTCGATCAGTTGAAAGTGAACGTGCTGCCGGACGGCAGCGTGCAGATCAGCTCCGTCGCCGGCGCGTCGAGCGATACGCCCGCGCAGTTGCAGCTCTTGCCCGGCGTAGCGCCCCAGCCCAGCGACAAGGCGAGCCTGCCAAGCGTGGCGACCATCAATGGCAACCCCGTCGCCAACCTGCCAACCGCCTCGGATCTGGCCGCATTGCAAACGGCGCTCAACCAGTGTTTTGCCGGCTCTACAGGTGCGGCGCGCACAGGCGGAAGCGTGCCCGTTTGCGGTCAAATTTTCGTGGACGACGTGACCAGCGGCGCGCTCATCAACGGCGTGCCCTCGGCCTACCTCAACAACGGCATGACGGCTGACCAGGAATTCGGGCCGGCATCGGGCGGGGGCAACCCAGGCCTGTTTGCCGACGACGCGATGAACAACGCCAGCTTCAGCCTGCCGGAGATCATCCGCGTGACGTCCAGCAGCGGTGACACGCTGTGGATCAAGCTCGCCTGGACCCGCGCCGACGGCCTTCGCGACGGCATGCAGCAGCACGTGCAAGTGGCGGTGCAGCCCGCCTCCCGCGCCAGCGGCGACAACGGCTGGCGTATCGTCGGCAACCAACGCGCCGTGTTCACCAAGGTCAACGCCAATGCGCAGAAGTGGGACTGGCTGAACAGCGCCACCGCAATGACGGGCACCAACGCGTTTGTCGATTCGATCAACATGCAGGTGGGCATCGCGGACGCCGCCGGCACGCCGGTCGATTTTGCGATCGTGACCGGCCCGGGCCTGCGCAATGGCGTGTTCCTGCAGCCGTCTTCCGGCACCTGCGACACGCTCAACATCCGCGCCCAGGTTGGCGCAGGCCAGACCCCGGCGCAGCTCGCCCTGCTCGCCAAGCAAAGCGCCTGCCGCAATAACTTTCGCCTCGCGGGCGTAGCACAGGACCCGGCCAACCAGGGCAGCTTCACGTGGCCCGGCGATGCACCGCGCAACAACACGGCATGGGCCAAGCCGCAACTGACAGCGTCTGAGCTGGCGACCATCACGCCGTTCAGCGCCTACACGATCGCCATCTATCAGGGGGGCGTGACCAGCCAGCCATCCAAGACCTACACGGTGCGGCTGCGCACGCCGTCGCCCTCGCCGGATGCGCTGCGCCAGTACACGTGGCAGGACATCTCACAGGCCACGCGCGACATCCTCACCCCGGGCACGGCATCGACGTTTGCGGGCGGCCCCGCCCTGCCTGTCACCTGGACGACCAAGGCCGGCGTGCCATTCGTGAAGCGCGTCAACGTGCAGATCCGTTCCACGATGTCGGGCCAGCCGACGGTGTTCGTGAACGGTGCGGGCCGCGCATCACCGGCTGCGCCCGGGACCACGATCACCTTGAACGTGGCGGGTGACCAGGGGGCAGCCTTCCCGGCGGTGACGGGCTGGACGGGCGCGCAGGACATGTCGTTCACCAACATGTCGTGGGCAGACCCGCTGGATCTGAACTTCACCACGTCGGTCGAGTACGACCGCTAACGCGCAGGGCACACGGGGAAGTGCGGTGATCGGGCCCGCAAGGTTTGTCTGCCTTGCGGGCCTCGATCAACCCACCGTCGCCTCAAACACGCGCCGGTAATTTCCGCCCAGAATCTGGCCAACTTCCACTGCCGTGAATCCAGCTTTCTGCAGCGCCGCGGCCAGCGCCGGCAACTGCGCATAACTGGTGAACACCGGCGGCCGGATAAAACCGAGCATGTCGGTGCCCAGCCCCACGTGCGCCACGCCCACCACATCGGCCATGCGCTTGATGCCCATCGCCATGGCATCGAGATTGGGGAAATCTGCCGCATTGGGCCACACGCCAATCACGCCGCCAGTGTCCGCCACCGCGCGTGCATGGTCGGCTGAAATCAACCGGCTGCGCGCCCGGAGTGACCCCGACAACGCCGTATGCGACAGCACCAGCGGTTTGGTGGTCGTCGCCGCTGCACGCTTGACGAGGTCATACGTGCCGTGAGCTACGTCCACCACAATGCCCAGCGCATTGCAGCGGCGCACCACGTCTGCGCCAAAATTGGTCAAGCCGCCATGCACTGGTGGCTCGGTCTGGATATCGCCCAGTTCGTTCACACGGTAATGCGTGAGCTGCAGGTGCCGCAGACGGTGCTGCGTGTAGGCGTCGTCCACGCGCTCGATGCGGCCTTCCAGAAAATCTGCCCCTTCCGACGCGATGATGACGCTCGGCCCCTGCGTGCCCATGGCGGCAAGCGACGCGGCGTCGGTCACCACATGCAGTTGTTCGCGCTCGATCAGCCGCTGTGCGCGGGCAAATTCCGTCATGCCAAGTCGATACAGCTCACCTGGCTCCGGACTGCGAAAAGCCTCGAAGCGGTGGCCGCCAGCGCCCACGTGCACGACCGTGGTGTCCGTCACGATGGCCAGGCAAATGACGTTCATGCCCCCGGCGCGCATCGACTCGGCCGCTGGCAAAAACGGCCGATCGGCTCCGATCCTGGGGTCGCGAGAGATGATGACGCGCCCGGCGTGGGAATGCATATCGATGGTCAATGCGCCGGGTGGCGGTGTCCACTTGGAAGCTGCGTCGGACGGTGCGTCGGTGTAATTGGCAAAGCGTCCCGGCGCGCAGGCCGCCAAGCCCATTGCGGCACCTGCGGCCAGAAACACGCGACGGCTGACGCGGGGCGATCTGGCAGTGGATTGCACGGGTGCAAGAGATGCATCCACCAATTGATAGCGCCAGCCCGCGGGGTCGTCCTGCAAACGGATCAGCCGGCCACGCACGCGCGTCATGTCGCCCACCGGCAAAGGGGCGGCTGCCAGCACTTCGATGCTGGTGGCAGGGTTGCGCGGCACGCAACCGCCGCAGCATGGCGCTTCGGCGCTCAGCAGGAAGTAGTCGGCAGACCGGGCGGCAGCGTCCAGCGGCATCGCCCAGCCTTCCATATCGACAAACGTGTCGTGAAGCGTGTCAGCCTCGCGCGTGGCGATGAGGGACCAATCGATCAGCATGCGCACTCCGCAAGATTGAGCTGCGGTATTGTGCGCGCGAACGCACCATCGCTCTATCGCCGTTGGTTACATGGGCCTACAACGCATTACGGACCACCACGGAAGCACGCCCCCCCCACGACATCAACTCGGACGACAGGTGATGGTGGTGCGCGACGTCGTCGAGCCCAAACTGGCAAGGCATCTCCTTCAGAAACCGCATTGCGTATCCGCCACAAGGTGTTCGAACGCGACCGCAACGGCAAGGCCACCACGCTGTAGCGGTGCTATTTGCGCTACGCTTACGGCCTTTCGCCCGACCTCGCTTTCATCGCTTTCGCGTCACCTCATGCCCACGCTGCAACACGTCGACCTGCGCACGGACCCCGCCGCCCGACCCTTCGTCAAGGACGAGACCGTCCACGTCGACTTTGCCGCCGAAGCCGGCGAGCTGATGAGTCTGGAAGGCCCCAACCGCTACGCCCCTGGCGACGCGCTGATCACCGGTTCAACGGGCGACCGCTGGGTGGTCTCGCGCGAGCGTTTCGATGCGAAGTACGCCCCTGCCGATGCGGCGCTCGCGCATGGGCAGGCAGGCGCTTATCGCAACCGCCCGAGCGTGGTGCTTGCCAGGCAGATGAACGAAGCGTTCTCGATGGCGCGCTCCGAGGCCGGCGACGTGCTGCACGGCCAGGCCGGCGACTGGGTGCTCCAATACGCCCCCGGCGACTACGGCGTCGTCCAGGCGCAGCGCTTCGCCAAAGTTTACCGTCCCGCCTGAAGCGCTACTGCGCCGTCTGCTGGCGCTCAGTCTCGTGGCGCTTCATCTGCAGGTAGTCCTGGCGCTCTACTTCGTGCAACTGGCGCGGGTACTGCTCGGTGGCGTTGAACCACGTATTCAGCCGCTGCTGCAAACGCTTGTCAGGCGGCGCCGACAACGCCTTCAGATAGGCATCGATGGCGAGGTAGTAGCGCATCGTGTTGCGCTCGAGCAGGCCACGCACACCGCCCACATATTCCGGTGCGGCGGCTGAGGATTCTGCCGTCTTTGTAAAACCCACCTTGTCGCTGCCGACCGTGCCCAGATACGTGCGCATGGCCAGCCGCCCTGCGGTGCCGTAACCGTACGCGTACGTCAGATGCAGAAAGGTGTGATTGCCGCCGGCCGGGGCCGGAATCGCCTCCAGCATGATGCGGTAATCCTTCGTGCTGAACGGCCCGGACTCAGCATTCAGTTCCACGCGGAAGTAGCCCGCGCTGCTGGCAACGGGGCGGTAGTTGAATTCCAGCCGATAGCTGCTGGACAAGCTCTGCTCAACCTTGCGACCCAGATTCACGTCGAGCACGGTGCCACGGGGCCCGGACCCGGCGCGGCAATACTTGATATTGAGGTGGAGGATCAGCACGTCGCACCAGTTGCCGGGGCCTTGCGTTGCGTCACTCAACGCGCCGCTCACCGTAGCGAACGGGTAATCGACCACGCTGTAGATGTCGCCCTGGAGCATGTTGGGCGTCTCGGTGGATTCCAACACCAGCGGACGGTGGAACGGGTTGTCAGCCAACTGGGGCGCCACGCTCTGATATTTGTCGCGCAGGCCCTGCGCATTGTCTGCCGCGCGCAAGGCGGGGCTCAGGCATAGGCCGGCCACCAGCGCAAGCAGGGCAATGGGGCGCAGCCAGGCGGGATGTCGATGCAAGGTCATAAACGGCGTTCTTGTGGAATTGATCTTCATTCTAGGAGGCGCTAACGCCCACAGTCTCGCAACAAATGGGCCTGCGGATGCACATCGACCATGCGGCGTTCTGTCATCACGACAGCCAAGGCGTGCTCCGACGCGGCTCGGTAAAATGAACGCTTCTTCGCCTCGTGCTTCCCGGCACTTCCGGCACCATGCCCTCGCCCCTCGTCGCCATTCGCGAACGCATCGCCAACCAGGTCCGCGGCCTTACGCGCGCGACCGGCAGCCTCACCCTCGACATTGCCTCGCCACCGGGCGACCCTGGGCTGTTCGGCCCCGACGCGGTCTGCTGGAAGGTGCATGCCGATTTCCCGGCGATGATGGCCGGCGGCATCAGCGCGCTGTTGCTGCAGGCGCTGCACCCCCGCGCGCTGGCCGGCGTATGGGACCACTCCAACTTCCGGGAAGACTTGCAAGGGCGCCTGGGCCGCACCGCACAGTTCGTGGCCGGCACCACGTACGGCAGCCGGCATGATGCACTGGCCCTCATCGAGCGCGTGAAGACCATCCACGACCGCGTGCAGGGCATCGCGCCCGATGGCCGGCCATATTCAGCCAACGACCCAGACCTGCTTACCTGGGTGCATGTGGCTGAGATGTCCAGCTTCCTGGCAGGCTATCTGCGCTACGTAGACGGCTACCTCGGCGGCGCCCAGCAGGATCGTTACTTTGAAGAGACCGCGCTGGTGGCCGAGATGCTCGGCGCGCGCGACGTGCCGAAATCGCGGGCGGCCGTGCAAACCTATCTGAATGCAATGCGCGCCGAGCTGGTGGCCAGCGATCGCACGCGCACGGTGGTGGAGGTGTTGATGACGTGGCAGGCGCCGCGCCCGGGGTTGCGCCCGGCGGTACGCCTCTTCCTGGACGCGGGCATCCAGCTGCTGCCGCCGTGGGCAATACAGATGCTCGATCTCAAGCAGCCGCCGCTGCAGGCAGCGTTTGCGTCGGCGGCCATGCGCACCGTGGCGCCCACGCTGCGCTGGGCGCTATACGAGGGCAGCGTCGCGCGCCGGGCCAGGCACCGCGCACTGGCGCCCGCAACGACATAGTGCGTCCGCGCGTTACTCGATGGCTTCGGCAAGCGACACCTTGCCGCGCAGCACCTTCTCTTCCAGCCGGATGATCAGCAGCGGCGAGATCACCGACACGGCAGCCGCAAAGAAGAACAGATGCCTGAAGGCGCTCTCGCCTGCGCGCTGCAGGGCCTCGGCATCGGCGCCGCTGCTGGCAAGCGCGGCGTGGAAGAGGTCCATCAGCACATCGCCGCCGGCCGCTACCTGCGCTTCAGGTGCCGCCTGACGCAGCAGCGCAATCAGCACGGACGTCAGCACCGCCACACCCACCGCGCCACCCAGCAGGCGTGAGAACGCCGTCAACGCTGTGGCCAGGCCCACCGTCTGCGGCGGCACGGCGTTTTGCGTGGCGACCAGGCCGGTCGGGAACTGCACACCAATCGCCAGGCCGAGCACGATCATCGCCAGGGTCAGCGCCAGTACGCTGTGCGGGTCCAACAATCCAAGCGACGCCACGGCAAACGGCACCACGCACGCGCCACCCAGCATGAGGGGCTTGTAGCGGCCGCTGTGCGTCATCCACTTTCCGGCAATAAAGGCGCCAAGCGGAATGGACAGCGTGAGCGGCACGAGACGCAGTGCCGCAGCATCGGGGCTGGCACCCGCCACCATCTGGAAGCGCAGCGGCATCAGCACCGACGTGGCAATCAGTTGGAAGAAGCAGAGGAACAGCGCCAGGCAGCAGATCGTGACCGTGCGCACACGGAACATCGACAGGGGAATGATCGGCTCGACGGCACGGTTCTCTTGCCACACAAACGCGCCCAGCAGCAGCACGGCACCCGCCAGCAGGCCAAGGTTCTCGGGCTGCGTGAGCGGCGTGCCCTGCCCCACACGGGTGATCATCAACAACAGCGCGGTCAGCCCGCCGGCAAACAGCACCACGCCCGGCACGTCGATGGGCCGACGCTGATGCGCCACCGGCAGATGCCGCAGCGTGCGGCGTACGACCAGCAGCGCGACGATGCCCAGCGGCAGATTGATCCAGAAGATCCACCGCCACGACAGGTAATGCGTCAGATAACCGCCGATTACTGGTCCCGCGAGGCTGGCCATGGCCCACATGCCGCTCACGTAGCCCTGGTAGCGGCCACGCTCGCGCAGCGGCACCACGTCGGCAATCGTGGCCTGCGATACCGAAATCAGGCCGCCGCCGCCGAGGCCCTGCAGCACGCGTGCGAGCAGCAGCATCGGCATGCTCGTGGCCAGTGCACACGCTACGGAAGCCAGCACGAACAGGACGATGGCCGTCGTCAACATGGCGCGGCGGCCGTAGAGGTCGCTCAACTTGCCGTAGATCGGCGTCACGACCGTGGACGCCACCAGGTACGCCGACACCAGCCACGCCATCAGCGCAAAGCCGTTGAATTCGCCCGCGATCACGGGCAACGCCACCGCAACGATGGTTTGCTCCAGCGCGCCCAGCAAAATGGCAAGCATCAGCCCGCCCATCACCGCCATCACCTGAATTTCGGCCACCGGTGGCGTATCCAGCGGGCTGGATACCGTCCCAATGGGCGCGGTAGGCGTGTCTGGCTTGGGCGGTTCGATGCTCGGGCGGGAGGACATGGGAATGTGCGCGAATGCCGCTCAAGGCACCCGCGCCAATGGGAGAAGCGAAGCCGTTGATGATACTGCCGATTCGCATTCGTTGCAGAGTCAACGATCGGGTTGCCGGACGATGTCCTCATAACAACGGCTGACATTTGCCGTCATGCCGGGCAACTCTTCTGCAAGAAATTCAATGAATGCGCGCACGGCCGGTACCAGCCCGCGGCGTGACGGAAACACTGCGTGAAACTGGTGCACCGGCAAGCGGTATTCCGGCAGCAGCACGACCAGCCGCCCATCGCGCACCGGCTCCGCGCACAGGTTGAACGGCAGTTGCGCAACGCCAATCCCGGCCAGCGCCGTCTGCCCCATCAGGTACAAGTCGTCCGTCACCAGCGCGGGGGTGTAGTCGATATCGACCGCGCCGCCTTCGGGGGCGGTCAGGCGCCAGCGCGTCCGCTCTCCGGCCGTGCCGTCGACGCCCACGCCCATCACGCCGCGCATCGATTCCGGCGTCTCCAACGGGCCATGCTCGGCAACAAATGACGGGCTGGCGACGAGCACCTGATCGCTCACGCCAAAGCTGCGCACGACAAGGTTGGAATCGTCCAGCGTCGAGCGCACGCGCAACGCGACGTCGTAGCCGTCGCCGATCACGTCGACACGGCGGTTCGTCACGTCCAGCTCCAGCCGCACGTCGGGCTGCGCACGCAGGAATTTCGACAGCACGGGTGCGATGAAGACGTGCGCCACGCCCACCGGACAGCTCACGCGCAGGCGGCCGGAAGGTTTTTCGCTGGCATGCTCGGCCACCTCGAAGGCGGCGCGGGCGGCCTGCGTCATCGATTCGCAATGCGTAAAGAACGCCGAGCCCACGTCCGTCACATGCACCGCCCGCGTTGAGCGCTGCAGCAGCCGCACACCCAGACGTGTCTCGAGATCGGCCACGCGGCGGCTCACGCGCGATTTGGGAATCCCCAGCGCCCGGGCGGCGCCGGAAAAACTGCCGTGCGTCACCACACTGGCAAACAGGACGAGGTCGTTCAGGTCTTCCATGGCCGTTCTCCAAAGCTCCGGCGCATTGTCTCACTCATAGAACGATGTGTGTCGATTCGACCCACTACTGGAACCTGCTGCATCGCACTATCTTTGCAGCAACCCACCTTTTTCTTGGAGAGACACCATGCAAGTCCTTCACATTGATTCCAGCATCCTCGGTGACGCCTCGGCCTCGCGCCTCCTGAGCGCCGCCATTGTTGACGAGCTGCGCCGCGAAAACCCCAGCACCACCGTCGTCCACCGTGACCTGTCGGTCGAAGCGATTCCGCACCTGGACGGCGCTATTGCCGCCGGCTTTCGCGCCACGGGCGCCGATGATTTTGACGATGCCACCCGCGCCGAGCATGCCCGGTCAGAAGCGCTCGTGAATGAACTGCTCGCCAGCGACGTAATCGTGGTGGGCGCACCGATGTACAACTTCTCGGTGCCCAGCCAGCTCAAAGCCTGGATTGACCGCGTGGCGCAAGCCGGCCGTACGTTCAAGTACACGGAAAACGGCCCGGTTGGCCTGGCCGGTGGCAAGAAGGTGATCGTTGCGTCGACACGCGGCGGCATGTACTCCGCCGGCCCGGCAGCCGCCATGGATTTCCAGGAGGCCTATCTAAAGACCGTCTTCGGCTTCTTTGGCATCACCGATGTGCAGTTCGTACGCGCAGAACGCCTGGCGATGGGCCCGGACGCCCGCACGCAAGCCCTGGAAGCAGCACACGCCGCCATGCGCGACGTTGTCAGCCAGGCCGTGGCAGCCTGAGCGAACACGGTTGCGGCGCAACGGGACGCGCCGCAACCGGCATCGCAGAATGCCAAACGGGCGCCAGCAGCAATGCGGCGCCCGTTTTCGTTTTTACTGGCGTGACAAGAAGATGGGATCGGCGCAGATGGCCGATCGGCAGATCACTCGTCGCGGTGTTCGCGTGCCTCGTGCATCGCTTCGAGCATCCGGCGCGTACGCAGCTTGTTCCACATGACCGGCGCGACGATCGCGGTAGCGATCAAGCACGGTGCGGCCCAGGCGATGGTGGATTCCAGAAGATTCGTCATGATGCGTCCCCCGATGTGTTGCCGATGCGCACGGTTGGGCGGCGCGCATCGCATGGTCCCCGCAGGGCTTTGCTGCCTCGGCTGGAGCCGAGACGCCCTGACATCTATATGAACGGCTATCGGCGCTGTGCGTTCAAACTTGAAGCCCAACGTTTGCCGTTTGTTCTATTTCCCGCCGATCTCGAGGATCTGTCAATACTGTGGCGATAAGTTCGTGGAACATTGTGGCGCTGTGCTGACAGTGCCTGAACAGGCCCGAGCGGCTCCACAGTCTGATCGCAAAGGTAACGGCAAATTACGGCAACCGTGACGCAAGCGTTGCCAGCACGGGGCGGGCCGTCGATTACCGGCCTGAACGTCACAGTTTTTCTTACAAACGGTAAAGCACGGTTTCGAGGGGTGTCCATACAGTGAAGCCAAGTCCAACGATCACCACGGAGCCTCATCATGAAACGCACCATCGCCCTCCTCATCCTTGCTGCTGCCGCCACCTCTGCGCTGAGCGCGTGCGTAGTGGTGCCGGCAGGCGGCTATTACGACCGCCCGCATTACTACCGCCCGTACTACCGCGGCTATTGATCCACACATTGCGCGGCGCGGCCTGCAAGCCCGCCGCTCAGGCCTTGCGCGCCTGCAGCATGCGGATGCGCGCGACAGCCTGGTGGTCGGTCGTGGCAGCGTCGTAAAGGCGCGCCAGATCGGCCTTCAATGCCGTGCGCGAACCGCCGTCCAGATACACCATGTGCCCCGACGGATAGAACCCCGCCGACAGGTTCCCGCGCACGCCCGCATCCAGCAACGGCATCGCCTTCAGGTCCAGCATGGTCTGGTAGAACGGCGTGACGAAGTCGTAATAGCCGTTGGCGGAGAACACTTTCAGATCCACGTTCAAGCTCATCGTGGCCGCCAGGTCGCCGGCGGTGTAAAGGGCAACGTTGCCGTTGGCATCAAGCCCTTTCTGCGCGCCGGTCGGGTCGGTGTGACGGAAGTCCCAATGGCGGAAGGCTTGGTCGTTCAAATCCGTGAAGGCGGAGTTGGACGTGAACTTCAGGTCGTCGTTCAGGTAGGTGTTCCACATGGCGGTGTAGACGCCCGACACTGCCGTCATGGTCGGATCATTGCCGCCCGAGTTCGGATCTACGCTGGCTGCAATGCCGGTGTGGATGCCCGTGACGCGGCCGTCGTACGCGCCCAGCGACAAGCCCTTGTCGGCCAGCAGCGTGGTCAGGAACAGCGACGTGCCCGCGCCGTCATAAGCTGCCACATCCAGCCGCCAGCCCTGCAACGTCGCCGCATCGATGCCGGTATAGGCAGACAACGTTTTCAGCACGGCCGGATCGGCATGCGTGGGCTTGGCAAGCGCTTTTTCGTAATCGGTGCTGGCAAATACGGCGGCAGCTTCGGCAAAGTCGCCCACATCCGCGGGCAGTGGCCCGCCCTTGGGCGAGGTGGCTCGCTTGTGGAACCACGCATCCGCCGCACAGGTCGGCAACAGCCCCACCGGGTTGCCCGCCTGCGTGTAGTCGAGGATGGACGACTGCAGCGTGATGCCGTTCAGGTCGACCCCGTCTTCATGCAACACATACGACAGCACGCAGGAACGCGCCGTGCCGTAAGACTCGCCAAACAGAAACTTCGGCGAATTCCATCGATCATTGGCCGTCAGCCAACGCTTGATGAACTGCGCGATGCTGCGCGCGTCCTGGTCAACGCCCCAGAAATCGAGGTTGCGCTTGGGCGCGATGGCCGTCGAATAGCCGGTGCCGACCGGGTTGATGAAAACCAGGTCGGAGCGATCGAGCAGGCTGTCCGGGTTGTCTTCCATGCGATACGGCGCGGGCGGCGTGAACGACGGCATCGATGTCACGATGCGGCGCGGTGCGAACGACCCCAGCAGCACAAATACCGCCGAAGACCCCGGCCCGCCGTTATAGAAGAACGTCACCGGCCGCGCCTGTGCGCCGCCCGCTGGCGCATCCGCCACAAAGGCCACGTGGAACATCTTGGCCGCAGGCTGCGAACTGCTCGGGTCTACCGTGACGAGGTGGCCGGCATGCGCGGTGTAAGCGATATTGCGTCCGCCGATGCGCACGGTGTGATGCGTGATCGCCATGCCCTCGCTGGTGTCGGTCACGTTGTCGTCGGGGCCGTTGCCGTATGCGGTGGGGTCGAAGAACGGCTGGTCGGTGGTGGTCATGCGTGCCTCGCTGCTAGAAAAGGTTCGCGATTGCGTCGCCCTTGGGGCTGCCCAAGCCTGTGCAGGCGTCCCAACCGGGCGCGGCGGCAAAGGTGCCGTTGTTGCCCTGCTTGATGTCGTTGAACGCGGCGGGGTTCTGATACAGCCGCGCATGCAGATAACCCGCCGGGCGCCCCTTGATGGCGTTGATGCGTGCGATGAGCGCGGCCCACAGCGGTGCGGCGGCGCTGGTGCCGCCCACTACGCCGGACTCCCCATCCACGCGGACGACATAGCCGGTCAGCGGGTCGGCATCGGCCGAGACATCAGGCACGCCGCGCCGCGCCAGCGGCACACTCTCGCCGCCGGTTTGCTGCGCGGCCAGGCCCTGCTGCCAACTCGGCAATGCAAAGACGGTGCTCACCCCGCCGCCGCCCGCGCCGCCTCGTGCGCCGTCGTTCCAGACGGTTTCCTCTGCGATGCGGTTTCCGCTGGCACGCACGCTGGTGCCGCCACATGCCAGGGCGTACGGGCTGGAGGCGGGAAAGTCGACGTGATCTGCACGATCAGACTGGCCGTCGCTGGAGCCGTTGTCGCCCGAGGCCGCACACACCGTCACGCCCATGGTTGCGGCGCTCTGCAGCGCGGCGTTGACGGCTTGCATGGCCTGCGGCGTCCAGGCGTTTTCGGGCGCGCCCCAACTGATGGAAACCACCGAGGGCCGCAGCTTGGTGTCATGGATGGCGGCGTTGATGGCTTGCACGAAACCGGCGTCGGTATTGACGGTGAAGTACACAGCCAGCTTGGCGCCCGGCGCCGCAGCGCCTGCCACTTCCAGGTCGAGCATGACTTCGCCGTCGGGCCCGCTCGGGTCGCCGGTCGGGCGGTTGGCGCCCGGCCCGACCGGTATGGCCGTCACCGTCGGCATCGGCACGCCCACCTCCTGGAAGTACGCACGCAGATCGTCTTCCCGATAGCCGCCGCCAAGCTCAACAAACGCAATGCACTGGCCGGCGCCATCGCCCTGCGGAAAGCCGTAGAGCTGCGCGAGCTGCACCGGCGTGTACGACGCAGTGGGCGCCGCACGGGCGGGCCGGATGCCTCCCGGCTCAACCGATCCGGTAGGCAACGGCACAAAGCGAAAGTGCGGCGCCGCCTGCGGGCGTGAGTCGAGCCCCAGGACGGCAACCACCACGTCCTGCAATGATTCCGGCAACCGCAGCGGGCCCGAACGTCCGCGGTATTCGCAGTCGCCGTGTGCCACGCGGTGCAGGTGCGTATCGAACGCCCGGCAAAATTGTTCGACGGAGCCTTCCAGCATGACCGTGGCAGCGGCCACGTTCACTTCGACCACTTGCAGGCCCTGTTCGCGGGCAAAGGTGCGCACGGCGTCGATGTCGTCCGTGGCAGCGCCAAACTGGGCGGCCCATTCTTCGCGGGTGAGCGGTGTGGGCGGTGGCGTTCCGGCGGCATGCGCGTGGACGAATCCGGACAGGCGCGCATCGAGCTCAGCCTCGTTCGGGCGGCGCAATTGCACGAGCGCCCGGATCTGCTCTGCCGGATGCGCATCGCCGAGGATGCGCGCGTCTTCAGGAATGGTGCGCTCGCTGCCGCGCAGGGGGTGCCGGACCATGGGCCATCTCCATGTAGGTAGGTGGCCTGTGCGTCGCAACCGGCGTGCCGAGGTACGGAGGGTGCCGACAGGATGCGGCGCCACCTCCAACCACGTTAGGCGATGGCTTGCCCGCTTGATCTACAGCGTTCGTCAGTCGGCAAAATCGGCGCTGCTGGCACCTTCTGCTGCGTGCTGCGGCTTGCCTTCGGCAAAGGCACGGCGGATCAGTGCGCCGCATGCCGCGCTGCGCACATAGGCCCGGGGGGCCAGAGTCTCGCGCACGAGCATGCCGTAGTGCTGCTTGTCAGCGGTGATCCACGGATAGAAGCCGAAGGCGCCGGCAGAGCTGAACGCACCGTCGCCGCCGGGCTGGTCCTCGATCCAGTAGTTGAGCGCGTAATGCCACGGCAGTGCGGCCGGGGTGCTGACAGCGGTTGAGCACGTGCCCGGCTCGGTGCAAACAGCATGCTGGCCGAGCATCTTGCCGAGCTGGTATTCGCCGCGAATGAGGCGACGCAAGAACTGGCCATAAGCCGCCGGTGTGGCGATCATTCCGCCGGCCGGTTCAGGTGCGAGGTAGCGAATGCCGAGTGGCTGGCCGGAATCGCGCAGGCCCGGAGCATTGGCAAGCTGGCGGTCGAGGTCGTTGTTGAGCGCCTCGGCGTCGGCACGGCCCAGACCGAGATCCATCAGCAGCTTCTGATCATGGCCGCCGTTGTAGCTGAAGCGGCCAACGTGCCCAGGCGTGAAGGTCGCGTTACGGCCGCGCGCAAAGCAGCTTTGCACGGTGTCGTTGCGATTGCACAGCAGAGGATTGAGCCCGTCGTAGCCCGAGCGCATGGTGAGCGCATCGATTTCGGCAGGTGTGGGCTTACCTTGCGCACGCTCCACCACGTAGGCACCAAACACCCATTTGGATGCCGATGCCAGCCGCACCGTCTTGTTGGGCCCGATCCGCTGGCCCCGCTGACCGTGCATCAGTTCGCCATGGGCGTCACCGATTTCCCAGTAGTAATCGCCCAAGCGCTGACAACTGCCGGCATTCGCGAGTGTGGATTCCACGGCGGCACGGCGCGTTTCCAAGCTCGGTACACCCGCGTGCGCCGCGGCCGTTGCCACCAACGCTGCCCATGCCACCAAAGCGGCGCCCGTCCCTCGCCCGAACCCTGCGAACGCCCTGTTGTTCTGGGCGCGTCTTGCTTGCGTCATGTCGATGTCCTGCTCGTTTTCTGATGCCTAGCCAGCCCGGCGGCACTGTACCGCAGCACGCGTGGTATTTCGCTGTTTTGACGCAGGGGTGCCTGCTGCTGTGCAGTCTTGCAACATGTCCTCCGCGAACGCGCATGACTGTATCGGCGGCACCTTGCAGGCAGGTTGCGGGGACTCCATCGGTATGCGTTTC
Organism: Ralstonia sp. 22111; assembly: GCF_052045895.1. NCBI lineage: Bacteria > Pseudomonadati > Pseudomonadota > Betaproteobacteria > Burkholderiales > Burkholderiaceae > Ralstonia > Ralstonia sp. 22111. Next base: position 65,582 of record NZ_JBQEPR010000003.1, on the reverse strand, counting down.
AAACGTAAGCGTTTGCGCGTCGATTAATCGTCTTGGCGAGTGATGAAAATCACTTCATATTCGAACCCCCAATATGTCCTAAACCTCCCGTTTATGAGCCAAATGGAGGATAAGAATCATGCCAAGGGGCGCTAGCGGTCTGCAGAGAGTGTCCTAGAATGCAACCGAAGAATAGTAGATTTAAATAAAACTAAATACGCGGCAGCGGCGAGCTTTCGGGAGCGGGCCATGGGAACAATCAAACGGGGAACAGCGAGCTTGAGTGCTCGCCTGGGGTGGGAACGTCACCCTGCTAATTGGCAGGTGATCCCTACGCGTCGGCGCCTTTTTCAAACACGCCTTCCGGCAACGCGCACCTCCACCGTTTTGCTCTGGATTCTGGCCATCTCGATCACCGTCGGTGTCGGGCTGATGCACCAATTGTGGTAACCAAAAAAACATAAAGGAATTTTGTACGGGGAAGGTCGCAGCGCGAGAGCGAACCCGCAGTCAACCACCGAATTGACAGACCGTATAACGGCACCGAGGGATAGTCCGACCCGCTTCACTGGGTCAATCGCATCCGGATGGATTCAGCATCTGGAGCATCGTCATCCCTCCATTCGGAAACAACGCTCCTGCATGTGGCCATTGCGCCGCGAAAGCGGCATGTGGGGCTCGCCGCTCAACCGGCGCGCCTGATCAATGGGGGAGCATCATGAACATTTCATTCACCGGCAAGACCTTCAGGTCCGTAGGCGACCTGTTCTTCCAAGCCATCGTCGACGGCAAGGTCGTGAGCTGTTTCGTCACATCTGAAGCGCTCTCGCTTTGCGATTGCGCGCATCAAAAAATCACGGCCGAAGAGGTCTATCGCAATTACCGCGACTGGATCGAATTGGCTGCGTCGGACCTGATCCGCGCTGGCTCGCTCGCACCGGTCATCGTGCGCGGCCGCGACCTGGCCGCTTCTCGTGCCTCGCTGCCGCACGGTGGCGTGCCGGCCTACGATCTGGATCGCGCGCGTCAACTGCGGCTGGTCCCGCGCTCGTCGCGCTGATAGCGCTGGCGCAGCGGAACGTGCGGTCGGGGGGCCGCACGTTCCGTGAGTGCCAAAGCTCAACGCACGATTAATCGGCCGGGAAATCCTCTTCCCAATATTCCTGCAGGTTGCGTACGCCCGCGGCGCTTTCGCTGCGCGTGGCTTCACGCATGCGCAATTCGACGCGCCGGATTTTGCCTGAGATGGTTTTGGGCAGATCGGCAAACTCGATGCGGCGCACGCGCTTGTACGAAGCCAATCGGCTACGGCAAAAGCCAAGGATGTCGCGCGCCAGTTCCGGCCCGGCTTCGTGCCCCGCGCGCAGCACCAGGAAAGCCTTCGGCACGGCCAGACGGAGTGGGTCGGGGCTCGGCACAACGGCGGCCTCGGCGATGGCCGGGTGCTCGATCAGCACGCTCTCCAGCTCGAACGGGCTGACTCGGTAATCCGATGCCTTGAATACGTCATCGGCGCGGCCGACGTAAGTCAGGTAGCCGCTGTCATCGCGCGCCGCAATGTCGGAGGTGTGATACACGCCGCCGCGCATGGCCTCGGCGGTTTTGTCGGGGTTGCCGGCGTAGCCCTCCATCAGGCCGGTCGGGCGTGCATTCAATTCGATGCAGATCTCGCCCTCCTCCGCCTCGTGGCCGTCGGGGTCGCGCAGCGTGATGCGGTAGCCCGGCAGCGGCCGGCCCATCGAGCCCGCCTTGACCGGTTGCCCGGGGCTGTTGCCGATCTGGCAGGTGGTTTCGGTCTGGCCGTAGCCGTCGCGGATGGTGATGCCCCACGCGGCGCGCACCCGTTCGATCACCTCGGGGTTGAGCGGCTCGCCTGCGCCCACGAGTTCGCGCAGCGCGGGTTTCCACGCGGCCAGGTCTTCCTGGATCAGCATGCGCCACACCGTGGGGGGTGCGCACAGCGTCGTCACCTTGGCGCGGCACAGCACATCGAGCGCCGCCTTGGGCTCGAAGCGCGCGTAGTTGTAGATGAAGACGGTGGCGCCGGCATTCCACGGCGCGAAGAAGCAGCTCCACGCGTGCTTGGCCCAGCCCGGCGAGCTGATGTTCCAGTGCACATCACCGGGGCGCAGGCCGATCCAGTACAGCGTCGACAGATGCCCCACCGGATAGCTCGCATGCGTATGCATCACGAGTTTGGGTTTGGACGTGGTGCCGGACGTGAAATACAGCAACAACGGATCGCTGGCCTGCGTTGGTGCGTCGGGCTTGAATTCAGCGGAGGCATCGTAGGCGTCTTCAAAACGGTGCCAGCCGGCCGGCGCCTTGTCCGTACCGACCGCGATGCGTGTGAATGTGCCTGAGACCGCGTCCAGCTTGGCGCAATCTGCCCCGCCGACCACCACGTGGCTCACCTCACCCATGGCAATGCGTTCGCGCAGGTCTTCTGCCGTGAGCAGCGTCGTGGCCGGAATGATGACCGCGCCGATCTTGATGCTGGCGAGCATCACATCCCACAGCCCCGGCACGTTGCCGAGCATGAGCAGGATGCGATCACCGCGCTGCACGCCCAGCGCCCGCAAATGGTTGGCCACGCGCGCCGAGCGCTCCGCCATCTGTGCGAACGACAGCCGCGTCTCGTTTCCCTGATCGTCGACCACCCACAGGGCGATGGCGTCGTTGCCGCGCGCCATGGCGTCGAAATAATCCAGCGCCCAGTTGAAACGATCCAACTCGGGCCATACAAAATCGCGCACGGCGGTGTCGTAATCCTCACGGTGCGCGAGCAGAAAGTCGCGGCACCGCAGGAAAGCGTCCAGCGATGTCATGCCTGTCTCCTTGGGTTCGGAGCGCGGCGTTATGCACGCTCCAACTGCACGCGCCTCGTCCGGGCGCTACGGAAACGCACCTGCAACCAACATCGCCACTTATAGGAGGAATTCCTCCGCCAGACCAGCCCGGATTCTCCCGAGCCATGCGCTCATTGCGAGCGCGGCGGAAAACGCAGCGAGCGGCCGCCGCCCAGGCTCAGCCACGCCCAGGCCGCTGCGGCAACCACGGCACCCAGCACGACGATCCACTGAGCGCTGACCAGCATCAGCTCGATCGTGCCGGCCATGTCGGGCAGTATCTGCGGCCAGGCCGGCGCAAGCCAGCCGTCGGCGTCGAACCATGCGCCGCGTCCGGCGCCCGTGGCCAGTTCCACCGCCAACAGCGCCGCATTGATGGCCGCGAATGCCATGCCGCTGTGTGCCAGCAGGCGGCTGAACACCGGCAGTTCATACAGGGGCTTCATATATTGGATGTGCCGTGTGAGCGACCACGCGCACACGATGAGCAACGCTACGCTGATGGCGGCCATAGGCGCCGGAGTGCGCAGGCACACGCCCAGCGCGATCCACGCCAGCGCATGGATCTCGTGGCGCCGATAGATGCGCAGTGCACGCGCCGCGTGCAGCAGGCCGATCGGCGGAACACCTGGGGGAACACTGGCAGACGCCATGATGTGCTCCATGAGCGGAAGGTTGGTGCGGCGCCGCACGTCTGTAGCTGGGCAGCCCGCAACTGCTTGCAGTGTACCGACCGGTTTTCACCGGCGCGAGTTCAAACAACATCCCTCCGCCAAATGACGGACGCGCAACGCACTCAGGCCTCGCGCAAATGCTCGATCAACTGGCGTGCGAAGACAGGCAGATCATCGAAATGGCGCACGCAGATGCGCAGCAGGCGCGTCGCCCAGGCGTCGGTCAGGCGCACACGGCGGATGCCCATGGAGCGCTGCAGCCGGATCGCCGCATGCTCGGGAATGACGCCCACGCCCACGTTGCGTTCCACCATGCGGCAGACGGCGTCGAAGCTGCGCAGCCGCACGCGGTATTTGAGCCGATGGCCGGCGCGGGCGGCGTGCCCCGCCAGATAGGCCTGCAATGCGTTGTCGCCCGTCAGGCCGACAAAATCTTCCTGCAAGGTTTCAACGAAGGCCAATTCGCGGCGCTCGGCCAGCGGGTGGTCGCGCGCGGTCACCAGCACGAGGCGGTCGTGGCGGAACGGAAAGGTCTCCAGCCCGGACAGGTCGACCGCGTCGTTGACGATGCCGATGTCGGCGCGCCCCTGCGCAATCGCTTCGACAATCTCGTGGCTGACCAGCTCTTCCAGATCGACATCGACTTCAGGGTGTGCGGCCAGAAACGCGCTGAGCGTTTCCGGCAAGAACTCGGTCATGGCCGCCGTGTTGGAAAGCAGCCGCACGTAACCCTTGAGACCGCGCGCGTATTCGCCCAGCTCGCCGCGCATGCGATCCATCTGTTGCAGGACGACGCGGGCGTGGTGGACGAGCGTGCGGCCGGCTGCGGTCGTTTCCACACCGCGCCGGTTGCGCGTGAGCAGCGGGACGCCGAGCGTGTCTTCCATCCCGCGGATGCGCGCGCTCGCCGACGCCAATGTCAGGTGCGCACGCTCGGCCCCCGCCGTGATGCTGCCGGCTTCGGCGGTATGGAGGAAGAGTCGGAGGTCGGTCAGGTCAAAGCGCACGATGCATCTCAAAATTATCGCCAGCCTCAGTCTTGCACTGAGGCTAGGTCAATGTATCGCACATTGCGGCGGGGTCGCCAGTGTCCGAAACTGAGGCACCTAAAAACAAAACATCCCAGACATCGCCCCCAATGGAATCCACCACGCTGCTGCTTTTTGGCGCGGGCCTGCTCGCCGGCATGATGAATGCACTGGCGGGCGGCGGCTCGTTTGTCACGCTGCCCGCGCTCATGTTCGCGGGTGTGCCGTCGGTGTTTGCCAATGCGTCGAGCACGGTGGCGCTGCTGCCCGGCGCGGCCACATCGGCGTGGGCGTATCGCGGGGACTATCGCGGGTTCGGGCAGGTCTCGATGCGGGCCATGGTCGCGATCAGCCTTGTCGGCGGACTGCTCGGCGCGCTGCTGTTGATGAATACGTCGTCCCGCGCGTTCGATTTCATCGTGCCGTGGCTGCTGCTGATCGGCTCGCTCGCATTTACCTTCGGCAAACAGGCCGGTGTGTGGCTGCGCCAGCGCATGCAGATCGGGCGCACGACATTGCTGGTCGCGCAAGGTGCGTTGGCTATCTATGGCGGCTATTTTGGCGGCGCGGTGGGGATCATGATGATGGCGGTCTGGGCACTGTTCGGCCACGACGACATCAAAGCATTGAACGCCTCGCGCACGCTGCTGGTGGGCGCGACCAACCTCGTCGCCGTAGCCTGTTTTGCACTTGCCAGGATGGTGTGGTGGCCACAGACGCTGGTCATGCTGGTAGCAGCCGCGCTGGGCGGTTATCTGGGCGCGCATGTCGGCAAGCGCTTGCCGGTGCCGGTTGTGCGGGCGTTGATTTCCACCTTCGGTTTTTCGATGACGGCGCTGCTGTTCTGGCGCGCCTGGTCGCACGTTTGAGCATGAGGAGAACCGCCATGTCCCACATGCAACCTCATCCCGCACACCGCACGGCCGCGCCACGCGCCTATCGCGATCCGCTGGCCCACCGCGCGACGCGCGGTGCCTGGCACGCCCACATTGCTGAAACCGCCTCTGCCGAGCCGGAAATGGCGGGGGCGCAAGCGGTGTTTTATATCGCGCGTGGTGTTGCGGTCTTGCTGGCCGCCCTATCGGTGGGCCTGGGAGCCGCATCCAACGACGCAGAGCAACCTTCCACGGCATACCCCTCTTCTTCGCAGGCGACAGCGCGCTGACGGCGCGTTATCATCCGCCCCCCGCAGCACAGGCCCGTTCAATACCAATCCAGTATCGAGCGGGCAAAGAAAAAGCCCGCGGGCCGGGGGGCGGGCGGGCTTAACATCTTCAGCCTTTGACGACGAAAGATGGTCGGGTGTGCTTTGTGAACGAGCAATGCGCCGGAATTCACAAAGCGAGGCCATTATAAAAAGTGCGCGCCCCCCGCCATACCCCAACAACGAGGGGGGTCCGTGTCATTTCTGATTAATCCCTGAGCGCCGTGTCCAGCGCCTGCGGTGTCAGCAACCCGCTCGATGCATGACGCTTGCCGTCAGGACGCAGGATGATCGTGCGCGGCATCTCGCCCTGCCAGCCGGGATCAAGCGCGGCGCGCAGGCGCTCCGGCATGTCTTCGGCATTGGCGTATTGCGGCACACGTGCAATGCCGATCTTTCCGTCGCGGGCCAGCGGTGCCAGCGCACGGTTCAGCATCTCGGCCTGGTCGGGACCGTCCATCGACACCATCACCACATCCACATCTTGCTTGGCGGTGCGCCGCCATTGCGCGATCCGGGCGATGTTCTCGCGGCAGTAGCCGCACTCCAATGACCAGATTTCGACGATGAGCGGGCGCGCGTGCGGCGTCTGCAGCAGTGCCGGCACATCGCGGGCATGCAACGGTTGGAACTGCAGCGCACCTGCGGCCTGGGCGGCGAAGGTGGTGGTGAAGGCGGCGGCGGATAACGCCACGCCCACCGCAAACGATTTCCATCGAATCTTCATTCGGATGCCTCCAACGATGGATTGGACGAAGTGACATTGCCGATATCGATCAGCCGATAGCCCTCGGCCTGCGTGCGCCACGACAGATAGACATGGCCATCGCGTGCCAGCAGTTGCGGGTGGTCGCTGCCGCCATTGGTGCTTGCCAGGCTGGCGGGCGCTGTCCAGTGCGCGCCGCCGTCCGTGGATTTGCGCAGCAGGATCTGCATGCGGTCGTCGGCAAATTGTTTCCAGACCAGCCACAGCGCGCCGTCCGCGGCGAGCAATGCGGGGTGCGATGCCTGCGCGCCGGCTTGTGGCGAACCGGCAAAACCCCAAGCCTCGCCGATCGGTTTGCCGTCGGCCGAAAGCCGGCTGTAGAACAGCCCCGGCTTGTCGTGCAGTACGGAAAACCACGCCATGTGCCGCACACCATCGGCCGTCACGACCAACGCGGGACCATGGTGCGGACACGCATCGACGCGCCACTCCGAGAACGTTGCCCGCGTGACGGCAAGCGGCGTGTTATCGATCGGTAATGTCGCCAATGCGTGGTCACGAATCTGCCCGGCAAACACGTTGCGCCACAGCGCGAGCATGTGGCCGTCGGCATCGGGCGCCAGCGCAATGCGGCAGCATTCGCAGGTCTGGTCGATGATCTTGCGCTCGGGCGCGAAGGTGGCGCCACGGTCGGTCGACACGGTGTAATACACTGCCGCGCCGTCGTACGGCTGTTTGGCTGCCTGCGCGCGCAGCAGGTCACGCTTGTCGATCCACGTGACGAAGATGCGGCCGGCGCCATCGACCGCAATCGAATCGAAGCGGTGCGTAATCGGCTGGCGGTCGTGGTGCACGGTGACCGGCGCGCTCCACGTCTTGCCGCCGTCAAGCGAGCGCGAGAAACGTACGAAGCCCGTGTACGGCGCATCGAGCGGGCGCGACCAACTCACATAGAGCGCACCGTCCGGGCTGGCGATGACCTTGGGGCGGTTCTCGCCGTCGGTATAGATCGGCTCGGGTTGCGGGTTCACGCGCTGCGGCGTGGACAGCGTCTTGCCGAGATCGTTGGACGAGGCGACCACCACATGCGGCCCTTCCGCCCACGTCACCCACAAGCGCCCTGCCTTGTCGAACGCCGCCGACGTGGCGAGCTGCGGTTTGGCGGCAGCTTTGCCTGCCATGGCGCCGTGATCATGACCTTCGTGCGCGAGCGCCAGCGTTGCCGCAAAAGCCAGCAGCGCACCGGCTAGGAATCGAGGAATCGACTGCATTACAGACGCCATTTCAGTTGTCCATAGAAGGTGCGCGACGGATACGGGTGATACACGAAATACCGCCGGTCGGTCAGGTTGTCGACGCCCAGCGCCAGCGTGACGTGCTTGTCGATGCGGTAGCTGGCCTTGAGATCCACGGTGAAGAAGCTGCTGGTGCCACCGTAGACGTTCGGCAGCACATCGGTGTTGTCGAGCGTGCCGTATTGGCGGCCGGAGTACCGCACGCCCGCGCCGACTGTCCAGTCAGGCGTGGCATGCCAGCTCGCAAAGAGATTGGCGCGCACGCGCGGCATGCGCGGCCAGGTCTTGTCGACGTAGGTCGGGTTCGCGGCGTCGGCCAGCGTCTTCGATTGCGTGAAGGCGACGTTGGCTTCGACGTCCACGCCACGCACGCCCGCATCCTGCAAAACGTCCTGCCCCGAGTACGCCAGTTCGATGCCGCGCGTGCGCACGCGATCGACGTTCTGCACGTTCGTCACGTTGGGCGTGACGGTGATGTTGGTCTGCGTGTAGATGCTGTCGCGCACGTCGCTCTGGAACAGGCTGGTACGCAGCACGCCGTAAGGCACAGCCTGCTCGACGGTGAAGTCGAAATCGTTGGTGCGTTCCGGCTTGAGGTTCGGATCGTTGTTGACGATCGTGTTGCCGCTGATCGTGCCCTGGAACAGCTCCGCCACCGTCGGAAAGCGCACCGCACGGCCGTACGACAGGCGCAGCAGCGTGTCTTGCGTGGCCTGCCATTGGATGGCCGCCTTGGGCGAGAACGCGTCTTCGGTGCGGCTAGCGTAGCCCAAGCTGCTCGTGCCGTTGCCGAGCTGGCCGTTGTAGGCACGCCAGCTTTCATAGCGCAGGCCCAGCGTGGCGAGCCAGCGCGGCGCAAACGCCCATGCGTCCTGCAGGAACACGGCCTGCGTTTGCGTGTCGCCTTGGTAACTGGACTTCAACGTGGATAGCGTTTCCGCCGACCAGTTCGTCGCGTTGAAGGTCTGGTTGCGCAGGTGGTATTGGTCGTAGTGGTAACCGGTCGTGAAGGTATGGCCGGACACCGTGGGCGACGTCGCCTTGATGTCGAAGTTGGACCAGCCGGTGCCGTCGCCGTAGAACACCGTGCCGGGTCCATTGCCGGCCGCTGTGTTCGACGCGCGCAGGATGTCGCGCGAAACGTTGTAGGCCGATGCGTTGGTATCGATCTTCCAGCCACTGATCTTGCCCTTCACGCCCAGGCCGTAGAGCCAGTTTTCCTGGTCGCCGTTTTGCGGGGCAAAGGTGTTCGGGGCGATCGTGTATGGCGTGCCGTTGATCAGCACATTGCCGCCCGTGACCACGTTGCCGGCGGCATCGCGCAGGAAGCTGAGCGCCTGATCGTTGTAATGGTTCTCCCAATGGCCCAGCGTGAGCGATGCCTCCAGGCTGTCGCTGAACACGTAGCCGAATCGCAGCGTCTCTTGCAGCTGCTGCGTGCGCTCGAGCATCTGCGGCCCGAGAATCACGCGCGGCTGGCCGTTGGGCCCCAGATCCTGCCGCGCACCCGTGACCGGCACGGGCGTGCCGCCCGCCGTGAACCTGGAGTTGGGTGTGGCGTATTGCATCGGCTGGCTGTCGTTCTCCAGCCGGTCGACCGACAGCGCATACCAGAACTTGCCGATCCGGTCGCCCAGCGAGGCGCTCTCGTGGTTGCCGGTGACGTTGCGGGAAAAGCCGTAGGCATCGTTGTAGTGCTGGCTCATCACTTGCGTCTGCGCGGCGGCCTCGAACTTTTCGGGCCGGCGCAACGTCATCGCGATGGTCGTGCCCATCGAGTTACCCGGCAGCAGCGCAGAGAACGGCCCATACAGAATATCGACGCGCGCCAGGTCGTCCGGCCCGACCATCGACCAGCGCGGCGGGAAGCTGTAGCTGGAACCCAGCAAGTTCGAGAGCAGGATGCCGTCGGCATACAGCAGGCCGCGTGCACTTTGAATCTCGTTGAAGTCGCGGCCGGCGAAGATGGAGTTGCGGTCGCCAATGAAGCGGCGGCGCACCATCACGTTGGGCTGGTATTTGACGGCGTCTTCGGTGGTGACGACGTTGCGGTCGGCCAGTTGATCGGCTGTGACGCTCTGCACGACCGCCGGCGTATTGCGAGCGAACGGCGCGAGGTTGGCGTTGGCCCGCACCACGGTGGGAGCAAGTTCCTGCATGACAGGCACGGGCGCAGATGCCGCGTCCTCGGCAGCAAAAGCAGACAGTGGTGCCGCTGCGCCCAGCGCGAGCGCAGCACGGCACACCAGCGTGCGCCTAGGGGCGGCGGCCCCGGCGCGCTTGTGGAATGACATCGGACGGTCTCCGGATTGCGATGGCGTCGGCCCAAGCAGGCCGAACGCAAAGGCGCCACGGAGCTACGTCCGCAGGCGCGTCAGATCGACAACGACGCAGACACAGGAGGCGCGCGCGACTCGGCCACGCGCAGCGCACTGCGCGCGTAGACGGGCGCCGGGGTGGCCGGCTGCCGCACGCGATAGACGAAATGGGCGGAAGGAACATCGAGCGCCGGCAACGAGGCCAGCGCCAGCCCGGCGGCAAACCCCGGGCAATACAGACAGTGCGCCACGCTGTGGTGGGCGGCCGAATCGTCGGCGGAGCCATCGCCTTGCACGTCGATGGCGACCTGGACGGTGCTGCCATGCGGTGCCGTTGCGCTACACAGCTCGACGGCCAGCGTGCCCGTGGCGGCCGCGCGTGCGGAAGCGAGCACCGGCGACAGTACGTTCAGTACGATCGCAAGCCAGACGAGGAAGAGCCAACGGCGATGGAGCATGGATGGACAACGTCAGAATGTGGCGAGTATAGCGCTGCACACGGTTCCCCGAATTGCCTGCGGCACAGTGCCGCGCATAGGCAAAATCGGCGGAAATCGACGGGCGCTTGGATTGGAATTAGCCTTAATTATTGGATCAACTATAATTTATACCGACTCTCATAATCAGGTCTAAAACAGGGCTTTCCATGGATTCCGACACTGATACCGGCCGCTTCAACTTCCACCGCCAGGACCTTGCCAACACGCTGTGTGACAGCCTGGAAGGCAAGGGCTTGGCCGATGCGCGCTCCGGCCTGTTCCTGGCGGCGCCCCGGCGCACCGGCAAAAGCACGTTCCTGCGCGAAGACTTGGTGCCGGAGGTCGAACGCCGCAAGTGGATCGCCATCTACGTGGATCTATGGGCCGACCGTGCCCGCGACCCCGGATTACTGATCGCCGACGCTATCAAGACCAAGCTGGCCCAGTTCGACGGGCCGATCGCCAAGCTCGCCAAGCAGGCCGGCATGGAGAAGGTCGACGTGTTACGCACCTTCACGTTCAACCTCGGCAAGATCGGGCTGCCGCCGGGCATCACCCTGGCCGATGCGCTGGATGTGCTTTACAAAGCAGTGCAGCGGCCCGTCGTGCTGATCATCGACGAGGCGCAGCACGCGCTGTCCACCGAGGCCGGCACCAACGCCATGTTCGCGCTCAAGGCCGCGCGGGACCAGATGAACCAGGGGGTGGAAGAACCGCGCCTCTTCCTCGTCTTTACGGGGTCGAACCGCGACAAGCTTGCCAACCTGCTGCTCAATCGCACACAGCCGTTCTTCGGCTCGCGCGTGACCAACTTCCCGCTGCTGGGCCGGCCGTATGTGTCGGCGTACACGGCGTGGGTCAACCAGCACCTGGCGCCGAACAACCAGTTCAAGGAAGACGACATGTTTGCCGCCTTCCAGTTGGTCGGCCACCGGCCGGAGATGCTCAAAGGCATCGTCAGCGAGATCGCCCTGGAGCTGGGCGAAGCCGCCAGCCTGGGCGAGCTGCTCAAGCGCGGCGCGCAGGGGTTTCGCGACCGCATCTGGGGCGAGATCGAGAGCGATTACAGCGCGCTGACCGAAATCCAGCGTGCCGTGCTGGCGGTGCTGATCGAGCGCGGGCAAGGCTACTCGCCGTTTTCGGAAGACTCGATGAAGGCATATGCGGCCAAGCTCGGCCACAGCGAGTTTTCCACCGCCACGGTGCAAGCCGCGCTTGATGCGCTGCGCGACAAGAACCTGATCTGGAAGGAGTCCCGCGGCGCCTACGCGCTGGAAGATGAAAGCCTGGCGCTGTGGTTTCGCGAGACGCGAGGCGCGCATGCCGTGCCGCCGCGGTTGAGCAAGTAGCGCCGCTGATCGTCACGTGGGATGCAATGGCCCGCGCCCGCTAAACTGCACAGACGACCACAACAATATTTCGGGGAGCAGCCAAATGGCACGCAATCGCACCACGTGGCGCGCGCTGGCGGCCGCGTTTTTTCTGCTGACGGGCGCGGGCGCCGCTGTCGCGCAAGATGCAACGCCAGCACAGGCACAGGCCCCGGCCACGAACTGTCCGCCCCCGGCCTCCAGCTTCATCCCCAAGGACGGCTGGGCCGCCGCCGCGCAACGCGCGACCGACCACGGCCTGCTCTGGCGTATCGAAAAGAACGGTCACACCTCGTGGCTCTACGGGACGATCCATGTTGCGCGGGCCGACTGGATGCTGCCCGGCCCCACCGTGCGCAGCGCGCTTCAGCAGGTGGACAGCATCGCGCTCGAACTCGACCTGCTCGACAAGGGCACCGACCGCAAACCGCTCATCGCACACAACACGGCCGAAGATCGCCGCCTCATGGCGGGCCGGCGCGGTGAACGCTTCAACAAGCTGCTCTCCGCCGCGTGCCTGCCCGACACGGCGCTCACACAGATCCGCAAGTTTCAGCCGACCATGCAACTGGCCTCGCTGGCGGTGCTGGGAGTGCGCACAGACGGGCTCTATCCGGATTTCGGCATTGACCTGTTTCTGACGACCTACGCCAAGAGCGTGCATTTGCCCATCGTGCCGCTCGAAACGCTGGCGCAGCAGGTGCGCGTGCTCAACGAGATCGTGCCGAAGAACGAGGTCGCTCAGCAATTCGATACCGTGCTCGACGCGATTGAATCAGGCGAGGCGCGCACACAGACGCTCACGCTCGCCAACGCCTGGGCCGACAGCGACATCAGTACGCTGGAGCACTACCCCCAGTGGTGCGATTGCCTGAAAACGGCGTCGGACAAACGCGCCTTCCAACGCCTCGTGACGAACCGCAACCGCGCCATGGCCGAAAACATCGCGCGCGTGCACAACAGCGGCCAGCGCGTGTTTGGCGCCGTGGGCGCGTTGCACATGATCGGGCCCAAGGGGATTCCGGCGCTGCTGGCGGCACGCGGCTACAAGGTCACGCCGGTGTTACCGGCGCCTGCAGCGCGTTAGACCATCAGCGCTTTTCCGGCAGCGTGGCGCCGACAGCCGCCGCCAATTCGGCATGCGCGGCCAAGTCTGCGCGACGATGCTTGACTGTCGTGCTGGCCGGGTGCTTGCCCAGGAAGTTGCCGTTCTTCCAATCCTTCGACGGGCGGATCGGCCGTGCCGTAAAGCCGCCCCCGCAGTTCGGACAGACATTGCCGAACACGCCGTCTGCACACGTCGCGCAGAACGTGCATTCGAATGAACAGATGCGCGCGTGGGTCGCATCGGGCGGCAGCGCCGTGTTGCAGTGTTCGCAGGTCGGGCGGAGTTCGAGCATTGCGTCGTCGGTGTGGTGGGTTCAGTCCAATGCAGCCAGGATCTGCTGCGCGCAGGCTTCGTCGGTCACAAGGCCGGTCAGCCAGCCGCCTCGCAAGGCCGCCCCGATCGCGCCCGCCTTGGCCACACCGCCAGCAATGGCGATGACGGGGCGAGAGGGCATCGGCCTGAGCGGCAAGCTCGTGATGCGGGTCTGCAGCGGCGCCTCCAGCAAACGACCCTGGGCATCGATCGGCCTGCCGATCAACTCGCCGGCCGCGCCATGGGCGAGCAGATCATCCACATCCTTCGCGCTGATGAAGCCATCGACCTGCAATGCGCAACCCGGCCCGATCGTGCCGACCCCGATGAAGGTGACATCCGCCTGCGCTGCCAAATCGGCCACCACGCCGTAGAGCCGGTGGTGGCACCACTGGCGCGTGTCTTCGGCGCTGTCGGCAACGAGCGGCGCGGGCAGCAAGTAGTAGCGGCTGCGGGTTTTCTCCGCGGCGGCGAGTGCAACGTCGTAGCGGTTGGACGACCCATCCGCCGCAATCGCCCCAACCATCGAGACAATGCGGTGCTGCGGCCGGTCAAGGTCCGGCAGTTGGTCGATCGCGGCGCGCAGCGTGCGGCCCGAGCCGACGTTCACCACGCGCGGCGCATCGGCCAGCAGGTAGCGCTCCATGACTTCCGCGGCGGCCACGGCAATCATGCGTTGGGCAGCGTCTGCATCGTCGGCACTGGCCGGCACCACATGGCAGGTCTCCAGCCGGAAACGGCTGCGCAGGCTCTCCGCCAACTCCAGACACGCTGACACCGGATGCGTCACACGCACCTTCACCAGCCCGTGCTCCACCGCATAGGCGATCAACCGCTGGGCGATCTGGCGCGACACGCCCAGTTGCTCGGCGATGTCGTGTTGCGTGTGGTTGCCCACGTAGTAAAGCCACGCTGCACGCGCAGCCTGGTCTCGTTTTTCCTGCTGCTTGGACACGCAGCGCCTCCTCTAGAACCTCGGCGATATGGGATGCATCGTAGCGTGCTTTTGCTCTTTCAACGAGCATTTGCTTGACAAGAGCAACATCGCATCCGATTATTTGCTCACAACACGGACAATTGCTCAAATCCCGAAGCAAGTCCAGGCGGTGCGCCCGCATCGCCACATTCCAAGAAAGGAGACGACTGCATGTTCCGCACGCTGCTGCGCGGGATGGCCCGCCCATCCCGGCTACTCAAGCTGACCGCCCTCGCTGCCCTCCCGGCTTTTACCGCCATTTCCGCGCACGCCGCGCCCACCACGCTCACGATCGCCACGATCAACAACCCCGACATGATCGTGCTGCAGAAACTGTCGAGCCAGTTCGAGCAGGCGCACCCCGACATCAAACTGCGCTGGGTCACGCTGGAAGAAGGCGTGCTGCGCCAGCGCGTGACCACCGACATCGCCACCGGCAGCGGCCAGTTCGACCTGATGACCATCGGCGGCTACGAAGCGCCGCTGTGGGCCAAGAAAGGCTGGCTCACACCGCTGGACATGCCCGCCAGCTATGACGCGGCCGATCTGCTGCCGACGGTGCGCGATGGCCTCTCGCAGGGCGGCAAGCTGTTCGCCGTGCCGTTCTATGCCGAAAGCTCGATGACGTACTACCGGCGCGATCTGTTCAACGCGGCGGGCCTGAAGATGCCCGAGCAGCCGACGTATGACGACATCGCCAAGTTCGCCGCCAAGCTGCACGACCCCGCCAAGGGTGTGTACGGCATCTGCTTGCGCGGCCGCGCGGGCTGGGGCGAAAACATGGCGCTGGTATCCACCATGGTCAATACGTTCGGCGGCCGCTGGTTCGACGAGAAATGGCAGCCGACCATCGACACGCCGCAATGGAAACAGGCGGTCAACACGTATGTCGACCTGCTGAAGAAATACGGCCCGCCGGGGGCAAGCAGCAACGGCTTCAACGAAAACCTGGTGCTGTTCTCGGGCGGCAAGTGCGGCATGTGGATCGACGCCACGGTCGCGGCCGGCATGGTCAGCAGCGCGAAGGATTCCAAGGTGGCCGACAAGGTGGGCTTTGCGAATGCACCCATCGCCAGCACACCGAAGGGCTCGCACTGGCTGTGGATCTGGGCGCTCGCGGTGCCGAAGTCGTCGAAATCGCCGGAGGCTGCCAAGACATTTGCGGCGTGGGCGACATCGAAGGAGTACATCCGCGCCGTGGCCAAGGCGCAGGGCTGGGGCGAAGTGCCGCCGGGCACGCGCGCATCGACGTATGACGACCCGGCCTACCAGAAAGCCGCGCCGTTCTCGAGCTTCGTGCGCCACGCCATCGAGACCGCCAACCCGAACGATCCATCCGCACAGAAAGTGCCTTACACCGGCGTGCAGTTCGTGACGATTCCGGAGTTCCAGTCGCTGGGCACGGTGGTTGGCCAGGCGATTGCCGGCGCGCTCACAGGCAAGACGACGGTGGACGACGCACTCCGCGTCTCGCAATCGCAGGCACAGCGCGCAATGCGCCAGGGCGGCTATCTGAAGTGATGCAGCCGCTGCTGCGCCGGGAGGTGTCATGGAACATGTATTGGAGTCGCGGGTGAACGGCATGGGCGGTACACCGTCACCCGCACAGCCCGTACAACCACAAAACGGCGCGCGGCGCTGGCTGCCGACGCTGCTGGTGTCGCCGTCGGTGCTGGTCCTGCTGCTGTGGATGACGGTGCCGCTGGCGATGACGCTGTATTTCTCCGTCAGCCGCTACAACCTGCTCAACCCAGATCAGACCGGCCTGGCGGGGCTCGACAACTACCGCTTCCTGATCGAAGACCCCGCCTTCTGGCCGGCCATCGGCAACACGCTGGTGCTGATCGGCTCGGTGCTGGTGATCAGCGTCGTGGCCGGCACGCTGCTGGCGGTGCTGTTCGACCAGCCGTTTGCGGGGCGCGGCGTGGCGCGCATTCTCGTGATCAGCCCGTTCTTTGTCATGCCGACGGTGGCGGCGCTCATCTGGAAGAACATGATGCTGCACCCCGTGTACGGCCTGGCAGCCTGGGTGGCGCGCCTGTTCGGTGCCGAGCCGGTGGATTGGCTCGCGACGCAGCCGATGCTCTCCGTGATCATCATCGTGGCGTGGCAGTGGACGCCGTTTGCCTTCCTGATCCTGCTGACGGCGCTGCAATCGCTCGACCCCGAGCAGAAGGAAGCCGCGCAGCTCGACGGCGCGAGCCCCGTGCGCATCTTCTGGCACATCGTGCTGCCGCACCTGAAGCGCGCGATTGCCGTGGTGGTGATGATCGAAACCATCTTCCTGCTCTCGATCTTTGCCGAGATCCACACCACCACCGCCGGCGGCCCCGGCACAGCCACCACCAACCTCGCCTACTTTGTCTACAGCCTCGGCTTGCAGCAGTTCGATATCGGCATTGCGTCGGCGGGCGGCATCGTGGCCGTGGTGCTGGCAAACGTGGTGGCGTTCTTCCTCGTTCGCATGCTGGCTCGCAACCTGAAGGGAGTGCACGAGCAATGAGCACCCTCACCGCAACCTGGCGCACGCGGCTGGCCGGAGTGCTGGCGTGGGCGATCGCCCTGGTGCTGTTCTTCCCCATCGCCTGGGCAACGCTGACCGCCTTCAAGACCGAGCAGGACGCCTATACGCCCACGCTCTGGTTCACGCCCACGCTCAACAGCTTCCGCGAGGTGCTGGAGCGCGCGCATTACCCGAGCTTTCTCGGAAACTCGCTGGCGGTGTCGATCATCTCTACGCTGCTGGCGCTGGCGATTGCCATCCCGGCGGGCTATGCGATGGCGTTCTTCCCGAACAAGCGCACGCAGCAGGTCCTGCTGTGGATGCTGTCGACCAAGATGATGCCCGCCGTGGGCGTGCTGCTACCGGTGTACCTGCTTGCCAAGACGGCGGGGCTGCTGGACTCCATCACGGCGCTCGTCATCGTCTACACGCTCGCCAACCTGCCGATTGCCGTGTGGATGGTCTTCACCTACTGCAACGACGTGCCGCGCGAGATTCTGGAAGCCGCGCGCATGGACGGCGCCAACCTCTGGCAGGAACTCGTCTACGTGCTGCTGCCGACGATGCTGCCGGGCCTGGCCTCCACCGCGCTGCTCCTGCTCATCCTGTCGTGGAACGAAGCCTTCTGGAGCCTGAACCTGACCAGCATCGATGCGGCGCCGCTCACCGTCTTCATTGCGTCGTACTCCAACCCGGAGGGGCTGTTCTGGGCGAAATTGTCGGCGGCGTCGGTCCTGGCGATTGCGCCGATCCTCGTGTTGGGTTGGCTGGCACAACGGCAACTGGTGCGCGGCCTGACGTTCGGGGCCGTGAAATGACGCCACATGCCAACGAATATGCCAACGCGCGCGCCCCCGCCTACCTCATCTGCGATTGCGACGGCGTGCTGATCGACAGCGAGTCGGTGGCGCTGCGCGCGCTGATCCGCACGCTCGGTCCGCACGTGCCGCATCTTTCGTCCGCCGCGCTGGAAGAGATGCTTGAACCGCGCCTGGGCATGAACACGATGGCACTGCTGAGCGAGTTGCAGAGCAGCATCGGCTTTCATCTGTCCGACACACAACTGGCCGGCGTGCTGGCCGACGTCGAACACGACTGCGCCACGCAATCGCAGCCGGTGCCCGGCATTGCCAACCTGCTCGCCACGTTGCCGCAGCCCAAGGCGGTCGCCAGCAACAGCAGCCGCCCGCGCATTGAAGCAAGCCTGCGCAGAGCAGGCCTGCTCGACGTATTTGGCCCACACATCTATAGCGCCTACGAAACACCGCGACCCAAGCCGGCACCGGATGTGTACCTCGCAGCCTGCGCGGGCCTGGGCGCCAGCCCCGCGCAATGCCTCGTCATTGAAGACAGTGACACCGGCGTGCGCGCCGCCCGAGCCGCCGGCCTGACCGTATTCGGCTTTGCCGGCGTGGCGCATATGCCGGCAGTCGCCACACAACGTCTGCTGGCCGCCGGCGCGCGCCACGTCTTTACCGACATGCGGGCACTGGCCGACGCGCTTTCGTCGACCCTCGCCACGCCCGCCTGATCCGCATACAGAACACGCCCAAGGAGACCTCGCCATGGCCAGCCTGACCCTGCGCAATCTGCAGAAGCGTTACGAGCAGAACACCGTCCTGCACGACATCAACCTCGACATTGCCGATGGCGAATTCGTCGTCTTCGTCGGCCCATCGGGCTGCGGCAAGTCGACATTGCTGCGCACGATTGCAGGCCTGGAGGGCATCGATGCCGGCGACCTGCTGATCGGCGATACGCGCGTGAACGACGTGGTACCCGCCAAGCGCGGCATTGCGATGGTGTTCCAGTCGTACGCGCTGTACCCGCACATGAGCGTGTACGACAACATGGCCTTCGGGCTGAAGCTCTCGGGCATGAAGCGCGATGCCATCGACACCGCCGTACGTCGCGCCGCCGAGGTCCTGCACATCGATGCGCTGCTCGATCGCAAGCCGCGCCAGCTCTCCGGCGGCCAACGCCAGCGCGTGGCCATCGGTCGCGCCATCACCCGCGAGCCCAAGGTCTTCCTGTTTGACGAGCCGCTCTCCAACCTCGATGCCGCGCTGCGCGTGAAGATGCGCCTGGAGTTTGCCCGCCTGCACGACGCATTGAAGACCACCATGATCTACGTCACGCACGATCAGGTGGAAGCCATGACGCTGGCCGACAAGATCGTCGTGCTCCGTGACGGACGCATCGAGCAGGTCGGCTCTCCGCAGACGCTGTATCACCATCCGGCCAGCCAGTTTGTGGCGGGCTTCATCGGCTCGCCCAAGATGAACTTCCTGCGTGGCGTCGTCGATCGTGCCGATGCGTCGGGCGTCTCCGTGGCGCTCGCGGGGGGCCAACAGCCGGTCGCCGTGTCCCCGGGCGAGCTGCGTGCGGGGGATGCCGTCACGCTCGGCATCCGCCCGGAGCATCTGCATCTCGACGCGGCCGGCAGCCTGCGGGGCACCGTCACGCATATCGAGTCCCTGGGCGACGTGGCGTATCTGCATGCCGACTGCGAAGCCGCACCCGACGGCCTTGTGCTGCGCGTGCCGGAATCGACCCGGCTCGCGCACGGCAGCGCCATCACGTTGTCTGCCGACGCCGCGCACTGCCATCTGTTCGACGCCGAAGGCCGCGCGCTGCCGCGCCTGCAAGCGCCCCAAGCCCAACAGGCCGCCTGAGGTTCACACCGCCCAACGTTGCACGCCCCGACCATGCCTTCCCCCAACGCTTCTTCCACCTGGCTGCACCTGGGTGCCGGCTCCTTCCACCGCGCGCACCAGGCGTGGTATCTGCATCGCCTTCGCGAGACCGGCGACACATCGTGGCGCCTGGCGCTTGCCAACATCCGCGACGATGCCGGCACGCTGCTGCATGACCTCGCCGCCCAGCACGGCGCCTACACACTGGAGACAGTCGACACCGCCGGTCATCGCCAATACACGCGCATCGAGTCCATCGATGCGGTCGTGCCATGGGATGCCGAACTGGCGGCATTGTGCGAGATCGGCGCGGCACCCGACACGCGCGTGATCTCGTTCACCGTGACGGAAGGCGGCTATTACCTCGACCAGCAGCATCAGCTCGACGCCACGCAGCCGGACATCGCCGCCGACCTGCGCAGCGGTGCCAGCACGCTCTATGGCGCACTGGCGCGCCTGCTGCGCCTGCGTTTGCAGCGCGGCGGCGCTCCCCTCACGCTGCTCAATTGCGACAACCTGCGCCACAACGGCGAGCGCTTCCGAAGCGGCGTGCGCCAGTTCCTCACGCTGCGGGGCGAGCCCGGCGACAGCGACCTCATCGCATGGCTCGACGCACACGCCAGCACGCCCAACACGATGGTCGACCGCATCACGCCGCGCCCCACCGACGCCTTGCGCCAACGCGTGGCTGCACAGACCGGCTGGCCAGACCGCTGCCCCGTGATGGCCGAGACCTTTGCTCAATGGGTGGTGGAAGACGACTTCCGCGCCGGGCGGCCCGCGCTGGAACGCGTGGGCGTGGAGTTCGTCGCCTCGGTGCTGCCGTACGAGGAAGCGAAGATCCGCGTGCTCAACGCCAGCCATAGCTGCATCGCGTGGGCCGGCACGCTCCTGGGGCTGCACACCATCGATGAAAGCGTAGCCGTGCCGTCCATCCACCGCATGGCGAGCGCCTACGTGACCGACGATGTCATCCCGTGTCTCACGGCCAACCAGCCCAGCCCCATCGACCTGGCCGCCTACCGCGACACCGTGCTCGACCGTTTCGCCAATCCGCACATCCTTGACACCAACCAGCGCGTGGCGGCAGACGGCTTTTCTAAAATTCCCGGGTTCATCACACCCACGCTGGCGGAATGCTTTGCGCGCGGGCATGTGCCCCTTGCCACGGCGATGCTGCCGGCGCTGTTCTTCGTCTTCCTGGAGCGCTGGCACGCGGGCACGCTGCCGTATGCCTACCAGGATGGCCAGTTCGATCCGGTTGCCGCACACGCCATGCTCGAGGCCGACGACCCGGTTGCCGTGTACTGCCGGAACACCGCGCTGTGGGGCAGCCTCGCGGGCACGGAAGCGCTCACGGGCCTTGTCCGCAACGCCATCGAGCGTGTGCGGGCGTGGCTGGCAGTCGAACAAACCGCAACGGCCGGCTAGTCCTCAGCAAACGCATCAGCAGATTCGCGCGACAATCCACGGTTCAAGCAACCGGACCCGGCGGCCTCATGTACCTCGGCATCGATCTCGGAACCTCGGAAGTCAAAGTGCTGTTGCTGGACGCGGCGGGCACCATCGTCAGCACGGCCGGTGAGCCGCTCACCGTATCGCGACTGCATCCGGGCTGGGCCGAGCAAACGCCGGAAGACTGGTGGCAGGCCACCTGTGCCGCCATCGGCAAGCTGCGTGATGCGGCGCCAGAAGCCTTTGCCGCCACCCGCGCCATCGGCCTGTCGGGCCAGATGCACGGCGCGGTGCTGCTCGACGCGCGCAACCGCGTGTTGCGCCCCGCCATGCTGTGGAACGACACGCGCAGCACCGCCGAATGCCTGGAACTCACCCGCCGCGTGCCAGACCTGCACGCTGTTGCCGGCAACCTGGCGATGCCGGGTTTCACCGCGCCGAAGCTGCTGTGGAGCGCGCACCATGAACCCGATGTGTTCAACGCCATCGATTGCGTGCTGCTGCCCAAGGACTACCTGCGCCTGCGCCTGACGGGCGAGCGGGCATCCGACCCCTCGGATGCGGGCGGCACGCTTTGGCTGGATGTTGCACGGCGCACGTGGTCTGACGAACTGCTCGCCGCGACGGGCTTGTCACGCAGCCAGATGCCGCGCCTGGTGGAAGGCAGTGCGCCCAGTGGCACGCTGCTGCCCGAGGTGGCCGAGGCATGGGGCCTGGCGCGTGGCGTCGTCGTAGCTGGCAGCGGTGGCGATGGCGCGGCCAGCGCTGTGGGCATCGGCGCGACCCAGCCGGGCGATGGCTTTTTGTCGCTCGGCACATCAGGCGTGATCTTTGTCGTCAATGACCGCTTCCGCCCAAACCCGGCTCAAGCCGTGCACGCGTTCTGCCATGCGCTGCCGGGGCGCTGGCACCAGATGAGCGTGATGCTGTCCGCGGCGAGCTGTCTGCGCTGGTTCTGCCGGCTGACGAGCGTGCCGGAAGCCACGCTGCTGCCTGAAATCGCTGCGCTGGCCGAATCCGAACGCCAGTCAGCGCCGTTCTTCCTGCCCTACCTCAGCGGCGAGCGCACGCCGCACAACGACGCGTTTGCGCAAGGCCATTTCCACAACCTAACGCATGCCAGCGACCGCGCCGCGCTCGGCTATGCCGTGATCGAAGGCGTCGCCTTCGGCATGGCAGATGGCCTGGACGCCTTGCGCGCAGCCGGCACGCAGGTGGCCTCGCTCTCGTTTGTGGGCGGCGGCTCGCGCAGCCCGTTCTGGGCGCAATTGCTGGCCGACACGCTCAACACCGAACTGACGACGCACGTCGGCAGCGAAGCCGGCGGTGCGCTCGGTGCCGCGCGCCTGGGCTGGATGGCCGACGGCGGCATCGAAGCGGCCGTCTGCGCCAAGCCACCCGTGCAAGCCACGTATCGGCCCGACGCCGCACGCCACGCGCGCCTTGCCGAACGGCTGTCGACATTCCGTGCGCTGTATCGGCGCGCCTCGCCGCTGCCAGTCGCGCCTTCTGCCCAAACCTCCGATCTCCCCTTGCCTGCATGACCGACGCCCTGCCCTTGCCCCGCCTCGTCGTCTTTGGCGAAGCGCTGACCGATTTCCTGCACCAAGGCAACGGCCAATGGCTCGCCCGGCCAGGCGGCGCATGCTGGAACGTGGCGCGCGTGGCGGCGCGTCTGGGTGTGCCCACGGGTTACGCGGGCGCCATCAGCAACGACGTGTTCGGCGATGCGCTCTTCGCCGATTCCCAGGCCGCCGGGCTCGATCTGCGCTATCTGCAGCGCGTGGATCGCTCGCCGCTGCTGGCGATGGTCACGTCGACCCAGCCGCCGCACTATTTCTTCGTGGGCGACGATAGCGCCGACCTGCATTTCGATGTGCAAGGCCTGCCTGCCGGCTGGCAAACCGCCGTGGAGATCGCCCACTTCGGCTGCATCAGCCTCGCGCGCGAGCCGCTGGGCAGCCGCCTCGTGACGCTGGCCGAGACGCTGGCCGCGCAAGGCACGCGCATCACCTTCGACCCGAACTGGCGCACGGCCATGGACGCACCCCACTACGCGCCGCTGCTGCTGCGCATGGCCGCCATCGCATCGGTCATCAAGGTGTCGGATGAAGACTTGCACCGCCTGTTTCCCGGGGATGCCGATCCGCTCACAACGCTGCGCACTCTCGCGCCGCAAGCCGACATCCTGCTCACGCTCGGTGCAGAGGGCATGGAATGGCTGGCAGCGGCGCACGGCGGGCAAGACGATGCCCGCATCTCGCAACCGGCCTTTGCCGTGCCGGTGGCGGACACTGTCGGCTGCGGCGATGCCGCCATGGGCAGCTGGCTGGTGAGCCTGCTGCAGTGGCCCGATGCGCCCGTGCAGGCGCATCTGCGCCAAGCCGCAGCGGCAGCGGCCCTCACCGCCACGCGCGCAGGTGCGTATGCGGGCACGCAAGCCGAAATCGATGCACTGCTGCAGGCGCACGCCGCAGCGCACCCCTGATACCGGGCGACATCGCGGCAGCGCGCGCCCACATGCCACAATCGGCGCCGTCTGCGTATTGATTGCTCCGGGGCCCGCTTTGGAACTGCTTCGCATTGCCGTGCTGTTTGCCGTCACCGCCGTGGCGGAAATCGTCGGTTGCTATCTGCCGTGGCTCGTGCTGCGGCAGGGCAAGCCGGTCTGGCTCTTACTGCCGGCGGCCGCCTCACTGGCGCTGTTTGCGTGGTTGCTGACGCTGCACCCGACCGCAGCCGGCCGCACCTATGCCGCATACGGCGGCATGTATATCGCCGTGGCGCTGGTGTGGCTGCGCCTGGTCGACGGCGTCGCGCTCACCCGCTGGGACATCGGCGGTGCGGCCATTGCGCTGACGGGCATGGCGGTGATCGCCCTGCAACCGCAGGCCAACTGAGCGAATTGCGCAGATATTTAGGATTTCCTGAGCGAAACGGAACCCTAAGCCACCGCCAGGATCGGAGGGGGGATCATGGCTGCGGCCATCGCGCTGCGCCGGTCGCTTACTCGTCCAACCGTTCTGTTCTGGAGGCCACGATGCCTGCCAATACCCTCAAACGCCTTATCGTGGCCGCCACCCTGATGTCGGCAGCAATGACCGCCTCGGCCCTCACCACGTCAACCTTCACGTTCACCGATCAGGACCTGCAAGGGATGCTCGCGCACAGCCAGCCTCCGCAGCCGATCCAGCCGGCCCAACCTGCCGAATCGGCATCTATGGACGGGCTCCGCGTCGGCCTGAGCGATCCGGGCACGCAGCTCGTGCTGCCCTGGTTCGTGGCGGATCTGGTGGAGGCCTTCAACCGGCGTGCCTCAACGCAAGACTTTGCGAAGACGCTGCGGGACGGGATCTGATCGGCCCTCCCATTCACCGCCCTCACTTTCCGGAAGCAGGTATCACAGTGCTGTATATTCATACAGTTATTTTTTGTGACGCCCTGCCGTGCTTGCCGCCTCCCCTACCCCAGACACCGCCAATGCCCCGGCCAGCCCCGGTTACCTGGCCCAACTGAACGACCAGCAGCGCCAGGCGGTCGAGTTCGGTATTTCCGGGGCGGACGCAGCGGAAACCGGCCCGCTGCTCGTGTTGGCCGGTGCTGGGTCCGGCAAAACGCACACCCTGGGCTGGCGCGTGGCGCACCTGGTGGCCAACGGCGCCGATCCGCAACGCATCCTGCTGCTGACGTTCTCCCGCCGGGCGGCGAGTGAGCTGTCCAACCGCGCTGGCCACCTGCTGGCGCGTGCCATGCAGGGCGAGCGATCGAACAGCGCCCTCAATTCGGCTGGCACTTCGTACAAAACCACCCTGCCCTGGGCCGGCACCTTCCACGGCATCGGCGCGCGCCTGCTGCGTGAATACGCCGAGCGCGTCGGCCTCGCGCCCGATTTCACCATCCACGACCGCAGCGATTCCGCCGATTTGCTCAACGTGGTGCGCCATGAGCTGAACCTATCGACCAAGGAACGCCGCTTCCCGCTCAAGCAGACGTGCATCGCCATCTACTCGCGCGCCATCAACGCCGAGAGCCCGCTGAACGCCGTGCTCAAGCACCACTTTCCGTGGTGCGCGATGTGGGAGACGCAATTGCGCACGCTGTTCGATGCGTATGTCGAAGCCAAGCAGGCGCAGCACGTGCTCGACTACGACGACCTGCTGCTCTACTGGCACGCGATGGTGTCCGACGCAGAACTGGCGGCCGAGATTGGCGCGCGCTTTGACCACATCCTCGTCGACGAATACCAGGACACGAACCGGCTGCAGTCGTCCATCCTGCGTGCGCTGCGCCCGGACGGCCGCGGCGTGACCGTGGTGGGCGACGACGCGCAGTCGATCTACGCATTTCGCGCGGCAACGGTGCGCAATATCCTCGATTTCCCGCGCCACTTTTCGCGGCCGGCGCACACGGTGCTGCTGGAGCGCAATTACCGTTCGACGCAGCCGATTCTGGATGCTTCCAACGGCGTGATGCGCTTTGCCACGGAGCGTTTTGCCAAGACGTTGTGGACGGACCGCGCATCGACGCATCGTCCGCGTTTGATTTCGGTGCGCGATGAAGCCGAGCAGGCGCGCTGCGTGGCCGAGCAGGTGCTGCATCACCGGGAAGGCGGGCTGACGCTGAAATCGCAGGCGGTGCTGTTTCGCACCGCAAGTCACAGCGCGCCGCTGGAGATTGAACTCACGCGCCGCAACATCCCGTTCGTGAAATACGGCGGCCTCAAGTTTCTGGAGGCTGCCCATGTGAAGGATGTGCTCTCGGTGCTGCGCTGGGCCGAAAACCCGCGCAACCGCATCGCCGGGTTTCGCGTGATTCAGTTGCTGCCCGGCGCTGGCCCTGCCACGGCAGCACGCGTGCTCGACGCCATGGCGGAAGCGGTGGACCCGGTTGCCGCGCTGCTCGCGTACGAGCCCCCGGCACGCCTGGTCGGCGACTGGTCTGCGCTGATGGCACTCATGCATACCTTGCGCACGCCCAAAGACAGCCTGGAATGGGCCGGTGAACTCGAAGCCGTCGGCGCCTGGTACTCACCTCACATGGAGCGCCTGCACGACGATGCGGCCGTGCGCCAGGGCGATCTGGACCAGCTCGCCCGCATGGCCGCCACGTACGCTACGCGCGACCGCTTCCTGACCGAGATGACGCTCGACCCACCCGAGCTGACCAGCGATGAATCAGGCGACCCGTACCGCGATGAGGACTACCTGATCCTCTCGACCATTCATTCGTCGAAAGGCCAGGAGTGGAAGGCGGTGTATGTGCTGAACGCCGTAGACGGCTGCATGCCGGCCGATCTGGGCGCCGGTTCGCATGAAGAACTGGAAGAAGAACGCCGGCTGCTTTACGTGGCGATGACGCGGGCGCGCGAGCACCTCGACATCCTGGTGCCCCAGCGCTTCTACGTCACGCAGCAAACACCCAACGGCGATCGGCACATCTACGCGTCGCGCACGCGGTTCATTCCGCCTGCGCTGCTACCGCTGTTCGAAGCATGCGCATGGCCGACACCCGAGCCCGGTGCGGACCCCGCAGCCGAAGCACGTGCCGCAGCCAAGGTAGACCTGAGCCAGAGGATGCGCGGCTACTGGAAAAAGTAGTCAGTGCGGCAGCCGAAGCACGCCGTCAATGCACTTCCATCTCGGGCCGCTTGACGACATGCGTTGACTCAAAGCGCGAGAGCTGCGCGAAGATCCACGCGGCGGCGCAGGTCATGACGCCCACGCAGACAAACGTCTTGTGGAATGCAGCCAGCGTGTCGCGTCCCTCCGGCCCGGCGGTGAAGTCGGTAAAGCCCGTCAGCAACGCGCCCGCTGCGGCCACGCCCAGACTCATCGACAACATCATCACCATCGAGAGCATGCTGTTGCCCGCGCTGGCCAGCGGGCCGCTCAGGTCTTTGAGCGTGAGCGTGTTCATGGCCGTGAACTGCATCGAGTTGAAGGTGCCGAAAACCCCCAATTGCACGATCCGCAGCCACACCGGCACGTTGGGCGTCATCACGGCAAAGCTAGCCATCATCAGGCCGACCATGACCGTGTTGACAGAGAGCATGCGCCGATAGCCGTAGTGCTTGATGGCCCAGGTGCCCAACGGCTTGGCGGCCATGCCTGCAGCAGCCACCGGCACCATCATCAGGCCGGCCTGCAGCGGCGTGTACCCCAGGCTCACCTGCAGGAGCAGCGGAATGAGGAACGGCATCCCGCCGCTGCCGATGCGCGCAAACAGGTTGCCAAGCACACCAATGGAAAAGCTCGGAATGCCGAACAGCGTGCGCGGAAACAGCGGCCCGGGCACGCGCCCCGCGTGCAGCCAGTATGCTGTGAGCGCCGCCAGACCGAAGACCAGCAGCACCAGCACCGTCGCGTGCTGAAAGCCCAGTTCCGACAGCCCATCGAGCGAGAACGACACCGCCGCCATGCCGAAGGCCAGCATCAGATAGCCGGACCAATCGAAGCGGTTGTCGTCTTCAGCGTGCACATCGGGCATCACCTTGAGCGTGACCAGCGCGCCGATCACGCCCACGGGAATGTTGATCAGGAAGATCCAGTGCCATGACACCGCCTCCACCAGCCAGCCGCCCAAGGTCGGGCCGATCAGCGGGCCGATCAGCCCCGGAATGGTGACGAAGCTCATGGCGGGCAGAAACTGCTCGCGCGGCACCACGCGCAGCACCGTCAGCCGCCCCACGGGCATCAGCAGCGCGCCGCCCACGCCTTGCACCACGCGCGAGGCAATCAACATGTCCAGACTGCGGGATTCCGCGCAGAGCAACGAACCAATGGTGAACAGGAAGATGGCAGCGAAGAACATCTTTCGGGTGCCGAAGCGATCGGCCAACCAGCCTGAGGCCGGCATCAGCATGGCGGTCGTCAACGTGTAGGCGATGATGACCGACTGCATCTTCAGCGGGCTTTCAGACAGGCTGCGCGCCATGGCCGGCAGTGCGGTGTTGACGATGGTCGAATCCAGCGTCTGCATGAACAGACCCATCGCCACCAGCCAGAGCAGCGGTTTCAGCGATTTGTCGACGGAGGCGGAGGGCGTGGTGGGCATGTGGCGGAGGGGCAGAACAGGCAGGGTGTGCGACGCAGCCGTCATTGTGGCGTGCCTCGCCCCAGCCCGCAAACGCTGTACCCGGCCAGGCTGACGTATCCGCCCTACCGCCAACAAGGGCACTGGGCTCTGCCTATACTGGAGCGTTATTCCCAGTCACCTCGTGCCCGCCCTTCTGCCATGACCACCCGTACTGAACGCGACACTTTTGGCCCCATTGAAGTCCCTGCCGACCACCTGTGGGGTGCACAAACACAACGCTCGCTGCAGAACTTCGACATTGCGGGCGACCGCATGCCGCGCGAGTTGATCGACGCACTCGCCCGCATCAAACGTGCCAGCGCCACCGTCAACCAGCGTCTTGGGCTGTTGTCCGCAGACAAGGCCAACGCCATCGTGGGCGCCGCCGATGAAGTCATCGCGGGCAAGCATCCGACTGAATTTCCGCTGGTGGTCTGGCAGACGGGCTCTGGCACGCAGACCAACATGAACGTGAACGAGGTGCTTGCCAACCGCGCCAGCGAACTTCTTGGCGGCGAGCGTGGCGAAGCGCGCCTCGTGCATCCGAACGATGACGTGAACCGTAGCCAGTCGTCCAACGACGTGTTCCCCACGGCGATGCACGTGGCGGCCGTGACGGCCATCACCCAACACTTGCTGCCCTCGCTGCGCGCGCTGCGCGAAACGCTCGCCAAGAAAGCCGCGGACTTCAGCGACATCATCAAGATCGGCCGCACGCATCTGCAGGACGCAACGCCGCTCACGCTGGGCCAGGAGTTCTCCGGCTACGTCGCGCAGTTGCAGCACAACGAGACGCACCTGAACGCCGCCCTGCCGCACCTGTGCGAACTGGCACTGGGCGGCACGGCCGTCGGCACAGGCCTGAACGCCCCGGCCGGCTACGCCGAGCAGGTGGCCGCAGAACTGGCGCAACTGACCGGCCTGCCCTTCATCACCTCGCCGAACAAGTTCGAGACCATGGCATCGGCCGACGGCCTCGTGCATGCGCACGGCGCGCTAAAAACACTGGCGGCCAGCCTCACCAAGATCGCCAACGACATCCGCTGGCTGGCCAGCGGCCCGCGTAGCGGCCTGGGCGAAATCTCCATCCCCGAAAACGAGCCGGGCTCGTCCATCATGCCCGGCAAGGTCAACCCCACGCAAAGCGAAGCCGTGACGATGCTGTGCGCACAGGTCTTCGGCAACGATGTCGCTGTGAACGTGGGTGGCGCGTCGGGCAACTTCGAGCTGAACGTATTCCGCCCGATGATCGCCTACAACTTCCTGCACAGCGTGCGCCTGCTGGCCGACGGCATGCGCAGCTTCAACGACCATTGCGCCGTGGGGATCGAACCGAACCGCGACCGTATCGACGAGTTGGTGCAGCGCTCTCTGATGCTGGTGACGGCGCTCAACCCGCATATCGGCTACGACAAGTCGGCGCAGATCGCCAAGAAGGCCCACAAGGAAGGCACGAGCCTGCGCGAAGCCGCACTGGCGCTGGGCTATGTCACGCCCGAGCAATTTGATGCGTGGGTGCGGCCGGAGAACATGGTCGGCCGCTAAAGTGATGTGTCGCAGGCCCGCGGCTTGCTAAGCTTGGCCCTCTTCCATTGCCCGTTTCAAGCGCGCCGGCCAGACCGGCGCCTCTTGTGCATGAAACCCGCCCCGATTCCGGATAACGAAGCACAACGTCTGGCCTCCCTCCAGGACATGCTATTGCTGTCCACGCCAGACGAGGAACTGTTCGATCGCGTGACCCGCACCACCAAGCGCGTGTTCGAAGCCCCCATCGTGCTCGTGTCGCTCATCGACGCCCAGCGCCAATGGTTCAAATCGTGCATCGGGCTGAACGTGCGTGAGACCTCGCGGGACATCTCGTTCTGCGGACATGCCGTGGCCGAAGACCAGATGCTGGTCATTCCCGACACCATGGCCGACCCCCGCTTTGCCGATAACCCGCTCGTCACCGGCGCGCCGCACATCCGCTTCTACGCTGGGCGCCCCGTGAGGAACCTCGCGGGCTACGCCGTGGGCACGCTCTGCGTGATCGATCAGAAGCCACGGGCGTTCGACCAGGCCGAGCAAGAACTGCTCAACGACCTGGCGAGTTGGGTGGAATCGGGATTTCGCGAACGCGAACTGAGCGAAACGCAGCGGTCCATCCTGACCGAGCTGCAGGTGGCGCGCCATGAGAGCCTGACCGACCCGATGCTGAGCATCTGGAACCGGCGCGCTGCGATGGAACTGCTCACGCGCGAATGCGGCCACGCGATGCTGCATGGACGCCCGCTTTCGCTGCTGGTGGTTGACGTCGACCACTTCAAGCGCGTGAACGACACCTACGGCCACCCCGTGGGCGATACGGTATTGGTTGAGATCGCTCGCACGCTGCGTGTGAATTCGCGCCCCATCGATGCGGTAGGCCGCTACGGCGGCGAGGAATTTCTGGTGGTGCTGCCCGACACGAACATCCCCCAGGCCACCAGCATTGCGGAGCGCTTACGCAGCACGGTGGAGTCCTTGGAGATTTGCACGCCCGAGGCCGACATCCGGTGCACGATCAGCCTGGGCTTGGCGAGTTGTGAGCCAGGGCAGAACCTGTGCACGCCCACCGACCTCATCCTGCGCGCCGATGCTGCGCTGCTGGCTGCCAAACGGCTGGGGCGCAATCGCGTGATATTCGACGGCCAGCCGGTGTAGGTCAGTCTGGCGCTGGCACACCGCCGCGGCGGGCGACGCGCACGTCAACACGTTCGGGCACCAACGCACGTTCGAACACCGCGCGCGCGGCATGCGTCGTGCCGGTGCCGCACATGAACGCGTCGATGGCGGCAAAGCCGTGTTCTGGCCAGGTATGAATGGAAAGGTGCGATTCAGCAAGCAGCAACACGCCGGTCACGCCGCCCTGCTCGCCCGCGGGCAGCCCTGTGCGCACCGAATCGAATCGATGCAGATACGCATGCAGGATGGTGGCGCCCAGCGCGCCGGCAGCATCACGCAGCGCGCTTTCCAATGCAACCGCATCGCGCAGCAGTGCAGGGGCCACGCCGTACAGATCGAGCAGGAGATGCTCGCCCACGGCGGCGGATGCTTCATCCACAGGCAGCGCTGCGTCAGTGCGCGTCACTTGTGACCCCCGCTGAAGCCGCCGCCATAACCGCTGCCGCCCGACGAGCCACCCCAGTAAGACGAGCCACCCGTGCTGCTGCCGTACGACGGCGTGCGCGGCGCCGCAAAGCCGGCCTTCCAGTCCATATAGGTCGCGCCAATCACCACGGCCACGGCATAGAGAACGAACCAGTTCTTCATTCCCCGCCCCCAATCTTGGCGACCAGCCACGCGGGCACGAGCAACAGCAGCGCCGCGAAGAACGTGATACCGAACACCGAGCCCGGCGCCATGAAGAACGGTACGAGGTTCAGTAGACCGAGCAGCACGCAGGCGACCACCGCCACCGTCATGTAGCTCGACGACGAAGACTTGGTCGGCTCGGCCACCACCTTGCCGAACCACGCCTTGATCTGCGCGGCGCTCACCGGCGTGCTCTTGGACCACGTCAGCTCATGCGCGTCGCTCTCTGCAGCCAGGCTTTCCTCGCCGGCGGTGTATTCGACCACACGCGTCTGGTCGCCCGTTTGAACGCGCCAGTTGAAGGCGCCGGCGGCGTAGGTCACGCGCGAGGTGTAGTCCTCGTCGCGAGTAAAGGCCTTGCCGTCGAGCACCGCGGTGCGGCCGTCCTTCTGGGTGGGCCAGCGGTCGAGCACGTTGGCGCGGAACCACCCGTCATCGGTTTCGACCATCCAGCTGAAACCGCGCTTGGGCGTGTACAGCAGGTATTCGAACCATTCGCCACCGCCATCGACCACCGCGCGGCGCATCACGCCGATCACCTGCCACTGCAGGCCGTCGATAAGCGCCTTGTCGCCCAGCTCCAGTGTGGTGACGACCTGCGGCACCGACCGCGCACGCGCAATGATGTCGCCGCGCGGCGTGGCGGCATCGATGGCCGCGCCACAGCCGGGGCACAGCACGTGGCCCGTCACACCGGGGCTGAATGGAATCGACGTGCCGCACTGCGGGCAGTCGAGATTCGTGAGCTTGCGCGGGACGCGGCCGGCGGTTTCCTTGATTTCGGCGTCAGTGCGCAGAAGCTGGCACTTGAGCACGTCGAGCGTGGTGGCCTCGCCCACGTAGAGCGTGGGGGCCGTGCCGTCGGAGTAATCCAGCGTGATGAAGGCGTCTTCGCGGCGGCCATCGGCTACGCGCGCATGCCAGCCTTCACCCACGCGGAACGGCAACTCGCCCTGACCGCCTGTGCAATCGGCCTCGCGCACGTCGGACAACACGAACTGCTTGCCCTCGGCGTCGTACAGCTGACCGGGCCGCAGCGCCTCGAACGCGACCGCATTGGCGGGCGTGCCGCGCGCGAACGTCATCGTGACCTGCCCGGACGCTTCTGCGAGCCAGCCATCGGTGCCGTCGTCAAACAACACGTACCACTCGTTCCAGAAGCCCGCGTCGTAGCGCAACTGGATGCGGCCAACAACTGTGAACGCCTTATTCTTGTAGCGCCCGGTGGTGCCGATCTGCACGCGTGCGTAGTCCTCCAGCACGGCAGACATCTTGCCGATGTCGGAAAGCGTCTCGCCATCGCGCAGGAGCGTGCTTTTGCAGAAGCTGCACACCGCCATCACGGCAGCGGCAGACTTCAGTTCCACCGGCGCGCCACACGCCGGGCAGTTGGCATGAAACATGGTCAGGTCGTTCAATTGCGCGAAAAATTGCGCAGAAAAAACGGGCGGCTTGCGGTGCCGCCCGGTCATCCGATCAGCGGGCCGAAGCTCAGCCTCCGGTCAGCGCCTTGAGCACGGCAGCCTTGCCGGCATCAAAGTCCGCTTGCGTGATGAGCCCCTTGTCCAGCAATTCCTTGAGCTTAGCCAGGCGAGCGGTGGGGTCGTCCGCCGCAGGTGCAGCCGGTGCCGGCGCGGCAGGTTGCGCTGCAGGAGCAGCCGCCCCACCCGCGTTACCCTGCACCGCCGTACGCAGGCTGTCGGCCATCGCCTGGCCCATCGCCAAGCCTGCTGCCAGGCCGGCACCCGTACCTGCGATGCCGCCTTCGTTGCGTGCGGCCAGCGGCAGCGATTCGGCCGTCTGGTATTGCGTGAAGCGCTGCATGTCGCCGGTCATGTCCATGCTGATGCGGCGGTCCAGCGCGGCCTGCAGTTCGTCGGGCAGCGTGACGCTGGACACCTGGAAGCTGTCGAGCGCCAAGCCGTACTGCGTGAACTGCGGCAGCAGCGCCTCGCGCACCTTGTTCGACATCAGCATCTGGTTGGCGGCCAGGTCGAGGAACGGCACGCCGGATTCGCCAAACGCCGTGGCCATCGCACCCATGATGACGGGGGCGAGTTGCGCCTCGACTTCATCGACGGTGTAAATGTCGCGCGTGCCGCTCACCTGCTGGTAGAACAGCTTCGGATCGGCCACGTGGTAGGCATACACGCCAAAGGCGCGCAGGCGGACCATGCCGAAATCCTTGTCGCGCACCGTCACCAGCTGCGGCGTGCCCCAGCGGCGGCCAAGCTGCTGGCGCGTGCTGAAGTAGTAGACGTCGGACTTGAAGGGGGACTCGAACAGCTTGTCCCAGTTCTTCAGATACGTGAGAACGGGCAGCGTCTGCGTGGTCAGCTTGAAGGTGCCGGCGCCGAACACGTCAGCAATCTGCCCTTCGTTGACGAACATCGCCATCTGCGAGTCGCGCACGACCAGGGTGCCGCCGTTCTGGATTTCCATGTCCTGCATCGGATAGCGCCAGGCGAGCACGCCGTCTTCGCTTTCCGTCCATTGCAGGATGTCGATGAACTGCTTCTTGATGAAACTGGACAGGCTCACAGCAAACTCCTTCGCGATGATTCGCGGCTCAGGAAGAATCAGGACAAGGTCACGACAGGCACGCCGCGTTGATCACGCCAACGGCCAATGCGCTCACGCCAAACAGCATACCGGCGGCGATATTGTTGTGTTCGATCTGCAAGCGGTAGTCGGGCATCAGCCGCGTGAGCACCAGGAAGACGATCAGCTGCACCACCGACGCCATCACCGCCCAGAACAGGAAGGGCACCAGGCCATCGGCGTGCGTGATGCTCGACGCGATGGTGAGCACGAAGCCGAGCAGCGCCCCTGCCAGCGACAGCGCCGCCGCAATATTGCCTTCGCGGATCAGCTTGACCTCGTCATACGGCGTCAGGCGCAGGTAGATGAAGAAGAAGCCGGAGAACACCACGGCGCCCGCCAACAGGTGCGAGGCGTAGGCGATCACGGAAGCGGTCATGTCGGGCATGGGATGGCCGTGCAGTACATAGGTGGCGCCACTATAGCGGCTGATGCGCCGCTTGCGTACCCCCCGATGCTGCCGTGCACCAGCCTGCTCGCGGGCCGGGAAAAAAGGCGGCACAATCGCGCTCGCCTTGGCATCCGCCGTTTGTTAACGCCCCTTCATTTTTCACCTTCGCAGCATGTCGACGCCGCAGCCTGACGCCACATACGAACCCACGCAGCCTGCGGGCCGCGGCAATGCCTTGCTGGTCCTCGCCGTCTTCGTGGTGGCCTCATGCGGGCTGGCGTACGAATTGATTGCCGGGGCACTGGCTTCGTACCTGCTGGGTGATTCCATCCTGCAGTTCTCTTCCATCATCGGCGCCTATCTGTTTGCCATGGGCATCGGCTCGTGGCTCTCGCGCTACGTGGCCGATGACGCGCTGCTCGCCCGCTTTGTCGATCTGGAATTGCTGGTCGGGCTGTTTGGCGGCGTGTCTGCGGCGGCATTGTTTGCGTTGTTTGCACTGGAATCGGCACCGTTCCGGCTGGTGCTGTATGCGCTGGTTACGGTGATCGGCGTGCTGGTCGGCATGGAGATCCCGCTGGTGATGCGCATGCTGCATCGGCGGCAGGCAAAGTTTTCCGATCTCGTCAGCCGCGTGTTGACGTTCGATTACCTGGGCGCGCTGGCGGTGTCGCTGCTGTTTCCGCTGGTGCTGGCGCCGCGCCTGGGGCTGGTGCGGACCGGCTTCCTGTTCGGCCTGTTCAATACGGCGATTGCGGTCTGGACGCTCTGGCACTTCCGCACCGAGCTGGCGCTCACTGCCCGCATGCGCACGGCGATGGCGTGGCGCGCCGGCGCAGTGGCAGCGGCATTGCTCGCGGGCTTTGGCGCGTCGGACAAGCTCACGCACTGGTCTGAACGTGCGCTCTTTGGCGATGAGATCATCCATGCGATTTCCTCGCCGTATCAACGGCTGGTGGTGACACGCTGGAAGGATGACCTGCGCCTGTACATCAACGGCAACCTGCAGTTTTCGTCGCGCGACGAATACCGCTATCACGAGGCGCTCGTGCTTCCTGCGCTGGAATCCGTGCGTGGTGCGCGGCGCGTGCTGGTGCTGGGCGGCGGCGACGGCCTCGCGCTGCGGCAGATCCTGAAGTACCCGCAGATCGAGCACGTCACGCTGGTCGACCTGGACCCGCGCATGACGAACCTGTTCTCGCACGCCGAGGCACTGGTCGCGCTCAATCAGCATGCATTCAGCGACCCGCGCGTGACGGTGGTCAACGCCGATGCGGCGCAATGGATGCAGACCGCTACCGACATGTTCGACGTGGCCATCGTGGATTTTCCGGACCCATCCAACTTCAGCATCGGCAAGCTGTATTCGGTGCCGTTCTATCGACTGCTATCGCGCCATGTGGCGGATACGGGCCTGGTCGTCATTCAGGCCACGTCTCCGTATTTCGCGCCGCGTTCGTACTGGTGTGTGGATGCGACTTTGAAGGAAGCCGGTTACCGCACGTGGCCGTACCACGCGCTGGTCCCCTCGTTTGGCGAATGGGGCTTCATCCTGGCCGCGCCGGGCCGCGCGGACTTCAAGCCGCCTACGTCGTACCGCGTGCCGACACGCTTCCTGGATGCCGACACCACGCATCAGATGTTCAGCTTCGCGCCCGACATGCCGCGCCCGCAGGTGGAGCCCAACCGGCTGAACAACCAATCGCTGGTGCGGTATTTCGAAGAAGACTGGCACGGCGTGCTGCGCTGATGACCGGCACATCATGAACAGCAGACGCAGCTTTCTGGTGGGTGCAGCAGCGGCCGGTGTGGCCGCCGCGGGTGCCGCTTCGTGGGCACGCTTTCGGGCCTTTACGGAAATCACGCCCAACGTGCGCATGCCGGGTCAGGCTGCGGGCCACCAATTGCGCGACTTGCGCGCGTTGCCTGCACTATCGGAAACGCGCCGCGTGGGCGTGGCCATCTGCGGCAGCGGCATCGGCGGATTGAGCTGCGCTTGGCGGCTGGCAAAAAGCGGCCGGCGCGACGTGGTAGTCGTCGAAGGCCCGGAGCGCTATGGCAATGCGGCCGGTGGCGCCTTCGGTACGCAGCGCTTCCCGACGGGTGCGCATTACCTGCCGCTGCCGTCGATGGAATCGACGCACGTGCGCGAGATGCTGGCCGACTTTGGCGTGATCGAACGCGACCCGTTTTCGCTGCGTCCGACGTACGACGAACGCGTGCTCGTACACGCGCCCGATGAACGCCTGTGGCTGGGCAATCGCTGGCAAGACGGTTTTGTGCCGCACGAGGGCATTACGCCCGACGAGCGCGACGAGCACACCCGCTTCTTCGCTCAGATCGACAGCCTGCGCCAAACCAAGGGCGCCGATGGCCGCCGCATCTTTGCCGTGCCGACTGCGCTTTCGTCCGCAGACCCGGCATGGCGCGCGCTCGATGCACTGACCTTTCGCGACTGGCTACACCGCGAGGGCTACCGCGCCGCCACGCTGCACTGGTATGCCGACTACTGCTGCCGCGACGATTACGGCGCCACGGCAGATCACGTCTCAGCATGGGCCGGCATTGCGTACTTCGCCAGCCGCGGCGGCATGGCGAGCAATGCCGAGCAGGGCACCGTGCTGACGTGGCCTGAGGGGCTGGACTGGATGGCGGAGCGGCTGTTCGAAGCCGCCCGATTGGCCGAGCCAGGCCGCTTCCTACCTGGCAGCGCCGCGCGCATCGGCACGACGAGCGAAGCCGGCGCACGCGTCTTCGCCGATGTGCTGCAGGCAGACGGCCGCGTTGTGCGCCTACTGGCCGATCACGTGGTCAGCGCAATGCCATTGCACGTTGCCAAGCACATCGTCGAGGGCTTTGATGTGCCCGCCGCCGAGTTGCCCGAAGCCGCGCCGTGGCTGCTTGCCAACCTGCTTATCGACGGCTTTCCGCCCGAACACGACGACACACCACTGGCATGGGACAACGTGGTCTATCGCGGTACCGGCCTGGGCTACGTGGTGGCCAATCACCAGGACATTCGCGTCGGGCCGCCCGCGCAGAGCGTCTTCACGGCCTACGTGGCGCTGTCGGACATGACGCCCAAGGCGGCACGTGAATGGCTGCTGAAGGCATCGCCGCAAGCGCTGCTCGATCGCGCGCTAGCCGATCTGGATGCGGTGTACGGCATCCGCCTGCGCACGCAGATCCGCCGGGCCGACCTGACACTGCGCGGCCACGCGATGGCGATTCCCACACCGGGCTTTCTCTCGCGGCCAAACATTGCGCGCCTGCGTGAGAGCGCCGGGCCGATGCACTACGCGCATGCGGACCTGTCCGGCTATTCCGTGTTTGAAGAAGCCGCGTGGTGGGGGGATCGCGCGGCGCGGCGCATTCTGGCCGGCTGATTTCCTGGCGCGGCCGCAGGACGTTCAGCGCAACCGCTCAACCTCGGCCATCAGATCCCACGCGGCCGGATCGATATCGCTACGCTCAAGCGCCAGTGACACGTATGCGCCGATCATGTCGACAAACCCGCGCGCAAACGCAGGCGGGTACCCGCTGCCCGTGTACTCCATCAGTTGCTGCCGCAAGAGGCGCGGCCGATGCTGCCCGAACTCACGCACGTAGGCCTGCGTTCGGCAGAGGAAAGCCCGCGCTTCCAGCGCACCATCAAGGTAGACGCGGCGTTTGGTGAGTGTCATGGGCGGCTCCCGGATCGCAACGGAACGGGGCACAGCCAAGGCGGGGAAGGAAAAGACGCGGGGCGACGCCCGCTGAACACAACAGTCATGGAGCCTCCTACGGATTGCAAAAGGCCCGACTAGTCGCTGCTAAACGAGGGTGGCGGGCCCGACGACAGGGTTAGCAGACCGGCCCGTAGGACGCCGGCGACCCGAAGGTCCCCTGCCCGGCCCGCCGTGGTACAAGCGTGCGCGAGCACGGACGTAAAAAAGCCGCCCGAGGCGGCCGTCCGGCCATACGGTAAGAATAGGCTGCTAAACCCAGCTGCCGTTGGTGCGGCAGCGCCGTGAATTATAGCGGCGGCAACAGCGCAGCCCACATGCAAAATTGCAGCATTTCGTGATCGCGCCGTACCGCCAATCCCGCCGTCCTGTGTGCGCTTACCCCTGACGAGACCAGAGCGTGCGGCCGAAGAACGTCAGCGCGCGGTCCCACGCATGTTCGGCCCACACCGGGTCGTACTGCGTGATGGCGATGCGGTTCTCGCCCACGGCCGTTTCATTGGCGAACGCGTGGTGCGCGAGATAGCGGTGGAAGTCCACATCGACGCCGGCATCGACGAGCTTCTTTTCCAGCGCATCAACGCCCTCGATCTTGAAGGCGTTGTCTTGCGTGCCCCAGTGGCCCTGCACCGGCACCTTGATCTTCGAGGCGTCGATGTATTCCAGCGGAGGGTAGCCGTACCAGACCACGCCGGCATCCGCTTCCGGCACGTTACACAGCGTCAGCAGTGTCAGCGCACCGCCCATGCAGTAGCCCGTCACGCCCACGCGGTCGCAGGTCTGCTTGAGGTATTGCACTGCACCGCGCACGTCCTGCGTGGCCGCGTCGCCAAAATTGAGGTTGGTCATCAAGTGGTGGGCTTCCTCCTCCTCGACCGTCATCTTGCCGCGATAGAGATCGGGCACCAGGGCCACGTAGCCCGCGCGCGCGAGGCGGTCCGCCACGCCGCGAATCTGGTCGTTCAAGCCCCACCACTCCTGGATGACGACGATGCCCGGGGCGCCTTCCGCCTTGGCCGGCTTGGCCAGGTAGCCCTGGACGTCCTGCCCGTCTGGGCGCTTGAACGAGATCATGGATCCTTGCGATGCAGTCATGCGATGGCTCCTCTGCCTGGAACGAAAACGCACAGGATAGTCCTGCCAGATGAAATTTGCAGGCGGTGCCTCAGCGGGAAGGGGCTGCGTGCGCCTCTGCCCTGCCGATACCCCTCCCTCCGGGTGCCGATACGCGGCGCAAAGTCTCTATCATGGCGGCACGTTCACATCCGGATTGCCACCCATGATCAAAACCCTCGGCCTCATCGCCTACCTGCTCGTATTGCTGATTCACGTCTATATCGTTGTGCTCGAAATGGTGCTCTGGAAAACGCGCGGACCCAAGGTCTTCCGCATGACGCCCGAGAAAGCTGCCGAGACTGCGGCCATGGCGTCCAACCAGGGCCTGTACAACGGTTTCCTGGTGGCAGCGCTGGTGATTGGGTTGGTGGCGCCAGACCCGACCGTCAACGCATCTTTCGCGCTGTTCGGGCTGATTTGCGTGGCGGTGGCCGGCATCTGGGGCGCCATCACCGTCAACAAGCGGATTCTTTTCGTCCAGACGGTGCCGGCTGTGGCGGCGTTGGTGCTGGGGTGGTTCGCCTGAAGGCGTTGGGCGTTGGGCGTTGGGCGCTGAAGCGACGGCGGCAATGCTTGTCTGCCTCGCCGCTGCGCACTAGCTTGAAGGGAGTCAGGAGCGCGTCAGACGATGCGCTCTCGCCAACCAGGATCTCGCACATGCCGCCTGCAGACTGCCGAACGCTCCGAGTGCTGGGCCGGGCGCTACTGCTGGCAACCCTGCTGTGGGGCCCTCCCGTCTCCGCTCAAGTGAGGAACGCCATGACGCTCACCTTGACCTCGCCGGCCTTTGCCGCCGGCGGCGAAATCCCCAGCCGCCTGACATGTGAAGGCGCGGATACATCGCCGCCGCTTGCGTGGACCGGCGCTCCGGCCGGCACTCGCAGTCTGGCACTCATCGTCGATGACCCCGACGCACCCGACCCCGCGGCGCCAAAGATGACGTGGGTCCACTGGGTGCTCTACAACATCCCGCCCGCCACCACTTCACTGGCGGAAGACGCGTCGCGCAAGGGACTGCCCCCCGGCACACGCCCCGGCAACAACGACTGGAAACGCACCGCATACGGCGGTCCCTGCCCGCCCGTCGGGCGCCATCGTTACTACCACAAGCTCTACGCGCTGAACGTGGAACTGCCCGAGCTTGGCGCACCTACCAAGGCCGAGCTGGAGCGGGCCATGCGTGGCCACGTGCTGGCTGAAGCCGAACTTGTCGGCACTTATCAGAAGCACAATCGCTGAGCCGATACGTCAGAAGGTGAGGCTGATTGGCTCTCAGGGCTTGGCAACCGCGCCCTTGTGGAACAACGCATAAGGCACGCCACGCTCCGGGTGTGCCGTTGTCTCGTCGATGAAGCGTTCGACATCGGGCACGTCACGCAGGGCGGTCATGAACGGCGCCAGCGCATAACCCGGCGCCACGCAGCCCTGCACCAGCATCCACCGCTCCCATATCGTCACCCACAGCGTGGTGTTCTGCTTCCATCCCGGCACATGGATGGACATCCATTGCAGGCGCCGCTTCGCAGTCTCGGCAATCTCATCGTCATAGGCGAAGGAGTTGAACTGGCGGCAGCGGCCTTCCAGCCAACAATGGTTGCCGTGCTCGATTCGGTGGTGAGAATCACGCTTCCACTCGGCTTCGGTGATGCGCGGGCCGGCCGGCTCAGGGCAGTTGGCTACGCCCGACGAAATCTGGAAGAACGGGTCGTGACCCCGGTTCTGCAGATCGTCTTCAGCGTGGGTGGCCGGCGCAGCCAGCAGCAGCGCCAGGACAAGACAGCGTGCGGAAATCATCACGGTGGCCTCCTCGCCCCCACGGGGCGTCGGCTTGAGCAATGCTGCGAAGCATAGGCGCAAAGCGGCGGACCATCCAGGCGCACCGGGCGACTCCCCAACTTATCTGGACTGCACGTGTGCCGCGAGCATCGAGGCAAACACAGCATGCAGCTCGGTCTTGCCGAAACGCTGCTCGGATACGCCCTTCTCTACGTCGATCTGCCCAGCGTTGACCGCGTCGTACAGTTCGGTGATGAGCTGTACATGGTTCGGGCTCAGACCGGCGCGTTGCAGCATCGGCGCCCAAGCGGTGCGCGGCAGTGCATCGGCAACAATCTCGCGGCCTACGACGGCGCCAAACGCGCGTGCCACGTCGACCAGGCTCACGCGGCGCGGGCCTTCCACGCTGACGACGCGCAGCGTCTTGCCCGATGGCCCTTCCAGCAACAACTCGGCGGCCAGCGCACCAACGTCTTGCGTGGCGACCGTCGCAAATGCGCGATCCAATGGTTGATGCAGGCTGGGCAGCCGCCCCGTCGCCAGCATGACGGGCAGCATCGCCGCCCAGTTCTGCGCGTGCTCTGCTGAACGCAGCAGCGTCAGATGGGTCGCCAGCGGCTTGAGCCGCTCTTCCAGCAGATGAAACAACCGCGTCAGGCCAGTGCCCCGGTCCAGTTCAGCGCCGTAGTCCGACAGGGCCAGGACAGCCGGGGGCGGGTTGGCGCGCAGCGCATCGGCGGCCACGTCGACCATGCGCTCCATGGTCGACGCTGGGTCCGCATCACGCACTGGCACCGGACACAGCATCTGCACGGCCGTGGCGCCCTTGATGGCCGATGCGACCGAAGCCGGATCTGTCAGGTCGGCAATCGCAATGTCGCAGCCGAGCTTGGCCAGCACCTCGCCTTGCCGGGCATGGCGGACCACCGCGCGCACGGGCCGACCCGCGTTGCGTAGCGCCCTGGCGGTGACGCCGCCGACTTTGCCCGACGCCCCAAAGATGACAAACATGTTCGCGCTCCTCTCAAGTGGGAGGCACGAGCTTAGGGTGGCGCCGCAAACGCAACTTGCAGGAACGGAGGAATCTGGCAGATTCGTAGGATTGACTACGTGGCCAGCGTGTCCACCGAAGCGGCCGCAGCCTTGCCCGCGCGAACGACATCACGCGGGCCCACACCAAGCAGCCGCTGCATCCACTGCGTCATATGGCTCTGGTGCGCGAAGCCAACCTCGAGCGCGATCTGCGACGCGCTGCGCCTGCCATCGAGCAGCAGCGCCTTCGCACGCTCCACGCGGCGCTGCACGACATAGCGATGCACCGGCACGCCCAGCGTTGCACGAAACAGCACGTTGAAATGCGGCACGCTCAAGCCAGCCTGCGCTGCCAGATCGGCCAGCATCAGGCGCTGGTGCAGGTGGGCTTCGATGTAGTCGATCACGCGTGCAGCCACGCGGGGCGCCAGCGTGCGAGCACTGTTGGCTGCCCCCTCGGCCGCATCCTGACTGCCGCGCAGCAGTCGGACGACCAGCGCCGTGCACAGGCTTTCCGCATACAGCGCATCGGATGTGTCCTCCGCCCCCAGCTCGGCCCCCAGCGCCGCGGCAAGATGCCGCACGCGCGCATCGCGCCATTGCAGACGGGGCGTGATGTCTGCCGGTGCACCCACCTGTTCGCCGATGCTGCGTACAAACGTATCGGTGATGGCGATGCGCAGAATCCGGCAGTCGGCATCGTCCGTCCACATGCCAGGCAGGCCTGCGGGAATCACATTCGCATCGCCGGGCGCCTGGATGCCCGAATAACGGCGGCCGTCGCATACGCAGTTCGCCCGCACAGGCGCGCCGACATGCACGGTAACGCGGTGCTGCGCCATGGCGGGCACCCGGTACGTGCCGGGCCGGATGCCGAGCAGTGTGGCGGCAAAGCCGTCCCAGCCGAGCCCCTCGCTGGAGCGCAGGCTGACTGGAGCGGGTTCAAGCATGACAGCGGGCGTGATGGCGTTCATGGCGGGCTCAGGAATCCGGTGGCGCCACGACATTCTGCGCCCACCCATCCCCTATCGTCGCCATAACAAAGATCAATTAGATTTGCAGCACCGATAGCCAGATACTTTCCAACGTTGTATTTGGCTTCCCCACAGCCGAATTTTCGACGGCCTCCGGGCCGTCTTTTTATTTCGGAGCCCCGCGCTTATGGTGAAACGGCAGCACCCATAACACGGAGACACGCCAATGGACCGTGACGCATTCGTCAGTGCACTGACAGCGGAAGGCTTTACCGAGTTTGTCCTCGTTATGCGAGAGGCGGGCGAGCTGGACACGCACACGCACCCGTTCGAGGCGAAAGCGCTCATCCTGGAAGGAGAAATCCATATCCGCGCAGACGGCGCCGAGCGCGTCTACCGGCCCGGCGACACATTCCATCTGGCCGCCAACGCACCGCACACCGAGCGCTACGGCCCGCAGGGTGTGCAGTACCTGGTGGCGCGGCGCTAGGTCCGCAGGTCAGGCGCGCGCCGGATACTGCGCCAGCACCTTGTCGCGAATCGACGGTTTGATGTTCGCCAGCGACATGTTGCCGTTGTAGTGCGCCACCACGCGCGGGTTCATCACGCGAAACCACAGCGGCGGCACATAGGCAATCAGGATCATCGCCGCATAACCGGCGGGCAGTTGCGGCGAGTGCTCGAAATGCCGCAGCGCCTGGAATGAGCGCGTCGGGTTGGCGTGGTGATCGGCATGCCGCTGCAGTTGATACAGGAACAGGTTCGTCACCACGTGGTTGCTGTTCCATGAATGCTGCGGCGTGCATCGCTCGTAGCGGCCGCTGGGCAATTGCTGGCGGCACAGGCCGTAGTGCTCCAGGTAGTTCACCACCTCCAGCAACGATGCACCGTAGATGGCCTGGATGATCAGGAACGGCACCGCCTTGAGCCCAACAAACGCGATGCACACACCCCACAGCACCACCGTCATCGCCCAGGCGTTAAGCACATCGTTGCGCCATGACCAGACCGAGTGGCCCTGCTGCTCCAGCCGACGCTTCTCCAATGCCCACGCCGATTTGACGCTGCCCACCACCGTGCGCGGCAGAAACTCCCAGAACGACTCGCCATAGCGCGCGCTTGCCGGATCAGCCGGCGTGGCCACGCGCACGTGGTGGCCGCGGTTGTGCTCCACGAAGAAGTGGCCATACGCCACGGGCGCGAGCGTGATCTTTGCGAGCCAGCGCTCGAAGCCATCGGTCTTGTGACCAAGCTCGTGCGCGGTATTGATCGAGATGCCCGTCACCACGCCCACCGAAAACGCGAACGCAAGGTAGTCGTACCAGGCAAGGTCATACGTGCGCAGCACCCACATCGCTACCGCAAAGCTCACGTAGAGCACGGTGGTGGCGAGGTAGACGATGCGGCGGTAGTAACGCTGTTTTTCCAGCGTGGGGACGACGTCTTCGGGCGGGTTATCGCGATCGTCGCCGATCAGGAAATCGAGCAGCGGGATGATCGTGAACACGATGAACGGCCCCGCCCACCAGAGCGGATGCCAGCCCGTCGCCAGCGCCGAAACGGCCGCGATGATGGGTAGCGTGATGGTCAGCGCGCCGAGCATCCAGAGATAGCGCTTGCCGTCGGTCCATTCTACGGACGCGACCATGCCGGGTGTTGCCATTGTCTTCCTCCTGTTTTGCCCCGCCGGGTAGCTTGGCTTGTGTACGCACATGCGTGCGCCGCCGGGGTCGTGCCCGACG
This sequence comes from Ralstonia sp. 22111, assembly GCF_052045895.1. NCBI lineage: Bacteria > Pseudomonadati > Pseudomonadota > Betaproteobacteria > Burkholderiales > Burkholderiaceae > Ralstonia > Ralstonia sp. 22111. Next base: position 20,866 of record NZ_JBQEPR010000003.1, on the reverse strand, counting down.
CTTGCGTTATAGGCGCAGCAGGAGGAGAGACCAACGCCAGAAACTAGGCGCAAAACTCCAAACAAAGCGGCCGCCGCGCGGCCCTCTGGAGGCGGGAAAAAAGCAGTCGATTGAAACAGGCGATTTAAAAACGGTCGTTCGATTTTGGTGCGGCGCACCTGAACGCAGACTCACAACAACCGTTTATGCCAGCCGCCGAAGGCGCCGGCGCGCAATGCGGATCAGGCCAATGTGGGGAGGAACGCGTTGACCGCATCCAGCACAGCGGCCTCCTGCTCCCGATGCGGCACGTGTCCGCAACGCTGCACGAGCTTGAGCGTGGCGGGCGCGCCGGCCAGCGTGACGATGCGTTCGGGCTGCGCGGTCGAGCCGTATTCATCTTCGGTACCGTGCAGCGCCAGCACGGGGCTGCGCACGGCAAGCAGCGCGTCGTCCAGGCACCACTGCGCAAACGCTGGTGACAACCACGTGTTGACCCACGCATCCAGCACCCATTGCGCCTTGCTGCCGTGGTACCGCTCGAGCCGGCTCATCTGGCCGGGCTGGGCAAACTGTGCCTGGGCAACGCGGATGCCCTCGCGCGTTTGCTGCTCCACGAACGACTGCGCCGACTCGGTGATCAACCCCGCGCAGCGGCCCGGATACGCCGCCGCGATCGACACGGCCATGCCGCCGCCGACGCTGTGGCCGAAGACGATGAAGCGGTCCACGCCAAGCTGCTCGGTTAGCGCGGCAAAGCCACCATACGCTTCATGCTGAATGAAGCCCGGATCGAGCGGGCCCGCAAAGGCGTCGGATTGGCCAAAGCCAAGCCGGTCGTAGGCGATGACCGCATGCCCGGTTGACTGCGCCAGGTGCTGCGGAAAATCGCGCCACAGCGCTACGCAGCCGAGCGAATCGTGCAGCAGCACGATGGGCGGTTTGGCGGCATCGTCAAGCGGGCCGCCCCATTGCCGGGCATGGAGCCGGCCATCGGGTGTGGTGATCCATGCCTCGGTCCCATCCACCGAAAGCGCAGAAAGCGACTCAGCCATCCTGGTCTTAGAACAGGCGATCGAGCCAGCCGTGCGGGTCCGGTGCGCGGCCGTTCTGCAGATCGACCAATGCCGCCTTCAGCTTGGTCGTCAGCTCGCCTGCCTTGCCATCGCCGATGGTGAAGTTGTGCTTGTGGCCCTTGACCTTGCCGATGGGCGTGACAACCGCTGCGGTGCCGCAGGCAAAGGCTTCGCGCAGGCGGCCGCTTTGCGCGTCGGCCTGCCACTGGTCGATGGAGTACGGCTCTTCACGCACGGTCAGGCCCATGCCGCGCGCCAGCGTGATCAGCGAATCGCGCGTAATGCCTGGCAGGATCGTGCCGGTGAGCGGCGGCGTCTGCAGCGAACCGTCATCGAAGACGAAGAAGACGTTCATGCCGCCCAGCTCTTCAATCCACTTGCGCTCCACCGCATCGAGGAAGACGACTTGGTCGCAGCCCTCGCGGGTGGCTTCCGCCTGGGCGACCAGGCTGGCGGCGTAGTTGCCACCGCACTTGGCCTCGCCCGTGCCGCCGGGCGCGGCGCGGGTGTAGTTGTCCGACACCCAGATGGTGACGCCTGACGATGCGTCGCCCTTGAAGTACGCACCCACCGGGCAGGCAATCACGCAGAACAGGTACTCGGCCGACGGCTTCACGCCCAGCACCACTTCGGTGGCGATCATGAAAGGGCGCAGGTACAGCGACGAGCCCTGGCCCGACGGAATCCAGTCGCGATCGAGCTTGACCAGCTCGCGCACGGCCTGCAGGAAGAGATCTTCCGGCAGCGCGGGCATTGCCAGGCGCTTGGCCGAATTCTGAAACCGGCGCGCATTCGCCTCCGGACGGAACAGCGCACCGCCGCCATCCGGCAGGCGGTAGGCCTTCATGCCCTCGAAGATTTCCTGCGCGTAGTGCAGAACCAGCGTGGACGGATCGCACTGGATCGGGCCATGCGCGCCGATTTTGGCGTCGTGCCAGCCCTTGCCCTCGGTGTAGCGGATGGTGGCCATGTGATCCGTGAAGACGCGGCCGAAAGCGGGGTTTTCCAGCAGGCGCGCGCGCTCTTCCGCCGGAACAGGGTCCGGGCGCTTCTCGATCGAAATGGCCGATTCGACAACGTTGTTCATACCGTCTCCAAGGGTGCAGGGGGGCACAAAAATGCCCAAACCGCTATTTTGCGCCAACGGCGATGCAATTTGGTTGCGTATTCACGCACATACGGTATTGCAGGCGGCGGAAAAACAATGCGGTTGGACGAGTGCCCAGGGGCATCAACCGCCGTACTCCCTGGCCGAGACGCCGCCTGGCGCAGGGGGAATACCGCACCGGAATAGCGCCGGCCCCTGGGCATTCGCGCGCCTGCCGGAACGGGCGCCAGAACGCTTGATGGGCAGGCATCACCCCTGCGGGACTTGAAACCCTATGGTACGGTTGACGGAATGAATGTCATGACCCGCCATTCCCTGCCGGTGCACGGCGGCACAACGGTGCCGCCAGGGAGCGTTGCGCACCATGAGTGATGCGAAACGCGATTCCCGTCGCCAGATCCACGCCGAGAAAGTTGCCGCCAGCCGAGCATTGCGCCTGAGCGTACCGGCAGAGGCACGGCCCGCGCCGGTGAGCCGAAAAGACTGGCTCCGGCAACGGAAGGAGCAATTGCAGGCCGCCCGCATTGCCGCCCGGCAGCGACGCGATCAACTCAAGGCAGAGATCCTCTCGGCAGCACAGGAAGTTGCCCGCGAAGAGCGGGTGGCCGCACGGCTGGAAGCCGAACGCGTCAAGGCGGAAACGAAATCCGCCAGCGTGCATGCCAAGGAAGACGCACGCGCTGCGGCCAAGTTCGAGCGCAGCAAGCCAGGCCGGTCAACGTCAAAGCGCAAGACGCTCGGGCCTGGAAAGCGCAAATTGGTCTCTTACGCCGATCTTCTGCGCATGCGCGGATGAGGCCCCGCCCAAGCAGCGCCTGCAATCGTTAGCGCGCCTGAACAGCCTTGGCGTCTACGTTCTTGGCACGGAGCGGCGCGGGCTTGGCATCGAGCCTGCGAAAAATCCACGCAGAAAACACGGTCACGACGCCCATGGTGAAGAACGCCAGCCGATAAGCCGGCGCGGCCACACCAAGCTTGACCGAGAAAAGGCTGACAAGCCCGCCCCCGATCGATACGCCCAGGCCGATTGCGAGCATCTGCACCATCGAGAACAAGCTGTTGCCGCTGCCGGCATCCTGATGCGACAAGCCTTTGAGCGTGATGCTGTTCATGGCTGCAAACTGCATCGAATTCGCCCATCCAAACACCGACAGTTGCACGATCGACAGCGCCAGCGGCCAGCCCGGCGCCATGGCCGCAAACGAGGCAATCGAGACGCCAACGACCCACGTGTTGACCTGCAGGAACACGTCATATCCGAAGCGGTTCACGAGCGGGACGACCCAACGCTTGGCGAGCATGCCGGCAATGGCAATCGGCAATAGCAGCAACCCCGAATGCAACGGCGAATAGCCAAGCTGCAACTGGAACAGCAGCGGCAACAGGAAGGGCACAGCGCCCGAACCAATGCGGCAAAACAGATTGCCGACGAGCCCAATGCTGAAGTTCGGTTCGCGAAACAGCGCAAGCTGGAACAGCGGCGCCACACGCCGCCTTGCGTGCGGAATGTAGAGCAGCGCGCTGACCACGCTCACAGCGATCAGCGCTGCGCTCCAGGGGCTCTGCGCGCCGTTTTCGAGCGCCAGCGAGAACGCCACCATGCACAACGACAGCAGCCCGCAGCCAAGCCAATCGAATGGCGCCACGGCGCGCACGGCGTCTTGAGGAAGATAGCGCCGGACCGCAAACAGACCAACGAAACCCACCGGTACGTTGATCAGGAAAATCCAGTGCCACGAGACATCCTGCACGAGCCAGCCGCCAAGCGCCGGCCCCAGGAGCGGGCCAACCTGCCCCGCCACCGACACGAAGGCCAAGGCGGCGATGTACTGCTCGCCCGGAATATTGCGCAGCACCGCGAGTCGGCCAATCGGCAACAGCATCGATCCGCCAATGCCCTGCAGCACGCGGGCGACCACCAGTTGCGGCAGCGTGTGCGCCGTCGCGCAGAACACCGAGCCGAGAACGAAGATCAGGATCGCGGTGAAATAAACGCGCCGCGTGCCGAACTTGTCTGCCAGCCACCCTGATGCTGGCGTCAGCATGGCCATGGTGAGCGTGTAGGCCACCACCACCGATTTCAGGTCGAGGGGCTTTTCACCGAGGCTGCGCGCCATCGATGGCAGCGCGGTATTGACGATCGTCGTGTCCAGCGCCTGCATGAAGAAGCCGGCAAAGACAATCGACAGCATGGCCTTTTGAGAGGTGTTCTGCGGGGCAGCGGAAGTTGAAGCGGTCTGCATGTGAATCCTGGAATGCTGCCCGGAAAGCGCCGGACATCACCCGCAATGCTACCGACGGACAGCCAATCGGGAACCCCTCTAGAGACGTTGACTGTTATCGGAAATTCCGATGACAATGCCCGCATGCTCAATCCTGTCTGGATTCAAACCTTCGCCACGGTGGCCGCCGCCCATAGCTTTACGGAGGCCGGGCGCCAGCTTGACCTCTCGCAATCGTCGGTCAGCGATCACATCCGCCGGCTGGAGCAAAGCGTGAACCGGCGGCTATTTGTGCGCGACACCCATTCGGTGTCGCTCACGCCCGACGGCGAAGCACTACTCGTTCACGCGAAGTTGATCCTCGAATCCCTGGCGCGCGCAGAGTTGCAGTTCAGTGCGCCCCGGCTGCAGGGCCGTGTGCGCCTTGGCTCTTCGGAAGACCTGGCACAGGGGCCGCTGCCCAATCTGCTGGCCGCATTTCGGGCCACGCATCCGGATGTCGAGCTTGAGATCACGATGGGGATGACGAGCAAGCTGTACGAAGGCATCGAAGACGGCTCGCTGGATCTCATTGTCGGCAAGCGCCGCGAGGGCGGCCGACGCGGTGTCCCGCTATTCCGAGGGCAGCTCGAATGGCTGGCGCGGCCCGGTACCGTGGTCGATGTGAGTCAGCCGCTGCCGCTCATCCTCGTCAACGAGCCGAGCGTGACGCGCTCGATCGTGCTGGACACGCTGGCTGCAACGGGCTGGCTGTGGCGCGTGGTCTGCACCAGCAGCAGTCATTCCGGGTGTATTGCCGCGGCCCGCGGCGGGCTGGGGATTACCGTGCGTGCGCAGAACCTGGCCGGCGGAGGGCTGGTGCCGCCCGTCAATGGCGACGTTTTGCCGCCGCTGCCGGCCATCGAATTCATCACGTTGTCTGCGCGACGGCTGAGCAAGCCTGCGGAGACGCTCTTGCAGCTCATCCGCAAGAGCGACCTGCGCGCCGGGCGGACGGACTGAACAACGTTCACCGTTACGAGAACACCGTCTCGTCGACTTGCCCGGCAGGCTGCGCGACTTCAAGCCGATTGCCGCCCAGCGATTTGGCACGATAGAGCGCCTTGTCTGCCGCAGCCAGGCCTTCCGCCAGCGAGGGCAGGTCGGCGTCGAACTGGGCCATCCCAATGCTGACTGTCGCCAGAATGCCGGCGCTGTCGCTGCGGCGTTGGACCGCCTCCGCAAAGCACTTGGCCACGGCCTCACCCCGCGTTCTGGCATGGCGGGCGTCATCGCCCGACAGCAGCGCGGCGAATTCTTCGCCGCCAATGCGCGCAAGCATCACGTCGGGGCCGAGCACACCCTGCGCGATTTCCGCAAACACCTTGAGAACGGTGTCGCCGGCCTGGTGCCCGTAGCGGTCGTTGATGGCCTTGAACCGGTCAAGATCGAACACGAGCATGGCGACGGGCCGGTTGCTGCCAATACGTTCGATCAGGCGTTCGCCCCGTTCGAAGAACCAGCGGCGATTGCCAAGGCGGGTCAGGTAGTCCGTCTGCGATTCGCTCAGAAGCTGGCCGTGGGCCTCGTCCCGAATCAGCTTCAGCAACGTCATCGGCAACACCATCGCGTACAAGACGCCTTCGATCATCGTCAACTTGCTGGCCAACGGCTGCATGGCCGGCCCGAATGCCGACACCAGCCCGGGCAGCGCGATCCCGCGGGCAAGGTAGAGCGCGGCATGCAACGTCGTCACAACCACCACGAGTTGTCGCGGGCGCAGCGGCTTCATGGCATCGCTACGCCACATTTCGCGAGCCGTCATCGCGCTGACCAACGCAATCGGAATCGCGCTGACGTAGTTCCACAGGATGCCTTGCCACTGCGCGCCCCAGATCGCCCAGACCAGGGCCATGCCGATGAGCACGCCGGCTGCGGCGCCGCGATACTGCCGCCCGTTCAGCGCCGCCACGCCCGACAGCACGAGCAGATAGCCACACAGCATGATGAGGTTGCAGAGTGCAGCGCCCGTCGCGCCCGGCACTACATGGCGGAACAGCACGGCCGTGCAGCCGAGCGCGAGCGTCGCAAACCCGGCCGCCAGCAGGCGCAACGCCTTGCTGCGGCGAGGGTTGGTCCGATGCTCCCAGAACAGCATTCCAGCGCTGGCGAGCAGGATTCCGACGGCAAGGAGATAAAGGGTAAGAAGATCGACGTACATCCGGATATCAAAACAGGGCGCCGAGCATGGCGGCGCGCGCTCCGGATTTTACGTGGGAAAGCCGCTGCGGATGGGCCGGCCTGCCCCCTCTCTACGGGGGTGATGCGCTGTCATGCACAGGGATAAGTACCCGAAATGGGCCGAATCCCTGGGCAAACGCTTTTGACTGTGGCCTGCCTGACTCCGCGCGCTGTGAAGCGCCCCTCGCTTCAGGCGCGTTCAAGGTACCGCTCAGGCCGCCTTGGCCTGTTGCGCGGCATCGAGCTGATCGCCCCCCAGACTGTCGACCAGGTCGCTCAGCATCCGCGCCAACTCGCCCGTCATGAGCGCGACATCGGAGTCAAAGCGTTCGTCGTCGTTCTGTGCGGTGGGGTCTTCGGCTTCCTTGATCACGTCGAGCGGCGTTACGCGCTTGATCAGGAGTGACGGCGTGAGCACGAAGGAGACGCGGTCGTCCCAAGTCATGGCGAGGCGCATGCACTGTTTGCCGGCTTCGATGTGACGACGCATGTCTTCGGCTTCGAGCGCGTGGCCAACGTATCGGACGGTGGCGCCGCCCTCACCCGTCGAGCGCAACTCGGCGTCCTGGTCGACGGTGAAGCCGCCGGGCGCCTCGCCAGACAGCAGCCACTCCGTCATGGCAGCCACCGGCGAATGTGCCACGTGCACATTGGTGAGCGGCAACTGGTCGATCGACTTCACGAGCAGGCCGCGCACGTCGTCGGCCACCGCCTGCGAAGCCGCATCGATCACCAGCCAGCCGTTTGCCGTATCGATCCACACCCGCGTATCGCGCCGAATGCTGAATGCGCGCGGCAGCAGTTCGTCGGTCACCTGTTCCTTGAGTTCGCGCAGTTGCTTTCGACCGGGCTTGAAGCCCTGCTGCTCCTCCAGCTCGAGCGCCCGAGCCTTGGTCACCTGGTTGATGACGGACGCCGGCAGCAGCTTCTTTTCTGCGCGAAAGGTCAGCAGCATCTGCCCGTTGTTTGAATACACGAGCGCGCCATCCTCGCGTGGCGACGCCCAGCCGGAGGTCTGTTTCTCTACACTGTTGCCCGGTTGAAACGCGTGGGGTGCCAGCCACTTTTCAAGCTGTTCAGGGGTAACGGCCCAAGGCGCCGGCAGGCGATGAAGCTGAAGGTTTTTGAACCACATGGGAGTACGGGCAAAGTCCGCGATTCTAAAGGATGGCGCGCCCCCTCCCCCCATTGGCTGATGCCCGACCCGGCGTAGGCGACGCGCTCGGCTGGCGCCGGTACTAATATGCAGGTCCTGACGCCCGCATCCGTTGATGACCGATCGGGCGTCCGATTGGCGCTGGAGACAAACGATGACACGCGTTCGCGTTGCGGGCTTCACCATCTCGATTGACGGATACGGCGCAGGTCCGGATCAGGACATCGACCATCCGCTCGGCATTGGCGGGATGGACCTACACCAGTGGCTTGTCACAACGCGCACGTTCCAGCGGAACCTGTTCGGCAAGGACGGCGGCACCACTGGCGTTGACGATGACTTTGCCGCCCGTAGTTTCCGGAACGTCGGGGCGTGGATTCTCGGGCGCAACATGTTCGGCCCCATTCGCGGGGATTGGCCCGACGACCACTGGAAAGGCTGGTGGGGCGACAACCCGCCATATCACGTTCCCGTTTTCGTGTTGACCCACTACGCGCGTGCGCCCATCGAGATGGAGGGCGGCACGACGTTCCACTTCGTCACAGGCGGCTTTCGAGAAGCGCTCGACCGTGCGCGCGAGGCCGCCGGCGGGAAGGATGTACGAATCGGCGGTGGCGCGAGCACCATTCGGCAGTACCTGCGTGAGGGCCTCATCGATGAACTGCACATTGCAATCTCGCCAATCCTGCTTGGCCGTGGGGAACCCCTGTTCGAAGGCATCGACTTGCGAGCGCTGGGCTACACGTGCGTTGAATCCGTAGCGTCGGAAAAGGCGACGCACGTTGTCTTGCAGCGCTCATCGCATACGCGCATTTAAACGAACGAGGACAGGACGAACGATGACTGAGCACGATACAAAGCTGCACGGCAGCTGGCGGCTGGTGTCTTTCGAGACCGAGCTTCAGGAGACAAAGGAGCGCACGCAACCCTGGGGCGCCGACCCCCAGGGTTCACTGATCTTCGGCGCTGACGGACGCATGATGGTGCTCCTCACGGCGAAGGTGCGCGAGCCGGGAAACACAGACGAGAAGCTGGCGGCGCTGTTCCGCACGATCGTGGCTTACACCGGGCGGTATCGGGTCGAGGGCGATCGGTTCATCACGAAGGTCGACGCGTGCTGGAATGAAGCCTGGAACGGCACGGAGCAGGAACGGTTCTATACGCTGGATGGAGACAGGTTGGAGGTACACACGGCCTGGATGCCGAATCCGCTGGTGTCTGAAAATGCAATGGGCAGAGGTGTGCTCGGTTTCAGGCGCGAATAACGTCGCCGACCAACACGATGGCGAATCCAACACTTTCCTTCATCAACCAGGAAGCCTGGGAAGCCTGGCTGGAAACCCACGGCGAGGCTGCGGCCGGCGTCTGGCTCCGCATCGCAAAGCGGTCGGCCGAGCAATCCACCGTGTCTTATGCAGAGGCCGTTGAGAGCGCCCTCTGCTACGGATGGATCGACGGGCAAAAGCAGGCGGAAGACGAGCACCACTGGCTGCAGCGGTTCACGCCCAGAACCGCCAAAAGCATCTGGTCAAAGATCAACACCGCCAAGGCTGAAGCGTTGATCAGCGCCGGAAGGATGCGCCCGCCAGGGCTTCGTGCAGTCGATCTGGCCAAGCAAGACGGGCGTTGGGAGGCAGCCTACTCGTCTGCAAGTACATCAACCGTGCCCGATGACCTGCAGCAGGCCCTGGACGCCAACCCGAAAGCCAAGCAGTTCTTTGCCACCCTGAATGGCCAGAATCGGTACGCGATTCTGTTCAGAATCCAGAACGTGAAGAAGGTGGAGACGCGCGCAAAGAAGATCGCTCAATTCATTGACATGCTGAACAAGGGCGAGACGCTTCATCCGTAGCAGTGTCGGACTGATACAGCCGTGGGCCGGTGCATTCCCTGCCCAAGCTGAGCATGTTGGGCGCGCTCTTCTCTGAGCCGGGCCCGCCGCATACGCATCACAGCCCATGCCGCGCCCGGTATGCAGCTTCCGCGCCCGCATGGTCCGGGGTTTCGTTGAAGTAATTCGCGCGCTCATCTTCCTCTTGGTGGATCGACTGCAACTCGCTGGCGGTCAACTGGCGAGGTGCCGGGCGCGCCGCACGCCTGAGCCCAACGGCGGCAGGCGCCGGCTGGCGGGCCTCATGGTCTGCGTAGGCCTGCTGATAGTTCGGCATTTCATTGTGATAGCGGGCACGCTCGTCTTCAGCGTGCGCAATCTGGGCGCGCTGCACATGGTCGAGCGTGGGCGGGGCGGTGCGTTGGACGCGCGGTGGTGCGGACTGTGCGCGGCGTTCCGGCGCTGGATTGTGGCGCGCGAGATAGCTGGCGTAGTTCGCACGGGCGCCGCTGTAGTCCGCATGCGCGTAGCCGTGATAAGCGGCCTCGTCCTCCGCTTCCCGCTCAAAGTCGGCCAGCGTCAGCGTCGGGGCGGTGTTCTGACGTGCGGGCGTGGCAGGTGCGCTTGCCGGGCGGCCAGCCTGCGGCCCCCGCGCGGGCATGCCTTGCGCATGCGTGGCCGGACGCCGCCGCTGGCTTGCAAACGCCTCCAGGTCCTTGAAGCTCAGCTTGGTCGGTGTGGCAGGCGGGCGCTGCGGCGCTGCGGCAGGCACCCGTGGCGTGGATACGCGCGGTGCCGGCGAAGCACTTCCCCTCGGGGGGGCCGCGTGCACGGTCGCCGGTTTGAGCGAGGCAACGAAGTGATCCAGGTTCAGATTGCGCGTATGGCTGTCCTTGATGCTGAGGATGACCTGCATCTGCTGCAGCAGCTTGACGGATTGCGCGGGCGGCAAACCGGCAACGTGTCGATCCAGCGTTTCCATGGCCTCGATCGGTTTGCGCCACGCCTGCTTGCCATGCTCGGTCGGCAGATGCTCAATCTGGCTCAACACCCGCGCACGATGATGCTGGACCGACGTATTGCCGCCAGACACGCCATGACCTGGCGTACGCACCGATCTGGGTGGCCCCGCAACTTCGCGCCGCACGGGGGCGTTGGCCATGGGGGGTTGCTGGACGGATGGCCGCACCTGCACAGCCGGTCGGGCAACCTGTGGTTTGGCCGGTGGCTCCGCGGGCCGATTGATATGCAACATCCTCTGCAGCGCGCGCCCCGCACGACGCGGGCTCGCGGCTAGCGACGCCAAGACCCCCTGCCTAGACCGAACCTGTTTGCCATTGGGCTGCTGCTGCGGCGCTACGTTTTCCTTGTTCGCCAAGGTACTGTGATGTGGCAGCGCGGTGGATGCCGAGCCAATGCGATGGTTGCCCATGGACTTCATTCCCAAGATTCGGAAGGAGAAAGACGACGATCCGGTGCCCTGCGCAACCGCCTAGCGTCAACGACCATGTTAGAGCGGCACCCGCCGCGTGCTGCCGCCGCCACGAAACGCCAGTGCATCCAGCGAAGTTGCTGGGCCATGCAGGAAGCGGAACCGCTCTTCCCTCCTCAAGCGGCCACGCATCGCCCCCTCCAAAAAGACTAATCACCGCTTGGCTCTGCGCAACTACCTGCCCAGGCAACGTGCGCCACCGCGGCATTTCGTCTTCGTGCTGGACTGAGATCGCAACGGTCCATGACGCTCGCGTTGGCTGCGCCAATTCTCAACATTGCTCACATAGAGAGGATTACCCCCACTGGGTCGCTACAGCATCAAGTTTCCCTGCCGTTGCAAGTTTCGAGCAGCGCCATCGGGGCCTGCCATCAACAAACGGCGCGGTTAAAAGGCCGAACGGGGAAATCACAATGAGCATCAATAATTTGACGGTGCGCGCCAAGCTCACCGTGGCGTTTGGCTTTTTGGCGGGGCTGGTGTTGCTGGTTTCCGCGCTGGCAGTGCAGGCGCTGAGCGAGTCGAACGCGCGTTTTTCCAAGTACGTGAACGGCGTGAACGCCCGGGCCGTGCTGTCCGAACGTGTGCGCACGGCAGTGGACCGCCGCGCCATTGCGGCACGTAACCTCGTACTCGTCACGAAGCAGTCGGACATCGATCTGGAAAAGGCCGCCGTTACGCAGGCGCATGAAGACGTGCAGAGCCGCCTGGGCAAACTCAAAGAGTTGACCGCGCAAGCCGGAGACACCGATGACCGTGCACGGGCCCTGGTTGCTGACATCGACAGCATTGAGGTCAAGTACGGCCCCGTGGCGCTTGCCATCGTCAACGCGGCGCTGACTGGCAAGCATGAAGAATCCATCACGATGATGAACGAGCAGTGCCGCCCGCTGCTGGCCGCCCTCATCAAGGCAACCAATGCCTACAGCGAACACGCCCGCGAGCGCGCACACGAGATGGAGCAGCAGTCTGCCGAGCGCTACGCCTTCCAGCGCACGCTGCTCATCGGCATCTGCCTTGCCACCGTGCTGGGCGCCTTGGCTGCCGGCATTCTCATCACCCGTGGCCTGACCCGCGCCCTGGGTGCCGAGCCCGATGCCCTGAGCGACATCACGCGCCGCGTAGCCGCCGGAGACCTGGGCCCCGTGCCAGGCGGCACAACCGCACCGCGCGGCAGCATCCTCGCTTCCATGTCGGAGATGCAGGCCAGCCTTGTGAAGCTGATCGACCAGGTTCGGCAAGCCGCGCACGGCATTGCCAGCGATGTGGGCCAGATTGCCAGCGGCAATCAAGACCTCTCGTCGCGCACTGAACAGCAGGCTTCGTCTTTGCAGGAGACCGCCTCCAGCATGGAAGAGCTGACCTCCACCGTGAAGCAGAACGCCGACAACGCCCAGCAAGCCAGCGTGCTCGCATCGGACGCCTCGGAGATTGCCCAACGCGGCAGCGCCGTGGTCGGCAACGTGGTCGACACCATGAGCGACATCCGCAGCAGCTCGACCAAGGTGGTCGACATCATTGGCCTGATTGAAGGCATTGCGTTCCAGACCAACATCCTCGCGCTCAACGCGGCAGTGGAAGCGGCCCGCGCTGGCGAGCAAGGCCGCGGCTTTGCCGTGGTGGCCAGTGAAGTGCGCAGCCTCGCGCAGCGTTCGTCCAGCGCCGCCAAGGAGATCAAGGAACTCATCAGCACCTCGGTGCAGAAGATCCAGGACGGCTCCACGCTGGTGGAAACCGCCGGCAAGACCATGACCGAGGTCACCCAGGCCGTGGCCCGCGTGACCGACATCATGGGCGAGATTGCTGCCGCCTCCGTCGAACAGAGCCGTGGCATCGAACAGATCAACCTGGCGATCACGCAGATGGACGAAGTGACCCAGCAGAACGCCGCGCTGGTCGAACAGGCAGCGGCAGCATCCACATCCTTGGAAGGCCAGGGGCAGCAACTGAGCCATGCGGTGGCGTTCTTCCGGTTGCACGGAGCGTCTTAAGTGGCTGCATGGGCCTGAGGCAGCCATGCTGTGGCAGAAGAAGCGCGGGGGCGCTAGGATCCATGCCCACCGTCCGCTTCTTCTCTGCTTCGCTGCCTCGCCGGTGAAGCGTTCGCCAATGCCACGTCACCATCACCACGTCTACGTCGTCGAGCTGTCGCGGCAAGTGCTGAGCGAAGCGCGCTTCGTGAAAGCCAATCCGGATTACCTCGGCGACAAGCCATGCGTCTATGTCGGCATGACAGGACAGTCGCCCGACGTGCGCTTTGACAAGCACAAGGCGGGGCTGAAATCGAACCGGTTTGTGCGCGAGTACGGCTTGCGTCTGATGCCCGAGCTGTACGAATGCTTCAACCCGATGCCTTACGAGGCGGCGCGGGAGATGGAAGTCGAGCTGGCGATCGGATTGCGCGAGGAAGGGTATGCCGTGTGGCAGGCGTGAACCGGTGATGGATGCGGCAGCAGTACGCGTGGGAGAGTTCGGGCGATAAGATTGCTTCCGTGCTTCATCAGCCGCCGATCAACCTCTGCCACGCAAAAGATGCGTATTCCTCCAATGAAGGCGATCATCGCGTTCGAGTCCGTCGCGCGGACCAAGAGCGTGAATCGTGCCTCCGAAGAGTTGGGGCTGACGGCCTCTGCCGTCAGCCATCAGATCAGCAACCTGGAAGCGGCGATCGGGCAGCCGCTCTTTTTCCGGCAAGGCCGCGGTCTGGTCCTGACGCCCGTTGGTGAGCAATACCTGCGCGACGTGACAGGGGCGCTGGCCGAGCTCAACCGCGCCACCGAACGTGCCTCCAGCCGTACCGACGTCGAGATCCTTCGCGTGCACTCCAGCCCCAGCTTTGGCCTGATGTGGCTGTTGCCCCGGCTCGCCGCATTCCAGGAGGATCACAGCGACATTCGGTTGAACGTGTCGTGTTCGTACGAAGACGTGTCGTTCACCAGCGGCTTCTACGACCTCGACATCCGCTACGGCCACGCGCATTGGCGCGACGTGCAGATCAGGACCTTGCGCACCGAGCACATCGCTCCCCTGGCTTCACCGGCATACCTTGAGCGGCACCCCGTGCAGTCGCCGCAAGACTTACTCGCGCATCGGCTCATTCGGTCAGAGACGCCGATCGTGCAGTGGCAGCAGTGGTTTGCACGCGTTGGCGTCGAGCACATGCACGTGTCGTTCGACTTCGCCTTCGACCGTTCGTACATGTCGCTCGAGACTGCGGCGCTCGGCCTGGGCGTCGCACTGGAGAGCACGTTGCTCGCATCTGTCCTGATCGACCACGGCCGGCTCGTGCCGGTATTTGGCAAGGACCACGCGCTGGAGGTGGCGGGCCACCATATCGTGTTCCCGCCCCAGAATGCCGAACTGCCGCGCGTGGCGCGCTTTCTCGCCTGGGTCGACCGGCAGCTCAAAGCCGCGCCCGCCTAACGTGCAGGGGCGGCATGGTGCGCCGCACCAGTGGCGTGCCCAGCGTCATCTGAAAATTTCTCAGCCATAGTTGAATCCAACTGCGTTGATCGAATCGTCTGCTGGAACAACACTGCAGCCAACAAGATTCCAACAGCCAGGAGACAACGATGTTGCTTGAGAACAGGGTCGTGATCGTGACCGGTGCCGCCTCGCCGCGCGGTATTGGGCGAGCCACCGCAAAGGCACTTGCCGCACAAGGCGCACATGTGGTCGTACTCGACCTGCGGCGTGAAGATGCCGAACAGGCGGCGCGCGAACTCGGTGAAGGCCATCTGGGCCTGGCCTGTAATGTGACCGATCGGGCTGCGTGCGATGCGGCTGTGCAGGCCACGCTGACCAAATACGACCGCATTGATGGGCTCATCAACAACGCAGGCATCACCCAGCCTCTGCGCACGCTCGACATCCAGGCGGGCAATTTCGATGCGGTGTTAGACGTCAACCTGCGCGGCACGCTGTACATGTCGCAGGCCGTCCTGCCGCATATGAAAGCGCACAAGCGCGGCAGCATTGTCTGCATGTCGTCGGTGTCTGCGCAACGCGGCGGCGGCATCTTCGGCGGCCCCCACTACAGCGCTGCCAAGGCAGGCGTGCTTGGCCTTGCCAAGGCCATGGCCCGCGAATTCGGCGGCGACAATGTCCGCGTCAACTCCATCACGCCAGGACTCATCCAGACCGACATCACCGGCGACAAGCTCACGCCCGACATGCGCGCCGAGATCATCAAGGGCATCCCCCTTGGCCGGCTCGGCGATGCGGCCGACGTTGCCAACGCGTGCCTGTTCCTGGTGAGCGATCTGTCTGCCTACCTGACCGGCATCACGCTCGACGTGAACGGCGGCATGCTGATTCACTGAACGATCCAACCTACATCGCCACGGCGCGTACACCGGCCGTGGACTTCTTCGAGACACACACGCACCCGGGCCCACCCGGGGCACATGGTAGGAGACACCATGGCCACGAAGTTTGCATCGCCCTTGCCGGGCGACGAGTCGGCGCGCGCGGATGCGGCCACGTTCGAGTCCCGCACCTACGCCAAGGTTGCGCGTCGGCTCATTCCCTTCCTGATGATCTGTTACCTGGGCGCCTATCTGGACCGCGTCAACGTGGGCTTCGCCAAGCTGCAGATGCTCAACGACCTGCGTTTCAGCGAGACGGTGTACGGCCTTGGTGCCGGCATCTTCTTTCTCGGCTACTTCCTGTTTGAAGTGCCGAGCAATGTGATCCTGCACAAGGTCGGCGCGCGCAACTGGCTCGCACGCATCATGTTGACGTGGGCACTCATCTCAGCAGCTTTTGCCTTCGTCAACACACCGACGTCGTTCTACGTGCTGCGCTTTCTGCTCGGGGTGGCCGAAGCCGGCTTCGCGCCAGGCGTCATCCTGTACATGACGTACTGGTTTCCGTCGCAGCGCCGGGCCAAGGCATTGTCGATGTTCTTCATGGCGATTCCGCTTGCGGGCATCGTCGGGGGGCCACTCTCGGGCTACATCCTGCACACCTTTCACGATGTGGCGGGGCTGGCTGGGTGGAAGTGGCTGTTCCTGATCGAAGCTTTGCCGTCGCTGCTGCTGGGCGTCGCCATCCTGTTCTATCTCGACAATGGCATCGCACAGGCCAAGTGGCTGACCGACGCAGAGAAGGCCCTGCTTGAGCGCAACGTCGCGGGAGACAACGCGCAGAAGACGGCGCATGGCTCCGTGGGTGCATTCATCGCAGACCGCCGCCTGTGGCTGCTGGCCGCCATCTACTTCTGCGTGGTGCTTGGGCAATACGGGCTCACGTTCTGGCTGCCGACCCTGATCCGCAAGGCTGGCGTGGCGGACCCGCTGTGGGTGGGCGTGTTCACCGCCGTGCCGTATATCTGCGCCATCGTCGCGCTGCCGCTGATTGGCATGAGCGCGGACCGCCGCCGCGAGCGCCGTCTGCACCTTGCCGTGCCGATGCTGGTGGCCGCCGGCGGATTCGCCGCACTGCCGCTGATTGGCAACGTGGGCGCTGCGCTGGTGTGCCTGAGCATTGCTGCCGCCGGAATCCTGTCTTCTTCATCGCAATTCTGGTCGTTGCCCACCGCCATGCTGGGCGGTATGTCGGCCGCTGCGGGCATCGCTGCGGTCAACTGCTTCGCCAACCTTGCCGGGTTCTTCTCGCCGGCCATCGTCGGGTGGCTCAACGACCTGACGGGCAAATCAACGGCTGGCCTGATCTTCATCTCCTCAGCCATCGTGCTTGGCGCCGTGCTGGTGTTCTTCGTGCCCGCAAAGACCGTCAACCGTTGAGGCGCTGACTGTCTCTGCCCCCCCCCGTGCTTCCAGCTTCATCACAGGAACCATCATGACTTCCACATCATTGCCCCCAACCGACGCCCTGCCCCTGGCCGAGCGCGCTTACCGGATCCGCCGCAACGCCCTGCTGATGGGCGAAGTGCAGGGCCAGGGCTATATCGGGCAAGCGCTCGACATTGCCGACGTGCTGGCCGTCACCTACTTCGGCGCCATGCGCTATCGACCCGAAGACCCCGACTGGGAAGGCCGCGACCGCTTCCTGCTCTCCAACGGCCACTATGCGATCGCGCTCTACGCCGCCTTGCTCGAAGCCGGCATCCTGCCCGCCGAAGAGCTGGAGACATACGGCAGTGACGACAGCCGCCTGCCGATGTCTGGCATGGCCAGCTATACGCCCGGCATGGAGATGTCCGGCGGCTCGCTCGGTCAGGGGCTCACGATTGCTGTCGGCCGCTGCCTCGGGCTCAAACGCAAGGGCTCCGACGCGTTCGTCTACACGCTGTTCTCAGACGGCGAGCTGGATGAAGGTGCCGTGTGGGAGGGTCTGCTGTCCGCCGCGCACTGGAAGCTGGACAACCTCATCGCCGTGGTGGACGTGAACAACCAGCAGGCCGACGGCCCGTCGACGCAGATCATGGCGTTCGAGCCGTTGCTGCCGAAGCTTGAAGCGTTCGGCTGGTTCACCCAGCGCGTGGATGGCAACGACATCGACGCGGTGAAGGCCGCGTTTGACGCAGCGCGCGCACACAAGGGTGCGCAGCCGCGCATGGTCATCTGCGATACCCGCATGGGTTGCGGTGTTCCGTTCCTGGAGCAGCGCGAAAAGAATCACTTCATCCGCGTTGACGCGCACGAATGGCAGCTCGCGCTGCAAGCACTGGAAGCCGGGAGGACCGCATGAGCAACACCGTCATCAACAAGCCCAAGCTGAAGACCTCCGCAATGATTGCCTCCATTGCGGGTGAGGGTCAGGCGACACGCCCGGCGCCGTTCGGCCACGCGCTTGCCGAGCTGGCGCGCATGAAGCCGAACGTCGTCGGCATGACGGCAGACCTTGGCAAGTACACCGATCTGCACATCTTCGCCAAGGAATTCCCCGACCGCTACTACCAGATGGGCATGGCCGAGCAACTGCTCATGGGCGCTGCTGCCGGCCTGGCCAACGAAGGTACGCAACCGTTCGTGACCACCTATGCCGTCTTCGCCACCCGTCGTGCCTACGACTTCATGCACCAGACGATTGCCGAAGACAACCTCGATGTGAAGATCGTCTGCGCGCTGCCCGGCCTGACCACCGGCTATGGGCCGAGCCACCAAGCCGCCGAAGACCTGGCACTGATGCGCGCCATGCCCAACATGACCGTCATCGACCCATGCGACGCGCTGGAGATCGAGCAGATGGTGCCAGCCATTTCGGCGCACGAAGGGCCTGTCTATGCGCGCCTGCTGCGCGGCAACGTGCCCGTGGTGCTCGACGAATACGGCTATCAGTTCGAACTGGGCAAGGCCAAGCTGCTGCGCGACGGCGCCGAAGTGCTCGTCATCTCGTCGGGCATCATGACCATGCGCGCGCTGGAAGTGGCCAAGGCGCTGGAGGGCGACGGCATTGGCGTGGGCGTGCTGCACGTGCCGACGATCAAGCCGCTCGATACCGAGACGATCCTGCGCGAGGCACGACGCTCGGGCCGGCTCGTGGTGGTGGCCGAGAACCACACCGTGATCGGCGGCTTGGGCGAGGCGGTCGCCGGCACCCTGATGCGCGCCGGCGTGAGCGTGCCGTTCCGCCAGGTAGGACTGCCGGACGCGTTTCTGGATGCAGGGGCTCTCCCGACGCTGCACGACCGCTACGGCATTTCCACCAATGTCATGGCATCCACGATTCGGAGCTGGTTGGACTGACAGAGTGAGCCTCCGCCCGCGGTGGCGGAGGCAGAGATTTCGCCGCCCAAGGCAGTTAGCGCTGGGCTTGATTGGCTGCCCGTTCAATGAAATCGGCCACCGCTGACGGGTGTGAAACCCGCGACATATGGCTGGATTTGAGCGACATCGTGCGCGCGCCAAGCACGCCTAGCCGGCACGTAGGCGCTAGTTGATCAGATCCTTTGCCGCCTTGCTGCCCTCTTCCATCAGCTTGGCCTGCGCGTTGGCGCGGTTCAGCACGTTCTGCATCTCCGCGCTGCGGATCATGGTGTCGGCCTGCATCTGCATGATGCGCTCCATGCGCGAGTCGGCATCCCCCTGTGTGCGGGGAAGTTCCGAGCGGCGGTGCTTGGCTTGAGGTTTCGCAGCGGCACCATCACCGCCGGATGCATGTGCGCGCTTGTTGCCGCGCGCGGACAACGCCCCTAGTTGCCCTTGCGATGTACGCGCGGTGCGCTGCGGCCCCTGCGGTTGCGGCGGCTTTACCGGCGACGAGCCCGGCGCGTCGTTGCTACTGATGTGTGTCTGGACGCTCGGTCCGCTGATCTTCGATGGAATCGGCATGGCGGGCAGCTATGGTCAATAACGCTTGCATGCTAGGCGGCCGATTGCAGCGTCCAGCACGATCATGCGAAAGTGCGATCGCATATGCGAAGCCTGCACATACGTCATGGCATATCTCACCATCGCTCGCAACCACTCACACAATCCACTACGCGCTCGGAGGCGTTGATGCAGGTGCTGGACCACGAACCGCAGAGCTGGTTTTTATTTGAAGCGGATGGCGAGCTGTATCTCGATGCCAATTGCAACCATGGCGCTTTTGGCTACAGCTTCATGATTCGGCTGACCACGGCGGAAGTTCAACGGTATCGCGATGCGGGTCGGGATTACCTGAGCTGGCTCGCTCAGGACATACATAACGGCGCGCCGATTTTGTCTGCCAGTTTGTCGCCCTATAAAACCCGGAAAGCGACCAAGGAAGAAGAAGCCGAAGCGAGCACTGCGTTGGCGGCATGGCAGGCGGAGCGGATTCGGAGCCTCAAGCTCGACATTTGAGGCTTAATCCCCCGCTCGCCGCCCTCCAAGCCCCACCCGTGGGGCTTTTTGCCCCGCCGCTGCTGCTTTTTGCAGCAACAGATCGGACCTTTGACCTCGACGCACCACGCTCCGAACCCCACGCATGGGGTTCTGAACTCGACGCGTGACTCTTTTTGCCTCGCCTTTGCTGCTTTTTTCAGCAACACATGCTGCTTTTTTGAGCACGGTCGAGGTTCTGAACTCGGCCATTGGTGTTCTGGACTCGACGGTTGAGGCTCGGAACCCGGCGTGTCAGGCTTTTTGCTCGGCATTTGAGGTTCGGAACTCGGCGATTCGAGTTCGGAACCCGACGCACGGCGTTCTGGACTCCACGAATGCGCTCTGATTTGGCCGCCGAGACAAACCGCAACTTGCCGCCGCTGCTCGCCACCCCTAAACTCTGTCCCGCTCGCGCAAACCAAGCGCAGCCGGGACTGCAATCCCGAATCAAGACAAATCCGCGAGTGCCGTTAGGCCCTTGCGTGCCGTCGTTCGCCTATATGGGCGGGCCCGGCAGGGAGGGCTTCGGCCCTGCCGATTTTTTGGTTTGTTTTGATCGGTATTGCAGACCTTGTCGTGTGCCCGCCCACCCTCACCGGTGGGTGGCTCCTCACTCAACCAGAGGCAAGACAATGGATCAACCGACCCAAGCCGTACCCATCCCACGCGGGCATCGCCCTGCAAATTGCTGTTCCACCTGCATCGCGCAACGTCCTCCGTCCGGAGGTGCCCGATGAGCCTTGAGACCAACATCCTGTATGCACAAGGCGCCCTGAGCGCGCGGGATTATCTGCGGCGCACGCAGATGCACATGAAGATGCACCGCCAGTTCGAGCCGCATACGCTGCGCTTTGAGCTTCAGTTCCACGTCAAGGACAAGGCCCTCGATTACCAGGCCGGGTTCATGGACGCGATTGGGGCCTACATGCTGACCACGCTCGATGGTGTGACAGTTGACCTGTACCGGTGGGAAGTGCTGCAAGTGCTGGACCGCGTGAACCGCAAGAAGAAATAACTAAAACAGCAGTA
>NZ_JBQEPR010000002.1:0-607214 GCF_052045895.1 Ralstonia sp. 22111 | reverse complement strand
AGGCCGAAGCCCACGTCCGCCCGTCCTTCCTGCACGGCCACGGCGACCTTGTCGCTGGAGAACTCCTGCTCGTCATACCCGTTGATCTGGTCGGGGTACAGCCCCGCGGCCACCAGCAACTGATCGAACAGCAAACGCGTGCCCGAACTGCGCTGGCGGTTGATGAAGCGCGCTTGCGTGCGCGCCAAGTCCCCCAGCGACTGCACCCGCCCGGCCCATTCCGCCGACATCATCAGCCCCTGCTCGCGATCAGCCAGGGCGATCAGGCGCACCGCGGTCGGGCGCAACCACTTGCGCAGTGTCTGGTGCGCGATCGAGCCCGCACCCTGCTGCGGGGCCACATAGAAGCCGGCCACTTCGCATTGTTTTTCCTGCAGGCAGATCAGCCCTTCAACGGCGCTGCAGAACACCGTATCGATGTGTGCCCCGTGGCTTTGCCGCGCAAACGTCTCAGCCAACACTTCCACGGCCGGGTCATGGCTGCCCGAGAACCGGATGCGCGCCTGCGACTGGGATGCGTCTTCCAGCTCCGACAGGAACTGGCCCATGGCTTGGTGGAGCGCCGGATCGAGCTGCTCGCGCAGGCGCATCTCGGCGCGGAGCATGCGCTCACCAAAGAGCGTAAGCGACGCACCCCGGCCGCGCTCCATGTCGAGCAGCGAGCGGCCGAGCATTTCTTCCCACGCGCGCATCACCCCCCAGGCGTGCCGGTACGACAGGCCCACCTGTTTGGCCGCCCTGTGCAGCGACCCCGTCTCGCGCACCGCCCGCAGCAACTGAAACACCTTGCCATTGGCGCGCGGGTTGTCGTCCGGCCCCACCACCGGAAATACCTCGAACTGGAATGTCATTATGTTTATGGTTTCCTATTTACTTCCGCCGGGCCCCAGGAGAACAATTCTGCTCATCCTCGGGGCGGGCTTATCGTGGCCGCTGGCTGCCCCTGACGTTGCCGACATCATGCAGCATCCGACATAAAGCGTCCACGCCTTCCCGCACCCCCCACAACATGCCTGGATTGTCCCAAACCCTTCGGCTGTCTGCAGTCATCTGCATGACACTCGCGGTCGCCACTGCTGCATATGCTGGCGATCTCCGCATGGCCACCACCACCAGCACTGAAAATTCCGGCCTGCTGAAAGTCCTGTTACCGAAGTTCGAAGCGGCCACTGGCATCCATGTGCAGGTGATTGCCGTTGGCACCGGCAAGGCGGTCAAGCTGGGCGAATCGGGGGATGTCGATGTGGTGCTCGTGCACGCCCGCCCACTGGAAGACGCCTTCGTCGCCTCAGGCGGCGGCATTGACCGCCGCGACGTGATGTACAACGATTTCCTCCTCGTCGGCCCCGAGACAGACCCGGCTCACGTGCGCGGCCAGAAGAACGTCATCCAGGGGATGGAGACCATTGCCGCGGCGGGCGAAAAAGCCGGCGCCAAGTTCATCTCGCGCGGTGACAACTCCGGCACCGACGTCATGGAAAAGGCTTACTGGAAGACAGCCAACATCGACCCGAAGGGCAAGCCGTGGTACGTCAGCGCGGGGCTCGGCATGGGCGAAGTGCTGAACATGGCCGCGCAGATGAACGCCTACACGCTTTCGGACCGCGCAACCTACGGTGCCTACCGTGCCAAGACGGGCCTCGACATCGTGCTGGCCGGAGACCCGCGCATGTTCAATCCCTACGGCATCATCGCGGTCAACCCGAAGAAATACCCCAGCGTCAACTACACCGACGCGACCAAGCTGATCGAATGGATCACGTCACCAGCCGGTCAGCAGGTAATTGCCGGCTTCAAGGTCAACGGGGAACAGGTGTTTTTCCCTGATTACGGGAAGTCCGTCACAAGCGGAAAGTAACGCGGCCCGGCGGCATGGCAAAGCGGCGGCGGTGTCGCGTCAAGCCACCGCCGATTCCAACTGCGAATGCTGCGGCAACTCTGCCGCCACCTCGCCGATCATCCGGCGCAACCACATCACATCGGGCGCTGCGTGGCTGCGCTCATGCCAGAGTTGGTAAAAGCGCATCTTTGGGAACGCCATAGGCGGCGGGAGGATGCGGATCGGCAAATACTGGGCGCAGTGCGCGGCGAACTGGCGGCCGGTGGTGAAGACCAGATCGGTGCGCATCAGCACATATGGCACCAGCCCGAAGTACGGCAGCGACACCTGGATCTGGCGCTTGAGCCCCTGCTCTGCAAGTGCCTGATCGATCATGCTGCGCTGCATGACGGCATACGGCGCGGGCGCCAGATGCGGCATCTCCACATAGTGCTTGAGCGAAATGCCCTTGCGCGCGAGCGGGTGCTGCGCCCCCAGCATGCAGACGACTTCATCGTCGAACAGCGGTGAAATATGCAGATGTTCGGGCGGCGACAGCCAGTTGCCGATCACGAGGTCCATGCCGCCCTGCTCCAGTGCGGCCAGGTAATCGACGCCGGCATTGAGCGGATGCACCACCAGCTTGGCTTGCGGGGCCTGCTTGCGCAGACGCTCAACGATGTTGGGCAGGAAGAAGGCATCGAGATAATCCGGTGCACCGAGGTGAAACGTGCGGGTGGTGTTGCCGGGGTCGAATTCCTGCGACGGGCGGGCGATGCGCTCCATCGCCTCCAGGCTCTGCTGGGCGAGCGCCAGCAGATCATGGCCGCGCTCGGTCGGCACCATGCCGTTCTTGCCACGCACCAGGATGGCGTCGCCGGTGATCTCGCGCAGGCGCTTGAGCGTGTTGCTGATGGCCGGCTGTGACTGGCCGAGCTTGACCGCCGTGCGCGTCACGCTCTGCTCGGTGAGCAGCGTGTAGAGAACGCGCAGGAGGTAGGTATCGAGGTGATCTTTGCCGTGCATCTGGAGGCGGGTAACGGCTGCGCCGACCCTTCTAAAAGAAGTGCTTGGGGACGCTGTCAGTGTATGTCACCTGCACGCCGCGCCGCCAGACCGCTACCGGCGGGTATACCCCGGATTTTGGCTTTCCGATGCGGGTTATCACATGGGCCAAATATTGCATTCCTGGCCCGGTGCTATGGTTCCGTTACACACACAAACAGGCGTAGAACCCCCATGGAGACTCAGCCCATCCGCTTCTTCCACCGCGGCCAGGTCCGCACCGTCACGGACGCCCCGATCACTCGGACGGTGCTTCAATACCTGCGTGAGGACGCACACTGCACCGGTACCAAGGAAGGTTGCGCCGAAGGCGATTGCGGTGCATGCACCGTGGTGCTCGGCGAGCTGCAGGAAGACGGCAGCGTCGGCCTGAAGGCCGTCAACGCGTGTATCCAGTTCCTGCCCACGCTGGACGGCAAGGCGCTGTTCACCGTGGAAGACGTGCGCGGCATGGACGGCACGCTGCACCCCGTGCAAGAGGCCATGGTGGAGTGCCACGGATCCCAGTGCGGCTTCTGCACGCCGGGCTTCGTCATGTCGCTCTACGCCCTGTACGAGAACACCGGCAATCAGGCGGCGATCCCGTCGCGCCAGACCATCTGCGATTCGCTGACCGGCAACCTGTGCCGCTGCACCGGCTACCGCCCGATCATCGACGCTGGCGAACGCATGTTCGAACTGCCCGCGCCGGCAGGCATCGACCGCACGCAGTTGGCCGACACGCTGCGCAAGCTGCAGCGCCAGGACACCTTCAGCTATGCACCCGTCGGCACAGAGAACGCACCGCGCTTCTACGCGCCGCGCACCGCATCGGCCTTTGCCGCCATCAAGGCCGCGCATCCGAACATCCGCATCCTGGCCGGCAGCACCGACGTCGGCCTGTGGGTCACCAAGCAGTTCCGCGATCTGGGCGACATCCTGTACATCGGCCAGGTAGCCGACTTGTACGCACTGGAAAAGCGTGACGGCTGGATCGAGATTGGCGCGGCCGTCTCGCTGGAAAAAGCCTACGAATTCCTGGCCGCCGACTACCCCGAGACGACCGAGTTGTGGAAGCGCTTTGCCTCGCTGCCGATCCGCAATGCGGGCACGCTGGGCGGCAACATCGCCAACGGCTCGCCGATCGGCGATTCGGCACCCGCGCTGATAGCCATCGGCACGCGCGTCGTCCTGCAGCGTGGCGAAGTCCGCCGCGAATTGCCGCTCGAAGACCTCTACCTCGCCTATCAGAAGAACGCGATGGAAGAAGGCGAGTTTGTTGCCGGCCTGCGCATCCCCGCGCGTGAGGGCCGCGATGCTTTGCGCTTCCGTACGTACAAGCTGTCCAAGCGCTTTGACGAAGACATCTCTGCCGTGTGCGCGGCGCTGGCCATCGAGCTGGACGGTGACATGGTGCGCAGCGCACGCATCGCTTACGGCGGCATGGCAGCAACTTCCAAGCGCGCCGCTGAAACCGAAGCCGCCATCGTCGGCCAGCCGTGGAACGAAGCAACGGTGCGTGCTGCCATGGCAGCCATGTCGCGCGATTACACCCCGCTGACCGACATGCGCGCGACCGACAACTACCGCCGCATATCGGCTGCCAACACGGTGTACCGCTTCTGGCTGGAAACCCGCACAGATGCGCCGCTCACGCCCGAACAGATCAATGTGCGCGCGGTCGAATTGAATACCCTCACAGCAGCGTAAGAACATGAACAAGCAAACCGAAGCCTTCCTGCTGGCTGAAGCCGATATTGCTGCCGCCATGCCTGATCAGCGCGGTGCTGTGGTGGGCATTTCGCGCCCGCATGAGTCTGCGCACCTGCATGTCGCGGGCACTGCCACGTACACCGACGACATTCCTGAGCTGGCCGGCACGCTACACGCGGCGCTCGGCATGAGCACGCAGGCGCATGCGCGCATCGTCAACATGGATCTGGATCGCGTGAAGGCCGCGCCGGGCGTGGTGGCGGTATTCACATCAGCCGACATTCCGGGCACGAACGATTGCGGGCCGATCATCCACGACGACCCGATCCTCGCCACCGACACCGTGCACTTCATCGGCCAGCCGATGTTCATCGTGGTGGCCACGTCGCACGATGCGGCCCGCCGTGCGGCGCGTCTGGGCAATATCGAATACGAAGTCCTGCCCCCGCTGCTGACGCCTGAAGAAGCGCGTGCCGCCGGCAAGTCCGTGCTGCCGCCGATGCACCTCAAGCGCGGCGAACCGGCTGAGCGCATCGCCTCTGCACCCCACGCTGAAGCCGGCAAGATGTCGTTGGGCGGGCAGGAGCAGTTCTACCTCGAAAGCCAGATCTCGTACGCCGTGCCGAAGGAAGACAACGGCATGCACGTGTGGTGCTCGACGCAGCATCCGACCGAGATGCAGCACATGGTGTCGCACATGCTGGGCTGGCATGCCAACCAGGTGCTGGTCGAATGCCGCCGCATGGGCGGTGGTTTCGGCGGCAAGGAATCGCAATCCGGTCTGTTTGCCTGCTGCGCTTCACTGGCGGCGTGGAAACTCGCCTGCCCCGTCAAGCTGCGTCCGGACCGCGACGACGACATGATGATCACCGGCAAACGGCACGACTTCCGCTTCGCCTATGAAGCCGGCTACGACGACGACGGGCGCATCCAGGGCGTCAAGGTCGACATGACCTCGCGCGCCGGTTTCTCGGCCGACCTTTCAGGCCCCGTGATGACGCGCGCCATCTGCCACTTTGATAACGCCTACTGGCTGCCCGAGGTGGAAATCGACGGCTTCTGCGCGCGCACCAACACGCAGTCGAACACCGCATTCCGCGGCTTCGGCGGCCCGCAGGGCGCGTTCGCCATCGAATACATCATGGACAACATCGCGCGCTCGGTCGGCAAGGATGCCCTCGACGTGCGCCGTGCCAATTTGTACGGCAAGGACAAGAACAACGTCACGCCATATGGGCAGACCGTGGAAGACAACGTCATCCATGAGCTGCTCGACGAACTGGAGGCGACATCCGACTACCGAGCCCGCCGCGAAGCGATTCGCGCATTCAATGCGACCAGCCCGGTGCTCAAGCGCGGCTTGGCGCTGACGCCGGTGAAGTTCGGCATCTCGTTCAACGTGAAGCACTTCAACCAGGCCGGCGCACTCGTGCACGTCTACAACGACGGTTCGATCCTCGTAAACCACGGCGGCACCGAAATGGGCCAGGGCCTGAACACGAAGGTCGCGCAGGTCGTCGCGCATGAACTGGGCGTGTCGTTCACGCGCATCCGCGTGACGGCCACCGACACCAGCAAGGTGGCCAACACGTCGGCTACGGCTGCATCGACAGGCAGCGACCTGAACGGCAAGGCCGCGCAAGACGCCGCACGCCAGATCCGCGAGCGCCTGATCGCGTTTGCCGCCGAGCATTACGAAGCGCCCATCGAAACGGTGGCGATCGTGGGCGACCATCTGGAAATCGGTGCACGCCGCGTGCCGTTCAACGAACTGATCGGCAAGGCCTACGTTGCGCGCGTGCAGTTGTGGTCCGACGGCTTCTACGCCACGCCCAAGCTGCACTGGGATCAAGCCAAGCTCAAGGGCCGGCCGTTCTACTACTACGCCTATGGCGCGGCAGTCTCGGAAGTGGTGGTCGATACGCTCACAGGCGAATGGCGGCTGTTGCGCGCCGACGTGCTGCACGACGCCGGTCGCTCGATCAACCCGGCCATCGACATCGGCCAGGTGGAAGGCGCGTTCATCCAGGGCATGGGTTGGCTGACGACCGAAGAGCTTTGGTGGAACAAGAACGGCAAGCTGATGACGCACGCGCCGTCCACCTACAAGATCCCGACGGTCAACGACTGCCCGCCGGACTTCCGCGTGAACCTGTTCAACAACGCCAACGTGGAAGACAGCATCCACCGTTCTAAGGCGCTGGGTGAGCCGCCGCTGCTGCTGCCGTTCTCGGTGTTCTTCGCCATTCGCGATGCAGTGGCTGCGGTTGGCGATGGCCGCACGAACCCGCCGCTGAATGCGCCGGCCACCAGCGAGGAAATCCTCAAGGCCGTGGATGCGATCCGCAGCGCCCCGCTGACCGCCTGAGTTGGGAGACACCATGGACCACACGCAACTGCGCCCATTCCGCTTCGCCGATGTGCTTGCCACCGTGCAGGCCGGGCAGCCATGCGTGCTGGTCACGGTGACGGACGTGCAAGGCTCTGCGCCGCGAGAACCGGGCACGCTCATGCTGGTGGGCACCGACGGCTTCTTCGGCACCATCGGCGGCGGCCACCTGGAATGGCGCGCGATGGAAATTGCGCAGGCGATGATGGACGTGCCCGAAGCCACCGGCGAAGCGCGCCGTCAGTTCGTACGCATTCCGCTTGGGCCGGCACTCGGCCAATGCTGCGGCGGCGTGGTCCGTCTGTCGTTAGAGCGCCTCGACGCGCGTGATGTGGACTGGATCGCCCTGGCCGATGACGCCATGCGCCAACGCCGCAGCCTGCGCCGCTTTGTCTCCGCTGATCCTGCGGTAGCGGTTGAAGCAAGCGTGGGCGACGCAGCTGCGGCCGGCGTGCAATTCGACGCCTGCGGATTCACCCAAACCGTGCTGCCGCCCGACATGTCGATTGTGCTGTGCGGCGCGGGCCATGTCGGGCACGCGATCGTGCGCGCGCTGGCGCATCTGCCCTGCCGCGTGACATGGGTGGACGAGCGCGATGCGATGTTCCCGTTTCCAGCGGAAGTGCCGCCGAACGTCGTCATCGAATCCACCGATACGCCGGAAGCCGTGATCGATCACGCGCCCGCCGGCAGCTACTTCCTGGTCATGACGCACAACCATGCGTTGGATCTCGCGCTGTGCGAACGGATCATGCGCCGCACGGACTTTGCCTACTTCGGCCTGATCGGCTCCAAGACCAAGCGCGCGCGCTTCGAGCACCGCATGGTCGAGCACGGAGTGGACCCGGCACGCCTGCCGGAAATGGTGTGCCCCATTGGCGTGGCGGGCATCGTGGACAAGGCGCCGGATATCATTGCGGTATCCGTCGTCGCGCAACTTCTGCAGGTGCGGGAGCTGCAACAGCACGCGCTCACCAGCGCCAGCAGCGGCGCGGCGGTCCCTTACCGAGTCCCCACGCCTGTCTAATCATGCCGATTTCCACCGCGCTTGCAGAACGCATCGCCACCAGCCCGAAAGCTGAACTGCACATCCACATCGAAGGCTCGCTCGAACCCGAACTGATGTTCGCGCTGGCTGAGCGCAACGGCGTGAAGCTGCCGTATGCGTCCGTCGAGGAAGTGCGCGCCGCCTACGCCTTCGACGATCTGCAGTCGTTCCTCGACCTGTATTACGCCGGCGCCAGCGTGCTGCTTACCGAGCAGGATTTCTACGACATGACCGCCGCGTACGTGGCACGCGCACTCGCCGACAACGTCCACCACGCCGAAATTTTCTTCGACCCCCAGACGCACACCGCGCGCGACGTGCCCATGCATGTCGTCATCCACGGCATCGTCCGCGCATTGGATGACGCCGAGCGCGAGCACGGTTTTTCCAGCGCGCTGATCCTCTGCTTCCTGCGCCATCTGAGCGAGGAAGACGCATTCGACACGCTCGAAGCGGCCCTGCCCTACATCCAGGACCCGGCCAACCGCATCATCGGTGTGGGGCTGGATTCATCCGAGCGTGGCAATCCGCCGGAGAAGTTCGCGCGCGTGTTCGCGCGCTGCAAGGAGCTGGGCCTGCACCTGGTGGCGCACGCCGGCGAGGAAGGCCCGGCGCAATACGTGATCGACGCCCTCGACATCCTCAAGGTTGAGCGCATCGATCACGGCGTACGCGCCATCGACGATGCCGCACTCGTCAAGCGCCTCGCCGCCGAACGTATCGCGCTGACGGTCTGCCCGCTCTCGAACGAGAAACTGAAGGTCTACCCCGACTTGCGCGACCATTCGCTCAAGCAACTGCTGGACGCCGGCTGCGCTGTGACGCTGCATTCCGACGATCCGGCCTACTTTGGTGGCTACATGAACACCAACTGGCTCGCCACCTTCAATGCCCTCGACCTGTCTGCGGCCGATGCGCACACGCTCGCACGCAACAGCTTCGAGGCGTCCTTCCTGCCCGAACAGGACAAAGCCCTGTGGCTTGCCAAGGTCGACGACCACTGGAAAGCCACACACTAAAAATCTACGAAACGACGATGACCACGATGCCCCCGACTTCCAACAACGTTCACGCTTACCGCGGCCGCGTGCTGCATTTCCTGCACGATCCGCAGTATCGCGAGCGCGATGCCTATGAGTACTGGGAAGACGGCTTGCTCGTAGTCACGGGCGGCAAGGTCGTGCAGGCCGGCGACTACGCGGCACTGCGCGAGAACCTGCCCGCCGGCACGCAACTGCACGATTACAGCGGCAAGCTGATCGTCCCGGGCTTCATCGATACGCACATCCACTTCCCGCAGACGGACATCATCGCGTCGCCGTCGCCTGGCCTGCTGCACTGGCTGGAGACATACACCTTCCCCGAAGAGCGCCGCTTCGAGAGCGAGCAGTACGCCGCTGGCGTCGCATCGTTCTTCCTCGACGAACTGCTGCGCAACGGCACGACCAGCGCCATGGTGTGGAGCACCGTGCATCGCAGCTCGGCCGAGACGCTGTTCACGCAGGCCCAGCAACGCGGCATGCGCATGATCACCGGCAAGGTGATGATGGACCGCAACTGCCCGGAATATCTGCGTGACACGGCCGAATCGGGCGCCCGCGACACGGCTGACCTGATCTCCCGCTGGCACGGCAAGGACCGTCTGGCCTACGCCATCACACCGCGCTTTGCGCCCACGTCAAGCGAAGCGCAACTGCAAGCGTGCGCAGAGCTCGCCAAGCAATACAAGGACGTCTTCATCCAGACGCACGTCGCAGAAAATCCCGACGAAGTGAAATGGGTGGCCGACCTGTTCCCGAACGCACGCAGCTACCTGGACGTCTACGACCGTTACGGCCTGCTGCGCAAAGGCGCCTTTTACGGCCACGCCATCTGGCTGGACGACGGCGACCGCCAACGCATGGCCGAATCCGGTGCAGCCGTGGCGCACTGCCCCACGTCCAACCTGTTCCTGGGCAGCGGCCTGTACAACTTCCACAAGAACGACGCGCACCGCCTGGCGCTCACGCTGGCCACTGACGTTGGCGGCGGCAGCTCGTTCTCGATGCTGCGCACGATGGGCACGGCGCATAAGGTCGCGCGCATGGGCGGCTATCACCTGACCGCCCTGAGGATGTTCTACCTGGCCACGCGCGGCGCCGCTGAAGCGCTGGGCTGGGAAGACCGCATCGGCAGCTTCGTGCCGGGCGCGGAAGCCGACTTCATCGTGCTGGACTCGGCAGCGACGCCGCTGCTGGCCCGCCGCAATGCACGCTCGGAAACGCTGGAAGAGCTGCTGTTCTCGCTCGCACTGCTGGGCGAAGACCGTGCCGTATCCGCCACTTACATCCAGGGTGAGCCGGCCAAATTCGCGGTTGGCGCCAACGCCTGATGCACTTATAATCCTCGCTCCCATTGGGGAGTAGCCGCCCGGGGTCGATACCCTGGGGGCCACGTCAACAGACTTGACCGCTGTCGCAATGACAGGTGGTTATGGCGTGGTCAGCCGCACTCAGGGTGCCACCCCGGCACCCGGTGACGCGCCTGGCGAGACCGATGACAACCCACTGCGGACAGGGCCGGCAGTGGCGCGTCATTGGTTCGCACACGGCCCGGACACCACAACAACATGGAAGCCTTTCTCGTCTCCACCGGCATCGTCGCGCTCGCAGAAATCGGCGACAAGACGCAACTGCTGTCGATCTTGCTGGCTGCACGTTTTCGCAAGCCGGTGCCGATCATCCTCGGTATCTTCATCTCCACCCTTGTCAACCACGCACTGGCCGGCGCTGTCGGTGGCTGGATCACACATGTACTTGGCGAGAACGTCCTGCGGTGGATCCTGGGGGTGGGCTTTATCGCCATGGCCGGGTGGATGCTGATCCCGGACAAGCTCGACGACGAAGAGGCGCCCTCCACAGCCCAGCGCGGTCTGGGCATTCTCGGCACCACCATCGTCGCGTTCTTCTTTGCCGAAATGGGCGACAAGACGCAGATCGCGACCGTGGCACTGGCAGCGCGCTTTAACGACGTGTTCTCGGTCGTGGCTGGCACCACCGTCGGCATGCTGCTGGCGAACGTGCCGGCCGTGCTGATGGGCAACAAGTTCGCTGCGCGCATGCCGATCACGCTGGTGCATCGGATTGCGGCGCTGATCTTCCTGGTGCTGGGTGTGCTGGCGTTGCTGGGCGTCGGGAAGTAAGCCGTCAATTAGAGGCTCTGGGGCTGCCCTGTCGGCGCCCCTTGCGGCCGGTGAGGCAGCGGTGAATCGTGCCCGGCCAAGGACACATCGCTGCAGACGCTTCAAGCGAAAAAAAACGGGGCCGTAGCCCCGTTCAACCCTCACCGGTCATGCCACCCGCTAGGGAACGAATGGCATGCTCCGATAAACCGTTCTGTTGTTGCTCAGCGTGCGCCTCAGTTCGTCTTGGCGCCGTCCTCAAACCACTTGGCGATGATCGCGCGCTCGTCATCGGTGATCTGCGTCACGTTGCCCAGCGGCATCAGCTTCTGCTGCACGACTTGCTGGTAGACGAGCTGCGCATGCTTGCCCAGCTCTTCCGGCGTATCGAGCAACACGCCCTTGGCCGGCGAAGGCATCAGGGTAGGATG
This sequence comes from Ralstonia sp. 22111, assembly GCF_052045895.1. Lineage (NCBI taxonomy): Bacteria > Pseudomonadati > Pseudomonadota > Betaproteobacteria > Burkholderiales > Burkholderiaceae > Ralstonia > Ralstonia sp. 22111. The sequence continues at coordinate 595,610 of NZ_JBQEPR010000002.1, read as the reverse complement.
AGCCGAGTGACATTGGTAGCACCGTGCGGTAACGACTGCCTGTACTTTGGCGAAGTCCGAGCCGCCAGCGGCTGTCGGGGTGGCCGCTGCGGCCGTACCCGTCGCTGCCGCAGCAGGCGTGCTTTCGGCGCTAGGCGCCGCCGGACGCGACACCGGAGCGAGCCACACCGCCACCCCCAACAGCACGGCCACGCCTGCTGCCGGATAACCCCAGTTCACCACGCCCTTGTGCTTGAGGATGAAGAACTGACGGATCAGCACGCCAGCCAGCATGATCAGCACCAGCACAGCCCAGTTGTACTTGGCGGCGTACGTCATGCTGTAGTGGTTCGACAGCATCGCAAACAGCACCGGCAGCGTGAAGTACGTGTTGTGCACGCTGCGCTGCTTGCCGCGCTTGCCGTGAATCGGGTCCGGCTTCTCGCCTGCCTTGAGCGAGGCCACCACCTTGCGTTGCCCCGGAATGATCCAGAAGAACACGTTGGCACTCATGATGGTCGCGATCATCGCGCCGATCAGCAGGAATGCCGCCCGGCCCGAGAACAGGTGCGTCGCTGCAAAGGCCGCGATCACCACGTAGATCGCCACCAGAATGCCGACCACGCGGTCGTTCTTGCCAAACACGCGGCAGATGGTGTCGTACACCAGCCAGCCGACCACCAGGAAGCCCAGTGCGAGCAGCACGGCCGTCGTCGCCGTCATGTCGAACACGCTGCGATCGATCATGTAGACGTTGGCGTTGAACAGGTACACCACCGTCAGCAAGGCGAAGCCCGACATCCAGGTGGAGTACGACTCCCAGTAGAACCAGTGCAGATGGTCCGGCAACTGCTTCGGTGCCAGCAGGTACTTCTGCGGGTTGTAGAACCCGCCGCCGTGCACGGCCCACAGCTCGCCGTCGACGCCCTTGTCCTTCAGATCCGGCGCGGTCGGCTTGGTGAGGCTGTTATCGAGCCAGACGAAGTAGAACGACGACCCGATCCACGCGATCGCAACGATCACGTGCAGCCAACGCAAGAGCAAGTTGGCCCAGTCGAGGATATAGCCTTCCATGATTGCCCCGCTCCTTAGCTACCGCGATAGGTCGAATACGACCACGGCGACACCAGCAGCGGCACGTGGTAGTGCGCGCTCGTATCGGCCACGCCAAAGCGCAGCGTCACCACGTCCAGGAACGCGGGCTCGGGGAGTTTGACGCCGGCGGCGCGGTAGTACTCGCCCACGCCGAAGTCCAGCTCGTACACGCCGGTTTGCAGCGCGTCGCCTTCAAGCAGCGGCGCATCGCAACGGCCATCGTGATTGGTGCGAACCGATTTGATCGGTTGCCGCTGATTGTCGACAATTTTGAACAGTGCAATCGCCAGGTTTTGACCCGGCGTGCCTGCAGCGGTGTCGAGCACATGGGTGGTCAAGCGTCCCATTTGTCTTCCTCTGTAGTTCGAATTTTCAGAAGCGCCGCTGCCTCCACTTGCACCTCGCGCCAAACCCTTGTGGGACAAGGGCTGGCGTCGGGGCCCGCTCGGTACGTGCTGTGCACGCATCCCGGCGCGCGTCCAGCCGGTTTACGCCTGCCGTCCATCGGGGGAAGACATGCCAAACCGGCAAAGCCGTCGCTCGTTCTGGGTCCGACTCCTTGTCTTCGCCGTGTCTCTAGACCAGGCTCCAAACAGGGATTTCCCTAGTTTGTCGGATTCCCGAACGCATTTTGTTGACAATATTGAAGGCGCCCACGAATAATTGTCAACAGATTTTCGCAGTGGCTGATGCCGCGGCGCACTAATGAAAGGCAGGTCTGCCATGTCCAAGAATCTCAAGCTGGTCTCCACGGAAGCGGTGTCGAAGTCGGGCGCCAAAGCATCGGGGGCAACACGCATGTCGGTCGAAGAGCGGATGTATCACGAGATCTACGACGCGATCATGGAACACCGTCTGCCACCGCGCACGAAGCTGACGGAACATGCGCTTTGCGAAATCTATGCCACCGCCCGCCATACGGTGCGCAAGGTCTTCTCGCAACTGGCCGCCGACGGCTTGGTTGACCTGGAGCCGAATCGCGGCGCGTTCATCGCGGCGCCCTCCATCGACGAAGCCCATGCCATGTTCGAGCTGCGTCAGATCCTGGAGCGCGCGGTGCTCGACAAGGTTGGCCATAGCAGCAACCCCAAGGCGGCCATTGCGCCCCTGATGGAACTCGTCAAGCAGGAACGCCAGGCGTTTGTCACGCAGGATCGCCCGCGCTGGATTCGCCTGTCTGCGGAATTTCACGTGGCGCTGGCCGAGCAATCCGGCAACCCACTGGTGGTCGAGATGATGCGCCGGCTGGTGTCGCGCACCACGCTGATGATCGCCAGCGTCGAGGCCCCGGGCAACAACGCCTGCTCGTTCGACGAACACCTCGACATCCTCAATGCCCTTGAGCGCGGCGACGCCAGCGCCGCCCAGGCCCACATGGCCCAGCACTTGCAATGCTGCGCCGATCGCGTGCGCCCCGAAGCGCCCGCTGATTTCGATCTGCGTTCGGTATTGGGCCCGCGCGGCGGGAAGGACAAAGTCTAGGACCGGTTTAGCTGTATCGGGCGAGCCGGCACGACAGAGGCCAGCCGCCACAAGCCGGACGCCGTCCGGCTTACCACCCAAAGGAGACCTTTATGGCAAGCAGCACCATCGCCGCCCCCACGGCGGATCTGACCAATGAGCGCGTGGCGTACGGACGCCTGCTCGCATTGGGCCTGCAACATGTATTGGTGATGTATGCAGGCACCGTGGCAGTGCCTCTGATTGTGGGCGGTGCACTGCATCTGCCCAAGGAACAGCTTGCGTTCCTGATCAACGCAGATCTCTTTGCCGCCGGCCTAGCCACACTCATCCAGGCCTTCGGTGTGTGGAAGTTCGGCATCCGCATGCCGGTCATGATGGGCGTGACCTTCGCGTCGGTGGGCCCGATGATCGCCATTGGCACCGACCCGAGCATCGGCCTGCTGGGCATCTACGGCGCTGTGATTGCGGCGGGGTTGTTCGGCATCATCGTCGCGCCGCTCATGGGGCGCGTGCTTGGGCTCTTCCCGCCGGTCGTAACCGGCACCGTCATCACGCTGATCGGCATGTCACTGATGGGCGTGGGGATCAACTGGGCTGCGGGTGGCCAGCCGACCATGAAGACGATGGTGGACGGCGTGCTCAAGACCGTGCCCAATCCGGCCTACGGCGACCTGAGCGGCTTGGGCATCGCGCTGGCAGTGCTCGTCATCATCCTGTTGCTGACAAAGTACGGTCGCGGCCTGATCGGCAATATCGCCGTGCTGCTGGGCATCGTGATCGGCACGTTCATCGCCATGGCGTTCGGCAAGGTCAGCTTTGCCGGCATCACCGACGCCGATTGGGTGGCCGTGATCACGCCGCTGCATTTCGGCATGCCGACCTTCCACTTCGGCGCCATCGCTTCGATGTGCATCGTGATGTTGATCACGCTGGTGGAATCGACCGGCATGTTCCTGGCGCTGGCCGAAATCACCGGCAAGAAGCTTTCCACCGATGACCTCACCCGTGGCCTGCGGGCTGACGGTCTTGGCACGGTGATCGGCGGCTTGTTCAACACGTTCCCGTACACCTCGTTCTCGCAGAACGTGGGGCTGGTGACGGTCACGGGTGTGCGCTCGCGCTTCGTGGCAGCCATGGGCGGCCTGATTCTGATTGCGCTGGGCCTGTTCCCGAAGATGGCCCACATCGTGGCGTCCGTCCCGTCCTTCGTGCTGGGTGGCGCGGGCATCGTGATGTTCGGCATGGTGGCCGCCACGGGTGTGCGCATTCTCGGCTCGATCGATTTCAACAAGTACCGCCACAACCTGTTCATCGTGGCGATCTCGATCGGCTTCGGCATGATCCCGACGCTGGCACCGACCTTCTTCCAGTATCTGCCGCATTGGCTGGAGCCGGTCACGCACAGCGGCATCGTGCTGGGCACGCTGGTCGCCGTCATCCTGAACCTCTACTACAACGGCATGCAGTCCGCCGAGCACGCAATGCGCGACGCTGCCGCCAACACCCACGGCACGGAGTAATTGCATGACCGCCACTGTCGCGCACAACGACCCGCTTCTGATCGCCCGTCATGCCGACGTGCTGGTCACCATGGATGCGCAACGCCGCGAGATCCCCGACGGCGCACTGGTTGCGCGCGGTGGCGTGATCGAATGGATCGGCGCCACGGCGGATCTGCCGTCGCAGTATCGCGAGGCAATCGGTCAGCCGAATGTGCGTGTGATGGAGCTGCGCGACCACGTGGTCACGCCGGGCTTCGTCAACACGCACCATCACATGTATCAGAGCCTGACGCGCGCCCTGCCGGCCGCGCAGGACGCCGAACTGTTCGGCTGGCTGACCAACCTGTATCCGGTGTGGGCAGGTCTCACGCCGGAAATGGTGCGCGTGTCGACGCTCACGGCGATGGCCGAACTGCTGCTGTCGGGTTGCACGACCTCCAGCGATCACCTGTATCTCTACCCGAACGGCAGCCGGCTCGATGACTCGATCGAAGCCGCACAGCAGATCGGCATGCGTTTTCACGCGGCGCGCGGCAGCATGAGCGTCGGCCGCAGCCAGGGCGGTTTGCCGCCGGACCGCGTGGTCGAAGGCGAAGAGGCCATCCTGAAGGAAACGCAGCGCCTGATTGAAACCTGGCACAACGCCGATCGCCATTCGATGCTGCGTATTGTGGTGGCACCGTGCTCGCCCTTCTCTGTCTCGCGCGACCTGATGCGCGAATCAGCCAAGCTCGCGCGCAGCTACGGCGTGTCGATGCACACACACCTGGCCGAGAACGATAACGACATCGCTTACTCGCGCGAGAAGTTCGGCATGACGCCCGCCGAGTACGCAGAAGACCTCGGGTGGGTCGGCCGCGACGTCTGGCATGCGCACTGCGTCAAGCTCGACGCCCACGGCATCGACGTCTTCGCACGCACCGGCACCGGCGTTGCACATTGCCCGTGCTCGAACATGCGACTGGCTTCCGGCATCGCCCCGATCCGCACCATGCGCGATGCCGGCGTGCCGGTCGGCCTGGGCGTGGATGGCAGCGCGTCGAACGATGGCGCGCACATGCTGGGCGAGACACGCCAGGCCATGCTGCTCGCACGCGTCGGCTTTGGCCCCGCGGCGATGAGCGCGCGCGAGGCGCTGGAGATCGCCACGCTCGGCGGCGCGCGCGTGCTCAACCGCGACGACATTGGTGCGCTCGCACCCGGCATGTCGGCCGACTTTGTCAGCTTCGATCGTCACCAAGTCAGCTTTGCCGGCGCCGACCACGACCCGGTTGCGGCGCTGGTGTTCTGCGCCCCGTCCAACGTGGCGCACAGCGTGATCAACGGGCGCGTGGTCGTCGAAGACGGCCGCCTGACCACGCTGGAACTCGACGCCCATCTCACGGTTCACCGGAAGCTCGCGCTGGAACTGGCGCAGGCTGCCCGAGCAGTTCCGGCCTGACGCAATGGCGCTTTGTCTCGTTCATGACGCCGCTGTGATGTCGTGAATTTGGAAAGCCGCATTCCACTGTCTGACCGGTGTTGTATGAAGTCTCCTCGACATGAAAAAACCATGACAAACAATAACTATCCGCGCGATCTCATCGGTTACGGCAAGAACCCGCCCAACGCCAATTGGCCGGGCGGCGCGCGCGTAGCACTGCAGTTCGTCCTCAACTACGAGGAAGGCGGTGAAAACTGCGTCTTGCACGGCGACGCCGGTTCCGAGCAATTCCTCTCGGAAATCATTGGCGCTGCGGCCTACCCCGACCGCCACATGAGCATGGAGGGCATCTACGAATACGGCTCGCGGGCGGGCGTGTGGCGCATCCTGCGCGAGTTTGAAAAGCGCGGCCTGCCGCTGACGATCTTCGGTGTGTCGATGGCCCTGCAACGGCATCCGGACGTGACGCAAGCCTTTGTTGATCTGGGCCACGAAATCGCCTGTCACGGCTGGCGCTGGATTCACTACCAGAACATCGACGAGGCGACCGAACGCGAGCACATGCGCATTGGCGTCGAGATCATCCGCGAGCTGACCGGCAACGCGCCGCTGGGCTGGTACACCGGCCGCGACAGCCCCAACACGCGCCGCCTGGTGGTCGAGCACGGCGGCTTTGCCTACGACGCCGACTACTACGGCGACGACCTGCCGTTCTGGACCGAAGTGCAAACCTCGTCGGGCGAGAACAAGCCGCACCTGGTGGTGCCGTACACGCTCGACACCAACGACATGCGCTTTGCCAGCCCGCAAGGCTTCAACACAGCCGACCACTTCTACCAGTACCTGAAGGACGCCTTCGACGTGCTGTACGAAGAAGGCGATCCCAACGGCCTCGCACGGCCGAAGATGCTGTCGATCGGCATGCACTGCCGCCTGCTGGGCCGCCCCGCGCGCTTCCGTGCGCTGCAGCGCTTCCTTGACTACGTGCAATCGCACGACAAGGTCTGGATCTGCCGGCGCATCGACATCGCGCAGCACTGGATCCAGAACCATCCGTATGCCAAGCAACCCGTTTTGAGCACCGCAGCATGAGCCAGACCACCTATACCCTCTCGCAACTCAACGGCATGGACGCATCGCAGTTCGTGCAAGTCCTGGGTGGCATCTACGAGCACTCGCCCTGGGTTGCTGAACAGGCCGCCACACAACGACCGTTTGCTTCGCCCGAGGCGCTCGCGGCTGCCATGCGCAATGTCGTCGACACCGCGGGCATCGAGCCGCAGCTCAAACTCGTGCGCGCCCACCCGGAGTTGGCGGGCAAGGCCGCCGTGCGTGGTGAGCTGACCGCCGAGTCGACGCGCGAACAAAGCGGCGCGGGCCTGAACCTGTGCACGCCGGAAGAATTTGCACGCCTGCAGGCACTCAACGCCCAGTACAACGAGAAGTTCGGCTTCCCGTTCATCCTGGCGGTGCGCGGCTATGACCGCCACGGAATCATCGAGAACTTCAGCCAGCGCGTTGAGAACGACCGCGATACCGAGCTACGTGCGTCGCTCGAACAGATTCATCGCATCGCGGGTTTCCGCTTGGCCGATTTGATTGCAGCACACTGATTTTTCAGGTTCATCAGCAAAAACAACGCTGTGGGCACGGTGTCATGGGGCATGGGACACCGATCGGCATGGAGCCTGACCAGCCGGCCTGTGACCGCATCAAAGAATGCGGCGCAACCCGCAGTGATCTTCAACAACAAAGGAGGTAGCAATGCAGTCGAAATTCAAGCGTGGCGTGGCCGCGCTGGCAGTGGCATCGGCACTGGGGGCAGCAAGTGCCGGTGCGCAAGCGCAATCGTCCGTCACGCTGTACGGCCAGGTGGATGCCTGGGCGGGCGCCACCAAGAGTCTGGGCGCATCGGATCGCGCCTGGGGGGTGAACTCGGGCGGGATGTCGACCTCGTACTGGGGTATGAAGGGCAGCGAAGATCTGGGCAACGGCCTGAAGGCGATCTTCACGCTGGAAGCGTTCTTCCGCCCGGACACCGGCAAGTCCGGCCGTTTTGACGGCGATACGTTCTTCGCCCGCAACTCGTTCGTGGGCCTGCAATCGAGCACGTGGGGCTCGATCAAGCTCGGCCGCCTGACGCCACCGTACTTTGTCTCGACGATCCTGTTCAACCCGTTCATCGATTCGTACACGTTCTCGCCGATGGTGTTGCACACCTACCTCGGTAACGGCCTGAGCGGCCCCGGCGGCATCTCGGGTCTGGTTGGCGATTCGGGCTGGAACAACTCGATCATGTACTCCACGCCGGACTTCAACGGCCTGACCGCCAACTTCATCTACGGCGCGGGTGAGCAAGCCGGCCATAACGGCCAGAACAAGTGGGGCGGCAACTTCCTGTACTTCCATGGCAACTTCGCGGCCACGGCAGCCTTCCAGCAGGTGCGCTTCGACGGCGCGCCGGGTGACCTGAACGCGCTGGTGGCAGGCTTCTCGCGCCAGTCGGCGGCGCAACTGGGCGCCACGTACGACTTTGGCGTGGCCAAGGTCTACGGCCAGTACCAGTACATCAAGAACGCCATCAATTCGGGCGACGCGAAGAGCAACGGCGGCCAACTGGGCGTGTCGGTGCCTGTGGGCCCGGGCAGCATCCTGGCGTCGTACGCGTACACGAAGACCTCGGGTGCGGCTGACGTGAAGCGCAACACGTGGGCAGTCGGCTACGACTACTCGCTGTCCAAGCGCACCGATGTGTACGCCGCGTACATGCGCGACAAGGTGACGAACCTGAGCTCGGCCGACACCTTCGGCGTGGGCATCCGCGCAAAGTTCTAAGCAGTCGGCAGCAAAGAAAAACGGCGCCTGGATTTTCCCCAGGCGCCGTTTTCTTTTGGGCCGCCAACCTTCAGCGGCCCAAATACCGGATCAAACGATCAACGCGTAGCCGACACGTCTGCCACCGCCAGCGCCGTCATGTTGACGATGCGGCGCGATGTGGCCGACGGGTTCAGGATGTGCACCGGCTTGGCCGCGCCCAGCAGGATCGGGCCCACCGTCACGCCCTGCCCGCCCGTGATCTTGAGCAGGTTGAACGCGATGTTGGCGGCATCGAGCGACGGCATCACCAGTAGGTTGGCGCTGCCCGAGAAGGCGCTCTTCGGCAGGAAGTGGTGGCGGATATCTTCCGACAACGCCGCGTCGCCCTGGATCTCCCCTTCCACCTGCAGATCCGGTGCTTCGGTCTTCAGCAGGTCATACGCAGCGCGCATGCGGCGGGCCGAGGCGTTTTTCGACGAGCCGAACATCGAGTGCGACAGCATCGCCACCTTCGGCTCCTGGCCGAAACGGCGCACTTCTTCTGCCGCCAGCTTGGTGATATCGGCCAGCTCTTCTGCGCTCGGCATCTCGTTGACGAACGTGTCGGTGATGAACAGCGTGTGCTTCTCCAGCATCAGGCCGTTCATGGCCGCGAACACCTTGGCGTTCGGGGCCAGGCCGATCACGTCGCGCACGTGTTCCAGATGGGCGTCAAAGCGGCCGACCGTGCCGCACAGCAGCGCATCGGCATCACCCAGACGCACCAGCAGTGCGCCGATCAGCGTGTTCGAACGGCGCAGCGCCGACTTCGCCATGTCCGGCGTCACGCCGTTGCGGCCCATCAGCTCGTGGTAAGCGGTGTGGTACTGGTGATAGCGGCGATCGTCTTCCGGGTCCACCAGCTCGAAGTGCACGCCCGGCTTCAGGCGCAGGCCAGCCTTCTGGATACGCATTTCAATCACATGCGGGCGGCCGATCAGGATCGGCTTGGCCAGGCCTTCATCCACCACCGTCTGCACCGCACGCAGCACGCGCTCTTCTTCACCTTCGGCGTACACGACGCGCTTCGGGTTGGCCTTGGCGGCCGAGAACACCGGGCGCATGGTCAGGCCCGTGTGGTACACGAAGTCGCTCAGTTGGGCGCGATACGCATCCAGATCCTTGATCGGGCGCGTGGCCACGCCGGACTCTTCCGCGGCCTTGGCGACGGCCGGCGCGATCTTCTCGATCAGGCGCGAATCGAACGGCTTCGGGATGATGTAATCGGGGCCGAAGGTCAGGTCCTGCCCGGCGTAAGCCTGGGCCACGGCGTCGTTCGTTTCGGCTTCCGTCAGTTCCGCGATGGCCTTCACGCATGCCAGCTTCATCTCTTCCGTGATCTTGGTGGCGCCGCAATCGAGCGCACCACGGAAGATGTACGGGAAGCACAGCACGTTGTTGACCTGGTTCGGGTAGTCCGAACGGCCCGTGGCGATGATGCAGTCCGGCCGCGCGGCCTTGGCCACTTCCGGGCGGATTTCCGGCTCGGGGTTGGCCAGCGCCAGGATGATCGGCTTCGGAGCCATGGTCTTGACCATGTCGGCGGTCAGCACGCCGGCGGCCGAGCAGCCCAGGAACACGTCTGCATCGCGCACGATGTCGGCCAGCGTACGGGCCGAGGTGTCCTGCGCGTAGCGCGCCTTGTTCGCCTCCATCTTGGCGTCGCGACCAACGTAGATCACGCCCTTGGAATCGACCACGTAGACGTTCTCACGCTTGACGCCCAGGCCCACCATCACGTCCAGGCAAGCAATGGCCGCGGCGCCCGCGCCCGACACGGCCACCTTCACGCTGCCGATGTCCTTGCCAACGACCTTCAAGCCGTTGAGCAGCGCCGCCGACGAGATGATCGCCGTGCCGTGCTGGTCATCGTGAAAAACGGGAATGTTCAGGCGGTCACGCAGCTTCTGCTCGATGTAGAAGCACTCGGGCGCCTTGATGTCTTCGAGGTTGATCCCGCCCAGCGTCGGCTCCAGCGAGGCAATGATGTCGACCAGCTTGTCCGGGTCGCGCTCGGCCAGCTCGATATCGAACACATCGACGCCGGCAAACTTCTTGAACAGGCACCCCTTGCCCTCCATCACTGGCTTGCTGGCCAGCGGGCCGATGTCGCCCAGGCCCAGCACAGCGGTGCCGTTGGTGATCACGCCGACGAGGTTGCCGCGCGAGGTGTACTCCGCCGCCAGCGACGGGTCTTGCTCAATCGCGGTACACGGATACGCCACGCCCGGCGAATACGCCAGCGACAGGTCGCGCTGGTTGATCAGCGCCTTGGTCGGGCGCACCTCAATCTTGCCGCGCGTGGGGGCGCGATGGTATTCAAACGCCGCGCGGCGCAGTTCGGCCTCGGCGCCTTGGTCTTGGGAATCCGGCGAGGCGTCGTGAAGCTTGTCGTTCATAGCAATGAATCCTGATGGGGAGTTCCGCAGATGAGGCGCACATGCGCTCAGGCAGAAACTCCCTGAGACGAAGTGGCGAAAAACAGTGGGAACAGAGAGAAACCGGGGGTGGGGCCGCACGCGTTGCGCAGCACCGTCAGGAGGGTAGCGACGGGGCGGAGGCGGCGCCGGCCAGGGGTGGCGGTCGGCGCGAGACGGGATGAAGTGACAACGCTCAAGCGAGGTACGGCTGGCGGCCTACAGATTAGGTCACGCATTCTAACGTAGACAGCCGGCCAAAACCCACCCTGGCGCCTACTTGGGTGCCGGCCCGGATGCCGGTTTCGCCGCCGGTTTCACCGATGGATCAACAGGCAGCTCTACGACGATGGGCTGCGCGTTCGGCGCCGGGAAATTGGCAAATGCGCTGCGTACCAGGTACGGCATCACCGCCGTCAGCGATCCATCCCCACCCTGCGTTTGCGCCGTCACCTGATAAACGCGCTTGCCGGTGGCTGCTTCGTCAATTTCCACGTGATAGGCATAGAACGGCACCTGCACGTTGGTATCCACATATTGCGGCCCCCACGGGCCCCACGGCCCCCAAGGGCTACGCCATGGCCCCCAGGGCCCCGGCCCCCAATACGGATCCGGGTACACGGGCTGGCGCACCTGCACGAGCCGCGTGGCGGTCGAGTAGTCCAGGCGGACCAAATAGCGTGCGCTGGCACGGGGCACGCTGGAAAAGCCGTGGGCGGCCAGTTGGTCTGATGTCCAGGTCTCGTAGGTCTGGCGTTCGAGATCATTTTGCTGCGCCGCAGTGTGCTCGAAGGCATAGGTGCGCGGCGGGTTGTCGGTCCAGCCGGGTTGCCGGAACGCAGTCACCTGGCTGGTGACCGTGCTCGCGCAGCCCGCCAGCAGGCTGGCCGCCATCAGGGCGCCAGCCATCGGCCAGACGCCCGATGTCTTGATCCATTTCCACATAGAAAATCCCTCTACTCTCAATCAGACAGATAGTCGCGGGCCCAGGAAGCGGGCTGCGCGCGCTCTGTTACTCAGAGTGACGCCCCGCGCGGAAGATTCCCGCCAAGGGCCTGAGTACAATGGCCTTTTGCGACCGCAGACAACGCAGATAAGGATGTTACCGATGTTGCGCACCGATACCGCCGTCACGATTTACCGCAAGGACTACACCGCGCCCGCTTTCCGCATTGACGAAGTGGCCCTGGAGATCGATCTCGTGCCCGAGCGCACCCGTGTCGTCAACCGCATGCGCATGACGCGCACGGACGCCGGCAGGCCGCTCGTGCTGGTGGGTGAGGGGCTGGAACTGGCCGCCGCAACCGTCGACAGCAAAACGCTTTCCGGCCTACAAGCCTCGGGCGACACCCTCACCATCGACGCCGTGCCGGCCGATGTTGGCACCAGCTTCACGTTGGAACTCACCACCTACTGCAATCCCGCAGCCAATTCGTCGCTGATGGGCCTGTACGTTTCCAACGGCAACTTCTTCACGCAGTGCGAGGCCGAGGGCTTTCGCAAGATCACCTACTTCCTCGACCGCCCGGACGTGATGACGGTCTACACCGTCACGCTGCGCGCATCGAAGGCGGACTACCCCGTGCTGCTGTCCAACGGCAATCTCGTGTCGGAGCGCGACCTGCCGGACGGCCGCCACGAAGCCGTGTGGCACGACCCCTTCAAGAAGCCGTCTTATCTGTTCGCGCTGGTGGCGGGCAAGCTGGAGTGCATCGAAGAGCGCATTCAATCCGCCTCGGGCAAGGAGAAACTGCTGCAGGTCTGGGTCGAACCGCATGACCTCGGCAAGACCCGCCACGCAATGGATTCGCTCATCCACTCCATCCACTGGGACGAACGCCGCTTCGGCCTGGAGCTGGACCTCGACCGTTTCATGATCGTCGCCGTGGGCGACTTCAACATGGGCGCGATGGAAAACAAGGGCCTGAACATCTTCAACACGAAGTACGTGCTGGCCAATGCCGAGACGGCCACCGATGTGGACTTCGCCAACATCGAATCGGTGGTCGGTCACGAATATTTCCACAACTGGACGGGCAACCGCGTCACCTGCCGCGACTGGTTCCAGTTGAGCCTGAAGGAAGGCCTGACGGTGTTCCGCGATCAGGAGTTTTCCGCGGACATGGCCGCAGCCGCCGGCAACGAAGCCGCCGCGGCCAGCGCCCGCGCCGTCAAGCGCATCGAAGACGTGCGCGTGCTGCGCCAGGCGCAGTTTCCGGAAGATGCCGGCCCGATGGCCCACCCGGTGCGGCCCGACAGCTACGAAGAAATCAATAACTTCTACACCGTCACGGTGTACGAAAAAGGCGCGGAAGTCGTGCGCATGTACCAGACGCTGCTCGGCCGCGACGGCTTCCGCAAGGGCATGGACCTGTACTTCCAGCGCCACGATGGCCAGGCCGTCACCTGCGACGACTTCCGCGCTGCCATGGCCGATGCCAACGGCCGCGACCTCACGCAATTCGGCCGCTGGTATAGCCAGGCCGGCACGCCGGTCGTGGCAGTCGAAGGCCACCACGATGCCGCCACGCATACCTACACACTCACGCTGCGCCAGCGCTGCGAGCCGGTCGGTATCGAAGTGAACAGCGGCATCCAGAAGCAACCATTCCACATTCCGTTTGCGATCGGCCTGATCGACAAGAACGGCCGCGACTTGCCGCTGCGTTTGCGTGGTGAAACCGCATCGGCCTCGCCCGTGACCACGCGCGTGCTGGACTTTACGGAAACCAAGCAGACCTTCGTCTTCGAAGATGTGGCCGAAGCGCCGTTGCCCTCGCTGCTACGCAATTTCTCGGCGCCGGTGATCGTTGAATACGGCTATACGACCGAGCAGCTCACGTTCCAGCTCGCGCACGATTCCGATCCGTTCAACCGTTGGGAAGCCGGCCAGCGCCTGGCCACCGACACGCTGCTGCGCATGGTGACGGACATCCAGCACGGCCGCGCGCCGGTGGTGGATCCGGCGCTGGTCGAAGCCCTGCGTGCCGTCGTCGCCGACGCCTCGCTTGATCCGGCCTTCCGCGAGCAGATGCTGATCCTGCCGGCCGAAGGCTATCTGGCCGAGCGCATGGACGTGGCTGATCCGACTGCCATCCACACCGCACGCCGCACGCTGCGCCGCACGCTGGCAGAAAAGCTCAACGCAGAGTTGCTGCACGCCTATCAGGCCAACCAGACCGAAGGCGCCTACTCGCCCGATGCGGTGTCTGCAGGCAAGCGCGCACTCAAGAACATTGCCCTCGGCTATCTCGTGGAAACCGAAGCCGCCGAGGCGCTGGCCCTGGCCGAACAGCAATATGCCGGCGCCACCAACATGACCGACCGCATGGGCGCCCTCTCCGCAATGGTCACCAGCTATGCCCCGGGCCGCGAAGCGGCGCTTGCTGATTTCTATACGCGCTTTGCCGACGACGCACTCGTCATCGACAAGTGGTTCTCGCTGCAGGCCATGCAGCCGGGCGCCGCCGGCAAGCCGACGCTGGCGACCGTGCGCGCCCTGATGGCCCATCCGGCCTTCACGCTGCGCAACCCGAACCGCGCGCGCTCCCTGATCTTCAGCTTCTGCTCGGGCAACCCCGCGCAGTTCCATGCCGCCGATGGCTCGGGCTATGCCTACTGGGCCGAGCAGGTGCTTGCGCTCGACGCCATCAACCCCCAGGTCTCTGCCCGCCTGGCACGCGCGCTGGACCGCTGGCGCAAATACGTGCCCACGCTGCGCGACGCCATGCAGGACGCGCTCAAGCGCGTGGCGGCGCATCCGAGCCTCTCGCGCGACGTGCGCGAGATCGTCGGCAAGGCGCTGGCCTGAATGTCACCGCTTGTATCGTAAAATCGCGCCCGTCTCAGGAGAACCCATGAAGCGCATCAACCTCACCCGCTACCTGATCGAAGAGCAGCGCGAGCACAACACCATCCCGGCCGAGCTGCGTCTGCTGCTCGAAGTCGTGGCGCGCGCCTGCAAGGCGATCTCGCACAGCGTCAACAAGGGGGCCCTTGCCGGCGTGCTCGGCTCGGCTGGCACCGGCAACGTGCAAGGCGAAACCCAGCAGAAGCTGGACGTGATCGCCAACGAAGTCCTGCTCGAAGCCAACGAATACGGCGGCAACCTGGCCGCCATGGCCTCGGAAGAGATGGAATCGTTTTATGAGATTCCGCACCGCTATCCGAAGGGCGAATACCTGCTGCTGTTCGATCCGCTCGACGGCTCGTCCAACATCGACGTGAACGTGTCGATCGGCACGATCTTCTCGGTGCTGCACATGCCCAAGGCCGGCGAGGCCGTGACCGAAGCCGATTTCATGCAACCCGGCGTCAAGCAGGTCGCCGCCGGCTATGCCGTGTACGGCCCGCAGACCACGCTGGTGCTGACCGTCGGCAACGGCGTGCACATGTTCACGCTCGACCGCGAAGTCGGCAGCTTCGTGCTGACCCACCGCGACGTGAAGATTCCGGTCGATACAAAGGAATTCGCCATCAACATGTCGAACATGCGCCACTGGGCCCCGCCCGTGCGCCGCTACATCGACGAATGCCTGGCCGGCTCCGAAGGCCCGCGCGGCAAGGATTTCAACATGCGCTGGATCGCCTCCATGGTGGCCGACGTGCATCGCATCCTCACGCGCGGCGGCATCTTCATGTACCCCTGGGACAAGCGCGAACCGGGCAAGGCCGGCAAGCTGCGCCTGATGTACGAGGCCAACCCGATGGCCTTCCTGGTGGAACAGGCCGGCGGCGCGGCCACCAACGGCGAGCAACGCATTCTGGACATCCAACCCGAACAGCTGCACCAACGCGTGGCGGTGGTCCTGGGGTCAAAGAACGAGGTGGATCGCGTCACGCAATATCACCTCGAAGCCAAGAAAACGGCGTAACGCGGCCATGTGAGACTGTTGTTCCAGCGGTTCTTGCGGAGCGACAAAAAGTTCTGTTAGAATCGCTGTTTCCGACGCCGCTGTAGCTCAGTCGGTAGAGCAGCGCATTCGTAATGCGAAGGTCACCAGTTCGATTCCGGTCAGCGGCACCAGAATAAAAAAAGGGTTACAGGTTCTGCCTGTAACCCTTTTTGCATTTCTGCCTCGCCGAGGGTGTCCACCGGCATCTCCCCCGCAAGTAATCCAATTCGCCCCCACCCAAGGCAACTAACTGGCGCCCTTCCCCCTCCTAGCGCGCCCCGCCTATTGCTGATTCGGCGCAACAATCCCGAACCGTTCCATCTGCCGATAAACCGTCGCGCGCGCGATGCCAAGCTCGTGCGCAACGTGGGTGATGCGCCATTTGTTCCGGCGCAGTGCCGCCAGCAGGATTTCCCGCTCGTTGTCCGGTGCGGCATCGGCCACGATGGAAGCTGCGGCGGCCGTAGCGTCCGTCGTGCTTTCGAGCACCTCCGGCGGCAATGCGTCGACATCGATCAGGCCGTCGTCGCTCATGGCCAACGCAAAGCGCAGCACGTTGCGCAACTGCCGGACGTTGCCCTGCCACGGGTAGCTGCGCAGCACCGCCAGCGCGGCCGGCGCGAGTTGCGCGTGCATGTCCAGCTGGCGCGCTTCTTCTTCGACGATACGGGCGATCAGGTAATCCTTGTCGCAGCGCTCGCGCAGCGTCGGCAGGTGCAGCGTTGCGCCGCATAGCCGGTAGTAGAGATCTTCACGGAAGCGCTGCTCGGCAATCAGTTGGCGCAGATCGCGATGGGAGGCGGCAATCACGCGCAGGTCGACCGGAATCGGCTTTTCGGAGCCTAGCGGCATCACCTCGCGCTCGGACAGCACGCGCAGCAGCCGGCTCTGCAGATGCAGCGGCATGTCGCCAATTTCGTCGAGGAACAGCGTACCGCCGTCTGACTGGGCGATCAGGCCACGCATGCCCTTGCTGCGTGCGCCGGTGAAGGTGCCGGGCGTGTAGCCGAACAGTTCGCTCTCGATCAGCGATTCAGGAATGGCGGCGCAATTGACCGCGACAAACGCCTTGCCGCGACGCTCGCTCGCCGTGTGCAGCGCCTTGGCCAGGACTTCCTTGCCGGTGCCGGTCTCGCCTTGTACCAGGATGTTGAGCGGCTTGTTGGCCAGGCGCTTGGCCTGCAGGATCAGCCGCTGCATCTGGGGGTCGTCGGCGCCCAGCGCCTCCAGCGCAGCACTGGCCTCGGGGCTCGGCAACACCGACTGAGCCGCCGCTGCGGACGGCATAGACGGCTTGCCGGGCGCGCCGCGCGGCGGGATCCCCGTCGCGTAATAGAGCCCGTGATCGAACATCCGAATTGCCGTGCGCTCGGATGACGTGCCAGCCCGGGCGATGCGCCACAGCTCGCTCATGTTTTCGCGAAACACTTCGGTCAGCAGGTGGCCACGCACATCGGCGTGCGGATCGCTCTCGAGCCGCAGCTTGCGCCGCCCGCCGCTGTTGATGCCGCGAATCACACCGTTGGCATCGAAGGCGACCATGATTTCGCTGTCCACATCCACCAGCGACCACGTTGACCCCAGCCGCAAGATCCACTGATCGCGGAAGTAGCGCAGGAAGTTCGCGTCTTCGATCTTCTGCGCGTACATGGCGGTCATCTGCAGCGCGAGGTGTTGCCCTTCGCGCGGCGCCGGCGCACTCAGCGCAGACACATCGAGCACGCCCAGGAAGTTGCCCGTCGGGTCAAACAGCGGCGCGCTGTTGCAGGTGAGCGTGATATGGCATGCGTCGAAATGATCGGTCTGATGACACGTCACCGGGGCCTGCTCGACGATGCAGGTGCCGACCGCACAGGTGCCGGCGCGTGACTCACTCCAATCGGCCCCCAGGTACAGGCCCGAACGTTTCAGTTCGCGGTCGAGGTTGTCGTTACCGATGAAGTCGACCGTGACACCGTAGGCATCGGTCAGCAGCAGCACGTAGTCGAGGCCGGAGACGCGCTTGTAGAGCTGCTCCATGCCGGTACGCGCGACGCTCAGGAAGTCCTCGATCTGGTCCTTGTGTTCGCGCAGGCGCTGTGCCTCGACGATGTAGGCGGGTGTGGGGCGGCTCGGGTCGCGGCCGTAGTCGTCCAGGCAGCGCCGCCATGAGCGCTCGATGACGCCCTGCGCCTCGCCCGGCTGCTGCGAGAAGGCGAGCAGCCGCTCGATATGTGCGCGGTGTGCTTTTTGCTGCACGACTGTCTCCTTAGCCGCCGCATTTGAAGGGTGCGATGCCCGCGCCGCCGGTCTTTTGCCGGCCTTTGGGGCGAGGGCGGATGCGGTTCTACGCTAATCGATTTACCCGGTTGCCGCAACGTAGCGGCGCTGCACAGGCAACCGGGCAGACTGGCTTAGATCTCCCTCCGGTTCAATGCCCCGGCAATGTATTCGGCCTGCCGGATCGCCAGGGCCACGATGGTGAGCGTGGGGTTGGCCGCTGAACTCGACGTGAACTGGCTGCCATCGGAAATGAACAGATTCTTCACATCGTGTGCCTGGCCCCAGCGGTTGACCACGCCATCGCTGGCCTTCGCGCTCATGCGGTTGGTGCCCATGTTGTGGCTGGCAGGATAGGCAGGCATATCGATCACGCGCGTTGCGCCCACCGCCTCCGACACCTTCCGCCACTGCACCAGACCATGCGCGGTAATTTTTTCGTCGTTCTCGTGATAGGTCTTGGTGACGATCGGAATGGGCAGACCGTACTGGTCTTTCTCCGTGGGGTGCAGCGTGATGGTGTTCTGCTCGCGAGCCATGTCTTCACCGCAGACCCACACGCAGCTCATGTGGTCGTACATCTCCATGGCCGAGGTGAAGTCGCGCCCCCAGCCGCCCGGCTTCATGAATGCGGCTGTGTACGGCAGGTGAATGGCCAGGCCTTCGAGGTAATAGCCGCCGACAAACCCGCGCTTGGTATTGAGCGGCACCTCATCGGCCACCACCGCCGCAATGTCAAAGCCGCGATACATGTAGACCGGCTTCTTGTGGATCGACACCGCCGCTGCCGTCGCGTGGTTCATGTAGTTCTTGCCCACCTGCCCTGAAGAGTTTGCGAGCCCGTCGGGGAACATGCTCGACGCCGAGTTCAGCAGCAGCCGCGGCGACTCGATGGAGTTGCCTGCCACGCAGACCACCCGTGCCTTCTGCAGTTGCTTGCGGCCCTTGCTGTCGACATAGAGCACACCATTGGCGCGACCCTGCTTGTCATGCTGGATCTGAAGCACCATCGACTCGGGCCGCAGTTCGACATTGCCCGTGGCCTGGGCACGCGGCACTTCGGTGTAGAGCGTCGACCATTTCGCGCCGATCTTGCAGCCCTGCATGCAGAAGCCGATCTGCATGCAGCCCGGGCGACCGTCGTACGGTTCGGAGTTCGACGCCGCCGGCCGCACGATGTGCTTGTAGCCGACCTTCTTTGCCCCCGCCTCGATCACCTTGTAGTGATTGTTGGGCGGCATGGGGGGCAAGCCGCTGGCCTTGGTGCCGCACACGCCCATCTTCTTCTCGGCCAGTTCGTAGTAAGGCTCAAGCTCGGACAGCGTGATCGGCCAATCCAGCACGTTGGCCCCGTCAATGGCGCCGTACGTGGTCTTGGTGTGGAAGTCGTGTTCCTGAAAGCGCAATGCCACGCCCGACCAGTGCACCGTAGAGCCGCCCACGCCCTTCACGATCCACGCAGGCAGGTTCGGATACGTCTTGGTGTGGTGCCAACCGCCCGCCGAGATGCGTTTGTCCAGCCACGAGATCTTGTTGAACATGGCCCATTCGTCGTTCTCGAAATCGGCCTGCGTGTAGTGCTTCCCCGCTTCCAACACCACGCATTTGACACCGCGCTGCGCCAGCTCGTTGGCCAGCGTGCCGCCGCCCGCGCCCGAGCCGACGATCACGACGACGCTGTCGTCGTCGAGTGAAAACTTTGCCTGATCCGTCATGATGGTTGTCTCCGTTTTTTTATGTGCCGAGGCTTAGAGCCAATCGATGTCGTCAAAGCCGCGGTGCAGGTAGCCGCCCTTCTGCCACGACGAGCCCTCGTAGCCGAACAGCGGCCATAGCTTCTTGTTGTTGTAGAGGCCGGTCACCAGATCGCCCTGGACCTTCTTGAAGAAGGGCGTGGACTCGATGTCCTTGAGCAGTACCACGCGTTCGTTCTCGGTCTTCACCTGGGCATAGGGCACGCCATAACGTTGCTTGGCGCGTTGGTCCAGGTCGCGCACGCCATCGATCAGCAGCGCCTTCACTTCGGGGTCCTTGCCTGCGGCCGCGTCATAGGGCGCGACTGCCTCCACGTAGAACTTCTCGGCCAGCTTGTCGTGCGGATAGATGTCGCGCGCCATGCGCACCAGCGTCTTGCCGGTGACGGTGCCCAGACGAGGAAAGCTCTGCTCGAGCACCACATCCTTGGTGACCGCCATGGCCGCGGGGACGACCGTGACGCTGATGGCGGCCAAGCCGCCACCGCGCAGAAAGCCGCGTCGCGACACCTTGGGTTGCTTGTCCAAAACACGCATGGCAGCGCCAGCGGCTGGCGTGGGTTTCATGTTGGTTGCCTCCGTTATCGGGCGTGCACAGCGCGCGCCTTATCTTGTTGAAATGCACAACGTTGACCGCCAGCTCACGGGCCTGCTATGGCGGATCGAGTTAACTGCGCCGAATGCGGCACGCGGCGGGAATGACGGGATTCACTCGTGGGCTCATGCTCGCCAAGCACATCGACGAGCATGTGGTGCAGACCTTCGGCCAGCACCGTCGCCAGCAGCGGCGCACCCAGCTGCTCGGCACACGACGTCGTGCAGGCCTGCAGGCGCTGGGCATCCGCCGGGTTCGCCCCCAATGCAGCGCACAGCAGCGGCCACTCGGGCGACGCGATGAGCGTGCCGCACGTCAGCAGCACACCCGTGCGCCGGCGCACCTGCGCGAGGCCGACGATCTTGCGTTGCCCGACCACCACCTCCCATGGCGACAGCGAACCGAAGCAGGCCCACTTGAGCGACGGGGCCGGCGATGCCAACCGCACTTCCTCCGGCGGCACTGCATAGGCCGGAATGCCGAGATCTCGCAGCAGCCCTGCGTGCAGCACGCCCAGCCATCGGTAGCTCGACACCGTGCCGGTGCCCGCGACGAGCGGATGATCGGCGGGCAGCACGATCGACGCCGACAACATCCAGGGCCCGGCCAGCACTGCGCCACCCCCCGCGTCCCGCACAACTACTGGCGTTGCACCGCCTGCTATGCCCGGATGCAAGGCCGCCTGCGCGCGGCCCAGGACAACACCGGGCCCCGCATACGTCCACAGCCGCACCGCAGGCCGCTGGACCGGCTGCGCAAGTTGCGCGCGGTTCCAGTCCTGCTCTTCTGCGCAGTGGATTCCGTCGGAGAGAAAGTCGGGCGCGAGCATCACAGGCCTTCGAGGGTTTCCAGCCGCGTCTTCAGATCGGTCAGGAAGCGTGCGGCCGGGTAGCCATCCAGCGCGCGGTGATCAAAGATCAGATGCAGGCCCATCATTGGCGCGATCACGATGCTGTCGTCCTTGACCACCGCCCGCTTGGCAACACGCGTCACACCGAGGATGGCCACCTGCGGCACGTTGATGATGGGCGTGAAGCTGTCGATGCCCGTCATGCCGAGGTTCGTCACGGTGAAGGTGCCGTGCTGATAGCTGCCGGCCGACAACGTGCCGGCGCGGGCGCCCGCCGCCAGGCGGCGACTTTCGGCGGCAATGTCGGCCACCGACTGCGTATCGACATTGCGCAGCACCGGCACCATCAGCCCTTCGTCCAGGCTGACGGCCAGACCGATGTTGACGTCGGGCATCAGCTCGATCTCTTTCTCCTGCAAGCGTGCATTCAGGCGCGGATGCTCGCGCAGTGCCAGCGCCACCGCACGCAGCACGAAGGCCGTCAGCGTGACCTTGCACTGCGGCCCGAGCTGCTGCTGCAGAGCTTGCACGGCGGCCTCCAGCCGTGTCGCCTCCACCTCGATCGACTGCGCCACGCGTGGCACCTGCCACGCGGCGCTCATGGTGCGGGCAATGGCACCGCGCATGCCGGAAAGGGGCACGACACGACGCTCGCCGGCATCCGGCACGAAAGTCAGGGCCTGACTCATGCTTTCGGCTCCAGCCGCGCGAGCACAGCGCCGCGCCCGAAGGTGTCCTGGGCAGCCACCTCCAGCGCAGCAACAACGCCATCTGCAGGCGCTGCCACCTCGTGCGTGGTCTTGACCAGCTCGACCACCGCCAGTGCCTGGCCCGCGCTCACCACATCGCCGGGCTTGACCAGCCAATCCTGCAATAAGGCCTCGGTGCCGTCTTCAACGTCCTGCCAGACGGCGTCGGACATCACGATGTCGATCATGCTGCTTCTCGCTTGAGTGAATAGGAAACGGGTTGGTGCTGCACCAGCGCACGCACCTGGGCGACGATGCTTTCGACCTGTGGAATGACGAACTGCTCGAGCGGTCGCGAGTACGGGATGGGCACGTCGGGGACCGCCAGCCGCCGCACGGGCGCGCGCAATGCCACGGTGTCGAGGTTCTCCGCGACGATGGCGGCAATCTCGCCCGACAGGCCGAAACTCAGGTAATCCTCGTCGGCCACCAGCAGACGCCCGGTCTTGGCCACCGAGCGCAGCACGGCCTGGCGGTCGAGCGGCACGATGGTGCGCAGGTCGATCACCTCGACATCGATGCCCTCGGCCGCCAGTTGCTCGGCTGCCAGCAGCGACTTCTGCACCATCTGCGAGAGCGTGACGATGGTCACGTCGCGGCCTTCGCGTGCCACGCGGGCCTGCCCGAAGGGAATCGTGTAGGCCTCTTCTGGCACCGCGTTCGTGCTGCCCTCGAAATAGGACATCCACGACAGGCCCATGATGCCCTTGTGGTAGCAGAAGATGACCGGGTTGTCGTCGCGGATGGCCTGGATCATCAAGCCCTTGGCGTCATACGCGTTGGACGGCACGACCACCTTCATGCCCGGCATGTGGGCAAAGCTGGCGTACAGACATTGCGAGTGCTGGGCCGCATCGTTGTAGCCCCCGCCGATGCCGGTCGTGATGACCGCGGGCAGCGCGACACGGCCGCCTGACATGTAGGTGTTCTTCGCCAGGTGGTTGTAGATCTGGTCGAAGCACACACCGAAGAAATCCACGAACATCAGTTCTGCAATGGGGCGCAATCCTTCTGCCGCCGCGCCGAGCGCAGCGCCGATAAACGCCGTCTCCGAAATCGGCGTGTCCATGATGCGATCCGGCCCGAAGCGGTCGAGCAGCCCGGTGGTGGCGCTGAAAATGCCGCCGTACTTGCCGATGTCTTCGCCCATGACGAAGACACGCTGGTCGCGTTCCATTTCCTGGCCGATCGCTTCGGAAATGGCCTGCGCCATGGTGAGGGTGCGCGCGCCCTGCGCCGCGCCTTGTGAGGCTTGCATGGTGAGTCTCCTGTGATGGCCGCAGGGGCTGCTTAGTGAACGAAAACGTGATTCAGCGCTTCACCCGGTTCCGGGTACGGGCTGTTGCGGCCGAAGTCGTAGGCCGCGTCAATGCGTGCCGAGATGGCGGCCCGCAGCGCGGTGTCTGCGTCGCCGTCGAGCAGCCCCGAAGCCCGCAGACTGTTTCCGAGCAGGTTGATGGGATCGGACTCGCGCAGATGCTTCGCTTCGTCCTTCGGGCGGTAGGTTTCCGGATCGCCCTGGAAGTGCCCGAGGTAGCGGTCGGTCTTGACCTCGATGAGCGTCGGCCCCTCGCCGCGGCGCGCGCGGGCGATCGCCTCGCCGGCTGCGTGATACACGGCCACCGCGTCGTTGCGGTCCACCAGCACGCCAGGCATGCCGTAGCCGGCAGCACGTACATCGTTGGAAGGCACGGCGGTCGAATCGGCCTTCTCGACCGAGATGCCGTACTTGTTGTCTTCGCAGATGAAGACGACGGGCAGCTTCCAGAGCGCCGCCAGATTCAGCGATTCATGGAATGCGCCCTGGTTGGCCGCGCCCTCGCCAAACACCGCGATGGCCACCCAGTCCTTGTTCAGCTTGCGCGCAGCGAGCGCCGCGCCGCAGGCTTGCGGCATGCTCGCGCCAACGATGCCGCTGCAAGAGAACTTGGTCTCCGGGTGGAACAGGTGCATATGGCCGCCCTTGCCGCGGCCCAGGCCCGTTGCCTTGCCGAAGATCTCGGCGGTCATTTCGTTCAGGGGCACGCCCTTGGAGATGGCGAAATGGTGGGCACGGTGCGGGCCGACCACGGTGTCTTCGGGCCGCAGATGCGCACACACGCCCACTGCTACCGGTTCCTGCCCTGCCGACAAGTGCATCTCGCCAGGCACAGGGCCGGCACCAATATCAAAGGCCAGGCCCTTCTGGATTTTCGGCGGCAACTTGCCTTCCAGATAGACCTTCGCCATGGCCTCTTCATACTGGCGAATCTCGATCATCTTCTCGTACATCCACAGAAGATGTTGCGGTGTCGGGTCCATGCAAAGTCTCCTCTTGCTCTCGTATCGGTGTCCGGCTGCTGGGCCGGCTGACCGGGAATTGCAAGAGGGGTGCCAGGTGCATGCGCAAAGAGGATGCGTGCATGGGAACTACCCGCAAAGCCTTTCAGCACAAGGATTTGCGACGATGCAACCGGAGAGGGCCAGGCACCTGAAGACGTCTCGGCAAAGCGCGGCCGAACGAGACAGACGTCGCAATGAATGCGACAGGTGTCTCACTCAACCGTCATGCGTGAGCAAAAGAAAAGGGCCCGAAGGCCCTTTGTCTTGATGCAACCGCCAGACAGATCACGCCGCCGGAATGCGCAGCTTCTGCCCGGGATAGATCTTGTCCGGATTCGACAGCATCGGCTTGTTGGCTTCGAAGATGGCCGGGTACTTGTTGGCATCGCCGTAGAACTTCTTGGCGATGGCCGAGAGCGTGTCGCCGCGCTCCACCGTGTGCCATTGAGACTCTTCCGACTCGGTGTTGACCGACATCTGGTCGTCCACCGACTTGATGCCCTCGACGTTGCCACAGCACAGGATGATCTTTTCGCGCGTGGCCTGGTCGGGCGCTACGCCGAACACCTTGGCAGCATCGCCTTCCACCTGCACTGACAGCGCCGTGGCGCTCAGGCCCTGCTGTGCGATGTAGTCCTGGATGGCTTGGCCCTTGGCATCGTCGGCCGCCTTGGCGGCATCGGCATCCGCCGACGCATCGGCTGGCGCAGCTGCAGCGCTGCCGTGGAACAGCTTCTCGCCAGCCTCTTTGATGAAGTCAAAAAAACCCATAACGACCTCCATAAGTACACAACGGGGAACGGGAAAGCAGAAAGGCGTGCCCCAGTCGGGCTCGCCCGTCGCGGCAGTGTAGCCGCTCACCCACGGTGTCTCCATGACAGTCGCGCGCGCAATTGCAAACTTTGCCGCCCGCGTGGGCGGCCATGAGGCGCTTTGCCCACTTTGAATGCTGCGTTGCAACAAAATCGCTGGCACACTGTCTTACCAACATCGAAACTCCTTGCGACCTCTCGGAGAGCACGGGCACCATCGTCCTCATCCGAGCCACTTTGCCGCCGCCATGCACCGTAATTGGATGAAATCCATCACCCGGCTGGTCGACGCCCTGACCACACCGGGCTTTGGCCGCCAGTCATGGCCGCCCAAACCGGTCAAGCCGCTCAAGCCAACCACCCGCCGCGACAGCCCGCGCCGCGTACGCCCCACACCCACCCAGGGCACCTTCGTTCGCGAACAATTCATCTACGAACCCGAGTCGCCCGCCGTGGTGGCGCGCCGGCCGGAATACTGGCTCTACACACCGCCCACACGCGGCAGCAAGCCCCCCGCATTGATGGTGATGCTGCATGGCTGCAAGCAATCGGCAGAAGTGCTCGCGCATGGCACGCGCATGAACGCACTGGCAGACCGCGAGGGCTTTATCGTGCTGTATCCGGAGCAGCCGCGCCGCGCGCATCCGCAATGCTGCTGGCACTGGTATGACCCCGAGCACGCCGGCGCGCGCGAGGCGGACGGCATTGCCCAACTGATCGAGCAAACCCTCGAACAAACTGGCGCCGACCCTTCGCGCGTGTATCTGGCAGGCTTGTCAGCCGGCGCGGGATTGGCCGGCCTGATCGCATTGCGTCATCCGAAGCTGTTCGCCGCGTTGGCGCTGCATTCGGGCCCGGCGTTGGGCGTGGCGCGTTCGCCGGCGTCTGCGTTGAACCTGATGCGCCGCGGAGCCCGCGTCGACGCTGTCGAGGCGCTCTCAAGCGTGGTGAACGTGGCCACCTACCCCGGCATGCCGACGATGCTGTTGCACGGCCTGCGCGACGAGGCCGTCAACCCCGCCAACCAGGCGCAGTTGGCCGCGCAGTTCCGCGCGCTGAATCATCTTGGCGATGGGGGCAACGTCTCACGCCAGACCACGCGCGGCGAGGGCTATGTCCTGCGCAACGACATGCGCGACGGCGAATGCATCGTCAGCCTGTGCCAACTCACCACCACGGGCCACGCCTGGAGTGGCGGCGACCCGCGCTATGCCTTCCACGCGCCGGGGCCCGACTCGACGTGGCTGTGGTGGCAATTCGCACGCCAGCACGTTCGCGACACAGCGCTGGCGGCGTAAGCGCGCCTCAGAGATCAATCGACTGCTGGACGGGGCTACGCCCCAGCAATTCATCGATCAAGCCATAGCCCCGCGCGAGCCCGGCCTCTTCGGCGGCCTCACGTGTGGGCAGCGGGCGCTCGTCGTGCGAGTGGGCGACGAGGGTTTCGACCGCCGTCGGGTCTGCACCCGACTCGCAGATGCGCACGACAAAATCCCACTGCGTGGGCCCCTGCCCGCCCTTGTCGGATTTGCGCTCAGCACGCGGTATGGCCAGCACGTAGACGTCGAAGTCCTTGTACAGCTCGGTGCGCCAATTCGATTCCATTGTCATGTTGCCTCCCGGAAGACGCCGCAACTTCTCACTTGGCGGTTGCGACATCGACAGAATCGCCTGCAAAAAACAGGCCGGTACATGACCGGCCTGTCGTTGCATCGTCAGCATTCGCCCTTGCGCGCGTGGCCCGGGGGGCAGTGATACCGGTCGTCGCGATCCCGGCCACGGCCATGCCAGCGGCCGTCGTCGCCTCGGTCCCAGCCGCCGTCACGCATTTGCCAGCCGTGCGGCCCCTGCTCCCAGCGCGGCTCGCGCCAGTGGTAACCCGGCCGTCCATGTTCACGATAGCCGCGACGCCAGACATAGCGGCCGTCGCGCCATTGCCAGTAACCCGGTACCCATACGTAGCCCGGCTGCAAGACTGGCACGGGCTCATACTGGGGCGGCGGGGGCGCGTAGGTCGGGCCGATCTGCACGCCGATCGACACCTGGGCCTGCGCCGGCAAGGCGATCGAACCAGCGACACCGGCAGCCGCCAAGCATGCAGCGAGAATCCATGCGTTCTTCTTCATGTGGGGACCTCCTTTTCAAAGCAATCGAGCGTGATTGCATCGTAGCATCGCGTTTCGCCTCCGCCTCTAGGGTGTTACGCGGCGTTACCTCCGTTACCGGAGGCCGGAAATGTATTCACGTTTGCGTGACGTTGCGGTCGTTCCTCCCCCAGCCACGCGCAAAAGGCCTGCACGACCTCGTCACCCAGATTGCGCGCGGGGCTGTACCAGTAGTAGCTGCGCGCGACCAGCGCGAGATCCGGAAACGGCGCCACAAGACGCCCCTCCTCCAGATCCTCCGCGATGAGCGCCGATGGTCCCATCGCGACACCCAACCCATCGATGGCGGCTTGAATCGACAGATAGAAATGCTCGAACGTGAGCGCATGCGCTGGCCGCAGGTTCGGCACGCCTGCCAGCACCAGCCAGCTGGGCCACACCGAAGGCAGCGTGTCCGAATGCAGCAGCGTGTGATGCCGCAAGTCGGACGGGGTCGATAGCGGCAAGCGCTCCAGCAACACCGGGCTGCACACCGGAAAGCGGCTCTCGTCCAGAAAGCGCCCGGATTGAAAACCCGCATGAATCTCCGGCCCGCCACGGATGATCACGTCGAAATGATCAGGCAAGTCGGCGATCTCTTCGATCGACGTGGTGAGCCGCACCTCCACGCGCGGAAAGCGCATCTGAAACGTGGAAAGCCGCGGAATCAGCCAGCGCATCGTGAACGTCGGGATGCTGTTCACACGGAGAATGCGCACGGCATCGCGGTCGCGCAGCGCCTGGCTGGCCATGCTGATGCGGTCAAGCGCTACGCCAATCTCGGCAAGGTAGCGTTGGCCCGCATCGGTCAGTTCCACACGCCGATTCAGCCGACGAAACAACGACACACCCAGCCACGCCTCCAGCGCCTGGATATGACGGCTGATCGCGCCATGCGTGACGCTCAGTTCTTCGCCCGCGCGCGTAAAACTGAGATGGCGCGCCGCCGATTCAAAGGCGCGCACGGCATTCAGAGGGGGCAGCTTGCGCATATCGCGTGAGTTTTTTGCACAGATCGAGTCAGTATATATCGATTGTTGATCACACTTTGCGGCGTTACGCTGGCGTCTTCTTGCTCTCGCTGCCATAGCATCGAGTGAGAAAAATCGACCCGATTCTCGCTTTCGCACATCGCGCACATCGTCATCGTGACCGCCGCCGTCATCGCCCTGGTTCTCTGCGCCGCCCTGCTCCACGCCTCATGGAATGCCTTGCTGAAAAGCGGCTCCGACCGCCTGCGCGCCATTACGCTGATGACGCTGGCCTCTGGCGTGGCCGCAATACCGATGGCGATTGCATTGCCGTTGCCGGCGCCGGCCGCTTGGCCTTATGTGGCGCTGTCCGCGGTGCTGCACGTCGGCTACAACGTGTTCCTCGCGCGCGCGTACCGGTTTGGTGAATTCGGGCAGGTGTACCCGATTGCGCGCGGATCGTCGCCGCTGCTGGTAACGGTGGGCGCCGCACTGTTTGCGGGCGAAATGCCCGGCGCGACTGCGCTCGCGGGCGTGGTGCTGGTGAGCGGCGGCATTCTGAGTCTGGCGCGCGGCCGCAAGGCCGACCTTGGCTCGACGCTGGCGGCCCTCACCACGGGCGTGTTCATCGCGTGCTACACGGTGTGCGATGGCATCGGCGCGCGGGTAGCCTGCAATGCGAATGCGTACTCGGCTTGGCTATTCATGCTCGACGGTCTGCCGATGGTGCTGCTCTATCGCGTGTGGAAAGGCCCTTTAAACATCGACCTGCGAGACGCCGCTACGCTCAAGACGTTTGGCGGCGGCGTGGTCTCGCTCATCGCATACGGCATAGTCATCTGGGCCGTGACGCTCGCGCCGATGGGGCCCGTGTCGGCCCTGCGCGAAACGTCGGTGGTGTTTGCCGCGCTGCTCGGCCGACTGTTCCTAAAGGAGTCACTCACGGCGCGGCGCCTCTCGGCGTGCTCTGTCATCGCTTTCGGCGCCTACTGCCTGGGGCACCCGGCGTGAGGACACAACTCATGCAGAGCGCTGCGGATATTTGACTTCAAGGATGTCGATCTGCTCGACGCCCGTGGGCGTGCGCAGCGGCACCGTATCGCCCTCGCGCGCTTTGATCAGCGCTCGCGCAATCGGCGAGATCCAACTCACGTGTCCGATGTCCAGATCGACCTCGTCCATGCCGACGATGGTGACGGTGGTCTCGTCACCGCGCTGGTTGGCGTAGGTGACCGTTGCACCAAAGAAGATCTGATCGTTGTCGCCCTGCAAACTGGCGTCGACCACCTCGGCCTTCTCGATACGGCGCGTGAGAAAGCGGATGCGGCGATCGATCTCGCGCAGGCGCTTCTTGCCGTAAAGGTAGTCGCCGTTCTCAGAGCGGTCACCATTGGACGCAGCCCACGACACGATGCTGACCACTTCGGGCCGCTCCGTGTCGATCAGGTGCATCAGCTCGGTGCGCAGGCGCTCGTAGCCCGCTGGCGTGATGTAGTTCTTGGAACCCGGCGGCAAGGGCGCAGCGCCCTCGGGCAGATCGTCTTCGTCATCGCCGGAATCTTCCCGGACGAAAGCCTTGTTCATGATGGAAGCCACGGTGGATCAAGGCTCCATTATAGAAAGTTGGCCCCACTCGAAGAAAAAGTGAAGAAGGGGGTTCACAAGACGGAAAATCTCTGTATAATCTCATTTCTCGGTTGCGGCTGTAGCTCAGTTGGATAGAGTACTTGGCTACGAACCAAGGGGTCGTGGGTTCGAATCCTGCCAGCCGCGCCAACCTAATACGAGGACGAAAAGGGCTTCCAGAAATGGAAGCCCTTTTCTTTTGTGCGCATCCGTCTCGCATGCGGCGCAATGTCCCAGCGCTCTTGGGTTCGCCGCAAGCGGCCACAAACAAAAAAAGGCGAAGCCCGCTGGCCTCGCCTTTTTGTTTGGGCGTGGAGCATCAATCTCCGCCGCGATCTCGCGCAATGCGAATCACATCCGGGTTGCGCCGCAGCGCGCGCATCACATCGGCAAGGTGCACGCGGTCGTGCACCTGAATCAGGAACGTCATGTACGTCGCTTCCTGATCGCCCTCCTGCTCCATCGACACGTGTGCCACGTTGGCGTCGGCCGAGGTCAAATCCGCTGCTACGCGCGCAAGAATGCCCTTCGTATTGCGCACCAGCACCTTGATCGACACGTCGAACGCACGCGTCGTGTGCTCCGCCCACATGACGTCGATCCAGTGCTCCGGATCCTTGCCATGCAGGCGCTTTGCCACGCGGCATTCCTGCACGTGGATCTGCAAGCCTTCGCCCTTGCCGATATAGCCGACGATCGGATCGCCGGGAATCGGGCGGCAGCACGACGAGAACACCATCGCCATGCCTTCGTCGCCACTCACGGTGACGGCAGGCGCTTCTTCACCAGCAAAGGTATGCACGGCCGCCATCAAGGCTTCGTCGCCCTCGTGGCCACCTTCTTGCAAAAGGATTTCCAGACGGCGCGCAACCACGGCAGCCACCCGGCGGCCGAGCGCGAGATCCGCAAAGACATCTTCACGCGCCTTGTTGCCCGTCCACTGCACGATGCGTTCCCACACCTGGGCGGACACGGCCTTCATGTCGATGCCGATCTGACGCAGCGCCTGTTCGAGCAATCGCTCGCCGAGTTGAATGGCCTCATCCAGCTTGGCCGTCTTGAGGAAGTGCCGGATTGCCGCGCGCGCTTTGCCGGTGCGTACGAACGTGAGCCACGCCGGGTTCGGCTTCGAGTACGGCGCCGTCACCACCTCGACGATGTCGCCGTTTTTCAGCTCCGTGCGCAGCGGCAGCAGCTCGTTGTTGATCTTGACCGCCACACACTGGTTACCCAGGTCACTATGCACCGCGTAGGCGAAGTCCAGCGCCGTAGCACCGCGTGGCAGCGCGCGGATCTCGCCCTTGGGCGTGAACACGTAGACCGCATCCGGGAACAGGTCGATCTTGACGTGCTCCAGAAACTCCTGCGAGTCGCCCGTCTGGCTTTGAATGTCGAGCAGCGATTGCAGCCACTGATGCGCTTGTTGCTGCGCCCGATCAGGCTCATCGTGGTGCTGCTTGTACATCCAGTGCGCGGCCACGCCGGCCTCCGCGATCTGGTTCATCTCGCGCGTGCGGATCTGAAACTCGACCGGTGTGCCGAACGGGCCCACCAGCGTCGTGTGCAGCGATTGATAACCGTTGATCTTGGGGATAGCGATGTAGTCCTTGAACTTGCCGGGCATCGGCTTGTACAGGCTGTGCAGCGCACCCATCGTCATGTAGCACTGCATCTGCGTGTCGACCACCACACGGAAGCCATACACATCCAGCACCTGCGAGAACGACAACTGCTTGTCGTGCATCTTCCGGTAGATGCTGTAGAGCGTTTTTTCGCGGCCCGTCATCTCGGCCGGGATGCCTGCGTCGGCCAGCGCACGCTGAGCCGTTTCAAGAATGCGGCTCACAACCTCGCGTCGATTGCCGCGCGCGGCCTTCACCGCCTTCTCAAGCGTGGCGTACCGGAACGGTGAGCCGATGCGGAAGCTCAGTTCCTGCAGCTCACGATAGGTCGTGTTGAGCCCAAGGCGGTGCGCGATCGGCGCGTAGATCTCCATCGTCTCGCCCGCAATGCGGCGGCGCTTTTCCGGCGGCACGTGGTCGAGCGTGCGCATGTTGTGCGTACGATCGGCGAGCTTGACGAGAATCACGCGCACATCGCGCGCCATCGCGAGCAGCATCTTGCGGAAGCTCTCCGCCTGCGCCTGCTCGCGGCTCTGGAATTCGAGCTTGTCCAACTTGGTCAGGCCATCGACCAGTTCTGCGACTTTGGGGCCGAACTTCTCGGCCAGCTCGCTCTTGGTCACGCCCTGATCTTCGATCACGTCGTGCAGCAGCGCCGCCATGATCGATTGCACATCCAGCTTCCAGCCCGCGCAGATCTCTGCCACGGCCACGGGATGCGTGATGTAAGGCTCGCCGCTCTGGCGATACTGCCCGAGGTGCGCCTCGTCGGAGAAGTGAAACGCTTCCTTCACCAACTTGAGATCGGCCGGCTTCAGATACGAAAGCTTTTCGGTCAGCCCCGAAATGGAAACCACTTGCTGCCGAGGCGGTGCCGCCGGCTGCGAGGTCGGGCCAAACAGATGGCGATAGGTTTGCTCCAGCACCGCATCGATGAAGAGCGTGTCCGCGCCTTCGGACTTGGCCGTCTCCTCGGGTGCATCAGCACTTGCGCCCTTGTGCGATTTTGGCGGCAGGGCCGCCCGCTCCCCGACCAGGTCGGCACCACGCGGATCAGGCAAGTTCGGCGCGCCCGTACGAGGCGACGCAGGGCCGGAGCCGGAAGCGGAGGACGGCATGGAAACGATGGAAGCGGTGGAAGACCCGGAGGGACCCGTGGAGACGCCCAGCGCAGGACCGGACGACCTCGCGGACGATTCCACCGACGGCACGTTGTATTCGTGCGTGGCGGAATGTTCGGTCCTGGGCGAAGAAGCGGGCGAGGTAGGCATGCCGGGGTCTAGTGCGTTCGCGGCTTTTACATCCACGAAAGATCGCAATAACGATCAGTGACCGAGGCAGCGTACCACGCCAGGTAATGCCAAGTAACGCGTGTCAGCTCAGGACGGAACCTTCTTGAGCATCTCGATACCAACCTGGCCGGATGCGATTTCGCGCAATGCGGTCACGGTCGGCTTGTCCTTGGCATCGACCTTGGGCGTGTGGCCCTGCACCAACTGACGGGCGCGGTACGTTGCGGCCAATGCCAGTTCGAAGCGATTCGGAATCTGTTTCAAGCAATCTTCGACGGTAATACGCGCCATGAAAACTCCACCTGGTGGCAAATCTTGTTGATCTCGATATTTTAGCAGCAGCGCAGCACTTCCCTCGGACAGCGCGGGGAAGCGGGCGCTACCACACTTTCGCAATCGCGCTGAAAAACGCGATTGCGCTGCTTGCTCAATGAATACCCAGCTCGACGAACAGCTCGCCGTGGCGCGCCTTCTGGGCACCGAAGCGCAGACGCGTGGCCTGCACCACGGTGCGCAGCTCGGCCAATGCGGTATCGAACACTTCGTTGATGATCACGTAATCGGCTTCAGGTGCGTGCGCCATCTCGGAGCCCGCCGCCAGCAGGCGGCGCACGATCACGTTAGGCTCGTCCTGACCGCGCTTCTTCAGACGCTCTTCCAGCGCCGTGAGCGACGGAGGCAGGATAAAAATTTCGACCGCGTTGGAGAAACGCTGGTGCACCTGCTGAGCGCCCTGCCAGTCGATTTCGAGCAGCACGTCGGTGCCGGCGCGCATCTGCTCTTCGATCCATACGCGTGAGGTGGCGTAGTAGTTGCCATGCACCTCGGCCCATTCGAGAAACTCGCCGCGATCACGGCAAGCCTTGAACTCCTCGACGGTCATGAAGTTGTATTCGCGGCCGTGCTGCTCGCCCGGACGCGGCTTGCGCGTGGTCGCTGAGACCGACAGGCGGATCGAGGAATCCTGTGCCAGCAGCGCATTCACCAGCGTTGACTTACCGGCGCCCGAGGGCGCCACGACCATGAACAGGCTGCCCGGAAAGTGATTCTCGATGGGCGTATCGACGGCAGAGTGCGCTTGAGAGGATGGCATGTTCTAGTTCTATCGTTTCGAGTTATTCGAGGTTCTGGACCTGCTCGCGCATCTGCTCGATGAGCAGCTTGAGTTCCATCGATGCATCGGCCAGCTCCTTGGCGGCGGCCTTCGAGCCGAGCGTGTTCGCCTCCCGGTTCAGCTCTTGCATCATGAAGTCCAGGCGCTTGCCGATCTGGCCGCCCTTTTCCAAGATGTGGCGCGTTTCGCGCAGGTGCGCCTGCAGGCGCGAGAGCTCTTCGGCGATGTCGATGCGGATGCCATAAACGGTGGCTTCCTGGCGAATGCGCTCGGACAGCTCGTCGCGCGTCAGTGCCGGAGTGCCTTCGGGCGCTGCCAGGCCAAACGCCTCGCGCAGGCGCTCGGTCAGCTTGTCCTGATGCTGCTGGATCAGGACCGGCACCATCGGCGTGAGTCTGTCGACGATGCCGAGCATTGCGTCCGCACGGTCAAGCAGCACGGCCTTGAGCGCATCGCCTTCGCGGCGGCGCGATTCGAGAAGTTGCTTGAGCGCCTCTTTGGCCGCCTCGATCACGGCGTCGCGCAAAGCGTCCTGTGTCAGTTGCGGCTCGGCCAGGACACCCGGCCAGCGCAGGATTTCGCCCATGCGCAGCGAACCCGATGCCGGCAGGTGGCGCGTGACCGCCTGCTCCAGCTTGGCCAGTTGTTGCAGCAGGTCCACATTGAGCGCCGCGACATCGCTCGCGGCTTCCTGGCGCTGCAGGTTGATCCGGCACTCCAGCTTGCCGCGCGACAGTGCGCTCATCAGCATTTCGCGCAGGGCCGGCTCGAAGGCGCGGCATTCCTCCGGGGCGCGGAACAGCAGGTCGAGAAAGCGTGAGTTGACGGTGCGAAATTCGACCGAGACGGTAGCGACGCTCCCGCTGGGTGCGCCATGGGCGTCGGTAAAGGCTGCCTGGCGTGTGGCAACGCCGTAGCCGGTCATGCTGTGGATCATGGAATCGTGGTGTGTTGTTCTTGGTCGAATCAGGAAATCCGGCGGCGGTTATTTAACGCCCGGAATTGGCGGGGAATCCCCCACCTTTTGTCGCTTTACAACGTGTGGACTGGTCAGGGAGAATCCGACAGCCATTTCGCCACACAAACCCATGACAGAGTCAAAAGGCTCAGGACAGCCGCGCAGTGCCCCGTTGCCGGTCGGTACCTTGCTGTCCAATTATCGTATTGTAAAGAAGTTGGCCAGCGGGGGGTTCAGCTTCGTCTATCTTGCGACCGACGAACATGGGACGCCGGTGGCCGTGAAGGAATATTTGCCGTCTTCGCTGGCGCGTCGTGCACCGGGCGAATTGATTCCTGTCGTGCCTGAAGAAAGCGGGAGTGCATTCCGCCTCGGGCTGAAATACTTCTTTGAAGAAGGCCGGTCGCTGGCCAAGATTTCTCACCCTGCCATCGTGCGCGTGCTCAATTTCTTCCGGGAAAACGGCACCGTCTACATGGTGATGACGTATGAGCAGGGTAAAACGCTGCAGGAACACATCCTCACCGCGCGCCAGCAGGGCAAGTTGAAGATGCTGCGCGAGCGCTTCATCCGGCAGGTCTTCCATGACCTGATGAGCGGCCTGCGCGAAGTCCACATCCACAAGCTGCTGCACCTCGACATCAAGCCCGGCAACATCTACCTGCGCGAAGACTTTTCACCGATCCTGCTCGACTTTGGCGCCGCAAGGCAGACGCTCACCGCCGAGGCCTCGCGCTTCCAGCCGATGTACACGCCGGGCTTTGCCGCGCCGGAGCTGTACCGCAAGCACAATGAGCTGGGCCCGTGGACGGACATCTACAGCATCGGCGCCACCATCTATGCCTGCATGGCCGGCACGCCGCCCCAGGAAGCCACGCAGCGCGAGAAAGACGACAAGTTGGAAGAAGGCCTGGAGCGCTTGCGCAAGGTCTATACGGCCAGCCTGATCGATCTGGTTGGCTGGTGCCTGAAGATGAAGCCGGAAGAGCGTCCGCAGAGCGTGTTCCGCCTGCAAAAGGTGCTGCGTGAAGAAAGCAACGCGCTGACAGAGTTGCAGGCATTGACCGCCGTCACGCAGGGCGGCCCGGTGCCAGAAGAGAAAGAGGCGTTGACGACACGTTTCATGAGCCGCCTGTTGCGCCGCCGGGACAGTTGACCGCCCAGTCGCCGCCCATAGGCGGAGTATGATTCCAAAACGGTGTAACACCAGGCGCGACGTGCCGGTGCACCGCATCCCTCACCGAATATTTATTTAGCCGCAATGCGATTCTCGGTTTATCAGGAAAGCAAAAAAGGCGCGCGACGCGTCAACCAGGACCGCATGGGCTACTGCTTCACGCGCGATGCCATGCTCATGGTGCTGTGCGACGGCCTGGGCGGGCATTCCCTGGGCGAAGTTGCGGCCCAGCAGGCTTTGCAGACCATGGCGCGCCAGTTCCAGCGCCACGCCCGTCCGTCGATTCGCAATCCGCGTGATTTCCTGCACGAGAGCATCATGCTCGCGCACCGCGACATCCATCGCTATGCCGAAACGAACGGCCTGCCGGATGCGCCGCGCACGACGATCGTTTGCGCACTGGCCCAGCGCGGGTCGCTGCATTGGGCGCACGCCGGTGATTCGCGCATGTATCTGATGCGCAAGGGCGAGCTGGTGACGCGCACGCGCGATCACTCCAAGATCGAAAACCTGCTGCAACAAGACCGCGTGCTGCCGATGCAGGTCGCGAACCACCCCGAGCGCAACAAGATCTACAACTGCCTGGGCTCGCCCAATCTGCCGCTGATCGACATCGGCGGGCCGGTCAACCTGGAACCTGGCGACGTCGCCATGCTGTGCTCTGACGGCCTGTGGGGCAGCGTGGAGGAAGACGAACTGATCGACACCTGCACCAGCTTCTCGGTCACGCAGGCAATTCCCGAACTGATTGCCCGTGCGCTGCGCAATGCCGGCGACACGGCCGACAACACCACCGCCATCTCCATGATGTGGGAGCTGGACGCCGTAACCACCACGCAGGATTCGGTGCAGACCGACACCCTCCCCCTGAACGCCTTCACCACGTCCATCCTGGACGCGCCGCAAAGCGAATCGGGGCTGATGTCGGAAGAGGAAATCGAGCGCTCCATCGCGGAAATCCGCGCCGCCATCGACAAGACCAGCAACCTGACGCGCTAAGCACGTCGCGCAGTCCTCATCCGGCCCGCCCTGCCGAGCGCAGCGCGGGCCGGTATCATGTCGGGCTATCCGTTTTCTTAAGCGAGACCCCCAATGCGACCCAGCGGCCGCCAGCCCGACCAACTCCGTCACGTCACCCTCACCCGCAACTTCACGCGCCACGCCGAAGGCTCGGTGCTGGTCTGCTTTGGCGACACGCAAGTGCTCTGCACGGCCAGCGTGCTGCCCAAGGTGCCGCCGCACAAGAAAGGCAGCGGCGAGGGCTGGGTGACGGCCGAATACGGCATGCTGCCGCGCTCGACGCACACGCGCTCCGACCGGGAGGCCGCACGCGGCAAACAGACCGGCCGCACGCAAGAAATCCAGCGCTTGATCGGCCGCGCGATGCGCTCGGTGTTTGATCTGCGCGCGCTGGGCGAGCACACGCTGCATCTCGACTGCGATGTGCTGCAGGCCGATGGTGGCACGCGCACGGCCAGCATTACCGGCGCGTTCGTCGCCGCATATGACGCTGTCTCGGTCATGCGCGAAAAGGGCCAGTTGGTGGGCAACCCGGTCCGCGACTTCGTGGCCGCCGTATCGGTGGGCGTGGTGGATGGCGTACCGGTGCTCGACCTGGACTACCCCGAAGACTCGGCGTGCGATACCGACATGAACGTCGTCATGACGGGCAGCGGCGGCTTTGTGGAAGTGCAAGGCACGGCGGAAGGCACGCCGTTCTCGCGCGCTGAAATGGACGCACTGCTGAATTTGGCCGACCAAGGCATCCGCACGCTGATCGGCCTGCAAAAGCAGGCCTTGGGCCTGTGAACGACACTGCCATGCGCAAGATCGTTCTGGCATCGAACAACGCCGGCAAGCTGGCCGAGTTCAACGCGCTGCTGGCCCCCCTCGGTTTCGACGTGACGCCGCAAGGCGCGCTCGGCATTCCCGAGGCGGAGGAGCCCTATGCGACCTTCGTTGAAAACGCGCTCACCAAGGCACGCCACGCGAGCCGTGTCTCCGGCCTGCCTGCGCTGGCAGATGACTCCGGCATCTGCGTGCATGCGCTGGGCGGCGCGCCGGGCGTGTATTCAGCGCGCTATGCGCAACTGGTGGGCGAGCCCAAAACGGACGCCGCCAACAACGCCCGCCTCGTCCGTGAACTGGCCGGCAAGGCGGACCGCGGCGCGCACTATGTTTGCGTGCTCGTCTACGTGCGCCATGCCGATGACCCGCAGCCGATCATTGCCGAAGGCAACTGGTTTGGCGAGGTGATCGACACCCCGCGCGGCGACGGCGGCTTCGGCTACGACCCCCACTTCCTGCTGCCTGATCTCGGCAAGACCGCTGCCGAGCTGACCAAGGCCGAGAAGAACAGCGTGAGCCATCGTGCACAAGCCCTCGCGCAGCTTGTCGAACGGCTGCGCACCTTTGAAAACGCCTGAAGTTCCGATGATCCCGATTCACCCCGCCGGCGCAGCCAAGACGCCTTCCTCAACTGCCGCTGAGACTGGTGACAAGGTCACCTCCGTCTTCCTGCAGCCGGGCAAGATCAGCCTGCCCGCTTCGCCGCCGCTGTCCTTGTACGTGCACGTGCCGTGGTGCGTACGCAAGTGTCCGTACTGCGATTTCAACTCGCATGCGGAGCCGGACCAGGGCATCCCGGAAGAGCGCTTTCTCGCTGCCGTGCGTCAGGATCTGGAGGCCGCGCTGCCGATGGTGTGGGGCCGGCATGTGCATACGATCTTCATCGGTGGCGGCACGCCCAGCTTGTTGTCGGCACAGGGGCTGGATCGTCTGCTGTCGGACATCCGCATGCTGCTGCCGGTCGACGCCGACGCCGAGATCACCATGGAAGCCAACCCGGGCACGTTTGAGGCAGAACGCTTCCGCAGCTATCGCGCCAGCGGCGTGAACCGCCTGTCGATCGGCATCCAGAGCTTCAACGACGCACACCTGCAGGCGCTTGGCCGCATCCACAGTGCCGCCGAAGCGCGCGCCGCGATCGACATCGCCCGCGCGCATTTCGACAACATCAACCTCGACCTGATGTTCGCCCTGCCGGGCCAGACACTCGCCGAATGCGAGGCTGATGTGGAGGCCGCGTTGTCGTGCGATACGAACCACGTGTCGCTGTACCACCTGACGCTGGAGCCGAACACGTACTTCGCCAAGTACCCGCCCGCGCTGCCGGATGACGACACGGCGTTTGCGATGCAGGACTGGATTCACGCGCGGCTGGCGGCGGCGGGTTACGAGCACTACGAGGTATCGGCGTATGCCAAGGCGGGCAAGCGCTGCAAGCACAACCTGAATTACTGGCAATTCGGCGATTACCTCGGCATCGGGCCAGGCGCGCACGGCAAGCTGAGCTTTCCGCACCGGGTCATCCGCGAGATGCGGCACAAGCATCCCGACACGTATCTGCGTCAGGCTGAGACGGCCGGCGGTGCGGCGGTCATGCAGGAGCAGCGCGAAGTCGACGCCGCCGACCTGCCGTTCGAATTCATGCTCAATGCGCTGCGTCTGACCGACGGTTTCCCGGTCACGCTGTTCCAGGAGCGCACCGGCCTGCCGCTGCGCTCCATTGAGCGACAACTCGACGCCGCCGAGCAGCGCGGCTTGCTGACGCGCGACCATGTCGCCATCCGCCCGACCGAGCTGGGCCAGCGATTCCTCAATGATTTGCAGGAATTGTTCTTGGCTGACGACGAAAACTGACGGTAACCGGTGCCAAGTTGCGCCAGGTGCCGTTACAATGGCGCCCTTGCTCGCAACGAGCAGCGCAGTACGAAGGAAGCGTGGCCGAGTGGTTTAAGGCAGCAGTCTTGAAAACTGCCGATGGGGTGACCCATCCGTGAGTTCGAATCTCACCGCTTCCGCCAGTCTTTGCCTTGCCACAGGGCGCTCCAGATTTCTCCAGCACGCCCTCGCCGCGTCGATTGACAACGCCGTGCGGCGGGCATTTCCGCTTTTACCAGTTCCGGGTCTTCAATAGCGCATGCCGTGTTAGTGCCGCGCCATTGGCCAAAGCGCATCGGGATCTTGTCCAAGCGCCTTGGCAATGGCCAGACGAACGCGCTTGGCCCCACTGCCCGCGATGGAAGACGACAGCAGTTGCGGAGTGACGTCGTCCAAACCCAGCTTTTCTGAAAGTTCACGCAAGGTGGCCTTGCCGAAACGCTCGTTGAGGAGGCGTTTTACGGTGGGTATGGCGCGGGGAAATTCGCGAGGAGCGGACGTGCCGCCGCCTGCCTGGCTAGCGCTCTTGCGCTCCTTCGGCTCTATCGACAAATCGGCCGACTGAGGCAGAGAATTCTCGGCCATTGAACGGCCTAAATTGGTCAAAGCTTCAGCTGCGTCTCGCCCTGTGCTGGAGCACATCGTGTCCGGTGCGACCAACACCGCAAAATAGCGTCCACGGTCTTGGTACAACCTCACCTTGCAAATCAAATCCATAGTATTCGGGCGCAAAATAAAAACCGGCTTATTGATTATTCTTTTTTTTTAAATGGAATAACCTGACCGCGACTGCTACGCGCCGTTAACCAGAGCCAAGAACGCAAGCGCCGCCCCAAGCCCCCCCGGGCTTGGGGTTGGTCGAGCGCATGAAGACTCTTCCCCGTTCTTCAAAAAAGGTACAACTCTTTTTATTTTTTCTCACCAATAAGCTTATTGGTGAGGACTTGCGCATCAATGCCGGAGCAATGTCGCCGGATCGCCAACTCGAAAAGACCCGGAAGAATCCGCTTACCCCCGTGTCAGCGCGTCGGGCTTGGCCTGTGACGGCCAGACGACTTGCTATTTTCCCCGTTACCCGCCCCGCATCGATTCCATGGAATCGCGAGGGCGCTGAACATTGTTATTAGGCATGATGCTGACACCGCATATTGTGGGCAACGATAGCAGACGCTATTCTGAGTGGCACCCTGCTAATTAGAGGGCATGAACCTGCCAGTAGATGCCGTTCGTGCCTGCTGCTTTTTGGTGCAGCGGGCTCGAATCAGCATATTCCGGGGCGCCGTAAACGCTGGCAGCGCTGTCAATGATCACTGCCTTGTGCACTGTTTGTTGCTGCCTGGGATTGCGACCCTGCTTGGTCATGCACATCGGCGCCGGCCACCACTTCTTTTGTATTGCAACCAAACGCGGCAGACCATGGAAGTCCTCAATGATGTGAGCGCGATCGCTTTGGCCAATAGCCTTCCGGATGGCGTCTTCCTGGTCGACGAGCGGGGGCGGATCCGTCACGCCAACGCGGCCTGGCAAGACCTCCTTGGTTATCGGCCATCCGAGCTGGTCGGGCAATGCATGCTTGAACTCGTAGCGCCGGACGACCGCGACAGAACCCGAAGGGAGGCCGGTCGCGTTCAGGCGGGTGCAAAGTGCACCGGATTCGAAAATCGCTATCGCCACCAGCTTGGCACCGATGTCCAGTTGTCATGGTCGGCGCAGTGGAGCGTCGAGCACCGACTGCGCATCGGCGTGGCGCGTGACGTCACCGCAACGCGGGCCCTGGCCGAGCAGAGCCAGCTGGCGCAACTGCAAGCGCGTCTGGCGCCTCACGAATCCCGGGTATTGCAGTTGTTGTTGACGGAGGCCGCGGAAAAGCAGATCGCGGAACAGCTCGGCCTGGCCACGTCGACAACGCACTCTTACATCACGAATATCTATCGCAAATTCGGCGTGCGTGGCCGCGCTGGGCTAATGAGCCTGTGGCTCAAAGAGATGCAGAACCGCTGATACCCGCTTTGTTCATGGCTGGGCCTTGGTAGAGGAGCGCTTGCGCTCACCGGTTTCCTGTATCGCCGGTACGCCAACTCCACCTTGTGCCCGGCCACCCGTCGATATCACAACACCATCTGGCACAAATGGCCCACGCACCCTGGGCTATACTGCCGCCCGTCACGCACACAACGTGACCTCGGATTGGCGTCCGGGAATATCGCAGGCGGGTACGACCGCCGGTTGGCGGTTTTTTTACGCCCGTACATCAAGCGCCTCCTCTGGTCGGGCCTTGGTGGGGGAGCGCTCGCGCTCGCCGGTTGCCTGCGATACCGGTACGCCAACTCTACCTTGTGCCCGGCCACCCTGATTGGCGTCAGGGAGCGGGATACCAACCCATCGCAGGAGGCCACAACGTGCGCCATGCCATCGCTCGCCCCGAGCAATCGCAATCCCCCTCCCCAGACGGCAGCCGCAAATTCCAGCGCGAGATTGAATCGCTTCAACAGCAACGTGCCGACCTCGTGCGAGCGCTGGCAGCGGCCGAAGCATCCGTAAGAAGATTTCCCCTCGGCTCATTGCAACAGGCCAACGCGCGGGCCCGTGTCACGCGTTTGCAGAGAGAATTGCGACGCTTGAAAGCCGCGCTTGGCACGCCAAAGCGGCATCAGGACGTGGGCGACTTCCTGATCGAGATGTTCCGCGAGCGCGTCTCCTTCAGTGAATGGCAGTGCATCGTCGCCGAAGCCCGACGCCGCCACGACTCAAAAGCGACTGAAGGTCAAATCGGTACGCTCCCTGCGGGGCTGGGCGCACAAAGCTGATATAGTCGCGTCGCCTCCGATTTCTGAACTTTGCGATGTCTCTCGTACTCCGCCGAACCGTCCTCACGTTCGTTGCCGCAGCCTCGGTTGCAGGCGCCGGCTTGGTCCACGCGCAAGCCAGTGCGGCACAAGCGCCAGCAGCGTCCACGGCTGCATCGGGCGGTACCGTCGCTGAACTGAAGCAGTTGCTGGCGCAGAAACGCCTGACCGAACTGCGCACGACCTACAACGGTGATTACGGCACCAGCCTGCTACTCGTCAACGAAGACACCACGGCCTACGTTGCCCTGTCGTATCGCAAAGAATTGTGGCGCGTGTACAAGTTTGCGTCGGTCGCTCCGGCCGAAGGCGCATACGACACGCTGGCCAGCCAGACTCGGACGTGGGCCGAAGATGATCTGCGCCGCGCCGTCACGGCGGGCCAGAAGGCGCAACTGGAGCGCGAAGCCCAGGCGGCTCAGCAGCGCGCCGAATCGCTCAGCCAGGAAGTGCGCATCATGCAGGCGCAGCGTCAGAAGATGCTGACCGAACAGCAGACCATGCGCCAGGAAACCAAGGCGCTGGACATTGAGCGCCGCGCGTATCAAACCCAGGTTGAATCGCTGCAGCAGCAGATCCGCCTGCTGGA
Source organism: Ralstonia sp. 22111 (assembly GCF_052045895.1). Lineage (NCBI taxonomy): Bacteria > Pseudomonadati > Pseudomonadota > Betaproteobacteria > Burkholderiales > Burkholderiaceae > Ralstonia > Ralstonia sp. 22111. The sequence goes on along the minus strand of NZ_JBQEPR010000002.1, from coordinate 552,576 downwards.
AAAGCAGTTGAATGATCCGCACTGGTCGCCTGCGCCGTAACGATCTTTGACGCCACCTCCCTGGCCTGCGCGAGAGCGGCGGGCCAGCGACCTCTCCGCGCTAGATGCAGCACGCATCGACTTAAGACCAGTCTGATCGACCACCGTCCATCTGCCGCTTAGCATGGCGCCTGCTTGCGCAGCCGGCTTGGATGTCCGCTGCGGCCATCAGCGGAGACGGCCTTGGAATCCCCCAACTTCATCATCGACGGACACCTGCGCCTACCGGGTCTGGTGCGTATGCCGCCGCCCTTCGGGCCAACGCTCGATAACGTGCAGGCCAACGCCGCTACACAGGTCAGCGCGCCGATCGATCCCGCAGCCAACACGTGGGGGGACGCTGGTGCTGCGGACCACGGGCAGTGGCGTCGACGCGTGACTGTGCTGTCGATTGGCATGGCGTGCACATTGGCGGCTGCGCTGCTTGGCTGGCAGACCGGGCAGCATCGGCAACCCGCTGCACAGCTTGATCAAACAACCGTGGCCGCCCTCCCCCCGCAGACCGCATCGCCACGTTCACTCGATCATTCTCTTGCATTGCCGGCGGCGCTCGTGGAAACCAACGAAGCCACGGAGCCGCATGCCGCCACCACGGCAGCAGCCGCAGCCAACGTTGCCCAGGCGACCGATATGACTTTCGACGAAACGGAAGTTGCCGCGCCGGTCATCGCTGCAACACCGCCGGCCGCGACGCCATTGCCGGTGAAGCCGCGGCCTCGAGCGCTGGCGCAGGCCGTCGCGCGCCCGCCGACGGCGTCCGAATTGCAGCACACACCCGTGTTGCACGACGAAACGCCAGCGTCCATCGAAGCCGAATGGGCCACGGCCGACACGGCGCCGATCACCTCAGCCTATGCAGCGCCGGGCACACCGGTGCACATCGAACTGCAACGGCATAAGCGCTTCACGGACTGATCCGCGCGCTGCGCCGTCGCGCAGGCTCAGTGCAGCTGGCCGCCCGTTTCGCGTACGTCGTGCAGCGTGCGCAGCGTTGTCTCGATGGCGATGCGCAGGCCTGTGACGATGGTGTCGTGCGCCATGCTCGGTTGCCCCGGGTGCTTGGCTGCCTGCGACGGCAGATACGGGATGTGGATGAAGCCGCCGCGCGTGAGCAGCTTGTGACGGGCGATGGCATGCATCAGCCCATAGAAGACGTGGTTGCAGACAAAGGTGCCCGCCGTCTGCGAGACCGACGCAGGAACACCGCCCGCACGCAACTCGCGCACGATGGCCTTGATCGGTAGCGTTGAAAAATACGCGGCCGGTCCGTCGCTTGCGATTGCGATATCGATGGGCTGTTTGCCTGCGTTATCGGCAATGCGGGCGTCGTCGACATTGATGGCGATGCGCTCGATGGCCATCTCGGCGCGGCCACCGGCCTGCCCCACGGCGATCACCACATCCGGCTGCAGCGTCTGCAGCAACTTGCCGAGCACTTTGTTGGATTCACCAAAGATGGTCGGCAACTGGCGCGCGACGATGTCGGCGCCGGCGATTCCCTGCCCATCGAGGGTGCGCACGGCTTCCCACGACGGATTGATGGGTTCGTTCTCGAACGGATCGAAACCGGTGACGAGGACGGTAGGCATGACGTTCTCCCTGCGTGCTGCGTAAGACTAAAACGATGATAAACGTCCGTCGAACATCATGCCCAAGCGCGTTGCGGCGTCAGTTGGCCTTGCTGCGCTTGTTCTCGAAGTTCAACAGGATGTCGACTTCTTCCGTGCCTGCGGTGTGCAGCCATTCGCGCGTCAGACGCTCGCCCAGGCGGCGCATGTCGCCTTGCAGCGTCACGTCCGGATTGAGCACGCGCACGCCGGTCTTGGCGAGCTCGGCTTCATCGCGCTCATAGGTCTGGCGGCTGGAATCCCAACCCCGCGTCTCGTAATCCTTGGCGAGCTTGAGCACGGTCTGCTGCATCGCAAGCGGAAGCTTGGCGAAGCGCGCTTCGTTGACGAACACGGCGTTCTTCGGGATCCACGCGTTGACCTTGTAGTAATAGGTCATGCGCTGGCCAGCCTTCGTTTCCAGACCGGTGGACGGCGAGGTGACCATCGTGTCGATCCGCCCGCCGGCGATCGCGGCGGTCAGATCGGCGGCTTCCACCTGCACGGCCTGCGCACCGTACAGCTCGGCAATGCGTTTTTGCGCCGCGTTATACGTGCGCAAACGATGTCCCTTCAGGTCGGACAAACGGGCGATCGGTGTTTCGGAATACAGGTTCTGCGGCGGCCAGGGTACGGCGTACAGCAGGCGCAATCCGTTGGCCTTCATCAACGCTTCGATGTGGCTGCGCGAGGCATCCCACAGCAGGCGCGCATCGTTGTAGCCCGACACCACGAAGGGAATCGAATCCACGCCGAATAGCGGATCGCGCTGGGCCAGCGTCGAAAGCATCACCTCGCCCGCCTCGGCTTTGCCGTCCTTGACGCCGTCAAAGATGGCGGCCGGCTTGAGCAGCGTACCGTTCGGATAAACCTCAAGCTTGAGCCCGCCGTTGGTGGCGCTGCTGACGGCGCTGGCGAAGGCCTGCAGGTTTTGCGTATGAAAATTGAGGGCCGGATACGGCGTGGCCACTCGGAGCGTTTCCGCGCTGGCGTGCGCGGCGGAAATCAGCGACAGGGCGCTAACTGCGAGAACACAAAGAAAGCGGCGTCCCGACATGGAACGGCCGCTCGTCATCTGGCTGCTCATGAATCCCCCCGGAGAAAGAGCACGATGCGAGGTCTACGACCGCATGCCCTTGTCTCGCGGGCAGCGATCGCGCTTGGTGACGTCGGCGGGGGAAGAACCGCCCGCGTGACGCACACCGCACGCGACGCATTAAACACGATTAGTGAAGCATCAGGAAGTACAAGAGCAGGATATTGGCTGTAAGCAACAGCAGCGCGGTCGGGACTTGCGCTTTGATCACAGCGTTCTTATCGGACAACTCCAGCAGCGCAGCTGGCACGATATTGAAGTTCGCCGCCATCGGGGTCATCAGCGTGCCGCAGTAGCCCGAGAACATGCCGATGGCCGCCATCACCGCCGGGTTGCCATGGAACACGCCCACCAGGATCGGCACCCCCACGCCGCCGGTCATGACCGGGAAGGCCGCAAAACCGTTGCCCATGATGACGGTGAACAGCGCCATGCCCACGCAATAGACAACGACCGCAACGAGGCGATAGTCCATGTTGATGTAGGCGGTGGTCAGGTGCGCAACAGCCTTGCCCACACCGGCATCGGCGAAGACGAGACCCAGCATGGCCAGCATCTGCGGTAGCACCAGCGCCCAGCCGAGCGACTCCGTCAGCCGACGCGATTCACGCATGGCTTGCACCGGTGTGTCGCGCGTCAGCCAGCACGCCAGCGCCAGCGAGATGATGCAGCCCAGGCCCAGCGAGACGAAGGTCTGGTTCTTCGGATCGAGCAGCAGATCGCCACCGATCTTGATGTCCTTCAGGAACACGCTACCGATGACGGTGACCAGCGGAATGGTCAGTGCCGGAATGAACAGACGGTTGCCCAGGCGTTTGGCGGATGCTCGGCGCTCTTCTGCCGGCAGTTCGCCATGCTTGCCCAGCGTTACACCGCCCGTGCCGGCCAGCAGCGCCATCACCACGGCGCCGATGCCCACCGCGATCGGCGGGATCTTGTCGCCAACGAGAAAGATGACGGCGAAGATTGCCCAGAACAGGCCCGTGGTCCAGCGACGCGGGTGGTTCTTGTCGGCAAAGGTCATCAGCGCGGTGATCGTCAGGATGATCCCGGCCAGCCAGTACAGATAGTTGATTGAGAGAATCATGGCTTACCCCTGCTTGGCCGCGGCCGCGTTGGTGTTAGCGGCAGCGCCCATTTCACGGGCAAGCCAGCCGTCCAGGCGCTTGAGGCGCACCGAGTGGATCACGAACGCGCAGACCGCGGTCGGGATGCCCCACACAGCGATGTGCAGCGGTTCCACGTCGATGCCCGAGCCGAGCAGGAACGTGTGCATCAGCGCGATGGCGCCAAAGGCCACGAAGATGTCTTCGCCGAAGAACAGGCCGACGTTGTCGGTGGCGGCGCAGAAGGCCAGCAGGCGTTCGCGCACCGGCGCCGGCAGTTTGCCGAAGCGGTTTTCGGCGGCACCTTCGGCCATTGGGGCCAGCAGCGGACGGACCATCTGCGGATGCCCACCGAGGCTCGTCAGACCGGCAGCCGCCGTCAGCTCGCGCACGGCGAGGTAGACGATCAGCAGACGGCCAACCGTGGCCGATTGGATGCGCGAGATCCAGTTCTGCGCGTGCTCACGCAAGCCGTGACGCTCGAGCAAACCCACCACCGCGAGCGGCAGCAGGATGATCAGCGGCAACGTCCGCGTCTTGATGATGCCCGTCCCGATCGCCGTCAGGATTTGGTCGATGGACATCGATGCCGCAAAGCCGGTGGCGATGGCGGCCACGGCCACCACCAGCATCGGATTGAATCGCAGGATGAACCCCGCGATGATGACGGCCACCCCGATCAGCGGCCATAGATTCACTGCCGTACCCATGTGGTGCTTCCCCCCCAAGTTAATAAAAAGCCCCGCTGGAAGGACGGGGCCGTGGCTCAGGCGCCGGCGCGAACAGCGATACCCTCGCTGCCAAGCCGTTCCCGAATGCGTCGCGCGAACGCCAGCGCATGCGCGCCGTCGCCGTGCAGACAAACCGTTTCCGCGCGGATCGGAACCCACGTGCCATCGATGGCCTTTACGCGCTGCTCACGCACCATCGTCAGCGTCTGGTCGAGCGCGGCATCTTCGCTGTCGATCAGGGCACCCGGCGTGCCGCGTTTGACGAGCGAGCCGTCCGCGTTGTAACCGCGATCGGCAAACACCTCTTCCTTGGCCTGCAGGCCAAGCTCGCGCGCGGCCTTGACCAGCTCACCGCCCGCCAGGCCAAACACCACCAGCGACGGATCGAAATCACGGATCGCGCGCACGATGGCGACGGCCAGAGGCCGGTCACGCGAAGCCTGGTTGTACAGCGCGCCATGCGCCTTCACGTGGGCGAGCTTGCCGCCCTGCGCGCGCACGATGGCAGACAGCCCACCGATCTGGAACAGCACGCCCGCGTAGATTTCATCCGGCGGGAGGTGCATTTCAGTGCGGCCGAAGTTTTCGCGATCAGGAAAACTCGGATGCGCGCCGATCGATACGCCCTGGCGAAGCGCCCAGCCGACGGTCTGGCGCATCGTGTTGACGTCGCCGGCGTGCCAGCCGCAGGCGATGTTGGCGGAACTCACCAGCGTGAGGAGCGCCTCGTCGGTATCGCAGCCTTCGCCGAGGTCGGCATTCAGATCAATTGCAGTCATGGTGTTGTCTTCCGGTGCATCAGGCGTTCAGTCGCGTCTTGGCGGTGCGGTGCGCGCTCGACAGAATGCCCTGGCGCTGCCAATCCAGCGCGGTTTCAATTTGCTGCAGATACCGTGCCACGTCGGCGCGGGCGGCTTCGGCCTGCTCCAGCGTCACGCGCTCGAAGCGCACGCGCGTGCCAAGCGGAATCTGCGCCAGCCGCCATTGGTCGGCCAGGATGACGGAGCCGATCTTCGGATAGCCGCCCGTGGTTTGCGCATCGGCCATCAGCACAATGGGCTGGCCAGACGGCGGCACCTGGATCACGCCCGGCACCACGCCGTGCGAGAGCAGATCGCCGCTGCGCTGCTTCTTGCGCTTGAGTTCCGGCCCTTGCAGGCGAAAGCCCATGCGGTTGCTGTTGGGCGTGAGCGTCCAGTCTGATTCCCAGAACGCGGCTTGCGCATCGGCAACGAAATCGTCGTATTCGGGACCCGGCAACACGCGCATGACGGGCGTGTCCTTCTGCGCGCGGTCGAATGTCCAGCGGGCTGCCTTCACGGCAACGGTATCGCCGCTGATGTCGGGGGCATACGTCGTATCAGCGGGCAGCACGGGCAGCCTGTCGCCGTCCTTCAGCGGGCGCCCTTCAAGGCCGCCGAATCCGGCTTTCAGATCGGTGCTGCGCGAGCCCATCATCTCTGGCACATCAATGCCGCCGGCCACGCAGAGATACGCACGCACGCCGCCCTGTGCCACACGCAAGGTCAGCGTCTGACCGCGCTGCACGGGAATGGCGCGCCATGCATGCACCGGTGCGCCGTCAAGCGTGGCGCGGCAATCCGCACCCGTCAGCGCGATCAGGCCATTGGCGTGGAAGCGCAGCGTGGCGTTGCCCAGCGTGAACTCGATGCCCGCCGCATCGCTCCGGTTGCCGACCAGGCGGTTGCCCACATACAGCGATAGCGGATCGAGCGCGCCCGACGTGCATACGCCAAAGCGGCGATAGCCGGTGCGGCCCAGGTCTTGCACGGTGGCCAGCACGCCGGCCCGCACGATCTCGATCATGGGTTGGGGTTTCGAACTCATGCGCGCACCTTCGAGGCAACAAAACGGATGCGGTCTCCAGGCGAGAGCAGCGTGGGGGGATTGCGCTGCGGCATGAAGAGCGCCGCGTCTGTACGGCCCAGCAGTTGCCAGCCACCGGGGGATGCGGCCGGGTAGATGCCCGTCTGCTCACCGCCGATGCCCACCGAGCCGGCCGGCACGGCCATGCGCGGCTCGGCGCGGCGCGGCGTGGCGAGCGACTTGTCGAGCCCGCCCATGTAGGCAAAGCCGGGCTGGAAGCCCAGGAAATAGACGATGTATTCGGGCGCGGTGTGACGACGCACGACTTCGGCCGTGCTCAGGCCAGTGTGCCTGGCCACTTCGCGCAGGTCGGGACCTTCGTCACCGCCATACGCGACTTCGATGTCGACGAGTTTGCCGTCAGCCACCAGCGCCTGGCTTTCTTCCCAGGCTTCGCGCAGTTGGGTGGCCAATCGCTGCGCATCGGCCATTGGGCCGAACACGAGCGTGAGGTTGTTCATGCCGGGCACCACGTCGACCACGCCCGTCCAGTTGGACGCGCGCGAAGCCATCGCCCAGATGCGCTGCTGACAAGTCAGGGTGGCCGGTGGCGGCACTTCGCACAACAGCGCCAGTTCTCCCAGCCGGTGAATCGTGCACTGCAACTTGACCCCCGTCTCGTGTGCACCGTTGGCGGGAAGATCCCAGCAAAACGATGCGCGATTGAAAACGAAAGCGATACGTTAATAAATTGTCGATAAATTCTGTATAAGAAGTAACCCTTAGTCACTCAGGGCCAACTCGCGGCGGAACGCGGTCCGGCTGCACTCATCATAGGTGCCGGACACGGTCAGCGTGACGGGCATGTTATGCCCGAGTCACATGAAAAGAGGAAGACGCCCCTGGAACAAGAGGCGTTAAGGAACAGCGGGAAGCGCGAAAATCAGGCGCTGGGCTCTTCGCGCGTGATGCGCAGGCCCAGAACCAGGGCGGCAACGGCGCACACCGCCATCATGCCCAGCAGCGGCAGCGCGGTCTGGCCAATGGCGGCGACCACCGTACCCGTCACCATGCCGAGGCCGAATTGCATGGCGCCCATAAGCGCCGAGCCCGTACCCGCACGCGCGCCCTGCCCCGCCATTGCCAGGGCGCCGGTGTTGGGCGAGATGCAGCCGATCGACGCGATGTAGCAGAACAGCGCTGCCAGCACGAGCGGCAGCGGCGTATAACCCGCCGCGGCGGCGGCAGCAGCCAGCACGCTGGTGATAACCGGCACCCACAGCGCCCGGCGCAGCACGCGCGCCGGCGAGTACTTGCGCACCAGCCGCACATTCACGCGCGATGCTGCGATCATCCCCGCCGCGTTGCTGCCAAACACCCACGCATAGTGCGAGGGCGTCAGCCCATAACCGTCGATCAGCACGAACGACGACACGGTGATGTACGCAAACATGCCTGACAGAAACACCGCGCCGCACCACATATAGGCGGCGTAGTGGTGATCGCGCAGCAGCTCCCAGTAGTCCCGCAGCACATGGCTGACTGCCAGCTTGCGCGCCTGCTCGGGCGCCAGCGACTCGCGCATCAGGTAGTGCACGGCCACCAGCGACAGCACCCCAAACGCCGTCAGCAAGGCAAAGATGACCCGCCACGTTGCGAACTGCAGCACCGCGCCGCCAATCATCGGCGCGAGGATGGGCGCCACCCCCATCACCAGCATCAGCGTGGAATACGCCTGCGCGGCGCCGGCCGGGTCCATGCGATCACGCACGGCAGCGCGTGCGATGACCATGCCCGCGCAGCCGCCAAAACCCTGCACGCCGCGCAGCACAGCCAGCATCGTGGCGTCCTTGGCAAATGCGCAGCCAATGGATGCCGCCACGTACATCGCCAGACCGATATAGAGCGGCGGCTTGCGGCCAAACCGATCGCTGGCCGGGCCGTAGATAAGCTGGCCGATCGCCAGGCTGATCAGGAAGACGGTCAGCGTCAGCCCCGCCGCAGCCGACGACGTATTCAGATCGCGCGCGATGGTCGGCAGGCTCGGCAGGTACATGTCGACCGACAGCGGGCCGATGGCCGTGAGCGCGCCAAGCAGCAGGAGCCAGCCTGGAATCGGGCCTGGCATGCGGGATCGTGCGGGAGCGGGAGCAGTCATGAAGGGAGAGCGGGACGCGGCAGCTGACGTGCGGCCCGCGCCGAAGCAAACCGAGGACTTTAGCGCAAAGTGGCGCCCCACGGGCGCGCACCGGTCAGGTGCAACTCAGCTCGTGCGCCCCACCCGAGGGCTGCGCATGCAACCTGCATACGTCGGCATGACAAGCTGGAACCCGCAAATGGGCCCGATGAGCCCGGCACGGGATTTGCACTCTGCCACCCCTCGTACGAGGCAGTCGCAAGCGGGCTGAAATCCCCGTCTGGAGCGGTGCCGGACGATATAATTTGTGGTTGATGGCAAGCATCACGCAACCATGATGATTGCTGCGATGCGTCGGCGCGAACCTGCATCGGCGTTACCTGTTGTGAAGTGTCGTCAACACCCAAAAAGAGACCGCCTCCGTTGCGCATCCGCACGGTGAGCGGCACGGAAACCACGAGCCAACCTGTTGTGACACCACTCCCACCACGCCTGTCGCTGACGGGCATGACCAAGCGCTACCCGAGCGTGGTCGCCAACGACGGCGTCAGCCTGACTGTCGCGCCGGGCGAGATCCATGCCGTGCTGGGCGAAAACGGCGCCGGCAAGTCGACGCTGATGAAGATCATCTTCGGCACCGTACAGCCCGACGCCGGCGAGATGCTGCTCGACGGCCAGCGCGTTGAGATCGCCAATCCGCACCAGGCCCGCGCGCTGGGCATCGCCATGGTGTTCCAGCACTTCTCGTTGTTCGACACGCTCACGGTGGCAGAGAACATCCTGCTCGGCCTGCCCGCTGGCACCGACCTGCGCCACGTGGCCGAACAGGTGCGCAGCACGGTCGAGAAATACGGCCTGCCGCTGGAGCCGCATCGCCATGTGCACACGCTGTCCGTGGGCGAGCGCCAGCGCGTGGAAATCGTGCGTGCACTGCTCACCAAGCCGCGCCTGCTGATTCTTGACGAGCCGACCTCGGTGCTGACGCCGCAGGCCGTCGAGAAGCTCTTCCTGACGCTGCGCCAGTTGGCGGCAGAAGGTACGAGCATCCTCTACATCAGTCATAAGCTCGACGAGATTCAAGCCCTGTGCCACGCCGCCACGGTGATGCGCATGGGCAAGGTCACGGGCGTGTGCGACCCACGCCAGGAAACGGCGGCGTCGCTGTCTCGCATGATGATCGGTGGCGAGCCGCCGCGCGAATTGCGCCCGCAGACCACACCGGGCGAGGTGCGCATGGAGGTGGCCGGCCTGTCGCTGCCCAAGTCGCACGCCTTTGCGACGGAACTGCGTGACATCGCCCTGCAATTGCGCAGCGGCGAGATCGTCGGCATCGCGGGCGTCTCGGGCAACGGGCAGCAGGAACTGCTGGCCGCCCTGTCGGGCGAAGATACCCGCGCCTCGGCACAGACCATCAGCATCGGCAACGAGCCGGTCGCCAAGCTGGACCCGCGTGCGCGCCGCAAGCGGGGGCTGTCATTCGTGCCGGAAGAGCGCCTGGGGCGCGGCGCCGTGCCATCGCTGTCGCTGGCCGCCAATACGCTGCTGACGCATCAGCGTGCGCCGCAGGTGCGTGGCGGCCTCATCGACAAGAAGGCTGCCGCCAAGCTGGCTACCGGCATCATCAGCCGCTTTGGCGTGAAGGCCGGAGGCCCCGATGCGCTGGCCAAAAGCCTATCGGGCGGCAACCTGCAGAAATTCATCGTCGGCCGCGAAATCGAATGCGCGCCGCGCGTGCTCATCGTCGCGCAACCTACCTGGGGCGTGGACGTGGGCGCGGCGGCGCAGATCCACAACGAAATCCTCGCGCTCAAAGCCGGGGGCTGCGCCATCCTCATCGTGTCGGAAGAACTCGACGAACTCTTTGCGCTGTGCGATCGCCTGCACGTGATCGCCAACGGGCGCCTCTCCCCTTCCACCCCCACGCACGCCACCGACCGCGAACAGATCGGCCTTTGGATGAGCGGCATGTGGGACAAGACCGCGGCTTCGGCGGCAGCAACCTCGGAGGCGGCCCATGGCTGACGTCATGCATGGCAGCCGCCTGGCGCTGCCGGTTTCGCTGGAGTTGCGCGCAATCCCGTCGCGCACCATGGCCTATGCCTCGCCGCTGATCGCGCTGGTGCTGACGATGGTGTTCGGCCTGCTGCTGTTCGCGTTGCTGGGCAAAGACCCGGTGGCGGGCCTGCGCGTATTCCTCGTCGAGCCGCTGGCCAGCAAACGCGCGATTGGTGAAGTGCTGCTCAAGACCGTGCCGCTGGTGCTGTGCGCGCTCGGCTTGTCGGTGTGCTATCGCGCCAACGTGTGGAACATCGGCGCGGAGGGGCAGCTCATCGTCGGCGGCATCTTCGCGGCGGCCACGATCATTTACTTCGATACGCCCACGCCCGCCATCCCAGGCGGCTTTGCGCTGGTGCTGGCCGTCGTTGCCGGCCTGATCGGCGGGGCACTGTGGGCCGCCATTACTGCGCTGCTGCGTGATCGCTTTCATGCCAACGAGATCCTCGTCTCGCTCATGCTCACGTACATCGCGCAGTTGCTGCTGCTGTACGTGGTCAACGGGCCGTTGAAGGACCCGAACGGCATGAACTTCCCGCAGTCGATCGTGTTCGACAGCGCATTCGTTCTGCCGACGCTCGTAGCCGGCACGCGTCTGCACGTCGGCTTTCTGTTCATGCTGGTGATGACGGCGGCGATGACGTTGTTCGTGTTCCGCAGCTTTGCGGGTTACCGGCTGCAAGTGGGTGGGCTGGCACCGCAGGCGGCGCGCTACGCGGGCTTCTCGTCACGTGCGGCGCTGTGGACGGCGCTGCTGGTGTCGGGCGGCCTGGCAGGCATTGCCGGCGCCTTCGAGGTCACGGGCCCGATCGGGCAGCTGCTGCCGTCCATTTCCCCGGGCTACGGCTTTGCCGCCATCGTGGTGGCATTCGTCGGTCGGCTGAATCCGGTTGGCACCGTGCTGGGCGCGATCGTGATGTCGCTGTTCTATATCGGCGGCGAGCTTGCGCAATCGCGCCTGGGCCTGCCGTCGGCCATTACCGGAGTGTTCCAGGGCATGCTGCTGTTCTTCCTGCTCGCCTGCGACACGCTCATCGAATACCGCCTGCGCTGGCGCGCGCATCACTGATCAGGCCTCACACATGGAAAGTCTCGCTCCCCTGATCGCCGCGTCGATCAACGCCGGCACCCCGCTGTTGCTGGCCGCCCTGGGCCTCTTGATGAACGAGCGCTCCGGCGTGCTCAATCTCGGCGCCGAAGGGATGATGCTGGTGGCCGCCGTGGTCGGGTTCATGGTCGGTTACCAGACGCAGATTCCGCTGCTGGGTTTTGCAGCCGGCGCGATTGCCGGTATGGTGATGGCAGCCCTCTTCGCGTGGCTGGCGCTGGTGCTCGTCACCAACCAAGTCGCAACAGGCCTCGCCTTGTCGATCTTCGGCACCGGGCTGTCCGCCTTCATGGGGCAGCGCTTTGTCGGCATGTCACTGCCGGCGCAGGCGCACGGCATTCCGGGGCTGGAGTCGATTCCGTTCGTCGGCCCTGCCCTGTTCGCGCACCACTGGATGGTCTATTTCAGCCTGCTGCTGTGCGGCGCGATTGCCTGGTTCCTGTTCAAGACGCGCGCGGGGCTCACGCTGCGCGCGATCGGTGAATCACCGGAGTCGGCTCACGCGCTCGGCTACCCGGTGCGCACCATCCGCTTTGGCGCGCTGCTGTTTGGCGGCGCATGCTGCGGGCTGGCCGGCGCATACCTGTCGCTCGTCTACACGCCAATGTGGGTCGAAAACATGGTCGCCGGCCGCGGCTGGATTGCCCTCGCGCTGACCACCTTTGCAACCTGGCGCCCCATGCGCATCCTGTTCGGCGCGCTGCTGTTCGGCGGTGTGACGATCCTGCAGTTCTACCTGCAGGGGATGGGCGTATCGGTGCCGTCGCAAATTCTGTCGATGGCGCCGTTTGCCGCAACCATCGTCGTGCTGGCCATCATCTCGCGCAATCCGGATTGGATCCGCCTGAACATGCCCGCTTCGCTCGGCAAGCCGTTCCGCCCAGGGGCTGCCTAAACTGCTGCCCAAGGCTTCTGCATTCCCGTCTTTTGCTTCAAGCTTCAACACAGTCAACGAGCCACACAACAGGAGAAATCGATGAACGTTACCCGCAGGATCACGCTGGCCGCCCTGGCCGCCGGTGCTGCCCTGACCCTCTGGGGTTGCGGCAAATCCAACGAAGGCGCAGGCGACAAGACCGCCGCGCCGGCCGCTTCCTCGGCCCCCGCCGCTGCCGCGCCGGCACCGGCCAATGAGCCGCTGAAGGTCGCGTTCGTCTACGTCGGCCCGGTGGGCGATGCGGGCTGGACATACGCTCACGACGCCGGCCGCAAGGAAGTTGAAGCGAAGTTCGGCGACAAGGTGAAGACCAGCTTTGTCGAAAACGTGCCCGAGAGCGCTGCTGACGCCGAGCGCGTGTTCCGCGACCTGGCCACCCAGGGCAACAAGGTCATCTTCGGCACGAGCTTCGGTTTCATGGAATCGATGCTCAAGGTCGCCAAGGAATTCCCGGACGTGAAGTTCGAGCACGCCACCGGTTTCAAGACCGCAGACAACCTCGGCCAGTACGACGTGCGCACGTACGAAGGCGCGTATCTGGCGGGCGTGGTGGCCGGCAAGATGAGCAAGTCGGGCAAGCTGGGCGTGGTGGGTTCGGTGCCCATTCCTGAGGTGATCCGCAATATCGACTCGTTCACGCTGGGCGCGCGTAGCGTCAACCCGAAGGCCACCACCCGCGTGGTGTGGGTCAACAAGTGGTTCGATCCGGGCAAGGAGCGCGAGGCTGCCACTACCCTCATCGGGCAAGGTGTCGACGTGCTGATGCAGAACACCGACTCCGCAGCAGTCGTACAAACTGCACAAGAGAAAGGTGTCTACGCGCTTGGCTGGGACAGCGACATGACCAAGTTCGGCGAGAAGGCCCACCTGGCCGCCTCGATCAACAAATGGGGCGTGTACTACACCAAGGTCGTCGGCGACGTGCTTGAAAACAAGTGGAAGCCGGAAACCGTCTGGTGGGGCCTGAAGGAAGGCGCAATCGATCTGGGCGCGTACAACGCCGTGGTACCGGAAGACGTGAAGGCGCTGGTCGAGACCCGCAAGAAGGGCATCATCGACGGCTCGGCACCGATCTGGAAGGGTCCGCTCAAGGACAACACCGGCAAGGAAGTCCTGCCTGCCGACAAGGTCGCCGACGACGGCTTCCTGCATGGCATCAAGTTCTACGTGGAAGGCGTGGAAGGCAAGATTCCGGGCTAAGTTCTACTCGTTGAGGCAAAAGCCGGCACCTCGCAAGAGGGCCGGCTTTTTTCATGGACGGTGGCGCCTTATCTTGAAAACCGGGCCGTCTCCCCAAGCTGATACGATGGTCCGCCGGTCAAACGCTCTCATGTGACGCCGGCTTTTCATCAAGGAGCCCACGATGTTCGGACGCCTCATCCGCCTGTGGAGCGTGGTGCGCAACGATGCGCGCCTGCTGTGGTTTGCGCTGCGCCATCCGGACAAGCCGTGGTGGCTCGCCCCGGCTGCGCTGCTGCTGGTGGGCTATGTGGTATCGCCAATCGACCTGATTCCGGATGTCATCCCGGTGATCGGGTGGGTGGACGACATCGTGCTGGTACCGTTCGCGTTGCACATGCTGCTGCGCAGCCTGCCCGACCGCGTGCGCGAGGATGCGCGCTTTGCCGCCGCCCGGCGTGTGAAGCCCACCGGGCGGTAACGTCCCACCTTACGGCAAGAGGATCGTCGACCCGGTCGTCTTCCGCGCTTCCAGATCGCGGTGCGCCTGCGCCGCGTTCTGCAGTTCGTAGCGCTGGTGAATTTCGATCTTCACCTTGCCGCTGCTCACTACATCAAACAACTCTGCCGCCATCGGTTCCAGCAGCTCGCGCCGCGCTGTGTAGGTCATCAGCGTCGGGCGCGTGATCTTGAGCGAGCCTTTTGCGCTCAGCACACTGAGGTCAACCGGTGGCACAGGCCCCGATGCGTTGCCGTAGGTCACCATCATCCCGCGCGGTGCGAGGCAATCCAGCGAACCCGTAAACGTGTCTTTGCCAATGCCGTCGTAGACCACCGGCACGCCCTTGCCGCCGGTGATTTCGCGCACGCGTTCGGTAAAGTTCTCGCGCGTGTAGACGATGGTGTGATCGCAGCCGTGCGCGCGGGCAAGTTCAGCCTTCGCATCGCTGCCGACGGTGCCAATCACCGTGGCGCCGAGCGCCTTCAGCCACTGGCACGCAATCAAACCCACACCGCCAGCGGCTGCGTGAAACAGCACCGTATCGCCGGGCTGCACGCGGTAGCTGTCGCGAAGCAGGTACTGCGCGGTCATGCCCTGCAGCATCATCGCGGCGCCGGTTTCAAAGTCGATCGCATCCGGCAGGCGCACGAGGATGTCGGCCGGCATTGTGCGCACCGCAGCGTAGGCGCCGGTGGGGCGACCGGCATAGGCGACGCGGTCGCCGGGCTTGACGTGCGTGACGCCCTCGCCCACCGCTTCCACGACACCCGAAGCTTCCATGCCGATGCCGCCCGGCAGCGGCTGCGGATAGAGCCCGGTGCGGAAATAGACGTCGATGTAGTTCAGGCCGATGGCGTGCTGCTTGATGGTGGCCTCGCCGGGGCCGGGCGCGGGCACGTCGACATCGACGTACTGCATCACTTCCGGACCGCCGGTCTCAAAGATGCGGATGGCTTTCGCTTGCGTCATGCGTGGATCTCCTTCGGATCGGGCGCCACCCGTTGCAGGGCAGACATCACCAGGTCGGCGGTGGCCAGGTTGGTGGCGCAAGGGATGTTGTGGACGTCGCAGGCGCGGACGAGCGCGTTGATATCGGGTTCGTGCGGTTGCGGCGTCATCGGGTCGCGCAGGAAGATGACGGCGTCGACGCGGCCTTCGGCCAACTGCGCGCCAATCTGCAAGTCGCCGCCCCACGGGCCGGACAGCATGCGCTGCACGGTCAGGCCGACTTCTTTCTCCAGGCGGCCACCGGTGGTGCCAGTCGCCAGCAGATCGCATTGCGACAGGAAGGCTCGGTGCGTTTGTGCGAAAGCGACCATGTCGTCTTTCTTGTGATCGTGTGCGATCAGGGCGACGCGGCGTTTGCGGGCTGCGCTTTCGGGCGTAAGAGTGGTCATCGTGATTGGCTTAGAAGGTGCCAGGGAAGCTGCCGCCATCCAGCAGGATGTTTTGCGCATTCAGGTAGCCAGCATGCTGGCTGCACAGGAAGGCACACACGGCGCCAAATTCGGCCGGTTGGCCAAAGCGTCGAGCCGGATTGCCCTGCCGCTTGCGGTCGAAATTCTCTTCTGCGCTGATGCCGGCGGCCTTGGCGCCCGCTTCCAGCGTCTTGGTCAGGCGATCGGTCTCGAACTGGCCCGGCAGCAGATTGTTGATGGTCACGCCGTGCTTGGCGACTTCACGCGCCAGGCCCGCCACGAAGCCCGTCAGCCCGGAGCGCGCGCCGTTGGACAAACCCAGCACGTCGATCGGCGCCTTCACGGCACCGCTGGTGATGTTGACGATGCGGCCCCAGCGGCGCTCGATCATCTTGTCGACGGTGGCTTTGATGAGGTCGATGGGCGTGAGCATGTTGGCGTTGAGCGCGGCATTCCAGGCGTCGCGGTCCCAATCGCGGAAGTTGCCTGGCGGGGGGCCACCTGCGTTGTTGATGAGGATGTCGGGCGAGCCGCCCAGGCGTTCGCACGCGAGTAGCGCCTCAGCGCGGCCTTCCGGCGTGGTGATGTCGGTGGCGACCGCTTCGACGCGCACGCCGTGCGCCGTGCGGATGCGCTCGGCGGCTGCCGACAACGCTTCGGCACCGCGCGCGACGATCACCACGTCCACGCCTTCGGCGGCCAGCGCGTCGGCACACGCAAAGCCCAATCCCTTGCTTGCGCCGCACACCAGCGCCCGCTTGCCTTTCAGCCCCAAGTCCATCCTGTCTGACTCCTTGTGATTGTTATTTCGATTGGCCGCCCGTCAGCCGCGACGGCGTGACAGCAGCGCCATCCCGGAAAGCACCAGCGCGCTGCCGGCAATCTGCCAAATCGTGATCGGCTCGCCCAGCAGCCACCAGCCCAACAGCAGCGTCGACACCGGCCCGATCATGCCCGCCTGCGACGCCACCGGCGCACCCACACGCGCCACCGCCATCATCGTCATCGTGACCGGCGCCACCGTGCAGAACACCGAGTTGATGGCCGACAGCCCATATACCTGCCAGGGCAGCACCAACGCTGAAACCGGCCGCAACACCAGAAACTGGACGATACAGGCCGCGGTCGACACGCACATCGCATAGGCAACCAGCCGCATTGACCCAACACGCTTGACCAGCTCACCGCTGGCCAGCAGATAGATACCGTAGCTGATGGCGCTGGCGAGCACCAACCCGCCGCCCAGCCACACGTTGTTACCGCCCAGGTTCAGGTCGTGCGCGAACACCAGCACGATGCCGGCATAGGCCAGCGCCAGCGACACCCACTGCAAGCCGGTGATGCGCCGCTTGAAAACCGTCGATGTAATCAGCAGCACGAACGACGGCGTCAGAAACAGGATCAGCCGCTCCAGCCCTGCCGTGATGTACTGCAGGCCGAGGAAGTCGAGAAAGCTGGAGAGGTAATAGCCGATGAGCCCCAAGCCGACGATGCGCCAGCGGTCTGGCACGGTGAGCGGCTCGGCCCCGCGCGACTGCCACCACCCCATCGCCATGAACAGCGGCGCGGCCAGCAGCATGCGCAGAGTGATGACCATGACGGCATCCACCTGATAGCGGTACATCAGCTTGGCGACGATGGCCTTGGCGGAAAACAGGACGGCGCCCGCGGAGGCAAGCAGCAGGCCGCCGGTGTCGGTGGTTCTTGCGGAACGGGAAGACGCAGAAGACGCGGTGGTCACAGCGGGGCGCGGGAGAGAAGCGAGCGGCGTTGGAGAGCGTCGTCGATTGTATTGGAATTCAACAAAACGTTCCGGCGCGGGGTGCGCTGCGCGTGGCACAGGTTTCGCTTGGATACGCCCGGGGCCGCCGTACAATCGCGCCTGCATTCCGAAAATCTACAACGACAACGGATCCAACATCGACATGAGCCAAACCACCACTTCCGCGTTCCCTGCGGACACCGCCGGGGCACCCGACCCGACCCTCTGGAACGAAGACCTCAACCCCACCCCGCAGGCTGCCCGCACCTGGACGGCGACCAATTACGCCGCGCTGTGGGTATCGATGGTGGTGTCGGTGCCAGCCTACATGCTGGCGTCGGGCCTGATGAGCGAGGGCATGAATTGGTGGCAGGCCGTGCTGACGGTGTTTCTCGGCAACCTCATCGTGCTCGTGCCGATGGTGCTGGTGGGCCACGCTGGCACCAAGTACGGCATCCCGTTCCCTGTGCTGGTGCGGGCGTCGTTCGGCGTGCGCGGCGCGCAGTTGCCGGCCATCCTGCGGGCCATCGTCGCATGCGGCTGGTTCGGCATCCAGACGTGGCTTGGCAGCCAGGCGATCTACACGATCCTCAACGTCGTCACCGACAACATGCTGGTCGGCAGCAACATTCCGGGGCTGGGCATCAACCCCGGCCAGGGATTCTGCTTCCTGCTGTTCTGGGCGCTGCACATCTGGCTGATCACCAAGGGGCTCGAATCGATCAAGCGCTTCCAGGCGCTGGCCACCCCGTTGCTGATCCTGGCGGCGCTGGGCCTGGTCTGGTGGGCGTATATCAATGCGGGCGGCTTCGGGCCCATGCTGTCTGCGCCGTCGGCGTTTGCGGCGGGCGGCAAGCGCGCCGGCGAGTTCTGGGGCTTCTTCTGGCCGTCGCTCACGGCCATGGTCGGCTACTGGGCCACGCTGGCGCTGAACATTCCCGACTTCACCCGCTTCGCACGCAGCCAGCGTGATCAGCTGGTCGGCCAGGCAATCGGCCTGCCGCTGCCGATGGGGCTGCTGGCGCTGGTGGCCGTTCTGGTCACGTCGTCCACGGTGGTCATCTACGGCCAGGCCATCTGGGATCCGGTCACGCTGGCCGGCAAGATGACGGGCCCGTCGGTCATCGTCGCGCTGCTGGCGCTGATCACCGCCACGCTGATGACGAACATCGCAGCCAACGTGGTCTCGCCGGCGTATGACTTCTCGAACCTGGCACCGCACCGCATCTCGTTCCGCATCGGCGGCTACATCACGGCGGGCATCGGCCTGGCGATGATGCCGTGGAAGATCCTGGAAACGACCAAGGGCTACATCTTCACGTGGCTGGTCGGTTACGGCGCGCTGCTGGGCCCGGTGGCCGGCATCATGATGGTCGATTACTTCCTGGTGCGCCGCACCGTGCTCAAGACCGGCGAGCTATTCCGCGTGGACGGCCCTTACGGTTACGGAAACGGCTGGAACGGCCGCGCCATCGCCGCGCTCGTCATCGGCGTGCTGCCCAATCTGCCGGGCTTCTTCAAGCAGGCCGGGTTCGTCGCAAGCGTCCCGGGCGTGTTCGAAGCGCTGTACACGTATGCATGGTTCGTTGGCCTGGCGATTTCGGCCGTGGTGTATGTGATCCTGATGCGCGGCCGCCGTTGAGCGCCTCCACAATCGGCACGGGGCGCGCCGGTACAATGCGCCCCATCTGAGAATCCCTTGCCGCCATGAAACAAGATCCGCGCTTTCCGAACCTGTTCATCCTCAATCACCCGCTGATCCAGCACAAGCTCACGCACATGCGCGACAAGGACACGTCGACGCGCACGTTCCGCGAGCTCCTGCGCGAGATCACGCTGCTGATGGGCTACGAGATCACGCGCAACCTGCCGCTGACCAGCCGCCACATCGACACGCCAATGGGCCCGATGGAAGCGCCCGTCATCGCCGGGCGCAAGCTGGCCGTGGTGCCGGTGCTGCGCGCGGGCGTCGGCATGAGCGACGGGCTGGTCGAACTGATTCCGTCGGCGCGCATCGGCCACATTGGCGTGTACCGTGATGAGCAACACCGCCCGGTGGAATACCTCGTGCGGCTGCCGGACCTGGAAGACCGCACCTTCATCCTGTGCGATCCGATGGTCGCCACCGGCTACTCGGCCGTCCACGCTGTCGACGTGATGAAGAAGCGCGGCGTGCCCGACGAGAACATCCTGTTCCTCGCGCTGGTGGCGGCGCCCGAAGGTGTGGAGGTGTTCCAGAAGGCGCATCCGAACGTGAAGCTGTTCGTGGCCTCGCTCGATTCGCACCTGGATGACAACGCCTACATCATCCCCGGCCTGGGTGACGCGGGCGACCGCCTCTTCGGCACGAAAAACTGATCGCGCATTCCCAGTGCAAACAAAAACAGCCGGCAATGCCGGCTGTTGTCTTTGGTGCGTCGAATGCGCTCAGCGCTTCTTCGACCCGCCCAGAATGCTGCCCAGCACGCCGCGCACGATTTCGCGCCCGACAGTGGAGCCGATGGTGCGCATCGTCGACTTGGCCAACGTTTCGACAATCGAATCGCCACGGCCGCTGCGGCCCGTACCCTTGGTCAGGATCGAGCCGACATCGCCAAGCCAGCCGCCACTTTCCTGCTGGGCGGGCGCAGGCGCCGGTGCGGGTGCCGAGCCCGTCGATGCACCGAAATCCGTGCCGATGGAACCCGGTGCGGGCGCCGATGCTGGCCCGCCCTTTGCCATACGCCCGCTCAGGATTTCGTACGCCGATTCGCGGTCGATTGCCGCCTCATAGCGGCCGGCCACCAGCGAATTGGCCATCAGCTCGCGGCGCTCTTCGTCCGAGATCGGCCCGATGCGCGATGCAGGCGGCACGACAAACGCGCGCTGCGTGATCTCCGGGCGGCCGCCCTCGTCCAGCATGGAGATCAGCGCCTCGCCCACAGCCAGTTCGCCGATGGCCTCTTCGATGCTGAACTCGGGGTTCGCGCGCATCGTGGTGGCCGCCGCCTTCACGGCTTTCTGATCGCGCGGCGTGAAGGCCCGCAGCGCATGCTGCACGCGGTTGCCGAGCTGGCCGAGCACCGTGTCGGGCACGTCGGCGGGGTTTTGCGTCACGAAGTACACGCCCACGCCCTTGGAGCGGATCAACCGCACCACCTGCTCCACCTTCTGCAGCAGCGACGGCGGCGCGTCATTGAACAGCAGATGTGCTTCGTCGAAGAAGAAGGCGAGCTTGGGCTTGTCCACGTCGCCCACCTCGGGCAGATGCTCGAACAACTCGGAGAGCATCCACAGCAGGAACGTCGCGTACAACTTGGGCGCGTTGAGCAGCTTGTCGGCCGCCAGGATGTTGATCACGCCCTGGCCGCGTACGGTCTGCATCAGGTCATTGATATCGAGCATCGGCTCGCCGAAGAACTGGTCTGCCCCCTGCTCTTCCAGCGCGATCAGGTTGCGCTGAATGGCCCCGATGCTGGCCGACGAGATATTCCCGTACTTGTTCGTGTAGTCCGAAGAATGCTCGCCAACGTGCTGAAGCATCGCGCGCAGGTCTTTCATGTCGAGCAGTGCAAGACCCGAGTCGTCCGCAATCTTGAAGACGAGGTTCAGCACGCCGGTCTGGATGTCGTTCAGCTCCAGCATGCGAGAGAGCATCAGCGGGCCCATGTCGGACACGGTGGCGCGCACAGGGTGGCCACGCTCGCCGTACACATCCCACAACGTGACGGGGCAGCTGGCCCATTGCGGCTCTTCCAGGCCGCGTTCCTGCAGGCGGGCCTTGAGCTTGTCGTTCGGCTGACCGGCTTGCGAAATGCCGGTCAGATCACCTTTTACGTCGGCCAGGAAAACCGGTACGCCGATCTTCGACAGGCCCTGGGCGATCGTTTGCAGGGTGACGGTCTTGCCGGTGCCGGTAGCGCCGGTGATCAAGCCATGCCGGTTGGCGAGCTGGGGCAGCAGCACCAACTCCGCTTTGGCGTTCTTGGCAATCAGGATGGGATCGGTCATGGCGTTTGGACGAGGATCAATCTGGGGGGATGACACACCAGCAAGTCGACCGGATGGACGGGGCGGCGGGCGTGTGCAGCATGCTAAAATCCGCGACCGATTATAGAGCGTGCAGGTGGCGTCAAACCGCCATCTGGGCGCCAGATTCCACTGCATTCCGCTCGGAGAGTTTCATGGCCGGTCATTCCAAATGGGCCAATATCAAGCATAAGAAAGCCGCTGCCGACGCCAAGCGCGGCAAAATTTGGACGCGCCTGATCAAGGAAATCACCGTGGCGGCCCGTCTGGGCGGCGGCGATGCCGACTCCAACCCGCGCCTGCGCCTGGCCATGGACAAGGCCACCGACGCGAACATGCCCAAGGACAACATCAACCGCGCCATCCAGCGCGGTGTGGGTGGTCTGGAAGGCGCGAACTACGAAGAAATCCGCTACGAAGGCTACGGTATCAACGGCGCAGCCGTGATCGTCGACTGCCTCACCGACAACCGCACGCGCACCGTGGCCGAAGTCCGCCACGGGTTCGACAAGTACGGCGGCAACATGGGCACATCGGGCTCCGTCGCGTTCCTGTTCGACCACATCGGTCAGTTCATCTATGCTCCGGGCACGCCGGAAGACAAGCTGATGGACGCCGCGCTCGAAGCCGGCGCCGACGATGTCGTCACCCATGAAGACGGCTCGCTCGAAGTCATCTGCCCGCCCAACGATTTCACCAAGGTCAAGACCGCGCTGGAAGCCGCAGGCTTCAAGGCGGAACTGGCCGAAGTCATCATGAAGCCGCAGACCGAAGTCGAGTTCACCGGCGAAGACGCGGTCAAGATGCAGAAGCTGCTCGACGTCCTGGAAAACCTGGACGACGTGCAGGAAGTCTTCACCAACGCGGTCTTCGGGGAATAAGCCCCGGGACACGCGCATAACGGCGATCGACCTCACGATCGCCGTTTTTGTTTTCCAGATTTCGAATTTTTGAGTAGGTACAGCATGAAAGTGATGGTGGTCGGTTCGGGCGGTCGAGAGCACGCCCTGGCATGGAAGCTGGCACGCTCGCCCAAGGTGCAGGTGGTATACGTGGCCCCCGGCAACGGCGGCACGGCGCTCGACAAGCGCCTGCAGAACCTCCCGATCACGGATCCGGAAGTGCTGGCAGCCTTTGCCGAGCGCGAAGGCATCCACTTCACGGTGGTCGGGCCAGAAGCGCCGCTGGCCGCCGGCATCGTCGACCTGTTCCGCGCCAAGGGCCTGCGCATCTTCGGCCCGACCAAGGCCGCCGCGCAGCTCGAATCGTCGAAGGATTTCGCCAAGGCGTTCATGCACCGCCACGGTATTCCGACCGCCAAGTACCAGACCTTTAGCGATGCTGCGCAGGCACACGCGTACATTGACCAGGAAGGCGCCCCGATCGTCATCAAGGCCGATGGCCTGGCCGCCGGCAAGGGTGTGGTCGTGGCAATGACGGCCGAAGAAGCGCACAACGCCATCGACATGATGCTGGCCGACAACCGTCTGGGTGACGCCGGTGCGCGCGTGGTGATCGAAGAATTCCTCGCCGGCGAAGAAGCCAGCTTCATCGTGGTGTGCGACGGCAAGAACGTCGTGGCACTGGCCACCAGCCAGGACCACAAGCGCCTGCTCGACGGTGACGCCGGCCCCAACACGGGCGGCATGGGTGCCTACTCGCCCGCGCCGGTGGTTACGCCCACACTGCACGCCCGCGCCCTGCGCGAGATCATCCTGCCGACCATCCGCGGCATGGAGAAGGATGGCATTCCGTACACCGGTTTCCTGTATGCCGGCCTGATGATCGACGCAGAAGGCAACCCCAAGACGCTCGAATTCAACTGCCGCATGGGCGATCCGGAAACGCAGCCCATAATGGCGCGCATGAAGACCGACCTGTACGACGTGCTGGACCGCGCCATCGACGGCAAGCTCGACGGCATGGAGCTGGACTGGGACCGCCGCACCGCACTGGGCGTGGTCATGGCCGCACACAACTACCCGGACACGCCGCGCAAGGGCGACGTCATCACCGGCATCCCGAAGGAAACCGAAGACAGCGTCACCTTCCACGCCGGCACCACACTCAAGGACGGCGTGTTGACGACCAACGGCGGCCGCGTACTGTGCGTCGTTGGCCTGGCCGATACCGTCAAGGCGGCCCAGCGTGCGGCGTACAACGCCATCGAGCAGATCCACTTTGACGGCGCACAGTACCGGACCGATATCGGCCATCGCGCCATCCGCCATTGAGCGATAGCCAGCCGCGCTGATGCCCCACCATGGGGCAGGCGCGGCATCCGTCACCCCGGGTGATCCCCGACTTGCCCCGGCTGCGCGCCCGCTACAATGGTGACAACCGTATGACTCGGCCTGACTCGCCCCTTCGAGCGGCCCCTTCTGATCGCATGGATACCCAAGTCGTCCGCGCCTACCTGCTGGACCTGCAGGACCGCATCACCACTGCCGCCAGCGCCCTGGACGGCGGCACGTTCGTCACCGACGCATGGGAGAAGCCGCCCACCGAGCGCCTGCGCGGCAGCGGTCGCACCCGCATTCTGGAAGGCGGCGCGCTCCTTGAGCGCGGCGGCGTCGGTTTTTCGCACGTGATGGGTGACACCCTGCCCCCCTCGGCGACCGCCAACCGGCCAGAATTGGCGGGGCGCGGTTTTGAGGCGATGGGGGTGTCGCTGGTCTTCCACCCGCGCAACCCGTACGTGCCGACGGTGCATATGAATGTGCGCTGCTTCGTCGCCGTGCGCCCCGACGCCGAGCCCGTCTGGTGGTTCGGCGGCGGCATGGATCTCACGCCTTACTACGGTTTCACCGAAGACGCGTCGCATTTCCACCGCACCTGCCAGGGCGCCCTGGCCCCCTACGGCGATGAGCTGTACCCGCGCTTCAAGCAATGGTGCGACGATTATTTCTATCTGAAGCACCGCAAGGAAGCGCGCGGCGTCGGCGGCATCTTCTTCGACGACTTTGCGGAGCTGGGCTTCGAGCGCAGCTTCGAGATGATGCGCTCGGTCGGCGACGCCTTTCTGCCCGCCTGGCTGCCTATCGCCGAACAACGCCACGCCACACCCTACGGTGAGCGCGAACGCGCCTTTCAAGCCTACCGCCGTGGCCGCTATGTCGAGTTCAATCTGGTATTTGACCGTGGCACGCTGTTCGGCCTGCAAAGCGGCGGCCGTGCCGAATCGATTCTGATGTCGATGCCGCCGGTCGCCAACTGGCGCTACGACTGGCAGCCGGAACCGGGTTCGCCGGAGGCCGCGCTGTACACCGATTTCCTGCCGGCGCGCGACTGGGTATGACGCTTCCCACATTCGTGCGCCCCGATCTCGATCGCCCCTATCGACTTGGCTTGCTGGGCGGCACGTTCGACCCGCCGCACGTTGGCCATATCGCCCTGGCCGAACTGTGCATCACCCGCCTCGACCTGGATGAGCTGCTGTGGATTCCCACCGGCGTGTCCTGGCAGAAAGCCTCCGACATCACGCCCGCACCGCTGCGCTTTGCCATGACCGAACTGGCCGCCAAAGCGGTGCAGGGTGGCCGCGCCCGTGTCCATGTGAGCAGCATGGAAGTTGACCGCCATGGCCCCAGCTACACCATCGATACCGTGCGCGAGTTGCGCGGCGTCTACGGCCCGGACACCTCCATGGCGTGGCTCATGGGTGCCGACCAGCTCGTCGGCCTGGACACCTGGCACGGCTGGCAGGACCTGTTCGAATACGTCCACTTGTGTGTCGCCACACGCCCCGGTTTCGACCTTCAGGCGCTGCATGCGCCAGTGCAGCGCGAACTCGATGTGCGCCGGGGCGACACGGCATTGATACAATGCGCACCCGCCGGCCATATGTGGATCGACCAGACCCTGGCCGTCGACCTGTCATCCACGCGCCTGCGCCAGCAGCTTGCCAGCGGCGCGCGCTGCGACGCCGACCTGCCCGCCGGCGTGGCCGACCTGATCCAATCGCATTCGCTGTACCGCCGTGCCAATGGCACGGTCAGTGCCTGACCGCGTGATTGACCACGCGCTTTTTCGACCTTTTTTCTCGCCCTTTAAACGTTCTTCTCACTCAGTATGGATATTCGCAAACTACAACGCGTGATCGTCGACGCGCTCGAAGACGTCAAGGCGCAAGACATCAAGGTCTTCAATACGACCCACCTGACCGAACTGTTCGACCGCACGGTCATCGCCAGCGGCACATCTAACCGCCAGACTAAGGCCCTCGCCGCATCGGTGCGTGACGCCGTCAAGGAAGCCGGCGGCCACGTCATCGCCGTGGAAGGCGAAGACGTGGGCGAATGGGTGCTCGTCGACTGCGGCGACGCCGTGGTCCACATCATGCAGCCGCAACTGCGCCAGTACTACAACCTCGAGGAGATCTGGGGCGACAAGCCGGTGCGCATCGAGCTCGGCGGCACCGGCAAGCGCGGTCTGCCCAAGGCCACCGAAGGTTACGACGACGAGGAAGACGAGCCTGAAGAGGTCACGCCGGCCAAACGCCGCACCACCAAGCCGAAGCTGGCAGGTGAGCGCCCGACCAAGGCCGCAGCACCGGCCAAGAAGGCTCCCGCCAAGACAGCCGCCAAGAAGCCGGCAACCAAGCGCGCAACCGGTACCGGCAAGACCGCCGCAAAAACGGCCACCAAGACGGCAGCCAAGCGCGCTCCGGCCAAAAAGCGCGCAGCGTAACGTCGAGCACGCAGTCTCGCCATGCAGTTGCTGATCGTTGCCGTCGGGCACAAGATGCCGTCCTGGATCGAGGACGGCTTCTCTGAATATGCCAAGCGCATGCCGCCCGAGCTGCGCATCGAACTGCGTGAGATCAAGCCCGAGCAGCGCTCGGGCAGCCGCACCGCCGCCACCGTCATGCAACTTGAAGCCGCGCGCATTGAAGCCGCGTTGCCCAAGGGCTGCCGCATGATCGCGCTGGATGAGCGCGGCAAAGATCTCACCACCGTCGCACTGGCAGAATCCCTCACCGGATGGCAACAGGAAGGCGGCGACATCGCCTTCGTGATCGGCGGCGCGGATGGGCTGGACCCGGCGCTCAAGGCAAAAGCCCGTACGCTGATCCGCCTGTCGAGCCTGACGCTGCCGCATGGCATGGTGCGCGTGCTGCTGGCCGAGCAGCTCTATCGCGCGTGGAGCATCACGCAGAACCACCCGTACCACCGCGTATGACCATGGATGCACCCGGCGCGCCACACCTCTATCTCGCCTCGCAAAGCCCGCGCCGGCAGGAACTGCTGCGCCAGATCGGCGCGCGATTCGAGCTGCTGCTGGCCGCCGACGATGAAGATGTCGAAGCGCTGGAAGCCGCGCTTCCCGGCGAGACGCCAGATGACTACGTCCAACGTGTCTGCGCGTTGAAGGCACAGGCTGCGGTGCGCCGCCGCATCGCCCGCACCCTCCCTGCCCTGCCGATCCTCACATCCGACACCACGGTATGCCTGGGCGGTGAGATCCTCGGCAAGCCGACCGACGCCGCCGATGCCCACCGCATGCTGCGCGCCATGTCTGGCCGCGAGCACCGAGTGCTGACCGCCGTGACGGTCGTCACCGCCAGCGGCACGCCGATGCACGCGCTGTCCATTTCCGACGTGCGCTTTGCCGTGATGACGGACAACGACATCGCCCGCTACATCGCCAGCGGCGAGCCCTTTGGCAAGGCCGGCGCATACGGCATCCAGGGTCGCGCAGCCGCCTTTGTGGCCCATATCTCGGGAAGCTATTCGGGTATCATGGGCCTACCCTTGTTCGAGACAGCAGCGCTGCTCGCACAGGCGGGCATCACGCTGTGAACCACGCTGTAACTCGCGCTCTCTGACCGGCCATTGATGCACGCGCCGGACAGCGTGCGAGGGCCGGTTTCAAGACACGCTTCGGGCAACGCTGTCCGGCCCAGAGGCGGGTGCTGAAACCCGCTCTCCAGGTATCCCCATGTCCGAAGACATCCTCGTCAATATCACGCCACAAGAAACGCGCGTGGCCATCGTCCAGCAAGCCGCTGTTCAAGAGCTTCACATCGAGCGCACGCTGACGCGCGGCCTGGTCGGCAACATTTACCTCGGCAAGGTGGTGCGCGTGCTGCCCGGCATGCAGTCGGCCTTTATCGATATCGGGCTGGAGCGCGCCGCGTTCTTGCACGTGGCCGACATCTGGCACCCGCGTGATGCCAAAGACGCGCCGCCTACACCGCAGGTCGCCATCGAAAAAACGCTCTTCGAAGGCCAGGCGCTGATGGTGCAGGTCATCAAAGACCCGATCGGCACCAAAGGGGCGCGGCTGTCCACTCAGGTCAGCATTGCCGGCCGCACGCTGGTGTATCTGCCGCAAGACCCGCACATCGGTATCTCGCAAAAAATCGGCAACGAGGCCGAACGTGAAGCGCTGCGTTCGCGCGTGACCGCCATGGTCCCAACCGATGAGCGCGGCGGCTTTATCGTGCGCACCATCGCCGAAGAGTCGACCGACGAAGAGCTTGCTAACGACGTTGCGTACTTGCGCAAGATCTGGGCGACCATCCGTCACAACGCGACGACCCTGCCCGCCCCGTCGATCCTGTATCAGGACCTGAACCTCGCCCAGCGCGTGCTGCGCGATTTCGTGACAGACGAAACGCGCAGCATTCAGGTCGATTCGCGCGAGAACCATCAGAAGCTCGTCGAGTTTGCGCAGGAGTACACGCCGGCCGTGGTCGAGCGCCTGACGCATTACACCGGCGAACGGCCGATCTTCGACCTGTACAACATCGAAGCGGAAGTGGAGCGTGCGCTGTCGCGCCGGGTCGACCTGAAATCGGGCGGTTACCTGATGATCGACCAGACCGAGGCGATGACGACCATCGACGTCAACACCGGCGGTTACGTGGGCGCGCGCAACTTCGACGACACGATCTTCAAGACCAACCTGGAAGCAGCCCACACCATTGCGCGTCAGCTGCGGCTGCGCAATCTGGGCGGCATCATCATCATCGACTTCATCGACATGGAGTCGGCCGAGCATCGCGATGCGGTGCTGGCGGAACTGCGCAAGGCGCTGTCGCGCGACCGCACGCGCATCACGGTCAACAGCTTCTCGCAACTGGGCCTGGTGGAAATGACGCGCAAACGCACGCGCGAATCGCTCGCGCATGTGCTGTGCGAGCAGTGCCCGGTGTGCCAGGGCAAGGGCCAGGTGAAGACGCCGCGCACCGTGTGCTACGACATCCTGCGCGAGATCATGCGCGAGTCGCGGCAGTTCAATCCGCGCGAATTCCGCATCCTCGCGTCGCAGTCGGTAATCGATTTGTTCCTGGAAGAAGAAAGCCAGCACCTTGCGATGCTGGGGGATTTCATCGGCAAGCCGATTTCGCTGCAGGTGGAATCGTCGGCGGCCAGCCAGGAGCAGTACGACATCATCCTGATGTAGTGCTGCCCACAGGCGCCGGCAGTTACGGTTTGACCGGGCTGCCGTGCGAAACCGGCGCGGCTGCCAAGGATGCTCGCGCACGCTCGGTCAGACGTGGAATTTGCTCGCGCATGGCGAGCAGCGCGGCCAACACCACCAACATCACGATCCCGAGCATGGCCAGATAGGCCGCCGACCCGCCGGCGGTGATGACCATCGCCCCAGCAAATGCGCTGAGAATCGCGCCCAGCCGACCGAACGCCACCGCCGACGCCGTGCCCGTTGCGCGCACCGCTGTCGGATAAACATAGGCACAGAGCGCATACATCGTCGACTGCACGGCGTTGACGAACAGCCCGTGCAGCCCAAGCCCGACGATCAGTAGGTTCGTGTTCAGCTTGGCGTCGACACCCTGCAACGCAAAGGCGCTCGCGGCCGCGCCCACGCAACACAGCGCCATTGGCCAACGCGAACCCCACCGTGCGATCGTCACCGCGCAGACCAACGCGCCGATCACCCCGCCAAGGTTGTACGCCGTGAGCCCCGAGCCCGCCACGCTCACGCTCAAGCCTTCTGAAGCAAGCATCGTCGGCAACCAGCTGAACGCTGCGTACACGGCGAGCAGACACATGAAGAAGGCCGCCCAAAGCGCCACCGTATCGCGCGCCTGCCCCGGGGCAAAAAGCGAGCGGAAGCTCGCGTGCTGAATGACCTTCTGACCCGCCACATCCGCAAACGCGGTATTGGCGGGCACATCGCGCCCCATCTTCGATAGCAGATGCGCCAGTTGTGGCCAATGCGATTGGCGACGCGCCAGGAAGCGCGGCGATTCTGGCAGCGCGGCCACCAACACAAAACCAAGCACGAGCGGCAGCGCACCGCCAATCCAGAACAGGCCGCGCCAGCCATAGAGCGGCAGCACGTGGCCCGCAAACAGACCTGCCACCATCCCGCCCAGCGGCACGCACACGATGGTGGCCGTCACCGCCAGCGTGCGGCGACGCGCAGGCGTGAACTCCGCCGTCATCGTCGTGGAGCTTGGCAGCGCGCCACCAATACCCAGACCGGCGATAAATCGCAGCGCGGCAATTGTCGCCACATTCGGTGCAAAACCGATCGAGCACGTCGCCACGCCAAACACGAATACGCTGCCGATCAACGCCCAGCGTCGCCCGAAGCGATCGGCAAGCAGGCCCGCCAGCGCGCTGCCGAGCCCCATGCCAATCAGGCCCGCAGCCACCGCCGGTGCAAACGCGTTGCGCGTGATGCCCCACTCCTTGATGAGCACGGGGATGGCAAAGCCGATCAACTGGCCGTCAAAACCATCCATGACGATTGCAAAGGCTGCCAGCAGCACCGCCATCTTCTGCGCGAAGGAAAACGGTCCATCATCGAGGACCGTACCGATATCGAGCGTGGTCTGGTTCTGGCTCATGCCGGCCTCCGCGGGGGCGTAGAGCATGCGAACGCGCAACGCGATACCACCACTGCGCTCAACAATTTGGAACTGCACTTCATGGGGTTGTCTCCGTTGAGGTGGCGTCTGCGCGCCATCGAATGAATCCCTAGGTACCTCGTCCTGCTAGGGCGCCCGCTGGTGCACGGCGCTCGCCTGCACCAACCGCACCAACTGCATCAACGTCTCGGTGTGCGGCACGGGCACGCCATGCCGGCGTGCCGTCGCCACCACGGCGCCGTTGATGGATTCGATCTCGGTCGGACGCCCGGCAAGCACGTCCTGCAGCATCGACGGCTTGTGCCCGCGATGCGCGACGATGGCGTGCCGCACGTTGTCGTTCACCTTCGCGGCGTCAACCGTAATGCCGCTCGCGCGTGCCACGGCCAGCACTTCGTCCACGATGGTCAGCGCCAGCATTGGGCCGTCTTCCACCGCACCCAGCGCGTCGACGGGCTGATTCAGCACCGTGCACAGCGGGTTCAGCGCGGCGTTGAAGGCGACTTTCTCCCACACGGCGCCCCACACGTTGGCATCGGCCTGACAGTTCAGGCCGGCGGCGCTGAGCGTATCGACCACGCGTGCCAGCATCGGACGCGGCGTGCCGTCTGCGGTCATCAGCCGGATCACGCCCGCGCCGTGGGAGCGCACGTGGCCCGGCCCAGCAAGATCCGCTGGCCACGTCGTCACGCCAACGAAGATGCGCTCCTGTGGCACGATCGACGCCAGCGCCTCCACATTGCCGAGCCCATTCTGCAGCGTCAGGACATGCGTTGAGGCGCCGATGAGATGACGCACGCTCGCCCATGCGGCCCGTGTGTGCATCGCTTTGGTGAAGACGATCAGCACATCGGGTACCTCTGTCGCATCGCCCGGACGCAGCGCCTGCAGGTTCCGCACGTGACGATCGCCGCGATCGGTTTCCAGCCGCAAACCGTGCGCAGCAATGGCGTGCAAATGCGCGTCGTTGATGTCGAGCAGCGTGACGTGCTTGTCGGCTTCGGCCAGCAGCCCGCCAAACAGCGAGCCCATTGCGCCCGCGCCGAGGATTGCGATCTTCATCGGCATCGTGGTTCAGAACGGGTAATGGCGCGGCGTGGTCTGCACCGTCATCCAGCGCAGTTCGGTGAACTCCGCCACACCGGCGCGGCCGCCAAAGCGCCCGAAGCCGCTCGCCTTGACGCCGCCGAACGGCATTTGCGCCTCGTCGTGCACGGTCGGGCCGTTGACGTGGCAGATGCCGGATTCGATGCGGCGCGCAACGTTCATCGCCCGCGCCACATCGCGGCTGAACACGGCGGACGACAAGCCATACGCGTTGTCATTCGCGCAGGCGATGGCGGCATCGTCACCGCTCACGCGCACGATGCCCTTGACCGGACCGAATGATTCTTCCGCGTAGATCAGCATGTCGGACGTGACGTGGTCGAGCAGCGTGGCGGGCATCAGTGTGCTGTCTGCCTTGCCGCCGCACAGCAGCTTCGCGCCCTTGGCGAGTGCGTCGTCGATGAGGTGATTGCAGCGTTCGACCGTGCTCATGTCGACCACCGAGCCCAGCACCGCCGGCCCCTTGCGTGGATCGCCCAGCGGCAGCGCTGCAGCCTTGGCAGCCAGCTTCGCGACAAACGTATCGGCGATGGATTCGTCGACGATGATGCGCTCGGTGGACATGCAGATCTGGCCAGAATTGGCGAATGCGCCAAACGCCGCACCATCGACAGCGGCGTCGATATCGGCATCTGCCAGCACGAGCAGCGGCGCCTTGCCGCCCAACTCCAGCACAGCAGGCTTCAGATACGTCGCGCACATCTGCGCGATGAGGCGACCCACGCGCGTGGAGCCCGTAAAGTTGACGCGCCGCACGGCCGGGTGGGCAATCATCGCCTCCACCACTGCCCCCGCGTCGGCCGGCGCATTCGTCACAAAATTGACGACGCCGCGTGGCAAGCCCGCCTCCTGCAAGGCTTCGATGATGAGCCCGTGCGTGGCGGGCGAAACTTCCGAGCCCTTGAGCACGACGGTGTTACCGCACGCCAGCGGCAACGCAATTGCACGCACCGCGAGGATGACCGGCGCATTCCACGGCGCGATGCCCAGCACAACGCCTGCCGGTTGGCGCACGCCCATGGCGAGGCTGCCTGGCACATCGGACGGAATGATCTCGCCCGCAATCTGCGTGACCATGGCGGCAGCTTCCCGCAAACCGCTCGCAGCGAGATGCACGTTGAAGCCGGCCCACAGCGCGGAGGCGCCGGTCTCCGCGGCCATCGCCGCAGCCAAAGCATCGCCCTTGGCTTCGAGCGCTTGCGCAGCACGCATCAGCAACGCGCGGCGTTCCGTCGGTCCTATGGCTGCCCAGGCGGGGAAGGCTGCAGCGGCGGCGTCGACAGCGCGACGGGCATCGTCCACGGTGGCGGCTGGCGCTCTCGTGGCCACGGTGCCGTCAAGCGGATTCCGCCGCTCGAACACCGCACCACTGGCGGCGTGCGCGCGTTCGCCGTTGATGAGCATCGAGATGGTCTGCACCGCATCCGGCGCGGCAATGTTCGTATTCGTCATCAAGCGATCTCCACTTCAATCAAGGTTGGTCCGGCGGATTGCAGCCCTGTACGCAGTACGGATTCCAGCGCACGCGGGTCGCTCACGCGCTGGCCAGTGCAACCCATCGCGCGAGCCAGGCCTACGAAATCGATGCCGTGCAGATCCGTGCCCTGCACCGCGTCGGTTGGCGCAAAGCCGAATACCGGGGCGAAATCCTGCAGGGCGGCATAGCGGCGGTTGTTCAGGATCACGAACGTCATGGGCAACTTGAGCAGCGCCGCGCTCCACAACGCCTGGATCGAATACATGCTCGAACCATCGCCAATCAAGCCGATGACACGCTTACCAGGGGTGGCCAGAGCAACTCCCACGGCGGCGGGCATGCCGTAGCCCAAGCCGCCGCTGTCCATCGTGTAGAAGGCGCCGGAGCGGCGCATCGGCAGATAGGCCTGCATGGTCGCCCGGGCACTCGGGGCTTCTTCGACAACGATGTCTGTGGGTCCGCGTACAGCGTCGAGCGTCTGTAGAACAAAGGCCGCCGACATGGGCGACGCCGGCTCGGCGCGCGGCGATTCGACGCGTGGCGCGGGCAGCGGCCGTGCCGGTGGCGCGGGGCGGGCGAGCAGATCCAGCACACCCAGGCGGATGTTGCCAACGGCGGAAATGCCCTCCGGCGTCCACGCAGCGGTCGCTGGATCGTCGATCAACTGCACGAGCTTCGCCCCGACCGGCACATGCGGCCCATGGCCTTCCACGTGATACGTAAACGCCGGGGCGCCGAGCGCGAACACCACGTCATGTCCCTGCAGGAGGCTGACGATCTTTTCACGCATGGCGGGAAGAAAACCGGCGAAAAGGCGGTGGTCTTCCGGAAACGCCCCGCGCCCTGCCATCGGCGCGGTGAACACGCGCGCGTTGTGGGTCTCGGCGAGTTGCACGACGGCATCCCAGGCGCCAGCGCGATCGACCGCGGCCCCAACCACGAACGCCGGCCGCTGCGCCGCGTCGAGCAGGTCGCCGATGCGCGCCAGCATGACCGGATCGGGCCGCACCGCTGTCGCCACTTCGTGCACGGCAACAGGCGCGGCAGGCTGGTCCCAGTCATCCACGGGAATCGACACCAGCACGGGGCCGCGCGGCTCCTGCATCGCAATGTGATATGCGCGGGCCAGCGCCAGCGGCACATCTTGCGCACGCGCGGGCTCAGCGCTCCACTTCACATACGGCTTGGGGAGTTCCGTCGCCTGGTTGGAAGCCAGGAACGGATCAAATGGCAGGATGGACCGCGCCTGCTGCCCGGCGGTAATCACAAGCGGCGTACGGTTCTTGAAGGCCGTGAAGATATTGCCCATGGCATTGCCGACACCGGCCGCCGAATGCAGGTTCACCAGCGCGGCATTGCCCGTTGCCTGCGCAAAGCCGTCCGCCATGCCGACCACCACGGCTTCCTGCAAGCCCAGGATGTAGCGGAAATCCTCCGGAAAATCGCGAAACATCGGCAGCTCGGTCGAGCCCGGATTGCCGAACACGTAGGTCATGCCGAGTCGGCGCAGCAAGTCGATCGTGGCGTCGCGCACGGTGGTCAGCGCGAGCGAAGTGCGGGTCATACAGGCAGTCTCCTTGAAACAGGCTGCCAGTATGGAATCCGTAGCGATTAACGCGATATTGAATTATTTCGGAAAAGTCATTACCTTCTAGCATGACTTTCGATCTGCGCCAGTTGCGCGCCTTCACCACCATCGTTTCCACGGGCAGCCTCGGGCGTGCGGCAGAGGTGCTGCACGTCACGCAACCTGCGCTCAGCCGCATCGTCAAGCGGCTGGAAGACGAAGTGGGCGCCCCGCTGTTCGAGCGGCATTCCAAGGGAATGCAACTCACGGCCATCGGGCAGGCGCTCCTGCCGCACGCGTCGCTGCTCCAGCACGAGGCCGATTACGCACAGGAAGAGATCAACGCGATGCGCGGCCTTGCCAAGGGCACCATCCGCGTGGGTGCGGTGGGCAGCATCGCAAGCTATGTCTTGCCGCTGGCCGTCGGCACGGTGGTAGCCCGCTGGCCGAACCTGCGCGTAGAGATCTTGGAAGGCGTATGGGACCGGCTGGCCGAAGGGTTGGTCAAGCACGAGATCGACCTCGCGCTTTCCATGGCGATGGCGGACACCGATGAAATCATCGCCATCGCGGATTGCCGCTGGGAGGATGCGAGTTTCGTGGTCGCGTCGCCGGAGCATTCGCTACGCCATCGCCCAGGCCTGACATTGGCCGATACGCTGGATGCATTCTGGGCCGTTCCGCCGCGCGGCACCGGCCCGTACGAGCACATGCGCCAAGTATTCGAAGCCGCCGGTCTTGGGCTGCCGAACATCGTGGTGGAAACGCGCTCGGTGACGGCACTCAAGAGCCTGGTGGCGCGCTCCGGCTTCCTGAGCTGGATGGCCGAACCGATGATCGATGCCGAGCGCCGCGCCGGCGTGATCGAGCCGTTGCCGATTCCCGGCCTGGTGGCACGCCGCACGCTCACCGCGTTCCGCCGCCGGCACGGCATTCTGCCGAGCCCGGCCGTCAAGCTGCTCGAAGCGTTGCGCGAGCTGACGGCGTAGGCGGCCTGCGCCCTACTTCTTCTCGCGCGGCACGCGGCCAAGCAGGAAGAATTCGTCATTGGGCCGCATCGAAATCACATTCGCCATGCGATTCGACAGGCCAAAGAAGGCGGTGATGCCGGTGATATCCCAAATGTCCTCATCATCGAAGCCGTGCGCGCGCAGTGCTTCATAGTCGGCGTCATTGACGGTGTGCGATTCGGTGCAGACCTTCATCGCAAAGTCGAGCATGGCGCGCTGGCGGGGCGTGATATCGGCCTTGCGGTAATTGACGGCGATCTGGTCGGCCACCAACGGCTTCTTCTCGTAGATGCGCAGGATGGCGCCGTGTGCGACCACGCAATACAGGCACTGGTTGGCGGCGGACGTAGCGACCACGATCATCTCGCGCTCGCCCTTGGTGAGGCTGCTGCCTTCGCGCAGCATCAGGGCATCGTGGTATGCAAAGAAGGCGCGGCACTCGTCGGGCCGATGCGACAGCGCCAGGAAGACGTTCGGCACAAAGCCGCTCTTCTCCTGCACCTCCAGGATGCGCGCGCGGATATCTTCGGGAATGTCTGCCAGTTCAGGAACGGGGAACCGGCTGATGGGCGGCGTTGTGGTCGTCACGATGTCTCCTTTGTTGTGAGCATCCTGAGCACGCCGCCCGAAAGGCAAGGCTTACTGGGTGGCGAACTGGATGCGATGCAGTCCAGCATACAACCCATCGCGCTCGATGAGTTCGCGGTGCGTGCCGGCTTCAGCAATCTTGCCGTGCTCCAGCACGATGATGCGGTCGGCGTTTTCGATGGTCGACAGACGGTGCGCGATCACGAGGGTCGTGCGACCTTCCATGAGCCGTTCGAGCGCGGCCTGCACCTGGCGTTCGGACTCCGAATCCAGTGCGGACGTCGCTTCGTCCAGGATCAGGATCGGCGCGTCTTTGTAGATCGCGCGTGCAATCGCCAAGCGCTGGCGCTGGCCACCAGACAGCTTCGAACCGTTGTCGCCGACATTGGTATCGATACCCTCGGGCAGGTTGTCGACCACATCGGTCAGGTAGGCTGCTTCCAGCGCACGGCGCACGCGGGCCATGTCGATCTCGGAGGCGTCTCGCGCGCCATAGGCCACATTGGCTGCAATGGTGTCGTTGAACAGCACCACATCCTGGCTCACGAAGGCAATCTGGCGGCGCAGGTCGTGCAGCGCCAGATCCGCTAGCGCTTCGCCGTCGAGCGAGATCGTGCCCGAGGTGGGATCAAAGAAGCGCGGCAGCAGGTTCACCAGCGTGGTCTTGCCGCTGCCCGATGGCCCGACCAGCGCAACGACCTCGCCCGGCTTGACGTGCAGGTTGACGTTGTCAAGCGCTGCCCGGCCGTCTTCGCCATAGCGGAACGTGACGTTGTCAAAGCGGACGTCGCCACGGGCGCGATCAATCTTCTTGCCACCTTCTTGCGGTTCGATCGGTGTGTCGATCAGGCCGAAGATGAACTCGGCGGCGGTCAGGCCGCGCTGCAGCGGCTGATTCACGTCGGTCAAGTGCTTGAGCGGCGAGATCAACAGCAGCATCGCCATCACAAAGCCGGTAAAGCCGCCGACCGTGGTCTGGTTGGCCTGCGCCTGCATCATGGCAATGGCCAGGATGATCGACAGCGCCAGCGCCGCCAGAAACTGCGTCACCGGCTGGTTCAGGCCACCGGCCACGGCCACGCGCATGGCGTAACCACGCAGACGATTCGTCATGGCATTGAAGCGCAGCGATTCATACGCTTCGCCGCCATGCAGCTTGACGACCTTGTAGCCGCCCACGGCTTCTTCCACCACATAGGCGGCCTGGTTGGTCAGGTTCTGGCTCTCGCGGTTGAGCGAGCGCAGCCGGCGGTTGATACGCGACATCAGCAGCCCGATGATCGGCAAGATCACCGCCACCACCAGCGTCAGGCGCCAATTGGTATAGAAGAGGAAGATCAGCAGCGCCAGCACGGTCATCGAATCGCGCACCAGCGTGATGAACACGCCGGTCAGCACCTGCAGCACCTGGTTCACTTCAAAGATGACCGCGTTGATGATCGACGCCGCCGTATTGCGCTGATAGTACGAAGCCGGCGCCTGCAGCAGGCGCTCGAACATCTTCATCCGCAGATTCAGCAGCACCTTGTTCGACACCAGGCTCAACAGATACGTCGACGCAAACTGCGCGATGCCGCGCACCACGGCAATGCCCACCAGCATGGCCGGCACCTGCCACAGCCTGCCGGCGTATTCACCGCCGAAGCCCTGATCCAGCAAATCCTTTACGACCTTCGGGATGATCCCCTCAGTGGCCGCTACCACGCCCATGGCGACCATTGCCAGGATGAAGGCGGTCAATTCGGGGCGCAGGTAGCCCCATAACCGCTTGAGCATCGGCTTGGCGGGCGCTGGGTGATCAGACTTTGCTTGTATACTCACGGCGTTTTCAAATGAGGGTGGGCAGCTTGCGTCGCATGGCGGTCAGCGCCGCCGACATAAAGTGCGTTGCAGCAGCTGTCATCCGACAGACGGGCGACCCGGCATTTTAGCGGCAATCGACCACCCGGCCCATCCTGCTGCGCAATCCCAGGTCCAGACTGGCCTTCGCATCATCTGACGCTTCTGCAATGAGCTCGCGCGTTCCCACGTTTTTCATCAATCTTGAGCACGACGCCGGACGCCGCGAGGCACTGGAACGCCAGCTCGATGCGCTTGGCCTACCGCACAGCCGCTTCCCCGGTGTGTACGGCAAGGCGCTCCCCGCCGACGAACTTGCGCGCCACTACGATCAGGCGCGCGCGACGAGTCAAAGCCGCGAATTGACTGTCGGCGAAGTCGGCTGCGCGCTGAGCCACCTAGGTGTCTACCGGGCAATGATCGAGCAGGACCTGCCCTACGCGCTCATCTTGGAAGACGACGCGAAACTCGGGCCGGATGTGCCCGCCGTGCTCGACGCGCTGGCACAGAGCGCGTCACCCGACGAACCGGTCGTCACGCTGCTCACGCACATCGACCGTTACTACAAGCGCAGCGCCCGGCCGCTGACAGCTGACCACCGCACGGTCAAACTTGCCAACTACCAGTGGCTTGCGCATGGCTATTTCGTCACGCGCGCGGCAGCCAAGCGCATGGTCGAGCAGCTTTATCCCGTGTGGCTAGCAGCAGACTATTGGTACAAGTTCGAGCGCGAAGGCATCGTGCAGATGCGTGCGGTCGTGCCTTATGTGATTGGCGTGCAGAACTTCGATAGCGGCTCCAACCTGGAAGCCGATCGCGCCATCAAAAGCCGTGAAGCCGACAACCGGCTCGGGGTCGGCCATCATCTGCACCAGATCGTGGTGCGCAAGTTCCTCTATCAGATCTTCGTGCGGCCGTTCCTCGGCATCGTGAAGCAGAAGAAGACCTGGTGAGCATGATGGCGCCCGCTCAGGCGCCTTGCTCTCGCAGTTCCGCAAGCCCGACTTCCGCGCGGATGATGTCGGTATTCCGGCGAGCCATCATGCGTTGATAGTTGGGGCTCTCCTGCGCGCGCGATTGTTCGCGATGCCATAGGTGAAAAACTTCGGTCGCGCAGAAGCCGCGCTTGCGCCGCACACCTGCGTTGTACAGGCGCACAACCAGATCGGCGTCTTCATGGCCCCACCCGACGAAGCTCTGATCGAAGCCGTTCACGCGCTCGAAATCGCTGCGCCACACGCCAAGGTTGCAGCTCTTGATGCCGCGCAGGCTGGTGTCCTTGAAAGTGCGCGGCACCGGCAAACCCGGTACCAATAGCGGCAGGAATTTGTTGATGCGGCCCGCGCGCCAAGCGGCAAACCAATACGCGCGGTTCTTCAGGTGGATATCGATCTGCTGGGCGACGACCTCACGCGTCATCGCTTCATTCAGGAGGATGCGGCTGCCGGACAGCAGGCGCCCCCGCTCCGCCAATGCGCGGTGCCGCGCCACGAAATCCGGACGCGGCACGCAATCGCCATCGAGAAAAACGAGGTAGTCGGCGTCTGTCGCCAGCACGCCGCGGTTGCGGATTTCGCCTGCGCGAAAGCCGTCGTCGGGATGCCAGACATGGCGCAGCGGATACGGCGCGGTCTCGGCAGCGGCCTCGACCGCCACGCGCGTGTCATCGCGCGAACCGTCGTCGGCGACGACGACGTCGAATGCGTGGTCGGTCTGTGCGCCACAGCCGGCCAGTACGCGAGCCAGCGCGTCCGGGCGGTTATACGTCGTAACGATGAGGGCGATGCGACGCGGCGGCTCAGCGCTTGCCATGACGATGCAGCATCATCAGCTTGATGTAGCGGTAGTACGTGCCCTCGGCGTTCGACACGGCGAGCATGAAGCCCTCCGCACCATCGAGGAAACCACGCTGGATGATGTACGTACGGATGAACGCCCACAGCCCGTGACCAATCGCACTGCCCAGCGACGCGCGCTTGCCCTTGGCATAGGCTGCGGCCGCACCGGCGGTCGAATAATCGTTCGCCTTGTCAAGCGCAGCCTTCAGGTCGGGAATCGAGTAGTGAATGATCGGCGCGCGGAAGTCGCCCACCGTACCCTCGAAGACCAGGTGCGAGTGCACCGGCGCATCGAAGAACGTCACCTGTTCACGCTTGAAGAAGCGGCGGATGCGGTCCGGCCACCAGCCCGAATGCTTCATGAAGCGGCCGCAGAAACTGGAGCTGCGCGGCATCGAATAAACAGTGTGTGAGCTACCCGATTCCAGGACGGCGATCATCTCGGCACGCAACTCGGGGCTGATGCGCTCGTCGGCGTCCAGCGAGAGCACCCAGTCGGTTCGCGCCTCGCGCAAGGCACGGTTGGACTGCTCGCCGTAGCCGGGCCAGTCGGTCTCGAACACGCGCGCACCTAGCTGGCGGCAGATGTCTTGCGTGCCGTCCGTGCTACCCGAGTCGAAGACGATGACATCGTCCGCCCAGTCGCGCACCGAGCGGATGCAGTCGCCGATATCAGCGGCTTCGTTCTTGGCGACGATGATGACGGCGAGCGTGGCTCGATTGGATGCGGACATGCGAAAGCGATCTCAGAGAACAGGAGCGGCGCCAAGCTGCTGCCGGCGCCGATGAATATGCGCGGTGAATATGGCCACCATCACGCTGTAGAACACGACCGTCTGCGCGATGATCAGCATCACTTCGGTCAGCCCGAACAATACGAAACCGACACATAACGTGAGGCCCATCGCTCCCGTGGTGCGTAGGATGCGATCGTCGCACAGCGCAGCGCGCAGAAAGTACGCGGCAGGCACCAAGTACAGCGCCAACAATGCGCCGATGCCCAGCACGCCAAGCGTGGCGCCATTGTATAGAAACTCGTTGTGGGCATGCTCGAAGGCAGTCGCTTCCTGTGTGATCAGCCCCTCCGCATGAATCGCCTTGAGAGCGGGCTCGAATTGGCCTCTTCCCACCCCGGCGAGCGGATGGCGCGTCAACATCAGCGTGGCCGCTTTCCAGAGTTGGAAGCGAATGCCGACCGAGGTATTGGTTTGACCTGCCTGATAGGCATGCAAATCACTGACTGCCTGATCGAAACGCGTACGAACCATATTCGACGATACGCATACCGCCGCCAACAGCGCGAAGAACACCAGCAAGGCGGACAAGCGCTTCTTCCAGCTCACATGGCGCAGCGTCGCCACGGCGATCAGCATTAGTACGGGGATTGCAATCCATCCACCGCGCGACTGGGACAGGTACGACGCATAGAGTCCAGCACCTCCCGCTGCCAGACGCAGCCCAATCAGAGGCCAACCGTCATTTTTCGCCCAACCGATCGATATCAATGCAAACAATCCCATCAACAACGATAAGTTGCCGAACGGAATGGTGTTAGAAAACGCGCCGACCGTGCCAGCTCTTCCGGCCCGCAGCTCAAGATACGACCACACCGCCGAACCGAGGGCCCCTGCAACACATCCCCACTGCACACTCTCCAGCTGTTTAGGCCGCAATTTCAACAGCGCAAAAAGCGCCAATCCGAACAACCAAAGCCTGCCATAGGCAAACGGCACAGTGCGCGGCGCGGCCGGGTTCAGCTGCGCACTGACCAGCATCGCAGTCGGCATGGCGGCCATGGCCAGGATCAGCCACCGATGTTCGCGCCACATCGCGCGCAATCGGTTCATGACTTCTGCAGGCGCGGCCAGCATCGACCAGAACGCGGCCACCAGCAGCAGCAAGAACGACAGAAACGCTGCGCCGCGCACCGACAGCATGAAAGCCGGGAGGATGGCAATTCCGAACACGGCCAGCGCCGCCGGCACGCTGGATATCAGCGTCCGGCCACGTTGCATCGAGCCGTTCATCGCAATGCCCCCGCGCCAGGTGCAAGCGCCAGCAAGGCATCGATGTGCGCAGTGATGCTGGGGTCATAGCGCAGATGCTCACGCGGATTCGCCAGGCGCGCCTGGCCGGCCTGCGCACGGGCAACAGCGGCTTCGATCGTGCGCGCCAGCGTGGCTGGATTGTCGAGATCGAAGGTGGGCGCCCCTTCTTCCGAGATCACCTCTGTGCAGGCGATGTTGGCTGCCAGCACGGCCGGCGTACCGCACAGCACGGACTCCACGCCAATCAGCCCAAACGGCTCGTAGTGCGAAGCAAGGATTGTGTAGTCCGCCGCGCGGTAGACGTTCTCGATGTCCTTGCGGTATCCCAGGTAGCGGATGTTGGGCGAGGACGACGACACCGGCCGTCCGATCACCGCCAGTTGCACCGGCAAATCCGTCTTGGAGAAGAACGCCTCCAGCAGCGGATAGCCCTTGCGCTTGTGGCTCGACGAGGGGAACACAAACGTGACGCGGTCCTTTGCAAAGCCCAGCTCATCGCGCAGCCGCTGACGCTCCGCTTCGCTCACCGGCGAGAACTTCGTCTCGCTCACCGGCGGGTACACCGTCTTCACCTTGGCCGCCGGAATGTCGTAATAGTCGAGCACTTCCTGCGCCATCAGCCGCGAGTGCGCAACGACAACGTGCGAGCGGACATAGTCTCTGCGCTCCAGCGCGATCTGTTGGCGGTCCCAGAAGGCGGCCTCTTTGGAAAAGCTCTTGAGATAACCGACGTGCGTACCGCCGCAAATGGCGATATCGGATGCCCCTGTGCGGTTGCAGCCGATCATCAGATCGATGTGCTCCCGCTTGGCCAGATAGCGCACTAGCCAGCCGAACGCGTGGTCATTGAATTTGCCGGGCAGTTTGCGCGTGGGCAATGCAACTGCCTTGACCTGGCGGTATTCGGGAAGCGCCTTGTCCACCATCTTGGCGAAGAACACGGGACGGATGGCGCGCTCATGCAGGCCGCGCACCAGGTCCATCGCGTAGCGCTCGCTGCCGCCGCTGTAGCCCAGCGCGTTGCACGAGATTCCGACGTTCATGGATGCTCTAGTAATAATCGTATTTGAGACTGCAGTCCTGCCGAGCGTGCGCCCGGCGATGGCGCCCCCTGCGCCATCATCAGACTACTCGTACACCGTTGCCACGTTCTCGGCGTCCAGCGCCTGACGCAGCGCGGCGATGGCGTCCTCGCTCGGAACAATGCGCCAGGCGTCACCGAGCACGGCTTCGCAGCGGGCCTGCTCGCAGACGTAGTTGATGCGCACCGAGACGCCATTGCCATCCGCCGCCACATGCGGCGAGAGCAGGTCGCGCAGCTTGGCCGCCGTTGAATCGCCGTTCATCGACAACCGGATGGCCCGCGCAAACTTGGCGCGCGCCTGGGTCATGTCCATGACCGATTCGGCCGTGACGCGCACGCCGCCAGTGAACATGTCGTGGCGAGCACTGCCCTGCACGATCAGCACTTCGTCTTCCTTGAACAGCGCGCGATTGGCTTCGAACACTTCGTTGAAGACCGTGACTTCGGTGGCTTCGCTGGCGGAGCCGTCGTCGAGCATGACGATCAGCATCTTGCCGCGCTGGGTCATCTGCGTGCGCTGCCCGACGATCACGCCTGCCACGGTCTTGTTACGTGCGTCGCGGCTGCCGTAACCGCCGCCATTGCCCTTGTCGGTCACTTCGCGAGCCAGCTCGGCCAGCGTCGTGCGCGCAAAGCGGCGCACTTCGTCGCGGCATTCGTCGAACAGGTGACCGGAAAGATAGAAACCCAGCGCCTGCTTTTCTTCCTGCAGCTTGCGCTTGGTCGACCAGGCCGGCTCGTCGACGAGTTCGGGGCGATGCTGCTCGGCATCGTCACCGCTCATCAGATCGAACAGCGACACCTGGTTGGCGGCCGCTGCCTTCTGCTCGGCGGCTTCCATGGCCAAGCCGATCGAAGCGAGCAGCTGTGCGCGGTTGGCGTTGAGGCTGTCGAAGGCGCCGGCGCGCACCAGCGCTTCGATTGTGCGGCGATTCACCTGGCGGCGGTCGACGCGCTCGCAGAAGTCGAACAAGTCCTTGAATGGGCCGTCTTCGCGTGCACGCAGGATGTCTTCGATCGCGCCCTGACCGCTGCCCTTCACGCCGCCCAGGCCGTAGCGGATGGTCTTGGCGTCGGTTGGGGCGAAGCGGTACTGGCTCGCGTTGATATCCGGCGGCAGCACGGTCAGGCCGTTCTTGCCCCGGGCATCGTCGTAGAGGATCTTCACCTTGTCGGTGTCGTCCATGGCGAGCGACATGTTGGCTGCCATGAATTCGGCCGGGTGATGCGCCTTGAGCCACGCGGTGTAGTACGCCAGCAGCGCATAAGCGGCCGCGTGCGACTTGTTGAAGCCGTAGCCCGCGAACTTCTCCATCAGGTCGAAGATTTCGTCGGCCTTTTCGGTGGAGAGCCCATCCTTGGCTGCGCCCGCGCGGAACAGCGCGCGGTGCTCGGCCATTTCTTCGGCTTTCTTCTTACCCATCGCACGGCGCAGCAAGTCGGCGCCGCCGAGCGAGTATCCGCCCACGATCTGCGCCATCTGCATCACCTGCTCCTGGTAGACCATGATGCCGTAGGTCTCCTTGAGCACCGGCTCGACGCGCGGGTCGGGGTACTCGACCTTCTCGCGACCGTGCTTACGCGCGCAGAAGCTCGGAATCAGGTCCATCGGGCCTGGGCGATACAACGCTACCAGGGCGATGATGTCCTC
The DNA here is from genome assembly GCF_052045895.1 of Ralstonia sp. 22111. NCBI lineage: Bacteria > Pseudomonadati > Pseudomonadota > Betaproteobacteria > Burkholderiales > Burkholderiaceae > Ralstonia > Ralstonia sp. 22111. The sequence goes on along the minus strand of NZ_JBQEPR010000002.1, from coordinate 508,010 downwards.
AAAGCGGTCAGGTTTGGCGTCCTTCAGCATGCCCTGCATGCCGCGGCTTTCCAGCTGGAACACAGCGACCGTGTTGGCCGACTTCAGGATGTCGAACGCCTTCTTGTCCGTCAGCGGAATGTGACTGCAGTTCCAATCTGCCTTGGACGGATCGAGCATGCGGATATAGCGCTCGGCCCAGTCGAGGATCGTGAGCGTGGTCAAGCCCAAGAAGTCGAACTTGACCAGGCCGACGGCTTCCACGTCGTCCTTGTCGTACTGGCTGACGACGCCGGCGTCTTCACCGCCTTGTGTGTAGAGCGGGCAGAAGTCGGTCAACTTGCCCGGGGCGATCAGCACACCGCCCGCGTGCATGCCGACGTTACGCGTCATGCCTTCCACGCGCTGTGCGAGTTCGAGGAGCTGCTTGACCTCTTCTTCGTTGGCTTCGCGCTCGGCCAGCAGCGGCTCTTCCTTCTTGGCCTCTTCCAGCGTGACGAGCTTGCCCGGCTTGAACGGGATCAGCTTGGCCACGCCGTCAACGAAGTTGTAGCCGAGGTCCAGCACGCGACCCACGTCACGCACCGCGGCCTTGGCGGCCATCGTGCCGAAGGTGGCGATCTGCGAGACGGCATCCTTGCCGTACTTTTCCTTCACGTACTGGATGACGCGGTCGCGGCCGTGCTGGCAGAAGTCGATGTCGAAGTCGGGCATCGACACACGTTCCGGGTTCAGGAAACGCTCGAACAGCAGGTTGTATTTGAGCGGGTCCAGATCGGTAATGCCCAGCGCATATGCCACCAGCGAACCGGCGCCCGAACCCCGGCCCGGCCCCACCGGCACGCCGTTGTTCTTCGCCCAGTTGATGAAGTCCGCAACGATCAGGAAGTAGCCCGGGAAGCCCATCTTGATGATGGTGCCGGTCTCGAATTCCAGACGGGCGTAGTACTCGGCGCGCTTGGATTCACGTACCGCCTCGTCGGGGAATAGCACTTCCATGCGCTTTTCCAACCCTTCCTTGGCAAGCTGGACGAGGTAGTCATCCAGCGACATGCCATCGGGCGTCGGGAACAGCGGCAGCTTGGGCTTGCCCAGTTCCAGCTTGAGGTTGCAGCGCTGCGCGATCTGCACAGCGTTGGTCAGCGCGGACGGAATGTCGGCAAACAGCGCGCACATCTCGTCCTGCGTCTTGAAATACTGTTCGGTCGTGAAACGGCGGGCACGACGCGGATTGGCAAGCAGCTCGCCCTCCGCAATGCAGGTGCGCGCTTCGTGGGCCGTGAAATCGTCCGGCGTCATGAACTGCACCGGATGCGTGGCCACCACCGGCAACTGCATGGCCGAGGCCAGCTTCACGGCTTGCTGGATGTAGGCCTCGGTACCGGCGTGCCCCGCGCGCTGCAGTTCGATGTAGAAAGCGCCCGGAAACACGCGCGACCAGTTCATCGCGAGCTTGCGCGCCAGCGCATCGTTTCCATTGGCCAGCGCCATGCCGATATCGCCCGCCATACCGCCGGAGAGCGCCAGCAGGCCGGTGGCCAGGGGGGCGTTTTCCACGCCAGGCTCATCAAACCATTCGGGGGCGATTTCCGCGCGGCCGCGATGTTGGTTGGAGAGCCACGCCCGTGCCAGCAACTGGCACAGGTTCAGGTAACCCTGCTTGTCACGCACCAGCAACAGCAGGCGTGTCGGTTTGTCGCGCTCGTCGTGATTGGTGATCCACACGTCGGCGCCGACGATAGGCTTCACGCCCTTGCCACGCGCTTCCTTGTAGAAGCGCACCAGCCCGAAGGCGTTGGCAAGATCGGTCAGCGCCAGGGCGCCCATGCCGTCTTTGGCGGCGGCCTTGACGGCATCGTCCAGACGGACGTTGCCATCGACGACGGAATATTCGGAGTGGAGACGGAGGTGGACGAAGCGCGGCGAATTCATCCGCGTATTGTACCGGGTGACACCTTCCGTAAAGCATTCCGGGCGTGCCCGGTTGACCATCGACAACCCCGCACGGCTGCGCGGGCGGCTATAATTTCGGCTTACGAATCAACGGGTTACCCAAGGCGCCAGAAAATGGCGCGGCAGCACATGCAGATCGTCAATATTTCCGCTTACAAATTCGTCACCCTCGATGACCGCGAGACCCTGCGCCCCGCCCTGCTGGCCGAGTGCCAGGCGCGCGAGTTGAAGGGCACCGTGCTGCTGGCGCCCGAGGGCATCAACATCTTCCTGGCCGGCTCGCGTGAAGCCATTGACGGCATCGTCAGTTGGCTGCGCGCCGACGCCCGTTTTGCTGACCTGGCGCCGAAGGAAAGCCTGTCCGACCACCAGCCGTTCCGCCGCTTGCTGGTGCGCATGAAGAAAGAAATCATCACCATGCGCCACCCGTTGATCCGCCCGGAAGAGGGCCGCGCGCCGTCGGTTGCGCCGCCCGATCTCAAGCGCTGGCTCGACCAAGGCCACGACGACGAGGGTCGCCCCGTGGTGATGCTCGACACGCGCAATGACTATGAAGTTGCCGTCGGCACGTTCAAGAACGTCGTCGAATACAACCTCAAGAAATTCACTGAATTCCCGCCCGCCATTGCCGCGCACAAGGACGACTTTGCCGGCAAGACGGTCGTGTCGTTCTGCACCGGCGGCATCCGCTGCGAAAAGGCGGCGATCCACATGCAGGAGATCGGGGTCGAGCGCGTCTATCAGCTTGAAGGCGGCATCCTCAAATATTTCGAGGAAGTGGGCGGCGCCCATTACGACGGCGATTGCTTCGTGTTCGACCACCGCACCGCTCTGAATGCCGAACTGCTGCCGGCGGGCCCCAAGCAATGCTTCGCCTGCCGCGCCGTGGTCACGCCGGAAGAACAGCAATCTCCCGACTACATCCCAGGCCAGCGCTGCCCGCATTGCGCCGGCAGCCAAGCGCGCGCCGCTGCATGAAGCACCTCGCCGCCCTCCTCCTCGTCACCACGATGTGCCTGACAGCATTGGCAGGCTGCGCGGCGAGCTGCGAGGGTGGCTCCAACCGCGGCGTGTTCTGCGGAGCAGGCACGCGGTTCTGACAGCGCTTTGCCCAACAAAAAACGCCGGTCATGCCGGCGTTTTTCTTTGAGCGATCCGCTTTACTGACGGCCGCGCACAAACTGGTTGGTGATGGCAACAATGCGCTCGCCGAACAGCTTGGCGGTTTCCAGATCGCCCGGCAGCGGACCTTCTTCAGGGCTCGCATCCGACGGCGATTGCGCCAGCGCGCCACCAAAGCCCGCCAGATAGTTCACGTCATTGCGCGTGGCGGCCTTGCTGTTGGCCGGCATCATGCCCGTGCCAACCCAGATCATTCCGTGCTGCTGCGAGAGCGTCCACAGGTACTGGATCGACGCGTATTTGTCGCCGTTCATCGATGCAGAGTTCGTGAAACCCGCAGCGATCTTGTCCTTCCACGCGCCCGTGAACCAAGCCTTGGACGATGCATCGGCAAATTTCTTGAAGTCGCCCGAAACGCCACCCATGTAGGTCGGCGCACCAAAGACGATCGTATCGACGCCGGCCAGCAGCGCCCAGGTGTCGTCGTTGACGTCGGTGACCGAAATCAGATGCGCGTCAGCGCCGGCGCCTTGAATGCCTGCAAACACGGCCTCGGCCTGCTTCTTCGTGTGGCCATAACCGCTGTGATAAACAACTGCAACTCGTGCCATGGGAATCCTCTTGGGGTTGGGGTACCGCGGGGGAACAACGGAAAAGCAAAATGGCGCACACAGGGTGCGCCATGAACATTACGGCAGATCGAACACCAGCACTTCGCCACCTTCGCCGCCAGAGAGCGTCACCGCCTCTTCTTGCGTCAGCTTGGCTGCGTCGCCGCCAACCAGCGTGCGACCGTTAACGCTCACCTTGCCACGCACCACGTGCACATAAGCACGGCGGCCTGCGGCGATTGACAAGGACGCAGTTTCTGCGCCATCAAACTTGCCGGCGTAGAGCGCCATGTCCTGGTGGACTTTCACCGAACCACCACGACCATCGGCGCTGGCGATCAGGGCGAGCTTGCCGCGCTTGGCTGCCTCGTCGAAATGGCGTTCTTCATAGCCCGGCGTGAGGTTCATTTGTGCGGGGAGCACCCAGATCTGCAGAAAATGCGTGGTCTGGTCCTGCGCGTGGTTGAACTCGGAGTGACGCACACCTGTCCCAGCCGTCATGCGTTGCACGTCGCCCGGGCGCAGCACGCTACCGTTGCCCATGCTGTCCTTGTGCGCCAACTCGCCGTCGAGCACGTAGCTGATGATTTCCATGTCACGGTGGCCGTGGGTGCCAAAGCCCATGCCGGCTGCGACGCGGTCTTCATTGATGACGCGCAACGGGCCGAACTGGACGTGCTCAGGGTCCATGTAATCGGCAAACGAGAAGCTGTGATACGACTTGAGCCAGCCGTGGTCTGCGTAACCGCGATCTTGAGAGGGGCGGATTTCAATCATTTTGATGAATCTCCTGTCCGAATTACTGCGTCGATGTGTGAATGGTACGCAGATTGGCTATAGTTGAGCGGTACGGCTTTGATTCAATACATCAAAAATTCTGAACATGGCGCTATCGCTGGAATCTCTGGAAGTGCTGGACGCGATCGAACGCAAAGGCAGCTTTGCCGCCGCGGCGCACGAACTGGGCAAAGTGCCGTCTGCCCTCACCTATGTGGTGCGCAAGCTGGAAGACGATCTCGATGTCCTGCTGTTTGACCGACGGCGCCACCGGGCGGAACTCACGCCGGCTGGCCGTGCGCTACTCGACGAAGGCCGTCACCTGCTGCAGGCCGCGGACGAACTCGCGCGCCGCGTCAAACGCCTTGCCACCGGATGGGAAGCCACGTTGACCATCGTAGTCGACGATCTCGTGCACTTTCGCGCACTCATGCCCGTCATCCAGGATTTCTACGCCGAGAACACCGCCACGCGATTGCGCTTCTGCCGGGAAGTGCTGGCCGGCACGTGGGACGCCCTTCTCTCCGGCCGCGCGGACTTGCTGATCGGGCCGGCACAGGTGATGCAGGTGCAGGGTATCCAGACGCGCACGGTGGGCAACATCCCGTTCATCTTTGCGGTGGCGGCACATCACCCATTGGCGCAAATGGACGAGCCGTTGCCGGCAACTGCCATCACGCGACATCGCATCGTTGCCGTGGGAGATACATCGCGCAATCTGCCCGCACGCACCATCGGTGTGATGGCTGGACAAGACACGCTGGTCGTGCCGTCCATGGCAGACAAGGTGCAGGCGCAGATTCGTGGCCTGGGTTGTGGCTGGCTACCAGTACCGCTGGCGCAACCGTATCTGGATTCAGGCGTGCTGATCGCCAAGGAAACCACCGAAGACAAGCGTGCGGGCACGTTTCAGGTTGCGTGGCGCAACAACATGCGCGGCAAGGCGCTGCAATGGTGGGTCGACAAGCTGGAAGATCCGCGCCTGGGGCAGGCCCTGATGATGCAGTAGGGGCCTCGTGCGGACAAATCGCGCACAATAGCGGCATCGGCTTCTGAGCCTGGAGCGTTGCGTTGTCCCAAGCCAATCTCGATTTTCCGGAATCCACCAATGCCTCGCGGGGCCAATACCGCGGCCGCTTTGCGCCCTCGCCCACGGGGCCGCTGCATATCGGCTCGCTGGTCACCGCGCTGGCGAGCTGGCTGGATGCACGTGTACACGGCGGCACGTGGCTGGTGCGCATTGAAGACATCGACTTCCAGCGCAACGTGCCCGGCGCCGATCGCGACATCCTCGCCACGCTGGATGCGCTCGGGCTCATTCCCGACGAAGCCCCGCAGTGGCAGAGCACACATCTGTCACGCTTTGAACAGGCGCTAGAGCAACTGCAGGCCATCGGCAGCCTCTACCCGTGCGGCTGCACGCGCCGTGAGATTGCGGATTCCGTCACCAGCATCGACGCCAACGGCCACGTGCGTCACCAGACCCTGATCTATCCCGGCACGTGCCGCAACGGGCTGCACGGCCGTCCGCCGCGCGCTTGGCGCGTGCGTGTGCCGGATGCCGATGCCGCCACCATCTGCTTCAACGATCGCTGGCAAGGCACGCAATGCCAGAACCTGGCTGAAGCCGTAGGCGACTTCGTGCTCAAGCGCGCGGACGGCATGTGGGCGTACCAGATTGCGGTGGTGGTAGACGATGCCACGCAAGGCATCACGGACGTCGTGCGGGGCGCCGACCTGCTCGACTCGACGCCGCGCCAGATCTATCTGCAGCAGTTGCTCGGGCTGCCCGCGTTGCGCTACCTGCACGTGCCCGTGGTGGTGAACCCCGAGGGCGAGAAACTGAGCAAGCAGACAGGCGCGCGCGCCATCAACCGCAGTCAACCGCTGGCCGCGCTAACGGAAGCGGCACGGCACCTCGGGTTGGACATTCGTGCGGGCGATGTAGATGAGTTCTACCGAGACGCAGTCCCGGCCTGGGCCAATCGTCTTGCACGATTGACCACGGCGGCATAGTTGCCGCCGTTTTCAGCAGACTGACTTAACGCTTGCGCGGCACGCCACCGAGCAGCGCCGCAATCGGGCGCTTGGCGGTACGCGGATGCCCGGTCGCTTGCGCCGGCTTGGCGGCTTCTGCCGATTCCGCTGGCAGAGACGATTCGTACGGGCGATTGAAGAACGGGTCGTCCGATGGCCGGAAAGGCGGGCGCACGATCGTGTGATCCAACACGCGGGCGCCGTTGCGGTCGTCCCGCTCACGGGCGCGGCGGACCTCACCGCGGGCACGCTTTTCGTCGCGCTCACGGCGTTCACGGTCACGCGCCTGCTCGCCGGTCGGGTCGAAATCAGCCAGTTGCTCGCGCGGCAGGTTTCGCTTGATCAGCTTTTCGATGTCGGCCAGGAAACGCTCATCACCCGGCGCAAACAGCGACAGCGCATCACCCGAAGCACCGGCACGGCCCGTGCGGCCGATACGGTGCACGTAGTCTTCTGCGTTGAACGGGAGGTCGAAGTTGATCACGCACGGCATCTGCGAGATATCGAGACCGCGCGCTGCCACGTCGGTGGCGACCAGCACATCCACGGTACCTTGCTTGAAGGCTTCGAGCGTTTGCATGCGCTCGGTCTGCGTCTTGTCGCCGTGGATGGCGTTGGCGTTGATGCCTTCGCGCTCCAGCGCGCGCGCCAGGCGCGAGCAGCCGATCTTGCTGTTGGAGAACACGATGCACTGGCGCGGCAGGCCTTGCTCTGCTCGCTGGCGCAGCAGATGCACGAGCGCCGCTTGCTTGTGGTTGTCCGGCACCGTGTAGATGACCTGGCGGACGTTCTCTGCCGTGGCGTTGCTGCGTGCCACTTCAATGGTTTGCGGATGACGCAGGTAGCTCGCGGCCAGCTTCTTGATCTCGGGCGAGAAGGTCGCCGAAAACAGCAGCGTCTGGCGGTGCGCCGGCAGCAGGTTGATGATGCGCTGCAGGTCGGGCAGGAAGCCCATGTCGAGCATGCGGTCGGCTTCGTCCAGCACCAGCATGCGCACCTGCGACAGGTTCACGCTGCGCTGCTGCACGTGGTCGAGCAGGCGGCCCGGCGTGGCAACGAGGATTTCCACGCCGCGGCGCAGTTGCTCCGTCTGCGGGTTCATGTCGACACCGCCGAACACGACGGCGCAGCGCAGCGCCGTGTACTTCGCGTACTTGGCGACGTTGTCGTACACCTGGTCGGCAAGCTCGCGCGTGGGCGTGAGGATCAGCGCCCGTACCGGGTGGCGCGCCGGCGACGCGCTCGTGTTGGCGTCGGGCAGCAGGTTGTGGATGATCGGCAGCGAGAAACCGGCGGTCTTGCCGGTGCCGGTTTGTGCGGCGCCCATGACGTCGCGACCGGCGGTCACCACCGGAATGGCGGCGGCCTGAATGGGTGTGGGCTTGGTGTAACCGCTTTCGGTCAGCGCGCGGAGGACGTCCGGATGCAGGCCGAAGCTGTCGAATGTCACCGATTCATTGGCCGGCGCTTCTGACGCTTCAGACATCGTTGCAGTATTCATAGGGGGAGATGCGGCATGCCGGTTGGCATGGCGGCGCGCCAGACCCAAGCGGACGATCCCGCGTGCGGCTCGCGCAAAGCGTTAAAAATCAAAAGTTTATCACGTGACACCCGGCCCGGGACGGATGACAGGCTCGCCCAGGCCACTGCCAACACCACGGCTGCCTTGACACGGATCAAGTGTGACGGGCACGCGCTGCGCGACCATCGAAACATTCCAACCGCGCGCCGCCCTCTCCCATGGTCACCACGCTCTACGAAACGCCCGAGCACGTCTGCCTGATGTTTTCGGATCTGGTCGACGATCACGACGACCTGCCGGTGCAGACGAACCAGTTCCTCATCGTCGATCACGGCCACGGCGCGCTGATCGATCCGGGCGGTCAGATGACCTACAACGCGCTGTTTTTGGCGATGAACCGGTACTTTCCGCCCAAGCAGCTCGACTACGTGCTGGCCTCGCATGCAGACCCCGACATCGTCGCCTCGGCAGGACGGTGGCTGACAAGCTCAAGCTGCGACATCCTGATCTCCCGCGTGTGGGAACGCTTTCTGCCGCACTTCTGCAGCGTCGGCAAGACCGAGGGCCGCATCGTGCCGATCCCGGATACGGGCATGGCGATTCCGCTGGGGCAATCGCATCTGTTGGCAGTGCCGGCGCACTTCCTGCATTCGGAAGGCAATTTCCAGTTCTACGATCCGGTGTCGCGCATCCTGTTCTCGGGCGATCTGGGGGCCTCGATGGTGCACGCCAATGTGGCCGCCAAGCCCGTGGAAGATTTTGACGCGCACCTGCCGCTGATGGCGCCCTTCCACCGCCGCTACATGAGCGGCAACCGCGTGTGCCGGCTGTGGGCGCAGATGGTGCGAGGGCTCGATATTGAATGGATCGTGCCGCAGCACGGCCAAGCCTTCCGTGGCAAAGCCATGGTCAACCGGTTCATCGAATGGGTTGAGACGCTCGACTGTGGCATCGACCTGATGACGCCCGAAGTCTTCCGCCTGCCTGCGTTGCCGAAGGCGCCGGCCAGCGCGGCGCTCAAGACGCGCGTTTAGCGCCAGATGCCGGGGCGGCCGGCAAAATGATCTTCATCATGGCGCCCGACAGCTCCACCGCCAGCACCTCGGCATCGATGCGCGACGGGTCATGCCAGGTGTACATGAAACCCATGACGCCGCCCATCGAGTGCGCGGCGACGCGCGCATCGCCAAAGTCAAACACGCCGGCGCGCTTGCCCTCGTCGAGCAGCGCATAGAGATCGCGGTAATACGCCCGCGACATGCCGTGCAGCCACTCCACCGTTTCGGGGCGCAGGTATTGCCGATCGCGATACGTCAGCGCAGCGGCGTAATGGCAGGCAATGCAGCGGCGCGCCATTTCCAGCAGACACGCCTGCAAACGCTCTCGCACTGGCAGCGCCGGATCGGCCGTCTCGCGGATGGCCGACAGGCAGATCTGCGCGGCCTCACGGCAAAGGATGTCGAAGATCTCGTACTTGTCGGTGAAGTAGTAGTACACCGCCGGCTTGGTCACCCCGAGCGCGTTGCAGAGGTCGCTCATCGTCATGCCGGCATAGCCTTTGGTGAAGAAAAGCTGCGCGGCCGTGTCGAGAATCTGCCGGCGGCGGGCCTCCTGCCGCTCGGCGATGTGCGGGCGCGTGGCCGGCGATGCGACGCCAGAGGCTTCGGGGGCCTCGGATTCACCAGACGGTTGCACGTCGGGAACGACAGATTTGCGGACGATGGACATGGCGCATATTTTCGCATGCCGCCCGCGTATGCGCCGTGGCATACGCGCATCTGGCGACATCATTGCTCTTAAATGCTTGACGCATCAAAGAACGCTTTCTATATTCTTACCCGTTGGTATAAAAAATTACTTTTTAGTATAGAGAGTGCGGCGCCGCTGTGCGCACGCACTGCACAACCCAACGGAGACAAGCTTTGGCGATGGACGAGTCCGAGTATCTCGGCCGCGTTCGCGCGCTCTGGGCGCGCGCATGGCCGGTGGATACCCCACGTGAGCCGCATTATCCAATCGGGCGCGTAGCCCTCACCGACTACCTGCGGCACTGGGCACGCACCACGCCAGACAAACCGGCCATCCACTTCTACGGGCACGACACAACGTTCGCCCAGCTTGACGATCTCTCCGACCGCTTTGCCGCGCTGCTCGCGCAACACGGCATCGGCACTGGAGACCGCGTTGCGGTGTTCCTGTCAAACTGCCCGCAATTCAATGCGGTGTTTTTCGGCATCCTCAAACTGGGTGCTGTGTATGTGCCGATCAGCCCGCTGTCGCAGCGCGCCGAGCTGATGCATGCACTGAGCGACGCCACACCGCGGGCCATCGTCGCGCTGGATCGCCTCATGCCCCTGGTGCGTGACGTGCGTACCGAAACATCGATCGAGCACGTTTTCGTCACCCGTTACGCAGACGTGCTGCCCGCGGAGCCGACGCTGCCGCTCCCGACAATGCTGACCGAACCGCCGGTGGCCTGCGACGATGCGATCGACTTGTTGCCCGCATTGGCACAGACCACGCCGATTCCCCTGCCGCCTGCCTCACTCGATACAGTTGCCGCGCTCAACTACACCGGCGGCACGACGGGGCTGCCGAAGGGCTGCATCCACACGCAGGGCGACATGGTGGATATGGCGGCCGCGTTCTCGGCCGTGTCGCTGCGTGCGGATGCCGACACCGTCATGCTCAGCTTCTATCCGCAGTTCTGGATTGCGGGCGAGAACACCGGTCTGATCTTCCCTGCCTTCCTTGGCGTACCGCTGGTGTTGCTGGCGCGCTGGGATGCCGAGGCCTTCATGGCTGGCGTGCAGCGCTACCGCGTGACCAACGGCTCGATGCTGGTCGACAGCGCCGCCGAGGTGATGGCGCATCCTCGTGTGCATGCCTACGACTTACGCTCGCTGCGGCATACAGGCGTGTCATCGTTCGTAAAAAAGCTCAACCCCGAGTACCGCCGTGCGTGGCGTGAATTGAGCGGCTCGATGATGGCCGAGAGCGCCTGGGGCATGACGGAAACGCAGACCTGCAACAGCTTCACGGTCGGCATGCAGGACGACGATTTCGACCTCCGGTCACAACCGATTTTCGTGGGTCTGCCGGTGCCGGGCACCGACTTCAAGATCTGCGATTTCGACACGCACGAACTGATGCCGATCGGCGCCGAAGGCGAACTCTGCGTACGCACGCCGACGCTGCTCAAAGGCTACTGGAACAAGCCGGACGCCACCGCGCAAACCCTGCGCAACGGCTGGTTTCACACCGGCGACATCGGCTGCATCGACGAACAGGGATACGTGCACTACCTAGGCCGCCGCAAGGAGATGCTCAAGGTCAACGGCATGAGCGTATTTCCGGCGGAGATCGAAGCCATGCTCGGTAAACATCCGGCCATCCTCGGTTCTGCCGTGGTGGGCCGCGCCGACGAACAACGCGGCCAGCTTCCCGTCGCCTTCGTGATGCTGCGGCCCGAGGCCGTGGGCACATTGGATGACGCCACCCTTACCAGTTGGTGCCGCGACAACATGGCCGTCTACAAGGTGCCCGTCGTGCGCATCGTCGACGCGCTGCCACTCACGGCTACCGGCAAGGTGCGCAAGCAGGACCTCGCACCACTCGCTGAACAGATCTAACCCACACCCGTTCCATGACGTTTCGCAAACTGCTCATCGCCAATCGCGGCGAGATCGCCATTCGCATTGCCCGCGCAGCCGCCACGATCGGCTTGCCCTCGGTCGCCGTCTATTCCGAAGACGATCGCGACGCGCTGCATCCACTACGCACCGATGAAGCTGCGCCCTTGCCCGGCACCGGCGCACGCGCATATCTCGACGGTGCGGCCATCCTTGCGGCCGCACGCGCCGTCGGCGCCGATGCGGTCCACCCCGGCTATGGCTTTCTGAGCGAGAGCGCCGCCTTCGCGCGCGAGTGCGCACAGGCCGGGGTGCAGTTCATCGGACCATCACCGCGCGTGCTCGAACTCTTCGGCGATAAGGCTCGTGCGCGGGCGCTTGCGCACGAGGCAGGCATTCCCATCGTCAGCGGCACACAAGGCGCGACCACGCTGGACGATGCCCGCGCCTTCTTCGCCGCGCTGCCGCCCTCGCACGGCATGATGATCAAGGCCGTGGCCGGCGGCGGCGGACGCGGCATGCGTGCCGTGCACGATGCGCAGGCGATTGCCGACGCGTATGCACGCTGCGTATCTGAAGCCACTGCCGCAGGTGGTGGTGGCGACGTCTATGTGGAAGCGCTGGTGCCCTCGCCGCGCCATATCGAAATCCAGATCGTTGCAGACGCGCATGGCCACGTTGTGCACCTCGGTGAGCGTGAATGCAGCCTGCAGCGACGTCACCAGAAGCTGATTGAGATTGCGCCCAGCCCCGCGCTGGACGAGGCGCTGCGTGCGCGCATTGCCGATGCTGCCGTCACGCTCGCCAAAGCGGCAGGCTACACCGGCATCGGCACGATCGAGTTTCTCGTGGAAGGCGCGGGCAAGCCGCACGCCACTTTCTACTTCATGGAAGCCAACCCGCGCGTGCAAGTCGAGCACACCGTCACGGAAATGGTGACGGGTGTCGACCTGGTCGTGACACAGCTGGCACTGGCGCAAGGTGCGTCGCTCACGGATTTGGGGCTTGACCGACCCATCGCACCGCGCGGCCATGCCGTGCAAGTGCGCATCAATGCCGAGACCGTCGATGCATCAGGACAACCGCATCCGTCCACCGGCACGCTCACCGCATTCGAACCACCGAATGGCCCAGGCGTGCGCGTCGACACCTGCGGTTACGCGGGCTACCGTCCGAACCCGCGCTTCGACTCGCTGCTGGCCAAACTGATCGTCCACGCGCCGCACGGCACGTATGCGCAGACGCTGGCACAGACATACCGCGCGCTGTGCGAATTCCGCATCGAAGGGCTGGCCACCAACAAGCGGCTGCTGCAGGACCTGCTGCGCGACGCCGACGTGCAGGCCAACGCTGTGCACACGCAGTTCCTCGATGTAAGGCTCGCCGACTTGGCCGCCGGCAACAGCGAAGCGCATCCCGCGCTGCATGCCACATCGGTCGCCACCCCCGACCTGACGCCCGCAACGTCATTCCTCGATGAGCTTCCTGACGACGCTGAAGTGCTCACTGCCCCAATGGATGGCGCGCTCATCCAGATCCACGCAGAAGCCGGCGCCATGGTTGCGCGCGGCGACGTGCTGGCCGTGATTGAAGCGATGAAGATGGAGCACGTCGTCATCGCACCTGCAGCCGGTCGTGTGCTGCAGGTCTGCGCGCAGTCGGGCGCAACGGTGCGCGAAGGCCAGCCGCTGGCCGTGCTGCAGCCCGATGACGCACAACATGACGCCGCAGCCGCCGATACCGAGATCGACCTCGACCGCATTCGCCCCGACCTGCAGGCCGTCATCGACCGCCATGCATTCGGCCTCGACGCGAACCGCCCGGAGGCCGTTGCCCGCCGCCGCAAGACCGGCCAGCGCACCGCGCGCGAGAACATCGCCCACCTGTGCGACGCCGGCTCATTCATCGAGTACGGCGCGCTCGCCATCGCTGCGCAACGTCAACGGCGCGCGCTCGATGACTTGATTCGCTCCACACCGGCTGACGGCATCATCACCGGCATTGGCACCGTCAACGGCGCGCACTTTCCCGATCAGGATGCGCGCTGCATGGTGCTCGCGTACGACTACACCGTGCTGGCGGGCACGCAAGGCACCTTCAATCACAAGAAGACCGACCGGGCGCTGGAGCTGGCGCAGCAATGGAGGCTGCCCGTTGTGCTGTTTGCCGAAGGGGGTGGCGGCCGGCCGGGCGACACTGAAAAGCGTGGCGTCAGCGGCCTGGACTGTCCGACCTTCATCCACTTCGCGCGTCTGTCGGGGCTGGTCCCGACCCTCGGTATCGTCTCGGGCCGCTGCTTTGCGGGCAATGCCGCGCTGCTCGGCTGCGCAGACGTGATCATCGCCACGCGCGACGCGACCATCGGCATGGGCGGCCCGGCCATGATTGAAGGCGGCGGCCTTGGCGTCTACGCGCCCGAAGAGGTCGGCCCCGTGAGCGTGCAGGCGCCGAACGGCGTGATCGACGTGCTCGTCGAAGACGAGACCGAAGCGGTCGACGCCGCGCGCCGCTATCTGAGCTATTTCCAGGGGGCGCTCGCCCACTGGGAAGCCGGCGATGTGCGCCACCTGCGCCATGTGATTCCCGAAAACCGCATGCGCAGCTATGACATGCTCGCCGTGATCGATGCATTGGCCGACACGGGTTCGGTTCTGGAACTGCGTCAGGCGTTTGGCGTGGGCATCATCACCGCGCTGATCCGCATCGAGGGCCGCGCCTTCGGCTGCATTGCCAACAACCCGCGCCATCTGGGCGGCGCCATCGATTCCGCCGCCGCCGACAAGGCTTCACGCTTCATGCAGTTGTGCAACGCGTTCGATCTGCCCATCGTCTCGCTGTGCGACACACCGGGTTTCATGGTCGGGCCGGACGCGGAAAAGACCGCCACCGTGCGCCACGTCAGCCGCATGTTCGTGACGGCGGGCAACTTGCGTGTGCCCTTCTTCACCGTCGTGCTGCGCAAAGGCTATGGCCTCGGGGCGATGGCCATGGCCGCGGGCGGCTTTCACGCGCCGTTCTTCACCGCGTCGTGGCCGAGTGGCGAGTTTGGCGGCATGGGCATCGAAGGCGCCATCCGCCTGGGTTATCGCAAAGAGCTGGAAGCGGTGGAAGACCTTGCCGAGCGCGAAGCGCTGTTCCGCAAGATGGTCGATGCCGCCTACGAGGAAGGCCGCGCGCTCAACATCGCCAGTTATCTCGAAATCGACGCCGTAATCGACCCGGCCGATACGCGCCGCTGGCTGTTGCGCGGGCTGCAATCGACGCCGCCTGCGCAGCCGCGGCACGCACGCGACCCCGCCACACGCCGCTTCATCGACACCTGGTAGCCGAGAACACACACAAGGAGGAGACATGCCCGCAGCGAACCGCTTTGCCCGTCTGTTGTCCGCATCGGCCTGTGCGGCAACGTTTCTGTTCGCACACCCGACCTACGCCGCCGACACGGCGCCAATCAAGGTGGCGTTCATCGATCAGCTGAGCGGGCCGCTCTCGAATGTGGGCGAGCAGTTTCTGGCGAATCTGAAACTCGGCATCGACGACGCCAACGCGCAACCGCAAGGCGTGCTGAATGGTGCGCGCTACGAGCTGTCGACCTACGACAATAAGCTCTCGGCGCAAGACAGTCTGTCGGCGCTGCAGAGCGCCATCGACGCCGGTGCGAAGATCGTCTTCACCGGCGGCTCGGGCTCCTCCGTCGTGGCCGCCATGGTGGATGCGGCCACCAAGCACAACGAGCGCAATCCGAACAGCCGCGTGCTGATCATCAACTACGCGTCGATCGACCCTGACCTGACCGGCGCGCATTGCAGCTTCTGGCATTTCGCCACCGAGGCCAACACGGCGATGAAGATGCGCGCGCTGGCCAACTTCGTGAAGACGCAGCCCGATATCCGCAAGGTTTATTCATTGAACCAGGACTACGCGCACGGCCGGCTGTGGGCGTCGTTGGGCAAGCAGATGATCTCGTCCGCACGGCCCGACGTGCAGTTCACCGGAGAGACGCTGCACCCGATCGGCAAGGTGAAGGATTTCGCGCCGTACGTCTCGAAGGCCAAGGCGACGGGCGCAGACACGCTCCTCACCGGCAACTGGGGACAAGATCTGAATCTGCTCATCAAGGCCGCTGGCGACATGAGCTACGACGTGCGCTATCTGAACCACAGCGGCGCGGGCGCGCCGGGCACCGTGCTTGCTGTATCGCAGGCCAAGATCGGCAAGGTGACCTGGGTGTCGGAATGGACGCCCGGCAACGGCAACGCGCAACTGATGCAGATGGATACGCGCGTACGGCAGACGCCCGCTGGGGAGCACTTCGCGCCGCGCACTGTGTTGTCGGTCGAACTGGTGACGGACGCCATCCGCAAAGCCAATTCCACCGATCCGCTGAAGATTGCGCTGGCCCTGGAAGGCATGCAGAAGCAGAGCTTTCTCGGCGACGTCACGATGCGCAAGGTCGACCACCAGTTGCTGCTGCCGCAAGTGGTCTCGACGATCGCACCGGTGGACGGAAAGGCCGTCAAGGTCGGCTACGACGGCACCCAATGGGGCCACAAGACGGAGAGCACGACCGCGGCCAAAGACCTGGATCTGCCGACCACTTGCAAGATGAAGCGGCCGGCAGGCGCTTAATCGATCAATCCGAAATCAATCTGCGCGGTCCGTGCGCAGCGGGCCGTATTCGATCGGCACCCAAGCGAAGGCGTTGCCGTCGCGGCGCACGTGACCCAGGCCCGGGAACGGCAAATGTGCGCCGGCCACCCAGAGCTTGTCCCGCGCTGCTTCCGCAAACAGCTTGCGTCGCGAGGCAATGGCGGCCTTCTTGTCGACGTCGTATTCGAACGCGACCTCCGGGTGCTGGAACTGCACCGCGTGGCTGTGCACGATGTCGCCCCACACCAGCAGGCTGTGTCCCTTCGAGGCAAACAGATAGCCGCTATGCCCCGGCGTATGCCCGTTGGCGATCACCGAACGTACGCCCGGCACGACCTCGTCGCCCGGCTTGAATTGCTTGAGCTTGCCCGCGGCGGCATATGGCGCCACCGAGTCGCGTGCCATCTTGAAGAACGGTTGCATGTCGGTCGGCTTGGAAGCAGCGATCGTTTCGCTCAACCAGAAATCGGCTTCTGGCGCGGCCACATACACCTGCGCATTCGGGAAGGCCGGTTGGCCTTGCGGCGTCAAGAGGCCGCATGCGTGGTCCGGATGCAGGTGCGTCAGCAGCACGGCGTCGATCTGCTCGGGTTGGTAGCCGGACGCACGGACGTTGCCGGCTAGGCCGCCCATCGTCGGACCAAAGCACGTGCCCGACCCCGTATCGACAAGGATGCGTTTGGCGCCGGTGTCGATCAGGAAGCCGTTCACGGCCGTCTGCATCCCTGGCGTGTTCGATACGAACATCCGTGCCAGCAGGCTCTGCACCGACTTCGCATTCAGGCCGAGCAAGGTCTTGGCGGGCAGATCGGTGTAGCCGTCGTAGAGCGCGGTCACAACGTCGTCGCCCATTGCCATGCGGTAATAGCCGGGCACCTGGGTGCGTTGTTGCGTAGGGGCAGTGCTGACAGCGGTGGCAGCCACAGCCGATGCTGCGGTTTGGGCGTGAGCAAATCCGATGGACGCCGCCATCGCGGCGGCCACGGCGGCAGAGGTGAGCAAACGCATGTCTTGGCTCCTGGGAAAGACCGCTGCCCCGGTGCAGCGGCGAAAGCCGGATCATGCCACCGCCCAGCATATTGCGTTGCCGCCATTGACGACAGGGGTATTGCCCAGAGAGAAATACGCATCCCAAAAGAAACAAGGCCCGACATGCCGGGCCCATGCTTCAGACCAATCGACGGCGGCTGCGCAACCGCCCGTCAACCGGGTACGTGCTTACTGCACGTGGAACTTCGGCGTCGACACCACCGTGCCGCTCACCGTGCAGTCCGGCGTGAGCAACGCATTGGTGAACGTGAGCGACGAGTTCGGATCGTTCCAGGCGGTCACGACCTTGCTGGGGCCGCAGCTACCCAGCAGGAACACGTTGACCGCCGCATTGTTGATCGACAGCTGGGTGGTGCTGTCAGCCTGGCCCGTCCACGGGTTGGAGCTGCTGGCCGTTCCCGAGATGAGGCCGCACGTCCCGCCGCCGGTAAACGATGTGGACGTGATGTTGACGATGCCCGTAGGCGTGATCGTGCCGGTGAAGGTCGCTGTGCAATTGGCGCTGATGGAGCCTTTGGACAGCGTGGTCTGGCCGGTCACCGAGAACGGCTCGCCATTTGGGTTCATGGCTTGACCATCGACACGCGAAACGGTGACGGCAAGTGCGGGTGTGGCTGCTACGGTGGCAAGTGCGAGTGCAACTGCAAGAGATACGACTTTACGTGTGCTCATTTATTGCCTCACTAGAACTGACGGTAGAAACCGCCTTAAGAATGCGACGCAAACCGGTTCCCGCTCGATTCACGCCGCGCCAATTAGCCAGGCGCAGACAGCCGACACCCAGCTAAAACTTGTACGACACCCCAACGAACGTGATGATCGGATTGGCCTTGAGCGTGGTCTTGGTGGTGGCCAGCGTGGTGCCGTCCGCCGCCTTGATGACGGTTGCCGCTTCAGTCTTGAGTGGCAGATACGAGACCGTTGCCGTCAAGGCCCATTGCTTGTTGATCGCGTAGCTCGCCCCGAGGTTGAAGATCGGTGCCCACGAGGAGGACGATTTCCCTTCGACATACGTCGGCCCCGGCTTGCCCGCTCCCGCTGCCAGCACGCTGCCCAGTTCGCGATTCACCGCCGCCGCAAAGTACGGATTCAGCTCGATGTTGGTGAAGAAGCTGTAGACCACGCCCACGCCCACGAACGGACGGAACGTCGACTGCGCGTGCCCGAAGTACCACTGCAGGATGACCCCGGGGCTCCATTGGCGGGCCTTGCGCACGGCCGGCTGATTGGATGGGTCATCCAGATCGACGTGGCCGAGGGCGCCCGCAGGCCCGGGCGCGCGGATCACGCCATGCCCGGTCAGCTTGAATTCGGGCGGCACGCCGGCAATCGTGGTCAGCGCAATGTTGTCGGTAAAGAAGTGCGTGAGCGTCAGGCCCAGCGTGTTGGCGTTGCTCACGCGCAGCCCGCTGTTGGGCGACGTGAAGCTGCCCGGCAAGCGCAGCGGATCATTGATCGGCGCGTTGATCACGCTGGTGGTCAGGTTGTTGCTCGAGTCCTGCGGCATGATGTGGAACCAGCCCACCGTTGCCACGTTGTCACCGGCCTGCTGCGCCATGGCACCTGCGGATGCGCAGGCCGCCATCAATGCGACAGTCAGTTTCTTCATGATGCTTCCTCCTGTTGTTCTGAGCGGAGCGCGGTGCTCTGTGCCGCGCCCCGTGGCGTGTTATTCCGGAAACGTCACTGCACGAAGGCGCCCACCGTGAAGTACGGGTTCTTCGTATCGCTCATGTCCAGGAAGCCGAAGGTCTTGCCGGTAAAGATCAGCTTGCCCGTCGGGGCCGAGCCGGCCGGTGCGCTGGTCTGCGTGGTGCGGATCACGCCCGGGACGCTCTGCGTGAAGTCGAGGTTCAGCGGTCGCGCCAGCGCTGCCTGCGATGCGTTGAACGGATCGAGCATCGTGGCCTGCGCCCCCACCAGCGCCGTGGCACGGTAGTTGAACGTGCTGTCCACACCCGTGTATTCGCCGTCTTGCGAGCCCTGCGCGATGTTGCCGACCGGCGCCATGATGGAAATGCCGGACTCGTCATCCGCCACCGGGGGGCCAGCCGTCAGATCGGAATTGGCCGCACCCACGCGAATGAAGATCGGCACGAGCTGGCCGTACAGCTTGCCCACGATCATCACGCCCTTGCCTGCCTTGGTCGGATCGAGCGACGACACCGTTGCCGGCACCTGCGGCTGATAGTTCAGCGTGGTGAATGCCGGCGCATCGCCGCGCAATGTCAGCTTCTGGTTGACCGTCGCGCTTGACGTCAGGCACGCCCCGCCGTTCTTCACGCCCAGGTTGTCGCACTCGGTGTAGGTGCCGTCCGCGTTGATGGTGAAACGCGCATCGACCGCCTGCTGCGAGAAGTTCTGCGACGGCACCTGGTGGTAGCCGAGCTGGTTGTAGTTGCCCGCGATCTTGTTCAGATCGGTCTCGGTGTTCGAGAAGCTAATGAACGGGTAATACGGGAACGTGGTCTGCGGAATCTTGCCCACGCCGACAATGCCGTCGAACTGGATCGTCGCCCCGGGTATCGTGCCGCCCAGCACGCCCTGCCCCAGGAAGAACCGCGCCGGACGGTTCGGATCGAGGCTTGCATTGTTCAGGCGGAACGCGCACTGGTTCAGCTTCTCGGTCGGCAGCGCCGTCTCTTGCGTGAGGGTGCCGGTCTGCACGTTGTTGGGCGCCGTATCGCGGGTGGGCGCCACGGTGCCCGTCTTGACCGGAATGGGCGAGGCCAGATACGTGATCTGGTACGTCATCTTCGTCGTGTCGAGCTGCACCTTCACGAGTTCGCCCGAACCCGACCCGCCGGTGAACACGGTGTTGTAGTCGATGGCCTGCGGACACAGGCGCTGGATCACCGGGGCCGGCGAATCATCCCCGCCTCCTCCGCACGCCGTCACCATCGGTGCGCAAGCGAGCACCACCAACCATTTACGCCATTGCATTTGCGTCTCCTCCATGTTGTTGTTCAGCCGCGGCAGCGCAGCGTGCACAGCTCACGCACGCCGCCGCATGTGGTTTCGTTGCTGCGCGCCTCACTGGACGAATGCACCGACCGTGAAGAACGGGTTGTACTTGTTGTTGTTCATGAGCATCGCGTACACGTTGCCCACCTTGACCGCCACGCCGGTATCGCCCGCCTTGAACAGCGCAACGTTGCCGCTGGCGCCCTGCGCGTTGAAGTCGTTCTGCGCGGTCACGATCAACTTGCCCGGCGAGCTTTGCGTGTAGTCGAGCCCGAACTGCGCCGTCACACGAGACGTAAGCGGGTTGATGAAGGCGGCGGTGCCGTTCTGGAACAGCGTCGAGGTGTAGTTGGCGGCCAGCGACGACACGGCTGTGCCGTCGCTGCAATTGCCGGCATTGGCATGGAAGAAGCCACCGCTGAAGGAGCCCGACAGTTCCGGGTGATCGATCGTCGCGTTCAAGCCGTTGTTGCTGGCAGGCGCACCGCTCGGGCCGTTATTGGTGACCACGCCGCAAGCCGAGCCGCTGGTCGCCCCGACATAGCCACCCTTGAGCGCGTTGGCCGGGATCGCCGTTGCGGGCGACAGGATCGAGATGCCGATCTGGTCGTCCGCCACCGAAGCCAGCAGGTTCGCGGCATCGCTATGCGAGTAGCCGACACGGATCACCACCGGTACCACCTGGCCGTTGAGCTTGCCGGCAATCAGAATGCCCTTGGCCTGGCTCGGCGCCAGCAGCACCAGCGGCGAGACCTGGCCCACATACGGATACGGCACGCTGCTGCTGGTCGGGTTGCTGACGAACACGTTGTCCTGCGAGCCATCGGCGTTCTGACGCAGCGTCCAAGGCGTGCCCGTCGTGTGGCACGAATAGTCGATGCCTTCAGCGGTACACGTGCCGTCGGCATTCAACGTTTGCGTCCAGTTGACGGCATCGGGTTGCCAGCCTTGCGGCGCCGAGGTCTGGTTGCCCGACCCCGTGGGTGTGACATGCACGCCAACCTGGTTGTAGCGCCCCGCCACCTGCGAGAAATCCGTCACCGTCTCGGAGAAGCCCAGGAACGGATAGAAATCGAACGTACGCGACGGCACCGCGCCAATCACGACGCCGGGAATCGGCTGGATGCCGTCGAATTGGATGGTTGCCCCCGGAATGCCGCCCCCCACGATGCCCTGACCGACAAACAGCATCGGCGGGTCTTGCGGATTGACGGTGATCGCGTAGCTGTTGTCCGCCGTCTTGCCCGACTGAAGCACGAAGGCGCAGCGGTTCTGCTCGGGCGTCGGCAAGTTGGTCGGATGGACGAACGTACCGTCGATGGTCAACCCCTTGCGGGTCGTGTTGATCTGCCCCGCCGAAGTCGGCACCGACGACTCCAGAAACTGCATCTGGTACGTGTTCTTGCTCGTATCGAACTTGACCTTGATGTACTCGCCGCTGCCGGAGCCGCCGGTGTACGTGGTCGTGTAGTCGAGCGCCGCCGGGCACAGACTGGTCGGCGTGCTGGGCGTGGTAACCGCTCCGCTCGGCGGGCAGGAACTGCCCGAACACTGCGCTACATCGGACGAGCCGGGGTCATCCGCCCCGCCGCACCCGCCAATGAACGGCATGGCCACGATGCAACTGGTTGCCATGACAACAAAAAGATGACGTCGACTACCCATGGTTGTCTCCTCACGTTTTGGAACTTGTTGTGTTTTGGGCCGGCGAATGTGTGCAACAGCCGGTCAATACCCCCGCCTGTCAGCAAACGACAGCCGACAGCGCACGACCTGCCCCGTCGGCAGATCGACCTGCAAAGACAAAAACGACGGACGTGCTATTGGTCGCGTTACCGACGGTCAGCCGGTATCACGCAGATCGGTCTGTGCCGATCCCAAGAACAATCGAGGTAACGTTGCTAGCGTGGACGAACTGTCCCACCGCCGCTGCAGTGACGACGATGGCGATGACGCGCGGGGGCACGCGCAGATGCGGAATGCTGGAAGGGCCCGTTTTGAATGCGTAACATCCTGTGTCTCCGAAGGGTACGCTACTGGCTATTTACTTATCGTTATGGCCGAAACTATGGTCTGCTCAGAGTATGAAGTAAATAGAGATTTCATTCAAAACAGCGACCGCAATCTCCCGCGCAAGCAGGCGCGGCGCGGTTTGGCGGGTTTTCAAACGAGGGAATGAAACGCTTTCGTTTGAAGCGTTTTAAACTCCCCCCTCCGATTGAGGGGAATGCCCACGCACCGCTGCGTTATTCAATTATTTCGAAATGAATATATTTCGCCGAAACTCACTGGCTTAGCAAAATACGATCCCGCGACAATAACGCGCGCAACGCGAGAGAAAGCCACCAGATAAAAAGGGTACGCAAACGCGGGGGAAGGGAAAAACGGCGGAAGAAGAAAGATGGTGGGCCGGGTGGGATTCGAACCCACGGTGTCCTTTCGGAGGCGGATTATGAGTCCGCTGCCTGCAACCAGCACGGCGTCCGGCCCTGAGAAACAGGAAAAAAAGAGACCCGGCGCTTGGGCCGGGCCTGGGGCAGGATTTTACCTGAAAGTGGGCGTAAGCCCACTCGGAAAATCGCCTGCTTCGCTACAGAATCAGCTCCCCTCGAGGAAGCTCTTGAGCTTGTCGGAACGGCTCGGATGGCGCAGCTTGCGCAGTGCCTTCGCCTCGATCTGACGGATACGCTCGCGGGTCACGTCGAACTGCTTGCCGACTTCTTCCAGCGTGTGGTCGGTGCTCATTTCGATACCGAAGCGCATGCGCAGCACCTTGGCTTCGCGCGGCGTCAGCGAATCCAGCACGTCCTTCACCACGCCGCGCATGGAGCCATGCAGCGCCGCTTCGGCCGGAGCCAGCGTGTTCGTATCCTCGATGAAATCGCCCAGATGGGAGTCGTCGTCGTCACCGATCGGCGTTTCCATGGAGATCGGCTCCTTCGCGATCTTCATGATCTTGCGGATCTTGTCTTCCGGCATCTCCATCTTCTCGGCCAGCGTTGCCGGATCCGGCTCGTTGCCGGTTTCCTGCAGGATCTGACGCGAGATGCGGTTCATCTTGTTGATCGTCTCGATCATGTGCACCGGAATACGGATGGTGCGCGCCTGATCGGCGATCGAACGCGTGATGGCCTGACGGATCCACCACGTGGCGTACGTCGAGAACTTGTAGCCGCGGCGGTATTCGAACTTGTCCACCGCCTTCATCAGGCCGATGTTGCCTTCCTGGATCAGGTCGAGGAACTGCAGACCGCGGTTCGTGTACTTCTTGGCGATCGAGATCACCAGACGCAGGTTGGCCTCGGTCATCTCACGCTTGGCCTCACGGGCGCGGCGCTCGCCTTCCGACATCTTGCGGTTGACGTCCTTCAGCTCGGTCAGCGGCAGCACCACGCGGGCCTGCAGGTCGATCAGCTTTTGCTGCAGCTCGTGCACGGCCGGCACGTTGCGCTCGACGATGGTGCTGTACGGCTTGCCGTCAGCCACCACGGTCTCGATCCACTTCAGGTTGGTCTCGTTGCCCGGGAAGCGCGCAACGAAGTCGCCGCGCGGCATGCCGCACTTGTCGACCACGATGTTCAGGATGGCGCGCTCGAGCTTGCGGACTTCGTCCACCTGGCCGCGCAGCGTGTCGCACAGGCGCTCGACGTTGCGTGCCGTGAAGCGGATCGTCATCAGCTCGGCCTGGATGGCTTCCTGCGCCTTCACGTAAGGCTTGGACTTGTAGCCTTCCTTCTCGAACGCACGACGCATCTTGTCGAACTGCTCGCCGATCACACCAAACTTGACCAGCGCAGCCTGCTTGAGCTCTTCGAGTTGACGGGCCGAGGCTGCGGCAGCGCCGGCGCCTTCATCGTCCTCGTCTTCCTCTTCGTCGCCCTCTTCTTCGGCTTCCTCTTCCTCGAATTCCTCTTCTTCCTCAGCAGCAGCGGCTGCGTCGGCTTCAGCGTTCGGGTCGATCAGGCCGTCGATGTACTCGTCGATCTTGGCTTCATCGTTGGCAACGCGCTCGCCCATGGCGAGGATTTCAGAGATGGTGACCGGGCAGGCCGAGATGGCCATGACCATGTCCTTCAGGCCGGCTTCGATGCGCTTGGCGATCACGATTTCGCCTTCGCGCGTCAGCAGCTCGACCGTGCCCATTTCGCGCATGTACATGCGCACCGGATCGGTCGTGCGGCCGAATTCGGAGTCAACCGTCGACAGCGCGGCTTCGGCTTCTTCTTCAGCCTCTTCTTCCGTGGTCACGGAAGGCGCGTTGTCGTTCAGGAGCAGCGTTTCGGCGTCCGGCGCCTGCTCGTACACGGCAACGCCGATGTCGTTGAGCGTGGCGACCAACGTTTCCAGCGACTCCACGTCGACCATGTCGTCGGGGAGGTGGTCGTTGATTTCGGCGTAGGTCAGGTAGCCGCGCGATTTGCCCAGCTTGATCAGCGCCTTGAGCTTCTGGCGGCGGGCCTCGAGCTCTTCTTCCGAACCGCCTTGCTGCGAGGCAGCGAATTCCTTGAGCAGGGCTTTTTCCTTGGCCTTGCGGTCACGGGCCTTCAGCTTTTCGGTTTTCGGTGCCGGAGCGGCGGGGGTGTCAAATTCTTCAGTCACGTCCGTGCTGCTGTCGTCGTCTGCCTGCGTCTCTGCCTTGGGCTTGCGGCCGCGCTTCTTGGGCTCGGCTGCTGCCTCGGCGCGGGGCGCGGGAGGAGTTGTGGGGGTGGCCTCTGCCTGGGCGGTGCGCTTGGTGTCTTCCGCGGTCGCCTTGGCTGGCTTGGCTGCGGTGCTGGTACGAGCAGTACCCGTCTTGGTTGCGCTTGCGCTGGCAGTGGTCTGCTTGCTCTCGACTTCGGTAACTTTCGATTTCGCCACGGTGGTTGTCTTGCCCTTGAGTGCGACGGAAGCGGCTGTGCCGCCAGGTCTGGCGCTCGTGCTCATCGACGTCGAGACCTTGCCTGAGGTTGAAGATTGGATCACGCCCTTTGTGCGCGCTGTCGGTTTGACAGTCTTGGCGGCGACAGCGATATCGGCGGTCTGGCGCGGCTGGGTTTTCCCCGTCTTTGCCGGCGCAGTGGCCTTCACTCCTGTCGATCCTGCCTGCCCCATATGGGTCCGACCATTCGCGACTTTCGCCGTTCCCGCTGGGGTCTTTCCTCCTCCCGAGCCGCGCGCCGATGAGGATCGCTTGGCAGAATCAGAAGCAGGACTGGCCTTGGAACCGGCCTTCGCGGAGGTCTTCACCTTCACCATGGGCACGCTCACTCCCCCAAAAATGGGAAAAAGGACTTGCAATCCAAACCGGCTATTCTAGCACGCCAGACCCAGCCGGTCTAAACGAAAATCGGGTTTTCGCCTGAAAAATCAAGGGGCTAACCGCAATTGCCCGCCCCGCTTGGCGGTGGGCTCTGCGGCCCATGCGCTACACGAGCTGTCGACGGCGGCTGATTTCGCCCACGAGCCAGCGCATGCGCTCCTTGTCGTCGTCGCCGGCATGGCCGGCTTCCATCTTGCGCTGCAACATCTCCAGCTCGCGTTTGAGTGGCTCGGCGAGCATCTTCTGCACGGCGGTATCGAATTCGGAAATGGCCGGTTCCAGCTCGATGTCATCCTGGAGCACGGCGGTACGCAGCGCGGCAAAAGCTTCGGCCTGGGGCGTCTGGCCCAGTCGCTCGACAAAGGCCCCGAAATGCACTTCCGGGCCGACAGCATCGCATTCGGCCAGCAAACCCGCCAACACCTCACCTTGGGGCAACTGTGGTGCAGTCAACTGGGTACGGGCATCGGCGTCGAGCCGGGCGGCCAGTGCGGGATAGCGCATAAGCAGGCGAAGCACCTTCTGCTCCAACGCGGTGGGTGCCGTGCGCGCCACGCGCGGGCGCTTTTGGGTCATACGGCCCGCTTGGGCCGGGTCGCTGCGAAGCCCGCATAGCGCCTCGATGTCGGCGGGCGTGGTGCCTGTCATGTCGGCCAGGCCCCGCACGATCTGCAGGCGCAGGCCCCCGGCGGGCATGGCACTCAGCAGCGGCTTGGCTTCGTATTGCGCGCGGGCACGCCCCTCGGGTTGACGCAGGTCGAGGTCTTCCGTCACGGCCTGCAGCAAGAAGCGCGACAGCGGCATGGCGTTGTGCACTTCACGGGCGAAGGCCTCGGTGCCCTCTTCACGCACGAAGCTATCCGGATCGTGTTCGGCGGGCAGGAAGAGGAACTTGATTGTCTTGTTGTCGGTCGCGTGCGGCAGGCAGGCTTCAAGGGCGCGACGTGCGGCCCGGCGCCCGGCGCTGTCTCCGTCAAACGAAAAGATGACGGTATCGACCTGCCGCAACAGCTTCTGCACGTGGACAGGCGTACAGGCCGTGCCCAGCGTCGCCACTGCATTGGCAAACCCGAGCTGCGCCAGCGCGACGACGTCCATATAGCCTTCCACGACCAGCACATAGTCGAACTCGCGGATGGCGTTGCGCGCCTCGAACAGGCCGTACAGCTCGGTGCCCTTGCTGAACAGCGGCGTTTCGGGGGAATTGAGATATTTCGGCTCGCCCTGCCCCAGCACCCGGCCGCCAAATCCGATCACCACGCCCTTGGTATTGCGGATCGGGAACATGATGCGATCGCGAAAGCGGTCGTAGCGGCGATGCGAGCCGTCGGCACTGGTCTTCTCGCTTTCGATGACGAGCCCGGCCTCGATAAGCGGAGCCGCGGTGGCGTCTTCGCGATACGGACCAAACACCGCCTCGAGCGATTGCCAGTCGTCCGGCGCATAGCCGAGGCCGAAGTGCGCGGCAATCTCGCCAGTCAGTCCGCGGCCTTTCAGGTATTGGATGGCGTTGGGTGCACTGCGCAGTTGCTTGCGATAGTGCTCGCAGGCGCGAGCCATGACGTCGCCCAGTGCGACAGTCTTGGCTTGCTGCTCGGCCCGTGCTGCAGGCGGCAAGCCACCGCGCTCTTCGGGCACCACCATACCGACGGATTGCGCGAGGTCCTTGATGGCCTCGACGTACGATTGCCCGGAAAACTCCATCAGGAAGCCGATGGCCGAGCCGTGCGCGCCGCAGCCGAAGCAGTGATAGAACTGCTTGGTAGGCGACACCGAGAACGACGGCGACTTCTCGTTATGGAACGGGCACAGCCCCATGAAGTTGGCGCCGCCCTTCTTCAACTGCACGTAACGACCCACCACGTCGACGATATCGACGCGGTTGAGCAGGTCGTCAATGAACGGCTGCGGGATCACGCGGGGTGTGCCCCTTGGATGCTGCGAGTGTGGTGGGGATTCAGGCGCCGGTCAGGGCGGCCTTCACGCGGGCAGAGACCTGCGTCATGTCGGCGCGACCGGCCAGGGCGGGCTTGAGGATGCCCATCACCTTACCCATGTCTTGCGGGCCAGTTGCGCCAGCCTTGGCCACGGCGTCACGCACGGCGGCGTCAACTTCGGCTTCCGACAGTTGCGCGGGCATATAGACCTGCAGCACGGCCACCTCTGCCGCTTCCTTGGCAACGAGATCGTCACGGCCGGCTTGCTCGAATGCGGTGATGGAATCCTTGCGCTGCTTCAGCATCTTGTCGATCACGGCCAGCACGGCAGCGTCATCCAGCTCGATGCGCTCATCCACCTCGCGCTGCTTGATGGCGGCCTGCAACAGGCGGATCGTGCCGAGACGATCCGTTTCCTTGGCGCGCATGGCCGCCTTCATGTCTTCCGTGATCTGTGCCTTGAGGGACAACTGCGACATTCCGAACTCCGATAAACGGCAAAACCCGCTTGGACGGTGGGCCCAGCGGGTTGCAAACTTTGAAAAATGGATCACTGATCGTAGCACAGAACCCGAACAGTTCCAGGACCGAGCCGTGGGGGATCAGCGGGCGGAGGCGGCCTCTCCCGCCGCGACGGCCGAAGCCCACGCCCACTGGAAGTTGTAGCCGCCAAGCCAGCCCGTCACGTCGACCACCTCGCCGATGAAGTACAGGCCCGGCGCAGATTGCGCCTCCATGGTGGCCGATGACAGCGCGCGCGTATCGACCCCGCCGCGCGTCACTTCAGCCTTGCGATAGCCTTCACTGCCGGACGGTGTCAGCTCCCAGCGGTTGAGTGCGGCGCCAAGTGTGCGGAGCACCTTGTCGGGCAGCTCGGCAATCGGCGCGTGCGGGTTGGCGCCATGCGTAGCACACCAGGCCTGCGCAACGCGCTCCGGCAAGCGCTGCGCAAGCACCGTCCCGAGTTGCTTGCGTGAGCCCGACTTCTCATCGCACAGCCACTGTCCGGCGTCAGTGTCCGGCAGCAGATCGATGACAAGCGGCTGGCCCGAATTCCAGAAGCTGGAGATCTGCAGTACGGCCGGCCCCGACAGCCCGCGATGGGTCAGCAACAAGTCTTCGCGGAATGTCATGGCGCCCCCCTTGCGACCACCTTTGCCCGCAGGCTGCGCCACGGTCACGTCCACCTCCATCGACACGCCCGACAACGCCGAGAACGCCGCCCAATGCTCGGCATGGAAGGTGAGCGGCACCAGCGCCGGATGCGTCTCAACGATCTTCAGCCCGAACTGCCGCGCAATGCGATACCCGAAATCCGTCGCGCCGATCTTGGGGATGGAAAGACCGCCCGTGGCGATCACCACCTTATTGGCGACGATCTCACCCGCGCTGGTTGACAGACGATATGCCTCGCCGTCCTTGCCGACTTCTGCGATCGCGCAGCCGGTGCGCCAGATCACATTGCCGCGCTCGCATTCCGTTTCCAGCATGCGGATGATGTCTTCCGCGCTGTCGTCGCAGAAAAGCTGGCCCTTGTGCTTCTCGTGATATGGAATGCGATAGCTGGAAACGAGGTTGACGAAATCCTGCGCCGTATACCGCGCCAGCGCCGAACGGCTGAAGTGCGGATTGTTCGACAGGTAGTTGGCCGGCCCCGCGTTGACGTTGGTGAAGTTGCAGCGGCCGCCGCCAGAGATGCGAATCTTCTCCGCCAGCTTCGTTGCGTGATCGATCAGCACCACGCGGGCACCGCGCTGCCCAGCCACAGCTGCGCACATCATCCCGGCCGCGCCCGCGCCGATCACCGCTACATCGCACCGCATCATGATGGCTGCGCCGCCCTATTCTTGAAGAAACCGCGCATTTTAACTTGTGCTATCTTCGGCGGCCTTCCCATTGCAATTCCTCACTCCCGCTTGCCATGCTGGTCCTCGGCATCGAATCCTCCTGTGACGAAACCGGCGTCGCCCTGTACGACACGGTGGCTGGCCTGCGTGCGCATGCGCTGTATTCGCAGATCGCCATGCACCGCGAATACGGCGGTGTGGTGCCCGAGCTGGCCTCGCGCGATCACATCCGCCGCGTGATCCCGCTGCTGGAAGAAGTGCTCGGCAAGGCCGGCGCCACGCGCGCGGACATCGACGCCATTGCCTATACAAAAGGGCCAGGGCTTGCCGGCGCGCTGCTGGTGGGCGCTTCCGTGGCGAATGCGCTGGCGTTCGCGCTCGGCAAACCGCTGGTGGGCGTGCATCACCTGGAGGGGCATCTGCTCTCGCCGCTGCTGGAGGCGGATCGGCCCGACTTTCCGTTTCTGGCGTTGCTCGTCTCGGGCGGGCATACGCAATTGATGCGCGTCGATGCCGTCGGCCAGTACACGCTGCTCGGCGAAACACTCGACGACGCCGCCGGCGAAGCCTTCGACAAGACCGCCAAACTGCTCGGCCTCGGGTACCCGGGCGGTCCTGCCGTGTCGCGCCTGGCCGAATTCGGCAACCCGGGCGTATTCGACCTGCCTCGACCGATGCTCCATTCGGGCAACTTCGATTTCTCATTCGCAGGCCTCAAGACCGCGGTGCTCACGCAAGTGCGCAAGCTCAACCTGACCGACAGCGAGACCTGCTACCAGCCACGCGCCGACCTTGCTCGCGCATTTGTCGACGCCATTGTCGAAGTGCTCGTCAAGAAAACGCTGCGGGCGGCACGCGAGCATGGCCTCAAGCGCATCGTCGTAGCCGGTGGCGTAGGCGCCAACCGCCAGTTGCGCGATAGCCTGAACGCCGAGGGCAAAAAGCGCGGCCTGCGCGTCTATTACCCCGACCTGCAATTCTGCACAGACAACGGGGCCATGATTGCCTTTGCGGGGGCGATGCGGCTGCAGGCCGACCCTACCCAGGTGCAGGACGGCTACGGCTACGGCGTGACACCACGCTGGGACCTCGAAGACATCCGTATCCAGCAAGCATGAAAAAAGCCGCTCGGTTGAGCGGCTTTTTCTTTGGGCACAGCGTCGATTACTTGTCGGTGCGCTTATCACGCTCGATCAGCGCATAGGCGCTGTGGTTGTGGATCGACTCGAAGTTCTCGGCTTCCAGCGTGTAGGCGACGATGCGATCGTCCTGGTTCAGGCGCATGGCGATATCGCGCACCAGGTCTTCCACGAACTTCGGGTTTTCGTACGCACGCTCGGTCACGAACTTTTCGTCCGGACGCTTGAGCAGGCCCCACAGTTCGCACGACGCTTCTTCTTCGGCCATGCGGATCAGCGATTCGACCGGCGTATCGGCCGCCAGCTCGGCATCGATCGTGATGTGCGAGCGCTGGTTGTGCGCGCCGTACTGCGAAATCTTCTTCGAGCAGGGGCACAGGCTCGTCACCGGCACCAGCGCCTTGACGCGGACCTTCGTGTGGCCGTCGCGCACTTCACCGATCATCGTCACTTCATAGTCCATCAGCGACTGCACGCCCGACACCGGCGCGGTCTTGCTGACGAAGTACGGGAAGTGGACTTCGATGCGGCCGGCGTCGGCTTCGAGCTTCTCCAGCATCTTTTCGAGCAGCAACTGGAACTGCGCCAGATTCAGCGGCTCGCGCTCTTCTTCAAGCAGCGCAACGAAGCGCGACATGTGCGTGCCCTTCTGGTCAGCGGGCAGATGCACATCGAGGTTGTACGTGCCGACGGTGTTCTGCACGCCCGAGGGGGTCTGCAGCGACATCGGATAACGCACGCCGCGCACGCCAACGCGCTGAATGGGTATCTGGCGGGTATCGTGACTGGACTGCACGTCCGGCATCGCGAAAGCCGGGTTCATATCGTTCATGATCGGTTTCCTTTACGGTCGCCCGGCCATCGCAGTCGGCCGGCACGCAACGAGTGTGAAACCGCGGAACTTGGCTGACGGTGACCACCCCTCAAGTGATTCAATCTGCCCATCCCGCGACTGCGCACACAATTCAGAAATAAGACTGGCGGAGTGTAAAAGAAATTTCCTACCTCTGCAGTCAACTACTCATACCCGTGGATGCAATACGGGTGATTGATTCTGCCTATGACTCGACGCCAAAGGTGCCTCAGGCGACGCGCGGGGCTGCCGCGCGCGGCTGTACGGCAAAGCGCTCGCGGATGGACGCGAGGATGCCGTTGGCATCGAGCCCGCATTGCGTCAGAAGCGCCGCGTGATCACCGTGATCGACAAAGCGGTCAGGCAAGCCGAGCTGCAGTACCGGCGTTGCGACACCGGCGGCAGCCAGGGCTTCCAGGCACGCGCTGCCGGCACCGCCCATCACACAGCCTTCCTCCACCGTGACCACAAAATCGTGTGTGCGGGCCATTTCCAGGACGCATGCCACGTCGAGCGGCTTGACGAAGCGCATGTTGACGACGGTGGCGTCCAAACGCTCGGCCGCCGCCGTAGCCGGCGCAACCATCGAACCAAACGCCAGAATCGCCACGCGCTGGCCAGCCGGAGCCGTGGAGGCGCGGCGCACTTCGGCCTTGCCTACCGGCAGCGGCTCCAGCGTCGGCTGCACCGCCACGCCCGTGCCGGCACCACGCGGATAGCGCACTGCTGCCGGGCAGTCCTGCGCAAACGCGGTACTCAAGAGCTGGCGGCATTCGTTCTCGTCGGCCGGCGTCATCACCATCATGTTGGGGATGCAGCGCAGGTAGGCAATGTCGTAGGCGCCTGCGTGCGTGGCGCCGTCTGCACCGACCAGACCGGCGCGGTCCAGCGCAAATACCACCGGCAGATTCTGCAGCGCCACGTCGTGGATCAACTGATCGTAGCCACGCTGCAGGAACGTCGAATAGATAGCGACAACAGGCTTCAACCCCTCGCACGCCAGGCCGCCAGCAAAGGTGACGGCGTGCTGCTCGGCGATACCGACGTCGTAATAGCGGTCAGGAAAGCGCTGCTCGAACTCCACCATCCCAGAGCCTTCGCGCATGGCTGGCGTAATGCCCACCAGCCGCTTGTCGGCCGCCGCCATGTCGCACAGCCATTGGCCGAACACTTGCGTGTACGTGACCTTGGCCGGGCGCCCGGAAGGTTTGATGCCCTCTTGCGGGTTGAACTTGCCCGGGCCGTGATAGAGGATCGGGTCAGCTTCAGCCAGCTTGTAGCCCTGGCCCTTCTTGGTGACGACGTGGAGGAACTGCGGACCACCGCCTTCGCGAGCGCGCTGGCGGATGTTCTGCAGGGTCGGCACGAGCGATTCGAGATCATGTCCGTCGATCGGCCCGATGTAGTTGAAGCCGAACTCCTCGAACATCGTGGCCGGCACGAACATGCCTTTGGTGTGTTCCTCGAAGCGCTTGGCGAACTCGAGCACCGGCGGCGCCACCGACAGCAGCTTCTCGACGCCTTTCTTGGTGGCCGCGTAGAACTGCCCGCTCATGAGGCGTGCCAGATAGCGGTTCAGCGCCCCGACCGGCGGCGAGATCGACATGTCGTTGTCATTCAGCACGACCACCAACGGCAGGTCTTTATAGACGCCGGCGTTGTTCATGGCCTCGAAGGCCATGCCGGCGCTCATCGCGCCGTCGCCAATCACGGCAATGGCGACGCGGTCTTCACCCTTGGTCTTGGCGCCCAGGGCCATGCCCAGCGCAGCCGAAATCGACGTGGACGAGTGCGCGGTGCCGAACGTGTCGTACGGGCTCTCGCTGCGGCGCGGGAAGCCGGAGATACCGTCCAACTGGCGCAGCGAGCCCATCTGGTCGCGGCGGCCCGTCAGGATCTTGTGCGGATAGCTCTGGTGACCGACGTCCCACACGATGCGGTCTTCCGGCGTGTTGAAGACGTAATGCAGCGCGATTGTCAGTTCGACCGTACCCAGGTTCGACGACAGGTGCCCGCCCGTTTGAGAGACGGAATCCAGCACGAAGGCGCGCAACTCGTTGGCCAGCGGCCCAAGTTGGCGGCGGTCCAGGCGGCGCAGGTCGGCCGGATCGTCGATGGTGTTCAGAAGTTCGTACGTCATGTGGGACCGCCGTTCAGGCGTTTGGGCAAAGACTTCTACCGTCTATGCAATGTTGTTCAGTGGCCACGCCGCACGATCAGGTCAGCCATTTCGACCAATCGATCGGTACGTGCCTTGTCCGCTTCACAGCCGATCTCGCGGGCAAGTTGGGCAACCGCCGCACCCGCTGTGGCGTGCAGCTCGTCGGCCAGTGCCCTGGCCTTGTCCAGCCCGAGGATGGACACGTAAGTCGGCTTGTCGTTGGCCTCGTCCTTGCCAGCGGTTTTGCCCAGCGTGGCGGTATCGGCGGTCACATCGAGGATGTCATCGACCACCTGGAACGCGAGACCGACCGCGCCAGCATAAGCATCAACCTGCTCCAAGGCTGCGGCATTCACGCCAGCACAGAGCGCGCCCATCCGCAGACTCGCCCGCAGCAACGCACCGGTCTTCATGCGATGCATCGCCTCCAATTCGTCCTGCGATAGCGCAATGCCGACGCTTTGCAGATCGATCGCCTGACCGCCCGCCATGCCGAGCGAACCGGAAGCGCGCGCCAATTCAGCCACCAACACTGCACGCGTCGCCTGGCTTACCGCGCCCAGCTCAGCCAACACGATGAACGCCTGCGTCTGCAAGGCATCGCCTACCAGCAGTGCAGTCGCTTCATCATAGGCGCGATGCACGGTCGGGCGGCCCCGGCGCAGGTCGTCGTCGTCCATGCACGGCATGTCGTCGTGAACGAGCGAGTAGGCGTGGATCATCTCCACCGCGCAGCTCACGCCGTCGAGCGCCTCGGAGGAGGCCTCCCCCAGCGCGCCCGCCGCATGCGCCAGCAAGGGCCGAACGCGTTTTCCGGCCCCCAGGGTGGCATAGCGCATCGCCGCGTGCAGACGTTGCGGCGAGACGGTTTCGGCCGGCAGCGCGCGCTCAAGTGCGCTTTCCGTCCGCGCCACCACAGATGCCATCCATTGGGCGAAATCGCTCATGCGTCGCCCTGCTCGTTCGCGTTGCTATCGTCGGCTAAGGGCCTCAGGGCTTCGCCATCAAGCACGCGCACCTGCTGCTCGACGCGTTCCAGCACCTGCTGACAGTATTTGACCAGCTCGGCTCCGCGTCGATACGCCGCAAGCGAAGCCTCCAGCGGCAATTCACCGGATTCCATGCTGGCGACGAGGGTTTCGAGTTCAGCCATGGCCGCTTCATAGGAAGCCGGCGTAGCGGAGGGCGTGGCGGACGCGCTGCTGGAGGCGTCGTTTGAGGCACGGGGCATGCCGATTGCGAATCAGAAAAGGACAATCCGGCATTTTACGGCAATTCCGCGTGCGTTCCGCGCACATCCCGCAAGGGGCGGGATAGCGGTTTGCGGTGACAAGGAGGGGCATCGTCAGCCCGGCGATCGCGCGACTGGAAGCGGAAAGGGTTCGAAAATCAGGGACTTATCAATTTCCCTGGGGTACAATCCCCCCCTTTCCTCCAAAGGCCGGGCCGGTGTACGCCGCTCCGCACGATGGTTTGGGTCTGTTGGCCCATTGAACGTATGGTCGTTGGCCCAAGCGGGGGCCAGCAAGCGCTCGTTTCCTACCTCAACAGACCCTAGGCCACCTGCCGATGGCGTCCTTTCCCAAATCGATCTTGTCGATGGTTGGGTTGTTCACTGCTTTCACCGTTATTGGGAGTGGGGATAATGTCCAATCTCAGCGCCGCACTGAATCTGGTGCCGTCTGAAACCCAGTTGCCCGTCTCTGCTTACTTCGACGAGGCGCTGTATCAAACTGAAATCGAACGTCTGTTCAAACATGGCCCCGGTTACGTCGGCCATGAGCTGATGGTCCCGGAAGTTGGCGACTATCACACGCTTGCCGCCGAGGCCGAAGGCCGCGTGCTGGTGCGCAATCCGAACGGCGTCGAACTGCTCTCCAATGTGTGCCGGCATCGGCAGGCAATCATGCTCAATGGGCGCGGCAATGCCCAGAACATCGTCTGCCCGCTGCATCGCTGGACATACGACCTGCAGGGCGACCTGCTGGGCGCACCGCACTTCGAGAAGCAACCATGCGTGCATCTGTCGCGCTCGCCACTGCAGAACTGGAACGGCCTGCTGTTCGAGGGCAAACGCGACGTGCGTGAAGACCTCGCCCGCCTGGGTGTGGCGCGCGATCTCGATTTCTCCGGCTACATGCTGGATCACGTCGAAGTGCACGACTGCAACTACAACTGGAAGACCTTCATCGAGGTGTACCTCGAGGACTACCACGTCGTGCCCTTCCACCCGGGCCTCGGGCAGTTCGTCTCGTGTGACGACCTGGAATGGGAGTTTGGCGAGTGGCACAGCGTGCAGACGGTCGGCATCCACGCGAATTTGCGCAAACCCGGCACACCGGCTTACCAGAAGTGGCATGACGCCGTGCTGCGCTTCAACAACGGCGAGATGCCGAAGTACGGCGCGGTGTGGCTCACCTACTACCCGAACGTGATGGTCGAGTGGTATCCGAACGTGCTGGTGGTGTCGACGCTGCATCCGATGGGGCCGACGAAGACCCGCAACGTGGTCGAGTTCTACTACCCGGAAGAAATCGTCCTGTTCGAGCGCGAGTTCGTCGAAGCCGAGCGCGCCGCCTACATGGAAACGTGCATCGAGGACGATGAAATCGCCGAGCGCATGGACGCCGGACGCTTGGCACTGCTCAAGCGCGGCACGAGCGAAGTCGGCCCGTACCAATCGCCCATGGAAGACGGCATGCAGCACTTCCACGAGTGGTATCGACGCACAATGAACTACTGAGCGACGACCGAAGGTAGGCATCCGCCGCCTTCCGCGTCACAATAGGAACGGTGCAGCCCTCACAGGCCGCACCGTTTTTTTTCGCCCTCGCCCCTCGCCATGCCTGCCGACACTGCTACCGCTGCCCAGACTGCCGCCCAGACGGCCGACAGCTCCTCTCGCCAATCGCTGTGGATGATCCTCGCCGCGTTTGCCTTTTCGGCGATGGGCGTGTGCGTGAAGCTGGCCTCGGCGCATTACAGCACCGGCGAGATCGTGTTCTACCGCAGCGTGATCGGCATGACCGTGATGGGCGCCATCCTGGCCAAGACCGGCGCAGGCATCCGCACGCCCTATCTCATGGCGCACATCAAGCGCAGCGTGTTCGGGGTGACATCGCTGCTGCTGTGGTTCACGTCGATCAGCCTGTTGCCGCTGGCGACGGCCATGACATTGAATTACATGTCGCCGGTGTGGATTGCGTTGATCATCGGCGCCGGAGCTGCAATGGCCGGCAGAGCCGCAGGCGCCGACAAGAAAATGGTGGCAGCGATCCTGATGTCGTTTGTTGGTGTGCTGTGCCTGCTGCAACCCAGCGTGGGCGGTGGGCCGTCCCAGCTTGCCGGCGGCATGGTTGGGCTGGTGTCGGGCGTGTTCACGGCCCTCGCCTATGTGGAGGTCCGCCAACTGGGCGACCTGGGCGAGAACGAGGCACGCATCGTGTTCTACTTTTCCCTGGTGAGTGCAATTGCTGGCGGCGTCTGGATGCTGATCGGCGGCGCGCAGCCGCATACGTTGCACAGCGCGGCGCTGCTGCTGGCGGTCGGGCTTCTGGCCACGCTGGGCCAGACCGCCATGACCCGGGCCTACAAGCGCGGTAACACGCTGCTGACTGCTAACCTGCAATACACCGGCATCGTCTTTGCGAGCGGTTGGGGCATGTTGCTGTGGAATGACCACCTGAACGCGCTATCGTGGGCGGGCATGGCGCTCATCATCGGCAGCGGCATCGTGACTACCGTCATGCGCGCCCGTCAGTCGGGCGCCGAACATCCGACGCCGCAGACAGCCGTGTCCGGCCCGGAAGCCGAGATTCACCCGGAAGTTTGATCGACCCAGGAGATCGCCGCCATGAGCGAACGCGCTCACTACGCCACCCTCATCACCGCACCGCAACTGGCCGCACTGCAGCAGAGCGCGCCCGAAGCGGTGGTCGTCATCGATTGCAGCTTTGACCTCGCCAACCCCGCCTCGGGGCGCGATGCGTATCACGCCAGTCACGTACCCGGTGCGTTCTACATGCATCTCGACAACGAGCTGTCGGGCCCCAAAACCGGCACCAACGGCCGCCATCCGCTGCCCGACGCCGAAGCGCTGGTCGCGCGCCTGCAGGCGCTGGGCGTGAACGACGACACGCAAGTCGTCGCGTATGACCGCCAGGGCAGCATGTATGCGGCGCGCCTCTGGTGGCTGCTGCGTTGGGTCGGTCATGCCGATGTGGCCGTGCTCGATGGCGGCCTGCAGGCCTGGGAAGCGGCGCACTTCCCGGTCGACCAGGTCGTTCCCGAAGAGCCGCAGCTCAACGCCACGCCCGGCAACATCACGCGCAAGCCATCGCTCGTGCAGATGGTCACTGCGGAGATCGTGCAGAAATACCTGGGCCACGCCGACAAGCCAATCGTCGATGCCCGCGCCCCCGACCGCTACCGCGGTGAGAACGAAACGCTCGACCCTGTGGGTGGCCACATCCCGGGCGCACGCAACCGCTTCTTCCGTGACAACCTGCAGGCAGACGGCACTTTCAAGCCTGCGGAACAATTGCGCGCCGACTTTACCGGCGTGCTCGCCGGCGCCCAGGCGCAAGACGTGACGTTGCAATGTGGCTCTGGCGTGACGGCCTGCCACAACGCACTGGCCATGGAGATCGCCGGCCTCACGGGCGCGGCGCTCTACGCCGGATCATGGAGCGAGTGGTGCAGCGACCCGTCGCGTCCGGTGGCGACGGGGCCGAATCCGTAATCTGCGGGTCTGGCGTGCAGCAAAAAGCCCGGCATCGACCGGGCTTTTTTCTTGAGGACGATGCGGCGCGTCAGTGCGCGTGACCGTGCAAACCTTCGGTCAGCAAAAAGATCATCGCGATGCCTGCCGCAATCAATGCGACCTGCACCGCCGATTCCTGCCAGCGCGGCCGGCGCTTCATCTGCGGCATCAGATCACACACGGCGATGTAAATGAAGCTGCTCGACGCCACCACCAGCACGTATGGAATCCACGACGTCAGGCGATCCAGCAAATAATAGCCAAGCACCGCGCCCACCAACGCGCAGACACTGCAGAGCAGGTTGTAGACAAAGGCGCGCGTCTTGGTGAACCCGGCGTTGAGCAGCACCATGAAGTCGCCAATCTCTTGCGGAATCTCGTGAGCGGCAATCGCCAGCGCGGTGACGATGCCTACCCTGGTGTCCGCCAGAAAGGCTGCGGCAATGACGATGCCGTCCGAAAAGTTATGCAAGCCATCGCCTACCAGGATCATCAGGCCGCTGCGGCCCGCTTCCTGCCGGTCATGGCCGTGGTGATGTCCGTGACCATCGCCCTCGTGATGATGTGAATGGCGGATCAACGAGATCTTTTCCAGCAGGAAGAAACCCAGCAGCCCGGCCAGCAACGTGGCGAACAACGCATGCGTGTTGGGCTCGATGCCGCGATGCGCTTCGAACGCCTCCGGCAACGAATGCAACAGCGACGTGGCCAGCAGCACGCCTACCGAAAAACTGACCATCCGATCGACCATGCGCGACAGCACCGTCAATGACAGCACGGCGGCGCCCGCCATGCTGCCGATGCCAGACAGCGCGGTGGCGAGAAGAATGCCTAACAGGGTGGTATCGAAGGTCATGCGGAGGTGACGCAGCGGGAGCCAATAAACGCAACAGAGTTGCAAGAAGGGCGAATTGTATGCCGCTTTATCAACCTTTGCCAGCACAGACAACAGAAAAAAGGCCCCAGCGACTGCGAGGGCCTTCCGTGTTCAGCGCGTGGCGGCGCTACACCACCCCGTGATCCTTGAACCAGGCGAGGCACTTCTTCCAGCCATCTTCTGCGTCGGCCTTCACATAGCTCGGTCGGTAATCTGCATGAAACGCATGGCCGGAATTCGGATACACGATGATGCGTGATGCGTGCGCCTTGGGGTTCTTGGATTTTTCCAACGCGGTCTTCATCGTGTCGCGCACGTCTTCCGTGATCACGGTGTCCTTCGCGCCGTAGAGACCCAGCACGGGCGCCTTCAATTCGTCCACCTTGTCGATGGGCGAAGCCGGTTGCAGCGGATTCGGATTGCCCTTCAGCGGCCCGTACCAGGACACTGCAGCCTTGATGCTGGGATTGCGCTCCGCGGCAAACCAGACGTGACGCCCACCCCAGCAGAAACCGGTGATGCCGATACGCGCCGCGTCGCCACCGTTCTCCTTGGCCCATGCGATCGTGGCGTCGATATCGCCTGCCACCTGTGAATCCGGCACCTTGGAGACCACGTTGGCAACGGTTTCTTGCACCGTACCGTAGGCACGCGGATCGCCCTGGCGCACAAACAACTCAGGCGCGATCGCCAGATAGCCGAGCTTGGCAAAGCGCCGGCAGATATCGGCAATGTATTCGTGCACGCCAAAGATCTCGCTGACGACGATCACCACCGGAAGCTTCGTCTTGCCCTCCGGCTGGGCACGATAAGCCGGCATCTTGAAATCCCCGACGAGCACAGTCACCTCGCCCGCCGTCAGCCCATTGAAATCGGTATGGATGGTCTGCGCAGACACCGGTAGCACCGCAGCCGCAAAGGCCGAGCCCAGTGCGGTCTTCATGAAGCCGCGACGGTCAAAGCTGCGGCCGGGTACCAGGCTCTCCACTTCTGCATCAAGCTGCATCGCACTCTCCTCCCGCCCTTGGACGGTTACGGTGAACGAAGCGGCTAGTCTACCGAAGCGGTTGCATTGCTGCCGAGCCAGGCATCCAGCGCAAGCAACAGGAACAGCCTAGTGCAGCTTGACCCGCGGATTCGTCTTGCTGCGCAGCCAGTGCATGACCGTATCCACCGACATGCGCACCCAGCCATGCAGTGCGAGCACGTGCATGCGGTACAGCGACGTGTACATCAGCCGCGCCATCAGGCCTTCGATGAACATCGACCCGCCGATCAGCCCGCCCATCAGGCTGCCCACAGCGCTGAAATGGCCCAGCGACACCAGCGAGCCGAGATCCTTGAACGCGAACGGCTGGACCGGCTTGCCATCCATGCGCTTGCGCAACGCATCGAACAGATAGGTGGCCTGCTGATGCGCCGCCTGCGCACGCGGCGGCACGCTGGTTGACGCCTCGGGCCACGGGCAGCTTGCGCAATCGCCAAAGGCGTAGATCGAATCGTCGCCTTCCACCTGCAGCGTGCGTGAGACGACAACCTGACCCAGCTTGTTCACCGGCAACCCGAGCTCACCCAGCACCGACGGCGCGCGGATGCCCGCAGCCCACACGGTCAGATCTGCCGGAATGGACTTGCCGCTGGCCGTGTTGACGGCGCTAGCGGTGACTTCCGTCACACGTTCGCTGGTGATGACGTCCACGTCGAGCTTGTGCAGCAGCTCAGTGGTCGCAGCAGAAATGCGCTCCTTGAGCACCGGCAAAATACGCGGGCCGCCTTCGATCAAATGGATGCGGATGTCGTGGCGCGGGTCCAGCTTGTGCAGGCCATAAGCGGCCAACACGTGGGCCGTATTGCGCAGCTCTGCTGAGAGTTCCACGCCTGTGGCGCCTGCACCAACGATGGCGATGTCGACCTGCGGACGCGCATCGCCCACGCCGTTCTGTGCGCGCATGCACGCTGCAATGAGCCTGCGGCGGAAGCGCTCGGCCTGCCATGCAGTGTCGAGGGCGATGGCGTGCTCGGCCGTGCCCGGCACACCGAAGAAATGCGTCACGCTACCGATGGACAACACCAGCGTGTCGTACGAAATGGCGCGCTCGGGCAGCACCTCGGTGCCGTCGGCGTCAACGCATCCGGACACGATGATGGACTTGGCGACGCGATCAAGGCCCTTCAGCTCGCCCTGCTGGAATTCGAAGCCATGCCAGCGCGCCTGCGCCGCGTATTCGAGCTGATGCGTGTTCGGATCCATACTGCCGGCAGCGACTTCATGCAGCAGCGGTTTCCAGATGTGTGTGGGGTTGCGGTCGACCAAAATGACCTGGGCTGCGCCGCGCTTGCCGAGCTTGTCACCCAGCCGCGTTGCAAGTTCCAACCCGCCGGCGCCCCCGCCGACCACCACAATGCGCGGCCCGTTCGCCCCGCCTGCGCCATCCGTCTGCCCTGCCATGTGCCTCTCCTGGAGCCGTTGAATCTTTTCGATCACGTGATCTGTCAGGTGCAGTCTGCTGCAACGCAAAATTCACCGCAACCCCGCGCGCATGGATATGGCGAATCATGACGACCGCATGCCCAGGCCATCCGCAGGCTGCCTCGGCAGGCAAACTGGCGCCATCCCTTGTTTGACGGTGTGGCGCTCAGCTGGCAAGCGATTGCATCAGTGCGCCTCTTCCCAGTTGGCGCCTACACCCACTTCGGCCACCAGGGGCACGCGCAACGTTGCGACGCTGCACATAAGCTCGGGCAGACGCTCGCGCACCACGGCCAATTCGTCCTGCGGAACTTCCAGAACCAGTTCATCGTGCACCTGCATGACCAAGCGCGACCGCATCGCCTCGGCTTCGAGCCAACCTTGCACAGCCAACATCGACAGCTTGATCAGGTCAGCCGCCGTGCCTTGCATCGGCGCATTAATGGCGGCGCGCTCGGCAGCCTGGCGGCGCGGGCCGTTGCCGCCATTGATGTCGGGCAGCCACAGGCGACGGCCGAAGACGGTCTCCACGTAGCCTTGCTCGCGCGCGCTCTGGCGAGTCTGGTCCATGTAGCTCGCGGCGCCGGGGTAGCGGGCGAAGTAGCGATCGATATAGAGCTTGGCAGCGTCGCGCCCGATGCCCAGGTTGCTCGCCAGGCCGAACGCGCTCATGCCGTAGATCAGACCGAAGTTGATGACCTTGGCCACACGGCGCTGGTCGGGCGAAACCTCCAGCGGCGTCACGTTGAACACTTCGGCTGCCGTTGCGCGGTGCACATCCTGGCCCTCACGGAACGCACGCATCAGGCCTTCGTCCTGCGACAGATGCGCCATGATGCGCAGCTCGATCTGCGAGTAGTCGGCCGACACGATCACGCTGCCCTCCGGCGCGATGAACGCTTCGCGGATGCGTCGCCCTTCTTCCGTGCGCACCGGAATGTTCTGCAGGTTCGGATCGGTCGAGGCCAGACGCCCTGTCACCGCCGTCGCCTGACCGTAGGTGGTGTGAACGCGGCCAGTGCGCGGGTTGACCATCTTGGGCAGCTTGTCGGTGTAGGTGGACTTGAGCTTGGCCAGGCCCCGGTAATCGAGCAGCAGCTTCGGCAGGGGGTAATCTTCGGCCAGCTTCTGCAGCACTTCTTCGTCAGTCGACGGCGCGCCGCTCGCGGTCTTCTTGATGACCGGCAGCTTCATCTGGTTGAAGAAGATGTCACCGATCTGCTTGGGCGAGCCGAGATTGAACGGCTGCCCGGCAAGCTTGTGCGCCTCGGCTTCCAGATCGATCAGGCGCAAGCCCAGCTCGTTGCTCTGCCTGGCCAGGCGTTCGGCATCGATCAGCACGCCGTTGCGCTCCATTTTCTGCAGCACGATGGAGGTCGGCATTTCGATCTGCTCGTAGACGTAGCGCAGCTTGTCGTCTTCGGCCACCTTGGGGAACAGCGTGCGATGCAGACGCAGCGTGATATCGGCGTCCTCCGCCGCATACTCGGTCGCGCGATCGAGCGGCACCTCATCAAAACCGATCTGCGATGCACCCTTGCCGCACACCGCTTCGTAGGTGATCGTCTTCAAGTGCAGCACGCGCTCGGCAAGCGCGTCCATGCCGTGATTGCGGTGAGATTCCAGCACATACGATTCGAGCATCGTGTCGTGCTCGATGCCGCGCAGCGCGATGCCATGGTTGGCAAACACATGCGCGTCGTACTTCAGATGCTGGCCGACCTTCTTGCGCGATTCATCTTCAAGCCACAGCTTCATGCGCGCGAGCACGGTGTCTCGCGAGAGCTGCGCCGCTGCATCAAACCCGGCCACATCCGGGCCGCGATGTGCCACCGGAATGTA
Source organism: Ralstonia sp. 22111 (assembly GCF_052045895.1). NCBI lineage: Bacteria > Pseudomonadati > Pseudomonadota > Betaproteobacteria > Burkholderiales > Burkholderiaceae > Ralstonia > Ralstonia sp. 22111. The sequence goes on along the minus strand of NZ_JBQEPR010000002.1, from coordinate 464,526 downwards.
GCAAGCCTCGCCCGGCTTGACCGACAGCGAAATGCCTACCAACTGCGCGAGCATCGGGTCGATGGATGTCGTCTCGGTATCGATGCAGACGAGGTCCACTTCATCCAGACGCTGCATCCACGATTCGAGCTGCGCTTCGGTCGTCACCGTCTCATACTTGATCTCGTCGGGCGGCGCTTCCACATCGAACAGGTTGGCCTGGGCCTGCAGTTGTGCAGCCTCGCCGGCGTAGTTCTTCACGGGCGTCGCGGCCTTGCGCGCGGCGCCCACGCTTCGCGTATCGGGCAGAGCTTCGCCGGAAGCCTCACGCAGCCACGTCTTGAAGCCATAACGCGAGAAGAAATCGACGAGCTTGGATTTGTCTTCACCGCCGTCGATCAGCGCATCGAATGTCGGCACCTCCTTGCTGAGGTCGCAGTCGAGCTTCACGGTCAGCAGTTCGCGGCCCTTGGGCAGCCACTCAAGCGTGTTGCGCAGGTTGTCGCCCACCACGCCCTTGATCTCGCCCGCACGCGCCATGACGTTGTCGAGCGAGCCGAATTCCGTCAGCCATTTCACCGCGGTTTTCGGGCCCACCTTCGGCACGCCGGGCACGTTGTCCACGGTGTCGCCAATCAGCGAGAGATAGTCGACGATACGTTCGGGCGGCACGCCGAACTTGGCTTGCACGCCCGCCGGGTCGAGCGTTTCGTTGGTCATGGTGTTGACCAGCGTGACGTGATCATTCACCAATTGAGCGAGGTCCTTATCACCCGTTGAGACGATGGTCCGGACGCCTTCGCGAGCGGCCCGTTCAGCCAGGGTGCCGATCACATCGTCGGCCTCGACACCTTCGACCACCAGGATGGGCCAACCCAATGCCCGCACGGCTTCGTGGATCGGTTCGATCTGCGCGCGCAGGTCGTCGGGCATGGGCGCGCGGTGTTCTTTGTAGGCCGGATAGAGGTCGTCGCGAAAGGTCTTGCCTTTGGCGTCGAAAATGCAGGCGCTATACTTGGCCGGGTAGTCGTTGCGCAGTTTGCGCAGCATGTTCACGATGCCGTAGATGGCCCCCGTAGGAAACCCTTCTCCGTTTCGCAAGTCGGGCAGTGCGTGATAGGCACGGTACAGATAACTCGAGCCATCGACGAGCAACAGCGTTTCTTGACTTTCCGACATTCCCATGGACTCTAAAGTGACTGGCACGCCAAAAGGCGTTTCCGATAATGGCGCTTCTGCTGAAGGCGACTTGGCAAAGCAGGCTGCTGGTGCTTCCGCGACAGAGGTTTCGGCGGCTGAACTGACCGGAGTGAGCCCCTCGCGCCAGGCCACCACCGCCGACATGGACGTCAACGTGACAGTGGGCGTTGAACACGAGCCCAAAGCTGACGTGTCACACGGCCGTACCGATCGCAAGATGATCCCCAGCCTGCGGGCACTCGCCGACGAAGAACGCGCTACCGCAAAGAAAGCGCGCGCCTCCTGGCAGATGTTCACGATTATGGCAGAGTTCATCGAGGCGACCGAGTACCTCTCGGAGATCCGTCCGGCCGTCTCGATCTATGGCAGCGCGCGCCTGCGCGAGGATTCGCCGTACTACGAACGCACCATCGAAATCGCCCGGTTGTTCTCGGATGCGGGCTTCGCCGTCATCTCCGGCGGCGGCCCCGGCATCATGGAAGCGGCCAACAAGGGCGCGCACGCCGGCAAGTCGGCCAGCGTCGGCCTGAACATCGAACTGCCGCACGAACAGCAAGGCAATCGATACCAGGACATCTCGATGCGCTTCCGCCATTTCTTCACACGCAAGGTCACCTTCGTGAAGAACTCGGATGCGTTCATCGTCATGCCCGGCGGTTTCGGCACGCTCGATGAACTGGCTGAAGTGCTCACGCTTGTCCAGACCGGCAAATCGCGCAGTGTTCCGGTGGTCATGTTCGGCAGCCATTTCTGGAAGGGCCTGCTGGATTGGTTCCGCTTCACGCTGCTGCCAATGGGCCTGATTGCCGAGCACGACCTGGACATCATGCGCATCGTCGACGAACCCAAGGATGCGCTCGATGCCGTCTACGAGTTCTACGAAAAGCGCGAAGGTACCTCGCCGATTCCGCCCAAGGAAGAAATGTTCTATCTGTAACCTTGGGTGTGGCATTTCGCGCCACGCGAACGGACGATGGCGGGAGGCTGGACTGCTAGAATGTAGGGTCTCAGATCACCCGCCGGAGTCCATGATGGATTCGCTGCTTCACCCGTCCGCCCCCGTCCACTCCGGCTTTGCCAATGCCGCGCGTCTGATGCGCCACGCTGGGCTGCTGGCAGGCGCCGTTTTTTGCCTCGCCCTGCCCGCGCACGCCGAAGTGACTTCCGACAGCGCCGGCCTGGACCTGCCGGACGTTAAAGCGATCAACAATCAGCCGATTTCCAAGCCGACCCACGGCGCGATCCACAACGAGCGCGTCAAACCGAGCTTCGACTACCGCGACAACGACGGTACGCAGGTTGAGGAATACCGCTTCCAGAAGGGTCAGGCACCGGACATCCATGTCAAATCGGGCATGGGCACCTCCTACAACATGAGCAAGCCCGAAGACAGCTCGCCGCGCATTCGTGAGCGCGGCAATATCGATCGCGTGCCCTCGGTCAACGTCCTGAAGTTCTAAGCCTGTGCCGCGAGCGCGGCGCCCGCAAGCCGGCTCCATGGTGGGCCGGCGCTGCATTTCCCTCCACCCGTTTCCCATTCCTGAAGCATGGCTGTTTTCACCCCGGTCTCCGACGCCGAGATCGCTCTCTGGCTGGATCAATACGATGTGGGCGCCGTGCGCGCGTTTCGCGGCATCCCCTCTGGGATCGAAAACTCCAACTTCTTCCTGACCACGGAAAAGGATGGGCAGACGCACGAATACGTCGTCACACTGTTCGAGCGGCTGACGCTTGAGCAACTGCCGTTCTACCTGTATCTGATGCAGCATCTGGCGCAGCACGACATCAGCGTGCCCGCGCCGATTCCGGGGCGCGACGGCGAGATTCTGCGCACGCTCAACGGCAAGCCGGCGACTATCGTGACACGTCTGGCGGGCCGCTCGAACCTGGCGCCCACGGTGTCGGAATGCGCCATCGTCGGCGACATGCTCGCGCGCATGCATCTGGCCGGACGCGACTACCCACGCCATCAGCCGAATCTGCGCAGCCTGCCGTGGTGGAACGAAGTCGTGCCCGACGTCGTACCCTTCGTGCACGGCGACACGCGCGCGCTGCTGGAAGGCGAACTCGCGCATCAGCAACGCTTCTTCGCCAGCGCCGACTACGCCGCGCTGCCCGAAGGCCCGTGCCATTGCGACCTCTTCCGCGACAACGTGCTGTTCGAGCCGGCCGCCGATGGCCAGCCGGAACGCCTGGGTGGCTTCTTCGATTTTTACTTTGCCGGTGTCGACAAGTGGCTCTTCGACGTGGCCGTCACCGTGAACGACTGGTGCATCGACTTGGCCACGGGCGTGCTGGATGATGATCGGGCACGGGCCATGCTCCACGCGTATCACGCCGTGCGGCCCTTCACCGACGCTGAGGCACGGCACTGGCAAGACATGCTGCGCGCCGCAGCCTATCGTTTCTGGGTCTCGCGCCTGTGGGATTTCTATCTGCCGCGCGACGCCGAACTGCTCAAACCGCATGACCCCACCCACTTTGAGCGCGTGCTCCGTGAACGGGTTGGCGCGGGCGCCCTGACTCTGGACCTTCCCCAACCATGCAACTGATTGAAGTACCGGCCAAGCAAGGCTACGTCTGGCTGCGCCAGGGTGCGTGGCTGTTTCGCAAGAACCCGATCGGATTCTTGCTGCTGCTGTTCATCTACCTGTTTGCGGTCAACCTGCTGATGCTGCTGGTGCCGCCGATTGGTGTGTTCGCCATCCTGCTGGTGAATCCGGCTATCTTTGTTGGCTTCATGTCGGCCTGCCGCGATACGGTTGCTGGCAAGCGCGTGGGGCCTGCGTCGCTCATCGCCGGCTTTCGTGCGTACGGCAAGGATGCGATGCGCAGCCTGCTAAAGCTCGGCGGCATCTATGGCGTGCTGGTACTCGTGGTCAGCGGCGTGCTGATGACGATGGTGGACGTCGACACGCTCATGACCGTGGTCACCGACAAACCGCTCACCGCTGATGCCATCCGCGAGTTCTATCTCGCCATGGTGATGGGCTCGGTGCTGTACATCCCCGTGGCAGTGCTGTTCTGGTTTGCGCCGCTGCTGGTCGCATGGCACGGCATTCCGGTGGGCAAGGCGCTGTTCTTCAGCTGGATGGCCGTATGGCGCAACCGCGCGGCGTTCATCGCGTACGGCGTGCTGGTCGCAATTTTGCTGATCGCCGTGCCGCTGTTCATCGATGCGCTGTTCGCGTCGAGCGGCGCCAACAACATCGCCCCCATCATTGCCACGCCGTACCGGATTCTGGTGATGGCGGTGCTGTACTGCTCGTTCTACGCCACCTACCGCGGCTGCTTCAACGTCACGCAGGCGGCCGGCCAAACGACTGACACGACGGCCTGATCGGGCCGGATGACCCGATCGGTACTCAGTTGATCGGGTCGAGCTTGGCGATGCCCAGCGCCAGCGTCTTCACGCCGTGGCGGTTGAACTTGATCTGGGCGCGCGCCTCGGCGCCCTCGCCTTCCAGCGTCGTAATGACGCCTTCCCCGAACTTGTTGTGAAACACCGATTGGCCGACGCGGAAGCCCGTGGCCTCTGCACGCTTGGCATCGGCGTAGTTCTTGCCGGTGTCCATGCCGCCGGTCGGGCGGCCAGTGTAGGCGTCGTCATCGCCGCGCTCGGGGCGCTTGAACCAATCCTTGCCCCAGGCGGAATCGCCTTGCGCACGGCGGGTGGGTTGATAACCCGACTGCTGCGGCGTCAGCCACTTCAGCGTCTCTTCGGGCAATTCGTCAAAGAAGCGTGAACGGATGTGGTAGCGGATCTGACCATGCAGCACGCGGCTCTGCGCGAACGACAGATACAACCGCTCGCGGGCCCGGGTAATCGCCACGTACATCAGGCGGCGCTCTTCCTCCAGGCCGTCCTTCTCCATCTGGCTGTTTTCGTGGGGGAACAGACCCTCTTCCAGTCCGGTGATGAAGACGACATGGAATTCCAGCCCCTTGGCCGCATGCACGGTCATCATCTGCACGGCATCCTGGCCGGCCTGCGCCTGGTTGTCGCCAGCCTCTAGCGAGGCGTGCGTGAGAAACGCGACCAGCGGTGTCATCTCCGCGGGCGTCTCGTCGAGTACGAGTTCAGAAACGGTATCGATCTCGCCGCCTTCGATGCGCAGCATGGCGTCGTGGCGCACCGGCAATGCGGTCGCAATCGCGTCGACACCGTAGCCTTCTTCGGCAACGAAGGCTTGGGCGGCGGTCACCAGTTCCTGCAAGTTTTCGATGCGGTCCTGGCCCTCCTTCTCGCTCTGGTAATGCGTGATCAGGCCGCTGGCATGAATGACGTGCTGGACGATTTCGGGCAGCGTCATCTGGCGCGTGTCGGCACGCATCTGCTCAATCAGACGCACAAACGCCGACAACTTGGTCCCCGCCGCCCCGGTGAGATACGGCACCGATGCCGCGAGCGAAATGCCGTATAGTCGCGCCGCATCCTGCAGCTGCTCCAGCGAACGCGCCCCCACGCCACGCGCCGGAAAGTTCACCACGCGGCCAAACGCGGCGTCATTGTCGGGATTCTCAAGAAGCTGGAGATACGCCAACGCGTGCTTGATTTCCGCCCGCTCGAAGAAGCGCAGGCCGCCATACACCTTGTAGGCGATGCCGGCGGAAAACAGCGCGTGCTCGATCACCCGCGACTGCGCGTTGCTGCGATACAGGATGGCGATTTCGGAACGCGCCGTGCCACTGGCAATGCGGTCGCGGATTTCTTCGACGATCCAGCCGGCCTCCTGCCCGTCGGTGGCGGCCTGATAGACGCGTACGGGCTCGCCGTGGCCGGCGTCGGTGCGCAGGTTTTTGCCCAGCCGACGCGTGTTGTGCGAGATCAGGTGGTTGGCGGTATCGAGGATATGGCCGTGCGAGCGGTAGTTCTGCTCCAGCTTGATCCGGTGCTCGACGCGGAATTCGCGCTCAAAGTCGACCATGTTGCCGACGTTGGCGCCACGAAACGCATAGATGCTCTGGTCATCGTCGCCCACGGCAAAGATGGCGTTGGGCGTGACACCAGGCTCGCCCAGGCCGGCGAGGATCTTCAGCCAGGCGTATTGCAGCTTGTTCGTATCCTGGAACTCGTCGACCAGGATGTGCTTGAAGCGCCGTTGGTAGTGCGCCCGGATGGCATAGTTGTAGCGCAGCAGTTCGTAGCAGCGCAGCAGCAGCTCTGCAAAATCGACCACGCCTTCGCGCTGGCATTGCGCGTCGTAAGCGGCGTAGAGATCGGCCATGCGGCGGTCGTATTCGTTGGCGATTTCCAGATCGCCCGCGCGCAGGCCCTGCTCTTTGGCGCCATTGATGAAGTACTGGACGTTCTTGGGCGGGAATTTCTCGTCGTCGATATTGAGCGACTTGAGCAGGCGCTTGACGGCGGAGAGCTGGTCTTGCGTATCCAAGATCTGGAACGTCTGCGGCAAACCGGCATCACGGTAATGCGCGCGCAGCAACCGGTTGCACAGACCGTGGAACGTGCCGATCCACATGGCGCGCGTGTTGATCGGCAGCATGGCCTGCAGGCGGGCCGTCATTTCCTTGGCCGCCTTGTTCGTAAACGTGACGGCCAGCACACCTGAGGGCGACACGCGCGCGCTCTGGATCAGCCACGCGATGCGGGTGGTCAACACGCGCGTCTTGCCGCTGCCCGCCCCCGCCAGGATCAGCGCCGATTCATCGGGAAGCGTGATGGCAGCGCGTTGTTCGGGGTTCAGATTGGCGAGCAGGTCGGACATGCGGGAGGAGCCTCGGCAGAATCCTGAAATTATACCGGCCGCATTCGCCGCTTCGCCCGTGCCGGACATCGACACGCCGTATAATTCCAAGCTTTCGCCCGCCATTTTCCTGGGCCAAACGTCTTTTTGCGCCCACTGCGCCCCGTCAGCATGACCGATCAAAACCAGTCCCTCGCCAAGAGTTTCGAACCCGCCACCATCGAGCAGAAGTGGAGCGCGGCCTGGGAAGCGATGGGCGTCTCCCGCGCGACGCTCGAAGCCGGCAAACCCGACTTCTGTATCCAGCTGCCGCCGCCGAACGTGACGGGCACGCTGCACATGGGCCACGCGTTCAACCAGACCATCATGGACGGCCTGACGCGCCACGCGCGCATGTCGGGCGCCAACACGCTGTGGGTGCCGGGCACCGACCACGCGGGCATCGCCACACAGATCGTTGTCGAGCGCCAGCTGGACGCCCAGGGCGTGTCGCGCCATGACATGGGCCGCGAGAAGTTCGTCGAGAAGGTCTGGGAATGGAAAGAGCAATCGGGCTCGACCATCACGCGCCAGGTGCGCCGCATGGGCGCCTCGATCGACTGGGAGCGCGAATATTTCACGATGGACCCGAAGATGTCGCGCGCGGTCAGCGACGTCTTCGTGCGCCTGTATGAGCAGGGCCTGATCTACCGCGGCAAGCGCCTGGTCAACTGGGACCCGGTGCTGGGCACCGCCGTGTCCGACCTGGAAGTGGTGAGCGAGGAAGAAGAAGGCTCGCTGTGGCACATCCGGTATCCGCTGGCCGAACCGGACGCCGTTGGCGGCCTGACCCACCTGACGGTGGCCACCACCCGCCCCGAGACGATGCTCGGCGACACGGCCGTGATGGTGCACCCCGAGGATGAGCGCTACGCGCACCTCATCGGCAAGTTCGTTCACCTGCCGCTGACCGATCGCAAGATCCCGGTGATTGCCGACGAATACGTCGACCGCGAATTCGGCACCGGCGTTGTCAAGGTGACCCCTGGCCACGATTTCAACGACTACGCGGTGGGCCAGCGCCACAAGTTGCCGCAACTGTCGATCCTGACGCTCGACGCGAAGATCGTTGCCGATGCGCCGGCCGCCTACGCAGGCATGGACCGCTTCGACGCGCGCAAGAAGATCGTCGAGGATCTCGAGGCGCAGGGCCTGCTGGCTGAAGTCAAGAAGCACACGCTGATGGTGCCGCGCGGTGACCGTACCGGCGTCGTCATCGAACCGATGCTGACGGATCAGTGGTTCGTCGCCATGAGCAAACCGGCGCCCGAAGGCACGCGCTTCCCGGGCCGCTCCATCGCTGAAGTCGCGCTGGACGCCGTGCAGAGCGGCAAGATCAAGCTCGTGCCCGAGCAGTGGGTCAACACGTACAACCAGTGGCTGAACAACATCCAGGACTGGTGCATCTCGCGCCAACTCTGGTGGGGTCACCAGATTCCGGCGTGGTACGACGAAGCTGGCAATGTGTATGTTGGTCGCACCGAAGAGGAAGCCAAGGCCCAGGCAGCTTCTAAGGGCTACACCGGCGCACTCACGCGTGACGACGACGTGCTCGACACGTGGTTCTCGTCCGCGCTCGTGCCGTTCTCGTCGCTGGGCTGGCCGGCCGATACGCCGGAACTGAAGCACTTCCTGCCCTCCACCGTGCTGGTCACGGGCTACGACATCATCTTCTTCTGGGTGGCGCGCATGGTCATGATGACCCTGCACTTCACCGGCGAAGTGCCCTTCCACACCGTCTACGTGCACGGCCTCGTCCGCGATTCGGAAGGCAAGAAGATGAGCAAGTCCGAGGGCAACACGCTCGACCCGGTGGACCTGATCGACGGTATCGCGCTGGAGCCGCTGCTGGCCAAGCGCACGACCGGCCTGCGCCGCCCGAAGGACGCGCCCAAAGTCGAGAAGCGCACGCGCAAGGAATTCCCCGAAGGCATTCCCGCATTCGGTGCCGACGCACTGCGCTTTACGTTCGCCTCGCTCGCCACGCTTGGCCGCAGCATCAACTTTGACCCGGGCCGCTGCGAGGGCTATCGCAACTTCTGCAACAAGCTCTGGAACGCCACGCGCTTCGTGCTGATGAACACCGAAGGCCAGGACTGCGGCATGCAGGAATGCGTCGGCGATTGCGGCCCAGAGGGCTACCTGCATTTCTCGCAGGCCGACCGCTGGATCGTCTCGCTGCTGCAGCGCGTGGAAACCGAAGTGGAGAAAGGCTTTGCCGACTACCGCTTCGACAACATCGCCAACGCCATCTACAAATTCGTCTGGGACGAATACTGCGACTGGTACCTTGAACTGGCCAAGGTGCAAATCCAGACCGGCACGCCGGCCCAGCAGCGCGCTACGCGCCGCACGCTGCTGCGTGTGCTGGAAACCGTGCTGCGCCTGGCCCATCCGATCATTCCATTCATTACCGAAGAACTCTGGCAGAAGGTTGCGCCGATGGCTGGCCGCGCCAAGGGCGACGGCACCGAAAGCCTCGCGCTGCAGGAATACCCGCGCGCCGTGCTGTCCAAGATCGACGAACAGGCCGAGCAGTGGGTGCAACAGTTGAAGGCGCTGGTGGACGCCTGCCGCAATCTGCGCGGCGAGATGAATATTTCCCCGGCGCAGCGCGTGCCGCTGTACGCCAATGGCGAAGCCGAATTCCTGCAGGTGGCGGCACCGTACGTGCAGGCTCTGGGCAAGTTGTCTGAAGTGAAGGTCTACACGGATGCGGCCGCCATGGAGCAGGACGGCGCAGGCGCACCGGTCGCCATCGTCGGCGAGAACAAGCTGCTGCTGAAGATCGAGATCGACGTGGCTGCCGAGCGTGCGCGGCTGTCGAAGGAAATCGACCGCCTGCGCGGCGAGATTACCAAGTGCGAAGCCAAGCTCGGCAACGAATCGTTCGTCGCCCGCGCGCCGGCCGCCGTGGTGGAACAGGAACAAAAGCGCGTGACGGATTTCAAAGCCACGCTGGCCAAGCTGGAGGCCCAGATCGCACGGCTACCGGTTCAAGCCGCCTGAGCGCCCGGAACAATCGATATCAAGGAAACCACGATGCAACGCGTCACCAAAGCCGTTTTCCCCGTCGCGGGGCTCGGAACCCGCTTTCTGCCGGCCACCAAGGCCAGCCCGAAGGAAATGCTACCGGTCGTAGACAAGCCGTTGATCCAGTACGCCGTGGAAGAAGCCATGGCCGCCGGGATCACCGAGATGATCTTCGTCACGGGCCGCAGCAAGCGCGCCATCGAAGATCACTTCGACAAGGCGTACGAACTGGAAGCGGAACTGGAAGCCAAGCACAAGACTGCCCTGCTGGAGGTCGTACGTTCGATCAAGCCGTCGCATGTGGATTGCTTCTACGTGCGTCAGCCGGAAGCGCTGGGCCTGGGCCATGCCGTGCAATGTGCCGAGAAGCTCGTGGGCGACGCGCCCTTCGCAGTCATCCTGGCGGACGACCTGCTGGACGGCGACCCGCCCGTCATGAAGCAGATGGTCGACCTGTACGAGCACTACAACTGCTCGGTCATTGGCGTGGAAGAGATCGACCGCGAGCAGAGCCGTTCGTACGGCGTGGTCGATGGCCGGCCGTGGGAAGAAGACGGCAGCGTGATCAAGATGTCGGGCATCGTCGAAAAGCCGGCGCCGGAAAACGCGCCGTCCAACCTGGGGGTGGTCGGCCGCTACATCCTCACGCCGCGCATTTTTGATCACATCCGCAACCTCAAACCCGGCGCGGGCGGGGAACTGCAGCTCACGGATGCCATCCAGTCGCTGCTGTCCGCCGAGCAGGTGCTCGCCTATCGCTACAAGGGCGTGCGCTACGACTGCGGCAGCAAACTCGGCTACCTGAAGGCAACGGTGGAACTGGCGCTCAAGCACAAGGAAGTCGCTGACGACTTCCGAGCCTATCTGGCTGCACGCGGCTGAGCCAACAGGCGCGTCGCCATGGAAAAAACCCGCGCAGCGTGAGCTGACGCGGGTTTTTTGTTGCCGGATCGTGTCCCGTCCGTCCGGCGCGGAGTTCCACCCTTTTGCGAGGAGAGGCTGCAGCCGTTCTTATTGCGGTGCCGTCAGCGGTTTGATGGTGTTGTTCAGCAAGCTCCAGTACGAACTGGTGCTGTACGGCAGCATCTGCTCAACGTAGTTCCACCAGAAGTAGCCGCCGATGAAGCGCGGATCGGCTGCCATCGTGGTGGTACCCATGGGGTAGTACGACTTGATCAGATTCTGCTGTACGGAGGTCGGCGCCGAGATGCTGGACGTGCCAATCTCACCAAAGCCCACCTTCGCGACCGGGAAGATGCTTTCAAGCAACTTGAAATCGTTTGCCCACGACGGATTCAATCCTGGGCAGTCCTGGTACGGGTAGTAGCTGAACAGTGCGTAGTCGGCACCTTGGAGCACGCGGGACGGCAGGAAATTAGTCGCCCAGGTACGCCATGAGTCCATCGACAGTTCGTAGCAGTTGGTGCCCTTGCCATCGTCGTTGTAGTACATCGTCACCGACACCAGGCCACCCGCGCCCTTCACGATGTCGTAGGCATTGCCGACCATCTGACCGATCTGCTGTTCCTGCGACGTTGCCGTCGTGGTCGGACCGCTGGGGTTGGCACGCAGCCATTCGCCGTTGATTTCATTGGCGATTTCCCATACATCCACGACATTTTTCAGCGTGCTCACCAACTCGTTAGTGCGTGCGCTGTAAGTAGTCGGGTCGACGGGGAAATAGTACGAATCCATCACTTCGCCCATCACGTAGGCGACTTGATGAAGCTTGACCAGCGGTGCGTAATAGTCGGCGGCCGAAGTACCCGGGTCAAAGACCACGCGCACGGTCGGCTTGTACGGCAGGTGCGTGAGCGAGGCCACGATCGCATTGATTTTGCTGACGTCATCAAGCGTGACGCCGTAGATGGGAGCCTTCGGGCGCGTGGCCTGCGCCGAGGCGGTTTGTATTCCCAGGCCTGTCAGCGTTGTTGCTGCCGCCAGACCCACCAAAGCGCGCAGGCTCATGCGCGCCGCCCTCTGTGCTGCTTTTTTGGTTTCCAACATTGTGATTTTCTATTCCCTCGGACGCAAAAAACGTTACGCCCAGTACTGCGATGGACAAGCGCCGTCCTACCTGTGCGGTATCCCGATGTGGTGTGACTCCTTTGACACACTGAACACCGAACGGGTGCGAGCGTCAGATGACGCCCCGGTCGGCGAATGGATGCGCGATTAGAGGTCCTGCTGAGTCGATGGATCGATCAACGGCCGTGCGCTTATTGAGTGGACTGGTACAGCTGGCGCGAGCTCACCCGAGGGTGGCACGCGGCTTGATAATGTGACAAGCCCTGCACTTCAGTTGGCTGCCAACTGTGTTCCCCCCGTTGGCAGCCAAGCGGCATGATACCGGATGTTGCAGGCAGATCAACGAAATTTAACGCTGCTTACGCAGCAATAATAAAAAAACCGCGGGTCGGGCAGACACGCGGTTCTTCGAAACGCCCACGGGGTGGACGTCTTGGCGGCACAGCCGTTTTTACTTGTGCCGGTAGTTGATGCGACCCTTCGTGAGGTCGTACGGCGACATCTCCAGCTTCACGCGGTCGCCCGCGAGAATGCGGATACGGTGCTTCTGCATCTTGCCCGATGCGTAAGCCCAGATTTCCACGCCGTTTTCCAACTGCACGCGAAAACGATTGTCGGGTAGTGCTTCAGACACCACCCCTTCAAATTCAATCAGTTCTTCCTTGGCCAAACTCGTTCCTTTGTATGCAGCACGCGGCTGCGCCGATGGTTGCAATGATGTGATGACCCACCCGAACCACGCCACACGCATCTAGGAGCATGCAGCGGTACGCCGCGATCATCTGCCCGGACAGCGGGCTTGGGGGGTACCGAGTTGCACGGAACACAAATCGCGCCCGCCAATGGCGCGCGCCGTTTCGTGCAAGCGAGAGCGAGGATGGGTGGCGGTCGCAGAAGCGCGCCGCCCGACTCGGCGCGGGGTATTCCCCGGTGCTGGACTCAGCCGCCACCGGCCATGATTGGCGCGGCGGCGAGCCGGATTCGCCCGCTATTCTACCACGGGGAGGTTCGGCGGGTTCAGGCGCCGTCGGCAGGAAGCGACAGTTCAGGCACGTCGCCATCGATGATGCTCTCAGCAAAGCGCAGCGCTGCAATGCGTGCAGCACCCACATTGCTGAATTGTCGATCCCCTGAGAGTCGGAAGACCTGCGTCTGCCCGGGTTCGGGCGACTCCCCCGCCCGACAGATCATCACGGCTGCGTTGTAGCTGCGATCTTCCCTGGCCTCGGGCCAGCGTGCCGTGCGTTCATGTTGGAAAGCCAACGGATAAATGTCGAAGCCTTTGTATTGGCCCGCCGGCGAAGTGTCCATCTGAAATGCCCCCTTCTTGAACGTCGAGTGCTGTCTGACTATACACCCGTGCGTTTTGCATGGCGATGAAAGCGACGGCAACGTTTGACTTCGGGCACGGCACAGCATGCGCAGGCCCATCGGCCATGGAAAGGAGGTCCGAAGCGATGACGAACGCTGGTCTAAAGAAGTTTCAGAACGTCACGCCCCGCCGCACGGTGCAACGCCATCCGATTGTGCTAGCGTGGATCGGAGCTTGCCGTGGCATCCAAACCGATGCGCACGCTCAGAGCAAGGCACCCGCTCCCAACCCTTTCAAGAATGACAATGCGCCTGATCTGTCCGATTGCCCTGGCATGTGCCGGGCTAATGTTGTCTGCCTGTGGTGGCGGCGACGGTGGTTCGTCATCGAGCCCGCAAGCCAGGGTTGTTTCCAATGCCGCGAAACCGCAGTCGAAAACGGCAACTGCGGCAGCCGCAACCACCACTCCCGCTTGCGGTGTCAACGGCACCTCGCCGCTGGCAGGCGTGCAGACGTGGATGTACCAATTGCAGGGCATGACCACCGGCGCGCAGATCGATGCGCTGGACGCGCAGCCGTACGACATGCTGGTCATCGAGGCCAACAACACGGTCAAAGGGCTGGAGAACTTCAACACCGTCGACATGGTGGCGCGCCTGAGCACCAAGTCCGACGGCTCCGCGCGCAAGGTGCTCGCTTACATCGACATTGGCGAGGCCGAAGACTTCCGTACCTATTGGACGTCGAGCTGGAAGGCACCGACAGCTGACGGCCCCGGCACGCCCGACTTCATCATCCAGGCCGACCCCGATGGCTGGGCCGGCGATTACCCCGTCGCGTTCTGGGATCCGCGCTGGCAAGCGCTCTGGCTCGGGCCGAACGGCGCTGTCGCACAACTGGCGCGCGAAGGGTTCGATGGCGTCTATCTGGATTGGGTCGAAGCATACGCCGAGCCTTCGGTGGCGGACGCAGCCCAGGCGGCTGGCATCGATCCGGCACAGGCCATGGTCGATTTCATTGCCAGGATCCGTGCGGCGGGCCGCGCCATCAATCCGCAGTTCGCGGTGATCCAGCAAAACGCGTCCTCGTTGATTGACGACGGCGGTGGGTCAACGCTGCTGGCAACGATCGACGGCATCTCGCAGGAAGACACGTGGTTCGGCGGCAGTGCCGGCGCCGCGTGGGGCAGCGCCTCCGGCGGCGACAAGGCCGCCAGCACAGAAGACACGCAATGGACGATCGACCAACTGAAAAAATACTGCGCCGGGAACGTGCCTGTCTTCACGATCGACTACGCGTTGAAGACGGCCAACGCGCAGAAGGTCTACACAGCCTCGCGCGGGCAAGGCTTCCACCCGCTGGTCTCCCGCATTGCGCTGTCCAAGCCGACGACTACGCCGCCCTGGAATGACTGACCACACTCAACGACGCACCGGCCGGCGCATCGGCAAACGGCAGGCCGACATAGTTTTCGGCGAGCACGCGGGCCCCGGCCGGTGAGCTGGTGACGTAGTCCAGCTCGGCGCGCTGCAGCTTTTGCATGAACGGCGTGTGGTCGTCAAAGCGATGCAGCATCGACGTCATCCACCACGAGAAATGCTCGGCGCGCCACACGCGTTGCAAGCAACGTTCGGAGTAGCCTGCAAGCTGGGCGGTGTCCTCCTGCTTGTAGCGCGCGGTGAGCGCCTGAGCCAGCACGCGAACGTCAGCCACGGCCAAGTTCATGCCTTTCGCGCCGGTGGGCGGCACGATGTGCGCGGCGTCCCCCGCCAGGAACAGGCGGCCGTACTGCATCGTCTCGCACACAAAGCTGCGCATCGGCGTGACGCTCTTCTGCAGGATCGGGCCTTCCTTCAAATGCCAGCCGTCGTTGTTTTCCAGGCGCGTGTGGAGTTCATCCCAGATGCGCGCATCAGACCATTCGGCAAGATTCTCATCGGGCTTGCATTGCAGGTAGAGCCGCGTGATCTTGGGTGAGCGCATGCTGAACAGCGCAAAACCCCGATCGTGGCTCGCGTAGATCAGCTCTTCCGCCGCAGGCTCCGCTTCCGCCAGGATGCCAAGCCAGGCAAACGGATACACGCGCTCGAACACCGCTTGCCGCTGGGCCGGAATCGCTTGCCGGCAGATGCCGTGAAAGCCATCGCACCCGGCGATGTAATCGCATTGCAATGTCTGCGGCACGCCGTCGTGGACGAACTGCACCGAAGGCGTGGCCGACTCGATGTCATGCACCGACACATCGCTCACATCGAACATCAGCGGTGCGCCCTGCTCCATGCGCGCCGCAATCAGATCCTTGACCACCTCGTGCTGCCCATACACGGTGATCGAGCGGCCGCCTGACATCGCCGTCAGGTCAATGCGGTGGCGCTCGCCGCCAAACAGCAGGTCGATGCCGTGGTGCAGCAGCCCTTCGCGACGCATCCGCTCGCCCACACCCGCTTCGTTTAGCACGTCGACCGTGCCTTGCTCCAGCACGCCGGCGCGGATGCGCTCTTCAACGTACGCGCGGCTCTTGGTTTCGAGAATGACGGCGTCGATGCCGTTGCGGTGCAGAAGCTGCCCGAGCAGAAGGCCTGCCGGGCCCGCGCCAATGATGGCGACCTGGGTGCGCATGTTGGTTGTCTCCGGATGGATTTGGAATCGTTCTGGCAACCATTGTTGGCGCGCGCCTTGATATCGCACAATGCAATATTGGCGATAAACTCTATCGCCAATTCAGATAGTGCATTGCCATGTCTACCCTGCCCGACTTTGACCTGAACCTGTTGCCGATCCTGCTGGCCTTGCATGACGCGCGCAGCGTAAGCATGGCCGCGCAACAGCTCGGCATGAGCCAGCCTGGCGTGAGCACCGCGCTGGGAAAGCTGCGTGCCGCGTTTGACGACCCGTTGTTCGTACGCACCTCGCGCGGCATGGAGCCGACGCCGCGAGCGCTGGCGCTCATTCCGGCAGCGCGCGATGTGGTGGCGCGCGTGCAGCAGGGCATTCTGGAAACCGGCGCGTTCGATCCGGCCACGACCACATATACGTTTTCGATCTCGTTGTCGGACGTGGGTGAGATGGTATTTCTGCCCCGGATTGTCGAAGCGATGGCGCGGCAGGCGCCGCGGGCGTCGGTGCAATCCGTATCACTGCCGCCGGCGCAGATCGAGCGCGCGCTGGAGACTGGTTCGCTCGACCTGGCCGTCGGTTACTTCCCCGACTTGAAGAAGAACAACTTCTTCCAGCAGCGGCTGTTCACGCACTATTTCACATGCATCGTGCGCGCAGATCATCCCGTCACGCGGGGCGGCAACACGAAGCTGTCGATGGCGCAGTTTTTGGAGTACGGGCACGCCGTGGTGCGCGCGGAGGGGCGCAGCCAAGAGCTTTACGAGCGCTTTCTGGAACGCAAGCGCATCCGACGGAAGCCGACGCTGCTCACGCCACACTTCATGAGCATTCCGTTCATCCTGGCGCGCACGGACTTGATTGCGACGGTGCCGCACGCTGTGGGCCTGTCGTTCATGCAATCGCACGGCAACATCTGCGTGATGGAACCGCCCCTGGAGCTGCCGAGCTTCGATCTCAAGCAGCACTGGCATCGCAAATTCCATAACGACACGCGCAGCCAATGGTTCCGCGCGCTAGTGTCGTCGCTGTTCAACGACGAGGCGGATGAATGGCGCGAGCCCGGCCATCGGCCCGCCAAACGCAAAAACACGAAGTAACCGACTTGCCCCGAATGTTCACAATCACGCGCAGGCGACGCCGGCGGCCATCTTTCCGGTGCGTTGCATGGCGCCTACCCGAGACGGTGGATTCTGCGTCTACGTCTTGGAAGCGGCCTCGGCGTCCATCTCTGCAAACACCGTCTGCGCGAGGTGGAAGGCATGGTTGGCTGCCGGCACGCCGCAGTAGATGGCGGTCTGCAGCAGCGTTTCCTGAATCTCGTCGCGGGTGACACCGTTGTTGCCGGCAGCACGCAGGTGAAGACGCAACTCGCCGTCGCGGCCGAGGGCAACCATCATGGCGATCGTCAGCAGACTGCGCGTATGGCGCGGCAAACCGGGGCGCGTCCAGATCTCACCCCAGGCGTAGCGCGTGATGAGATCCTGGAACGGTGCGGTCAACTCAGTCTGCGCGGCGTTGGCACGGTCGACATGGGCGTCGCCCAGCACGGCGCGGCGCACTTCCATGCCCGCGGCGTAGCGTTCGCGATCATCCATGGGCGACCTCGCGTGCCACGCCGGCCGTCAAGAAGCTGACCAGCGCTTCGGTATAGCCGTCCGCCTGCTCCCAGTTGGCGAGGTGGCCGGCGGAAAGCTCGACGTATTGCGCGCCGGGCACACCGTCCGCAATGAGTTTGGTCTGCGCGGCTGGCGTAGAGATATCGTGCGTACCACCAATCACCAGCATCGGCACGCGGATGTTCGGCAGTTGCGCGCGCAAATCCGCATCGCGAATGGCTGCGCAGTTGCCGTTGTAGCCGGCGTCCGGCGTCGACAGCAGCATCGCCTTGACGATGTCGATGCGGCTTGCGTTGGCGTCGCGATAGCCCTGCGTGAACCAGCGCTCCAGCACCGTTTCAGTAATGCTGGCCATACCGCCTTGCTCGACCTGCGCGATGCGCGTGTTCCAGCTCTGCTGCGTGCCGATGAGCGCGGCGGTGTTCGTCACCACCATGCGCGGGAAGCGCTCGCCGTGATACGCGGCCAGCCACAGGCCGGTCAGCCCGCCCATCGACAGGCCGCAGAACAGCGCAAGGTCAATGTTGTAGTGGTCGAGCAACGCAAGCACATCTCCGCCAAGTTGTGCGACGCCGAACGGCGCGTCGGGCACGCTCGACTGGCCGTGCCCACGCTGGTCATAGCGCAGCAAGCGGAAGTGTTGGCGCAGCGCTTCGAGCTGCGGTTCCCACATGCCCAGATTCGTGCCCAGGGAGTTCGACAGCACCAGCACCGGCTTACTCGTGGCGGACCCATCATCGAATTCGTGATACAGACGGACATTGTCGTGTTCAAGCCAGGGCATGGTGTCTCCGTGGAATGTGTGTTCAGGGATGGCGGCGGGCGTGTTCGGCAAGCACGCGGTCGACTGCGGCACCCGCATCGCCAAGGTAATGGTTGGGATCGAGCAGCGCGCTTAGCCGTTGCGGCGTGGCCGCGCCCCAGATACGCAGGACGTCGGCGTCTTGGGCCAGCACGTCATGCAACGTTCTGCTCTCTTGTACGGCTTTGCGGCTGGCAGCTTCGACCACGTGATGCGCTTGCAGGCGACCAAGATCCGCGCCTAGCGCCAGCATCACGGCTTCACCGAGGATCAGGCCGTGCGTGAGGTCGAGATTTGCGCGCATGCGAGCGGCGTCAACATGCAAACCTTCGACAATCTCGCGCATGCGATCGAGCGCGCCGGCCGTGAGGCAGGCCATCTCACGCAACGTCGCCCACTGCGCCTGCCAACCGCCGAGCGCGCGTTCGTGCTCCTGCGGCAGCGCAGCCAGCAGCGTGCTCGCCAAGCCGGGCATGCGCGTGGCCGCAGCAAGCACCGTTGCGCAACCGACCGGGTTGCGCTTATGCGGCATGGTGGAAGATCCGCCCTTGCCCGCACCGGAAGGCTCGGCAACCTCGCCGACCTCCGTCTGCATCATCAGCGAAAGATCGCGCGCGCAGTGGCCCAGCGTACCAGTCAGCAGCGCGAGCGTCGTGCCGATGTCAGCGATTCGATCCTGCTCGCCGTGCCACGACAGCGTCGGCAGCGGCAGATCAAGTTCGTGTGCCAGCGCTTGAGCGACAGCACGTGCCTGTTCACCCAGGCTGGCAAGCGTGCCTGCCGCCCCGCCAAACTGCAGCGCGGGCACGTGCGCGCGCAACGCGGCAAAGCGATCCTGCGCGCGATGCACGGCTTCCAGCCAGCCCGCAACCTTGCGCCCGAACGTTGTCGGCAGCGCCTGCTGCAGCCACGTGCGCGCCACCATCGGCGTATTGCGATGACGCTGCGCCAGCGCGGCGAGCGCGTCGGCCAGTTTCTGCAAATCCGCATCGATCAACGCAGCCGACTGCCGCCACTGCAACATCAAACCGGTATCGATGATGTCCTGACTCGTCGCGCCCCAATGCACGTAGCGCGCGGCGTTTTCATCGTGCTGCGCGACAGCGGCAGTCAGTTGCTTGACCAGTGGAATGGCCAGGTTGCCCGCGCTGGCAGCGGCGTTACCCAGCGCGTCCAAGTCCAGCACTACGCTGGCGCACACCGCGCGAATCGGCGCCACGGCTTGCGCCGAAATCACGCCAACCGCGCCCTCGGCGTGTGCCAGCGCCGCCTCCACATCGAGCATCGCGCGCACCGTGGCCGCATCGGACCACACCGCCAACATGGCCGGTGTGGAGAAGGCGCGATCAAGCAATCCGCTGGTCATGGCCGTATCAAACTCAAACGCGTTCGATCACCAGGGCAATGCCCTGCCCCACGCCGATGCACATCGTGCACAGCGCATAGCGTCCGCCCGTGCGTTGCAGCTGATACATCGCCGTCGTCACCAGGCGCGCGCCGCTCATGCCAAGCGGGTGGCCCAGTGCGATGGCACCGCCGTTCGGGTTGACGCGCGGATCGTCGTCACGCAGGCCCAGTTGACGCGTCACCGCCAAACCCTGCGCGGCAAACGCCTCGTTCAGCTCGATCACGTCCATCTGATCGATCGTCAGTCCCAGTTGCTTGAGCAGCTTCTGCGACGCCGGTGCCGGGCCGATGCCCATCACGCGCGGCGGCACTCCGGCCGTGGCCATGCCGACGATGCGCGCACGCGGGGTCAGGCCAAAACGCTTGGCAGATTCTTCGTTGGCAAGGAGCAGCGCGCAGGCGCCATCGTTCACGCCCGACGCATTGCCGGCCGTCACCGTGCCGTCCGGACGCACCACGCCCTTGAGCTTGGCAAGCGCTTCCATGCTGGTCGCACGCGGATGCTCATCGCGATCCACCACGATGGCATCGCCCTTCTTCTGCGGAATCGTCACAGGCGTGATTTCCTGCGCGAGCGTGCCATCTTCCTGCGCACGTGCGGCGCTCGCCTGGCTGCGCAGCGCGAAGCGGTCTTGGTCTTCGCGGTTGACCTTGTAGTCGGTGGCGACGTTCTCGGCGGTTTCGGGCATCGAGTCGACACCGTATTGCGCCTTCATCAGCGGGTTGATGAAGCGCCAGCCGATGGTGGTGTCGTAGATGGCAGCATCGCGCGAGAAGGCGCTCGCCGCCTTGCCCATCACGAACGGCGCACGGCTCATGCTTTCCACACCGCCCGCGATCATCAGCGCGGTTTCACCCGAGCGGATGGCGCGCGCAGCGGTGCCGGTCGCGTCCATGCCGGAGCCGCACAGGCGGTTGATGGTCGAGCCCGGCACGCTGTCGGGCAACCCGGCCAGCAGCGACGACATGCGCGCCACGTTGCGGTTGTCTTCGCCCGCCTGGTTGGCGCAGCCGAAGATCACGTCGTCGATGGCCGTCCAGTCGACCTGCGGGTTGCGCGCCATCAGCGCCTTGAGCGGCACTGCGCCCAGATCATCCGCGCGCACGGCGGACAGGCTGCCGCCGTATCGGCCGATGGGGGTCCGGATGGCGTCGCAGATAAAGGCTTCGGTCATGATGATTGTGTCTCCAATGGTTCTAGGCACGACGCAACGGCGCCGCCGTCATCGTCTGCAGCGTATCGAAATCGAGGCCGTCCGCCATCTCGCGCACCACCAGCCCCTCGGGCGTGATGTCAATCACGGCAAGGTCGGTGTAGATGGTATCGACACAGCCGATGCCCGTCAGCGGGTACGTGCACGACGGCACGATCTTGCTGTCGCCCTGCTTGGTCTGGTGCTCCATCATGACGAAGACGCGCTTGGCGCCAATAGCGAGGTCCATCGCGCCGCCCACGGCAGGAATGGCATCGGGTGCACCGGTGTGCCAGTTGGCGAGGTCGCCCGTGGCCGACACCTGGAAGGCGCCGAGCACGCAATAGTCGAGATGGCCGCCCCGCATCATGGCAAACGAATCGGCGTGATGGAAGAACGAGGCACCGGGCTTGATGGTGACCGGCTGCTTGCCGGCGTTGATCAGGTCTTCGTCTTCTTGCCCGGGCGCGGGCGCGGGGCCCATGCCCAGCAGGCCGTTCTCGGTGTGCAGGATGATTTCGCGGTCGGCCGGCAGCTGGTTCGCCACCAGCGTCGGCAAGCCGATGCCCAGGTTGACGACGGAGCCATCGGGAATGTCACGCGCCACACGCGTAGCGATTTGATCGCGCGTCCAGCGTTGAATCTTGGCGGTGGTTTCGGCGCTCATGCGGCCTCCTTGGCGAGTTGGGCAGGGGCGACCTGGACGACACGCTTAACAAAAATGCCCGGCGTAACGATGTGCTCCGGGTCCAGCTCGCCAAGCTCCACCGTCTCACTGACCTGCGCGATGGTGCACTTGGCCGCCATCGCCATCACCGGCCCGAAGTTGCGTGCCGTCTTGCGATAAATGAGGTTGCCCCAGCGGTCTGCGCGCAGGGCCTTGATGAGGGCGTAGTCGGCAGTCAGCGGCAACTCGAACACGTACGGCTTGCCGTCGATGATGCGCGTTTCCTTGCCTTCGGCCAATTGCGTGCCATAGGCGGTCGGGCAGAAGAAGCCGCCAATGCCGGCACCTGCGGCGCGGATGCGCTCGGCCAGGTTGCCTTGCGGCACCAGTTCCAGTTCGATTTCGCCGGCGCGATACAGCGCATCGAACACATACGAATCGGCTTGGCGCGGGAACGAGCAGACGATCTTGCGCACGCGGCGCGCCTTGAGCAGCGCGGCCAGGCCCGTCTCGCCATTGCCGGCGTTGTTGTTGATGATGGTCAGCTCACGCGCGCCATGCGCGATGAGCCCGTCGATGAGTTCCGATGGCATGCCTGCGGTACCGAACCCGCCGATCATGATGGTGGCACCGTCCGGGATATCGGCCAGGGCGGCCTCCACAGACGGACAAAGCTTGTTGATCACGTGCATTCTCCGGCAAGGGCGCCCGCACATTCTCGATGGCTGGCGCGGGTCGGAGCATCGCGGGGGCCGGACATGGCCGAACCGCAACCGGGCGGCCTGCGAGTCTCCTGTTTGACGATTGGATCGACACAGGCCTTTGCTGTCCGGCCCACGCTTGCTTTCCCTCTTTTGTTCGCTATGCGAACCTACGTTCGATCCAAGAACTAATCTACGCCTCCCTTCCCGAGCGTGTCAAGGCGTACGCATGCCGATCAGACGTTCGAGTAGCGAAACCGGGGCAATGCCAGTAGTCTTGAGGCCACTGCACCGCTTTTGTCTTTCTTTGCATGTCTGCTGCCGAACTGTCCACCGAAAAACCCAGCGATTCCTATGTCCAGTCCTTTGCGCGGGGGCTGTCCGTCATTCGCGCGTTCAATGCCGAACGCCCGGAGCAGACGCTCTCCGAAGTCGCCGAGGCCACGGGCCTGACCCGCGCCGGCGCCCGCCGCATCCTGCTCACGCTGGTCAGCCTGGGTTATGTCAGCTTTGAAGGCCGCCTCTTCCGCCTCACGCCCAAGATTCTTGATCTCGGATTCGCCTACCTCACCTCGATGCCGTTCTGGAACCTGGCCGAGCCGGTGATGGAAGAGCTCGTGCAGACGGTGCACGAAAGTTGCTCTGCCTCGGTACTGGATGGGACGGAGATCGTCTACGTTCTGCGCGTGCCCACGCAAAAGATCATCGCGCTGAACCTGTCGGTCGGCAGCCGCCTGCCGGCGTTCTGTACGTCGATGGGCCGCGTGCTGCTGTCAGGCCTGCCCGAGGATGAGCTCGACATCGCACTGCGCGAATCGGACCGGCGGGCGCGCACGCAACGCACCATCACGGACGTCGACGCACTGAAGGAGGTCATAGCTGGCGTGCGCCAACAAGGTTGGGCGCTGGTCGACCAGGAACTGGAGGAAGGGCTGATTTCGCTGTCGGCGCCGATCCGCAATCGCGCAGGGGATATCATCGCCGCCATGAATATCAGCGGACAGGCCAACCGGACTTCCGGCAAACAGATGACGAAGCAGTTTCTCGGTCCGCTGCAGCAGGCGGCCGAGCGTATTTCTGCCATGGTGCGGGTACGGACCTGACCTGAGTTAAAGGCCGCAGCGCCCAGTGCGCTGCGCGCCTCGCATCCCGACAGTTTTTTCAATAAAATTGTGGCTCCGTGGGCAAAGAGGATGTCTGTGACTCAACACACCGCCATTCACACCGGTCTGGATGTGAAAGGCCGCCAACGCCGGGCGCATGCTTCGTGCGTCCTGGCGCTTGCCCTGCCGTTGCTGTCCAGCCCTGTGTGGGCCCAATCGACCACGCTGGCGACGGCCATGCAGGAATTGACGCCGCTGGCCCGCATGCTGGTGGGCGCCGCCACAGGTCGCAGCACGGCCGCCGCCGGCGTGCCGGCCCTCACGGGCCCCGCGCGCAACGCAGACCGTGCCCTCGCTCAGGCCTGCGCTGAAATCAACCGCTTCACCCCCGTCCCGCTCGACCGCGAAACCTCGCTGGCGCAATGCTCGCTGGCGCAGAAGAAGAACCTCGTCTTCGTCATCACGCTAACCAACTACGCGGCGCACTCGGCCGCATCGCAAGGCTTTCGGCTGAATTTCGTGCCGATCCTGCAGAAGAACATCTGCAACAACGGCGACGTGCGCATCCTCACGCGCCTGGGCCTGAGCCTGGTCTACCGCTATCGCGGCAACGACCACGAGACCGTCGGCGACGTGCCCATCAACGAATCGATCTGCGGCACCCTCTAAGTCCACGCTCTGCCCCGGGAATCCCCTGATGGAGCGCAGTCAGCTGCCATGTCATTAATGGCAGACAAAGTCTCATTTGATCCAACATCTGCCGGGCCCCCGCCTTGCTCCGCCAGCCTTACCCGGCTGCACGCATGCAACCCGACAACCCGAATATCCCGCCTGTGCACTGCACCCCGCCCTGCCTGCCAACCGCCATCTGCGCCGCATCGGCATGGACTATAGTTGGGCGTTCCGCTCGCCGTCATATGGTTATCCGAAGTCCGCGCATGCAAAACGCGCATACGCCGGTATGCTCGCGGGCGATCCTCGATTCGATCTCGAATCGCACACTGTTCACCACCGAAGTCGTCAAGGAGGAAATCCGATGAAAACAAACCGACGTCTGACGCAATTTGCGGGTGCCGCCGTCCTGGCCGCGGCAACCCTGGTCGCCGCCACTGCGCACGCTGATCAAGTTTCCGACATCAAGAAGAAGGGCGAGCTTGTCTGCGGCGTGCTCGGTACCGACGAGCCGTTCAGCTTCCTGAAGGACCCGATGAGCCGCGAGATCGTCGGCTACGACGTCGACATGTGCGACGCCATCGCCAAGAGTCTGGGCGTGAAGCCCGTGCTCAAGCAGCTGGCCGTGGCCGCCCGCCTGCCCGAACTGCAGCAAGGCCGCGTCGACCTGCTGGCCGCCTCGCTCACGCACAACAAGGAGCGCGAAGCGCAGATCGACTTCTCGGTGTCGACGTTCATCACCGGCCAGAAGGCCATGGTGAAGAAAAGCAGCGGCATCACGTCGCTCGCCCAGCTTGATGGCAAGAAGCTGCTGACCGTCAAGGGTTCCACCATGGAAGCCAACATCGCCAAGACCATCAAGAACGCCGATGTGGTCTCGTTCGACAACAGCCCGCAGGCACTGTTGGCCCTGCAGCAAGGCAAGGGCGTCGCCTACGTGAACGATGAAACCACCCTGATCGGCAACATGGCCAAGATGGGCCCGGCCGCCAAGGATTACGCCCTGCTGCCGCAAAACCTGTCGACCGAACACCTCGCACTGGGTATCCGCAAGGGCGAGCCGGCCTTCAAGAAGCAGGTGGATGACGTGCTGCTCGGCATGGAAAAGAGCGGCGAGGCACAGAAGCTGTTCGACAAGTGGTTCGGCCCGAACACAAAGATGGCCTTCCCGCAGCGCACCTTCAAGATCTCTACCGACAAGATCGATTAATCGTTAAAGGTCGGGCCGCCCAGACGCCGTTCTGGGCGGTGAATCTCCATGCCCCATTTTGATTTGTCGATGCTGCTCTCTGGGCAGTATCACCAGTGGCTTGTCAGCGGTTTCTTCCTGTCGATCAAGCTCTCCGTGCTGGCCTTCGTGCTGGCCCTTCCGCTTGCCATCGTGGTGGCGCTGCTGCGCCTGTCGCCCGCCGCACCGCTGCGCGGCATCGGCCAGACGTTCGTCGAAGCCATCCGCAACGTGCCGCTGCTCGCCCACATGCTGTTCTGGTATTTCGGCGCGCCGCAGATCCTGCCGGAGTTCATCCGGGATTGGCTCTACAGCATGAACTACGAGGCCGCGAGCGCGGTCATTGCGCTCGTGCTCTATACGGCCGCGTACATGGCGGAAGACATCCGCAGCGGCATCCGCTCGATCCCGAAGGAACAGCTTGAAGCCAGCCGCGCGCTCGGGCTCTCGTTCCTGCAGGCCATGCGCTTGGTGGTGCTGCCGCAATCGCTGCGCGTGACGGTACCGCCGCTGGTCAGCCAAACGTTGAACCTGTGGAAGAACTCCAGCATCGCCATGGTCATCGGCGTGGCCGAATTGATGTACCAGGCACAGCAGGTGGAGTCCGCCACCTTCCGCGGCTTTGAGGCGTTTGCGTTTGCCACCGCAGCCTATCTGACCATCTCGATTGCGATCACGGTGTTCTCCGCCTGGTATCAGCATCGCTACCCCGTGCGGACGCTGTAGCCATGCTCGATCTCATTCAAACCTACGGTATCTATTACCTGATCGGCCAATACCCGAACGGGCCGCTGGGCGGGTTGGCGCTGACGTTCCTGCTGGCGTCTGCCGGCCTCGTGCTGGCGCTGCCGATGGGCATCATCCTGGGCCTGTGCCGCGTGAGCCCGATTGCCGCGCTGCGCTGGCCGGCCACCGCGCTCGTCTATATCGTGCGCGGCACACCGCTGCTGATGGTGATCTTCTGGGCGTATTTCCTGCTGCCCTCCGTCACCGGTCAGCGCACGGATCAGTTCAGCACCATGCTGACCGCGCTGGTGATTTTCGACGGTGCCTATCTGGCGGAGATCGTGCGCGCCGGCATCCAGGCGTTGCCGCGCGGGCAGATGGAGAGCGCCCGCTCGCTCGGCCTGTCGTACATGCAGGCCATGCGCCGGGTGATCCTGCCGCAGGCGCTGCGCAACATGCTGCCGTCGCTGGTCAACCAGCTTGTCTCGACCATCAAGGAAACCTCGCTCGGTTACATCATCAGCCTGCCCGAGGTGTCGTTCGTGGCGGGGCAGATCAGCACCGCCGTGATGGTCAAATCTGCCGAGGTGTACGGCCTGCTCGGCATCAGCTACTTCATCATGTGCTTTAGCCTCACGCGCGTGGCGTTCTATCTGGAGCGCCGCCTCGCGGCACGCGCTCCGTCCAAACCATGAACATGATCACGATCGAACACGTCGACAAGTGGTACGGCGATTACCACGCGCTGGTCGACATCAACGAAACCGTTGCCAAGGGTGAAGTGGTGGTGGTGTGCGGGCCGTCGGGCTCGGGCAAGTCGACGCTTATCCGGACGCTGAACCGGCTCGAAGCCATTCAGAAAGGCCGCATCGTCGTGAACGGCCACGAGGTGCATGCGCCGGGCGTGGACGTCAACGTACTGCGCAGCGGCATCGGCTTCGTGTTCCAGCAGTTCAACCTGTTTCCGCACCTGACCGTCATGCAGAACTGCACGCTCGCGCCGGTGCAGCTCAAGCGGATGGCGCCGCAGGAAGCGAAGGACTTTGCGATGCGCCTGCTCGAACGCGTGGGCCTGCCGCACAAGGCCGGCGCCTACCCCGGCGAGCTGTCGGGCGGGCAGCAGCAGCGCGTGGCCATCGCGCGCGCCCTGGCCATGAAGCCGCCCGTCATGCTGTTTGACGAGCCGACCTCCGCGCTGGACCCGGAGATGGTGAACGAAGTGCTGCTGGTCATGAAGGACCTCGCCCGCGACGGCATGACCATGGTGTGCGTCACGCACGAAATGGGCTTTGCGCGCGAGGTGGCCGACCGCGTCCTGTTCATGGACCAGGGTCAGGTGCTGGAACGCGCCACGCCCGAAGATTTCTTCCAGCGACCGCAGCACCCGCGGGCGCAGCGCTTCCTGGCCGACATCCGCTCGCCGTGGAGCGAACCGGCCTGAACCGTCGGACAGCGGCCCAATAAAAAAAACGGGGAACACTGTTCCCCGTTTTCTTTGGATGCGCGGCGACGCGGCTTATTGAATGGCCTTGTCGTTCGGGTGCGCGTACAACTCCTTCATGCCGGCCGTCATCGGGTAGTTCAGGTTCAGGCCCTTCGGCGGAATCGGCGACAGGAACCACTTCTTGTACAGATCGTTCGCCTTGCCCGACTTCATCAGGTCGGCGATCACGTCGTCAGCCACTTTCTTGAACGCCGGATCGTCCTTGCGCATCATGCAAGCGTAGGTTTCGGTCTGCAGCGGCTTGCCCGTGACAACCCAGTCAGCCTGGTTCTTGGCCTTGGTGCGCTCGCCATACAGCAGCGGCTCGTCCATCACAAACGCCACGGCGCGGCCCGATTCCAGCGTCAGGAACGCCTGACCGTGATCCTTCGCGAGGATCAGGTTCATCTTGTCGGCATCCTTGGCCTCACCGTTCATCTTCTGCAGGATGCGGTCTTCCGTCGTGCCTGCGGTGGTCACCACGGTCTTGCCCTTCAGGTCGGGAAAGTCCTTGATGCCCGAGTCCTTCTTCACCAGCATCAGCATGCCGTAGATGAAGATGTTGTTCGAGAACGCCACCTGCTTCTGGCGCTCGAGGTTGTTGGTGGTCGAGCCGCATTCGAAGTCGATCGTGCCGTTCTGCAGCAGCGAGATGCGGTTCTGCGACGTAATCGGCGTGAGCTTGACCTGCAGCTTCTTGCCCACCGTCTTTTCCACACCCGCCACGATCATGTTGGAGATCTCTTGCGAATAGCCGGTGATGGTGTTCGCGTCAGCCTGATACGAGAACGGAATCGACGACTCGCGATAGCCCACCGAGATCACGCCCGACTGCTTGATCTTGGCCAGCGTGTCGGTCGACTGCGCCTGCGCGCCGGTCGACAGCACTGCCAGTACGCCGGCCGCAGCTAGCGTCAGGCCACACAGAATACGTTTGGTCGAATGCAAGGTCTTCATGCTTCCCCTCCTATGGGTGTGTTCGCTCCAGACTACTTGGGTTACCAATGGGCTCGGGCCAGATACGCATCATCGGGCCTGCGCGCTCGGTCTTTTGAATCTCGTTCTTGTGTCACGCGGCAAGCGCGTACGGCACTGGGGAAATCGCGGGCTTGCGGCCCGCAATCAGATCGGCCAACAAGCCTGCACTTCCCAGCGCCAGCGTAAAGCCCAGCGCGCCGTGGCCCACGTTCAACCACAACCCTTGCACCGGCGATGGGCCCACCACCGGCACGCCTGTTGGCGTTGCGGGCCGCATGCCGGCCCAGGGGGCAGCATCGGCACCCGCGTCATTGGCGCGCATGGCACCCGGAAACAGCGCGCGCGTTTCGTCATACAGCGTCTGCGCACGGCGCGTATCCAGCGCCGTTGACCAGCCCACCAAGTCAGCCATGCCCGCCACACGCAGCGTCTGTCCGATGCGGGCATAGACGATTTTGCGCGCAGCATCCGTCACGCTGATCACCGGGGCAACATCGCCCTCCCCTAGCGGCAGGCTGATGCTGTAACCCTTCAGCGGATACAGGCCCGCGTCGATACGCAGCGGGCTGAGCAGCCTGGCGCTGGTCACGCCCGCTGCCATCACCACCGCATCGGCGGCAACCTGTTCGCCATCGGCCAATTTGAGACCACGCACATGGCGGCCTTCTGTCCACAACGCATCCACGCCGGTGTTGAAGCGCAACGTCACGTTCGGCATCGCGCGCAACCTGTTGAACAAGCCAACGCAGAGTTGATGGCAATCCGCCACGTCTTCGTCGGGCGTATAGATGGCGCCGACGATCTGGTCACGTACGCCGGCAAGCGCGGGCTCGTGGGCGACAGCCTCATCGGCGGACAACGCACGCTGCTCGCAACCGAGCGTGGCCTGATAGCCGACCTGCGCGCGGGCAGATTCAAATGCCGCAGCCTCGCGGTGCACCACCAGCTTGCCGCGACGCGCAAAGCTAAACGCCAGATCCGGCAGCGCCTCCCGCAGCGCTTCCATGCGGGCGCGGCTGTAGAACGACAACGCGAGCAGCTCGCGCGTGGTGCGATCGGCACGGTCGCGATTGCAGGCCGCGATAAAGCGCAGCCCCCAGCGCAGCAACGCCGGGTCCAGAGACGGCTTCAGGCGCAGCGGCGAATCACGGCGCAGCAGCCAGCCCGGCACATGCGAAAGCACGCCGGGGCCGGCCAGCGGCGCCACATAGCTGTAGCTCAACTGGCCGCCGTTGGCGTAACTGGTGCCCTCGCCCGGGCCCGGATGGCGCTCGACCAGGGTGACCTGATGGCCTTCCTGGGCCAGCGCATAGGCCGTGCTGATGCCAATGATGCCGGCGCCGACTACTGCTATTTGCATGAAGAAGCTGCACGTTTTGGAATGTCGGGTGCAGCTTAAGGAGGCCGGCGGTGGTTCGGCAAATGCGGAGTTGTTGGGGGGGATGTTGTGGGGCTATGGGTTGGTCTTTGGTTTGGGTGCCCGGCGATCACCCGTTAGCGTGGCTCCTCACGCGGGAAGGCAGGACGCGCCAGCATACTGGCCGTGAAACACGGAGCGTTTTCCTCTCCGCGCAAGGCAAGCAAGCGTGCAGCAATGGCTTTTCCTTGCCCCACCGCCGCCGCAACGGCAGCATCGGCTGAATCGAACTCCGCCGAGGCGTTATGAAAACGCTCCAGGCTCGGATAGATCATTGCCTCATTCTCGCGTGTGCAGACGAAGCCGGTGTATGAATAACCGAGCCGCCCTCTACTGCCCGGCACAACCAGCACGTGTATCGCACAGCCATAGAAGTGTTGAATCCGCCATCCCCGCATCATTTCCTCCTTTCTCTATCTTGTCGACGCCCCAATATCGCTGCCCTGAGCGTACGGGCCGCCCCTCGCACCGTGTACGGTGCCAAATGGCCTGGCGGTGCTAGCACGGCAAGAGCAGGCATCGGCCTGACCACGGCCATTTGTAGCCCGTGACATCCGTGTACCAGGCCGCCAGATAACCGTCCGCATTCATCACATCGAACATCACGGCGGCAAAGACGGCGACGGCAAGAACGCCCATCAGAATCTGGGCCAGCGGGGTACCGTCAGAGCGATCGTCTTCGTGCAACTCTTCTCGACCTTCCTCGTCAGTTCTGTGCGTGTCGCCTGCCACCATGCCGTCAGCTCCATTTCATACGGTCACCATTCAGGCCAGCCCTCAAAGCACGGCGCAACACGAGCGCGCTTCGCGCCTGCGTGTTCTAGGCAACCTGAAAATGCTTCACGGACTCCGCAAGCAGGCTGCCTTGCTCTTCCAGTGCCTGCGATGCGGCTGCCGCCTCTTCCACCAGCGCTGCATTGCGCTGCGTCATCTGGTCCATTTCAGAGACGGCCGTGTGGATCTGGGCAATACCCTGGCTCTGCTCGGCGCTGGCAGATGCAATGTCCTCGATCAGCCGCGTGACGTTAGCCACGGCAGTGGTCACGGATCGCATGGTTTGCCCCGCACGCCCCACGGCAACGTCACCTTCGCGCACATGCTCAAGCGACGATTCGATCAACCCCTTGATGTCCTTGGCCGCAGAAGACGACCGCTGCGCAAGCGTGCGCACTTCGCTGGCAACCACCGCAAAGCCGCGCCCCTGCTCACCGGCACGCGCGGCCTCCACCGCTGCGTTGAGCGCGAGGATGTTCGTCTGGAACGCGATCCCCTCGATAAGCGCGGTGATCTCGTTGATGCGCACCGAGCCCGCGCTGATCTTGCCCATGGTCTGGACCATGTTGTCCACCTCGTCGCTGCCTTGTTCGGCAACGTCAGAGGCATTGACCGCCAGCGTGGCAGCCTCTCGCGCATTGGCGGCGTTCTGCTGCACTGTCGTCGTCAGCTCTTCCACGCTGGAGGCCACCTCTTCCAGTGCAGAGGCCTGTTCTTCCGTGCGGCTCGACAAATCAACGTTGCCACTGGCGATCTGGCTGGAGCCGGCAGAAACCGACTGCGCCACATCGCCCACACGGCCGATGAGCACCCCCAGGCCCTGGCAGATCTGTTTCATTGAAGACAGCACGCTGCCACTGGGCGCGATCCTGAACGCGTCCTGTTCGCGGAAATCGCCGGCGGCAATGCGGGTGGCAATGGCTGCCAGACTTGAGGGCTCCGCCCCGAGTGCGCCCAACACACTGCGTGCAATGGCAATACCCAGCACACCGGCTGCCGCAAACGCAAACAACCCTGCCGCCACGGCTATCCACATGGCTGTGGTCGCATACGCCTGTGCCGACTCCACTGCAGCAGCAGAGCGAGTGGAGACGAATGCGTTGTACGCTTCCACCGCCTTATCCAGCGCGTGCAGCAGCGGGATGCAGTCCCGGTTGATCATCTGGATCGCATCGTCGCGGTGGCCCGTCTGCGCCAACCTTGTGATCTCAAGCGCGACGGGACCGTACTTGTTTTCCACCGCACGGATGGCACCTACCAACGCGCGAGCCTCGTCAGATGAATCCGGTCCGTTCCGGGTTTCGTCTTCAAGGCGTGTGAGATGTGCCTGCACGCCAGCATGGGCCTTGGCAACCGCCTCAGCCGCATCACGCCGGCCCGCTTCGGTGTCTGCCAGCACGAGGTTGCGGGCGGCCACGGCCCGCTGCTCGACATCCACCTGCACCTCGGCCACCAGCTTCGACCGTAGGTAAAGCCCGGTTTCAAAATTCCCGAATTTCGTGCTCAGTGCGTTCAACTGATAGCACGCCATGCCAGCCATGATTGCCACCAGAGCTGCGAGTGCCGCGAACGCGGAAAATAGTTGTGTCTTGACCTTCATGCTGCTCCCCTTTTCCAGATAACAAGTCTTTCTCTGAAGACGTTTTATTCAAATCACGGTACGGCTCGTGCCGTTCAAATTGCATTGCACTGCCTTGCGTTGTGCTGCCGTTTCGCTCCTGGTTTCACTGCAGAATCACGCGCCCGAGTGCGCGACTTGCGCGGCCTCTTCGCCCGATGAACGCTCAGGCATGAAGACCGCAAAGACGAAGATGGCCGCACCGGCCACGATTGAGAGTGCGAGGAACGCCGCGGCAAAGCCAAAGCGGTCGACCAGCAGGCCGCCGGTGAGATTGCTGAGTGCTGCGCCAATGCCCACGACCAGCGAAACGGTGCCTTGCGCAAAGTTGAAGCGCCCTGTGCCGCGCATCATGTCGGACAGCATGACCGTGATCACAACGCCGAAAATGCCGGCACTCACGCCATCCAGAAGCTGGATCGCTATGACGGCGTATGGGCTGCTCGTCAGTGCAAACAGAACGCCCCGCACTGGCAACACCACCAGCGCGATGAGAAACAGCTTCTTCCGTCCGACACCGGCTTTGATTGCGCGTCCGACAGCTGCCGCCACCACGACCATCACGAGCTGTGCCGCAATCACGCATGCGCCGAGCCACTGCACGCCCTTGTGCGGCGCTTCTACGGCGATCATTTGCCCTGCAAGCGGCAGCATGGCTGCATTGCCAAAATGGAACAGTACGACTGTGGCGAGCAGCGCCAGCAGATCGCGCCGTTTGAACACATCCAGGATCGGCTGCGGTTTCCCGGCCCTGCTTTCCGCGTGCAGCATTTCACCGCCGCGTGCGATTTCATAATCAACGTCGGCTGGCCGTATGAGCGCCGCCGCAAACGCGCTTGCCACAGAGAAGGCGCAGACGATGTAGAAGAGCCACAGCGTGCCCGCGTAGTGCGTGACGCTTGCGGCCAGGATCGCGCCGCTGAAATTGCCGGCGTGATTGAAGACCTCGTTGCGGCTCACGCGCGCAGGCAGCCGGCGGTGCCCGACGATCCCCAGGCTCAACGAGGCAAGGCACGGCCCGATGACCGCCGAGACGAGCGCCAGTGCAATCTGCGTGCAAAAGATGACGGCCCAC
Source organism: Ralstonia sp. 22111 (assembly GCF_052045895.1). Classification (NCBI taxonomy): domain Bacteria; kingdom Pseudomonadati; phylum Pseudomonadota; class Betaproteobacteria; order Burkholderiales; family Burkholderiaceae; genus Ralstonia; species Ralstonia sp. 22111. Next base: position 431,151 of record NZ_JBQEPR010000002.1, on the reverse strand, counting down.
GTGGGCGACCATGCGATCAGCATGCAACCCAGGCCGATTACACCGGCCGAAATGGCAATCACGGCACGCTTGGCCCGAACGGTGTCTACCAGCATGCCCGCTGGTATCTGGGCGATCGCGCCGGCGAGCCCGCTTGCACCGACGACAAGACCGATATCCGCCGAAGACCAGTGCTGCGTCCCCTTCAGGAATACCGCAAGAAAAGGTCCGACGCCGTCCCGGACATCGGCCATCAGGAAGCTGAGCGCGTCAAGGCCCCGAAGGCTGCGTGCGGACGGTGTGCGGCTGGCGTGCGGCTCTGGCTTGGTCTTGGCTCCGGCTGTGAAGGCGTGCATCGTCATCGAGCAGCGTTCTCCCGGCCAGCCCGCGCAGACGGGTGCCCAACGCCATCGCTGGCCAACGCTATGGTGGCCACATCGAGCGTGCTGGCCAACTCGCTCGAGACGAGCTCTCCCCACGCATGCACGCGTGTGCCAGGCGCGAGATACCTCGCCAGTTCCTGCGCGGCGCGCACTGCCATGCGCAGCGAAGTGCCGCCCCCCAACAGCACACCGCATGGCTCGCCCTTGGGGCCATAGAGCGGCAGCACCACCGTGCCGATCAAATCAACCGGCACCTTTTGCACGTCCCGCTCGCTACCGTGACTCCGATTGCGCCCGGGTCCCATATCGACGATGGTCTCGCCGTCTTCGGCTTCAATCGCAAACACCGACATGACGTCGGTCCTGAGTGGCGCGGCGCCTTGCACGCGCACGGTGTCGCCTTGCGTCACATGCGCCGCAACGCTTGCCGACATGCGCGGTGAAAAATACACCTGCCAGATTTTGTCGAGAATGAAGCCGTCCAGGTCGCCGTGTTCGTTCATCAGGAATTGCGTGACAGTGCCTTGTGCTTCTGCCGGGCGTGCTGGGTCAATCGGATGCATCAGTCGTGCTTCTCTCAAAGTGACGTCGGAAAACGGCCATGAACTTGCGCCGTGCTGCAGGCCACACCGGAAGCGATTGGGGATAGAACGGTGTCGTATTGGCTACGCCTGCCTCCACAAGACAGGTGCTATGGGAGGGGCAAGGCCGACGGGCACGGCACAGCAGACGCGTCGCGAAGCACGCTCGGGTGGATGCGCGGTATGTCGTGCTGCAAAGATGGGCTCGGTGCGCGGCATGGTTCACTCCCATCGCAGGGCGTGGAGTGAATTGCAAGCGCTATGCCATCCTGGAAACCTTGATGCGACAAGGCCCCGGTGCGGGCATACCGCCCGGAGATGTCCGCTTGGTGGACACCAGGTGTCTGATTTCTTGACGGCTTAACTCAACCCGAGCGCCGCCATCTTTGTGTAGAGAGACTGCCGGCTGATGCCAAGCCGGCGCGCAGCATCGGCTCGGTTGCCATTCGCCTGCGCGAGCGCACGGGTGATGACGGCGCGCTCGACGCGTTCAACGGCTTCGGCGAGTGGGAGTTCGATAAGCTCGGATGGCACCGTCCGCTCCTGCGCCGCAGTGGGCCTGCGCAAAAACGATAGATCATCGGCGGTGATGGTGGGCCCGGGTGCCAGCGAACAGACGCGCTCCATGGCGTTCTTCAGCTCACGCACGTTACCGTGCCATGCGTGCTCGACCAGCATGCGCTGCACCTCAGCGCAAAGATGCATCGGGCGCCCCGTCGCGCGCACGGCCGAAGCCAGAAAATATTCAGCCAGCGGGACGATATCGGCCACGCGCTCGCGCAGGGGCGGCAAATGCAGCGCCACGACATTGAGCCGATAGTGCAGGTCCTGACGGAACTGTCCCGCCGCCACCATGGCGTCGAGATCACGGTGCGTAGCAGCCACCACCCGCACGTCGATCTGCATGGACCGGTTCGTGCCCAGCGGCGTTACGTGACGCTCCTGCAGCGTGCGCAGGAGCTTGGCCTGCATTGCGGTGGGCATGTCACCCACTTCGTCGAGCAGCAACGTACCGCCGTTGGCCGCAACGACCCTTCCGACGCGGTCGGTGGTGGCACCCGTGAATGCACCCTTGCGATGCCCGAACAGCTCGCTCTCAAGCAGGTCATGCGGTATGGCAGCGCAGTTGACGGCAACGAACGGCCCGGCCCGCCGATTTGACGAGGCGTGCAGCACCCGCGCCGCCACCTCCTTGCCCGTTCCAGTCTCGCCGGTGATGAGCACGGTGGAGTCAGTCATGGCGGCCCGGCCCAGTTGCTTCTGTACCGTGCGCATGGCAGCGCTGATACCCAGCAACTGAGGCCGGTCAGTCTCGGACTCGTCAAAAAACGGCGTGCCGGCATCAGAAGACAAGGTGCGCGGCTGGTTGGCCGAGAAGACACGCTCCAGCAGCACCGCAATGTCGCGACGCCCAACCGGTTTCGTCAGATGCTCGAAGGCACCCAGGCGCATGGCGCCGATGGTGTTGTCGCAACTGGCGTATGCCGTGAGCATGACGACCGGAATGGCTTTCAGCGCCGGTTCTTCGCGCAAGCGCTCAAGCACGTCCAGGCCATTCAGATCGGGCAGACGGAAATCGAGGAACACGCAATCGGCGGGCTGCCCGTCGCCAAGCATCTGCAATGCGGCCTGTCCCGATGCGGCTTCGACCACGCGGTGTCCGAGATCGGTCAGGGTTTCGGCCAAGCCCTCTCGAAACGCATCGTCGTCATCGACTATGAGGATGGTTGCCATGGCACTTCCATTACGAATGAGGTGGTATCCGCGGTTTCGTCCAGCCACGCCCGGCCCCCATGGGCAGCCGCAACCTCGCTGACCACGGCGAGGCCGAGTCCGGAACCCTCGACGCGGCCAGTCACAAAGGGCTCGAAGATGTGCGCGCGCTGTTCAGGCGGCACACCGGGGCCGGTATCCGATACGGTAAGCCTGAGATAAGCGCGGCTGCCAACAAGGGTGCGTGTAGCAAGCGCCGTTACCTCGCCACCATCGCCTGCATGCCGGATGGCATTGATGAGCAGGTTGTCGAGCGCGCGGCGCATTTGTTCCTGATCGAACCGGGCCGGCCGGTTTGGCGCATCGTCGCCGTCCGCCCGAACGTCGCACGTTGAAACCAGGCGCACGCGCCTTTGCTGGGCAAGCTCCTGATGCGACCCGACCACGTTGTCCATCCACTGCACCACATCGGCGTCTTGCACATGAAGGCGGACGGGCTGCGTCAGCGCAAGCAGGCTCGTCAACTGCGCTTCGATCCTGCCGATTTGTTCGAGGATGACCCGAAGCGCTTCCTGCTGGCGCTTGCTGTCACCCGCAAGCGCATTCTCAGCCTTGAGCCGCATGGCCCCGGTCGGGTTGCGTATCTCGTGCGCGACCTGCGCCGCCAGCTTGCCCAGCACGCTGAACCGCTCAGCCTGCGCCAGCCGTTGCCCAAGTCTGGCCGTCTCGTGCTGCAGCGCCTCTGCCCGCGCTACGTACCCATTGAAGGCCTCGACGATGCGATCCAGATCCGGTTCACCCACCAGTGGCAGGCGGGCGGCATCACCGCGGGGCGGCAACGCCCTTTCCAGTTGCCCCAGTTGGCGCTTCCACCGACGCAGGACAACCCCGAAGGCCACCGCAATCACCAGGATCCCGGTCAGTACGATGGCAAGGCCGGTCACCAGATCTCTGCCGTATTGCCCAAGCGCGGGCTGGGCTCGCGTCATGGTCCAGACAAGCACGCCTTGTTGGCCCTGTACCGGGCAGGCGGCAACGACCACGGCATCGTGCCGATTCACAACAGCGTCCGTTGCAGGCTGCTGGCCCTGAAGGCTGGCCTGTAATGCGCGGAGGATCAGCGGGATTTCTGCCTCGGGAACGTCCCGCTTGATACCGCTGCCCTGGTAGGTCGGGAACGAGTAGGCGACAAAGCCATTCGGGCTTGAGCCCGCGTGCGCTGACCAGAAGCCGCCCTCCACGCCCGGCGCGGAGGCAAGCACAACGTCGAGGATGCCGCGCATCAGGTCGGCACTGGCAACGGCGTCGGTCGGCAGTATCGATTGGCGATAGCGCGACGCGACGGCATCACACGCTGTCGCGGCCTGCAGCTTTGCATTTGCCACGTGATGGTCTGCTGCGGAGCGAACCATCACCCAGATGATCACGAGAAGCGTGGCAAGGATGATCGCAACGAGCCCCCAAAGGATGGTGAGCTGGGCAGAGAACGACGGACGTTTCATCAAAATGGTGACGACGGCACAACAGGACGATTCAGCCGATTCTTGGTCGAGAACAGGCGGCAATCAAGAGGCGCGGGGTAAAGGATAGACGCCTTGAAAGACCCTGATCTTAAGGTCAGCCCGCATGCGAACAGAACGGCTGTCTGTGGTGGCCTTCATTGAACCCCCGTTCAAAGGGAAGCTTCTCTCGGCCGGCCTTTCATCCGCCTAGCAGCATGACCCCGTTCCCGCCCAGCCAGAATCGAATGGATGCTGCAAATCCAACGCACCGCATCAGTGCGAAAGTTTGCGCAAAGCAGGCTGAATCGGCCGATCAGGTTTTCATAGCAGCGTTTCCCAGCAAACGGGCCGATTTAAACGCACCATCGTTACTGGTAGCCCATCCGCTCGGCGGGCACGTCGCAATTTGGAGACGGTCGCCGGCCAGCCACCACGCCATCAAAACCATTCCCTAGCAGGGCTATGGGTTCGAGCACAGGAGCGCAGATCCACGGCGTCTAGATCGGCAAGTGCGTCGTCTGCTTGATGCGCTTGAGCGGGATCTCGGTTTCCACGTTGCGCACCCCTTTTATCTTCGTCAGCGTCTCCATCTGGAAGCGCTGATAGTCATCGAGATCCCGGGCGATCACACGCAACAGATAGTCATAGCTGCCGGCCATCAAATGGCATTCGAGCACCTCAGACGCCTTCTCGATCTCGCGCGCGAAATGCTCGACCGTCGCCTTGTCCTGGCGCTCCAGGGTGACTCTGACAAACGCCGTGAACTTCAGATCGACGGCCGCGGGGTTCAGCAGTGCAACGTAGCCATCGATGACACCGTGCTGTTCCAGCAGATGAACCCGGCGCAGGCAGGGCGTTGCAGAGAGCCCGACCTTCTCGGCGAGCTGGGCATTCGTCTGGTTCGAATCGCGTTGCAGGGATCGGAGAATGCGCTTGTCGATCGCATCAAGCTTGGCTTCCATATTTGGCTAGTTATGACCTGTTTTTTAGAGATTTACTCCAATTCTCCCGACAACAATAGCCAAAGATGCAGCCAATCTCTACCGCGATGTCCCCATAATTTTGAGGGCGCGGACGGCCTGCAAGCGGTGCCATGTTGCAGACATGCGCGGCTCAACGTCTGCCCATTTCACTCAGGAGTTCTGCTTATGTCGCATCTGTCATGGCTGCCGTTCGTGGCAACCTCCCTGCTCATCATCCTGACGCCAGGGCAAGATATGGTGCTCGTGATGTCGCGCACGCTCACCCACGGAACACGGTCCGGCCTTGTCACCGCAGCGGGTGTCAGCGTCGGGCTGACGGTGCACACCGTGCTGGCCACGCTTGGCTTGGGCGCCCTGCTCCAGGCATCCGAATGGGTGTTCACCGCACTGAAGCTGGTCGGCGCGCTCTACCTGCTCTATCTGGGCATCGCGCTGTTCCGCTCATCGGGCGAGCTTGCGCTTGCGCACAGCCACGGTGCGCCGCAATCGGCAGTGCGTGCGTTCTCTCAAGGGGCGCTATCCAACATGTCGAATCCCAAGATCGCGCTGTTCTATCTCGCCTTCCTGCCGCAGTTCGTTCCCGCCGATGCGGCACATCCAACGCTTTCCGTCTTCATGCTGGGGCTTGCGTTTGCGTGCCTGACATTTCTCGTCAAAGGTCCGGTGGCGATATTCGCGGGGCTGCTCTCGAACTGGTTTCGGCAAAATCCGCGCTTCCTTGCACGGATGCACCGGACAAGCGGGATCGTCATGATCGGATTGGGGCTGAAACTCGCGTTTGAGCCACGCCACTGAGTGCGGTTGCCGACCGCCGGGTCCAGAGCCCCATCGCCCGAGTAAAGAGCTCGGGCTGCCGAGCTCTGAGCCCCATCCGCCGAGCAAAAAGCTCGGGCTGTCGAGCTCAAAGCTCCATTCGCCGAGTAAAAAGCTCCGACCGCCGAGCTCTGAGCCCCATCTGTCGAGTAAAAAGCTCCGACCGCCGAGCTCGGAGCTCCACCCGCCGAGTAAAAAGCTCGGAACGCCGAGCTCGGAGGTCCATCCGCCGAGCAAAGAGCCCCGAACGCCGGCCTCCGAGCCTCGATGGCGGAGCAAAAAGCCTCGCGGCTGGCGCTTGGAGCGCGGTGCGCGAGGCTTGAAGGGTCATGAGCGGAGGTTGATGCGTCGTCGGCGAGGCTCCGGACGGCAGCGGAGGCTGTCGGCCAGCCTCACTGCAACATGAACGTCTCGTACTCCAGCCGATCCAGCTTCCGGTCCAGGATCACCAGGCTCGCCATCACAACCAAGAGCAGCGACACGGCAAATCCGTATCCGTACCAGGCCGGCCCGAGCTGCAACGTAATCCACGTCAGCACGCCATTGAGCGCCACGAACGCCGCCGTCAGCGCCAGCACCACGCGGCGCCGGTCCAGGTAGAAGAAGATGTTCACCACCCCCAGGAACACCACCTGCAAGCTCGCGGCAATGGTGTCGACATACAGCAGCGGCAGGTACAGCTCGGAAATCTGCAGCGCCCGCAGCACCGCAGCGCCCACGGCAAACAGGACGAGTGCGGCCATCGCCTGGATCTTCACGATCTCGTACAGGCCGGCACGAATGGTCTGCACCATCGTGTTGCGCATGTCTTCGATGTGCTCGAGCGATGCCCCGCCCCGCACGGCGTCATAGAAGGCGTCGTAGTACTCGACAAAGTCGGTCTCGATGCGCACCAGGAACACCGCCATGCCGGGGATGATGCCCAGGTAAGCCAGGAACACCGGAATGTCATAGATGACCGACGCATGCAGCGGCCCGATCACCTGCTGCCCCGTGCCCGGCGCATACCAGAACATGAACTTGTCGAGCCAGATGCCGAGGTTGTAGAGCAGCCCGATGAGCATGAGCGACGGATACGCAAACCGCCTGTCGAACACCTCGAACGACAGGAAGCGCCGCCCGCTGAAGTTGCGGTAGATGAGCGCGGCCATGCCGATCAGCAAGAAAAGCTGCCCCGTCACGAACCCCAGCAGCAACCCTTCCAGCCCGTGCCGGTTGAACAGCAGCGCCAGCAGCACGGTGAGCGTGTAGCCGACCAGGAAGATCCACACGATCGCCTTGTACTGCTTCATGCCCGACAGGAAGATCACGGCAATCCAGATGTTGGCCATGACCACGAAGCCCGCCAGCATCAGCAGCCGGTAAATGGCCGACTGCTGCGGAAACGCAAACACGATGACGAGCAGCCCCAGCCCGCCCGCCACCAGCGTCATCACGAGCGACACGGCGTGGTAGTTGGGCAGGATCAGGTCGTCGCGCTTCTCGAACAGGCGGTCGGACGTAAAGCGCGTGAAGGCAAGCTGCAGCGGCCCGGTCAGGATCAGGCTGACCGCGATCAGGTAGGTGACCGACACCTGGAACTGCGTGATGAGCGAGCCGGGAACCACGAACGGCAGGCTCAGGATACCGATCAGCAGAATCCCGACGATGGAGAGAATCCACGGCCCGGAACTGATGATGCCGGCGTAGGTATAGGCGCGCAGCAGCCCAAGCAGGCTGTCGCGCTTGAGCATCTTTCGCAGCTCAAAACCAATGCCGGCCATCAGCGGGCTCCCTTATCTGGCGTGTTCTGTGGCCTGTTCTGCTGGGCGTGGTGCGGGCAGGCCGCCGCAGCTGCAGACGCCGCCTTGGCCCCGTGCTCGGTACTCAGGTCGGGCAACGTCTGCAGGCGCGTGTACAGCTCGCGGTAGCTGCCGACCATCATCTCTTGCGTGTAGTAGCGCTCGACGCGGGCAATGCCGGCTGCCTGGGCCGCATGCCAGCGCGTTTCATCGCGCAGCAGCGTCAGCACTTCGGCCGCCAGGGCGGCAGGGTCGGCAATGCGCACCACGGCGCCGGCCGCGCCCAGAGCCGCGTCTTCGCCTTCCAGGCCGAACAGCAGTTGCCGGCACGAACCCACATCCGTCGTGACGGACGGCACGCCCGCGGCAAACCCTTCCAGCACCACCAGCGGTAGCGCCTCGCTGATGGAACTCAGCACCAGCACGCCCACCTTCGGCAGGATGTCGTCGATCTTCTGGAAGCCCAGGAACTTGATGCGGTCTCCGAGGCCCAGGCTCTCGGCCAGGCTGTGGCATTCCTGCGCGTATTCCGGATCTTCGTCTTCCGGGCCGGCAATCCAGCCTTCCGCGTCGGGCATCTCGCGCGTGACGGTCAGCATGGCGCGGATGAACGTCTTCACGTCCTTGATGGGCACCACCCGGCCGATCAGGCACATCACGCGCGGCACGCTGGCCTGCCGCTTCTCGCGCAGCGCGGCCAGGCGCGGCAGGTTGATCCCGTTCGGGATGCTGCGCGTCTTCTCGGCCGGCGCACCGTCAATCACCTGCCGCTGCCGGTTGCCTTCGTACAGCGCAACGATGTCTTCGGCCGCGTCATAGCAAACACGGCCCATGGTTTCGAAAAAGCGCACCCACAAGTCGCGGAAGTAGCTGATCTGCGCGATGTCCTTCTCGAAGATGCTGCGGTTGTCACGAATCCACTGGCTCTGGAACAGGTCGATCTTGCGTTCCTTGGTGTAGATGCCGTGCTCGGACACCAGCAGCGGCCGCCCGCGCCTGTAGCGCAGCAGCGCGCCCAGGAAACCGGCATAGCCGGTCGAGACGGTGTGGAACACCTTCACCGGGATGAGGTTTTCAGCAATGCGCACGAGCTGCCACAGCGGCTTGTGCATGATGCGCACGGTCCAGAAGTAGTCCGTGAACGACGGGTCGGTGCAATAGCGCCGGTAGTAGTCCGTCATCATGTCCCACGCACGGTGGCTGTAGAGGAACTGCTCCTCGGCCAGCGGGCCGTCGTCGCGCAGGTCGGCAATCGAGGCGCGGACCAACTCGGCGGTCTCTTCCTTGTTGGCCGGATTGCGCAGCGCGTCGTGCAGCTTGCGCGAGCGCTCGAACGCTGCGGCATCGCCGCCACTGGCCTGCACCAGTGGCGGCGGTGGAAAGTCGTACAGGTAGTGGCACTCCAGGTGCACCACGTTGTCGGGAATGGCGTAGACGGGCTTGCCGTAATCCTCACGGCGGCTGCCGATGAAGACGACGGCAAAGCGGACGTCCGGAAACGCCCGGATCATCTGGTTGACCCAGCTCGACACCCCGCCGCTCACGTAGGGAAAGGTCCCTTCGAGCAGCAGCGCGACGTCGGCGGACTGGGCGCGAGGAAATTGGTCGTTGCTCATGATGTCCAGTAGCGCAACAGCGGGCGCAGCAACGGCAGCGGCGACCGGCTGGAGAACTGCGCCAGCGCCGCGCGCGCGCCGGCATAGTCGCGGCGCAGGTAGCAGGCTTCGGCCAGCGGCGGCAGCAGGCGGTCGCGCGGGAAGCCGAGGGATTCGGCGCGGCGCAGGTGGGACTCGGCCACATCGGGCTCGCGGCGCGACAGGGCAAGCCGGCCGCGCATGTACCACAGGGCGGCGTTGTCGGGCTGGATGTCGAGCGCGGCGCTGGCGTAGCGCTCGACCTGCTCGGCGGTGTAGCGGTACACGTCGCCCTGCACGAGGTTCTGGTAGATCAGCTCCCAGTACAGGTCGGCCAGGCGCTTGTTGATGTCGTAGCGTGCTTCGGGCGTGGCGGCTTCTTCCAGGCGCGGCAGCTCGGCCAGGATCTTTTGCGTGAGCACCTTCTCGGCGTTGTCGAGCATGCCGTAGGCCAGCAGGCGGATATCGTCCACCGGGTCGGCCAGCAGGTCGCGCAGCACGGGGCTGGCGGTGCGCGTGGGCATCGACTGCATGGCCACCAGCGCGGTCATGCGGCTTTGCACCGGCGCGCGCTCGTTGCTGAGCTGTGCGCGCAGCCGCGCCCCGCCGCCGTGCGTCACGCGCGAAATCAAATGCGCCACGAACACCGGCAGCCCAACATCGGCGATGTCCTTGTCGTCTTCGGGCTTGGGAAACAGCTTGGCGAGCAGCAGGCTGCCGAGCACCAGCAGGCCACCCGCCACCGGCACGAAAAAGCACAGCGCCGCCAGGTAGCCATACGTCCACACGAACGGCACGCGATAGCGGCGCGGCAGCAAGCGCCACGCAGCCAGGCCGATCAGCGCGGCGGCGGTGCCCTGCAGCATCAGGCACGACAGCAGCAGTGCAAGGCTGTTGCCGGCATGCAGTGCCATCGCCACTGCCGCAATCTGGGCCGCGATGCCGCCGAGTGTGAGCTTAAACATGGTCACCCCGCATGCCTATGCGCCCCTATGCATCGAGATGGCAGCGCGAGAGGAAGCGCTGCAGCGCTTCGCCCGGATGCTCGCCGGTCACATGCAACGTCTGCACGCTGATGTGCCCGCCCTCGAAATCGACGCCGAACTGCGCGCGCAGGCTGTCTTCAATGCGCACCAGATAGGCCGACACCGCGCCCGCGCCCGACAGCGGCATCAGCGTGATGATGGCGCGGCGGTTCTTGCCGCTTGCCTGCCAGACAACATCCAGCGCACGGCGGCTGCGCACCACGCTCTCGAACAACGCGTCGCTGGCCTCGTCCTGGTGGAAGATGAGCGCCACCACCGACGAATCGATACCGGTGTCGCGATGCAGGCGTGCCAGCCGCCCGAGGTCGAGCGCGAATTCGTACGGCGCATCGGGCACGAGATCGAGAATCTCGGAGCTGACGGTGAGGTGGCGCACGCCGTCGGCGTAGTAGCCAAGCAGCACGAGCAGGAACTGCAGGTTCTCGTACGACAGCGAGAGGAACGGCATCTGATGCACGACCACCAGGCCGATCAGCTCATCCGCACCCGACAGCACGGGCGCGCACGCCACGTAGCGCGAGCTGTCTTCCGGGTTGTTCGCATTCCGCAGCTCAGGCGCCTGCGGGTGGCCCAGCGTGTGCGTGTCGATGCAATGGCGGATCAGCGGGTCATCGGCAACGATGTCGAACGGCGTGCCGACACGGGCCACCGGTTCGGTGTCGATGCGGTTGCCTGTCACGCGCACCATGGCCGCCACTTCCAGCTGGCAGGCCTGTGCCGTCCATTGCAGGAACGGCTCGGCGCCGGGCAGTTGCGCCACGTCAGGCGCGTTCTCGGCCGTGCCATGCTCGCGCGCGGCCAGCGCGATATTGCGCAACTGCGTGAGCGTGTCGCGCAGCGTGGTCGGCTTGGCCAGCAGGTCGTTCTCCAGGCGCTCGTGCGAGAGGCGCAGCAGGAAGTGGTTCTTGGTGAGCGCTGCCAGCCGGTCGTTCAGATAGCCATTGACCGTGCGGGCGCGAGACAACCGCGCGCCCCAGATGTCGCCGTACTGCCCGCCAACCAACACCAGCATCAGACCGCCCAGGAAGTACATGCGCGGGAAGCTGCCGGCAGCGGCCGTCTGTCCGTAAAACACGGCCCAGGCGCCCAGCACCACCAGCGCGGCCAGCGCGCCGAGCAGCGTGCCGTAGCGCAGCGCCAGGATGAGCGGCACCAGCCAGATCCACGGAAAGCCGTAGCCGAGCAGCAGCGGGTTGTCGGGCGAGAACAGCCAGACGACGCCAATGGCCACCACCACCGCGCCCAGCGTTTCGAGCACGGCGCTCGGGCTGGAGACGGCGGGCGCAATCAGGCGCCCATACCAGGTCGACGCGCCAATGCCCTGCGCGTTGCGCCGCCGCTCAGTTCGCCCACCCTGGCCGCGCGCATCGGCGGCGGCGCGGCCGGCTGATTGGGCGGAACCTGCGGACTCGGTCTTCATCAGCCCCGGCCCAGCGGCGACAGCAGCTCGCGCAGCAGCTTCTGCGCCACCGCCGACACGGCATCACGGCTCCAGCCGGTGCGGCTGCCGGCTGCGCTCCAGATCACGTTGCCGGTCTGCACGTCAATCACCTGCAGCGTGATGCCGACAGCGGGCTCGCCATCCACGCCGACCTTGTAGCGCCACTCATCCACGGCGCCGGTCAGGGCATAGCGGGCTTTCTCGCCGCGCGCCCAATCCAGTGCACGCGCCACGGCCTCGCGCTCGGCGGGCTCGAACAGCGATTCGCTGTTCAGGTTGGCCGGATACTGCTTGAGGTTGGAGAAGCCGCGCGCCTTCAGGATGCTGGCCGCGATCGTCTCTGCACGCAGGCCTGCCTGCGGCGTTTCGGTGTAATTGGCGATGGGCAGCACCACCCACGCGTCAGACGCGCTGGTTGCCGGTGCACGGCCGCTGTCGACCACCGCGCAGGCGGACAACACAAGCGCCGCACCAACGCCCGCTGCCATGGCCAGCCAGCGCCGGCGGCCGGCCTTCATCTTGTGGATCAAGGGTGTCATCGCGTTCTCCCTGGAGTCTTCCGTTGTGTGCTTCATGTCGTTCTTTCCCCGTTGCTTTGTTCTTGCTTGTCAGTAGAGCCAGCGGTAGCGCAGGCCGATCTCCGTCAGCGGCGATGTACCCGCGCGCGTAATCGACTGGTGCTCGATGTACAGCGCCAGATGGTCGTTGCCAAACACGCTGCCTGCGACGCCAAGCTGAGCCTGCACGCCCCACCCTTCGCGGTTGTCATGCAGCATGCCCGCATCCATGAAGGGCCGCCATGCGCGCGTGTAGCGGTCCAGATAATCCGTGCCGAAGCCAAACAGCATGCCGAACTGGTTGAACGAGCGCGGCATGATCTGATCAACGTCCGGTGCGGCGCCCGAGGGAAGCAGGCGAGCCATCAACGGGCTGACCGTGCCCGTTGCGTTGTAACGTGCAACGGTACCAACCACGCGGATCGTGTAGTCCGGATATTCCACCCGGAAGCGGTGGCCGATTTCACCATCGAACACCATGCCGCTGCCGAGGAACGAGCGATCCTGTCCGTAGAAGCGGTCGCCTTCCACGCGGGCGCGCACGTATTCGTTTTGCGTCAAGCGCCAGTTGTTGCCGATCGAGAACAGATCCTTCACGCCGCCCACACGCAGTTGCGGCGTTTCATTGGCCGGCTGGTTGCGGCCGATCGACAGTTCGGTGCCCACCGGCCCTACCTGCCCCAGCAGACCATCCAGCCGGAACGCGTAAAGCGAGCCCAGCCCCTGGCGCCAACCCACCGTGCCCTTCCACTGTGTGTTCTGCGTCTGGTATTGCGAGATCCAATCCACCTGTCGATCCTGCGCGGGCACACCGGTCAACTGCGTATCGTCGGTCGAGCGCTGGTTCCGCTGGGTGGCGCGCACCAGCATGCTGTAGTGGTCGGTCAGGCGGATGCCGGCGGCGGCGCTGGTCTCGAAGTACGTCAGGGGTGCCTGCTTGAACCACGTCTCGCGCGGCTCCAGCGCCTGCGCATTGGTCAGCAGCGTCTCCTGCACACGTTCGTGCAGTTGTGCGTCATCGGGGGCGGTGGTCAGCCCTTCAAACGACAAACGCTGCGCCTCGCCCAGGCGGTCCGTCATCACATTGGCATCGATGCGGTTGTAGAGCGGAATGCGGTCAGGCGTGTCGTCAAGCAGCCGGTTGAGCGTCTGCAGATCGCGCTCGGCCAGGGCAATGGAGATCTCGGCATAGGCCGGGCGCGTCATGCGGCGCGTGTACTGCTGCAGCAGCCACGCGCGCGCCAGATCATTCGCCTCCTGCGAGAGCGCCCAGCCCAGTGCGGCTTCCTTCGCCACGGCGGAAACAAGCTGATCGCTCACGCGGGCCTGCTTGCGCTTGTCGGCGGGAGTCTGGGGCGGCTCGGGCGGCAACGTGTCGATATCGCCCAACTCCGATTTCTGCACAGCGGCGCTGCCGCCTTCGCGGGCCTGCCGCGTCGCGCGGCGATCATCGCGCAGCAGTTCGATCAGCAGACGCTGCGACAGGTCGCCAGACCCGAACGTCTGCGCCAGTGAAACGCGCCGGGCACGCAATTCAGCGCGTGCATCGTCTTCCAGCGGCGCCGCGTCGCCATCGCCCACCGTGACGCGCGTGCCTACGCGGCGCCCCGCGGGCGGGTTGGCCTTGCCTTTGCCTGTCGTGTCTTCAGCGCGCCACAGCAACCACCACGCTTCGCGGCGCAGCGCCCAGGCGGCATCGGCCTGACCGGCCATTTCGCGGGCATCGGCATAGGCCAGCAACCAGAGCGGATCGGTCTGCATCGACTTGCCCTGGCGGCCCAGGAAGCGCAACGCCAGGTTGGCGTCAAACAGCTGCAGGCCGGCGGCAGCGTAGGCGCCCCAGTACGCGGAATCGTTTTCGGCCTCGCCACGCCAAAGCGCCAATGCGCGCTTGAGTTCGGCGTTCTGACCGGAATCCAGCAGGCCCCAGAGGAAGGCGGCCTTCACATCGCTGCCCGCATCAGGCAGCGACACAGCGCGCCGCAAATCACGCATGGCGGCATCCCACTGACCGCTCTGGCGGAAATACTCTGCGCGCGCCCCCAGCACGCCGGCGGATTGCTCGGCCGCTTTGCGCTGTTCTGGCGTGAGGGAGGCCAGCAACCCATCGATGCGGCGGAAGGCGCGCGCACGCGTGTAGTAGTAGATGGCCTGCTGCAGGTGAACCATCGTGCCATCCTTGCGGAAGGCAAGTTCTGCCAGACGACCAGCATCGATGGGGCTGGCGTCGTAGAAGTCGATCATCGTTGTCAGATCGTCTGGCTCAGCCTTGCCGCCGATCAGCAACTGTCGATACGCCTCACGCGACAGATCATCACGCTGGTTCAGACGCGCGAGCTGGGCGAAGGTCCGCCAGTAGAGGTCATCGGATGGCGTGGCCACCTTGTCCGCGGCCTGCATGGCGGCAAGCGCCTGCGCGAACTGCCCGCGCACGTACAGGATGTTCGCCAGCTTGAGCGCGTACTGCGCGTTGGGACCGAACTCCTTCTGCAAACGCACGTAGGTGTCGTAGGCCTGATCGTCTTTGCCTGCGCGCTCGGCCAGATTGGCATAGCGCTCCAGCACCGCCTGGCGATGCGGCCCGCGTGCGATGCTGTTCAGGTATGCCAGCCCTTCCACGGGTTCGCCCAGGCGCTCGTACGCCGCGATGATCTGGTCGAGCAACTTCATGTCGCCCGGGTTGCGGCTTGCCTGGTAGCGCAGCCCCGCCAGATAGGCGTGGTCTTCGTTGAGCGCGGGCGCCAGACGCAATACATGGTGCCAGGCCGCGTCATCCCCGGTGGATTGCGCGTACGCCAGCCAATAGTTCAACGCCGCCATCGGTTGGCGGTTCCACTCGGCCACCTGCGCGGCACGTTCGGTCCAGATTTTCAGATCGGGCCGTTGGCGCACGGCGGCCTCGGCCACGCGCATGGCATCGTTCAGATTGCCGCTGCCCATGAACACCTGGAACGCGAGGTCGTAGTCTTCGGCATTGAACGGGGCGATCCCGCGTGCAATAGCCTGTGCGCCCGACGGTTGCGCTGGCGAAGCTGCATCGTCAGCCTTGTTCTGCTTATCCGCGACGGGGCGAATGCGTGCAGCGTGGCGCTGACGACGCGCCAAGCCTTCCGGGCCATCCATGAACACCAGGTCTGCGGGACTGGGCAGCGGTTCAGGCCGGCCTGCGAATGCCCAGTCATGACGGGCGACACCGGAGGCCAAGGCAACACCCTCCCCCGCCTGATGCCACGACAGCCGCAGCAGGCGCCGGGCGTATTGGTCTGCCAGATCCGGCCGGTTGCATGCCACCGCCAGACGCGTGAGAAAGCGCAGCGTTTCGGTATCGTCGATCAGTGGGCCCACGCGGCGTTGCGCTTCCGTCATGGCGTCGTCGAGCAGGTTGCCAGCCTGCAGGGCCTTCAACCCTGCAATGAAGTAGCGGCGCTGCTCGTCGAGCGACTTGGCGGTGGCCTGCGCAGCAAAGTTGGCAGCGGCAGCGGCGCGGTATTCGCCCACGCCCAGCGCAATCTCAGCAGTACGCGCCTGCCATTGCGCGGCGCGCGCCACGTCCTGTTTTGCCAGTCGTTGATAGAACTGGATGGCAATCGCCCCCTGATCCAAGCCACGCGACTTGGCGGCGAGCATCTCCAGCTCGGCCGCAGTCCAGCGATAGTCCAGCGCCTGCTTGAGCAGACCACGCAGGTCGACCAGCATGGCCGCGCGCTGCGGATCGTTCGGTTGCAGCGCGTAGGCGCGTTGCTCGCGGATGGCGATATCCAGCAGCAGCGCTTCACGGTCGAGCGTCTTGTCGTGCTGCGCGCGCATGCGAGCGACCATGGCTTCGGCTTCTGCCAAGCGGCCCGTGCGCACGTACTGGGCAGCCAGCACACTCAAGAACTCGCCGTCGTTCGGGCGCACGCGCAGCCACGCTTCCAGGTAGGCCACCGACAGCGCATCGACCTTGCCGCCCTCCAGCAGGCGCGCCTCCAGACGTTCGCGGGGAAACATCAAGGCGAGCGCCAACCCGATCAGCGCACCCAGGGTACCGATCAGCCAGGCTGGCAGCAGCCGTTCACGCGGGGTCAGGTCAGCAGACCACATCGACACGTTGGTAGGTCACGGTTTGCGCAGCAGCTCCTGTCAGATCGACACGCACGGTGTTGTCTTGCGCACGGGCGGTGCGCGCCGGGTTGCCGTTGACCTTCACACGGCAGGCACCCGCATTGGCCAGACGAACAAACGGCTTGTAATAGCCGCCTGCCTCGAAACTCAACGCATTTCCGTTTCGTGCGAAATCGCGCACAAAGGCAGCGGCTTCAGCAATGTACGCCGGCTTGGCCGACTCCGCCCCAGGTGCGAGCGTAAAGCGTGCGGCACCATCATCAAGATGGATATAGATGCCGCCGGCGGCCTTGTCATACCCAACCACCCCCTGCGCATCCGCCATGCGCGGCGTACCGGGCGCCATCCAGCGCAGCTCGCGCAGATCGCCATCGCCGCGCACCACCCAGGTGTTGTCGTCACCGACTTCTCGGGCGATGGCCATGTTGCGGAAGTCCAGCACCTTGACCACATACTCGGTCGAATAGATCGGGAACACGGGCTGCGACAACGCGTAGTCATAGACCTTCTTCAAGGCCTTGAGCGACGCAAGCTTGGTGCCCGAATACATGTGGTAGTAGATGTTGATCGGCTTGAAGCGATACGGCGTGTCCGTCAACTGCAGCGTTTCAATCAGGCGATCGAAACCATAGAACGGCCCGGTCCAATCGTTTGTATAGACGTTCTCGTTCTGGTTTGGCGCAAACACCTGGTAAGCCCCCGGGCCCTTGTCGATGCCCAGCGGCGCAATCTCCGTCCATGATGGCGAACTGCGCGTGATGGTGGTATCGCCCCCGTTCAGGTTGAGCACGCCTGCGTCCCACGCCATGCGCACGGCAATCCCGGGAGGCTGGCAGTCGCCCGACCACTGCAGGAGCTTCACGCGCTTGCCGGGCGGGGCCAGACGCTCGTTGATGTAGTTGATCGAGCCCGCTATCTCGCGATCCAGGCTGAACTTGTAGCCGGGAATGGACAGCGTGAATGCGGTGTCGCCACCGCCCTTGTCCGCACCCGGGCCTTCCTTGGCCCGATCAGCGGCCGCGCCGGGCACGGTGCGGCTCCAATCAAACGGGTGCGAATAAGTATGGGTGCCCAGCTCGACATACGGCAGCGCGAACATCTGGCGCGCAATTGCTTCCAGGCGCGGCGTCAGCTTGGGGTAAAGCCCGCTTGCGCCCACCTCGCCTTCGATGATCGACAGCGTTGTCGGGATACGGTACTTCTCCCACACGTCCTGCAGCAGCACCTCGCCGGAATATTCGGGGCCAGGAAACTCGGCGCGTGAGGCAAAGCCGTCGCCATCCACGTGCACGAGCATGAGCCGGCGGCCGTTTTCAGAGGTCACATCGGGGATCGGCATGTCCGGCAGCGCCAGCGCGCGGCGCAGGAATTCGATCGGCTGGACAACCCAGCGGGCCTGCTCAACGGTGTCCATGGAGAACACCGCGTACGGATTCAGTACGTAGCCGCCCCAGTCGGTAATGGCAGCGGCATCAAACTCAAAGTTGCCCGACTTCAGCCGCAGCAGCGACTGCCCATTCGCGCTCACCTTGATCGGCTGGGCTTCACGGCGCTCCGGCTGGGGCGCCATCTCAAAACCCATCATCTTGTCTTGCGACACCACCGACAGCGGCCCGCTGGCACGCCCGCGCACGAGTTGCAGCTTGAACATGTCGGCCATGCTGCCGTCCACCGGCAGGCCGAACTGGTTCAGGAAGGCGATGTGCACGCCGTCATGAATACGTTGCCGCACCCACGACGACAGCGCCGCGACCTGCCTGATCGGACTGGTGTTCACCCACACCACCACGCCGGCGTAGCGGTCGGGCGGTACCGAAGCGGGCAGCGGCTTGTTGATGTCGGCGTACTCAACGTCGTAGCCAAGAAAATTGAGCGGCGTGGCCACGAAGCGCACGCCCTCGCTGGTGTCGATGGTGGTACGCGGGTCGCGGTCCTGCAGGATCAACACCTTGCGCGGCAATACCTCGATGCGCCCCACGCCAATGGTCGACAGGTCGGGATCGGTCACGTACGGCACCACGCCCTGCGCCTTGATGCGCTTGGCCGTTTCGCGTGCACAGGCACGGTCGGTCGGCGGGCAGTAGTCGATGGCGATGACGGGCAGGTGATAGTCGTCGCGAATCTGGCGCACATGGCCCATCAGCCATTCGCGGTCGGCGTCGCTCACGTCCTTGTACTGCTTGCTGCCCTGGTCCCAGCCGCGATACAGCGATTCAAACGCCACCGCATACGCCAGGTCGTGCACCTGCGGCAGGATCTCAAACCCGCGGTTGAAGATCAGCTTGGCGTCCGGATAGCGCGCCTTGATCGCGCGAATCACCCGCACCATGCCGGCTTCCTGCGCCGCGCGCGAGGCGTCGTCCTTGGCCACCAACTGATAAGAGTCGAGCGTATCGAGGAAAAAGCCACGGTAGCCCTTGTCCCACAGCGGCTTGATGACGTGTTCGACATAAAACGCCGGCCACTCGGGCTGGGCCTGGTCTACCACGCGTGAGGCCCACGCCGCGTTGCGGCCCGACAACCAGGCCTTGGGTAATTCCTTGTACCAGCTGCGCTCAGGCGTGACCTCGCCCACGCTCACATAGGCGTACCACTGCGTCTTGGGTGTCTTGAACTGCGATGGATCGAACCCGTGGTCGGGTTCCACCACCACAGCATCGAAGGCGCGCAACTGCGCCACGGGCGGTTTGTCGCCGTAGTACCACGCGATGTTCGGCGCGCTGGCCGAGACGGAAGATGTAACCGCAGACGCACCGGATCCGGTGGTGGCAGACGTTTGTTGCGCAAACGTCGTACAAGGCATCGATACGGTGGCTGCAATAAGAAAGCCTGCCAACCGAGCGATCGTCCCTGCCGTATTCCCCCGTTTCCCCCCGGTGCGCCGCTGTAAACGGCTGAGAACCCACATGAACTGATACTCCGCTATGCAACTGAGTGCATGAATTAGGCCGATCTGCGCCGGCGCTGAAGATCGGCCCCTGTGGCGGCGCCGTCCCGGAACTGCTGTTTTTCTTCCCGGTCGCCGCCCGCAAACGCAGGCCCCGCAAGGCATACCGAGATAATGTGTCCGAACGTCAAGTATCGCCGATGCCATGGGTACACCGCAAACCACATTTTTGATGGCCGTATACCCCTCTCGGACATAAACAATTGTTTGAGATCAATCGCGCATGCCGTGGTTTGACAAAGCATTCAGGGCTGCACCATGATCATTCGGAGCCACATTCCACGCGACCGTGCAGTTGTCGCTGCGCAACGACGCGACTTGCCCGGACGGCCCCCCCCATCATGTCCGCCCTCATCCTTGCCCTGCTGATCCTGATCAGCGCCTTTTTTTCTGCTTCCGAAATCGCCCTCACGGCATCGCGGCGCACCCGCCTGCAAACCCTGGCCGACGACGGCGACACCCGCGCCCTGCGCGTGCTGCAACTCAAGGACATGCCCGGCAACTTCTTCACCGTGGTGCAAATCGGGGTGAATGCGGTGGCCATCCTGGCCGGTGTCATCGGCGACAGCCAGATCTCGGGGCCGCTCGCCGCGGGGCTGAGCGAGTGGCTGCCTGCCGCCCGCGCCGAACGGATCGGCAGCATCGCCGGCTTCATCATCGTGACGGCGCTGTTCATTCTCTTTGCCGACCTGCTGCCCAAGCGCCTGGCCGTGCTCTACCCCGAGCGCTGCGCCCTGTCGGTCATCGGCCCGATGCAGTCGTGCCTGCGCGCACTGCGGCCGGTGGTGTGGCTGTTCAATGGGGCGGCCGACATGTTCCTCAAGCTGTTTGGCGTGCCGACACACCGCGTCGACCAGATCACCACCGAAGACATCGCCGCCATGGTGGGCGCAGGCGCGGAAGCCGGCGTGCTGCGCAAGCACGAGCTGGCCATGATCGAAAACGTGTTCGAGCTGGAATCGCGCACCATCACCTCGGTGATGACCGTGCGCGACGAGGTGATCTACTTCACGGTGGACGAGCCGCTGGAGTCGATCAAGATGAAGATCATTGCGCAGCCGCACGCCGAATATCTCGTCTGCCGCGAAGACATCGACTCGGTGCTCGGCTTCATCGCGTCCAAGGACATCCTGCAGCAGATCCTGTCGGACGAGTCGTCCGCCGTGATCCGTAACATCAGCAAGCACTACGACAAGAATCTGCTGGTGCTGCCAGACACGCTCAATCTGTCGCAAGCGCTCACGCGCTTTCGCGAGATGCACGAGCGCTTTGGCGCGGTCGTCAACGAATACGGGCTGGTGGTGGGTGTTGTGACACTCGACGACATTGTCGGCGCGGTGATGGGCGACATCCTGTACCTGGGCGAGGACGAGCAGATCGTGCGCCGCGATGACGGCTCATGCCTGATCGACGGTGTCACGCCGCTGGGCGACGTCAAACGCGCCTTCGACCTCGACGACCTGCCCGGCGAACACCACGTCGAAACGCTCGCCGGGCTGGTCATCTACGCGCTCAAGCGCATTCCCAAGAAAAGCGAGACGGTCGACATCGGGCCGCTGCATATTGAAGTGCTCGACATCGACAATCACCGCGTTGATCAGTTGCTGGTGTCGCGGCGGATCGACCCTCCGGCAGCGACCACGCCCTAGGCCTCGGCGTCGTGAGCAGCAAACACTTCCTTGGCGGCAAACATGCCGTTGAGCGCTGCCGGAAAACCCGCGTATAGCGCCATCTGCAGGATCGTCTCGGTGATCTCCGTGCGCGTGAGCCCGACGTTGAGCCCCGCCGCAATGTGCACCTTCAACTGCGGTGCCGCGTTGCCCAGCGCCGTGAGCGCGGCAATGGTGGCAATCTCGCGCTCGCGCAGCGTCAGACCAGGGCGGCAGTAAACATCGCCAAACCCGAATTCGACGATGTAGCGGCCGAGGTCGGGCGCGATGTCGGCCATGGCCTCGACCACGCGTTCGCCGGCCACATCATCGACTTCCTTCAGCTTTAGCCAGCCCCGTGCGTAACGGTCGTCCTGCAGATTGGCGTGGTTTGCGGATTGGGCGGTGTGCGTGTTCGGTGTCATGCGCGTCCTCGTTCGGTTGGCGTTTTGGCTTGTGCTTCGATTTGAGAGATGAGGAAGCAGAGCCCTTCGCGCCTTCCGCGGCTTCAATCCGTGCCCGGATGCCGTCGTAGACAACGAGTTTGGCGCGCAGCACGGCCAGCGTTTCGGCCCGCGCGCGCAGCTCCGCTTCCAGCGCCGCCGCATGCGATTCCAGCAGGCGTTGGCGCGCCGACACACTCTCCAGACTGTCGCCCTGCCGCCGCAGTGCGGCGTACGCCTGCATCTGCGCGATCGGCATGCCGGTATCGCGCAGGCGCAGCAGGAACTCGAGCCATCTCATGTCTTCGGTGCGGAAGACACGATGGCCGTTATCGCGCCGCTGCACGCTGTCGAGCAGGCCGATGCGCTCGTAATAGCGCAGCGTATGCGTCGACAGGCCGGTGGCTTCTGCAACTTGGGCGATGGTCAGGAATGTGGTCATGAACGGAGCTTAGAAGTTAGAGCGCACTCTAAGTCAAGCGACTTTAACGTGAATCTTTTCGGCTCGCACAAAACAAAGCGCCGGCTCCTTCTAGGAGGCCGGCGCTTCGGTGTGCAGAAAATCGGCGGGCTACGGCAGATCAGCCGCCCACGCCGTACGCGCTCTTGTCCTGATGCTTCGGACGATGGTCGCGTTTCTTTTTCTTCTTATGAAGTTGCGTTGCCTTTTCGCCTGCGGCAGGAGCCGACGCGGCGGGTGCCGGCGCGGCAGCGGCAGGTGCCGGAGCCGCTGCCGGTGCGGACGCCTGCGCAAACGCGCCGGCGCTGAAGACTGTAGCCACGAGGGCGGCCAGAAGCTTGTTCATCGTGTTGTCCTTATAGAAGAGACTGGTTTGTGGCGCTACCGGTATCGGATGGAGCGTGACCCATTGCGCTCCCACGCCCGCGATGCAATGCGCGGCCTGACATCGAAATGACCCACGCATCACCACCCAGTGTGGTGTACGCGTCAGCAGTTGTCCACCCGACGCCTGACGGTACGCCGATGCGCCGGGCCTGGCCTTGATGTGTCTCAACCCATCGCGACAGACATCGGACGCAGCGAAAACGACCTTGTTACGCGCGCTTACACCGTGGGCAGAACGCTTACAAACGGCGGTCAGCGCGCTCTCAATGTGAGACGTTTTTGGAGGCATGGATCGCAAATGGGACGAGATCCATGTATCTGGAGTCCCAATATCCCGCTTGTTTCTGATTAAGGAGTCTCACATGAAAGTCGCTCAATCCCTGGCCGCTCTGATCGTTGCTGGTGCCTTCGCAGCCCCCGTGTTCGCAGCTGGCACCGCCTCCGCACCGGCCGCCGCACCCGCACCGGCGGCGACCGCTGCAGCGACGACCACCGATGCTGCTTCGGCACCGAAGGCTGAAGCCAAGCACGAGAAGAAGCACGCTCACAAGAAGGCCCACAAGGCTGCAGCCAAGTCGGAAGCCAAGACCGACGCTGCTTCGGCACCGAAGGCCGCTGCGCCCGCCAAGCAATAAGGCAGCCGCACCATGAAGAACGCCGGGACATCCCGGCGTTTTTTTTCGCCTGCTTGCCAGCGCGGCACTGCAGATGCGTCAGACGCTCGCTGCCTTCCCTCGTCATCCTGCGTTCCGACGGTTCCACTAGAATGGCGTGCCGCCGTTTCCTTCGCTCACATTCCTTTCGAGTTTCCGCCCTCTCATGCCGCTGTCTTCGCGCGCCCTGCCTCGCCTTGTGTTCTTCCTTCTGATGGCCATCGGCGCATTGAGCGGCATCGCCCGGGCACAGACAAGCCCCGCCGCCAACACGGAGAGCAACGCAAACAACAGCGCCGACGCCAGCGACTGGAGCATTGCTGTGGGCCCGGCGATTTACATGTCGCCCAAGTATCCGGGCGCAAAATCGAGCTTCGTGTTTCCGTGGATCGATCAGGAGATCGAGTACAAGCACCGGTTCTTTTCCAAGGGGATGGACTTTGCGGGTGTGTACCTGGCGAACAACGACACGTGGCAGGTGGGCGGCAACTTCCAGTTCGACCCGACGTGGCGCCATGCGCATGACGACGCGCGCCTGAATGGTCTGGGCAACGTCAATGCCACGGTGCGCGCAAAGGCGTTTGCGCAGTACACGGTGTCGTTCCTCACGCTGTCCACCGATGCGGAGCAGGACATCCTCGGTAACCGCCAGGGGTTGATCGCCAACGCCGATGTCTACGCAAGCGCGCCGCTCGGCCGCTGGCTGTTCAGCCTCGGCACCGGCGTGTCATGGACGAACGGCCAGTACATGCGTACGTTCTTTGGCGTGGACGATGGGCAGAGCGCCCGTTCGGGCCTGCCGGTATTTGCCACGCATGCGGGGCTGCGCGACATCCACTTCAATGCCATCGTCACGTGCAAGCTCGATGATCGGTGGACGGCCAATGGCTCGCTCACGGTTGCGCGGGTGCAAGGAGATGCGGCGGATAGCCCGATCACGCAGCGCCGCCAGCAGACCACGGCCATGGCTTCGCTTACGTACCGATTCCGCTGACAGGGCGCCCCGGATCGGGCGCGGTGATGTGCGCAATCGCTTGCGCAGGCAGGTGACGTTTGCCTCGCAAACCTGTGCAAAGTAGGCAATCCGCTTATGAGACCAGAAGTTGGCCCGTGCGCCTCTCACCCAAACGGACCATGCTTCCTTTTCACAACAGGCATGCGCGTGGACTAGCGCAATCGCGCTGCTTTTTTTGCTAGTCTGTTTGGCAAGCGGCGATCACTTCCGATCAATGCGCGGGCAGTGAACGGTGTCTTCCCACCGGCGGCGGACACCGCAAGACAGGAGGGCTTGACCATGTTGCGGTGGATTGCAAACTGGGCCTTGAGCCACGCACCCTCTCCCGAGAAGCAGGCCGAACGCGCGCTAAGCGAATTGCGCATGGAGCTGTACCAGGCAGAGCAGCGCGTGATGGATGCTCAAATGCACGCGGACTATTACCGCGCCCGTATCACGTTCCTGGAAGATGTCGTCAAGAAAGGCATCGAGCGCGTCTCCGATCAACGCAAGGGCAAGCAGGAAAGCGCCCACGCATTGCGCGCCGGTCTCAAATTCACGGCCGAGTTGTGGCGCGAATCGCAATCGCGCGACTCGCACATGCTCAAGCGCCGCACGGCAATGTCGTTCATCGACCCGCACGACGCACAGGCCGACGAATCGCACGCGCCGAAGATCCACCACTTCTCGAAGATCCCCGTGGATTCGGCGTTCGACGACAACGTGAGTGCGCTACCCTCCAAGCACGCCGCGGCGGAGAAAGCATAGCGCGCGAGCTGGCCGGCGCGGCCAGCCCGCACGGCCAGCACATCAGAGACGTCGACACGTTCGGCTCCGTGGGCGGGCAGTGGCGCCTACGGAGCCACCATCGACACGCCGTACTGCGCAAAGATGCGCTGCAGCTCGCCGCTGGCGCGCAGGGCATTGAGGGCGCTCTCCAGCGCCTGCGCCAGTTCACGTTGGTCCGCCTTGACGGCCATGCCGATCGCCCAGCCGCGGGCGGGCAACAGCGGTGACTGCAGCTCGGTCGCCACAAAGCGTGTGGCAGATGGATTCTGCGTCTTCAGCGCACTTTCATATTGCGCCCGCGTCACCATTGCCGCGGCAATCTGGCCGGAGAACAGCGCACGTAGCGCCTCGTTGGCCTCCGGGTAGATCTTCACCTTGTCGCGCAGGGCGCCGTTGGCGCTGGAAAGCAGCGCGCTTGCGCCGCCTGATCCCTGCTCGGCGCCAGTCGCCTGGCCGGCGAGGTCTTCGAAACTGCTGACCTTGCGGACGCGCTCGCTGTCGTACACCAGCACGTAGCCTTCGCGAAGGTACGGCGCGAAGATCAGCACCTGCCCATTCTGCCGAATGAAGTTCGGATCGACCGGCACATGCAGCATCACGTCGGCCGGGCCGTATCCCAGGTAATGCCCCTTCCAGACCATATTGCGCAGGTCGCCCGACATGCCGTCGTCATCCGCATCAAAGGGCAGCAACGACGCCGACAGGCCCATCTGCTTGCCGAGCGCATTGGCAAGCGCCACATCAATGCCGCTGAATTGCCCCCCGACGTTATCGGAGAACGGTGGCAGGCCCTTGTACAGCGCGACCTTCAGGGCGCCGCTCTGGCGGATCTTCGCCATGTCGGCGTGTGCCGGCACGGCGCCCAACACCATGGCTGACGCGGCAAGCAGGAGGCAGGCAAGGCGGCGAAAAACTCCGGCCGCAGCCAACCGAAAACGGGCGTTCATGAGACATCTCCAGGCGGAAAAAAATGAGCGAGCCGATGCACACGAAGGCAGGGACAGCACCGGCTCGCCAAGCTGCCAACTGAGGCAGGCCGACCTACTAGTCCTGTACGCGGCGCGATTCCAGATACGTCTTGATCGCCCAGACCGCTTCCTGGGTCAGCACGCCTTCAAACGGCGGCATGTAGACACGACCGTCACGGGTGCGGCCGTGGCGGACGGTGGCTGTGAAGTATTGCGACACCTCGCCGTAGCAGGCTTCCTTCTTCTTGGCGTCGGCCAACGACATGCAATCGGTGTCGAGCTTGCGCAGGTCGGGGGCGATCCCGCCCGAGATGGCCTCCAGCCCATGGCAGCGCGCGCAGTTCTGGTTGAACCCGGAGGAGCCGATCCGCAGCGCTTCGTCGTGTGCGGGACCGGTCCGGTATGGATTGTCCTGACGCCAATCGGCGCCGAGTTGCGGTAAGGTGTGCGTGTCTACGGCCTGCGGCGTGACATCGCCGTGAGCGGATGCGGTTGCGGGCAATCCCGCGGCCAGGAATGCGCAGGCAGAAAGCAGCGCGAGCAAGTTGCGAGGCGTTTTCAAGAGTGTCTCCTAGTTGTCGTTGAAACGATTTTTGGAGGCATTTCTGCAAGAGCCATACCAAGTCGAGAATCTGCCGGGAGACACCGCCAAGATCCGCCAAACGCTCCAGATATCGGAGGCATGGGTTGGCACAGGTGCTCAGGAATGCAACACCCTGGCAAGGGTCTTGCTTCATGGCGCAACACTTCCGGTTCGCTCCCTGCTTAAATGAAGCGATCCGGGCGACCCGCACACAGATTGCGGGCGAGGTTTTAGGAGACACACCATGACCCCTCACGCGGCAGCCGGCACGCGCGCTTCCGACAACGCCCCGGCCACGCTCGGTGACGCACCGCACGATCAGCCCGAACTGATCGCGCAATCGCACGAACGATCCAAGTCGTACGGCCTGCGGCCCTATGAATCGCCCGACTTCTGCCCGGTGCTGCATAACGAGCTGAAGACCGAGATCGAGCGCAGCCAGTCGCTGTTCACGCACGCGCTGCCCGTCATGGAGACGCTCTACAGCCAGATCGTCAACACGCAGAGCATGGTGATCCTGACCGATACGTCGGGCCTGATCCTGCATTCGATGGGCGACGACGATTTCCTGGCCCAGGCCAGCAAAGTGGCCCTGCAGCCGGGCGCGCTGTGGTCGGAAGCGAGCCGTGGCACCAACGCCATCGGCACGGCGCTGGCCGACGGCAAACCCACGCTGGTCCACGGCTCGGAGCACTACCTTGAGGCCAATCAGTTCCTCACCTGCTCGTGTGCGCCGATCTTTGATCCGTACGGCGCCACCGTGGGTGCGCTCGATGTGACGGGTGACCATCGTGGCTTCCACAAGCACACCATGGCGCTGGTGCGCATGTCGGCCCAGATGATCGAGAACCAGTTGTTTGCCAACACGTTCCAGGACGTGGTGTGCATCCACTTCCACTCGCGCCCGGAATTCATCGGCACGCTGGTCGAAGGGATCGCGGCCTTCACGCCGGCGGGGCGCTTCCTGTCGGCCAACCGCAGTGGCGAGTTCCAGCTCGGCCTGTCGATCCGCGCGCTTCAAGCACATACCTTTTCGTCGCTGTTCGGGCTGTCGATGTCGCAGTTGATCGACCGGGAACGTACCGCGGCGGCAGGCATCGTGCAATTGCAGTTGCCCAGCGGCGTGAAGGTATTTGCGCGCGTCGAATGGAAGCGGCCGGCCAACCGCATGGTGGGCGGCGCAATGGGCGCAGAACGTTCGACCGACCACGACACCGCGCCGCGCCGCGCCTACATCGAGCCATCCCGGCAACCGGCAAGCCTGGAGGCACTGGATACCGGCGACGCGCAGATCCAGACCGTGATCGGCAAGCTGCGCAAGGTCATCGGCAAGGACATTCCTGTCATGGTCCTGGGCGAAACCGGCACCGGCAAGGAACTGCTCGCGCGCGCCATCCATGCCGACAGCCCGCGCCATGCCGGCCCCTTCATCGCCGTGAACTGCGCGTCGATTCCGGAAGCGCTGATTGAATCCGAACTGTTCGGCTACGAAGAAGGCGCCTTTACCGGCGCGCGCAAGAAAGGCGGCATCGGCAAGATGGTGCTGGCCAACGGCGGCACACTTTTCCTCGACGAGATTGGCGACATGCCGCTGCACCTGCAGGCCCGCCTGCTGCGCGCGCTGCAAGAGCGTGCGGTGTCGCCGCTGGGCAGCAACAAGCTGATCCAGGTGGATGTGACCGTCGTGTGCGCGACCCACCGCAACATGCGCGAGATGGTGGCCAGCGGGCAGTTCCGCGAAGACCTGTACTACCGCCTCAACGGCCTGGTCGTGCGCCTGCCCGCACTGCGCGAGCGCACCGACCTCGACGTGGTGGCCGACAAGCTGCTGAAGCTCGAACAGGCAGACGCGCCCCCTATCAGCGAAGCCGTGATGCAGATGTTCCGCACCTACCACTGGCCCGGCAACATCCGCCAGCTCGGTAATCTGCTGCGCACCGCCCGGCTGATGGCCGAAGGCGCGCCGGAGATCACCGAAGACCATCTGCCCGACGATTTTCTTGAAGACTGGCAGGCGCGCCACGGCGACCAGCCGGCGGCAGACAACGCGGTGGCGCCGACAGCGGCTGTGCCGCCCGTCACTCAAAGCGTGGGCGGCTCCCAGCCCAAGCGGCTTGCCGATGTGGAAAGCATGACCATCATGGCGGCCGTGAAGGCGCACAACGGCAACATCTCCGCCGCTGCCAAGGCGCTCGGCATTTCACGCAACACGATCTACCGCAGGATCGACGAGGCAGGCGGCCTGCCCTCAGACACCGACTGACCACGCCGACGCACGGATGGCAGCGCCCAGCGCGTTCGCCATCTCCCCTACCGCCAGGTGCCCGCCCGGCACCCACACCAACCGCGCATGCGGTATCGCTGCAGACAATCGCAGCGTATTCCGGGGGTGGCAAACGTTGTCTTGCCGCCCATGCAGTAGTGTCACCGGCAATCCCCTCGCGCCGATACGCGCAGCCGCCCGCAGCAACGCAGCTTTCCCGAGCCCCGCCCGCCGATACAGGTAGTGCGCCTGCAGCTGGTACTTGCGCACGAGGGCCATGCGCTGCTGCCATGTTTGGCGACGTGCCTGCGGCCGCAGCCCCAACAACCGATGCTCAGCACGCTGCCACGCACGGGCGATGTTCAATTTCTGAACAGTTGTACCAGGCTGCAACATGTCTGTTGCAACGAGAAGGCGACCATGGGCCGCGGGAAAACCCTCGCCCCGCCCGTCGACGCTCCGCAAGAGATCACGACCGGCACCGCGCGCATTGAACAGCGCCTGCACATCGTCGAAACCGGTCAGGAAAGCGCCGCGCAGCACCAGTGCCGATACGGCATTGGGAAAGCGATCGGCATAGGCCAGCGCCAGCGCCGCACCCCATGACCCGCCGACCACGCCCCAGCGCGCAATGCCAAGTGCGACGCGCAGTTGCTCAAGATCGGCCAGCAATGCCGTCACCGTATTGCGCCGTAGCGTGCCGGCCGGTCGCGAGCGCCCTGCGCCGCGCTGGTCCGGCAGCACGGCGCGATGCCGCAGCGGATCGAACCACGCGGCCATCGATGGCACGCAGCCGCTGCCCGGGCCACCGTGCAGCACCAGCCACGGTTCACCGCTGTCGGGCCCGCATTGGCGCACATGCAGGCAATGGCCGTCGGGCGTGCGCAGGTGCAGGCGGGCGGACGTTGTTGGCCAGTCGGAAGTGGGCATGGATGTTGCCTTGATGACGATGCGGCTGTGTTCGGCAAACGCCTGCGTCAGCCGCTGAACAACGCAGTGCACTCACTAACTATGCCAACCCTCAAGGAGGAGACATGAACTGGACAACGCCCGCCTATACCGAACTGCGACTCGGGTTCGAAATCACCATGTACATCGCCAACCGCTGATGCTGCGCGGCTGAGCACGCAAGGCTCCACGAGCCCGCCGGTTCTTCACGGCGGGCTTCTTTTTTTTCGGCGCGCGGCGCGCATGCCTTAGCGCCATGCCCTGGCCGACTTCTTGCTCAATCCGCCCGACACGTTGGATTTGCATCATGACCATACTCAGGGTTCTCGGCTCGGCCGCCGGCGGCGGTTTCCCACAGTGGAACTGCAACTGTCGCAACTGCGACGGCGTGCGGCGCGGCACCGTGCGTGCCACCCCGCGCACGCAGTCTTCCATCGCACTCGGCGACGGCCAGCACAACTGGATCGTGGTGAATGCCTCGCCGGACATCCTCGCGCAACTGCGCAGTTCACCGGCGCTGCAACCGGCACGTGCGCCGCGTGATACGGGCATCGTGGGCGTGGTGCTGATGGATGCGCAGATCGACCACGTGACAGGCTTGCTGATGCTGCGCGAGCATCGGCAAGCGCTGCCGGTCTATGCCAGCGCGGCCGTCATCAGCGATCTGTCCACCGCTTTCCCGCTCACACGCATGTTGTCGCACTACTGCGGGCTCGACACGCGCGCGCTGGCGCTGGACGGCACGGCGTTCTCGGTGCCGCCGCTCGACGACGTGGCGTTGACGGCCATCCCGCTGGAGAGCAAGGCGCCGCCCTATTCGCCCAGCCGCAACGCGCGCCGCGTGGGCGACAACATCGGCTTGCGCATCGTCGACAAAAAGAGCGGTCGGCGGGCGTTCTACGCCCCCGGCCTTGCCCGCGTCGAACCCCATGTGTTCGACGAACTGGGCGCGGCCGATGTGGTGCTGGTGGACGGCACCTGCTGGCAAGACGACGAAATGCTCGCCCTGGGTTTTTCCACCAAGACGGCAGCCGACATGGGCCACCTCGCGCAATCCGGCCCCGGAGGCATGATCGAAGTCCTCGACCAGCTGCCGGCCACGCGCAAGGTGCTGATCCACATCAACAACACCAACCCGATCCTCGATGAAGACTCGCCGCAGCGACGCGAGTTGGAGGCGCACGGAATCGAGGTGGCTTACGACGGCATGG
This sequence comes from Ralstonia sp. 22111, assembly GCF_052045895.1. NCBI lineage: Bacteria > Pseudomonadati > Pseudomonadota > Betaproteobacteria > Burkholderiales > Burkholderiaceae > Ralstonia > Ralstonia sp. 22111. The sequence continues at coordinate 400,339 of NZ_JBQEPR010000002.1, read as the reverse complement.
AAATCTCGCTATGACACATCCTGTTGCCTGGACTGCCGAAGACTTCGAAGCGCGACTGCGCGCGAAGCAGGCGGGTTATCACATCCATCATCCCTTCAACCTGCGCATGCGCGCCGGCGAATGCACACCGGAGGAAATCCGCACCTGGGTCGCGAACCGCTTCTATTACCAGGTCAACATCCCACTCAAGGATGCGGCCATCCTGTCCAACTGCCCGGACCGGGCAACACGCCGTGAGTGGATCGTCCGCATTCATGACCACGATGGCGACGACGTGCAGCCGGGCGGCATCGAAAGCTGGGTGCGGCTGGGCGAAGCCGTGGGCCTCACGCGCGACGCACTGTGGTCTCACCGGCATCTGCTGCCGGGCGTGCGCTTTGCGGTGGATGCGTATGTGAACTTTGCGCGCCGCGCGCCGTGGCAGGAAGCGGTGTGCTCCTCCCTCACGGAGATGTTTGCGCCGGACATCCACAAGGAACGGCTGGCCGGCTGGCCCGATCACTATCCGTGGGTGCAGCCGGAAGGGCTGGCGTACTTCCGCTCACGCATTCCGCTGGCCTCGCGCGACGTCGAGCACGGCCTGCGCGTGACACTCGACTACTTCCGCACGCCCGAGCAGCAACAGCGTGCGCTGGACATCCTGCAGTTCAAGCTCGACATCCTCTGGTCGATGCTCGATGCCATCCAACAGGCCCACGCACATGAGCCCTCCCTTGCCTGATCCAGCCCACCCCATGCTGCACCGGACCTTCCGGCTGCAATGGGAAGACATGCAGCAAAGCTGGGTGCTGCTGTACCCCGAGGGCATGGTCACCCTCAATGACAGCGCCGCCGCGATCCTGCAGCGCTGCGACGGTGCCCATACCCTCGACATGCTGATCGACGACCTGCAGTCCGCCTTTGGCGTGCAGGGCATCGCTCCGGAGGTCCACGCCTTTGTCAAACATGCACTTGAACGCGGCTGGCTCGTTTGAGGCCGATTCGCTGCTGGCGCCGGCCGCTACGCCGATGCCCGGTCCGCCGCTCTGGCTGCTGGCCGAGCTGACCTATCGCTGCCCGCTGCATTGCGCCTTCTGCTCCAACCCGGTCGACTACACGCGGCACGACCAGGAACTCACTACCGAGCAGTGGTGCGATGTATTTACCCAAGCCCGGGCGCTAGGTGCTGTGCAGCTTGGCCTCTCGGGCGGCGAGCCGCTGTTGCGCAAGGATCTCGAAACACTGGTCGCGCATGCGCATGGGCTCGGGTTCTACGTGAACCTCGTGACGTCCGGGGTAGGCCTGACCGATGCGCGGCTTGGGGCGTTGCGCGCAGCGGGGCTCGACCATATCCAGTTGTCGTTCCAGGACTCCACGCGTGAGCTGAACGACTTTCTGTCGAGCACGCGCACCTTCGATCTGAAGCGCCGCGTGGCCGATCTGATCAAGGCCCACGGTTATCCGATGGTGATGAACTGCGTGATGCACCGGCACAACCTGCCGCACGTGGGGGCCATCATCGACATGGCGCTGGAGATCGGCGCCGAATACCTCGAACTCGCCAACACGCAGTACTACGGCTGGGCATGGGAGAACCGCCTGGCGCTGATGCCCACCCTGGAGCAACTGCGCGACGCCGAGGCTGTCGTGAACGACTACCGGACGCGCATCGGCAGCCGATGCCAATTGCTTTACGTCGTGCCGGACTACTTCGAGCAGCGCCCGAAAAAGTGCATGAACGGCTGGGGCACGACATTCCTCGGCATCGCGCCGGATGGCGTTGCGCTGCCCTGCCACTCGGCGCGCATGCTGCCGGGGCTGGAGCTGCCCAACGTGCTCAGCCAGCCGCTGCGCGATATCTGGCGAAGCAGCGATGCCTTTCAACGCTTTCGCGGCACGCATTGGATGCCGGAGCCATGCCAGTCATGCGAATCGCGCGAGGAAGATGCCGGCGGCTGCCGCTGTCAGGCGTACCTGTTGACGGGCGATGCGACACGCACGGACCCGGTGTGTGGAAAGTCGGCAGATCACGGCGCACTGCAGAAGGTGGTGCTGCAAGGCCGGATGGCTGCGATGAACGGGTTCGGGCAGATACGGGACACGCGCACCGGTGAAGTGCCGATCGTGTTCCGAACGGATGCCAACTCGCGACGGCTGACACAGCCATAGAGCGCGGTCATCCATAGAAAGCGAAGAGGGCCGGACAATGCCGGCTCTCTGTTCTTTCCTTGCGAACAACGTCGAAGCCTAGGAGCCTGAACTCAACACCCAGGCCACCAGCTGCTTCGCTTCGTCTTCCTTGAGATTGGGATGCGGGGGCATTGGGATACGGCCCCACGTGCCCTTGCCGCCGTCGCGCACTTTCTGCGCCAGCCTGGTCGGCGCATCGGCATCGCCCTTGTATTTTGCGGCCACGTCGGCAAAGGCTGGGCCGACGATCTTGGCGTGCATGCTGTGGCACGAGAAGCAGCCGCTCTTGTCGGCCAGGGCCTGCATGTCGGGGGCGGCGTGGGCAGATGCCGCGCCAATTGCTGCGCACGCTACGGCCAGCAACGAAAACACTCCATTACGCATGATCACGATCTGAAACTCCATGAAGCTGTGCGAGAGGCTGCGCGCCGCACAGGGCGCACAGCGCTCAACTCAGCACGTCAGTTCTTGTGCAACTTGAACACCCAAACCGAACCGCCCTGCTCCAGGAAGTTCACGCGCTTGGCCACTTCACCGCCCCACAGCGGCACTGCACCACCCCAGCCCGACACCACGGCCACGAACTGCTCGCCGTTGTCTTCCCAGGTGACGGGCGGCGCAACGATGCCGCTGCCGGTCTGGAATTCCCACAGCTCCTTGCCGGTCTTGGCATCGGCCGCCTTCAGATAGCCCTCGGGCGTGCCCCAGAACACCAGGCCGCCGGCAGTCGTCATCACACCACCCCACAGCGGGGCGTTGTTCTTGATCTGCCATTCAATCTTGCCGGTCTTCGGGTTGATCGCGCGCAGTGCGCCGATGTAGTCCTCATTGAGAGGCTTGATGGTGAAGCCGGCGCCCAGGTAGGCCGCGCCCTTCTTGTAGCTGACGGGCTCGTTCCAGATCTCCATGCCCCACTCGTTGGCGGGCACGTAAAACAGGCCGGTTTGCGGGCTGTAAGCCATCGGCATCTGGTTCTTTCCGCCCAGGAAGCCCGGCTCGGCAAACACCGCCTTGCCCTTTTTGTCTTCACCCGTGGCTTGCGCCGGGTCGCCCGGCCGGTGGTCCGGTGCGTAGTTCGGGCGGCCGGTCTTGAGGTCGATGCTGGTGGCCCAGTTGACCTTCACGAACGGGAACGCGTTGAGCAGCTTGCCACTCTTCGCGTCGTTCACGTAGAAGAAACCATTGCGGTCAGCCTTCCCGCCGACGCGCTTGCCGTCCATGTCGAACGTGACGAACTCGTTCACGCCATCGAAATCCCAGCCGTCGTTCGGGGTGTTCTGGTAGTGCCAGACGATCTTTCCGGTGTCCGGGTTGATGGCCAGCGTCGACGACGAATACAGGTTGTCGCCCTTGCGCAGATGGCTGTTCCACGGGCCCGGGTTGCCGGTGCCGAAGTAGACCAGGTTGGTCTGCGGGTCATACGTGCCGCCCAGCCACGTCGATGCACCACCGGTCTTCCAAGTCTCGCCGGGCCAGCTCGCGTTGAGCGTACCCGTCATGCCGTTCTCGGTCTTGTTGCCGTCCTTGTCGTACTTGTAGCCCATGTGGCCTTCGACGGTCGGACGCGACCAGATCAACTGACCGGTCTTGGCATCGCGCGCTTCCACGCGGCCGACCACGCCAAACTCGCCACCCGACACGCCCGTCAGCACCATGCCTTTCACGATCAGCGGTGCAGCGGTCGTGGAGTAGCCCGCAGCGTAGTCCTCGATCTTGTCTTTCCAGACGATCTTGCCGGTGTCCTGATTGAGCGCGATCAGCTGCGCATCCAGCGTGGAGAAGATGACCAGGTTGTCGTACAGCGCGGCGCCACGGTTGACGACGTCGCAGCAAGGCATGATGCCCTCCGGCAGACGCTGCTCGTACTTCCACAGCTTCTTGCCCGTCTTGAGGTCGATCGCATAGATGCGCGAGTACGACGCCGTGACGAACATCTTGCCGTTGTAGATCAGCGGCTGGGCTTCCTGCCCGCGCTGCTTCTCACCGCCAAACGAGAACGACCATGCCGGCACGAGCTGGCTGACATTCTTCGTGTTGATCTTGGTGAGCGTGGAGAAGCGCTGCCCTTGCGTACCCATGCCCCAGGTCAGCACGTCGTTCGACGATTTCGCGTCGTTCTCGATCATGGCATCGGTAACGGGGGGCGTTGCCGCGTGCACGGCAACACTTGCTGCCGCCATTGCAGCCGCAAGTGCAATCACTCGTAGTGTCCTCATTCTTGTCTCCTCTACCTCTATTTATGGTCCAGGTCCGGCAGTGTGATGTCACACCGGTCGGACTCAGGGCAAATCTCGTGCCATCAAAAAACGCCGTAAAACCGAGGTTTCAGGCAACTTGCAGTGTGGTGTTGCGTGCCATACCGCAACACATCGTGTGTTCTGTTGCGAAATGGAACAACGCCACGAACGCAGCCCCCGCAAAGCCCGTGGCCTACAGCGCGCGCGTGCGCCCGCCCGGCAACATGCGCTGCACGCATCGCTGTGCATCGAGCCATTGGTGCTTGATCACCCCGGCAACGTGGAGCGCGACCAAGCAGAGAAGCAGATCGGCCGTCGTGCTGTGCACCGTGTAGAACATGTGCTGCAGTGCGCTGTCGACCCAACCCCAGCGCGGCAATGGCACGCCCCAGAAGCGCGTTCCGTATTGATTGAACGAAGACCCGAGGTAACCCGACAGCGGCATGACGACCATGCACATGTAGAGCAGGCGGTGGGTGATGCGCGCCAGCTCCGCCTCCCAGCAGTGCAGCCCCGGGATCGCAGGTGGCGCAGCACGGCGCAAGCGCACGGCCACGCGCCACGCAATCACCAGCGCCGCCGTCAGGCCGAGCGATTTATGCAGATTCACCCAGGCGGCCTTTCCGGGCGCGCCCTTGGCCAGACCCGTCATGTAGTAGCCCAGCGCGAACAGCCCGCATAGGAGCAAGGCGCTGACCCAATGCAAAGCGATCGACAGGCCCGCATAGGCCGGCGCCGGGGCGGTGGCGGGTCGATCAGCGGGGCGCATCAAGAGTGCCCACCGAGGTTGGATAAGTCACCACGCCCCAGGGCAGCTTGTAACCCGGCAGCGCATCGACAACCTCGCGCTTCTGCGGGTCGATCACCTGCACAGTGTTCGAGCGGCCGCAGGCCAGCAGCAGCTTCTGGTCGCCCGGCGTGAAGCTGAAGTGCCAGCAACGCTTGCCCACCGGAATGGCAGCCACCGGCGCAAAGGTGCGGGCATCGAACACCTGCAGTTGATCTGCGCGGCTGGCAGCCACCCAGAGGTATCGGCCCTCGCGGTCAAACGCGATGCCGTACGGCCCTTGCCCCGTCGGCACAGTCCTTATCGGCTTGAAAGCGGCATCCAGCAGCAACAGGTTGTTCGAATTTTCCAGCGTCACCACATAGGTCTTTCCATCCGGCGCGATCTTGATGCCGCGCGGCCGATTGCCGAACGGCGCAACATCCACGCTACGGATCTGCTTGAGCGTGGACAACTCATAGACGCCGACCGTGTTGTCACCCTCGTTCGCCACCAGCAGCAGCTTGCCCTCTGGTGAAAACTCGATGGCTTCGGTCTCGCGGGCGGCCTTGATGCGGCCCACCACGGCCCACTGGTTGAGGTCGATGATCGCGACTTCAGCGGGGGCTTCGTCTTTCTCACCTTTCTCTTCCTTCCCAGCCTGCACGTTCTTTCCCGGTGGCCCGCCTTCCGACGAAGGCTCGTAGGTGACGAACGCTCGGCGGCCGTCGGGCGAGATGCGCATGAACTCGACATTCCTGCCGACCGCGATGCGTCTGATCTCCTTGCGCGTGGCCGTATCGACCACCGACACATCGGCGCTGCCCTGATTGGCCGTCAGCAGCCAGCGGCCCTCGGGCGTGACCGCGAGGCCGCGAGGGTCCTTGCCTACGGCAATCTCGTCAACCTGTTTGAACGTGCGCGCATTCAGCACGGTCACACCGCCACCCTGATTCGAGACATAGGCGACGGGGTCCGGCACCTCGGCAACCGCCTGGAGGGTGGATACCAGACCCACGCAGATCAACGTGGCAATCCGGATGGTGTAGGTCAATGTGTTCATGATGGTCTCGTCTGCAGGGCTAGTCCTTGTCGGCATCGGAGGCCTTGCCTCCAAACGAATACGTCAGCCCAATCCAGATCGCGCGCGGCGGCGCGGGCGTCATGAACTGTTGCGTCGCGAGCGTGTAGATGCTCCGCATGCCAGACAGGCCGTACGTGGAATAACGCTTGTTGAACAGGTTGCTGATGTAGGCGGAGATCTCGAGGTGCCTCGTCGGCTTGTAGTGCAGGTTCAGATTGACGAGACCGTAGCCGGCCACCTCGCCGTTCGGGTCGGCATTGCTTTCGTTGCCGTGCGCGATCTGCTTGCTGACCAGGATCACATTCCCGCCCATCGACAGGTTCGGGCTGAACGCGTACGACGCGCCGAGCTTGAGCGTCTTCGCGGGGATGCCGGGGATCTTGTTGCCGCTGACCACGTTCTGCCCGCTCGCCGTGGTGAATGCCGACTTGTAGATCGCGTCGACATAACCAAAGTTGGCTGACAACGACCACTTGTCGATCTTCGTGCTGGCACCTAGTTCAAAGCCGCGCCGCTCCGTCTTGCCGACGTTGGCGAAGTAGCCGTACGTGTTTGACGTGGCGATGAACTGGATGTCATTGCTCAGCCGCGAGTCGTAGACAGAGGCGCTCCAGTAGGTGGACTTGCCCAGCTTTCCGCGGCCGCCGAATTCGATGGTTTTGGCAATCACCGCCTTCAGGTCCGGATCGCCGTTGAACCCCGTGGGCAGCGAGCATGGGCTGTTCGGATCTGCGCAGGACAACTCGATCGATGTTGGTGCGCGCATCGATTCGCTGTAGCTGCCGAAGATGCCCTGCCCCGAACCCAGGTCGTAGTTGAACCCGAGTGCCGGGTTGAACCGGTGGTAGTGGTGCGACCCGGCCAGGCTGTTGGTTTCTGGCCCGGCCACCGCTCCTGCCGGGATACCGTTCGGAGCGGAGGCTGCGCCCGAACCGGAGTTCAAATACCGATAGGCGTTTGCGTAGCCGGGGTTGTAGTACGACACGCCCGAGACTTCGTCCGTCCAGGAGGAACCGCCGTCTCCGTTCAGGTATTTGTTATTGGCGCCGCCCTGGTTGAGCGTGGTGTAGTTGAAGCTTCCGGATGCCGTCACGCTCAGCTTTTCCGTCACGCTCAACGTATCGGTGAAATACGCGCTGAAGTTGTTGACGTTGGACGACAGGCTGACCGCGCCGATCACGTTGCTGCCCGTGAAGAATGCCGGGTTCGATGCCGACGGTGCCAATCCATTGGTGGTGAATCCGTACGCCTGATTGGGAGTCACCACCGCCTGATAGTTGATCAACCGTGCCAGATACGTGGTCTGGTCATACGTGATGCGCGAATGGTCGAACGCACCACCCAAGGTGAACGTGTTGTTGCGTCCCGCCAGCTGGCTGAAGTTCGACCACTGCAGGGAGGTGCCCAACGTGTCCTCATGCGTGGCGGAATCGACAACGCTGGTGTTGATCGCGTTGGTCCAGCGGCCGTAGCCGAGCGCCAACGCATTCGCACCGGTCACGGCATTCACTGCCGTACCGTTGGGCGCCTTGTTCGCGCATTTGTAAGTAGTAATGCCACCTGCGGTGGTCGTTGCCAGCGATCCGTCGTCGTTGAAGCAGCCATCGTCGAGCTGCGCGTTGCTGTTGACGTTGTGAAGGTTCGCCTTGCGGTAGTAGACGCTGCCAGCCAGTTGGTTGGTGTCATTCAACCAATGGCTGCCCTTCAGGTTCAGCAGCGCCATCCGGTTTGAGATGGTGTCGGGCCACGTATAGGCCGCGCTGCGGTTCGCCATCATGTCCATCGGCAACGACTGCGTGCCGCTCAGCGAAGTATCTGCGAGTGCAGCCGACAGCTCCAACTGGGTAGCGCCATCGTTGCCGTGCCACCGCGCCTTTCCGTACAGCTGCTTGACGTTGGAACCCGAGTGGTCCCGAAAGCCGTCTTGCCGGTCGATGTTGCCGGCGACGAAGTAATCGGTGCTGTGGGCCTTGTCGACGACCCCAGTCTCGAAGCTCAGCGCGCGGCGGCCAAACGATCCACCCAGCGCCTCGATCGACGTGCCGGCGTTGTCCTTGCCGTTCTTGGTGTTGACGACCAGCGCGCCGCCCAGGGTATTGAGGCCGAACATCGGGTTCGATCCCGGCAGGATGTTGACGCTGGACATCGCGTTCATGGGAATGAGGTCCCAGTTGACGATGGAGCCAAAGGGCTCGTTCATCCGCACGCCATCAAAGTAGACCGACACGCCAATGGGCACGCCCAGCAGCGAAGACACCTGAAACCCGCGGTAGTTGATGTCGTTCTGGTACGGATTGCCCGCCCCATTGCTGATGCTGACTTGACCGAGGTTGTCGTTCAGCAGGTCGGCCAGGTTCGAACTGCGTTGCTCGCGGGCATCGGTTGCGCTGACGCGCTGGGCATTGGCAGGAAACTGAGACAAGGGCACGCCAATGCTGTCGATCGGGGTCGAGCCGACGACCTGGGCGGTAGGCAACGCCACCGCAATGATCGGGTCCTCGGCAAACGCCGGCGAGCACAGGCCCGCGGCAGCGAGCGCCGCTACCCCGCCGGCCAGACGCGGCGCGGCGTTGCGCAGACGGCTGACGTCCTTGCCCGAACGGCTGGTATTCGAATGCACGGAGTGTCTCCCTGGTGTTTCACGCTCGCCGGGCCCGAGTGCGTCAATGGCGCATCTTCAGAAACAGACGTGGTGATGGCGATTCCCCTCAGGGAATCAGCGGCAATGGGGCAGACACCTGCGCGCGTTGCGGCAGTGCATGTGTGGGCGCATGGCCATGTCTCCTCTTCTTTTTTCGCCTGCGGGGTCTTTGCCTCGTAGGTCAGCGGCTGGCGCACGGGTGTCGATGACCATGCGCCAGCCGTCCTGCTACACCATCAGAAGAAGCCGAGCGGCTTGGTGTCGTAGCTCACCAGCAGGTTCTTGGTCTGCTGATAGTGGTCGAGCATCATCTTGTGGGTCTCGCGGCCCACGCCCGACTTCTTGTAGCCACCGAACGCTGCGTGCGCCGGATACAGGTGGTAGCAGTTCGTCCACACGCGCCCCGCCTTGATGGCACGGCCCACGCGATACGCGCGGTTGATGTCGCGCGTCCACAGACCGGCGCCCAGGCCGAAATCGGTGTCGTTGGCGATCTGCAGGGCCTGCGCTTCATCCTTGAACGTCGTCACGGCAATCACCGGGCCGAAGATCTCTTCCTGGAACACGCGCATGCTGTTGTCGCCCTTGAGCAGCGTCGGCTTGATGTAATAGCCCTTCGACAGATTGCCGGGCAGTACTTCCACGTCGCCGCCGACCAGGCATTCGGCACCTTCTTCCTGCGCGATCTCCAGGTAGCTACGGATCTTGTAGAACTGCTGCTCCGAAGCCTGCGCGCCAACCATCGTGTCGGTGTCGAGCGGGTCACCGCGCTTGATGGCGGCCACCTTGGTCATCACCGCATCCATGAAGCGGCTGTAGATGGATTCCTGCACCAGCGCGCGCGACGGGCACGTGCACACCTCGCCCTGGTTGAAGAAGCCCAGCACCAGGCCTTCGGCAGCCTTTTCGATGAAGCTCGGCTCGGCCTGCATGATGTCTTCGAAGTAGATGTTGGGCGACTTGCCGCCCAGCTCCACCGTCGACGGGATGATGTTCTCGGCCGCGCACTTCATGATGTGCGAGCCCACCGGCGTCGAGCCCGTAAAGGCGATCTTCGCGATGCGTTTGCTGGTAGCCAGGGCCTCGCCAGCTTCCTTGCCGTAGCCATGCACGACGTTGAGCACGCCCGCCGGCAGCAGGTCGCCAATCAGTTCCATCAGCACGCAGATGCCCAGCGGCGTCTGCTCGGCCGGCTTGAGCACCACGCAGTTGCCGGCGGCCAGGGCGGGCGCCAACTTCCATGCAGCCATCAGCAGCGGAAAATTCCACGGGATGATCTGGCCGACCACACCCAGCGGCTCGTGGATGTGATACGCCACGGTGTGCTCGTTGATCTCGGCTGCGGAGCCTTCCTGCGCGCGGATGCAACCCGCGAAGTAGCGGAAGTGGTCCACGGCCAGCGGGATGTCGGCGTTCAGCGTTTCACGCACGGGCTTGCCGTTGTCCCACGTTTCGGTCACGGCCAGCAGTTCGAGGTTCTGCTCGATGCGGTCGGCGATCTTCAGCAGGATCAGCGAGCGGTCCTGCACCGAGGTGCGCCCCCAGGCGTCAGCGGCAGCATGCGCGGCGTCGAGCGCGCGGTCGATGTCTTCAGCGGTCGAGCGCGGGAACTCGCCGATCACCTCGCCCGTCACCGGGGTGGTGTTGGTGAAGTACTGGCCCTTGACCGGCGACACGAATTCGCCACCGATGAAGTTGCCATAGCGCGGCTTGAACGAAACGATGGCGCCGGGCGTGCCGGGATGAGCGTAACGCATGGGTTGTCTCCTGATGTTTGAGTGATGACCGCAGCGTCGTTGTCTGCGCTGTGTCCGCTCGTCATCTGCAAAACCCGGGCCATCCCCTGCGGTGGATGCTGCATCCACGCCCAATCGCCCGTTCACGCCGATCGGCTCGCCTGACTGTTCCAGAATGGAACAACGGGTGTTGCAAAGCTCAACGCCCCATCACCTGAACAGCCGCGGGACGCGCATGCGGACCCACGGCGGGCATGGCATGACTTTCGCAACACGGGCCGTTCATCTGAACCTTGCAAGGCACACGATGAGAACGGCCTCACTCCATGCTGCCGCTGCCGCGTTGGCCGTTGCGTGCCTGTCCTGGCCGGCCCGCGCCGATACGAACATTGACCCGGCAGGCTCGCCGCTCTGGCCGACGATTCAGCAGGAGGTTTTTGGCGCGGCGCCAACAACGTTCGACAACCGCATCAGGATCACTGGCCCCGCATTTGCGGAAGACCCGATGCAGGTGCCGATTGCGTTTGACGCGTCGGCGCTCGGCAAGGTGGAGCGCATCGTCGTCGTGGTCGACCGCAACCCCATCCGCAAGGTGCTGGAGTTCGCGCCGATGCGCGTGCGCCCGGCCCTGTCGTTCCGGTTCAAGCTGCAGGAGGCCTCTGCGGTGCGCGTGGCGGCGCGTACGCAGGACGGTGTGTGGCATGTCGGCACCTTGCAGGTGGACGCCACCGGCGGCGGCTGCACGCTGCCCGGAGCCACCCGCCAGAACTCCACGTGGAGCACCACGCTGAACCAAGTGGAGTCGCGCGTGTTTCCGGGCTTCAACGGTGCAGGCAGCCGCATCCGCCTGCGCGTGATGCATCCGATGGACACGGGCTTGGTGGCGGGCATCCCGTCCTTCCATATCGAGCAGCTCAACCTGCTCGATGCCCGGCGTCAGCCCATGCTTGAACTGGCGCTGTACGAACCCGTGGCCGCGAATCCGATCTTCTCGTTCGATCTGGATGGCCCCGTTGAACACGGCATCAGCGTGGCCGGCGTCGACAACAACGGCAACCGCATCCGCGCACAGGTGACACGATGAGCCGACGCCACCAACGGTTGGGGCTCCTGCTGCTGTGCCTGGCAATGTGGACTGCCATCGCACGGGCAGAGCGCCCCGATTACCACCTCGTACCGCAGGCGGTTGCCCCAGACGTCTGGGTGCTCGAAGGCGCCAACGCGGATTTCTCTGCGCGCAACGGCTGCAACATCATCAATACCGCCTTTATTGATACCGGCGACGGCGTGCTCGTCATCAACACAGGGCCGTCACTGCTGTACGGCGAACAGCAGCGCCAGGCCATCCGCACGGTCACCTCGGCGCCGGTGCGCTGGGTGTTCAACCTCAACCTGCACCCCGACTACTTCTTCGGCAACCAGGCCTATGCGGATGTCGGCCCCCAGGCGCTGCCCGGCACCATTGCCGGTGCGCAACGCGAAGGCGCGGCCTATGCCGACAATCTCTACCGCATCTGCGGCGCGTGGATGCAGAACACCGTATCCACACCGCCCGGCGTCCCATTGACGCCCGGCACACGCACCATGGGGAGCCACCGCATCGACCTGATTCGGCTGAACGGGCATACCGATGACGATCTCGTCCTCGTGGACCGGACCAGCGGTGTCGTCTTCGCCGGCGGCCTTGCCTTTCGAGACCGGATTCCCACGACACCGCACGCCAACATTGCGCCTTGGCTGGCCAGCCTGGACGCGTTGCAGAAGATCGTTGCCGACAGCGGAGCGCGCGTGTTGATCCCCAGCCACGGGCCCGCGCTCGGCAAGGCCGATGCCATCGCGCAGACACGCCAGTACCTGCAGTGGCTCGAGGCACGCATGCGCCGCGCGGCCGCAGAAGGACGAGACCTGGCAGAGGTGATTGCCATGCCGGTAGACGCGCCCTACGCGCAATGGGGCGGAATGCCCGCGGAGTACGTGCGCAACGTGACCCGCTTCTACCCACGCTACGAGAACGCCGCGCTGGCGCCCTGACATGGCGCCAGACCCCGCGCGGCGACGCTGGATGCGCATCATGCTCGCGACCCTGATCAATCCGGCGCCGACGGCGTCTGCGACACCCGCTCGCGTTACGCTGTTGCGCCTGCAGGATGGCCTGTATGCTGCGCGCGCCGTCAACGCAGAAGCCTCGCGAGCGAATGCCGGAGAAGTCGTACCCACGCTGGTACACACGACCGGCAACGGCGTTCTCGTGGTGGACCCGGGCCCGCACGCGCGATGGGGACACCATCTGATCGCGGCCATCCGGCACATCACGGCCGAACCCATCCGCTGGGTGGTCAACACGCACGCGCACCCGGAGCACGTGCTCGCCAACGCGGCGTTCGCACAACTGCAGCCACGCCCTGCGTTCCTGGCATCGGCCGCCACCGCCGACCTGATGCGCCGGCGATGCGAAACCTGTTTGGCCCGGCTGACCGCCCTGCTGGGTGCGCGCGTCATGCACGCAACGCAGATCGTCTATCCCGAGCCCGCATTGCGCGATGGCGACTGGCTGCACACCGGCAAGACAGCGTGGCAAGTCCACGTCTGTACGGCTGCGCACAGCGCTTCCGACACGGTGCTGTACGCGCCGCAGCGCGGCGTGCTGTGCACCGGTGGCCTGGCATATCGGCAGCGCATTCCAGACCTGCAGGACGGCTCGCTGATCGGCTGGCGTCAAGCATTGCAGGCGCTCGTTCAATTGCCCGCCACCATCGTCGTCGGCACCGCCATCGGCACACCGGCGCAGATGCTGGAACCGACGCTCGCCTATCTCGACATGCTGGACAGCGCGATCACACGCGCGATTGAAGCCGGTGGCGATGCAGCTCGCGCGCTCGCGTACGTCCCGGGCGACGCCTATCGCGACTGGCGCAACTTCGACCCCCGCCATGCGCTGAACGTCGGACGTGCATGGCGCGAGCTCGAAGATCGCTGGATGCAAAGCGCGCCCAAGGTCTGACACACCTGCTCCACTGCGCAACAGAGAGCGGACATGTGTTGCATCAACTGTCCCGCCACGCCACATCACACACACAGCCGCGGGCATCCGCAAACGTTAAGCAACGGACTGCAACTCCGTGCAATGCGCAGCGAACGTCGTGGTACGCATATTGCAAAGTCCCGCCGACGTTGAGCGCGCGCCCCGCGTGTTTGGCGCCAACACCGCATGCGTCCGAGCCAATTCCATAGACGCATCACACAACGACAATACGGAGACAACATGCAGAACACACGCCTTCGACCCTGCGTACTGACCGCCCTTGCTGCCGCCCTCGGCTGCGCAGCGAGCGGCGCCATCGCACAATCGTCGGTCACGATCTACGGCACAGTCGATGCCGGACTCCAGTATCAAAACCGCAGCGCAGCCGGCGGCAGCATCACGGAAATGCATTCGGGCGGCATCAGCCCAAGCATCTGGGGCCTCAAGGGATCGGAAGACCTGGGCAGCGGCATGAAGGCCAACTTCAACCTCGAAGGGCATTTCAGCAGCGACACGGGCACGCTCACCACCGGCCCGGGCTTCAGCTCGGAGCTGTTCCGCCGGCAAGCGAACGTTGGACTCAGCGGCAACTGGGGCGCGATCACGCTGGGGCGCCAGTACAGCCCCGCGCTCATCGGCACGATCGGCACGGAAGCGCGCGGCTTCAAAGAACAGTTCTCGAATCTGTACGGCTGGGCATACAACCAACTGCCCGCACCGGGCAACGCGATGGGCGCTGGCACCAACCCCGGCAACGACGTCGGCGTGTTCATTGGCAATGCACTGCAGTACTCCAACAACTTCGGCCCGGTGTGGCTGGGCGTTGCCTATTCATTTGGCGAGACCGCCGGTAGCTTCAAGCGCGGCAATGAGCTGTCGCTGGGTGCCACGTATACGGGCCCGATCACAGTCGGCCTCGGCTATCAGTCAACCGCGGACAGCGGCACAGGCGAGACCCTCAGCCGCTTGTGGAGCGCAGGTGTGGCCGTGCCGTTCAATGCCTTCACGGGCCGGGTGAACTACATCGGCGTGACCAACAATGCGCCGACCGGGCAACGCGTATCGGACGTCAAATCGATCGGCGTCGGGCTCGACTACAAGTGGAGCCCCGCCAATACCGCCACGCTGGCCGGCTACTACAGCAAGTACGAAAGCAGCGCCCACGACAGCTCGACCAAGTCGGTCGTGCTGAGCAACGACTACGCATTCTCCAAACGCACCACGCTGTATGCGCAGCTCGTGTACGTGAATGCGGGCGCGGTGGGCGCGGCCGACCCGCTGGAGAGCCTCAAGACGTCGATCGTTGCAGGCGGCACGGCGCCGGGCGCCAAGACGGTGCTGGCAGGTGTGGGGCTGAAGCATTCGTTCTGAGCTGGTCCTGAGCAGGAAAAACCCTTGGCCAAAACCAAGGGTTTTTTTTCGCCCTCAGATACAAAGCGTGAATCCTGACGCAGCGCATGGTCGGACCGGCCGAACCGCGCTACGCTCGCGTATCGTCAACATCACGATTCCTGTCTGCCGGAGCCACCCGGCAGCGCTCATTGGAGGTGCCTTGATTCGCGTCCTGCCTGCCTTTGTACGGGGCATGCTCAGCTCAATCCTGCTGGCCCTGAACACGCTGTTCTGGAGCGTGCCACTGTTCACGCTCTCGGCCTTCAAGCTGCTGGTGCCGGCAGCGGCCGTCCGCCGCCGGATCGACCCCATGCTCAACTGGGTCGCGACGTGCTGGATCGGTTGCAACAATGCCTGGATCGGCGTACTGCAACGCGAGCCGTGGAGCGTGGAAGGCGCCGACAACCTGCGCTACGCGGGCTGGTACCTCGTCAACTGCAACCATCGGTCTTGGGTGGACATCTTTGTGCTGCAGCGGGTGTTGAACCGGCGAATCCCGCTGCTGAAATTCTTCCTCAAGCAGCAGTTGATCTACGTGCCGGTCATCGGCCTGGCCTGGTGGGCGCTGGATTTCCCGTTCATGCGTCGGCACTCCAAAGCGGCGCTGCGCAAACACCCCGAGCTGCGCAATCAAGACCGCGAAACCACGCGTCGCGCGTGCGCCAAGTTCGCCCATGTGCCGACCAGCGTCATGAACTTTGCCGAAGGCACGCGGTACACGCCGGCAAAGCACCGGACGCAGTCGTCCCCCTATCGCCATTTGCTCAAGCCGAAGGCCGGCGCCCTGGCGTTGACGCTCAACGCCATGGGCGGAAGGTTCCAGTCGCTGCTCGATATCAGCATTGCCTATCCGGACGGCACACCGAGCTTCTGGCAGTTGGCCTGCGGCACGGCCGGCCGAGTGATGGTGCATATTCGCGAGCTGCCGATCCCGCCGGATTTCTGCACGCACGACTACAGCACCGACGCCGCCTTCCGTAGCGATTTCCACCGCTGGCTCGCCCAGCTCTGGGAAGAGAAGGACCAGCAGATCGAAAACATGTTGGCCCGGGCGGCCGGCCGCGCGGCGTGACCGCCGGTGGCGACGCCGTTTCCCCAGACGAAATCTAGACGCCAAACAAAAAGCCCCTTGGTCGTAAAACCAAGGGGCTTTTGCTACTGCTGGCGGAGAGGGTGGGATTCGAACCCACGGTACCGTCGCCGGTACGCCTGATTTCGAGTCAGGTACATTCGACCACTCTGCCACCTCTCCGGTAACTGGGTCGCTGAATCGCGAAACCGCGAGTATAACAAAGTTTTTCCGGCCCGATCAAGGGGGTCGGCATAACTCATCAAACTGCCGGTTTCAGCACTTCCTGGCCGCCCAGATACGGGCGCAGTACCGTCGGCACCGTGACCGCGCCATCCGCGTTCTGGTAGTTCTCCAGCACGGCCACCAGCGTACGGCCCACGGCGAGGCCCGAGCCGTTGAGCGTGTGCACCAGCTCCGGCTTGCCCTGCGCGTTGCGGAAACGCGCTTGCATGCGGCGCGCCTGGAAGTCGCCCATGTTCGAGCACGAACTGATCTCGCGGTACGTGTTCTGCGCCGGGATCCACACCTCGATGTCGTACGTCTTGGTGCTGCCGAAGCCCATGTCGCCCGTACACAGCACGACGGTGCGGAACGGCAGCTCCAGCTTGCGCAGGATGTTCTCGGCGCAGTTGGTCATGGCGTCCAGCGCGGCGGCCGAGGCCTCGGGCTGCACGATCTGCACCATCTCGACCTTGTCGAACTGGTGCTGGCGGATCATGCCGCGCGTGTCCTTGCCGTACGAACCGGCCTCCGAACGGAAGCACGGCGAATGCGCCGCAAACATCATCGGCAAGGCGTCCGCAGCAACGATCTCATCGCGCACGAGGTTTGTCAGCGGCACCTCTGCGGTCGGGATCAGGTAGAAGTTCTCGACACGCTCGCCGTCTTCCCCTTCGGCGCTGTGCCCCATCTTGCGCGGCACGCGGAACAGGTCTTCCTCGAACTTCGGCAACTGGCCGGTGCCACGCATCGACGCGGCGTTGACGATGTACGGCACGTACGCCTCGGTGTAGCCGTGCTCAAGCGTGTGCGTGTCGAGCATGAACTGCGCGAGCGCACGATGCAGACGCGCCACCTGCCCCTTCAGGACAGTGAACCGCGCACCCGACAGCTTGGCGCCCGCATCAAAATCCAGCCCCAATGCGGCGCCCAGGTCCACGTGGTCCTTCACCGGAAAGTCGAATGCGCGCGGCGTGCCTTCGCGACGCACTTCCACGTTCTGCGTTTCATCGCGGCCGGCCGGCACGCTTTCGTGCGGCAGGTTCGGGATCGACAGCATCAGGTCCTGCATCTTGGCCTGTACCACGTCGAGTTGCGCGGCAGACGCCTTCAGCTCGTCGCCGATGCCCGACACCTCAGCCATCACGCCAGATGCATCCTCGCCCTTGCCCTTGAGCATGCCGATTTGCTTGGACAGGCTGTTGCGGCGAGCCTGCAGCTCTTCGGTGCGGGTCTGGATGGCCTTGCGCTCCGCTTCAAGCGCGGCAAAGCCGGCCACGTCGAGCACGTAGCCACGATCTTTGAGGCGCGCGGCGACGGCGTCGATGTCTTTGCGCAGCAGTTGGATATCAAGCATGGTGGGAAAAAAGAAACCGAAGATGGCGAGTGATCTGAACGATCGAAAACGCCGATTTTATCGTACCGGCCCGTGGGGCCTATTTGTTGCGGGAGGATTTGTCCTGCTCGGCATGCCACAGCGCATCCAGGTCGCGGAGGTGCCGCAGCTTCTCGCCAATCTTGCCTTCCAGGCCACGCGGCGTCGGCACGTACCAGTTCTGCGGGGGCAGATCGTCGGGGAAATAGGTTTCGCCGGCGGCGTAGGCCTCGGGCTCGTCATGCGCGTAGCGGTAGGCGTGGCCGTAGCCGAGTTCTTTCATCAGCTTGGTCGGCGCATTGCGCAGATGCACGGGCACGTTGCGCGACTTGTCCTGGCTGACGAAGGCGCGCGCGGCGTTGTAGGCGTTGTAGCCGGCATTCGACTTCGGTGCGATGGCTAGGTAGATCACCGCCTGGGCCAACGCCAGCTCGCCTTCCGGCGAACCCAGGCGTTCGTAGGTCTCCGCCGCGTCGAGCGTGATGCGCCCGGCGCGCGGATCGGCCAGGCCGATGTCTTCCCACGCCATGCGCACGATGCGGCGTGCGAGATAGCGCGGGTCGGCGCCGCCGTCGAGCATGCGGCAGAACCAGTAAAGCGCGCCGTCCGGATCGGACCCACGCACGGATTTATGCAGCGCACTGATCTGGTCGTAGAAGGCGTCACCGCCCTTGTCGAAGCGGCGCAGGTTTTCCGATAACGCCGATGCCAGCAGTGCCTCGTCGACCACCGGAACCGCATCGCCCTCGGCCTGCGAACGCGCGGCGCGCGTGACGATTTCAATGTTGTTCAGCAGCTTGCGGCCATCGCCATCGGCGGAGGCGACGATGGCGTCGACTGCTGCGGACGCCCACTCCAATCCGCCCAGCTCCTGGCGCGCCCGTTCGGCCAACTGCTTGAGCTCATCGTCAGACAGGCTCTTGAGCACATACACCGCGGCACGCGAGAGCAATGCACCGTTCACCTCGAACGAGGGGTTCTCCGTCGTCGCGCCGATGAAGGTGAACAGCCCGCTTTCGACGTGCGGTAGAAATGCGTCTTGCTGGCTTTTGTTGAAGCGATGAACTTCGTCGACGAACACGAGCGTGCGGCGGCCATTGGCGCGGAACTGCTCTGCGCGCTCGACGGCCTCGCGAATGTCCTTCACCCCGGAGAGCACGGCCGACAGCGCGATGAATTCCGCATCAAACGCGTCGGCCATCAATCGGGCCAGCGTGGTCTTTCCAACGCCGGGCGGGCCCCAGAGGATCATCGAATGCGGCTCGCCAGAAGCGAAGGCCACGCGCAGCGGCTTGCCCGGCCCCAGCAGATGCTGCTGGCCGATCACTTCGTCGACAGAATGCGGGCGAAGGCGCTCGGCCAGCGGCATGTGGGCGGGCGCGTCCGGAAAGAGAGATGCGGAAGCGTTCATGCGGGGATTGTCGCAGAATCCGCCGGCCGACCGGTTTCCACGGCGGATCAGGCTGCGCGTGCGTCCAATGCCGATTCCCCGGCGATCGGTCGGGCCCGGCCGATCCACACAACGCACACCAGAGACAGCGCCGCAAAGCTGGCATAGAAAACCGCCATGGGCCACCACAGTGGGAAGAAGCGATCTGCAAGCACCGTGGCAAGCAGCGGTGTCAGGCCGCCAGCAAATGCGCCGCAGACTTGATACGACAATGAGATCGCCGTATAGCGGATGCGCGCCGCAAACATGCCGCTGACAAAGCCCGCAATGATCGCGTAATAGCCGGACTCGGCCAGCGTGGCGATGGCCACCCCTGCAAACACGGTATGCGCCTCGCCCATGCGGACCAGTGGAAGCATGATGAACGGTACGACCACCGCGAAGGCAGCGAGAACGACCAGCATGCGGCGCGCCCCGAAACGGTCGGCCAGCGTGGCTGCGCCGAGCTGCACGAAGAACTGCAGCACGGCCACCCAGAACATGCAGTCGAGAATCATCGCGCGACTGAGCTGCAGATACTGCGTGGCATACGAAATCATGAAGATGTTGCTGAAGTAGACGCCAGCGATGCCGTACACGTTGGCGCCAATGGCCAGCGCGATCAGCGGCCATGCCTTGAGGGCCTCCGCCAGCGGCTGCTTCGCCACGTCGCCGGAGGCCTGCATCGCCTCGAACTCCGGCGATTCATTGACCGACATGCGGATCACAAAGCCCACAGCCAGCAGCACGGCACTCGCCAGGAATGGCAGGCGCCAGCCCCATGCCATGAAGGCCTCCGGCTCGAGCCGGCTAACGACGGAAAAGGCCAGCATCGAGAGGATCAGGCCACCGGCGCTACCAAGCTGCGCGAACGACGCGAAGAACGTGCGCCTGCCCTTCGGCGCATGCTCGCCGGCCAGCAGCACAGCGCCGCCCCACTCGCCACCCACGGCAATGCCTTGCAGCACACGCAACGCCACCAGCGCGACCGGCGCAATCCACCCGGCCTGCGCATAGGTGGGCAGACAACCGATCAGCACGGTGGCGACGGCCATGAGGGTGAGCGTGCCCATGAGCGCGCGCTTGCGGCCGAGCTTGTCGCCAATGCGGCCGAACAGCACGCCGCCGATGGGCCGGGCAAGAAATCCGATGGCGAACGAGCCGAACGAGGCCAGCAGCCCGAGCAAGCGGTTCTCTCCCGGGAAGAACAGCGGCCCGAAGACAAGCGCCGCCGCCGTGGCGTAGCTGTAGAAGTCGTACCACTCGATCGTGGTACCGATGAACGATGCCATCGCCGCACGGCGCGGCTGGGCCGTCGATTGCGTTGTCTGCATGGGTCTCCTCTCCGTTTTTATGGGTATCGCGTCAGGCGCGGTATTCGACGCCCGGCAGCACGCACAGCATCTCGAACGCGAGGTTGGCACCGAGCAGCGCCGTCGTCCCGAACGGGTCATACGGCGGGGACACCTCGACGAGATCTGCACCGACGATGTCGAGACCGCGTGCGCCGCGCACGATCTCCAGCGCTTGCGGCACGGTCAGGCCGCCAATCTCCGGCGTGCCGGTACCCGGCGCATAGGAGGGGTCGATACCGTCGATGTCGAAACTGATGTAGACCGGGCCGCCCTGCACGCGAGCGCGCACCTCTTCCATGAGCGGCACGAGCGATCGGTGCCAGCATTCCTCGGCCGTTACCACGCGAAAGCCCTGTTCACGGCACCAGTCGAAATCTTCGGCCTCGTAGCCGGTCCCGCGCAGCCCGATCTGCACCACGCGGTTGCAATCGAGGAGGCCTTCTTCCACCGCGCGGCGAAATGGCGTGCCGTGCGCGATCTTCTCGCCGAACATGGTGTCGTTGACGTCGGCATGCGCATCGACGTGGATCAGGCCAATGCGGCCGTATTTGGCATGCATGGCGCGCAGGATGGGCAGCGTGATGGTGTGATCGCCGCCCAGGCCGATCGGCCGGCACCCGCCGGCGATGATCTCCCGGTAAGCCGCCTCGATGCGCGCGATCGAGTCATGCAGGTTGTATGGGTTGGTCGGCACGTCGCCGATGTCGGCCACGCGCAGCGAGTCGAACGGCGCGGCGCGCGTGGCCATGTTGTACGGCCGCAGGAGGACGGATTCTGCTCGGATCTGCCGTGGCCCCAGCCGCGCGCCGTTGCGATTGGACGTGCCCAGGTCGAACGGCACACCGACAAAGCAGGCGTCCAGCCCCGCCGATGACGCTGCGGCGGGCAGCCGCATCATGGTGGCAATACCGCCAAAGCGCGGCATGGCATTGCCCGAGGCGGGCTGAAAGAGGTTGGCGCAGTCGCTCATGGCAGTCGAAGTATCACATCGTCTTCAGGCGATGTAATGAGTGGTTATAGACTGTATTTTTGCCGATGGATTTCGTGCGTAGAATGCGAAATCTCCGACTTAAACATCGATTTCAATCGATGTATTCACCGCCGTGCTGGGACAACCTTCCGATCTTGATCTGCGACTGATCCGCGTGTTTCTCGCCGTGGTTGACGCGGGCGGCATCACCCCTGCCCAGGCAACGCTGAACGTGGGGCAATCGACCATCAGCACCCAGCTGTCCACACTCGAGACGCGACTCGGCTATCGGCTATGCGAACGTGGCCGCAGCGGCTTCCGGCTCACCGCGCGCGGAGAACGGTTCGTTGATTCCGCACGCAAGCTACTGGGTGCGCTCGACGTCTTCAGCGCGGAGGCCCGCAAGGTGGGCCGCACACTGGTCGGGACGTTGAATCTCGGCTTGATCGGCCATGCGCCCGTGAATGCGAATGCGCGCATCAGCCAGGCCATCGAGCGCTTTCGTCAGCGCGATGAATCCGTTCATTTCACGGTGTCGGTACGGCCGCCCGGTGAGTTGGAGGGATTGCTGCTGGACAACAAAATCCACATGGCCATCGGCTATTTCTGGCACCGCGTGCCGGCGCTGGACTACACGACGATCTTCCACGAGACGCAGCTTGCGTATGCGGGGCGTGGTCATCCGCTGTTCAGCAAGGCTGGGGACGTGACGCCCGCGCAGGCACTGGCGCACGCGTGGGCGTGGCGCAGCTATCCGCTGCCCGAAGCGGCGGGATCGCCGGCCGAGCGGCCGGTGACTGCGGTGGCAGACAACATGGAAGCGGTGGCAATGCTGGTGCTTTCGGGCCGGCACCTAGGCTACCTGCCAGAGCACTTTGCGGCGCCCTATGTAGCCCAAGGCCTACTGACGCCGTTGGCACCTGCAGCCATGCGCTACGAGGTGCCGTTTGACATGGCGGTGCGCCGCGACGCCCGGCGCAATGATCTGCTGGCCGCCTTCATTGCCGACATGAAAGCGGCCCACGCCTGAAAAGGCGGGCAATCCGTCAGTTCGATGCCCGCTGCACCAGCCCCATGAACGCCTTGGCCGGCAGCGGCCCATGACACGATTGCGCACCGTTGGGCGAGCGCAGCAGCAGCCAGACGTTCTCGCTGGCCGGCGGCTGAACCACGAACGGCTGACGCGCGGAAGCCTCGGGCAGGCGCGGATCAGCCGGCGCCTGAATCGGCACGACCTGCCCGGCGTGGCCCTTCACCAATGCGCTGCACTCGGCACCGGGCAGCTCGGTCGCGTGCAGGAAATCCTTGTTGACCAAGGCCTCGGCCAGCACCGTGTCTGGCGCGGTGAGGAACGAATCGACGTCAAAACGGGACGCACCGGTGGAGGCACATCCCGCAAAGACGGCCGCCGCTGACGCTGCAACGGCAACAGCGGTTGCACGGTGCAGCGACGTGGTGAACGGCAAAGGCATGGTCGGTCTCCTTGTCGAGGACAGCAACGGCGCCGGCCTGCACGCGTCATTGCTTGATGACGTCAGCCCCTTTGGGCGGCGTAAAGCGGAACACGTTGGCCGGCAGTTGCGGATTCTTCTGGATGTTCGAGAACGTCAGCAGGGTGGTGTTGCCAAAGGCGTCGCGCAGCTCCATCCCCTGCAGCTCGCCGCTGCGAAAGCCGATGGCGATGCGCTCGAACTGGGTGTCCTTTGCCTTGGGGGTGAGTTCGACCCAGTCGATGCCGTCCTTGGTGCCGCCTTCCTTGAGCGTGAAATTCTTGGCCAGGTCGTTGCTGCCGAACAGGATGGCGGCGGGGCTGGAACCCAGCGACGCATCAAGCTTGCGCTCCGTGATCTGGTTCAGGTCCTTGTCGAAGATGTAGAGCATCTGGCCGTCGGCCGAGAGCTGCTGCTCGTATGGCTTCACATAGCGCCAGACAAAGCGACCCGGGCGCGAGAAGACGAAATCGCCATTGGACGTCCCGGCCACGCGCAGCGGGCTGCCGTTGGTGCCGCCCTTCACTTGCCGCTGCACGAACTCGCCGCGCGCCGTGCTGACGTTGCTCACGAAGGCGTTGAGCTGTTCGACCGCGCCCGCATAGGCGCCGGCGGACCATGCCGCCAGCGAAACCAGCCCGGCGGCCATCAGGTGACGTGCTTTCAACACAAACATAGGAATCCCGGTTTCAGTTGATCTTGTTGTTAGTGGCCGGCCGCGCCCGAACATTCCGTCCGCGCGGTAACGCGATGTAACTGCAAATGCGGGCAGCGTCATTCCTCTTCGACGACGTTGCCGTTGCGGTTGGGCGCCAGGATTTCGCGGTTGCCGTTGCCTGACATGGCGGACACGAGCCCCGCCTTTTCCATGTCTTCGAGCAGGCGTGCGGCGCGGTTGTAACCGATGCGCAGGTGACGCTGCACCAGCGAGATCGACGCGCGGCGATTCTTGAGCACCACGTCGACGGCCTGGTCGTACAGCGGATCGGCCTCGCCACCGCCCGCACCGACAAGTCCCGCGCCGCCGCCAAAACCATCGCCGCCGCCCTCGCCATCGGCCACGCCGCCTTCGAGAATGCCCTCGATGTAGTTCGGCTCGCCTTGCGATTTGAGGTTATCGACGATGCGGTGGACTTCCTCGTCTGAGACGAACGCGCCGTGCACACGCACCGGCAAGCCCGTGCCGGGCGCCAGATACAGCATGTCGCCCATGCCCAGCAGCGCTTCGGCGCCCTGCTGGTCCAGGATGGTGCGCGAGTCGATCTTGCTGCTGACCTGGAAGGCGATCCGCGTCGGCACGTTGGCCTTGATCAGGCCCGTAATCACGTCCACCGACGGACGCTGCGTCGCCAGCACCAGATGGATACCGGCGGCACGCGCCTTCTGGGCAATCCGCGCGATCAGCTCTTCGACCTTCTTGCCGACCACCATCATCAGGTCGGCCAGTTCGTCGATCACGATGACGATCATCGGCAGCTTGTCGAGCGGCTCCGGCGCGTCCGGCGTCAGGCTGAACGGGTTAGGAATCTTCTCTTCACGCGCCGCAGCTTCTTCGATCTTCTTGTTGAAGCCCGCCAGGTTGCGCACGCCCATCTTGCTCATGAGCTTGTAGCGGCGCTCCATCTCGCCCACGGCCCAGTTGAGCGCGTGGCCAGCCTGGCGCATGTCGGTCACGACCGGGCACAGCAGGTGCGGAATGCCTTCGTAGATGCTCAGCTCCAGCATCTTCGGGTCGATCAGGATCAGGCGCACCGCGTCGGCCTTCGCCTTGTACAGCAGCGACAGGATCATCGCGTTGATGCCGACCGACTTACCGGAACCCGTGGTGCCGGCCACCATGCAGTGCGGCATCTTGGCCAAGTCGGCCACCACCGGCTTGCCGGCGATGTCCTTGCCCAGTGCCAGCGTGAGCTGCGATGCGCTCTCGTTGTAGACCTGCGAGCCGAGAATCTCCGACAGGCGCACCGCCTGACGCTTCGGGTTCGGCAGCTCCAGACCCATGTAGTTCTTGCCCGGAATTGTCTCCACCACGCGGATCGACACCAGCGACAGCGAACGCGCCAGGTCCTTGGCCAGGTTGACGATCTGGCTGCCCTTCACGCCCGTGGCAGGCTCGATTTCGTAGCGCGTGATGACCGGCCCCGGATAGGCCGCCACCACCTGCACTTCCACGCCAAAATCCTTGAGCTTCTTCTCGATGAGGCGCGAGGTGAATTCCAGCGTCTCGGCGCTCACGGTTTCCACAACCGGCGGGATCGGATCGAGCAGCGCCAGCGGCGGCAGGTCGGAATCGTGAATATCGACAAACAGCGGCTGCTGCTTCTCGCGCTCCACGCGCTCGCTCTTGACCACGGCGGTCGGACGCACGATCTGCACCGGCGGCGATTCTTCAATGCGCACACGGCGGGTTTCGACCACTTCTTCGCGCTCGACCTTGGCTGCCTCACCAATGGCCCGGTCCTGTTTGCTTTCGCGGCGCGTCTTGAAGCCGACGAACAGCATCTCGACGCCCGCGCCAATCTGCTCGGCCAGGTTCAGCCACGAAAAATGGAAGAACAGCGACAGCCCGACCAGGAACGTGAACAGCAGCGCCAACGTGCCGCCGGTAAAGCCCAGCGAATGCTGCATCGCCCCGCCGATCACGTCGCCCAGCACACCCCCGGGCGCACGCGGCAGCTTCATGTGCAGCGAGTACATGCGGATGGCTTCCAGACCCATGCTGGAAACCAGGATGAGCGCAAAGCCGATCCACGTGACACTGGCGTCAACACGCGGCATGGAGGTGCGTGGCAGGCGCTCGTCCGACATCAGCTCGCGCCAGCCGCGCCAGACCTTGCGCACAAGCAGCACCGCCCACCAGTAGGCGGACGCGCCAAAGACAAACAGCAGGAGATCGGCCAGCCACGCGCCCACGCGGCCGCCCAGGTTGCGGATCTCGTCGACCTGGCTGGCGTGGGTGAAACCAGGGTCGGCCCGGTTGTATGACAGAAGAATGATCAGGAAGGCGATGGTCACCGCCAGCAACAGGAACCAGCGGACCTCCCCCAGCAGCCGGCCAATGCGGGACGGCAGTGCGGAGGGATCGGTGCGGGTTGTCGGAGTGGTGGAAGCTCGAGCCATGCGGGAGACGCGGAGAGACGGATGTGCCGCTTGGGTAAGGCCACGCGGCTTGGGACAGCACAAATGCGATGGCAAGGATTGTAACGCGGCCCTATCACCGCCATTGGAATTTACAACCGGGCGGACGAGGGGGTGCCACTTTATAATGGCGCCCGTCACCCTCACCTAGCCTGCACGGCGGCGCTCCACCCCTCGTGCCGCGCACACACAGAACGCATCATGGCAAAACACGCAAAAGTGCTGATCCTTGGCTCCGGCCCCGCCGGCTACACGGCCGCGATTTACGCTGCCCGGGCCAACCTGAACCCCGTGCTGGTCACCGGTCTGGCGCAGGGCGGCCAGCTCATGACCACCACCGACGTGGAAAACTGGCCCGCTGACAAGGAGCACCTGCAAGGTCCGGAATTGATGCAGCGCTTCCTGGAGCACGCCGAGCGTTTCAAGACCGAAGTGCTGTTCGACCACATCCACACCGCGCATCTGAACGAAAAGCCGATCCGCCTCGTGGGCGATTCGGGTGAATACACCTGCGACGCGCTGATCGTCTCCACCGGCGCTTCGGCCCAATACCTGGGCCTGCCGTCGGAAGAAGCTTTCGCGGGCCGCGGCGTGTCTGCCTGCGCCACGTGCGACGGCTTCTTCTACAAGGGCCAGGAAGTGGCCGTGGTGGGCGGTGGCAACACCGCTGTGGAAGAAGCGCTGTACCTGGCCAACATCGCCAGCAAGGTCACGCTCATCCACCGCCGCGACAAGTTCCGCGCCGAGCCGATCCTGATCGACCGCCTGCATGAGCAGGAGAAGAAAGGCAAGATCGCGATCAAGACCAACATGGTGCTCGACGAGATCCTGGGCGATGACTCCGGCGTGACGGGCGCGCGCCTGAAAGGTACGAACGAGAACGAAGGCAAGATCGAAGAGCTCAAGGTGGCCGGCGTGTTCATCGCCATCGGCCACAAGCCGAACACCGACATCTTCCGCGGCCAGCTCGACATGAACGACACGGGCTACATCCGCACGAAGAGCGGCCTGGACGGCATGGCGACGGCCACCAATATCCCGGGCGTGTTTGCCGCCGGCGACGTGCAGGACCACATCTACCGCCAGGCCATCACCAGCGCCGGCACGGGTTGCATGGCCGCACTCGACGCCCAGCGCTACCTAGAAAGCCTGGAATAAGCTTCACCGCCCCGGTTTTCCCGGGCGCAAACAACGCGGCCGATGGGTAACCATCGGCCGTTTTGCCATATGCGGCGCCTTCGTATAATCGACAGACGCTCCATCCGATGTGCACGCCTGCCCTTCACCATGAAACGCGCTTCTTCCCCCGCCAACAAGCTCAGCCTGACCGACCTGGCCGGCCTGCGTGACCAGCTCAAGCACGAGACGGAGGCACGCGAAGCCGAACGCCAGCGCGCCGAAGCCGCCGCGCGCAAGGCCGCAGAAGAAGCCAACGTGTTTCGTGCCAGCATCGGCGAGGTCAGCGCGCTGCGCCAGAACAAGCGCGTCGAGCATCCGCGCAATCCGCCCGCCCCCGATCCTGTGCATTCGCGTGCCGAAGAGCAAACCGTGCTGCGCGATTCGCTGTCGGATGAATTTGACGTGGACAACCTGCTGGAAATCGACGACACGCTTTCCTACCGCCGCCCCGGCATCGGCGACGACGTGCTCAAGAAGCTGCGCCGCGGCGAGTGGGCCACGCAAGACCAGATCGACCTGCACGGCATGCGCCGCGAAGAAGCCCGGGAGGCACTGGCCGCCTTCCTGCGCCGCGCCGTACAGCGTGGCGTCCGCTGTGTGCGCGTGATCCACGGCAAAGGCCTCGGCTCGCCCGACAAAACGCCCGTTCTCAAGGGCAAAGTGCGCTCGTGGCTGGTGCAGAAGGAAGAAGTGATCGCTTTTGTCGAGCCGCGTAACACAGCCGGGGGCGCTGGCGCGGTGCTGGTGCTGCTGCGACAGCCGCACGGCTCCTGAACCCCAATCCTCCCATTCTCCCGCTCATCACAAGAACAACACGCATATGCACGTGACCCGCCTGCAGTTGGTGATGCACTGGGTGGAGATCCTCGCGGTCTTCTCGTTTGCCGTCTCGGGACTGGCGGAGGCCAAACGGCGCCGGCTCGACGCCGTGGGCGCGTTCATCGTGGCGTTCCTGACCGCGTTCGGCGGCGGCACACTGCGCGATCTATTGCTGGATCGGCGGCCCTTCTACTGGATCGAGCACGAGCAATATCTGCTTGCGCTGTTCGTGATGAGCCTGTTCGCCAACTGGGTGATCCGGCTGGTCAGCCAACTGGTGTCTGATCGCGTGCTGATCGTGGCCGACGCTATCGGTATGGGGCTCTTTGGCGTGCTGGGCACGCAACTGGCGCTCGATGCGGGTGTGCCGGTCTTCGTGTCGGTGATGATGGGTGTGATCACGGCGGCGTTTGGCGGCCTGCTGCGCGACGTGGTCTGCAATGAAGTGCCGATGCTGCTGCGGGACAATCACCCGTACGCAACGTGCGCGTTTCTCGGGTGCTTCCTTTACGTCGGGCTGACGCACACGGACTTGCTTCCGAGCGTGTCCGTGGTGATCGCAACGCTGGCGATCGTGATCGGGCGGCTGGCGACGCTGCGCTGGAACATCACCCTGCCGCGTTGATCAGCGCTGACCGGCGCGAGCGCGCCGGCCACAGGCAGCGGCTTCAGACCGCTGCTTCGTCCTTCTCGCCGGTGCGGATTCGGATCACCTGCTCCACCGGCATCACGAAAATCTTGCCGTCGCCGATCTTGCCGGTCTTGGCTGCCTTGACGATGGTGTCGATCACGTTTTCGACCTGACTCTCCGCTACCACCACCTCGATCTTGATCTTCGGCAGGAAGTCGACCACGTATTCCGCACCGCGATACAGCTCGGTGTGGCCCTTCTGACGGCCAAAACCCTTGACCTCGGTGACGGTCAGGCCGGTCACCCCCACGTCGGCGAGCGACTCGCGCACTTCGTCCAGTTTGAAGGGCTTGATGATGGCGGTGATTTGTTTCATGGTGTCTCGCTCACTAGTTGGTGAAGTATTCAAGCGTCCAATAATACTGGAGCCGGTTAATGCGCACATCCTGGGCGATGCCGGCCAGGGTCTGCAGCAGCGTCGGATCGTCGGGAAAGTTCTTCAGCACATCGTGCTCGCTGCCGTCGCGCAAGGGGCGGCGCTGCCACGTGTTGCCATGTTCGTCGTTGTAGGCGATGGGCGTGCTTGAGCCGAACACATACTGGTTATCGAACCACAGGACACGCACGCCAGGACCAAGCGCGCGGTGCAGCCCTTCGACGTGCTGGCGCAAGTCCTGCAGCGGCACATGCGACCACCAGCAACCTGCCGTCATCACGTCGAATGTGCCCGGCGCAAACGGCAGCACGCCATTGTCGGCACGCACAAACGACGCTCCGGGGATACCCTTGCCGCGCGCGATGCGCAGCACGGTGTCGTTGAAATCCGCGCCGACGATGCTGCGCGCGTCCGTCATCGCTTCGGTCCAGAAACCGGTGCCGCACGCCAGATCCAGCACCCGCGCGCCGCGCGTCAGCTCGCGCACACGCGCCTTCAACCACGCCAGATCGCCCTGCCGCTCAGGCTTCGTATAGATGCGCTCGTATTCGGGGGCGCGCTTGGCGTAGTAGTCGAGCATGGCGGCGGCCTATTCTTTGAAGCGCGACGTGATCGGATACCGCCAGTCGCGCCCGAACGCCCGCTGCGTCACGCGGATGCCCACTGGCGCCTGACGCCGCTTGTACTCGTTGATCTTGATGAGGCGCACGATCTTCTGCACGTCGGCCTCGGCAAACCCTGCAGCGATGATGTCGGCCACTGGCTGGTTCTGCTCCATGTAGCGCTGCACGATGGCGTCGAGCGCGTCGTATTCGGGCAGGCTGTCCTGGTCAGTTTGGTTTTCGCGCAGTTCGGCCGACGGCGCGCGGGTCAAGATGCGCTCCGGAATCACTTCCGACAACGCATTGCGGTAGCGGCACAGCCGGTAGACCAGCGTCTTGAAGATGTCCTTGATGACGGCAAAACCGCCGGCCATGTCACCGTACAAGGTGCAATAGCCGACCGCCATTTCGCTCTTGTTGCCTGTCGTCAGCACGATCCGGCCGCTCTTGTTGGACAGCGCCATCAGGAGCGTGCCGCGAATGCGCGCCTGGATGTTCTCTTCCGTCGCATCTTCGGGCAGCCCGCGGAACTCCTCCGCCAACGCGCCCTTGAATGCGTCGAACATCGGGCTGATGGCGATTTCGTCGTACTGCACGCCCAGGCGGGCCGCCATGTCGCGGGCATCCACCCACGAGATATCTGCCGTGTAACGCGAGGGCATCATCACCGCGCGCACGCGATCGGCGCCCAGCGCATCGACGGCAATCGCCAGCACCAACGCTGAATCGACGCCACCCGACAAGCCGATGATCGCGCCCGGGAAGCCATTCTTGCCGAGGTAATCGCGCACGCCCAGCTTGAGCGCCTCGTACACCCGGGCTTCAAGCGGAGCTTCCGGCACGATCGTGCCCGGCAGCGCGCGTGCGCCGTCGAACTGCGCGTAGCCGACGCCCTCCACAAACTGCCCCATCCGCACGACGACGTTGCCTTCGGCATCAAGCACGAACGAGCCGCCATCGAACACGAGCTCATCCTGCCCGCCGACCAGGTTCGCATACACATGCGGCAAGCCCGATTCCTTCACCCGGTCACCAATGATCCGTTCGCGCAGGTCTTCCTTGTCGAGGTGGTACGGCGAGGCATTGGGGATCAGCACAACCTGCGCGCCGGCGGCCTTGGCGTAGGCCGTGGCCGTGGCATACCAGGCGTCTTCGCAGATGACGACGCCGAAGCGCGTGCCATCCACTTCAAACACAAAGGGCTCGGTGCCGGGCTGGAAGTAGCGCTTCTCGTCAAAAACCTCGTTGTTGGGCAGTTCCAGCTTGTTGTACCGGCCGACCACGCGGCCGTCCGCGACCACCGTGGCGCTGTTCGTCGGCTTTGGCAGCACGCCCGGCGCCGGGGCTTCCAGCGAGAGTTGCGGGTGCCCGATCAGCACGTGCAACCCCGGGAAGGCGGCCAGTTCGGCGATCAGCGCGTCGAGCGCGCGCGCGCTGGCATCGATAAAGGCCGGGCGCAGCAGCAGGTCTTCGGGCGGATAGCCCGTGAGCGACAGTTCGGGCGTGAGCAGAATGCGCGCACCAGCCTGGTGCGCTTCGCGCGCAGCGGCGACGATGCGGGCAGCATTGCCGGCGAAATCGCCGACGGTGCAGTTGATCTGGGCGAGAGCGACAGAGACGGTCATGGGGGCAATGTGGATTGCAAGCGCGGCATTCGAAGCTGGAATTAGAATCGGCGGCATGACCTCTCGCCCCCTTGCTCCCGAGCCCCAAGCGCGCGCTGGTTCGCGACACGAATTGGCCAATTATCGCACGCGACTTGTGACCGATCTGCGCGACATCGGCCGCAATGCGTGGGACGCCCTGCTCGCCCTGCAGCCCGAGGCGACGCCCTTCCTGCGCTTCGATTTCCTGCATGCACTGCATGAAAGCGGCAGCGCATCGCCTGACACCGGCTGGTCGCCGCAATACCTGACGCT
The DNA here is from genome assembly GCF_052045895.1 of Ralstonia sp. 22111. NCBI lineage: Bacteria > Pseudomonadati > Pseudomonadota > Betaproteobacteria > Burkholderiales > Burkholderiaceae > Ralstonia > Ralstonia sp. 22111. Next base: position 368,658 of record NZ_JBQEPR010000002.1, on the reverse strand, counting down.
GTGGGAAGACGGCGACGACGGCGAAGTGCTCGCTGCGGCCGTACCGCTGTATGTGAAGGGCCACTCCTATGGCGAGTACGTCTTCGACTGGGCGTGGGCCAATGCCTACGCGCAGCATGGGCTGGAGTACTACCCGAAATGGCTGTCGGCCGTACCGTTTACACCGGTACAGGGTGCGCGGTTGCTGGCGCGCGATGCGGCTGCGCGTGCGGCGCTGGTCGACACGTTGCTGGCGGTTGCGCGGCAGAGCGAGTTGTCATCGCTGCATGTGCTCTTTCCCACCGCTGGCGAGGCCGAGCAGATGCGTGCGGCCGGCATGCTGCTGCGGCAGGGGGTGCAGTTCCATTGGTGCAATCCGGGCTTTGCCAGCTTCGACGACTTTCTGGCCGCGCTGGAGCAGAAGAAGCGCAAGAATATCCGCGCCGAGCGCCGCCGCGTGCACGACGCCGGTATCACTTTCCGCCACGTGCCTGGCGCAGCGGCGACAGACGCCGACTGGCGCTTCTTCCACCGCTGCTATCGCACCACCTACCGCGAGCATCACTCGTCGCCGTATCTGAACCTGGAGTTCTTCCGCCAGATCGGCCAGACGATGCCGGAAAACCTCCTGCTGGTGGTCGCCTCGCGCAACGGCAACGACATCGCCAGCGCGCTGCTGGTGGTCGACACGCGACCGGAAGCGTCGGTCATGTACGGCCGCTACTGGGGCGCGATCGAGCACCACCCTTGCCTGCACTTTGAGACGGCGTATTACCAGCCGCTGACGTACTGCATCGCGCACGGCATCCGCACATTCGAAGGTGGCGCGCAAGGCGAGCACAAGATGGCGCGCGGCTTTGAGCCGGTGGCGACGCTGTCGGCACACTGGCTGGCGCACCCGGCATTTGCCGATGCAGTGAGTAGGTTCCTCGACCGCGAAACGGCCGGTATGGAGGCGTATCTCGACGAACTGACAGACCGCTCGCCCTTCAGGCAGCGACCAGAATCGGATTAGCAGGAGAAAACAGCGGAGGCGGGAAAGACAGCGTCCGCACGAACGGCGGACGCGGAGATGAAACTTAGGGCGCGGCAGGCTTCTGGTGAGCGATCACGCAGTGTGCGGTGTTTGAATCCACCGCCACAGGGGCCGATGCGACGGCACGCTCGCCAGCGTGGGCAGCGTCCGGCGGCCCAACCAGCAGCGCCCACACAGTGAATGCGGCCATAGCCACAGCGGAAAGCACGGGAACGACAACGGTCTTGTTCAACATCGCAGTACCAGGGGTTGGAGTCAAACTTGACGGGGAGTCTAGAGGGGCCGTTTCCGGTGGGCAAATGAGCGTTTCTTAAATCTCTGTGTAGCAGAACTACCGGGCGGTAAGTATGCACAATTCGTGAAAAATATCATGGAACGCATACCTCAGCCCTGTTCCGGGTGCAAATGGCGACCGGACGCGAGTCGACAAATCTCCGCGTGCTGCGCTGATGACCGCTTCGCAAAGAAAAAATCCCGGCGCTCCATCCGGAGCGCCGGGATCTGTCAGACATGCCGTACGGCAAAATCCTGAAATCGCTTACTTCTTATAGTTGGCAACGCCGTCGGCGATTTCCTTGTGGGCTTCTTCAATGCCGCCCCAGCCTTCGACCTTGACCCACTTGCCGGCTTCCAACGCCTTGTAGTGCTCAAAGAAGTGCTTGATCTGGTCCAGCAGGTTCTGGCCGATGTCCGACAGGTCGGTCATGTGAGCCGTGGCCGGGCTCAGCTTGTTGACAGGCACGGCAACCAGCTTGGCGTCCACGCCGGACTCGTCCGTCATCTTGAGCATGCCCAGGGCACGGCAGCGCACCACGCAACCGTGGATGAGCGGGAACGGCGTGACGACCAGCACGTCGACCGGGTCACCGTCGCCCGAGAGCGTCTGCGGGATGAAGCCGTAGTTGGCCGGGTAGCGCATGCCGGTGCCAACGAAGCGGTCCACGAACAGCAGGCCGGTTTCCTTGTCGGCTTCGTACTTGACCGGGTCGCTTTGCGCCGGAATCTCGATGATGACGTTGAAGTCGTTGGGGATGTCCTTGCCCGGCGAGACGTTGTTGAAGCTCATGGAAATGCTCCGGAATGCGCGAAGTGCGTAAAAACGCGACGCAAATGGTTAGAAAGAAGCGTAAAAAACTGTCGGCGGGCATTATAGCTCCTGACACCCGGCCGCTTCCCCTGACAGCGCCGCGCCCGTGCGAAAATCGCGCGTTGCCGATCTTTTGCAGGAACCCCCCATGCATGCCCAGCACTTCATCGCCAACCGTCTGATGTCGCCCGATTCGGGGATGCGCATCAAGGTGTTCGATCCGTCCGACGGCCAATCCTTTGCCGAGATTGCGCGCGGCAACGCCACCGACATCAGCGTGGCCGTGCATGCGGCGCGGCGTGCGTTCGAGGGTGTCTGGGGCCAGTTGGCGCCGGCCGAGCGCGGCCGCTTGCTGATGCGCGTGGCCCTGCGCCTGGCCGATCATGAAGAGGAACTGGCCCGCCTGGAAGCCCGCGACACCGGCAAGCCCATGCGCCAGGCGCGCGCCGACGCCCGCGCCGTGGCTCGCTACTTCGAGTTCTACGCCGGTGCGGCAGACAAGCTGCACGGGCAAACCATCCCCTACCCGGCCGATACCACGGTGCTGACCGTGCGCGAGCCGCATGGCGTGACGGCGCACATCATCCCGTGGAACTACCCGATGCAGATCTTCGGGCGCAGCGTGGGCGCTGCATTGGCGGCGGGCAACGCGTGCGTGGTAAAGCCGGCGGAAGACGCATGCCTGTCGATCCTGCGCGTGGCCGAGCTGGCCGCCGAGGCAGGCCTGCCCGATGGCGCACTCAACATCGTGACCGGCTATGGCCACGAAGCGGGTGCTGCACTGGCGGCGCATCCCGGGATCAACCATGTGTCGTTCACAGGGTCACCGGAAACGGGCAAGGCGATTGTGCGTGCGGCCGCTGAAAACCACGTGCCCGTGACGCTGGAGCTGGGCGGCAAGTCTCCGCAGATCGTGTTTTCAGATGCCGATCTGGAAGCGGCCATTCCCGCCGTGGTGAACGGCATCATCCAGAACGCCGGGCAGACGTGCTCCGCCGGCAGCCGCGTGCTGATCGAGCGCAGCATCTACGAGGCGATGCTGGACCGGTTGGCCACGGTGTTCGAATCCATCAGGGTCGGCCCGTCGTCGCTGGACCTGGATTGCGGCCCGCTCATCAATCCCAAGCAGCAGCAGCGCGTGTGGGATTTCGTCTCGGATGCGCAGCACGCCAACATTCCGGTGATGGCGCAGGGCCAGGTGGTGCCCGAGGCGCCCGAGACCGGCTACTACCAGGCGCCGATGCTGCTGCGCGATGTGCCGCACACGCATCGCCTCGCGCAGCAGGAAGTGTTCGGCCCGCTGCTGGCTGCCATGCCGTTCGATAGCGAAGCCGAAGCGCTTGCCCTGGCCAACGGCACACCGTACGGCCTGGTGGCCGGCGTGTGGACGAACGACGGCGGCCGCCAGATGCGCCTCGCGCGCAAGCTCAGGGCCGGTCAGGTCTTCATCAACAATTACGGAGCGGGTGGCGGCGTTGAATTGCCCTTCGGCGGAACGGGCCAATCGGGTCACGGGCGCGAAAAGGGCTTTGAAGCGCTCTACGGCTTCACCACGCTCAAGACCATCGCCATCCGTCACGGTTAAGGCGCAACGCAGCATCCACCCACAACACGAGGAGACATCATGCGGCTTGCCGGCAAAATCGCCATCGTCACGGGCGCGGGTTCGGGTTTTGGAGAGGGCATTGCCAACACCTTTGCCCGCGAGGGCGCGCGCGTCGTCGTCAATGACTTGAATGCGGAGGCCGGTGAACGCGTGGCCAGCGCCATTCGCGTGGCCGGCGGCGATGCACATTTCGTGCAGGCCGACGTCTCGAATGGGGACTCCGTCGCCAAACTGCTCGGCGCCACGCTGGCGCGCTATGGCGATCTGCACATCGTCGTGAACAATGCCGGCACCACGCACAAGAACAAGCCGCTGCTGCAGATCACCGAAGACGAGTTCGACCGCGTGATGGCCGTCAACGTGAAGAGCATTTACTGGACGGCGCATCACATCGTCCCGCACTTCCGCGAGCGCGGCGGCGGCGTGTTCGTCAATGTGGCGTCCACGGCGGGCATCCGGCCGCGGCCCGGGCTCGTCTGGTACAACGCGAGCAAGGGCGCTGTCATCACGGCCAGCAAGGCGATGGCGGCCGAGCTGGGCCCGGACAAGATCCGCGTGAATTGCGTGAACCCGGTGATGGGTGCCACAGGCCTCATCGAGCAGTTCATGGGCGTACCCGACACCCCCGAGAACCGGGCGCGCTTCCTGGCGACGATCCCGATGGGGCGGCTTTCCACGCCGCAGGATGTGGCCAACGCATGCCTGTATCTGGCGTCGGACGAAGCCGAGTTCATTACCGGCACGTGCCTGGAAGTGGACGGCGGGCGCTGCGTATAAACCCTGCCGGCGGGCGTCTTGGCGCGCCCGCCCGAGAAGCGCAGAATGCTGTGGCGGTTTTCCGGGCCGAGGTAGGTAACGAGGAGCACTCGGCCTGAACTCACAACAACGCTGGAGACCCGATGGCCATCACCACCCCACCCACCTCACCGGTCGGCGGCGCAGGCACGCTGACGAGCCAATCCACAAGCGCATTTGAAGAAGCCACCTACCGCAAGGTGACGTGGCGCCTGGTTCCGTTCCTGCTGCTGTGCTACGTGGTCGCGTATCTCGATCGCGTCAACGTGGGCTTTGCCAAGCTGCAGATGCTCAACGACCTCAAGTTCAGCGAGACCATCTACGGCCTGGGCGCGGGCATCTTCTTCATCGGCTACTTCCTCTTTGAAGTGCCGAGCAACGTGATCCTGCACCGCGTGGGCGCGCGTATCTGGATCGCGCGGATCATGATCTCGTGGGGCATCATCTCGGCAGCCATGATGTTCGTCACCACGCCGGCCATGTTCTACGTGATGCGCTTCCTGCTGGGTCTGGCAGAGGCGGGCTTCTTCCCCGGCATCATCCTGTACCTCACGTACTGGTATCCGGCGCAGCGGCGCGGGCGCACCACCACCTTCTTCATGACGGCGATTGCGTTGTCGGGCGTGATCGGAGGCCCCATCTCGGGCTGGGCGATGAAGGCGTTTGGCGGCGTTTACGGCCTGGCCGGCTGGCAGTGGATGTTCCTGATCGAGGGCATTCCGTCGATCATCGTCGGCATCTTCGTGCTGGCCTATCTTGACGATCGCATCAGCCACGCGAAGTGGCTGACCGACGAAGAGAAAGCGCTGCTCGCCCGCAACATCGCCGCGGAAGACGCCGAGAAAGAAGACCCGCCCATCCGCACCGTCATGGCCAGCCCGCGCGTGTGGCTGATGAGCCTGATCTACTTCAGCTTCGTGATGGGCTTGTACGGCGTGAGCTTCTGGCTGCCGACACTGATCAAGCAGACCGGCGTGGCAGATCCCTTCTCGGTGGGCCTGCTGACGGCGATCCCGTACGGCGCGGCAGTCGTCGCCATGGTCTTGGTGGCCCGCAGCGCCGACCGCCTGCGTGAGCGCCGGTGGCACATCGCGATTCCCGCAGTGGTGGGGGCAATCGGCCTCGTATTGTCGGCCGTGTGGCACACCGACACCACGCTCGCCATGGCCGCCCTCACGCTCGGCACCATGGGCATCCTGACCACGTTACCGCTGTTCTGGAGCCTGCCGACTGCGTTCCTGGCCGGCACGGGCGCTGCCGCTGGCATTGCGCTCATCAATTCGCTTGGCAACCTTGCGGGCTTCCTGAGCCCCTACGCCGTCGGCTGGCTGAAAGACGCCACGCAGAGCACGGATTCAGGCATGTATTTGCTGGCTGCATCGATGGTGCTGGGTGCGATCCTCACGCTTTCCGTACCGGCACGGATGGTGAACAAATAGGCGACGCCACCGGCAAGAAAAAAGGCCGGGGTGACCCCGGCCTTTTTCATTTGACTGCAAGCAATGCGCTTTGCCGGTAGTGGCGCTGCGCGTCTTCCATGCGCTCGGTCTGCTCGAACATCTGTGCAAGCGCCAGATGTGCATGGGCGCGGAGGTTGCCGGAGTGATCCGCATCGGCATACTTCAATGCCGACTCCAGGTTCGACTGCGCCTTCCCCCAGAGCTGCTCCTTGAAGCACAGCATGCCGAGCGTGTAGAACAGGTCAGCATCCACCGGATGCTGGGCGAGCCATTTCTCGGCTTGCTGGATCAACGGCAGGGCCTTGCCCGGCACTGCGCAATCGGCGTAGCGGCGGATCAGGCGGCTATCCCAATGCGTCTTCAGACCGTCTTCGACGATGCGCTTGGCGTCATCGGTGCGGCCAAGCTGCGCGAAATACAGCGCCGCCTGCGAGGCAATGCGCGGCGAGCGGCGTTCTTCCGTGGTCAGCTCGCGCCAGAAGCTGTTCAGCGCATCGGCATCGTGGCGGCGCTCGGCCAGCAGCGTTTCACACGCCATCTGCTTGAGTCGGGCGGCCAGCACGGAATGGATGGCGTTGCGCTTTTCCAGGGCGCGCGTCAGGCGCAGCACCTCGCTCCAGTTCTTCAGATGCTGATGCGCACGCAGGGCAATGCGTTGCGCCTGAATCTGCCGCGAGCCCTGCGATTGCAGTTGCGCGATCTTCTCCAGCGCACCTTCCGCATCACGTGCGTCGACCAGCAATTCGGCCATCGACACAAGCTTCGCCTGCTCTCGATCGGGCGAGGAGACTTCGGCCATCCACGCATCGCGGCGTTCGGTCTCCTGCATGCGGTGTGCGGCACGGGCACCGATCAGCGCGGCCGTCTCGCGCTGAGGTTCCCAAGCCTGGGCTTCGCGCGCTTGGCGCTCCGCATGGCCAAAGCGCCCGGCAAACAGGCTTTCCATTGCCTCGCGCAGCGCGGCAGATGCCTTGAGGATGCGATTGCGCTCGCGATACGCCGCAGCACGCGCCGGCATACCGGCCACATGGTGGAAAAGGCGCATCACAAGATGCAGCACCACAAACGTCGCCAGCAGCGCCGCCAGCACGAAATTGAGCGACATCTCCACCCGGTACGGCGGGTAGAACAGCACGACGTTGCTCAGGTTCAGTTCCGTAAACAGTGCCAGCCCGACGGCGGCGGCAAACAGGAGCGCGACCCAGAATACCCAGCGCATGCTCACTCCTTGCCCGAACCGCGCACGGCGGCAAGGCTGTCAGCCAGCGTCGGCACCTGCAGCGTGCCAACCATCGCGCGCACCTGCGACAGTTGATTCTGCACCGTGGTCACGCGCGAAGACTGCGTATCGAAGTAGCGCGCCAGCAGCGTATCGGCGCGACCCAGATCGGCGCGGAACACGGCGTCATTGCGCGAGAGCAACGCCAGGCGCGCGTTCATCAAACGCAGCTTGAGGTTTTCACGCAGGAACCACGCTTGGTCGGAAGACAGCAGCAGTGCCTCGGTCTGATCGACGCGGCGCACCTGTACGATTTGGCCCAATTCGCCGCGCACGTCGCTCCACAGGCGCCCCCACCAGGCGCGCACGCCTGCCGACCATCCGGCGTCGTTTGACGGCGTCGAGGCAACCGGCGCCGACGCAGCCGCGGCATGCGCCTTCGCATTCTTCGTGGGTTTCACGGCAGCATGCGGCGCCTGCGCGGCCTGTTCCGCCTCCAGCGGCTGTGCCGACGAGATGAGCGGCAGCGTGTCTACAGCATTGATGGCGTCATCCAACCGCAGCGCCGCACCCGCCAGATCAAACGACGGCATCGCCTTGAGCTTGGCCATATCGCGCGATACCGCCCGGCGCGCGGCGTTGAACTGCGGCTTGTCGAGCGTGGCCAGGCGCGCGTCGACCGTTTGCAGCGCAGCCAGTGCGCCGGCGACATTTCCCGTCAGTTGCAGTTGCTCGGCGGTGACCTCCAGCGAACGCTGAATCTCGGCGCGCTGCCAGTCATCGCGATTGCGCAGAAGGTCTTGGTTGGCCTGCTCCAGCGCGGCTTGACGATCGCGCGTTTCAGCGGTGCGGGCATCCAGCGCGCCGAATTTCTGCTGCAACTGGGAAACCGAATCCTGGTCCGCACGCGACAGCACGCGCATCTCCTGCGCCAGCGCTTCGTTCGTCTGGGCGTGCTGACGGATATCGCGTGCCAGGCGCTCATTGCGCACCTGCAGCGCGGCCACCGCCGCCACGACCGCGACGAGCGCCACCCAGATCACCCAACCGCCGCTGCGTGGCGCATGGTTGACCGTCATGGTGGGCGCAAACGCGGCCGGCGGAGCACTGGGCGCAGGGGCCGGGCTTGGCTTGGCTGCCGCAGATGCGGGCGCCGGTGTCGAAGCAGGGGCAGAAGCGGGAGCCGCCGAGGGAACGGGAGTCTGCGTCACAGTGGAAGGAGAAGTAGACGGGTTTGATTCAGCTGACGCCTTTGCCGGGGCTTGCTCGGCTGCCGGCACCGGCCCAGCCCACGCGAGCACGCTGGCGAGGAGCCGGTCGTCGCCGGCGCCGGTGAGCGTCACGTCGCGAAAGCCCAGCGATTTGGCCTGTTCGACGATGCGGGCGTGCGAAGCAAAACATGGCGCGCCATGCAGCGTATCCAGATCGGCGGACGACAGATTGGCGCGGGCCAGTTCATCGAGATTGCGGACGGCCTCGGAGCTGGTGAGCGTCCAGGCATGGCGTGCCGAAAGCACGGCACGCAAGGCGAGCCACGCCGCGGCATCGGGCACCGGCACGCTGCGGCGATAGGCTTCCACCGTGCGGACCGATGCGCCGGCTTCACGCAGTTGATCGGCCAACCATTCGCGGCCACCGTTACCGCGCACGATCAGCACTTCACGGCCGCTCAACGATGGCACGTCCAGCCGCGCGTAGAGCGCTTCGGAATCCTGGCGCGCGTCGTCGGCATGCGTGTCGGGCTTGATCACGCGGTGCGCGGGCGGCGCAACGCCGTGCTGGGCAAGCGCCTGTGCGCTCGCTGGGCCCACCACCGCTACCGGCACCTCCTGCGGCCAGTGGAAACCTTCCGGCATGGCGGCAAATGCCTGCTGCACGGCGTTAGGACTGACGAACACCACCAGTGCGTAGCGCGAGGGATCGCCCAGCGCGGCACGCAAGTCGTCGAGATTGGGTGTCGGCGCAATGTCGAGCAGCGGAAACTGATGCGTGCGCAGGCCGTGGCGCTCAAGCGCCGCCACCAGCATGGGCGCCTGCGCGCGCGGACGCGTGACCACCACCACGGGCGGGGTTGCCGGTTGAACAGGCGGCGTGCTGGATGCGGGCGACGATGGTGACAAGCGCAGTGGCAAGTGGTCGTCCATGGCGAGCCGTGGGAGTTAGGTAGCAGGTGGGGCGTCAGTGCCCAGCATGGCAAGGATGTCGCGTGCACCGCCGGCCAGCATCTGCCGGGCCACGCGCACGCCCAGTGCGTCGGCGTCGGCCAGCGTGGACGGCGTGGTTTCGCCATCGGCGGCAAGTTTGCGGGTACCGTCCTGCGAAGCGACAAAGGCGCGCAGGCGCAGCGTGCCGGCATCCGACCACTGCGCAAACGAGGCGAGTGGCACCTGGCACGAACCGCCAAGAATGCGCGAAACAGCACGCTCAGCAGTCACGGCCAGCGCTGTGGGCTCATCGTGCAGCGGCGCGAGACACGCTCGCACGTCTGCGCGATTGGCGCGAATCTCGATGCCGAGCGCACCCTGCCCTGCCGCCGGCAGCGATTCTTCCGGCGCAATGGTCGAGCGGATGCGATCAGCCAGCCCCAGGCGCTTGAGCCCGGCCGCGGCCAGGATGATGGCAGCGTAGTCGCCACGGTCAAGCTTGCCGAGGCGCGTATCGAGGTTGCCCCGCAGCGGCTGGATGACCAGATGCGGGAAGCGCGCCCGCAGCGAAGCCTCGCGGCGCAAGCTGGACGTGCCCACGACGGCGCCTGCCGGCAGCGAGGCCAGATCGGCGTAGTCGTTCGAAACAAAGGCATCGCGCGGGTCTTCGCGTTCGAGAATGGCCGATAGCGCAAAGCCTTCGGGCAATTCCATCGGCACATCCTTGAGCGAATGCACGGCGAGATCGGCGCGTCCCTCGGCCAGCGCGACTTCCAGTTCCTTAACAAACAAACCTTTGCCCCCCACCTTGGCGAGGGAGCGGTCGAGAATCTGGTCGCCACGCGTGGTCATTCCAAGGATGGACACGTCGCACGCGGGATAGTATTTTTGCAATGCAGCACGCACGTGTTCGGCTTGCCAGAGGGCAAGCCGGCTTTCGCGCGAGGCAATGACCAGCTTGGTCGGCGCCTGGGCTGCAGGAGTCGTTGCAAGCTGGGATTGACGGGAAGTCGGGTGGGCGTTGGAAGACATGCGGCAATGGTAGCACGCAGCTTTTTCGCGACAGCCCGGCTATCACGTTGAAGTGATGCAGAAAAGAGGGCCGTTCAGGCACCTTCGAGCAGGCGATTCCGCCTGCTCGCCACCCAATCTAGGAGACACCATGACGCAGCCCGCCGCGCGCCGCGCTTCCTCGCGCGCGACCACCGCCCGCAAGGCTTCGGCCGCCCCCGCCAAGACCAGCAAGACCCCCAGGGCCATCAAGGCTGCCAAACCCGCCGCAAACCCCGTGGCAAAGGCCAATGGCGCGGACGAAGCCAACGGCGCATCACTCGGCCCCACCTCCCGACGCTCGTCGGGCAGCGCCGCGGCCAAGGATCAGCCGCTGAAGGAAGACATCCGCTTCCTCGGGCGCCTGCTGGGCGACGTGCTGCGTGACCAGGAAGGCGGCACCGTCTTCGAAACGGTCGAGACCATCCGGCAGACTGCCGTGCGCTTTCGCCGCGACGGCGACCGCCAGGCCGAGCAGGATCTCGACCGGCTGCTGAAAACGCTCTCGCGCGACCAAACCACGTCGGTGGTGCGCGCCTTCAGCTATTTCTCGCACCTGGCGAACATCGCTGAAGATCAGCACCACAATCGCCGCCGCCGCGTGCACGCGCTGGCCGGATCGCCGCCGCAGCCGGGCAGCCTGATGCGCGCGCTGCTGTCGGCCGCTGATGAGGGCATGTCGGGCGACGTGTTGCGCCGATTCTTCGAAACCGCGCTGATCGTGCCGGTGCTGACCGCCCACCCGACCGAGGTGCAGCGCAAGAGCACTCTCGACGCACAACGCGAAATCGCCCGCCTTCTGGCCGAGCGCGACGCACCGCTCACCGCGCGGGAACGCGAACGCAACACCGCGCTGCTGCGCGCTCACGTCACCAAGCTGTGGCAAACGCGCATGCTGCGCACCACGCGCCTGATGGTGGCCGACGAGATCGAAAACGCGCTGTCGTACTACCAGACCACCTTCCTGCGCGAAATTCCCGCGCTGTACCGCGAGCTGGAAGAAGACATCGCGACCGTCTTCCCGCGTCGCGGCGCACGTGGCGAGCCGGCACCGCTGCCGCCCTTCTTCCAAATGGGCTCGTGGATCGGCGGCGACCGCGACGGCAATCCCTTCGTCACCGCAACGACCTTGCGCGACGCTGCACGGAAGCAGGCGAGCGTGATCCTCGCGTGGTACCTGGAAGAGATCCACGCGCTGGGTGCGGAACTGTCGATGTCGACGTCGCTGGTGGACGTGAGCGCCGAGCTGCAAGTGCTGGCCGAGCGCTCGCCCGACCATTCCGAACACCGCGTGGACGAGCCGTACCGCCGTGCGCTGATTGGCGTCTATGCGCGCCTGGCCGCCACCTGCCATGAGCTGACGGGCGAAGACGCAGGCCGCCACGCCGTCGGCCCCGCTCCGGCTTACAACAACGCAGAAGAACTGCGTGCCGACATCCAGATCGTGATCGACTCCTTGGCGGCGCACCACGGCGAAGTGCTGGCCGACGCGCGACTGGCGTCGCTTGCGCGCGCGATTGATGTGTTCGGCTTCCACCTGTCGTCGATCGACCTGCGTCAGGTATCGGACGTGCACGAAGCGACCGTCGCCGAGCTGTTGAAGGTTGCGGGCGTGGAAGGCGCCTATGCGGCGCTGTCCGAGGCCGACAAACGCACGCTGCTGCTGCGCGAGCTGCAACAGCCGCGCGTGCTGACGCTGCCGTTCCACGCGTACAGCGAGCAGACCACGTCGGAAATCGACATCTTCCGTGCTGCCCGCGAAGTGCGCGCCCGCTACGGCAACCGCATCGTGCGCAACTACATCATTTCGCACACCGAGACCCTGTCCGACTTGCTGGAAGTGATGCTGCTGCAGAAGGAAGCCGGCATGTTCCGCGCTGGCACGAATGGCAGCGGCGGTGCAGGTCTGGACGTGATGGTGATCCCGCTGTTCGAAACCATCGAAGACTTGCGCAACGCCCCTGAAATCATGGGCGACCTGCTCGCTCTGCCCGGCTTCGATGCCGTGCTGGCGGCGCAGGGCAACGAGCAGGAAGTCATGCTCGGCTATTCGGATTCGAACAAGGACGGCGGCTTCCTCACCTCCAACTGGGAGCTGTACAAGGCCGAACTGGCGCTGGTGGAGCTGTTCGAGCGCAAGGGCGTGCGCCTGCGCCTGTTCCATGGGCGCGGCGGCACGGTGGGCCGCGGCGGCGGCCCGACGTACCAGGCCATCCTGTCGCAACCGCCGGGCACGGTGAACGGGCAGATCCGCCTGACCGAGCAGGGCGAAATCATCTCCAGCAAGTTCGCCAATCCGGAGATCGGCCGGCGCAACCTGGAAACCATCGTCGCGGCCACGCTGGAAGCGACGCTGCTGCCCACGCGCAACCGTCCGAAGGGCCTGGAAGAGTTCGAAGCCGCCATGCAGGCGCTGTCGGATAACGCCTTTGCCGCGTACCGCAACCTCGTCTACGAAACCCCGGGCTTCAAGGACTACTTCTTCGCCACCACGCCCATCACCGAGATTGCTGACCTGAACCTCGGTTCACGCCCGGCCTCGCGCAAGCTGATGGACAAGAAGCACCGCCGCATCGAAGATCTGCGTGCGATTCCGTGGGGCTTCTCATGGGGCCAATGTCGTCTGCTGCTGCCGGGCTGGTTCGGCTTTGGCAGCGCGGTGCAACGTTGGCTGGACGATGCCGGCAACGCCAAGGCGAAGGCGGCGCGCCTGGCCACGCTCAAGCGCATGCACAAGCAGTGGCCGTTCTTTGCGAACCTGCTCTCGAACATGGACATGGTGCTGTCCAAGGCCGATCTGAATGTGGCCTCGCGCTACGCGCAGTTGTGCGATGACCGCAAGCTGCGTAACGCGGTGTTCTCGCGCATCTCGGCGGAGTTCACGTTGACCGAGCAGACGCTGGCCGCCATCACGGGGCAGTCGGAGCGCCTGGCCGACAACCCGCTGCTGGCGCGCTCCATCAAGAACCGCTTCCCGTATCTCGACCCGCTGAATCACTTGCAGGTCGAGTTGCTCAAGCGCTTCCGCTCGGGCAAGGCCGGCAGCGACGATGCACGCGTGCGGCGCGGCATCCATCTGTCGATCAACGGGATTGCGGCGGGCCTTCGCAATAGCGGCTGATCAGGCAGCCAGCGCGGTGGCGGCCGGGCGACGGCTGATCCACGCCATCGCCATCGCGCCGGCATATGACAGCGTCATCAGGCCAAAAACCAGCGGCGAGGCGTGCGCCAGACCGGGCACCACCGTCACGACCGCGCCCGCCGCTGCCACGCCCAGCAAGCTTCCGGTCTGCCGTGCGGCGTTCAGCAAGCCCGACGCCGTGCCGGCCAGCTCGCCCGGCGCCGCAGACAGGATGGTCGACGTCATGGGCGCAATCGCCAGCGCGGTGCCGCCCCCGTAAGCCATCATCATTGCACTCACCACCCAGATGTGTACCTGTCCGGTCAGCGCAGCCGACGTGGCGAGCAAACCGGCCGCGCCGATCACGAGGCCACTCAGCATCATCGTGGGTGTAGAAAAACGCGCCATCAGCTTGCCCGCGAAGATGTTGCCCGCCGACAGGCTCACCGCCATCGGCAGCATGACCAGGCCGGTCTGGCGTGCGCTCAGGTGTTCGACATTCTGCAAATGCAGGCTCAGCACGAACAACGCGCCGTAATAGCCGAAGTTCAGCAGGAACCCCACGCCGTTGACCGCGCCCAGCGTGCGATGCCCCAGCCAGGCCAGCGGCACCAGCGGCGCGCGCGCCCGGCGTTCAGCCAGGACGAACAGCACGCCGGCCGCCACCGTCAGCAGCGCGGCACCCCACACCCACGGCGATTGCGTTCCGCGCACCGGCCATTCAATCGCGGCAAAACACAGCGCCGCGAGCATCACGGCGCTCGTCACCTGCCCCGCCCAATCAAACGGCTTGGCGCGCGCAGGCTGCACGTGGCGCACGATAGCCCAGGTGCCCAGCATGCCCGCCACACCCAGCGGCACGTTGATCAGGAAGGCACTGCGCCAGCCGTATGTGTCGACCAGCACGCCACCCAGCGCCGGGCCCACGGCTGCGGCAGTCGCGACGATGGCGCCCCACAGGCCAATGGCCCAGGCGCGCTCGCGCGGGTCTTCAAACGTGCTGCGAATGAGCGACAGCGAACTCGGCAGGAACATCGCCGCCCCCACGCCCTGCAGGATGCGCGCAGCAATCAACGTGGTGACTGAAGGCGCCAGCCCACAACCCGCCGAGGCCACGATGAACACCGCCATCCCCGCCATGAACACCGTGCGCGCGCCAATGCGGTCGCTCAGCAACCCGCCCGTGAGGATGAAGGCGGCAAAGGCCAGCGTGTAGGCATCAACAATCCACGCAAGTTCTGCGACGCTGCTATGCAGGCTGTCGCGCATGGCGATGAGCGCCACGTTGACCACGGTCGTATCCAGCACCGCCATGAACACGCCCGACGTGAGAATGCCCAGCGTGGCGTTGCGGCGCCATCGGCTGAGATCGGGTTGCAGGTTGCCCCGGGGAGCGGCAGCAATGGTATGGGCGTTGCTCGAAGACATGGCGGAACCGTTTGGCAATTTCATGCAGCCCAGTGTAGGCTGGAGAACGCATGCAAAAAAGCAGCGTTTTTGCATCGCAACGCTGCAAATTTGCATCGCTCATCTACGAATATTCGGAGCCCGACGTGAACTGGGACAACGGACGCTTCTTCCTGGCCGTGGCGCGCACCTGCACGCTGCGCGGCGCGGCCCAGCGCCTGGGCGTGGATCAGGCCACGGTGGGCCGCCGCATCGCCGCGCTGGAAGAGGAGCTATCGGCCAAGCTGTTCTTGCGCACGTCGACCGCGCTGGTGCTCACACCCGCCGGCGAAGCGCTGATCGGCCCAGCCGAAGCAATGGAGCAGGCGGCACACACCATCGAGCGCCGCGTTGCCGGCATCGACGACCAACTCGCGGGCACGATCCGCGTGGCCACGACCGACACGATGGCGGCCACCTTCGTGCTGCCGGCCATCGCGCAGTTGCGGCAGCGGCATCCAGGCATCGACGTCGTCTGCATGGCTTCCAAGAGCATTGCCAATCTGACCAAGCGCGAAGCCGATGTGGCCGTGCGCACGCTGCGGCCGGATTCGCCCGACCTCATCGCGCGGCGCATCGGCCAAATGGAAACCGGTATCTATGCGAGCCGCAACTACGTCGCAGCGCGCGGTGAGCCGGAGGAAGGGACGGCCTTTGCGGGGCACGACCTGGTGCTGTATCCGCGCAATGAAGTGCCGTGGATGTGGGAAGACCTGTGCGGCGAGCCGATCACGCGCGGGCGCGTCGTCTTGCAGAGCAACTCGGCGCTGGCGCTGTTCGAGGCGGTCGCCGCAGGCATTGGGATCACCGAGCTGGTCTGCCGCCGCGCGGAGGCCTATCCGGCGCTGGTGCGCGTGCTGCCCAACCGCCGCAGCATGCAGGACGTCTGGCTCGTCACGCACGCCGATCTGCACAAGACCGCGCGCGTGCGGGCCTTGCTCGATTGCATCGTCGAAGCATTCGACGCGCACAAAAAAACCGCCACACCGTAACGAGCAGCCGGTGTGGCGGCCCAACAAACCTCTCAGCTGATGAACGCCACCGGCACCGGGTCTTCACCGAGCACGGAGAGCAGCACCGCCCAATGCATTGTCTCGTCGCCCAGAATGCTGGCGGCGGCCTTGGTCAGGTCGCGCGTGTAGAAATTCGGCATCACGCCCAGATACGCTGAAGCGGCGCCCTTCTCCAGCCCGGCGGCAAAACGCAGCACGTCGGCCTGCGTCTTGAGCTGGCTGACCGGGAAGTTGTACTCCGCCACCTTCTTTTCCATGACCGGCGTACCACCCAGCTTGGACACCGTTCCCGCCAGCACCGCCGCGTGTGCCTTGTGGTGGCCCTGGAACTTCACGGCAGTCGCGAGCACGGGTTTTTGCAGCAGGCCGCTTTCCGCGCCCACCTGATATGCGGCGATGGCTTGGTACTCCAGCCCGAGCGCCACGTTCAAAATGTTGACGTCGTCTTTCACGCTGCCTGATTGGGACTGGGCCCAGGCCGGCATCGACTGCCCCAGCGACACCGCCGCCAGCGAACCCAGCGCCATCAGCCCGGGCGCGCGCAACAGCACGCGGCGGCGCGCATCGATGCGCGGGATGTCATTCTCCAACTGATCCATCTCTTTGGTTGCGTCCATCGTCGGTCTCCTTGCAGATGCGGGGAAGATGCGCGACCCGTGCAGTGCGTAGTGCGGATCGCCGGCGTTTGTCCAGCGCCTGACCGCTTATACGAAGGGCGAGCCCAACTGGATGCAAACCGCTGCGCCGCCCACGTGAATCCCCCCACGACCGAGGTTTCTTCCTACACTTTGGGCAGAACCGTCCACAAAAGCCGTCTACGTGCACACCTTCCAGCGCACCGCCGAAGACCACGCCGCGCAAGACGCCGATCCGCCGACGGCGGCCGCGGCAACTCGCCCCCCAAGCGCCGACGCGGAAGAGCTGGCGGCGCTGCTCCAGCGCATCGGCCTGGGCGACCGCGACGCCCTGCGCACGCTATATACGCGCTGCGCACCGAAACTGTTTGGGCTCGCGCTGCGTATCTTGGTCAGGAAAGACTGGGCCGAGGACGTCTTGCAAGAAAGCTTCGTCAACATCTGGCGCCACGCCGGCAATTACCGCCCGCACCTGGCCGCCCCCATGACGTGGATGACCACCATCGTGCGCAACCGCGCACTCGATTGCTTGCGCCGGCAGCACGCCGAGCGCGTGCAGGAATCCGTGCCGCTGGATGACACCTACGCCGATGTCCTGGCCGACCACGCCCCTGGCCCGGCGGACTTGGCGCTTGCCGGCCAGCAGGCCCGCGCGCTGGCCGAATGCCTCAAGCGCCTGGACCCGAAGCAGCGCGAGGTCGTTTCGCTCGCCTATCTGCGAGACCTGTCGCACAGCGAGCTGGCGCAAGCGCTGTCACTGCCGCTGGGCACCGTCAAATCCTGGATGCGGCGCGGGCTGGACCGCCTGCGCGAATGCCTCGGAGCACCCTGATGGACCCGCGCCGCCACCCCGATCTCGTCGACAAGCTGGCCGCCGAATATGCGGTCGGCACCTTGCGTGCCGGCGCACGCCGCCGGTTCGAGCAGATCATTCGCCACGACGACGCCGTGCGCGCCACGGTCGAATGCTGGCAGCGCTATCTGGCCGACCTGCCCGCGCTCCAGCCGGCCACGGCGCCGCTCCCGGAAATCCTCTGCCGCGTTGAAGTGCAACTCGGCTGGCGCGAGCCTGCGCCGGCGCGGAAAGCCCTTTGGCAACGGCTTTGGCAAGGCACCGGCTTCTGGCGCGGCGCCACCGCAGTCGCGGCGCTGGTCGGGGCGGTGGCGATCGGGCTGAACCTGCGACTGGCGCAGCAATTGCGCGAGGCGCCCGTCGCCAACGCCGTGGCCGTGCTGCAGGACGCGCAGGCCCAGGCGGCCGCCCTCGTCACCTGGGATGCGCGCACCGGCACGCTGTCGCTCAAGCGGCTGGATGCCACGCCACTCAACACTGAGCAGGCCTTGCAGCTCTGGGCGCTGCCGCCCGGCGGGCATCCTCAGTCACTTGGGGTGATCGGGCACCAGCGCGCGGTGCGGCTGACAGTCGCGCAGCCGTTGCGCCAGGTGCCCGCACTGGCCATTAGCGTGGAACCGCGTGGCGGCTCACCCAACCCGGAGGGGCCGACAGGGCCGGTGGTCTTCAAGGGCGCGCTGATCGACAGCACGCTGTAGGCACCGCTGCGTGGGGGCCGGAAGGCCCTGCGGGCGATATAATCGCGGTTTCCTGAATTTGCGGCTGGTGCCTCGCTGGCCGCGCTCCTCCAGCTGTCCGCCCATGACCTCCCAACTCGCCAAGAAGGCCGAAGCGTGGTCCGCCCGCTTTAACGAGCCGGTGTCCGATCTCGTCAAGCGCTATACCGCGTCGGTGTTCTTCGACAAGCGCCTCGCACTGTTCGACATCCAGGGCTCGCTCGCGCACGCCGCCATGCTCGCCAAGCAGGGCATCATCGCCGAAGCCGACCGCGCTGCCATCGAAAAAGGTATGGCGCAGATTCGCCAGGAGATCGAGGCCGGCACGTTCGAGTGGAAGCTGGACCTGGAAGACGTTCACCTGAACATTGAAGCGCGCCTGACCGCCATGGCGGGCGACGCCGGCAAGCGCCTGCACACCGGCCGCTCGCGCAACGATCAGGTCGCCACCGACATCCGCCTGTGGCTGCGCAGCGAGATCGACAACATCGTCGGTCTGCTCAAGGCCCTGCGCAGCGCGCTGCTGGACTTGGCCGAGCAGCACACCAACACCATCGTCCCGGGCTTCACGCATCTGCAGGTCGCGCAACCGGTGGTGTTCGGCCACCACCTGCTGGCCTACGTCGAGATGTTCACGCGCGACACCGAGCGCATGCTCGACGCCCGCAAACGCGTCAACCGCCTGCCGCTGGGCGCCGCGGCGCTTGCTGGCACGAGCTACCCGATCGACCGCGAATTCGTCGCGCAGCAACTGGGCTTTGACGGGGTGTGCCGCAACTCGCTGGATGCCGTGTCCGACCGCGACTTCGCCATCGAATTCTGCGCCGCCGCCGCGCTCGTCATGACGCACGTCTCGCGCTTCTCTGAAGAGCTGGTGCTGTGGATGAGCCCGCGCGTGGGCTTTATCGACATTGCGGACCGCTTCTGCACCGGCAGCTCGATCATGCCGCAGAAGAAAAACCCGGACGTACCGGAACTGGCACGCGGCAAGACCGGCCGCGTCAACGGCCACCTGATCGGCCTGCTCACGCTGATGAAGGGCCAACCGCTGGCGTACAACAAGGACAACCAGGAAGACAAGGAACCGCTGTTCGACACCGTCGATACCGTGGTCGACACGCTGCGCATCTTTGCCGACATGGTGCCGGGCATCACCGTCAAAGCCGACGCCATGCGTGCCGCTGCGCTGCAGGGCTACGCGACCGCCACCGATCTGGCCGACTACCTGGTCAAGCGCGGCCTGCCCTTCCGCGATGCACACGAAGCCGTGGCCCACGCCGTGCGCGCGTGCGACGACCTGCGCTGTGATCTGGCAGACCTGTCGGTTGCGCAACTGCGTGACATCTGCGGCCTGGGCGACAAGTCCGACCTCATTAGCGACGATGTGCACGCCGTGCTGACGCTGGAAGGCTCAGTCGCTTCGCGCAACCACATCGGCGGGACAGCGCCGGAGCAGGTCAAGCAAGCCATTGCGTTCGCACGGGCCGCGCTGGCTGAATAATCGGCTGCACGCTTCAAACAAAAACGCCGCGCTACCCAGCGCGGCGTTTTTTTTGGCCGCTGCTTTTGCGGCGGTCAAATTCCTAAAGCATCACTCCATAACACACGGCATAGCTCTTTCCAGAACTACCGCCGTTGCGCCTCCTTACCTGCGCCCTTCTGCCGGCGCCAATAACGCGACACAAATCTTGACGTGATTACGCAGGAATTGTTGGGAAAATCGCCCGAATCCCACATTGCTTCGAACGCTATCTGCGGCATGTCGAATAACAATAATCACAACGCCATCGCGGAGATAAGGAGATGCACCAATGCGCGCGTTAAAAAACCACACCCCCCAACTGCGCACCGCCATGCAGTGGCTCGCGCCGTTTCTGGTAATGGGACTCATCGTCAGCTGTCTCGACAACAAAGCCACCGTGGAAGTTTCAGGCTACAACCACATGAAAGACCAGTCCATTGCCGGTTTTTCCGTCAATGGCGCCGGCGGCCCCAATATTGGCCCGGAAAGTGGAGGAGGAAAATTCAATTGCTGCATAGAAATCCCCAAACGCTGGCATCGAGGCATGAAGGCGAAGGTCGAGTGGTTTTACGGGTACGGCATTGAGGGACCGGGTTCGCAACCTCCTCATCAAGAAGCCGTGGTCGATATTCCGGAATACACCTCTGAAAACCTCGGCCCCGTGCAGGTCCACTTTTACGACAACCATCGCGTCAAGGTCGTCGTATCGAAATTCGGCATTAGAAGCCCTTGCGGACCACTGCGGGAGGAAGAAAAAGCGCCATGGGAAACCCGACAGGACTTGATCGAGTATCACCGCACGGGCGAGGGAAAGAATGAACGCTGCGATGGTCCAGGGCTAGATCCTTAACGGCTGCGCCATTTCCCAAGAAAAATGATGACACGATAAATCGAATCAACACGAACCATGACTGATATCGACTTCGCACTAAACCCTGACCTGAAACTTGACCAAACCCGCAGCAAGGAGCGCCCGCTGAGTGAGAGGGTGATCAGCCTATGCACACATTAAAAAACTACACGTCCCGACTGCGCAACGCCATGCAATGGCTAGCGCCGATTCTGGTAATGGGGTTGATTGTCAGTTGTCTCGACAACAAGGCCACCGTGGAAGTGACAGGCTACAACCACATGAAAGACCAGTCCATTGCCGGCTTCTCTGTCAATGGCGCCGGCGGACCCAACATTGGGCCGGAAAGTGGAGGCGGGAAATTCAATTGCTGCATCGAAATACCCAAACGCTGGCATCGAGGCATGAA
The DNA here is from genome assembly GCF_052045895.1 of Ralstonia sp. 22111. Lineage (NCBI taxonomy): Bacteria > Pseudomonadati > Pseudomonadota > Betaproteobacteria > Burkholderiales > Burkholderiaceae > Ralstonia > Ralstonia sp. 22111. Next base: position 347,717 of record NZ_JBQEPR010000002.1, on the reverse strand, counting down.
GGCGAAGGTGGAATGGTCTTACGGATACGGCATTGAGGGACCAGGTTCGCAACCGCCGCCACAAGAAGCCGTTGTGGATATTCCGGAATACACCTCCGAAAACCTTGGCACCCTTCAGGTCCATTTTTACGACAACCATCGCGTCAAGGTGGTCGTTTCCAAGTGGGCTCTCGGAAATGCCGAATATCCCTTACCCAAAGAAGACTGGGCTCCATGGACCATCAACGAGCGATGGGAGCGCAATATCCGCGAAATTCGAGAAGAAGGAGGAGATGTATGACAGCGATCGACTTCGCGCTAAACCCTGACCTGAACCTTGGCCAAGCCCGCAGCAAGGAGCGCCCGCTAAGCGAGAAAGAAACCATGCAGCGCATGTGTGCTTTAAACGCCCTGCTCCCCAAGAGCCACATACCGTCTTGCGATGGGAACCTCTTCGTCGGCATGTTCTTTGATGGCACAGGCAACAACGAAGATGAAGATTACAAGAAGCATCAGGGCGACCCACGCCATCAAAAACACACCAATGTCGTGCGCCTCTATCACGCCTATCCAGACTTGAAGGAAAAGAAGGGAACGGATGCCTACTATGCCTATTACGTTCCCGGCGTCGGCACGCCCTTCGACAAGGTGGGTGACGACGGAAAGGTGATTCCTGGCATTCCCAATCCGCTTGGATCCGCCGCGGGTTGGGGTGGTGCGCCGCGCATCTTTTGGGCGTTAATTCAGATCTTTAATGCCGTTCATCGGTACCACGTCGGCCCTAAGTTGATTTCCGACAGCGAAGCTAAAGACCTGTGCAACCCACTAAGCTTCTCGCCCACCAACTTCGCCAAGCGGTTTGCTGTTTCAGCAAACCCCTTCCAGGCGTTGCTCAACACGCAGCAGACTTTGAACTACAAGAGACGGCTTCGTGAACTGAAAGACGTTTACCAGGCGCGGCTCAAGACAAAAATCCGTGGCCGGAAGCCGGAACTGCGGCAAATCAACCTGAGCGTGTTCGGCTTCTCGCGAGGGGCCGCGGAGGCACGTGCTTTTGTGAACTGCCTCTACCAGTTGTGCGAAGAGAAAGACGGCGGTTGGCTCTTTGCCGGCATCCCGCTGCGGATACAGTTCTTGGGTATCTTCGACACAGTGGCGTCGGTGGGGCTGGCGGGCTTGTACCCGATTACAGAAGGCAGGCAAGACTGGGCCGACGACAACATGCAGATCCACCCGGCGGTGGAGCAATGTCTGCATCTGGTTGCGGGTCATGAAATCCGCGCCTGTTTCCCGCTCGACTCCGTGCGCGTCGATGGCAAGTATCCGCCCAACTGCAAGGAGTACGTTTTCCCCGGTTCGCACTCCGACGTGGGCGGCGGGTACATGCCGCTGGCGCTAGGCAAGGCCGATTGGAGCCGCGACGGCAAAAACACCGATCTCCAACTCGCTCGCGTACCGGGTTTTGAGATGTACTGTGCGGCACTTGCGGCGGGTGTGCCGTTCTACTTGCCAGAAGAGCTTGCAGAACGAAGGGAGCAACAGATTTTTGATGCGTTGGCCCCTTCTAAAGCCACCCTTGACGCCTTCGCCACCTACTACCAACAAGCCAACATCCAACCTGGCCCGGTTGAAGAAATGGCACGTCAGCATCTGAGCTGGTACTTCAGCCACCGCTGGCAACTACTGGAAGCGGGTTTTCATAAGACACCCCAATACCAACGCGCTCGGGTTGAACCCAACGCAGACCAAGGTAAGGATTTCCAGGGCGAATCCACGTGGATGCTGCACACCCAGCGCGCGCTCATTCAAATGGTTGCGGCATCCTGCCATCACCTCGAACAACGCATGCAGCTCAATCGAGAGGACGTCGAACAACATGGCGAGGCCTTAACGAGCCCGTTTGAATTTGGAGCCGCGGCAAAGAAGGCGGCCGCCAGATCGCTGGGCAGCCCCGCGGGCGCGATCTACCACGCGGTGGAACACCAGAGTGGCCCGATAAAGAACGATGCGCGGCAAGCCCAGGCTGATGCCATCGCCAAACAAGCGCCAGCCGTACTCGCACGGTGGCGGCAGTGGCTTGCCAATAACATGTACCCAGAAGTGCGGAACGCAAGCGCGCCCGAGCGAGACGTCATGCGGTTGTTGGAAGCCCTGCGGAGTCGCCCCGTTCCGGAAGCGATTGGCGGCTTCTTCGATGCCTACGTGCATGACTCAATGGCTGGCTTTATCGGCTTTGGCATGCCCGAGTTCCAACTGAATGGTTATGGGCTGGCGAAGTTCCGGCGCATCTACTTTGGCGATCACGGAGACAAGATCATTCGTGACAGGGTCAAGCACGAAAACGAACAGCGTATTGTTGAGGCGAGAGCCCAGCGCAACAAAGCGGCCTCAGAGCGGATGCCGCCGCGCATTCCGCCAATGTCGGGGGGTTTCCAAGCCTTTGATCGCTTGAGCTAGCGGGTCCATGGGCAGCACCGCCTCCAAACAAAAACGCCGCGCTGATCAACTCAGCGCGGCGTTTTTGTTTGTGCACCTGAAACTCAGCGCACACAGTCGACGAAATATCCCATCTTGCCGTCGACCTCTTCCTCGACCAGACCATGAATGTCGGTCTCGAAGCCCGGGAATAGCTTGTTGAACTGGCGGGCGAATTGCAGGTACTGCACGATCGTCTTGTTGAAGCGCTCGCCAGGGATCAGCAGCGGAATGCCCGGCGGATACGGCGTCAGCAGGATGGCGGTGATGCGGCCTTCCAGGTCGTCGATTGCCACGCGCTCGGTTTCACGGTGAGCCATCTTTGCCCAGGCGTCCGACGGCTTCATCGCCGGTTCCATGTTCGACAGGTACATCTCGGTCGTCACGCGGGCCACGTCGTTGGCCTGGTAGACGCTGTGGATGCTGTCGCACAGCTCGCGCAGCCCGATGCGCTCGTACTGCGGATACTGGCGCACGAACTCCGGCAGCACACGCCATAGCGGCTGGTTGTTGTCGTAGTCGTCCTTGAACTGCTGCAGCTCGGTCACCATCGAGTTCCAGCGGCCCTTGGTGATGCCGATGGTGAACATGATGAAGAACGAGTACAAGCCGGTCTTCTCGACGATGATGCCGTGCTCGGCCAGGTAGCGCGTCACGATGGCGGCCGGGATGCCCGAGTCGCTGAACTTGCCATCGACGTCCAGGCCCGGGGTGATGATGGTGGCCTTGATCGGGTCGAGCAGGTTGAAATCTTCGGCCAGGTTGCCGAAGCCGTGCCAGCGCTCGTTGGCCTTGAGCATCCAGGCTTCGCGGTCCTCGATGCCCTCGTCGGACAGGTCATTCGGGCCCCAGACCTTGAACCACCAGTCGTCGCCACGTCCACTGCCACCGTTCGTGCCGACGTATTCCTGCTCCACCTTGCGCATGGCGCGGCGGAAGTCCAGCGCTTCGGCAATGCTCTCTTCCACCAGCGCAGTGCCGCCCGGCGCTTCCATCATTGCCGCGGCCACGTCGCACGAAGCGATGATCGAGTACTGCGGGCTCGTCGACGTGTGCATCAGATACGCCTCGTTGAAGCGGTACGTATCGAGCTTGCGCGTTTCCGAGTCCTGCACGAGGATCTGCGAGGCCTGCGACAGGCCGGCCAGCAGCTTGTGCGTGCTCTGCGTGGCAAACACCAGCGCGTCCTTGCTGCGCGGGCGGCCGTGACCAATCGCGTGCATGTCCTCGTAGAAGGGGTGGAACGACGCATGCGGCAGCCACGCTTCATCAAAGTGCAGCGTGTCGATCTCGGTCGACAGCATGTTCTTGATCATCTCGGCGTTGTACAGCACGCCGTCGTACGTGCCCTGCGTGATGGTCAGAATGCGCGGCTTCTTGTTTTTGGCCTGGCTGGCGAACGGGTGATCGGCGATCTTCTTGGCGATCGTTTCGGGCTCGAACTCGCTCTTCGGGATCGGCCCGATGATGCCGAAGTGGTTGCGCGTCGGCATCAGGAACACGGGGATCGCGCCCGTCATCATGATCGCGTGCAGGATCGACTTGTGACAGTTGCGGTCCACCACCACGATGTCGCCGGGCGCCACGTTGGCGTGCCACACCATCTTGTTCGATGTCGACGTGCCGTTGGTCACGAAGAACATGTGATCCGAGCCAAAGATACGCGCAGCGTTGCGCTCAGACGCGGCCACGGGGCCCGTGTGGTCGAGCAGTTGGCCCAGTTCTTCCACAGCGTTGCAGACGTCGGCGCGCAGCATGTTCTCGCCGAAGAACTGGTGGAACACCTGCCCCACCGGGCTCTTCAGGAACGCCACGCCGCCCGAGTGCCCCGGGCAATGCCACGAATACGAACTGTCCTGCGCGTAGTCGATCAGCGCCTTGAAGAACGGCGGCGGCAGTGAATCCAGGTAGTTGCGCGCTTCACGGATGATGTGTCGGGCCACAAACTCGGGCGTGTCCTCGAACATGTGGATGAAGCCATGCAGCTCGCGCAGCACGTCGTTCGGCAGATGGCGCGAGGTGCGCGTTTCGCCGTACAGGAAGATGGGAATGTCGGCGTTGCGGCGACGCACCTCGGCCACGAAGGCGCGCAGGTTTTCAACCGCTTCCGGTTCGGGCTTGTCGTTGTCCGGGTTGATGAATTCATCGTCATCGATCGAGACGATGAAGGTGGACGCGCGGCTCGACTGTTGGGCGAACGAGGTCAGGTCACCATAGCTGGTGAGACCAGTCACCTCCATCCCCTCCTGCTCGATGGCCTGGGCCAGCGCGCGAATGCCCGACCCGGAGATGTTCTCGGAGCGGAAGTCCTCGTCAATGATGATGACGGGAAAACGGAATTTCATCGTGGTTCCTTATGGATGAAGCTAAAGGCACCGCTCCGGATACGCCTGAACGCGCGGAAACGGACTACAAAAACTAGGTCTTGGGCAGCGTCACACCGTGCTGGCCCTGATACTTGCCACCACGATCCTTGTACGAGGTTTCGCATTCCTCGTCGCTCTCAAAGAACAGCACCTGCGCGCAGCCTTCGCCGGCGTAGATCTTGGCGGGCAGCGGCGTGGTGTTGGAAAACTCCAGCGTCACGTAGCCTTCCCATTCGGGCTCGAACGGCGTGACGTTCACGATGATCCCGCAGCGCGCGTACGTGCTCTTGCCCAGGCACACGGTCAGCACGGTGCGCGGGATGCGGAAATACTCCATCGTGCGGGCCAGCGCGAACGAGTTCGGCGGGATGATGCACACATCGCCCTTGAAGTCGACAAAGGACTTCTCGTCGAAGTTCTTCGGATCGACGATGGTGCTGTTGATGTTGGTGAAGATCTTGAATTCGTCGGCGCAGCGGATGTCGTAGCCGTAGCTCGACGTGCCGTAGGAGACGATGCGGCGGCCGTCGGATTCACGCACCTGGCCGGGCTCGAACGGCTCGATCATGCCGTGCTGCTCGGCCATGCGGCGGATCCACTTGTCGGATTTGATGCTCATGGAGCGTCCAGATACCTTGGATGAACAAATGGGGGCAGCCTTCGCGGTGCGAAAACTGTCCCCATTTGGTCACGCCAGCGGCCGGGCCCGCGGCTGGGGCCGGTTTGGAACGCGGATTGTACTCCCAAACCTGTGACGGAAAACCCCGTAGCGGCCGATGGCTTGCGCTGGCCTTATCGAACCCACCAGGGTAGATCAGCGACCGGATTCCGCTGCCTGGGGCAACTCTCCGCGCGGCCCCACTGTGCCGGCCACCTCCGGTTCGGCCACAAACCGGTCTCGCCCCGTGTAGAGCAAAAAGTGCCGCCCAGTGCACCGCGCAAATAGCGTCAGATTGACCCGCTGCGCCATCTGGTGGCCCATCTGCGTAACGCCCGAGCGCGACAGCAGGAACGGAATGCCCATCTGCGCGCCCTTGATGACCATCTCGGAAGTCAGGCGGCCGGTGGTGTAGAAGATCTTGTCGCCGCCCTCCATTCCTTCAAGCCACATGAGGCCGGCGATCGCATCCACGGCATTGTGGCGGCCCACGTCTTCGATGAAGTGCAGCAGCCCGCCGCGCGCATCGAACAGCGCACAGCCATGCACCGAACCCGCTTGCTTGTAGATGGACTGCTGCAGGCGGATGGCGTCGACCACGCGATACAGAGTTGTCTGTGTCATGCGCGCGTCGGGCGGCAGATGGATGCCGTCGATCTCGTCCATCAGCGAGCCGAACACGGTGCCCTGCCCGCAGCCGGTGGTCACGGTGCGGCGGGCGGTCTTCTCATCCAGATCGGCAATACCGCCGCGCGTGGTGACGGCAGCGGATTCGGTTTCCCAGTCGACCTGGATGGAGGCGATGTCTTCGATGCTGCCGATCAGGCGCTGGTTACGCAGATAGCCGAGTACGAGCGCTTCCGGGGCACCGCCCAGCGTCATCAGCGTGACCAGTTCGCGCTTGTCGAGGTAGACGGTGAGCGGGCGCTCACCGGGGATGAAGACACTGCGTGCGCGGCCCAGCTCGTCGAGCACTTCAACCTCGTCAAGCAGTGGAACGGAAGCGTTGGTCAATTCAGGGCGCAGCGGCATCAATGTCTTCGTTCAAATAAAAATGCGCACGGCAAGCGTGCGCATGGTGCGGCTGGTACCTGCCCGGGAGCAGGTACCGCGTGCGGGCGATCAGTTCGCCACGATCACGCCGCAGGCGATGCGCCCGCCGGAATTGCCGGTGGGCTGGGTCATGTAGTCGTCTTTGCCTGCGTGGACGACCAGCGCGCGGCCGACCAAGCTGGTGGGCCCAGGCGACAGCGTCACGCCGGAAAGAACGATCGAGCCGACGGCCTTGCCGTTGGCATCGGATTGCAGCATCGGAATGTCGCCGGCGTGGTGTGCGCCGTGACGCGGATCACCGTGCTGCTGGCCGGTCGGGTTGAAGTGGCCGCCAGCGCTATTGCCATCCGCCGACGAGCAATCGCCCTTTTCATGCACATGGAAACCGAACATGCCGTTAGCCGGCAAACCGGAAATATCCACGGCGATGGCAACCCGATTGTCGCCTTGCTGCGCGAGCTTCACGCTGCCTTGCACGGTACTGCCGCTCTTGGGTGCCAGCACGGCCGAGGCCGCCATGGCGCCGTCACCGGCATTCGCCGCCTTGGCCGTCGACGCTGAGTTCGATGCGCAGCCGGCCATCAGGCCGATCGCGGCGAGTGCAATCACGAGTTGCTTCATGTGTCACCTCCAGTCAGGGTTCACTCGGGGAGCGGACGATTGTACTGCCGGATGATGAACACGCAACATTGGCAACAACGTTCACCCTTTGGCCGCCGGTGCAGGTGCAGGAGGCACGGGCGCGACAAACGGCCCCGGGTCAACGCACGGCGCGCCCGGTTGCGTATGCGCAGCCTTGCCGCCGGCCTGGTAGGACGCCGCCACCTTGTCCTGGGCCTTGCATGTCTGGAACGCGGCCACCTTGTCGCCCCAGGCTGCCTTGGCTTTCGCCAGATCCGCCTGTGCCTTCTGTTCTTCCGTCGGTGCCGGCAGCTTGGCGCCGGCCAGTCCGCTTGTCAGGCTCAGCATGGCGGCAGCAAGTGCCATACCTGCGGCGCGGCTCAGAGCAGATGCATGCATGGTGAGGTTCCTTGAATCGGTGGCGGTCGATGGCGTCATGACTTGGCGGGCTGCTCGCTCGGTGCCGGCGGCGCAGGCGGTTGGGTCCGCTGCGCAGGAATCTTGCCGGCCTTGACGTCGTCGTACCACAGCTCGTGGTGCTCTTTCGCCCACGCTTCGTCGACATAGCCGTCGCGCATGGCACGGTAAGCGCCTTCCATGCCGATCGTGCCCATGTAGATGTGGCCCAGCGACATGCAGATCATGCCCACTGCCGCAATGGCGTGAATGACCTCGGCCAATTGCATTGTGCTGCGGTAGTAATCCACGCCGGGGACGATGCGATCGAGCGTCCAGCCCGAGGCCGACAGGACCAGCCCGAACACGACGAGTCCGCCCCAAAACCAGAGTTTCTCGCCGGCATTGAAGCGGTGCGACGGCACTTCGGCGCCGTGCTCGCCGGCAAACATGCCGCCCAGGCTCAGCAGCCATTTCATGTCGCCACTGCGGGGCAGGTTGTCGCGCACCCACATTACGAAGGCCACGATGATGCTGACCGTGAACAGCGGCCCCACCAGGTTGTGGAGATTTTTCAATATGTACGTCAGCCAGCCGAACAACTGGTGCCCAAGGATCGGCAGCAGAAAATGCTTGCCCCACAGCATGACGATGCCCGAGATGCCCAGCGTGACGAAGGAAATCGCCATGGTCCAGTGCACGTAGCGTTCGGTCGGCGTGAAGCGCTCGATCTTGCGGCCGGTAGGCGCTTCCTTCAGGGGAATCGTGCCGCGCCACAGGAAGAACCCCAGGATGAGCAGCGGCACCAGCACCACGAGCCAACCGCCCCACACGGTGATCACGCCATTGCGGAACAGCCGCCATTTCTGCCCCGTGCGCTGGATCAGCACGCCGGCCTCCAGCCCGGGAATGCTGGCGTAATGCGCTTGGTCGGAGTTCACCTCGCGCCAGACGGGCGCGTTGTTTCCGGGGCGCGTGACGCGGCGTGCGGCCTGGTCCCGCGCCTCTTTAGCGAGATCACGCTTCTGGAGATCAAACACATTCTCCGAGACGATGTTGGAGAACGGTTGCGCCGGTTGAACGGCCGGATTGACGGGGGCATTGTTGGCCGCCGGCGCGCTGGCCGGCTGCTGCGCGCTCGCCAACGCCGCCGCTGCGCCGAGCAACACGGCCATCGCAAAGTGCTTCCAGGAAGTGCCCATGGACGAACCTCCGCTCGTACGTGTCATGGCGTCACGGCGTCTTGTTGTACTCGTTCTGATATTGGCCGCGCGCTCGGATCTGGTTCTCCCAGCTCGTGCGGTCACCGGGCGTCCAGTTCTTGGCCATGAACGGATCGCCTTCTGCGCCCTTGTAGGCTGGCGCGTCGTCCTTGCGGCGCGAGGCAAAGGCGGTTTGCGGGCGTTCGCCGCAGGCACCGAGCAACAGCGCGGCGCCAAGGGCGATCAGCAGGCTGGTCGAGCGGGCCCGGGCGGTCATGATTGCGCCCCCGGCGTTGAAGCAGGCGCGGCGGGGGCGGCGGGGGTAGCCGGCGCTGCCTGGCTGCCTTTGCCGTGCCCACCGCCGTAGGCCGTGCCCCACCCGAACAACTCGGCGCCCTTCCCGCGCTTCATGACCCGGTTACGCAGGATGTCGGAAATCACATCGCCATCTCCGCCAAGCAGCGCCTTGGTCGAGCACATTTCCGCGCACAGTGGCAGCTTGCCTTCGGCCAGGCGGTTGCGACCGTACTTCTCGAATTCTTCCTCGCTGCCGTTCTTCTCGGGGCCACCCGCGCAGAACGTGCACTTGTCCATCTTGCCGCGCACGCCGAACGTGCCCTGGCTCGGAAACTGCGGCGCGCCGAACGGGCACGCATAGGAGCAGTAGCCGCAGCCGATGCAGACGTCCTTGTCGTGCAGCACCACGCCGTCTTCGGTGCGGTAGAAGCAGTCGACCGGGCAGACCGCCATGCACGGCGCATCGGAACAATGCATGCACGCCACGGAGATGGATTTCTCCGCGCCGATCATGCCGTCGTTGATGGTGACCACGCGGCGGCGGTTCACGCCCCAGGGCACCTCGTGTTCGTTCTTGCAGGCCGTGGCGCAAGCGTTGCATTCGATGCAGCGCTCGCTATCACAGATGAATTTCATGCGTGCCATGTTGATCTCCCCGTCCTTATGCGAACCGCTCGATCTGGCAGACCGTCGTTTTCGTTTCCTGCATCATCGTCACCGAGTCGTAGCCGTAGGTGGTGGCCGTGTTGACGGCCTCGCCACGGACGATCGGGTGTGCGCCTTCCGGGTAGTAATCGAGCAGATCCTTGCCCTGCCACCAGCCCGAGAAGTGGAACGGGATGAAGGCGTGGTCGACGCCCACGCGCTCCGTCACCAGCGCACGCACCTTGATCTGGGCGCCGGTCGGCGTCTTGACCCAGACGAAATCGTTGTGGCGGATACCACGGTCGGCTGCAGCCTTCGGGTTGATCTCGACAAAGTTCTCCTGCTGCAGCTCGGCAAGCCACGGGTTGGAGCGCGTCTCCTCGCCGCCGCCCTCGTACTCCACCAGGCGGCCGGAGGTGAGGATGATCGGGAATTTCTCGTAGACCTTGTTCTCGATATTGCGCTGCTGCACTGTCTTGTACAGCGTGGGCAGGCGCCAGAAGGCCTTCTTGTCGTCATGCGTGGGGTACTTGGCAACCATGTCGGGCCGCGTCGAATACAGCGGCTCGCGGTGCTGCGGAATGCCGTCTGGGAAGTTCCACACGATCGCGCGGGCCTTGGCGTTGCCGAACGGGTGGCAGCCGTGCTTCATCGCCACGCGCTGGATACCGCCCGACAAATCGGTCTTCCAGTTCTTGCCTTCGGCGGCCTTCTTCTCGGCGTCGGTCAGGTCGTCCCACCAGCCCAGTTTCTTGAGGAACACGTGATCGAACTCGGGGTAGCCTGTCGTCAACTCCGAGCCCAGCGAGAACGAGCCATCTTCGGCCAGCAGGTTGACACCGTCGCGCTCCACGCCAAAGTTGGCGCGGAAGTTGCCCCCGCCCTCCATCACATGCTTGCTTGTGTCGTACAGGTTGGGCGAGCCAGGGTGTTTGAGTTCCGGCGTGCCGTAGCACGGCCAAGGCAGGCCGAAGTAATCCCCGGTGAGGTCGTAGCCTGTTTCGGCGTCCTTGCCGCCCTTGCAGCGCAGCGTGCGCACATCAAACAGATGCATGTTGCGCATGTGAGCTTTCAGGCGTTCCGGCGATTGGCCGGTGTAGCCGATCGTCCAGTTGCCGCGGTTGATCTCGCGCAGGATCGATTCGATCTCCGGCTCGCGCCACGTCATGCCTGCGCGCTTGTATTCGGTGATCTTGTAGTTCTTCGACAGCTCCTTGCCGAAGCCAAGGCGATCAGCAAAGGCCTGCATGATCACGTGGTCGGGCTGCGATTCGAACAGCGGCTCGATGACCTTTTCGCGCCATTGCAGCGAGCGGTTCGATGCCGTGCATGAGCCCGACGTTTCGAACTGCGTGGCAGCCGGCAGCAGATAGACGGCACGATTGGGATTAGGTGGCGTGCCGTCGGCGGCGGGCATGTTGGCCATGGCCGCCGTGGCTGACGGGTATGGGTCGATCACCACGAGCAGGTCGAGCTTGTCGAGCGCACGCTTGATGTCCATCCCGCGCGTTTGCGAGTTCGGTGCGTGGCCCCAGTAAAAGACCGCGCGAACGTTGTTGTCCTGGTCGATCAGCTCGTTCTTCTCGAGCACCGCGTCGGCCCAGCGCGAGACGGTGGTGCCAGACTTTTCCATCATCGCCTGCGAGGCGAAGCGGCCCTTGATCCAGTCGTAATCGAGGCCCCACACGGAGGCAAAATGCTTCCACGCGCCAGCAGCGAGGCCGTAATAGCCGGGCAGCGAGTCCGGATTGGGCCCCACGTCGGTCGCGCCCTGAACGTTATCGTGGCCACGGAAGATATTGGCGCCCCCGCCCGACCTGCCGATATTGCCCAGCGCCAATTGCACGATGCACGATGCGCGCACGATGGCATTGCCGATGGTGTGCTGCGTCTGGCCCATGCACCACACCAGCGTGCTCGGGCGGTTCATCGCCATCATCTCGGCAACCTTGTGCACCTGGGCCTCAGGCACGCCGCACACTTCCTCGACCTTGTCCGGCGTCCACTTGGTGAGCACTTCCTCGCGCACCTTGTCCATGCCGTAGACACGATCGTGGATGTATTGCTTGTCTTCCCAACCGTTCTTGAAGATGTGATACAGCACGCCGAACAGGAAGGCGATGTCGGTACCCGAGCGGATGCGCACGTATTCATCGGACTTGGCGGCCGTACGCGTGTAGCGCGGGTCGACCACGATGACCTTGCAGCCCGTTTCCTTGGCGTGCAGCAGATGCAGCATCGACACCGGATGCGCCTCGGCCGCGTTCGAGCCGATGTACAACGCACACTTGGCGTTCTGCATGTCGTTGTACGAGTTCGTCATCGCGCCGTAGCCCCAGGTGTTGGCCACGCCGGCCACGGTGGTGCTATGGCAGATACGCGCCTGGTGGTCGCAGTTGTTGGTGCCGAAGAACGACACCCACTTGCGCAGCAGGTACGACTGCTCGTTGCTGTGCTTGGACGAACCCACGAAGAAGAATGAATCCGGCCCGGTTTCCTGGCGGATCGTGTTCATCTTGGCGACGATCTCGTTGAGCGCCTGCTCCCAACTGATGCGCTGGTAGCGGCCGTCCACGAGCTTCATTGGCGTCTTCAGGCGGTATTCACCGTGACCGTGCTCGCGCAGGGCAGCGCCTTTGGCGCAGTGCGCGCCCAGGTTGATCGGCGAGTCGAATACCGGTTCCTGGCGCACCCACACGCCGTTCTGCACGACGGCATCCACCGAACAGCCGACCGAGCAGTGCGAGCACACCGTGCGGCGCACGACGATATCGCCCTTGCCTTCGGCGGCCTGGGCCTCCCCCACCACCGATTTCTTCACCAGCGAAAGCTGCGTCGCGGCCAGCCCTGCGCCAACGCCGATACCGGAGCGCTTGAGGAAGGTGCGGCGGTCCATGGTCGGCAGCGCGCCGGCCAGGCTGCGAGCCAGACTGCCGGCAAGCGATGTGGCGCCCTGGCCGTTTGAACGTCGGGCCGGTGCGGCTTTGGTGTCCTGTACCGCCGGTTTGCGGGTCAGAAGCATGAGGTCACCTGAGGATGAGGGGTGCGTGCAATGACGATGGAGTAGCAGCGGCGCGCATGCGGCCGTGTCAGATCCACGTCGTCTTGTAGTACTTGCGAATGTGTTCGCTCAGCCGGTAGCCGGTGGCGCCGTCATCAGCGGCGTCAGCCGGTGGCGTGGCAGTGGCGGCGGGCGCTTGCACCAGATGGCTGGCCGTGGCGGCGGTGCCTGCTGCGGCAGCGGCCACCGCGGCGCCCATCAGGAAGCGGCGGCGCGTGGGGCCGGATTCAGCGGAATCGGCCTCGGGGCGGGCGTGAGGGACGGTGTTCGGACCTGGCATTTCGATGCTCCCCGGCTCATTCAAACCGATGACCGAATGTAATAGGAATTTTTGAACACATTTTAGGAGTAACGGCATGGGAAAACCATGCCTAAAACCCCTCACACAGGGATTTTCCTGACGATTTACCGATGAATTTTTTCAATGAGTACGATTTGAACCGGTCCGCCGTGACGCGGACGGGGCGCGACTCTTGGCCGACCGCTCAATTTTTAGGCAGTCGACCACATTGCGGTCACGCCAATTCCAGCGCGAGCCGCTCGACGTCGAAAAACGCCTTCGCCAATCCCGCCACGTCGGCATAAAAAGCGGCGCGCGGATGCTGCAATACAGCATCACAAGCTGTATCGACCCATGGGGCCAGATGGCGCTGGAAAAAAGCGCGCTGCTCCTCAACGCGGGCAACAGCAACATCGTCCCCGGCGATGAGGTAACGCATGACCTCGCACAGCGTAGCGAGGTGATCTTCGGTTTCCGTGATGCCCTCGGCGCGCTCCAGGCCGTAGCGGCGCAGGTCGTCGCGCAACACCACGAGCGGCTTTTCGTTCATGAAACCGGCCTGGTAGTACGAGCCGTACAAGAACACTTCGGGCTTGCCGACGCCGATAAACAGTTCGGTGTATTCGTCGTCGGCTTGCTCGGCGGTGGTCTTGCCGGCGCGGGCAACAAGCTTTCGCCACGCCTGGGTGAGCGCGCTGCTGGCGGCAGCTTCCGCATCGGCCGGGGCGATAGCGTCGTCGCCTGACGGGTCCAGCGGCGCGGCGGCGATGCGCTGCAGCAAATCAGCGTCGGCCGCGCGGAAGAACAGCGTGGCGAGCAGGCCGTACAGGTCCGCACGGGCGAGATCCTCGGCGCTGTCGGCAGGCGTGGCGGCGGGCTGGAATTGCAGGGGCTGGGCGTCGGTCATGGGATCAGGGATCGGCTTCAATGCGCGGCTTCAATGGGCGGTTTTCAGTGCGGGGCGCCAGGGCGTTCGCCGTGCTGCATCATGTCGATCACGCGGCAATCGCTGCACATCTTGAGACGCTCGGCGGCGGCACCCGAGAACGCCGGATGCGCGCCCAGCTTGGCCAGCATCGTCGTGACCATCTGCGCGGTGCCAAACGGCTTGTTGCAGCGGATGCAGTGAAACGGCTGGGCCTCGTTGAGCGTGATCGATTGGCGAGCTTCGGCCGACAGGTTCAGACGCGGGACAAGGGCGATGGCGCTTTCAGGGCACGTGGTTTCGCACAGGCCGCACTGGACGCAGTTGCGCTCAATCATGGCCAGTACGGGGCGCTCGGCCTGATCCCGCAGTGCCTGCGATGGGCACGCGCCCACGCACGCCATGCACAGCGTGCAGCGTTCGCGGTTCACGGTGATGGCGCCGAACGGTGCGCCGGCCGGCAACGGGAAGACGGCCTCGGTGGCCTTGGCGTGACGCGCGAGATGGTCGAGCGCGAAGTCCAGCGTCTCGCGCTTTGCCGCGGCCACTGCAAAGGTGGCGGCCGCCATGTCACGGCGGAAACCGCGCAGCGGGGCCGATACGTCAGCGCTGCCCAGGCGCGCGTCGAGCGCCACCGCATCCGCCACGTTGATCAGCACCACGCCCGCCTCATCCGCCGGTTCGCCAAGGCCCTGCAGCATGGCCTGCGCCACGGCAACCTGCTCGGCCAGCATCGCGCGGTACTGCGGTGCGTCGTCTTCCGTCAGCAGGATGGCGATGCGCGCGGCGCCGTAAGCCAATGCGGATAGCCATAAGTCCAACCCCGTCGATGCCGCATGGAAGACCTCGACCGGCAGCACATTCACTGGCACGCCCTGGGCGTTGCCGATACGCGCGGCCCGGCCAAGTTGCTCGATCAGCGTGCGGCCGCGCCCACCGTTATGCAGCAGCACTACGGCATCACGCCCACCCGCCGATGCATACGTGCTCAGCAGCGTCTTGAGCTTGCGCCCCTGGTACGGCGCGCTGGGATAGGCATAGGTGATGGCGCCGGTCGGGCACGCGGTCGTACACGCGCCGCAGCCCACGCACAGATTGGGCGTGACGTGCACGCTGCCGCGGCCATCCTTCCACTGCGGCGCAATCGCCGACGCGGAACACACCTGCACGCAAGCGTCGCAGCCCACCTGGCCGTTACGCCCGTGCGCGCAGATGGATTCCTTGTATTGGAAGAACTTGGGCTTCTCGAACTCGCCCACCATCTGCAGCAGTGCCAGCGAAGCGGTCAATTGGCGGCCCGCGTCTGCGCCCGCATGGAAGTAGCCTTGCGGCGGCTGATGCCGCGCAAACGCCGGCGTATCGTTCAAATCGAAGATCAGGTCGAATTGGCCCGATAGTGCCCGGGGTGCCTCCACCCGGCTGAAATCGATGGCCATTGCATCGCCGCACGCCTTGACGCACGCGCGATGGTCGCGGCATCCATCCAGGTCGATCTGGTAAAGCGCGTCGATGGCGCCTTCCGGGCAGACATCGATGCAAGCGTTGCAGTGCGTGCAGCGGTCAAGGTCGATCGGATTGCGGTTGCGCCACTGCACCTCGAACGCGCCAAGCCAGCCGGTCACCTCCTGCAGCTCGCCCGCGTGAACGGGCCAGCGACGCGCCATCGGCGGGGCGAGCGGGCCGCTTGCGCGATCGCGTCCGGTGGCGAGCACCGTCACGCTCAGTTGGTCGGCCAGGCGTTCCGCCCAGGGCATCGCACGCTCAGCCGGACCGACAATCAGCACGTTGCCGTCGGAGCGGTAATCGACCACCGGCACGGGGTCAGGTGCCGGCAACCCAGCGACGGCCAGCAGCGCCGCTGTCTTGGCACGGAAACCACGCGCATCGCGCTTGGCCCCCGCCGACCACCCGCCCGTTTCGCGCACGTTGACGAAATGGATCGGCGCCGTCACGCCCTCGTGCTGCGCGGCCACCTCTGCAAACAACGCCTTTTCCTGCGTGCAGGCGACGATGACGTCTTCCGTACCCTCCAGCGCCTGCGTGAACGCGCCGATCTCGCGGCGGCACAGCAGGTGGTGCGTCTTGCCTGGCGCGTCGACGGCGGCGTCAGACGCGCGCAGGGCGTCGCCCACCGCATCGGCATCGATGGGCATGGTGTGATTGCAACTGCAGAGCAGCGTCGGCATGGATTTGTGCGTGAGCGCCCACGTGCATGGCGCGGGCTGTGGAGACATGGCCGCGCGGTCGTTGCCGCGCGGTACTTTTTTTATTCTACGGACGGCGGCTTAGCGCCGCCATGCGGGGTTGCCTGGGCCGGGTCCTCAACAAGGGGCGACTCGGCATCGGCGGGTTCAGGCGGCGTCTCGCCGGTCACAGCGGGCGAAGCAGGCGAAGCGTCCGATACTGGTTCGATTCCTGCTGGCGCAGCTGCATCCTCTTCTTCCAGCGGCTCGAACAATCGCAATCCCGCCGTATGGCGCAGCTCGCGCAGCATCTCAGGCGGGATGGGGTCGGGCTGCGAATAATCGTCGATGTAGGTATCGAGGCCGTCCATCACATTGAAATGCGGATCGGCAAAGAGCTTCTTGAGCGCGGCACGCTTGACGGCCTCGTCCACGCCATGCGCGACGAAAGGCGCGAAATCATCGGATGGCGTCAGCTTGGCGGCATCTTCCAGCGTGAGCGGGGGTGGCACCTCGGGCGCGGGTTCGACCGTCGACGCTTCGGGCACGACAACGGGCGCCGGCTCGGCGGGCGGGGCCGCTTCCGGTTCGGGTTCGCCCCGCCGCTCTGCTGCCTTGCGGCGTGACCAGCGCGAGAGGAAAGTTTCGTCGCTCACAGCGGCCTCGCTCAGAACTTCGCGCGATCTTCCGGCGGCAGGAACGACTCCGGCCGGCGCCGCTTCTTCGGCTCGGGCCGGTAGTTTTCAGCCACGTACGCCTGCAGCCATTCCAGCGCTGCGGCGTCCAACGGCACATTTTCGACCGTCTCGCCACCGTCGAGCCAGCGGCCAGCCTCGTTGTAGCTCAGCGAAACCGTATGCGGAATCGCCCGGCCCTCGTCGGCCGTACCCGACTCGCCTAGACGCCACAGCACAAACCAGCAGGGCGCGGCGGAAGTCACGTTCAGGTAGTAGCCTTCGGCCTCGTCGCGAAACAGCGTGACGGAGAAGCCGGGCGTGAGCCAGCGCTCGTCGCCCTTTTCATCGTCGGCACGATCCAGGCAGCGCGGTGCGGTGCCGTATTCGCCCAGATCGGGCACGACAGCCTCCAGCCGCCACTGGAACGGCTGCCAACGGCTGGCCGTCGGGCGGCGGCACAGCACCACCGCCACCCGTACGGACGGGCGCTCCGTCTGACGATCGTTGGACAACGGCTCGCTGGCATCCATGGTTTTTCGCTCAGGTGTTCTGCACGACGATCGACGGGAACTTGCTCGTCATGTCCTTCGCCTTCTCGGCCACGGCAATGGCGACGCGGCGCGCGATCTGCTTGTAGACGCCGGCAATTGCGCCGTCGGGATCGGCCACCACGGTCGGGCGGCCCGAATCGGCCTGTTCGCGAATCGACAAGTTCAGCGGCAGGCTGCCCAGGAACGGGACGCCGTATTGTTCGCACATCTTCTCGCCGCCGCCGGCGCCGAAAATGTGCTCGGTATGGCCGCAGTTCGGGCAGCAATAGACCGCCATGTTCTCGACCACGCCGATGATGGGAATTCCCACCTTCTCGAACATCTTCAGACCCTTCTTGGCGTCGAGCAGCGCGATGTCCTGCGGCGTGGTGACGATCACCGCGCCCGTCACAGGCACCTTCTGCGACAGCGTGAGCTGGATATCGCCCGTGCCCGGGGGCATGTCGACGATGAGGTAATCCAGGTCGCGCCAGTTGGTCTGCTTGAGCAGTTGTTCCAGCGCCGAGGTCACCATCGGGCCGCGCCAGACCATCGGATTGTCCTGCTCGATCAGGAAGCCGATCGAGTTGGCCTGCAGGCCGTGCCCCTCCATCGGCTCCATCGTCTTGCCATCTGCCGACTCGGGCTGGCCCTGGATGCCGAGCATCATCGGCTGGCTCGGGCCGTAGATATCGGCGTCAAGAATGCCGACGTTGGCGCCTTCCGCAGCCAGCGCGAGCGCCAGATTCACGGCGGTGGTCGACTTGCCCACGCCGCCCTTGCCGGATGCCACCGCGATGATGTTCTTCACATTCGGCATGAGGTGCACGCCGCGTTGCACCGCGTGCGCGACGATCTTCATCGACACCTGCACGCTCACATTCTCGACACCTTGCACCTTGCGCAGCGCCCCGATGACCAGCTTGCGGATCGGCTCGAATTGGCTCTTGGCGGGGTAGCCGAGTTCCACATCGAGCGACACCTCGCCGCCGTCGACCCGAATGTTGCGCGCCGATTTGGACGACACGAGGTCGCGCTCGGTATTGGGATCCACCACGCCGCGCAGGGCTTCGGTGATCTGTTCGATGGTTACGCTCAACATTTGCTCCACAAATCTAATGCGAATGGGGGACGGGCCAACGGTGACGCGGCATGAACTTTGCGGCGCCCTGGCCACTCTATCTACTGTTTTGCTATTGTATTTTGCCGGCGCGTCGTTCGTCCGATTCTCCCCAATATCCCTCTGATGCGCCGGATATCGGCAAACCCACAAGAACCGATCCCGTTACCCGTAGGAGAAACCATGAAAGCCAAGCTTATTTCCGTCTCGCTGATCGCCCTGCTGGCCGCCGGCTGCGCCACCGAGCAGCAGAACCAGACCGCCATGGGCACCGGCGTTGGCGCGGCCGTGGGCGCTGGCATCGGCGCACTGGTCGGCAACGGCAAGGGCGCCGCCATTGGCGGTGCACTGGGCGCGGCAACCGGTGCAGCCGTCGGCTACAACTGGGGCGCCATCAAGTCCAAGCTGGCTGGCGATACGGCCGGCACCGGCACGCAAATTTCGGAGCAGCCCGACGGCTCGCTCAAGCTGAATATTCCGAGCCAGGTTTCGTTCGATACCGACAGCGCGGTGATCAAGCCGTCGTTCCGCGGCCCGTTGGATAGCGTGGCGCAAACGCTCACGCAACATCCGGAACTGGCCGCCAATGTGGTCGGCCACACGGACAGCACCGGCAACCCCAACTACAACATGACGCTGTCGCAAAAGCGTGCCCAGAGCGTGGCGAACTACCTGACCGACCGAGGCGTGGCCCGCAACCGTCTCTCGGCTGAAGGCCGCGGCCAGAACCAGCCCGTTGCCGACAACGCGACCGAGGCCGGCCGCGCTCAAAATCGCCGCGTCGAAATTTATTTGAAACCAATTCAGGGCTAACCCTGTCATAGAAAACAGGTGCCGCTTGCCACACGTTGCTGGCTCGCGATGCGTGGCTGACCTCCCGGGCGGTACCTGATTTCTCCTCCTTTTCCGTTGTGGAAAGCTGCGCCGGCTCTGACCGGCGCTTTTTTTTTGGCTCACACCATGCGCGGCATCGTGACGCATGGGTCAACCCCACGATCACACCCGCGATTCCGCAGATTGCTCCCTGACGGGCTTGCCGCCGCCGGGCGCGCTAAAATATGCGTTTCTCCGCGCGCCGCGCCCTGTTTGCGGCCCGCCCGCACCTTTCTGGCCTGCCCATGTCCGAACGTCGCATCCTCGTCACTTCCGCACTGCCCTACGCAAACGGACCGATTCACATCGGCCACCTGGTCGAGTACATCCAGACCGATATCTGGGTGCGCTTCCAGCGCATGCGCGGGCATGAGACCTATTACGTGGGCGCCGACGATACGCACGGCACGCCCGTCATGCTGCGCGCCGAGAAGGAAGGCCTCACCCCGCGTCAGCTCATCGAACGCGTCTGGACGGAACACAAGCGCGACTTCGACAACTTCCTCGTCTCGTTCGACAACTACTACAGCACCGACTCCGATGAAAACAAGGAGCTGTGCCAGAGCGTCTACCTCAAGCTCAAGGAAGCTGGCCTGATCGACGTGCGCGAGGTCGAGCAGTTCTACGACCCGGTCAAGGAGATGTTCCTGCCGGACCGCTTCATCAAGGGCGAATGCCCGAAGTGCGGCGCGAAAGACCAGTACGGCGATTCCTGCGAAGTCTGCGGCGCGACGTACCAGCCGACCGACCTGAAGAATCCGTATTCCGTGGTGTCGGGCGCAACGCCAGTGCGCAAGTCGTCGGAACACCACTTCTTCAAGCTGTCTGACCCGCGCTGCGAAAATTTCCTGCGCGAATGGGTGGCCGACCTGGCCCAGCCCGAAGCCACCAACAAGATGCGCGAATGGCTTGGCGACGAAGGTGAGGCCAAACTGTCTGACTGGGACATCTCGCGTGACGCGCCGTACTTCGGCTTCGAGATTCCGGGCGCGCCGGGCAAATACTTCTATGTGTGGCTCGATGCACCGGTCGGCTACTACGCCAGCTTCAAGAACCTGTGCGCTAAGCGCGGCCTTGATTTCGACGCGTGGATCAACGAACACTCGACCACCGAGCAGTACCACTTCATCGGCAAGGACATCCTGTATTTCCACACGCTGTTCTGGCCGGCGATGCTCAAGTTCTCGGGCCACCGCACGCCGACCAACGTGTTCGCCCACGGCTTCCTGACCGTGGACGGCGCCAAGATGAGCAAGTCGCGCGGCACGTTCATCACGGCACAGAGCTACATCGACACCGGCCTGAACCCGGAATGGCTGCGCTACTACTTCGCCGCCAAGCTGAACGCGACGATGGAAGACCTGGACCTGAACCTGGACGATTTCATCGCCCGCGTGAACAGCGATTTGGTGGGCAAGTTCGTCAACATCGCCAGCCGGTCGGCGGGCTTCCTGGTCAAGCGCTTCGAAGGCCGCGTAAGCGACGCCGCACTGGGCCACCCGCTGATGGTGCAGCTGCGCGAAGCCGCCCCGCAAATCGCCGATCTGTACGAAAAACGCGAGTACAGCAAAGCGCTGCGCGCCGTGATGGAGCTGGCCGACGCCGTCAACGCCTTCGTCGACACAGAAAAGCCGTGGGACCTGGCCAAAGACGAAGCCAACCGCGAAAAGCTGCATGCCGCGTGCTCGGTTGCGCTGGAAGCGTTCCGCCTGCTGGCCGTGTATCTCAAGCCGATTCTGCCGACCACCGTCGAGCGCATCGAAGCGTTCCTCAACGTTGAGCCGCTGACGTGGCGATCGATCGATTCGCAACTCTCGTCGGACAAGCCGATCCAGCCGTACTCGCACCTGATGACGCGCGTGGACAAGAAACAGGTGGATGCGCTGGTGGAAGCCAATCGCCAGTCGCTGCAGGCCACCGCAGAAGCACCGGTTGCTGCCGCCAACGGTGTTGCCGCGATCGAGCCGATGGCCGAGACCATCACCATCGACGACTTCGCCAAGATCGACTTGCGTGTGGCCAAGATCGTCGCCTGCCAGCGCGTGGAAGGATCGAACAAGCTGCTGCAGCTGACGCTGGATGTGGGCGAAGGACAAACGCGGAACGTGTTTTCGGGCATCCAGTCGGCATATGCGCCGGAAGATCTTGTGGGCAAGCTGACCGTGATGGTGGCCAACCTCGCACCGCGCAAGATGAAGTTTGGGATGTCGGAGGGGATGGTGTTGGCGGCTTCGGCTGCCGATGAGAAGGCTCAGCCGGGGCTCTATATTCTTGAGCCGCATGCTGGGGCGGTGCCGGGGATGCGGGTGCGTTGATTTGGTTTGATGGGGAGTTGGGCTTAGTGGTCCACCTCCCTTTCGGTCCCGGCAGGGTACGACACGGGGGATGCACCACAAAAAAATCCAGAGCCAAAAACCCAAACAACAAAAACCCCTACCCCCCATTCAACCGATCATCACTACGCGAAGTCGTCGTAACACGCCCATCCGCCCCAAAGTGCACATTGAAGAAAGCCCGTTCAGTCGCGCTTTCCATCCACCGATACCCCCAAACCTCTTCCTGCTTCAGCTTAAACACCTCGACCTTCCCAGGTTTGCCGAGCATGCGGCGGATATCGTCCTTGCTCTGCCCCACACGTACGCGTCCAAAATTCTCGGCGGTCAACACCTGCTCGATCTTCTGCACATGCCCGTCAGGCCCGATCGTCACCATCCACGTTGAAGTCCCTTCCGGCCCGCGGGGATACTCCAGTTGCCGCGTGCCACCTTCGTTCTCCCAGATCATCTCGGGCTGGCCGGCGGTGGCCCTGACATCGTCCTCGGTGGATTGCCCCGCCACGATGCCCTTGAACAGCAGGTTGTCCGGCTTGGCCGATTGCCATGCCCGCTTGGCGGCATCGCCCACACGATCCACAGCCTGGTCGACCTTCTGCTGATCACAGCCGAACAGCCCCAGCAATGAAGCCAGAACGCCCATGGTGACTCCCACTTGTGCGAGTTGACGAAGATGCGGCATGGAACTCCTCGTGTGAAACATGTACCCGCCGCCATTCTGGCAGCCGGGCCACCTGATTACCAACGCTTGTTGAACAGGACCGACGCGCCGTTGATCGTGCCGCCGCGTGCCACCACCGACCACCGCCGCGAAAACTGCCATGTCAGTTTGACGATGGAATCGGCCGTGGACAGGCTCTGCTCGTAGCCAACGGTGATGCGCTCCGAGATTGCCTTGCCCAGGCTCACCACCTGCGGATCGGTCAGGCCAGCGGTGGACGGCCCAATGGAGAACTCGTCGAGCCCGAAGCGCCGCGCCACGTTCTTGCCAGCCACGTTGCCCAACAGGCCAAGTGCCGCGCCGGACATCGCCTGCTGCTGGCCCAGGCCAGCGTTTGATGCGCTATAGCCGAACATCAACCAGGAGAGCTTGTCTTCATCGGGCACATTGGGCTCGGAGACAAGCTTGACGCGCGGCTGGCGCACCGTGCCGGTCACCTGCACGCCCGCTTCGACTTCCTGGTTACGCCGCATGGCGGTGATGTTGAACGACGGGTTGTTGATCGGCCCCACGAAGTTCAGCACGCCGCGTTCGATGGCCAGCTTGCGGCCGAACGCCTCGTACGTGCTGCCCTCGCGCACGTAGATCGTGCCGGTGCCGCGCAGGGGCACGAGCGGTTCGCTGTGCACGTGCATCTGGCCGCCGAGTGACAGGTCTGCACCGGCACCCTTGAAGCGGAAGTTGTCGCCAAAATCGACATCAACATCCACGACCGGGCTGAAGCGGCCAGCCGGCTTTTCTTCCCGCTTGACGCCACGTTCGGCCTGGTTGCGTGCTGCATCGGCACGACGGACGATGACCACGTCGTCGCCGAGCGACGGCGCGCCGTCCTTTGGCAAATCGAACAGGCCGCGGTCGACCTTGAACTTGCCGGTGATGGCCACGCGGTCGTTGTCGTTGGCAATGCGGGCCTGCCCCGACAGCACCAGCGTGCGGTCCGGATCGGCAAAGAGCTGCAGCTTGTCGGCAACGATGGAGCCTGCCAGGTTCGGGTTCGCCTCGCCAAGCTGCACGCGGCCCTGCGCCCGCACCGTGCCGTCACCGCCGTGAAACACCACCTCTTGCAGGTCAACCACGTTCTGGTCGAGCGCCACGCGCACCACGCCCTTGGTCAGGCGGATGCCCTGGTCGTACAGCGCCACGTCAACGTCCTGGCCGGTCAGGAAGCCGCTCACCTTGGGCGCGCCCACCGTACCGGCGAACGTCAGGCTGGCCGCAAGCTGCCCGTCCGTTGCGACGTCCGGCCCAAGCAGGTCCCCAATGCTCTTGAGTTGCGGCAGGCTGATCGTCAAACCGCCGGAGAGCGGCGACGAGGGCGCCATGAGCGCCAAGGTGCCAGGCCCCGGATCACGCACAAGCCCGACACCCGCATCGAGGTAAACGTTGCCGACGCGCGTCGACTGCACGTTGCCGCGCAGCCCCAGGCGCATGCCTTCGCCGCGCGCTTCCACGGTCGCTTCGGTCAGCCCCAGCGGCGTGAAACCACGGCCGGCGTTGATCGACAGATCGCCGCTGCGCCGGGCGATGCGCGCCGTGCCGGTGGCCGTGTTTCCGAGGTCAAGATCCCATTGGCCATCGACGACAAGATCCGTGCGTACCGGCGGAGCCTGGCCCGTCCAGGTGCGCACCAGCTCCAGCACCCGCGCGATCTGTAAACCATCGAAGCGGCCGGCGCTGCGCACGTGGCCCTGGGTCGATTCGACACGCTCGATGTGGATGGGCGTCTGGTCCAGCGTCAGGTCTGCGCGGCCCATCATCAGGCGGCCCGGTGCCACCGACAGCTTCACAGGCGCCGTGAGTTGCAGGTTGGGCGCACCCTGGGCCGACAACGTGGAGATCGTGCCGTCCCACCCATCGCCGTCCTTGCCGGGTGTGAGCGCACCGTCGCCTGCCAGCGCGAACTTGAACGGCTGATTGCGTACGTTGCCGTCAGCGTCGGCGCGGAAGCGGTGGGCGCGCCGCGTGCCGTCCAGCGTGGCATGCACTTCTCGCAACGACAGGCTCGGACCCGTCACACGTTGCGCGGTCAGTTCGAACTGCAATGGCCCGTCGATCCCGTCGCGGATCTGCGCGCGGCCGTTGGCGGTGTCGACCTTGTTTCCCTGATAAGCCAGTTGGCTCGCGCGGAAGGTCGCGTCTACCTGCGGGCGCTTGATCGTGCCGGAGACATCGCCAGACAAGGTCAGCGCCCCACTCACCCCAAGCTGCAAGCGTGCGAGCTGCGGCGCATCGACGTCGACATGCATGCGGTCGCCCGCCCCGCCAAAGCTGCCCCGCAGGCTCGCCTTGTTGCCGGCCACGTCGAGCTTGGCGTCACTGGGCAGCAGGCGTTCGCCGCGCACGTGGACGTTGCCGTCGCCGGTCATCGGCAAGCCGGCGTAATCGCTATCGCGCACCGCAAACTTGATGGCGGCGTCGATCGGCTCGCCGAGCGTGCCGCGCGCGTCGAACTCGGCATTGATGCGGCCCTTGGCCACCTTGGCCAGCCGCGACGGATCGAACTCCGCCAGGTTGCCCTTGAAGGCGAACGACTGCGCATCGTCGTGCTTGAGTGTGCCCGCAAGCGTCAGGCGCGAGCGCCCCAACGACACCTGGGCGCGCTCCACCGCAATTTGCGCCGCATCGAGCACGGCGTTCGCTTGCGCACGCATGTCGCCGCCCGCCAGATCAAGCGCCACACGCTGCGTGCCGCCCGCAAAATCCACGGTGATGGGGCCAGCGAGTTTCGTCTTCTCCAGCGATGCGTGCAGAGCCTGCAGATCGAGCTGCCGCACATCCACGTGGAGTGCGCCATGCCCCTTCTGCACATCGGCGCCGCCCGTGAGCACTGCGCCGCCCAGCAGCCTCACATCCAGACCGGTGAGTTGCTGATCGTTTTCGTTCAGCCGCACCTGAGCACGCAGCGATTGCAGCGGCAGCTTCTGTTTGTCGAGCGTGCCGGGCTGTGCGTTGTCGATCTGGATGGGGCCGGCCACCGTCAGCGTCTTGGCCTTCTCATCTGGGCGCAGATCGGCGTGGATCGACAACGATGCTTCTGGCGCGCCCGGCGCAAACGCACGCGGATTCACATGCTCCGCCGATACGACAGCGCGCGACAAGGGCAACGCGCCGAACGGCGTGGCATCGATCAGCGCCTGTGCGGTCAGCTTGGCGCCGGTCCCGGTCGCCTCGATATGCAACGCCTCCAGCGAGCCCGACAGTTGCGCCGACACCGCCGCATCCTGCTTCTGCCCGTTCACCTCGAACTGCGTAGCCAGCGTTGCGGCGCCGGTGAGTGGATACGGGCGCGTACCGGTCATGCGCAGCGTGGCGGCCAGCTTGCCGGCAGGCGTCTCCATACCGTCGAGCAGCACGTTGTGATGCGTGCCGTCGGTGTGCAGGCTGCCGGCAATCGATTTCAGTTCGGTGGTCGACGTGCCCTGCCTGATGGCAAGCCGCTCGACGGCGAGGCGGTCCACATCCAGTGCCAGCGGCAGCACCAGCGAATTGGGCGGACCACTCGGCGGTGTGGGCGGCGTCGGATGCAGGATCACCTCGACATTGCCGGCACGGAGATACGCGAAGTGCGCATGCCACGGGCCACGCGTGATGGCCCAGCGGCCCTCCACATGGTCAATGCGCACTTCCGTGCTGCCGGCGCGCACGTGCAGATCGCGCAGCGACAGGCCCTCGCGCACCGTGCCGCCTTCCAGCTTGCCCGACACATAAGCGTTGCCAAAGCGCGTAGCGAGCGACCACAACTGCGCCGTGCCCGATTGCGAATGGATGGCCCAAACCAGCCAACCGGCGAGTGCCAGCACAATCGCCAGCAGAAGGGCGATGAACACGCCGAACCAGCGCAGCGTGCGGCGGCCCAAGCCGCGCTGTGGACGCTCGGGGCGCGGTGTTTTGGGTTGCTTCGGTTCAGGCGTTTGCGGATCGGTCATCGTCATGTTCAGAACGCGATGCCCAGCGACACGCTCGGCCGGAACTGCTTCTGCTGGATGCCATAGGCCATGTCGAGCTGGATCGGTCCGACCGGGCTCTTCCAACGTACGCCGACACCCACACCGTTGAACCAGCGACGCTCCGACCAGTTGTCGGTGGCGGTGCCGGTATCCCAGAACACGGCGGCGCCCCATTGCGGGAGGAACCAGCGTTGATACTCCACCCCGCCGGTGACGAGGAACTTGGCCGGCAACGTGCTGCCGTTGACGTCGTTACCGATGCTCTGGAA
The DNA here is from genome assembly GCF_052045895.1 of Ralstonia sp. 22111. NCBI lineage: Bacteria > Pseudomonadati > Pseudomonadota > Betaproteobacteria > Burkholderiales > Burkholderiaceae > Ralstonia > Ralstonia sp. 22111. Next base: position 321,106 of record NZ_JBQEPR010000002.1, on the reverse strand, counting down.
ATCGTAACCGCGCACCGACTGCGTGCCGCCCGTGCGGAAGCGCAGCGTGGCCGGCACGCCATCGCCGGAACCGGATGTGATGACCGCGCCCAGCTCGCCACGCGCGACGAAGATATCGCGCTGCCCCACAGGCACGAACTGGCGGATGCGGCTGTACGACCGCACGAACGATTGGTCCGTCAGCACGCCCTTGACTGCCGCGCCGATCTGCGTGGTGATGATGTTGCCGCGACGCGGGAACAGCGGGTCGTCCACGTCGCGGCGCGTCCAGGCGAACCCCGGGACAAGGGCTTTGCTCAACTGCCGCTCGGCACCATCGGGGCGCAGATCGTCGTAGTAGAAATCAACGGTGAACGACGTCTCATAGATGCCGCGTACGCGCGTCTGCTTGAAGCCGGAACGATAGCTGCGCGTGTCGGTGCCCGACGTGTCGGTGCGGTCCATGCTGGTGTAGAGACTGTTGACGTATTGCTTGTCGTCGGGCGGCACGGTCACGCCGGCAAACAGGTACTGACGGCGCTGTTCGATGCGGGCCTGCGTATCGAGCACCCATGCCTTGCTGAACAGATTCAGATATTGATAGCGCCCTTCCACCGAGGCGCCCGTGTCCGTGCCGTAACCCACACCACTGGTGATGCGGTTGGGCGGGTACTCCCGCACGCGCACGCGCACCGGCGCGTTGACCGGGTTCTTCGGATCGTCACCCAGGTCAACGATGGCATTGGAGAAATACGGCTGCCCCTGGATGGCAGCCTGCAACGATTGCAGCCGATCGGCTGAGTAGTCTTCACCCACGCGCAGCGGATTCACGTGGTTGATGATGCTGAGCGGGTAGCGCGACAAGCCCTGCACTTCCAGCGGCCCCAGCGTGTAGGCCGGACCGCTGTCATAGCCGACCGACAGGTCCGCCTTGCTTTCGTCCGGATCCACACGTGCCTGCGACGACGTCTGCTTGGCCGCGTAATAACGTTTGCTCTGCAGAGCGGCCAGACCGTCGTCCTTGGCCTTATCCCAGCCCGACTGGCGGAAGGCCATGCCGTGCTGCAGGCTCCACGATTTTTTCAATTCGTCGATGCGCTTGGCGTCTTGCATGATGGCCCCGGTAAAGTCGAGCGCCACGGTGTCGATGGTGGTACGCGGGCCGGGCTCGACCTTCACATTGACTACACGGTGGTCCGGCGGGCCGTCCAGCTTCGCGGTCGCCTTGGGCACGAAATAGCCTTCGGTGGCCGTCAGCTTGGTGACCTGGTCGCCAATGGTCTCGACCATGTATTGGAGCTGATCGTCGGTGATGTCCTTGCGGTCTTTGTAACGCGACAGGTCCAGATGGCGCTCGAGCAAGTCGCGGATGGACTTCGGCGCATCGATCTTGACGTCGTATTCAGCGTGCGCCGGGGCCCAGGCGAGGGACAGCGCAAAGCCGGCCGCCAGCGCGGCGGCGGGCAAACCCAGAAAACGAAAGCGTGGTGGTCGTGACGGTCGCGATGGTCGATTGGAGCCGGTCATCGTGGCAAGCGTGGCGCCGCCCCACGGGTCGGCTGAATCGAAGGAAAGGCGTATTTGACCATACCGGGCCCGGCGGGTGCCGAGGCAAATGCAACGAATGCGGCCTTCCGGATCGGCCCGAGGGGTTTCGCACGTGCCGTGCCCAAGGCCGTTAGGACAGCCAATACGGTAAAATGCGCCGGTTTTCCGCCCGGGACCTTTCCGCGCGGGCAAGATCACCCAACATCACATACCGCCATGGCCCTGTACAAGTCCGAGATCACCCAGTTCCTGGAAGAACTCAAGACCCAGAAGCCCGACCTGGAAGCGCAGCAGCGCCAAGGCCGGTCCCTGCTGTGGGACAAGGACCCGATCGACCTGGAAGAGCGCGCCCGCGCCAAGTCTGCCCGCGTGCCGCAAAAGCCGTACGTCTACTCGCTGGACTGATCGGCCAACCGGCCCTCGGCCCGCCAGGCTCACCGCCGCATGACCACTTCCGCGCAGGACAAGCTGCCACTGCCCGTCGAGCTGCCCAGCGTGGCGCCCGATCAGGATTCCACGCCCGCGCAGGTCGACGGCCTCGCCTTTGCGCGGCTTTACGGCGAGCCGCTGTTCAAGCTCCCGCAAGATCTCTACATCCCGCCCGACGCGCTCGAGGTCTTTCTCGAAGCGTTTGAAGGGCCGCTGGACTTGCTGCTGTACCTGATCCGGCGCCAGAACTTCAATGTGCTGGACATTCCGCTGGCGCAGGTCACGCGGCAGTATCTGGCGTACATCGAGCAGATCCGCACGACCAACCTTGAGCTGGCTGCAGAATACCTGCTGATGGCGGCCATGCTCATCGAGATCAAGTCGCGCATGCTGCTGCCGGTCAAGAAGACCGACGAAGGCGTTGAGCCCGAAGACCCGCGCGCCGAACTGGTGCGCCGCCTGCTCGAGTACGAGCAGATGAAGCTCGCGGCGCAGAAGCTCGACACCGTGCCGCAACTGGGCCGCGATTTCCTGCGCGCACAGGTCTATATCGAGCAGAGCCTCGCGCCGCGCTACCCCGACGTCAATTCCGACGACCTGCGTGTCGCCTGGGCAGACGTCCTGCGCCGGGCCAAGCTCACGCAGCACCACAAGATCTCGCGCGAAGAGCTGTCCGTGCGCGAACACATGAGCCAGATCCTGCGCCGCCTGCAGCACGCGCGGTTCATGGAGTTCACCGAGCTGTTCGAAGAAGCGATCCAGTCCGGCAAGGGCGCACCCATCGTGGTCGTCAACTTTGTCGCCATGCTCGAGCTTTCGCGCGAATCGCTGCTCGAAATCACGCAGGCCGAACCGTACGCACCCATCTACGTGCGCCTTGCCTACTCTCCGACGTAATCGGTCGGATCACCACCAAAGCGAATGAAAGTCATCTCGTCGATCCAGGAACTGCGCGATCAGCTGCGCGGCCAGAACCGCGTCGCCTTCGTGCCGACCATGGGCAACCTGCATGAGGGCCACCTGAGCCTGATGCGCCTGGCACGCCAGCACGGCGATCCGGTCGTGGCGTCCATCTTCGTGAACCGTCTGCAATTCGGCCCGAACGAAGATTTCGACAAGTACCCGCGCACGCTGCAGGACGACATCGAGAAACTGCAGAAGGAAGGCGTGTACGTGCTGTTTGCGCCCACCGAGCGCGACATGTACCCCGAGCCGCAGGAGTACCGCGTCGAGCCGCCGCACGACCTGGGCGACACGCTGGAAGGCGAATTCCGCCCCGGCTTCTTCAAAGGCGTGTGCACGGTGGTGATGAAGCTGTTCTGCTGCGTGCAACCCCGCGTGGCCGTGTTCGGCAAGAAGGATTACCAGCAGTTGATGATCGTGCGCCGCATGGCGCATCAGTTTGCGTTGCCGGTCGATATCATCCCCGCCGAAACGGTGCGCGCGGATGACGGCCTGGCGCTGTCGTCGCGCAACGTCTACCTGACCAACGAAGAGCGCGCAGAAGCCCCCGAGCTGTACCGCACGCTGCATCAGGTCCGTCAGGACGTGCTGGAAACCGTGCTGCAAGGCCAGGCTTCGCACGAAGAGGTGACCACCAAGGCGATGGAGTATCTGCGTGGCCGCGGCTGGCAGCCCGACTACGTGGCCGTGCGCCGCCGTTCCGACCTGCAGAAACCGACGCCCGAGAACATCGCTGCAGGCGAACCGCTGGTCGTGCTGACCGCCGCGAAGCTCGGCAAGACGCGCCTGATCGATAACCTCGAAATCTGAGCGACGCAGCCTCGTCCCACGAAAAAGCCCGGCAGTGCCGGGCTTTTTTTCATGCCGCCGCCGACGTGTCGGTAGCGCTCGCCTGCGTAGGCGCTTCCCCCAACCAGTCGAGAATGCCGCTCCACTGCTCCACGTCCTTGGCCACGCGCGAGGGCGCCACGTCCCACAGCGTCAGGCCATGCGCGGCGAGCTGGACGTAGTTCTGGGTATCCCGCAGATAGCCGAGGATAGGTACGTCCAGCCCCTGCACGAAACGCTGGAGCTGTTCCGCGGCACGCGTGCGCATATCCACGCGCATGCCGACCACACCCAACTTGACCTCGCCATGACGCACGGGTTTTTCATCGGCCAGTTTGCGCAGGAAGGTCTGCGTGGCAAGGATGTCGAACATGGAAGGCTGCAACGGCACGATCACGTAACCGGACATCTTGACGAGATCCCCCAGGCGCCAGCCGTGGAGACCCGCCGGCGTGTCGAGCACCACGTGCGTCGTACCCTTGGGCGGCTTGGCGATGTGGTCGGCGTTGATTTCCCACGTGCGGATGGGCTTGGCGGTTTCGGGGCGCAACGCGAGCCATTCGCGTGAGGACTGCTGGCGATCGGTGTCGCCCAGCATCACGGCATGATCCCGCGCCGCAAAGTAGCCGGCCAGATTGGTGGCCAGCGTGCTTTTGCCCACCCCGCCCTTCGGATTCGCTACAACGGCCACCGGCATGCCTGCCTCCTTGCGCTCGTCGAATCATGTGCCGAGTTAGTCACCCAGCGGATCTGTCCATCCGGTAATTATGGCTCACCCTGCACGTCGCAGCGTTCGGAACAGCGTGGCGAGGTCCAGATGCGCTTCGCACGTGTCGGCAAGGCGCTCGAGCGATGCCTCGCGCAATGCGGCGTAGTCCTGCGCCTGCGCATGGCGCACGCCGGCCCAGGCAAGCAACGCTCGGCACGCCTCGGGCGCGTCGAACAAGCCGTGCAGGTAAGTCGCGAGGATTTGCCCGTCGGCGGAGATCGCGCCATCTGTGCGGCCATCGTCGAGATGCACGGCGGGGCGCGTGAGCGCCGCCCCCTCGGTCACGCCCATGTGGATTTCGTAGCCGGCGATGGCCGCACCGCTTTCCGCCAAGGAGCCACGCACCTGACGCAACTGCTTGGCAGCCTCCAGCGTCGTCTCGAAATCCAGATAGCCGAAACCCTCGATGCTGCCAGCTGCGCCTTCCAGCCCGTGCGGATCATGCAAGCGCCGCCCCAGCATCTGCATGCCGCCGCAGATGCCGATCAGCTTGCCGCCGTAGCGCAGATGCCGCGCGATGGCCGCCTCCCAGCCATTGGCACGCAGCCAGGCGAGATCGGCCTGCACGCTCTTGCTGCCGGGCAGGATGATGAGGTCGGCGGGCGGAACCGGCTGGCCTGGCCCGACCAGGCGGACATCCACCTGCGGGTGCGCACGCAGCGCGTCGAAATCGGTGTGGTTGGACACACGCGGCAACACCGGAATAGCAACGCGTAGCGCATCGGCTGAGGCTGTGTGCTGCGCCGTCTGCACCGCGTCTTCTGCGTCGAGGTGAAGGCCGTGCAGATACGGCAGCACACCCAACACCGGCTTGCCCGTCTGCGCGGTCAGCCAGTCGAGCCCGGGCGTGAGCAGAGAAATATCGCCGCGAAACCGGTTGATGATGAACCCGCCCACGCGCGCACGTTCGCTGTCAGACAGGCAGGCGAGCGTGCCGACAAGGTGCGCGAACACGCCACCGCGATCGATGTCAGCGACGAGCACGACGGGGCAATCGACGGCTTCGGCAAACCCCATGTTGGCGATGTCCCTGTCGCGCAGGTTGACCTCCGCCGGGCTGCCCGCACCCTCTACGAGCACGAGGTCGTAACGCGCGCGCAGCCGCGTGTGCGATTCGAGCACGGCAGCCATGGCGGTGGGCTTGTAGTCGTGATACGCGCGGGCATCGAGGTCGCACCGCGGCTGACCGTGGATGATGATCTGCGCGCCGGTGTCGCTGTTGGGCTTGAGCAGCACGGGGTTCATGTCGACCGTGGGGGCAACGCCCGCCGCCTGCGCCTGCAACGCCTGGGCGCGGCCGATCTCGCCACCGTCTGCGGTGACGGCGCTGTTGAGTGCCATGTTCTGCGGCTTGAACGGCGCCACGCGCGCACCCGCACGATGCGCAACGCGGCACAAGCCGGCCACCAACGTGCTCTTGCCAGCATCGGACGTGGTGCCCTGGATCATCAGCGTGCCCCGAAGCGAGTCTGGCGGCACAGGAAATGGAGCTTTCGACATGCGCGGATTATCGCATCGGCGTTATCGTGCTTGGCCGCCGCGCCCTCGCTAAAATGCCGGAATGTCACGCCGCCTCACACTCGTTCTCGGGGGTGCCCGCTCGGGCAAAAGCCATCACGCCGAACAGCTCGCGCTGCAATGCGCGGGCCCCGTCACGTACGTCGCCACCGCCGGCGAGGGCGATGAAGAGATGCAATTGCGCGTGGCCCTCCACCGCGCGCGACGCCCGGCCAACTGGGGGCTGGTCGAAGAGCCCGTGCGCCTGGCCGAAGCGCTCTACACGCACGCGCAGCACGGTGGCTGCGTGCTGGTCGATTGCATGACGCTGTGGCTCAACAATCTGCTCTTCTCTGAGCATCACGAATACCCCGAAACAGGCCTCGTCACGCCGCCCGCGGCCTGGACGGCCGAGATCGATGCGCTCCTTACCGCCCTGCCGCTGCTGCCCGGTGAGGTCATCCTTGTCAGCAACGAAATCGGACTGGGCGTAGTGCCGATGGGCGCCGTCACGCGCTTCTACGTGGACGAGCTTGGCCGGCTGAACCAACGCCTCGCCGCGCTGGCCGACAACGTACATCTGCTGGTGGCCGGCATTCCGATGGTGGTGAAAGGGCCGGCACCCGGCGCTGCAACGTGAGCGTGTCGTCGGGCGGCGTATTCGATCTCGGATGGGCGCTCGTGACGCTGGCCGCGCTCGCGGGCGTGCTGCTCGACCGGCTGTTCGGCGAGGTGCCGCGCTGGCATCCGCTGGTCGGCTTCGGACGCATCGCAACAGCGATTGAACACGGTATGAACCGCGTACCTGCTGCGGTAGCGTGGTCGCGCGTCGTCGGTCTCGTTGCATGGGCAGTCGCCGTTTTGCCGTTTGTGCTGCTGGCGGGATGGCTCGTCGTCATTGCGCGTGATGTGTCACCGTGGCCGGTGGCAGCGCTTGATGCCATCGCGCTCTATTTCGCCATCGGCGCGCGTAGCCTGCATGACCACATCGCGCCGATCGCGCTTGCGCTGCGCGATGCGGATCTGCCGCGTGCACGCGCCCTCGCCTCGCGCATTGTCTCGCGTGACCTCACACAAGCCACCGATGAGCCCATCGCGCGCGCCGCCGTGGAATCCGCGTTGGAGAACGGCAGCGATGCCGTCTTCGCACCGCTGTTCTGGCTTGTGGTGGCAGGCGCCCCGGGCGTCGTGCTGTATCGGCTGGCCAATACGCTTGATGCAATGTGGGGCTACCGCAATGCGCGCTTTACCGGCTTTGGCTGGGCGGCGGCCCGCATCGACGATGTGCTCAACTGGATGCCCGCGCGACTCACTGCAATCAGCTACGCGCTACTCGGCCACACCGCCGATGCGCTGCGCTGCTGGCGCACGCAAGCCCCGCAATGGTCGAGCCCCAACGCTGGCCCGGTGATGGCTGCTGGTGCAGGCAGCCTTCGCGTTCAGCTCGGCGGCGCAGCGCGCTACGAAGGCGTGGACGAAGCGCGCCCTTCGCTTGGCACCGGAGAAATGGCGGCCGCAGCCGATATCGCGCGGGCATTGACACTCGTGTCGCGCACGTTGTTGTTGTGGCTCGGCGTACTAGGGCTGATCGCAGCGTTGGCGTGGCGCCTGTCGTGAACGCCATCGTCCACGGTGGCAATCTCGCGGCCGCACGCGTGCAGTACGGAGAGCCTGCCGGCGGCTGGCTTGACCTGTCCACAGGCATCAACCCGCACGGCTACCCCATCCCGCCGATCCCACCCGATGCCTGGTTGCGCCTGCCCGAAGACGATGGCCTCGAAGCGCAGGCCGCCGCGCACTACGGCGTGATCGACGCGCGGGCCGTGCTGGCGGTTGCAGGTTCGCAAGCAGCAATCCGCACCCTTCCGACCCTGCTGCCGCGCGGGCGTGCCGGCATCGCGCAGATCGGCTATAGCGAATACGCGCCCGCCTTTGCGCGCGCCGGCCATGACGTCGTGCCGCTGCCCGAAGCCGCCTTCCTCGGTGACCTGCCAAGCGACCTGCGGCACTTGGTTGTCGTCAACCCGAACAACCCGACGGCACGCGTGCTGCCCGCAGAGACCCTGCGCGATTGGCACACGCGCCTGCATGCGCGCGGCGGGTCGTTGATCGTGGACGAGGCATTCATCGAAGCGTTCGACGATGGCCCCACATTGGCGCCCCTGGCTGGCGTGCCGGGGCTCGTCGTGCTTCGCTCGATCGGCAAGTTCTACGGGCTGGCGGGCGCGCGCATCGGCTTCGCGCTGGCTGCGCCTGAGCTGGTGTCTGCGCTGCGCGAGGCGCTCGGGCACTGGACCGTCAACGGCCCCGCCCGTGCTGTGGTACGTGCGGCGCTGGCCGATACCGCTTGGCAAGTTTCAACGCGCACGCAACTGCAGCATGCGGGGGCGCGGCTCTCGGCGTTGCTGGATCGCCACGGCTTGCCAAATGCCGCCACCCCGCTGTTTGCCTGGGCACGCGCGCCGCATGCACCGGCCCTCCATGCAAGCTTGGCGCGCCTTGGCATCTGGACCCGCCGGTTCAATGTACCCGTCAGCGGCCTGCGCTTCGGCTTGCCGCCGGATGAGACTGGATGGCAACGCCTTGCCAATGCGCTAGCATCGCTGTCGCACCCTGCTTGACCTGCCCCCCCCCGATGCCCGCTTGCCTCTCTCGTCTCACCCGTCGCGTGCTTGCGTGCGGCCTCTCCGCCATTGCGCTCACGATCGCTGCCGCACCGGCCCTTGCCGCCATTTCCGTCACAGACGATAGCGGTGCCACGGTTACGCTGCAGCGCCCCGCTCAACGCATCGTCAGCCTCGCCCCGCATGCGACCGAGCTGCTGTTCGCGGCCGGCGGCGGCGCACGCATCGTCGGCACCGTGGCTTACAGCGACTACCCGCCTCCTGCGCGCGACATTCCTCACGTGGGAGATAACCGCTCGCTCGATCTGGAGCGCATTGCCGCCCTCAAGCCCGATCTGGTGGTGGTCTGGCGCCACGGCAATGCGCAGAAGCAGATCGACCGGCTGCGTGCGCTGGGCATTCCGCTGTTCTTCTCCGAGCCGCATCGCATGAGCGATATTCCGCGCTCGATCGAGGCACTCGGTACGCTGCTCGACACCCGTGCCAGCGCGCACGACGCGGCCCAGCAATTCCGCCAACGCGCCGATGCATTGCGCCAGCGCTACGCGAGCCGGCCGCCGGTTTCGGTGTTCTACCAGGTATGGGAACAGCCGCTGATGACGCTCAACGGCCAGCACATCTTCTCTGACATGCTGACGTTGTGCGGCGGCCGCAATGTGTTTGCGGGCGAGCCCTTGCTGGTGCCGACCGTTTCGCCCGAAGCCGTCATCGCTGCGAACCCCGAAGTGCTGCTGACCGCGAGCATGGGCGCCACGCAAGGCAGCCGCCCGATCGACACGCTCGACGCGTGGAAGCGTTGGCCGCAATTGCTGGCCGTGCAGCGCGGCAACCTCTTCACCATCAATGGCGACCTGATCAACCGATTCGGACCACGCTTGGTGGAAGCGGCAACGCTGTTGTGCGAAGACCTGGAGCAAGCCCGCATGCGGCGCCTCGGTTCACAAACCACCAACGGGTTGAGCCGCTGAACCGCGCCGCCGGTCAGCGGTTCCAGAACAGCAGCACCGGTAATGCGTCAGGCTGCACGCGAAAGCCGCAGGCTGCGCCCCATTGCAACGGCCATTGCAGCGTCTCGGCCAACGGCCGCTGCAACCAATGCGACGCCAGTGCACGCATACAGCCGGCATGCGTCACCGCCCACACGCAAGCCGCGGGCGTCGCGCTTGTTGCCTCGGCCCAGGTCGTCATGCGCGCCAGCAAATCCGCCGCCGACTCTCCGCCATGCGGATTACCGTGCACAAGATCACGCGCCCACTGGTCGATTTCTGCGCGCGGGATGTCATCCCACTGGCAGCCTTCCCAGGCGCCGAAATCGAGTTCCATCAATTGCACATCGATCTCGATCGCGGGAAGCTGTGCCGCTTGCGCTAAGGCTTCGGCCGTCAGACGGCTGCGCTGCAATGGACTCGCCAACAGGCGATGTGGGGTGTGGGCGCTGAGCTTCTCGACGATGGCTGAAGGCGCAGGGTCCATCGGCAAAGCCAGATCCAGATCGGTGCGGCCATAGCAGAGACCGGCCGCCATGGCAGGCCGCGCGTGGCGGATCAGGATGACATCCATGCCAGCAACCCCCACAGGATCAGCAGCTCGAAAATCTGCTGCGCCATGCCCAGGCAATCGCCCGTGATGCCACCGATGCGGCGCACGAAATATCGACCCAGCAGCCAGCGCGCAACGAACAACCCGCCAGCAATGAACGCCGCGCACACCGGCCCAAACCACAGCAAAGGCGCGATGCCGAACACGCCGGCCCACAAGGCATCGCTCCGTCGCATGCGTTGCGCAACGGGCTTGGCCTTGCCTTCAGCGCGCACGTAGTCGTGGGTGAGCAGGTAGCTGACGGCCGCCGCGCGGCTTGCAGCGTGCGCAGCCACCATTGCAACGAGGATACCCATGCCATGCGGCGCCATCGCGCTGAGCAATTGCCACTTCAGCAGCAGCGCCATGCACACGGCAATCGCCCCGAACGCGCCGATGCGCGAGTCGTGCATGATGCGCAGCCGGTCTTCAGGCGTGTAGCCGCCACCAAAGCCGTCTGCGCAATCGGCCAGACCGTCCTCATGAAACGCGCCGGTCAACAACAGCGTAGCCACCATCGACACGGCTACCGCCACACCGGGCGCGGGCACCGTGCGTGACACGAGCCAATACACCGCGGCTGCCACGGCGCCCACCAACCACCCGATCAGCGGAAAGTAGCGCGCCGCGCGATTCAACCCCGCTTGCGAGAACCCAACCGACGCCGGCACGGGGATGCGGGTGAAATACCCGACCGCCGTCCACAGCGCCTGCCAGTGTTCACGCATGGCGTTCATGGCGATGCACGCCCGCTCACGCCTGCGCTGGCGAAGGTCGCCATCTCGCGCAGGAACGCCACGGCTGACACGACCACCGGATACGCCAGCACCGCACCGCTGCCCTCTCCCAACCGCAACGACAACGACAGCAGCGGCCGCGCATCGAGCACCTCCAGCAGCGCGCGATGCCCACGCTCGTCTGACACATGCCCGAATACGCAATAGCGCAGCACGTCGGGCGCCACCTGCGCCGCCACCAGGACCGCGGCCGTGGCAATGAACCCGTCGACGAGGATGACCATGCGCCGCTGCGCAGCCTCGAGTACCGCACCCACCATCGCCGCGACCTCGAAGCCGCCGAAGCACGCAAGCACGTCCAGCGGCTCACGTACGTCTGCATGCTTGGCCATTGCAGCCTCCAGGACGGCACGCTTGTGGGCAAGGCCGTCATCGTCGAGCCCCGTGCCGCGGCCAACGCATTGCGCGACCGGAAGATTGCACAACCGCGCCATCAGGCACGCGGCAGAGGCCGTGTTGGCGATGCCCATTTCGCCCAGCGCGATCACGTTGGTGCCGAGCGCCGCGTGGTGTGCCACGCGTTGCGCGCCGAGTGCCATGGCGCGGTCGCGTTCGTCGGCGGTCATGGCGGCTTGCGTAGCACCCTCGTCGGCGAAGTTGCGCGTGCCGGGGCCGACAGGTGCGTCGACCAGGCCGGGCGTATCCGCAGTCCACAACGGTGTGGCGACCCCGGCGTTCACCACCTCCAATGCAAACCCATGCTGGCGGCAGAACACATTGACAGCCGCACCACCCGCGATGAAGTTGAGCACCATCTGGGCGGTCACCGCTTGCGGGTAGGCGCTCACTCCGGCATGGGCGATGCCGTGGTCGGCGGCAAACACCACCATTGCAGGGCGCGTGAGCTGCGGCGTATCGGTGTTCTGGATCAGGCCGATCTGCACGGCCAACGATTCGAGCCGGCCCAGCGCGCCGAGCGGCTTGGTCTTGCTGTCTACGGCGACCTGCAGGCGCGCGCGCAGCGCATCATCAAATGGTGGAATGTGGATGACTTGGTTCATCACAGCTCGACTCCCGGCTGCGCCTGGATGCCTTGAGAAAAAGCATGCTTGACGAGCGTCATGTCGGTCACGGTATCTGCGGCGTCGATCAATTCGGGCGGCGCACCGCGCCCGGTAATCACCACATGCTGCGCCGGCGGCCGCGCACCCAAATCGGCCAGCACCGTCTGCACGTCAAGGTAGTGGTACTTGAGCGCAATGTTCAGTTCATCCAGCAGCACGAGGCCGACGGTCGGATCGTTCAACAGCTCGCGCGCGCACGCCCATGCGGCTTGCGCCTTTTCAATGTCGCGCGTGCGGTCCTGCGTTTCCCACGTGTAGCCCTCGCCCATCACGTGGAAGCTGCATTGCTCGGGAAACCGGCGCAGGAAACGCTCCTCTCCCGTTGGGATCGCGCCCTTGATGAACTGCACCACGCCGACCTGCATATCGTGGCCCATGGCGCGGATCACCATGCCAAAGCCGGAGCTGGATTTGCCCTTGCCGTTGCCGGTGTTGACAAGCAACACGCCGCGCACGTCGGTGGCGGCGGCGATCTTGGCATCCACTACAGCCTTCTTGCGCTGCATGCGCGAGCGGTGGCGCTCGTTCAGCGCGTCATTGTTGTCTTCAGTCGTCATCGGAGTCATCGGGAATCAAGGCCGTACGGCGGCCGTCGGCCACCTCGGCAATTGGCGTGCGCAGCACGCGCGCGCAGTGCTCGGGGGTGAGCACATCGGCAGCGATGCCGGCGGTGGTATGCCCTTCGCCGTCGATCAGCAGCGCGTGCGTGGCGAAGCGGCGCGCGAGGTTCAAGTCATGCACCGTCAGCACGACCAACCAGCCGTGTTTGCGGCAGCCTTCGCGCAACAGGCGCAACACCGCAACCTGCTGATGCAAATCGAGGTGCGCAACGGGCTCATCGAGCAGCAGCACGCGCGCCTCTTGCGCCACCACGGCAGCCATCGCCACGCGCTGACGTTCACCGCCAGAAAGCGTGCGCACATCGCGTTGTGCCAGCGACTGCAACTGCAGCGCAGACACCGCGGCATCTACAGCGCGTGCATCCGCATCGCCCTCCCACTCCCAGCGCGCGAGATGCGGGTGGCGGCCGGTCATCACGGCGTCGTACACCGTGATCGGAAAGGTGTCATGCAAGGTCTGCGGCAGAAACGCGCGGCGGCGGGCCATCGCCAGTGCAGGCCAGTCGGCAAGGGCCACACCGTCGAGCGTGACGCTGCCGCCGTCCGGCAAGCGCAAACCAGCCAGCACGGCAAGCCATGTCGACTTGCCCGCGCCGTTCGGTCCGACCACGCACCAGAGTTGGCCTGCCGTGGCCGTCATCGACAACCGCTCGATCAACACGCGTCCATCGATGGTCACCCGCAGATCGCGCAGCGCAAGTTCGGGCTCCGCATCCAACTGCGCGCATGCGTCCGTTGCGGGACGTGGACGGCGCCACCAGCTCATCGCGCGCTCCGCATGAGCAAGTAAAGAAAGGTCGGCACCCCCAGCAGGGTGGTGATCACGCCCACGGGCAGTTGCGTGGGGGCGATCAGCGTTCGGGCGATCAGGTCGGCCAGCATCAGCAGCCCGCCGCCAGCCATCGCCGTGGCAGGCAGGTGGATGCGCACGTCGCGTGTCCACGCCAGGCGCACCATGTGCGGCACCAGCAGGCCGACAAAGGCGACCGAGCCCGCAATGGTTACCGCCACCGCCGTGCATAGCGAAGCCACCACATAGATCAACGCACGCACACGTGCTACTGGCACACCCAGCGCACGGGCACGGGTTTCGCCGGTCAGCAGCACGTTCAGGTCGCGCGCATGGGGCAGCACCACCGCCACCGCCACCACGAGCGCCATCAAGGCGCCCGCGTAACGATCGGCGCCCCCCAAGTCGCCGACCATCCAGAAAATCATGCCGCGCAGCTTGTTCTCGGGCGCCACTGTCAAGATAAGCGTGATCAGGCCGACCCAGCCGGAGGCCATGACCACGCCACCGAGCAACAAGCGCGCGTTGGCCTCGCCGGGCTCGCCACGCCACAGGTGCTGACGCGCCAACGCCGCCACCAGCGCCATCGACAGCAATGCTCCCGCGCCGGCACTCGTCTGCACGGCCCACCACGGCAGCGAAAACAACATCGCCGTGAGCGCCGCCACGGCCCCGCCGCCGGACACGCCCAGCACATACGGATCGGCCAGCGGATTGCGCAGCAGCATCTGCATGAGCGCCCCGGCAAAGGCCAGCAGCCCGCCGGCAGCAAACGCAGCGCCCGCACGCGGCAGGCGCAATTCGGTGACGATGCCTGCAGCCAGGCTGTCGCCACCGCTATTGCCAAAAAAGAGGGCCCGCCAGACCTCGGCGGGCGACAGCTTCACACTGCCGAGCATCAATGACGCCACCAGCACCACCACGCACGCAAGCGCCAGCAGCAACCACAGTCGCCAGGCAAAACCGCGTGCGGGCAGTGCAGGTGTTGTCATCGCTTCGGTTCGTGCTGTTGCCACGACAGCGTGAAGAACACCCCACGCGATGCCGTGTTGTACGGATAGATCAACTGGTAGTTCTTGTTCGTCACGTTTTCAACACGTGCCGACACCGCCCAGTCAGGCGTGATCTGGTAGCGGCCGACCAGGTTCAGCAGGCCATAGCCGCCGAGTGTCTTGGTCGAATCCTGACGATCGCCCGCCGCATTCCACTCCACACCCGCAGAGAACGGTCCGAACGTCTTGTACGCCGAAACGCTGCCAAAGTGCCGTGCACGGCGCGACAGCAGCCGGTTGGCCGACAAGTCCTGCGGGTTCTGCATGGTAAAGCTCGCACGCAGGTCCACGCCATAGATCGAACCCCGATACGACGTCTCGAGCCCGTTCACACGTGCGCGGTTGACGTTGGCTGCGGAGCAATTGAAGTCTGCATCGCATACGGCCGTGATCAGGTTGCTGTAGTCCGTCTCGAACGCCGTTATGCGCACCAAGCCGATCGCGCTGCTGTATTCCACGCCGCCTTCCACCGAGCGCGCCTTCTCGGGCTGCACGTTCGGGTTGCCGAAGAACGGGTAGTACAGTTCATTGAAGCTTGGCGCGCGGAAGGCGTTGCTCACGCTCGCCACCGCCTTCCATTGCGGGTTGAACGCGAAGCCGTAACCGGCGTAGTAGCTGTTGGCGCCGCCAAAGTCCGAGTAGCGGTCGCGACGCACGTTCAACTGCAACTGGTGCGGACCGAACTTGCCTTCGTAACCGATGTAGGCGGAATCGACGTTGCGCGTGGGCACGTCGTAGGCGTCGCTGTCGATGCTCGTCTGCAGATGCTCCAGCCCCACCTTGAGCAACTGATTCGGCATGAAGGCCCAGTCGTTCTGCCAGCTCGCCGTTTGGTTGCGCGTGTTGAAACGCGCCGGCACCTGCAACACGCCGTTCGTGTAGTTCAAGCTGCGGTCATCGCCTTGGGACAGCGTCACACGCGTCTTCCAGTCCTGCGTCACCTTACCGTCTACGTAGGCCGACATCGAGCGCACCACGTTGTGCGCGACGTTGATGTCGGTAGGCTGGCCGAAGGCGCTGTCGTAGCTGACATCGCCCCAGGTCTGGAGGTAGGTCAGCCCGGCCTGCCAGTCTGCCGAGAACCGATGCGACAACTGTGCCGACACGCTCTTGTTCGTGTAGTAGTTGTCGTTCGGGTTGGCGTTCGGCGCCTGCAACGGGTTGATGGAGGAGAAGCCATTCGTCTTGAACTCCGACACCGACAGCGCGAACGACGTATCGCCCCGCTCGCCCAGCGAGCCGCCGATGCCCGCCTGCGCCCGCCTGGTATTGCGCGCGCCGTACTCGATTTCCGCATTGGCCAGCGGCGGATGTCCCTTGCCGCTGCGCGTAAAGATTTGCACCACGCCGCCAATCGCGTCCGAGCCGTACAGCGCAGAGACGTTTCCGCGCACGATCTCGATGTGATCGATCTGATCGGCCATCAGCTGGTCGATCTGGGCGCTGCCCGTGGTTCCGGAACTCACGCGCACACCGTCAATCAGAATCAGCGTCTGGTTGGAACTGGCGCCACGCATGAAGATGCTGGCGGTGGAGCCGGGGCCACCGCTCTGCGCGATCTCGATGCCGGCTTCGCGGCGCAGCAGCGTCACGGCATCCGGCGCCTGCGAGCGCTCAATGTCGGCGCGCGAGATCACCGTGGTATGGGGCAACGCATCCGATAGGGGCTGCTCGCTGCGCGAGGCGGTCACCACCGTCGGGTTCAGTTCACCCACTGGCGTGCTGGCTGCCTGTGTATTGCTTTGTGCCCAGGCCGGCGCAACTGCACCTGCCATAACCCCCGTTAGTGCGCCGGCAAGCGCGCGCATGGCCGTCCGGGGCATCCGGAGTGGCCGCTTTGTAGTCAAGCTCATGTTGAAAAGACAAGAAGCGTCAGCCGGACCCGTTCCCCCGCGGGTCGCTGGCAGCAGGATCTCGATGCGGTTCCCTCCAGGGTTGCACATCGGCTCTGAGATCCACCGTCCTGGCCGGTATCCGGGCTGGCGAAGCGGCCTGTCCGCCTTCCCATTCCCGAGGGAACAGTGGCGTATGGACAGACCGCGCGGCACCCATCTTCTTTGCGAGATGGCGGGCGCACGCGACGTTCGCTTACCGTTGCGGGGGCAGCGCAGGTTGGCGCATCGCTTGGGGCGCGCGCTCCCTGCTTCCCGTTTAACTGCAGATGGTGCTGCGGGCACCAGGACGCCGCGAAGTTTAACGGAAAAGGCGCGTAAAACTTGCCGCATTCGCGGTAAAAACACACCCTACGCCCGCCGTGCCGGCTGCGTCGCCTCATTCCGCCGCATATTGCGCATCCGTATGGAGGACAGGCGCGACGCGCATGATCGGCTAAAATCCCCCCACTCGATTCTGATTGACACCCAATGCTGAACGAACTCGAACAACTTGCCGGCAAGATCGCGCGCGTGCTGCGTCACGCCGATGCGCTAGCCGCCGAGAACCAGCGCCTGCGCGCCGAAGTCGAGCGGCTTCAGGCGGAAGCCGAGGCCTCCAAGACCGAGCGCGACGCGATGGTCGCCGATCGCAGCGTGCTCAATGCCAAGATCGAAGAAGCGCAACTGCGCATCCAATCGATTCTCGACAAGCTGCCCACGGCCACCGACGCGCGCCAGCTTGACCTCCTCGGCCAGGCCGCCGGCGCCGAAGAAACAACGGCCGCCCCCGCCCCGCACTCGGAGACCTAAGCATGAGCAGCAAGCAAATTGAAGTGAACATCGCCGGGCAGCCTTACAAGTTTGCTGTCTCGGTCGATAACGAAGCGGCCCTGCGTGAAGCCGCAGCCATGGTCGACAACCAGATGACCCGCATCAAGAACGGCTCGAACACCAAGGGCATCGAGCGGGTTGCCGTGATGGCCGCCATCAGCATCGCCTCGGATTTGCTGTCGATGCAACGCCAGGCCGCCTCCGATTCCGCCCTGCCGATCGACACGATTCGCGCAAAGCTCGCCGACCTGAACGCCCGCACGGACGAGGCGCTGCGCCAGTACGGCGACGTCATTTGACTCAATACAAACCGTGTTTGTAACCGGATCGCATCCGGGCTTGGGTTCGGATGCGAACGGGTGTATAGTGTCACCCAATGGCTTCCGGGATCTCCCGCAAACCCTTGCAGCATAAGGCTTTAGCGGCTACAGGGTAGAGAAAAACGGTTGCCTGCGATGAATCTTTCAGACGCATCGCCATGCGCTCAAAATACAGCGTGATGATGCGTCTGACAGTTTCCCTGCCTGGTTCGCCATGGCCATTAATTCCTTGAACCGATAAGCATTGCTTGGTGCGGGATATGCCGTGTGGGCGAGCGCGTCTTCCAGTGCATAGCGTGCGACGCAAGTCGTGGGCTCCCTGTGCCGGTGATGTACCCGAAATGCGGCTTCCGCTGCCACTCTGAACCTCACTTGGGTTCAGGATGCGGGTCTAGCGGCCAAGGTGGGGACCCAATAAAAGGCGGTAGTGCACATGTGCGCTACCGCCTTTTTCTTTGTCTATCCTCGATACGCCCGCCATTGCCACAGCGCCAATGGCGAGGCCGCAGCCGTGTTGCTATGCTGCGCACACCGTCACCTCCCTGCACGTCGCCCGCGCACCCCACACGATGGCCACCCAATACTGGTTGATGAAGTCCGAGCCCGACGAGGCCAGCATCGACACGCTGCACGCCGAAGGCACCTTGCCCTGGACCGGCGTCAGAAACTATCAGGCACGCAACTTCATGCGCGACCGCATGCGCGTCGGCGATGGCGTGCTGTTCTACCACTCTTCCTGTCCGCAGCCCGGCATCGCGGGGCTGGCGGAAGTCTGCTCGACCAGCTATCCCGATCCCACACAATTCGACGCCAAGAGCCATTACCACGACCCCGCCTCGAAGCCGGAAGCGCCGCGCTGGATGCTCGTCGACGTGAAGTTCGTGCGCAAATGCGCGTTGATCGATTTGCCCACGCTGCGCGCACAGGAACAGCTCGCCGACATGACGGTGCTGCAACGCGGCAACCGCCTTTCGATCACGCCCGTCACGCCCGCGCAATGGCGTTACATCACAACCAAATTGATGCGCGATCCTGAGTGAATGGTTGGCATCGGCAGGGAATTGTTACAAACGTGATGAACGATGCGCGTAACAGCCAGTCAGACGCATCACATTGCTTTTTTGGGAGAACACAATGAAATCTGTCCTGGCCGCAACCATTTTGGGGACTGCAATGATGACGACTGCTTTCGCACAAGCCGCTCCTGAAACGAATCATTCAGGCGTGCTGTCGCTGGACGCGCAGGCCGTGGCCGAAGTGCCGACTGACACTGTCACGCTCACGCTGAGCGCCGAGCAGGAAGGTGCCGACCCGGGCGCGATTTCCACGGCTCTGTCGCGCAAGGCCGATGAGGTGATCAACCAGGCAAAGCGCACGTCCGGCGTGCAGGCAGAAACAGGCGGTTTCAATATCTATCCAAACACCGATCGCAACGGCAAGATCAGCGTCTGGCGCGGCCGTGCGGAGGTGCGCATCACGTCGAAGGACTTTGCAGCGGCGTCCAAGCTGGCAGGCCAACTGGCCAACCAGATGCAGGTGCAAAACGTGAACTTCACGCTCTCGCGCGAGGCGCGCACGGCGGCGGAAGCCAAGCTGGTGGACCAGGCCGTGAACTCGTTCCGCGACAAGGCCCTGACGACCACCAAGCTGTTCGGCTACACGAGCTACACGATTCGCGATGTGCACGTGAGCGAGGGCAGCAACAACCCGGGCCCGCGTCCGATGATGCGCATGGCAGCCGCTCCGGCATCGTTCGATTCGGCGCCGGTGCCTATCGAAGGCGGCAAGGCGCAGGTAACGGTGACCGTTTCCGGCGCCGTGCAGATGCTGAAATAAGCAGCGAGCCGCTCCATGAAAAAAGCCACCGACATTCGGTGGCTTTTTCTATGTGTGCGGTAGCAGCGTCAGGCGTGCGCCTGGTTTTTTGCGCCGTTGCCTGCACGACGGTAAGACCAAACCAGCATGGCGATGCCGATCAGGATCATCGGCAGCGACAGCCACTGCCCCATCGACAGGTTCGCCGCCAGCAGGCCGAGGAAGTTGTCCGGCTCACGCGCAAATTCGGCAGCGAACCGGAACACGCCATAGCCGAGCAGGAATGCGCCCGACACCGCGCCCGTCGGCCGCGGCTTGCGCGCATACAGCCACAGGAGGATGAAGAACAGCACGCCTTCGCCGAGGAACTGATAGATCTGCGAGGGGTGGCGCGGCAGCATGTGGTACTGGTCGAACAGGGCCTGCACGCCGCTGGTGACGGCCTCGTGCGCGTGCGAGAGTAGCCACTCCCGGTCTTCGCCTTGCGCCTGCGGGAACATCATCGCCCACGGCAGATTGGGCGACGACACGCGGCCCCAGAGCTCGCCGTTGATGAAGTTGCCGAGGCGCCCCGCTGCGAGGCCGCACGGCACCATCGGCGCGATGAAATCGGTCACCTGCATCCACGAGCGGCCGCGCATGCGCGCATACAGCATCATCGCGACGACCACGCCGAGGAAGCCGCCGTGGAAGGCCATGCCGCCTTCCCAGACCTTGAAGATGTCGAGCGGGTGGGCGAAATACCAATCCGGCTTGTAGAACAGGACGTAGCCGAGGCGCCCCCCGAGAATCACCCCGAGCACGCCGTAGAAGAGCATGTCGTCAAGGTCGCGGCCGCTCCAGCCTTCGGCTGCGATGTGCGGCTGGCGCGTGCGCAGGCGGCCGAACCACAGGAACATGATGAACGCCGCCAGATACATCAGGCCGTACCAGCGGATGGCGAGCGGCCCCAGATGCAGGGCGACGGGGTCGAATTGCGGATGGATGAGCATGAATCCTGTGGGTTTCAGGTTTGGTTGTCTTCTTGCAGCTTGGCAACGGCTTCGGCACTGGCCACGAACCACGGCAGCACCGGCGAAGCCGCATCTCGCCGCCACACCAGCCCGGTCTCGATGAACGGGCTTGGCGCGGCGAGTTCGAGATAGACCACGCCGGTCCGCTGCAGGTTGCATAGCGATGCCGGGACCAGAGCAATCCCCATCTCAGCGGAGACCAGGCTGACGATGGTCTGCATCTGGATGGCTTCCTGGCCGATCCGCGTGGCAGCCCCGGGTTCTTCGGGCCGGCCGCCGTGCGCGGCATGATAGCCGGTAATGATGTCATACAGCGCAGGCGCTGATCGACGCGGGAAGATGATCAGCGGTTCGGTCGCGACATCCGCCAGCGCTATCGGCTGACCGGGCTCCACGCCCCATTGCGCCGCGCGCGACGCCGGCACCGCCAGCACGAGACGCTCGCGCACCAGCGGACGGTATTCCAGTTCGCCCGGCACGGAGCCGGCGTGATGCGCAATCACGACGCCGGCATCTACGTCGCCGGCCAGGAGCGCTTCGATCTGCACATCGCTGGTGGCCTCGCGCAGCAGAAGCTGCACGTCGGGACGCGCATCGCGGAAGTGCCGCAGCAAGGCGGGCAGGATGCCGTAATCGGCGGTGCTGACGAAGGACAGCGACAGCGAGCCGACCTCCCCGCGCGCCAGCCGCTGCGCGAGGCCGGGCAGCGCATTCGCCTCGGCCAGCACACGCCGCACCTCGACCAGCCAGCGCGCACCGACGGCCGTCAGCGCCACGGAGCGCTGCGTGCGATGGAACAGCGTGACGCCCAGTTCGTCTTCCAGCGCGCGAATCTGCTGCGAAAGCGGCGGTTGCGTCATCGAAAGCCGGTCGGCGGCACGACCGAAATGCAGTTCTTCGGCAACGGTCACGAAGTAGCGAAGCTGGCGCAGATCCATAGCGTCGATTGATAGTTTTTTCGACTGAATAGATCGCAAATAATATATTTGACGCTCTATTTCTCCAAGCGCATGCTGGGCGCCAGGCTGTTGACTACAACGATAGTGCCGACCCCACGGAGACTCCCATGCCAGACAACAAGCGTTCGCAGCACATCACCCAGGGTGTGGCGCGCTCGCCCAACCGCTCGATGTACTACGCGCTGGGCTACACGAAAGACGACTTCAACAATCCAATGATCGGCGTGGCCAACGGCCATTCGACCATCACGCCGTGCAACTCGGGCCTGCAGAAGCTGGCCGATGCCGCCGTGGCAGCCGTGAAAGAAGCCCGCGCGAATCCGCAGACTTTCGGCACGCCCACCATTTCCGACGGCATGTCGATGGGCACGGAAGGCATGAAGTTCTCGCTGATCTCGCGCGAGGTGATTGCCGACTGCATCGAGACCTGCGTCAACGGCCAATGGATGGATGGTGTCGTCGTCATCGGTGGCTGCGACAAGAACATGCCCGGCGGCATGATCGCCCTGGCGCGCACGAATGTGCCGGGCATCTACGTGTATGGCGGCACCATCAAGCCGGGTCACTGGAAAGGCAAGGACCTGACCATCGTTTCGTCGTTCGAGGCCGTGGGCGAATTCACGGCCGGCCGCATGAGCGAGGAAGACTTCGAGGGCATCGAGAAGAACGCCTGCCCGTCGAGCGGTTCTTGCGGCGGCATGTACACGGCCAATACGATGAGTTCTTCGTTTGAAGCGCTGGGCATGTCGCTGCTGTATTCATCGACGATGGCCAATCCCGATCAGGAGAAGGTCGACAGCGCAGCCGAATCCGCGCGCGTGCTGGTCGAAGCCGTGCGCCGCGACCTGAAGCCGCGCGACATCATCACGCGCAAATCCATCGAAAACGCCGTGGCCGTCATCATGGCGACCGGCGGCTCCACCAACGCCGTGCTGCACTACCTGGCCATTGCCCACGCGGCGGAAGTGGAATGGACGATCGATGACTTCGAGCGGGTGCGCCAGCGCGTGCCCGTCATCTGCAACCTCAAGCCGTCGGGCCAGTACGTGGCCACCGACCTGCACGAGGCCGGCGGCATTCCGCAGGTGATGAAGCTGCTGCTCAACGCCGGCCTGCTGCATGGCGATTGCATCACCATCACCGGCAAGACGCTGGCTGAAGAACTCGCCCACGTGCCCGACCAGCCGCGCGCTGATCAAAACGTGATCCTGCCGATCGACAGGGCGCTCTACAAGGAAGGCCACCTTGCCATCTTGAAAGGCAATCTTGCCGAAGAAGGCGCCGTGGCGAAGATCACCGGCCTGAAAAACCCCGTCATCACCGGCCCGGCCCGCGTGTTCGACGATGAGCAAAGCGCGATGAGCGCAATCCTGGGCGACCAGATCAAGGCAGGCGACATTCTCGTGCTGCGCTATCTGGGGCCGAAGGGCGGCCCGGGCATGCCGGAGATGCTGGCCCCGACCTCAGCCATCATCGGCAAGGGCCTGGGCGAGTCGGTCGGCTTCATTACCGACGGGCGCTTCTCGGGCGGCACGTGGGGCATGGTGGTCGGCCACGTCGCTCCGGAAGCGTACGTGGGCGGCACGATCGGCTTGGTGCATGAAGGCGATTCGATCACCATCGACGCGCACCAGCGATTGCTGCAGTTGAATGTGCCTGACGATGAGCTTGCGCGCCGCCGTGCAGCATGGAAGCAACCCGCGCCGCGCTATACGCGTGGCGTGCTGGCGAAGTTTGCAAAACTGGCGGCAACGGCCAGCAAGGGCGCGGTAACGGACTAAGCTGGGGCCATATCAACAAAAAACCCGCCGGACGGCGGGTTTTTCTTTGTGCGATCAGCGCTGCGGCGGCTTCTGCTGCGCGGCCAACGCATCGTCCAGCGCGGCGCCTAGCCAATCCATCAGGCGGGCCTCGAGCGTGCGGGTCAGCTCCGCCGCCAGCTGTTCACTCAGCAGCGACAGGCGCGACTCCATGGCGGCACGGCACTGCGCCTCGATCAACGCCGGCCATTCGGACTGGAAACGCCACATCACGTCACCCATCACGCGCGCCGCGTCGGTGCCTGCGGGCGGCATGGCCGAAGTGGGCGCAAGGCGCTGCTCGCGCAGGGCGGGCGGGACGTCCACGTTGGGAGCTTCAGCAGACGTGGGCGGATTCGCGGCGGGCGCTGCCGCAGGTGCCGCGTCCTCCAGCTCGACAATCTCCGTCAGGACGGGGATGTTGTTGTCCGTATGGGACCCGGGATAACGTCCGTCGGTCATGCGCGCCCCACGTCGTGGTGTTGGATCGGATAACCGCGATCGCGGTAGAAACGGAAGCGATCGCGCGCAGCGGCGCGGTCGGCATCGTCATCGCCAACGATTTCGATCAACCGGCTGAAGCGCGCGAACAGTGCTGGCGGTTCAGGCGACAGGTTGACCAGGATGTCGTGATGCGGCGCGTCGTCCAGCGGCTCCGTTGCATCGGCCAGCAGGATGGGCGTCTGCGCAGCCAGCGGATGCCGCAGGCCGCAATGCGGCAGGAAATCGAGCTGGCTGAACGTCCACAACTGCGTGTCGAACGCTTCCAGCGCAGCCTGATCTCCGACCACGATCACTTTCTGGCCCGCGCCGTAGGCCTTGCGCACGAGCCGGCAGGCATACGCCAGCTTGCCGGGCACGTTGCTGTGGAAATCGACGCGGGTCATACGGTACCTTGCCTCTGCGTGATCAACCGCGGTCCATCAGGAAGCGTGTCAGCAGCGGCACCGGGCGGCCCGTGGCGCCCTTGGCCGCGCCGCTCTTCCAGGCCG
Organism: Ralstonia sp. 22111; assembly: GCF_052045895.1. NCBI lineage: Bacteria > Pseudomonadati > Pseudomonadota > Betaproteobacteria > Burkholderiales > Burkholderiaceae > Ralstonia > Ralstonia sp. 22111. The sequence continues at coordinate 296,965 of NZ_JBQEPR010000002.1, read as the reverse complement.
TGCCGGCGATATCCAGGTGGGCCCAGTCGTACTTTTCGGTAAAGCGCGCCAGGAAGCAGGCGGCCGTTACGCTACCGGCCGGGCGGCCGCCAATGTTGCCCATGTCGGCAAAATTGGACTTGAGCTGTTCCTGGTATTCCTCATCCAGCGGCATGCGCCACGCGGTATCGAGCGATTGCTTGCCGGCCGCCACCAGCGCGCCCGCCAGCGCATCGCTGCGGGCGTACATGCCGGTGTTGATGTGGCCGAGCGCGATGATGCAGGCGCCCGTGAGCGTTGCCACGTCGATCACCACCGCCGGCTTGAAGCGCTCTACATAGGTGAGCGCATCGCACAGGATCAGGCGACCTTCGGCATCGGTGTTCAGGATCTCGATGGTCTGGCCAGACATGCTGGTCACCACGTCGCCCGGCTTGGTGGCAACACCGCTGGGCATGTTCTCGCAGGTCGGCACCACGGCGATGACGTTCTGCTTGAGGCCCATTTCAGCCACAGCACGCAGCGTGCCCAGCACCGAAGCTGCGCCGCACATGTCGTACTTCATCTCGTCCATGCCTTCACCCGGCTTGAGCGAGATGCCGCCCGTATCAAACGTGATGCCCTTGCCAACCAGCACCACCGGGGCTTGCTTGGCCGGGCCACCCTCGTAGCGCAGCACGATGAACGCGGGCGGCTCCACGCTGCCCTTTGTCACGGCCAGGAAGGCCCCCATCTTCAAGGCTTCGATCTGCTTGCGGCCGAGCACTTCCACCTTGAGCTTGAAATCCTTGGCGATCTGGCGCGCGGTGTTGGCCAGGTAAGTCGGCGTGCAGATGTTGGATGGCAGGTTGCCCAGATCACGCGTGAGGTCCATGCCGTTGGCGATGGCGGTACCGCGCGTGGCGGCTACGCTGGCGGCCTTGGCGTCCGCTGCCGGCACGGCCAGCACGAGCTTGCGCAGACTGGTGCCGTTCTTGTCGCGCTTGCTCTTGAGTTCCGGATGACGCTCGATGAAGCGGTAGCTGGCCTCGCGGATGAGCGTGACTGCGGTCAGGACGGCCCAGGCGGTGTCCTTGTCGCGCGCGGCGTGCTCGGTGAGCGTCCACGTCACGCTGGCGGCCTTGGTGCCGGCCAGGGCGCGCAGTGCGGTACGCACGGCTTCGGCGTAGGCGCGGTCGGTGAAGTCGGCTTCCTTGCCCAGGCCGACCAGCAGCACGCGGGCAGCGCCCACGCCGGCCACTTCGTGCAGCAGCAGCGACGTGCCGCGCTTGCCTTCAAAGTCGCCCAGCTTGACGAGGCGGGCGACCAGGCCCTTGGTGGCCACGTCCAGCGCCTTTGCGGCGCCAGCCAGGGTCTGCGACTCGAACAGACCGATCACGAGGCAATCGCTCTTGGCGGCCAGGGCGCCTGCTTTGGCCCAGTCCAGGGCTTTTGTGCTAAATTCCATCGCGCTTCTCTCTATGAGGCGAGTCAACGAAAGCCCACATTATCCGCCATTTTGCGCGGGGGCTCCGATGGAACCTAGTGGGGCACGCATCGTCCCAACCTGGCCTAGACCTCGCCCTCCCTTCCCGCATCCGCATGATTTTCGAACAAGCCCTGCGACGCGAACTATCCTTCACCGCCGGCGCCGTCTTCCTCGTGCTGCTGACGTTCATGCTGACCACCCTGGTGATCCGCATTCTCGGCATGGCTGCCAACGGCGAAGCGAACCCGAACGACGTCCTGCTCCTCATCGGCCTGGCAACGCTGGGCTACCTGGCGATCCTGCTGTGCGCCACGCTCTTCATCTCGGTATTGCTGGTGCTGACGCGCTGGTACAAGGATTCCGAGATGGTGGTGTGGTTCACCTCGGGCATCAGCCTGACGGATTTCATCCGCCCGGTGCTGCGCTTCTCGCTGCCGTTCATCGTGCTGGTGGCGCTGCTGGCCCTGTTCGGCTGGCCGTGGGCCAACCAGCAGAGTGCATTGTTCAGAGACCGCTTCGAGCAACGCGACGTGCTGTCGATGATCTCTGCCGGCCGCTTCATCGAGCCCGCGCACGGCAACTACGTCCTCTTTATCGAGGGCGTCGATAACGGCATGAAGCACGCCCGCAACCTGTTCGTCGCCAATGCTGAACAGGACAAGATCGGCGTGGCGATGGCCAAGACCGGCGAATTCAAGACCATGCCAAACGGCGACCGCTTTGTCGTGCTCGACAAGGGCCGCCGCTATGAAGGCACGCCCGGCAAGCTCGATTACCGCATCGTCGAGTTCGACAAATACGGCGTGAAGGTCGCCAACAAGCCGCCGCAGGCAGACGCCAACCTGCCCACCAAGAGCCGCTCCACGAAGGATCTGCTCGCCAACCCGACGCCTGAGAACCTCGGTGAGCTGGTCTGGCGGATCGGCCTGCCGCTGCTGGCGCTGAACTTCGTGCTGATCGCCATTCCGCTGGCCTACGTGAACCCGCGCCTGGGCCGCTACACACCGATGATCTTCGCGGTGCTGATCTACCTGACGTATTCGAACCTGCTGAACCTGTCGCAGGCGTGGGTCTCGCAGGGCAAGATGAATGTGTTCATGGCATGGTGGCCGATCCACCTTGTCGCCTTCATCTGCGCGGTGCTGCTGTTCCGTTTCCGCCATTACAGCGCTGCGGGCCTGAAAGGGATTTCCGCCCTGCTCGGCTTCGCACCCAAGAAGGCGGGTGCGTGATGAAGATGCCGGTCTATGAGAAGTACTTCGCGCGTCAGATCTACGGCGTGTTCGTCTTCATCCTGTTTGCGGTGCTGGCGCTGTTCATCTTCTTCGATATGCTGGGCGAACTGGGCTCGGTGGTCGGACGCTACACCACGCTCATCGCGTTCTTCCACGTAATGCTGCAGGCGCCGACGCGCGTGTACGAAGTGATTCCGGTGGCGGCGCTCATCAGCGCCATCTATGTGTTCTCGCAGATGGCGAGCCAGTCGGAGTTCACGATCTTTCGCGTGGCCGGGCTCGATACGCGCCGTGCACTGCTGTCGCTGTTCAAGATTGCACTGCCGCTGGCACTGGTTACGTACATCTTTGGTGAATTCATCGGCCCGAAGGCCGAAGAGTACGCACAGAAGGTGCGACTGGAAGCACTGGGCGCGACGGTGTCGGCCGGCTTCCGCTCCGGCGTGTGGGTCAAGGATCGCGGCCCTGCCAAGCCGGACGGCACGGGTGGCGAAGTCACCCGCTTCGTCAACGTGGGCGCGCTGCAGGCGGACCAATCCATCAAGGGCCTGCGCATCTATGAATTCGATTCCGACTACCGCCTGAGTTCGATCCGCGTAGCCGAGCAAGCGCGCTACCAGGGCCACCAGAACTGGCAATTGAACGACGTGACGGAGACCCGTTTCATTGAGTTCCCGCGCAAGCCCGGCAGCGTAGCCCCGCAGGACACTGTGCAGGCCGTGCCCGGCGCACCCGATGCACTGGCGCCTGACTTCCGCGGCGAGCAGATCAAACTGCCGCAGCAGGAGATGCGCTCCGAGCTCACGCCGCAGATCCTGTCCGTGCTGATGGTCACACCCGACCGCATGGCTACGCTGGACCTCTTCCAGTACATCCGTCATCTGCGCGACAACAAGCAGGACACGCAGCGCTACGAGATCGCGCTGTGGAAGAAGGTGGTCTATCCGTTCACCGTGCTGGTGATGATGGCGCTGGCCCTGCCGTTTGCGTATCTGCATGCACGGGCGGGGGCGGTTGGCCTGAAGGTGTTCGGGGGCATCATGCTGGGGTTGTCGTTCCAGCTGGTGAACAACCTCTTCTCGCACGTCGGCCTGTTGAACACGTGGCCGGCCATCTTCACGGCCATCGTGCCGGGCGCGCTGTATCTGGCACTGGCGCTGGTCAGCCTGCGCTGGGTGGAGCGCCACTGATGGCCGACCGCGCACTTGTCCTCTTCGCGCATGGCGCTCGCGATGCCCGCTGGCGTGAACCATTCGATCGCCTGCAAGCGCGTTTGGCTGCGCAGCAGCCTGACGTCGACACGCGCCTCGCCTTTCTTGAACTGATGGCGCCCGATCTACCGGGCACCATCGACGACCTGGCCGCAAACGGCACGCAGAGCATCACCATCGTGCCTGTGTTCTTCGGCCAGGGCGGACACCTGCGGCGCGATCTGCCGGCGCTGATCGCGCAATGCGCGCAGGCCCATCCCACGCTCTCCATCCGCTGCGCCGATGCCGTCGGCGAAGACGATGCCGTGCTCGACGCCATCGCCGGTTACTGCGTGCGGCAACTCGGCTAAGCCAGACGTCCTACTGCGGTTCCGCGATGCGCGCAAAGCGCGCATGCACGTTGTTCTCGACGTAAAAGCCACGCGCGTCGAACTCCACCAGCTCCAGCGTCAACCCGAGATAGCGGCGCGCAAACACGTCGACCAGATGTGCGCGCATGGCGGCGAACATCGCGGCGCAAATCGGGCCCGTCACGGCTTTTTGCCGGCCCGCCTTAATGCGGAAGGTCACGTGGATGAAGGCATCGTCTTCCGCGCCGTCGGCCATACGGTACTGATCGAGCCGCAGCGCGCGCGTGCGAATGCCACCAACGGGAAACACATCCGCATGGCCGATCAGCACATCGTTGAGCACGCGCATCAGCTCAGGAATGCGCGCATCGGCTTCGACATTGGCGGTGTATTCGATGATGACGTGCGGCATTCGCGGGCGTCCAGAAATGGCATAGGTGATTAACGCGCCACTGCCGCGCCGGTGGACAGCGCCGATTCGAGCGCATCCACCACCCGCGCCATGCGGCCGAGCGACGGTGCGCGCTGCACGCAGACGTCCCACTCGGCGGGCGCCGAAGTGAGCTTGTGCACCGACAGCGAACCCTCAGCGATTTGCTGTCCGATCAGCCGCACGGGCGCAAACCCGAGCCCGAAGCCTTCGGCCACCAGCGCGTGCTGTAGCGGCACCGATTGCACTTCCGCCGCGACGTTGGGGGTCAACCGATCCGCTTCGAAGCGGCCGAGAAGCCAGGCGCGCATCTCGCATCCGGTGGGGTTCAGCACCCACGCTTCGTCAGTGACCTGCGCCATCGACAGCGTGGCCGGCAGCTTGCGCGCGGGCGCGGCAATCAGGCTGACGGGCTCGGTGCCGATCACGCGAATGTCCGCATCGGCATGGTTACCGCGGGCGTTGGACGGCGTCAGCCACAGCGCGGCGTCCAGTTCAGCGCGTTTCAAGCGTTCGCGCAGCACACCGCCCCACTCGCAGCTCAGGCGGAATGACACGCCCGGAAAGCGCTCCCGCAACCCCGACAGTACGCGCGCAAACCGCGCATCGCCCACCGCATGGCTCACGCCCACGCGCAGCGAGCCTTCCGGTTCGCCACTCGCGCGCACGCTGCTGCGCAGCGCCTCGAACTCCCCCACGATGGCGCGACAGCGTGCCAGCACTGCTTCGCCTTCAGCTGTCAGGCGGAACGGCTTGACGCGCCGGTCGAATAGCACCGTATCCAGCGCGCGCTCCAGCCGCTGGATCTGCTTGGTAACGGCCGGCTGCGTGAGCGGCAGGCGCTCGGCCACACGGGCAATCGAGCCGGTCTGCGCCAGCAGCACGAAGGTGCGCATTTCCTCAAGCATGGAAACATTCCTAGAAGTTATGTTTTGTTTGAGCAAATTGAATTGGATTCATCTTAGGCAAGGCGCCACAGTATCGCCAGACGCGCTGTTGCGTTGCTTTCCCCCACGGAGGACACGGACACCATGAAAGCCCTGGCACTGACCGACGGTTACGGCATCGACGCCCTGCGCCCCATCGAGCGCGACACGCCCACGCCCGCCCCCGACGAAATCATCGTGCGCACGCACGCCGCGTCGCTCAACTACCGCGATCTGGAAATTGTCTCCGGCACGTTCTTCACGCGCTTTCCGCTGCCGCTGATCCCGCTGTCGGATGGCGTTGGGGAAGTCGTGGCCATTGGCGAGAACGTGACGCGCGTAAGCATTGGCGATCGTGTCGCCGGCACCTTCTGGCAACGCTGGGACGGCGGAGACTTCCGCAACGCCGACACGCGCCGCATGCTGGGCGGCCCGATCGACGGGTGGCTGGCCGATACCATCCGCTTGGACGCGGGTGGCGCGGTGGTTGTGCCGTCGCACCTGTCGGCCATCGAGGCGGCCACCCTGCCCTGCGCGGGCCTCACCGCCTGGCATTGCCTGATCGAGGCTGGCGGCCTGCAGCCCGGCGAGACGGTGCTCGTGCAGGGCACCGGCGGCGTCTCAATGTTTGCGGTGCAGTTCGCATTGATGGCCGGGGCGCGGCCCATCGTGCTGTCGAGCAGCGACGCCAAGCTGGAGCGCGTCCGGGGGCTGGGTGTGCCGGAGTCGGACACGATCAACTACCGCGCGACGCCCGAATGGCACGAAGCGGTGCTCGCGCGCACGGACGGCCGCGGCGTCGATCACGTCATCGAAGTGGGTGGCGGGGGCACGCTGCAGCGCTCGCTGAAAGCGTTGCGGGTGGGCGGGCAGATCCACTTGGTCGGCTATCTGGCCGGGCGCGAGGGTGGCGTGAATCCGCTGGAGATTTTCGCGCGCAAGGCGGTGATCCGGCCGGCCTCGGTCGGATCGCGCGCGTCATTCGAGGCGATGAACCGGGCGCTGGCGCTGCACGGCTTGCACCCTATCGTCGATCAGGTACGGCCGTGGCAGGAAGCGCGGGAGGCGTTCGGGGCGATGGAAGCCGGAACGGTGTTCGGGAAGGTGGCGCTGGCGTTCTGAGCGTCGCTCAGGCGGCCAGGATGTGCGGCTCGCTGACGAGGACTTCCGGCGCGGATGCCGTGGCCCGCGCGGCAAACGCGTCGCCGATCATCAGCAAGCTCGGATGCTCAGGGTTGATCCACTGCGCAGCGGCGCCATCGGCCATTTGCCGCAGCGTGAAACAGGCTGAGCGCTGCTCGGGCGTGGTGGCAGCCTCGACCACCCAGGCAGGCGTCGACGGTGCGCGGCCGCGGGCGATCAGGTCTGCAGCGATGGAAGCGGCTTGATCGCGGCCCATGTAGTAGACGAGCGAATCGGCCTGCGCCACGGGTTCCGGCACAATGCCTTCGGGTTGCGGCGTATCCGGATCGGCCGCCTTGGCTTGCGTAACAAACGCGACGCTGCGGGCGACGCCGCGCTTGGTTAGCGGCTGGCGGATGGCGGACGCGGCTGCCAGCGCTGCCGTAATGCCCGGAACGATTTCGTAGTCGATGCCGGCCTGCTCGAGCGCCTGCAGTTCCTCGTCAGCACGGCCGAACAGCATCGGATCGCCGCCCTTCAGACGCACGACGCGCTGGTACTTGGTGGCCAGATCGACGAGTTGGCGATTGATGAAGCGCTGCGCGGTCGAACGCTTGCCGCAGCGCTTGCCGACCGCAATCAGCACGGCCTGCGGGCAGTACTGGAAAACCTCGGGCGAGACCAGTGCGTCATGCAGCACGACCTCGGCTTCGCCCAACAATCGTGCACCGCGCACCGTGATGAGGTCCGCCGCGCCCGGGCCGGCACCAATCAGGCTCACGCGGCCGAGTGTTTTGGGGGTCTTCGCTTCCATTGCCTAGGTTCCTTTGCTTTTTCCTGCGGGGCGCAACTTACCGCGCCCCATCCACATCAGGAAAATGCACGGATCATGCCAGCTGCCACCGTATGGTGCGTGGCTTCGTCCACCAGGATGAACGCGCCGGTCGCCGGGTTATCACCGTACGCGTCGCACACGATCGGCTTCTGCAGGCTGATATTGACCGTGCCGATATCGTTGAGCGCGATCTGCTTGCGGCCGGTCTCGTGCGACAGCGTATGCACGTCGAGCACGCGCTCCACATCCGACACGCGTGCAAACACGGTGGCCGTGGTGTGCTTGAGCACGTATTTGCGGGCCGGGTTCAGTTCGTGTTCGTCGAACCAGCACAGGTCGGCATGCAGTTTCTTGGCTGCGTTGGCGGCAGTGGTCGGGGCAGCGACGATGGTGTCGCCGCGCGAGATGTCCACGTCGTCCGCCAGGCGCACGGTGATGGTCTCGCCGGGGCCGGCGGATTCAGCTGCGCCATTGGGCGTCAGCACTTCAGCTACCGTGGTTTCGCGGTTGGCGGGCAGCACGCGCACGGCTTGGCCGACGCGCACGGTGCCGGCTTCCACACGACCCATGTAGCCGCGGAAATCATCGGCTTGCGAGCCATCCTGGCGCGCCACCAGTTGCACCGGAAAGCGCAGCGCATCGTCGCCCGCCGGAGCGGTCTCTTCCACCTTCAGGTCTTCGAGCAAAGCCAGCAGCGGCTCGCCCTGATACCACGGCATGGCTTCCGATGCGTGCACGATGTTGTCGCCGCGCAGCGCCGACACCGGCACATAACGGACGTCGCGCAGACCCAGTTGCGTGGCCAATGCATCGTAGGCGGTACGGATTTCGTTGAAGCGCGTTTCGCTGTAGTCGACCAGATCCATCTTGTTGATGGCCACGATCACATGTTGCAGCTCCAGCAGCTTCACGATGGCCGAATGGCGCTTGGTCTGGGCCAGCAGCTCCGTCTTGCCATCGACGGTCGTCACACGCGTGGCATCGATCAGGATGATGGCAGCGTGCGCGGTCGAGGCGCCGGTCACCATGTTGCGCGTGTACTGCTCGTGACCCGGCGTGTCGGCAATGATGAACTTGCGACGCGCAGTCGAGAAATAGCGGTACGCCACGTCGATCGTGATGCCCTGCTCGCGCTCGGCTTCCAGGCCGTCGGTCAGCAGCGAGAAGTCGATCTGCTCGCCGGCAGTGCGCTTGTTCTTGGCGTTGGCCAGCGCTTGCAGCTGGTCGGTCAGCACGGCCTTGCTGTCGTACAGCAGGCGGCCGATCAGTGTGCTCTTGCCGTCGTCAACGGAACCGGCGGTGATGAAGCGCAGCAGGCCTTGGTGCGATGCTTGATTCGTCATGATCAGAAATACCCTTCCTTCTTGCGCTTTTCCATTGAGGCTTCGCTCGTCTGGTCGTCCATGCGCGTGGCGCCGCGTTCAGTGATTTCGGTGACGGCCGTCTCGGCGATGATCTCGGCCGGCGTGGCGGCAGTGCTCGCCACCGGGCACGTGCAGCTGATGTCGCCCACGGTGCGGAAGCGCACCGACAGGACTTCACTCACGTCGCCATCGGCCTTGGGCGTGATCGACGTCACCGGCACCAGCAGGCCGTTCTTGCGCACGACTTCACGTTGATGCGCGTAGTAGATCGGCGGCAAGGCAAGATTCTCGCGGGCGATGTACTGCCACACGTCGAGTTCCGTCCAGTTGGAGATCGGGAACACGCGCATCTGTTCGCCCTGCGCCATGCGGGCGTTGTACAGGCTCCAGAGTTCCGGGCGCTGGGCCTTCGGATCCCACTGGCCGAACTCGTCGCGGAACGAGAAGATGCGTTCCTTCGCGCGGGCCTTTTCTTCATCGCGGCGGGCACCGCCCATCAGGGCGTCGAAGCCGTGCGATTCGATGGTTTCCAGCAGCGTGACGGCCTGTGCCGCGTTGCGCGAATCGGTTTCCTTGCGCAGGCGCACGGTGCCGCGCTTGATGGAATCTTCCACATGCCCGACCACCAGGCGCGCGTCCAGCTTGGCAACCTGCTCGTCACGGAAGGTGATGACCTCCGGGTAGTTGTGCCCCGTGTCGATGTGCACCAGCGGGAACGGCAGCTCGATCTTGCGATCGCCCAGGCGGAAGGCCTTGAGCGCCAGGTGCAGCATGACGATCGAATCCTTGCCGCCGGAGAACAGCAGCGCCGGGTTGCGGCACTCGGCCACCACCTCGCGGATGATGTAGATCGACTCGGCTTCGAGCCAGTCGAGGTGTTCGTTCTGCACAGGCGTCAGCGCCGTGCCGGGGATCTCACTCATCACTCCCATGATTCTTCCTTCGCTTTCGCTCAATTCTTTTGCGACAGATTCGTCGCCGAATTTGTCACCGCATTTGCCGCATGCAGACCGCATTCCTTGCTGTCGCGCGATTCCCACCACCACCGGCCGGCACGCACGTCCTCGCCGGCACGCACCGCGCGCGTGCAAGGCTCGCAGCCAATGCTGGGATAGCCCTTGTCATGCAGCGCGTTGGTCGGCACGTTGTGCTGCTCGAGGTAAGCCCAGACTTCCGCCTCGGACCAGTCGAACAGCGGGTTGTACTTGGCGATGCCGCGCGCGGTGTCGTCTTCGGCAAACGGCAGGTCGGCACGGGTGACAGCCTGCTCGCGGCGCTGGCCCGTGAGCCACGCGTCGGCGTCTTTCAGTGCGCGGTTCAGCGGCACCACCTTGCGGATGTTGCAGCAGGCCTTGCGCAGCTCGATGCTGTCGTAAAAGGCGTTGAGGCCATGGTCGCGCACGTAGGCTTCCACTGCGCGGGCATCCGGTGCGTACTGCTCGATCGCGTAACCGTAGTGCGCGCGGATGCGGTCGAGCATCGCGAGCGTTTCGGCATGCAGGCGCCCGGTTTGCAGCGTGAAGATCGGCAGGTGCGCGCGTACGGCTTCGGGGCTGCGCAGGATGGCATCTGTCACGACCATGTCTTCGGCGGCCAGGCTGGTGGCGAACTTCGCCACGCCGTGCTTGGCGGCAATCTCGGCCAGGCGCTCAAACAGCGCAGCTTCCTTGGCGACCAGGGCTTCCGCCGTGCCGGTGTAGACGGGGCGCGCCCACAGCACGGGGCGCCCGATTGCGGACACCGGCACTTCGGACACGGCGATCTCTTGGCCTTCTTGTGCGTCACTCAGGCTCACGCGGCCTCCTGGACAGCACGCTCGCGGCGGAACAGCGGGCGCGGCTCGTCGACGGCGCCTTGATAGCGCACGCTGATCTCGCCAAAGCCATTCAGCGCGTCGTCGATGTTCTTGTCTGCGCGCACGGCGTAGGCGTCAAAACCGCAACGGCGCATGAAGTCGAGCTGATCGCGCAGCACGTCGCCAATGGCGCGCAACTCACGCCTAAAGCCCAGGCGCTGGCGCAGCAGGAACGCGGTGCTGTAGCCGCGGCCGTCACGAAAGACCGGGAAATCCACCGCCACCAGCGACAGGTTCGGCAGGTCAGCCTCCAGCGCGAACGGCTCGTCGTCCGGAGCGAGCCACACCGCCAGCGTGCCAGCGCGGGCGCGGCCGAGCAGCGCGTCGCGGTTGGCTTGCCAATAGGCCAGCGGCACGATGGCGTGCGCAGTGGCCTCCACGTCGGCTTGCGTCAGTTCCCCGCCTTCCGGCGCACGCAGCACGGTCCATTCGTCAGCCACGACTTGCGGGGCACCGTTTTGCAGCTTGATGATCTTGCTCATGTTCATTTCCCTCGGCGTTCAGGCTTCTTCACGGGCGTAGACGCGTTCCTTGAACGGAGCCATGCCGATGCGGTGATAGGTGTCGATGAACAGCTCGTCTTCCGTGCGGTTGGCAACGAAGGTGTCGATGATGCGTTCGATCACGTCGGGCATTTCTTCAGCCTTGAACGACGGGCCGATGATCTTGCCGATCGCCGAATCGTTGCCCTGCGCGCCGCCCAGCGACACCTGGTACCACTCTTCTTCGTGCTTATCGACACCCAGGATGCCGATGTTGCCGACGTGGTGGTGCCCGCACGAGTTGATGCAACCCGAGATGTTGAGTGAGAGCTCGCCCAGATCGTGAACGAAGTCCAGATTGTCGAAACGGGCCTGAATCGCTTGTGCGATGGGGATCGACTTGGCGTTCGCCAGCGAGCAGAAGTCGCCGCCCGGGCACGCAATGATGTCGGTCAGCAGGCCGATGTTTGCGGTGGCCATGCCGTGTTCTTTGGCCAGTTGCCACAGATCGAACAGATCGTGCTTCTTCACATCCGGCAGGATGAGGTTCTGCTCGTGCGCGACACGCAGCTCGCCAAAACCAAAGCGCTCGGACCAATCCGCCACCAGCGACATCTGCTCGGCCGTCGCATCACCCGGCGGCAGCGCCACGCCCGGCTTGAGCGACAGCGTAACGGCAGCGTAGCCCGGCACGCGGTGCGGATGCACATTGCGGCTCACCCAGCGGGCGAACGCCTTGTTCTCCAGCAGCGCCTTTTCGTAGGTGGCGTCGGTGTCGGCCAGCTTTTCGTACGCGGGCGGCGCGAAGAATTGCGCCACGCGGTCGAACTCGGCCTGCGGGATGGTCGACGGGCCGTCCTTGATGTGCTGCCACTCTTCTTCGACCTGGCGGGCGAATTCTTCCGCGCCGATGGCCTTCACGAGAATCTTGATGCGCGCCTTGTACTTGTTGTCGCGGCGGCCGTAGCGGTTGTACACACGCACGGCAGCCTCGATGTACGACAGCATGTGCTGCCACGGCAGGTCTTCCTTGATGATCGCGCCCAGGATCGGGGTGCGGCCCATGCCGCCGCCGGCCAGGATGCGCAGCAGCGTCTGGCCGTTCTTCTCATAGGCGTAGACACCAATGTCGTGCAGTTGCGTCACGGCACGGTCTTCGCGCGAGGCCGACACGGCGATTTTGAACTTGCGCGGCAGGAACGCGAATTCAGGAATGAACGTCGACCATTGGCGCAGGATTTCTGCAAGCGGACGCGCGTCGATCACCTCGTCCGGTGCCACGCCGGCAAACTGATCCGTCGTGATGTTACGGATGCAGTTGCCCGAAGTCTGGATGGCATGCATCTCCACCGAGGCCAGCTTGGCCAGGATGTCGGGCACCTGCTCCAGCTCGATCCAGTTGTACTGGATGTTCTGGCGCGTGCTGAAGTGGCCGTACCCGCGATCATGCTCGGCGGCGATGTGGCTGAGCATGCGCAGTTGCTTGGCGCGCAGATGGCCATACGGAATCGCCACGCGCAGCATGTAGGCGTGGCGCTGGTAGTACAGGCCATTCTGCAGGCGCAGCGGCAGGAACTCTTCTTCCGTCAGTTCGCCCGAGATACGGCGGCGCACCTGGTCGCGAAACTGCTCTACGCGGTCTGCGACGAGGCGGTGGTCGTAAGCGTCGTATTGATACATGACTGTTCGGTCCAATCCGGCTGGGCCGGCGTGCGATTCAATTTGGGGAAAGCGTTTCGTTATGGTGCTGCTGCCGGCTCAGCGACAGCAGCCACAATCAAGCAGGGCCGGCATGCGATCACGCATCACGACACCAGCTTGATGGCCGTGATCGTCAGCGTGGCGGCAAGCGCGCCGCGCACCAGACGTTCCGGCAGATTCTTGGACAGGCGCGCGCCCAGCCAGATACCCGGGATGGAGCCCACCAGCAGCGACACCAGCAGGTTCCAGTCGATCGTGCCCAGATACATGTGGCCCAGGCCCGCCACGGCGGTCAGCGGCACGGCATAGGCGATGTCGGTGCCGGCCACTTCGGCGCTCTTCAATTCGGGATACAGGATCAGGATGAGCGTCGCGCCCACGGCGCCTGCACCAATGGACGACACCGTCACCAGCACGCCCAGCACCACGCCGACGATGACCGTGGCCACGGCCAGTGCCGTGCCCTGCAGACGATAACGCGGGTTGGCCGCCAGCCAGCCCAATACGCGCTGACGGAACAGCAGCGAAATCACCGTCAGGATGACCGACGCGCCGATCGTCACGCGAATCACGTGCATCCACTCCGCATCCAGGTTGCCGGCGGTCTTCAGCACGATCACCGTCACCAGCGCGGCGGGCAGGCTGCCCAGGCAGAGGCGCTTGACGATGTCCCAGCGAATATGACCGTGGCTACGATGTGCGATCGTGCCAACGCCCTTGGTCAACGAGGCAAATGCCAGGTCCGTGCCGACGGCGGTCGCCGGCGAAAAGCCGAACATCAGCGTCAGCAGCGGAGTCATCAGCGATCCACCGCCAACGCCCGTCAGGCCGACCAACAGGCCGACCAGCAAACCGGAAACCGTATAGGCGAGCGTCATGGCGCGGGGGACAGTGAGGGCGTGTTATCACGAAGTTCGAGCATCGTAATGAACGCGCCTCATATCCCAAACCAATAAAAAATTGTTTGTTTATATGGTGTCGGTTATAAGTAGCGTTCAGTTCGCACCCGTTCTTCTTTATCGACCGCGCAGCCATGAACCTTCACCAATTCCGCTTCGTGCGCGAAGCCGTGCGGCAGAAATTCAACCTGACAGAAGCCGCGAAAGCGCTCTATACATCACAACCAGGCGTCTCCAAAGCCATCATCGAGCTGGAAGAGGAGCTGGGCGTCGATATCTTCACCCGGCACGGCAAGCGCATCCGGGGTCTCACGGAACCGGGCAGACGCATCCTCGCCTCGGTCGAGCGCGTGCTGGAAGAGGTCGAAACCCTCAAGCGCGTCGGCAAGGACTACGCCGCGCAGGACCAAGGCAACTTCACCATCGCCACCACGCACACGCAGGCGCGCTACGCGCTGCCCAAGGCGATTGCCGAGTTCACGCGCAAATACCCCAAGGTTCGCCTGTCCATTCAGCAGGGCACGCCCGCGCAGATTGCCGAGATGGTCCTGCACGACCAGGCCGACATTGCCATCGCCACCGAAGGCATGTCGCATGTGAAGGATCTGATCTCGATCCCGGGTTACCAGTGGCAGCATGTGGTGGTCACGCCGCCTGATCACCCGCTTCTATCTCGCCAGCACCTGACGCTGGAAGACCTGAAGGGTTACCCGCTCATCACATACGACCAGCACTTTGCCGGCCGCCCCAAGATCGACCACGCCTTCGAGCTGCGCCAGATCAAGCCCGATATCGTGCTGGAGGCCATCGACGCGGATGTCATCAAGACCTACGTGGAAGTGGGCCTGGGTGTGGGCATCGTGGCGGGCGTCGCGTTTGACGCAGAGCGCGACCGCAACCTGCGCGCGATTCCGGCCGGCCACCTCTTCGGCACCAACGTCACGCACCTCGGCGTCAAACAAGGCGCGTATTTGCGCGGCTTCGTCTACACCTTCATCGAACTGTTTGCGCCGACGCTCACGCGCAAGCTGGTAGAACAACTCATGTCCGGCGATCACGAAGCGTACGAGCTCTGATTCGCCCGCAATTGCAATTGCCCAACTTCCCCGGAGATTTCATGACGACCCGACGTCGCCTGCTATGCGGCATGGCGCTCTTTGCCAGCGCCGCCGCCATCGCCCTGCCCGCCCAAGCGGACATCCGAGTGGGTGTGGTGCTGTCGACCACCGGCCCCGCTGCGGCCATTGGCATTCCCAGCAAGAACACCGTGCAGATGTGGCCCGCGACCATCGGCGGTCAGCGCGCGCAGGTCATCATCCTGGACGACGCATCCGACCCGTCGATAGCGGTGCGCGACGTGCGCAAGCTGATCGCCGAAGACAAGGTGGATGTGATCGTCGGCCCGACGATCGTGCCGACAGCGCTGGCCTCGCTCGACGCGGTGGCTGAAGGTCAAACGCCGATGATCACGCTGGCCGCCTCCGCTTCCATCGTCGAGCCGCAGGACGCCAAGCGCCGCTGGGCCTTCAAGATGCCGCAGAACGATTCGCAGATGGCCACGCTCGTCACCCAGCACATGGCGGACAGCGGCGTGCACACCGTCGGCTTTATCGGCTTTACCGATGCGTATGGCGAAAGCTGGTGGCGTGAATTCTCGAAGCTGGCCGAAGTGCGCAAGCTGCACGTGGTGGCCAACGAGCGCTTTGCGCGCACAGATACCAGTGTGACTGGTCAGATTCTCAAGTTGATGGCCGCCAAGCCCGACGCCATCCTGATTGCCGGGGCAGGCACACCGGCCGCGTTACCCCAACGCACGCTGGTCGAGCGCGGCTACAAGGGCCGCATCTATCAGACGCACGGCATCGCCAGCACGGAATTCCTCAAGGTGGGCGGCAAGGACGTGGAAGGCACCCTCTTCCCGACCGGCCCCGTGGTGGTGGCGCGCGAGCTGCCGGCCAGCCATCCGGTACGCAAAGTCGCCGTGGAATTTGCCGATCGCTATGAAGCCAAGTACGGCCCCAACACCGTCACGCAATTTGCGGGCGACGCCTGGGGCGCGTGGCAGTTGCTCGACAACGCCACGGCCCGCGCGCTCAAGACCGGCGCCAAGCCTGGCACACCCGCTTTCCGCGCTGCCCTGCGCGACGCGTTGGAAACCACGCGCGATTTGACTGTGCCCAACGGCGTGCTGAACCTGAATGCCCAGGATCACCAGGGCTTCGACCAACGCTCGCGCGTGATGGGCATTATCAAGAACGGCCGCTTTGCTTACGCTGGCCCGCGCTAATCCAACACGCACAGATCTGCCATGACACGTATCGCCTTCATCGGCCTCGGCAACATGGGCACGCCGATGGTCCAGCACCTGATTGCCGCCGGGCACACCGTGCGCGCCTATGTGCGCCGTCCGGAGGCCGCCGACAATGCGCGCGCCATCGGCGCCGAGCCCTGCAGCACCCCTGCGGAAGCCGCACGCGACGCCGAAGTCATCTTCACCAACGTCACCTCCACGGCCGATGTGGAAGGCGTGCTGCTGGGCCCGGATGGCGTCGTCCATGGCGCACCGCGCGGCGCTGTGTGCATCGACCACAGCACGATCTCCGCCGTAGCCACGCGCCGCATTGCGGCCGAGCTGGAAGCAGCAGGCATCGAATTTCTCGATGCGCCGGTTTCGGGCGGCACCATGGGCGCGCAAAAGGCCACGCTGTCGATCATGGTGGGCGGCAAGCCGGAAGTGCTCGAACGCGTGCGCCCGCTGCTGCAATTGCTGGGTACCACCATCACACACATCGGCGATCACGGTGCCGGGCAGGTCGCCAAGGCGTGCAACCAGATCGTGCAGGTCATCAATATCCAGGGCATTGCCGAAGCCATGCTGTTTGCACGAGCCCAGGGCACCGACCCGTCGCGTGTTTTGGCAGCCATCGGCCCGGGCTTTGCGGGCAGCTGCATGCTCGACATGATGGGCCCCAAGATGGCAGAGCGTAACTTTGCCGCCGGCATCGAAGCCCGCCTGCATGACAAGGATTTCGGCCTCGTGCGCGAGATCGCCCAGGAACTCGGCCTGCAGATGCCGGCGATGGAGCTGGTGGCTTCGCAGCTCAATACGCTGGTCGCCAATGGCTGGGGGTATGACGATACGGCGTCGCTGCTGCGCGTGCTGGAGCAGCAGAACAATCAACAGGCGGATTGAGCATCTTCCAGCCCGCCTTGTTTGGCTGGCCAGACTTCTGGCATAATTGCCGGCTCATCAGCACCTGCCCGAGTGGTGAAATTGGTAGACGCAGGGGACTCAAAATCCCCCGCCGCAAGGCGTGCCGGTTCGATTCCGGCCTCGGGCACCAGAATTCAAGCCGCTTCTGTTCACGCAGAAGCGGCTTTTTCATTGGCACTCACTAACCCCACGACAGCCGGCAACGCGCCCCGCCAGGCGTGGGATAATGCGGGTTTTGCCCCGGGCGCGGCTCAAGAGGTTGATCGCACGGGCGCGCGAGGGCCTTTATCCGCGTGGCCCGCCCCACCATCGACTTTCTTCAGCACCCAAAATGCCCGCATACCGTTCCAAAACCTCCACCGCCGGCCGCAACATGGCGGGCGCACGCTCGCTCTGGCGCGCCACCGGCATGAAAGATGAAGACTTCCAGAAGCCGATCATCGCGGTGGTCAACTCGTTCACCCAGTTCGTTCCCGGCCACGTGCACCTGAAAGACCTCGGTCAGCTCGTCGCGCGCGAGATCGAAGCCGCGGGCGGTGTTGCCAAGGAATTCAACACGATTGCCGTGGATGACGGCATCGCCATGGGCCACGACGGCATGCTGTATTCGCTGCCCAGCCGCGACATCATTGCCGACTCGGTCGAATACATGGTCAACGCGCACTGCGCCGACGCCATGGTGTGCATCTCCAACTGCGACAAGATCACCCCGGGCATGCTGATGGCCGCCATGCGCCTGAACATTCCGGTGATCTTCGTCTCGGGCGGCCCGATGGAAGCGGGCAAGACGCGCCTGGCCAACCCGGTCACCAAGGCCATCGAGATCAAGAAGCTCGACCTGATCGACGCGATGGTGATCGCGGCCGACAGCAAGTATTCCGACGAGGAAGTGGCCGAAGTCGAGCGCTCGGCATGCCCGACCTGCGGTTCGTGCTCGGGCATGTTCACGGCCAACTCGATGAACTGCCTGACCGAGGCGCTCGGCCTGTCGCTGCCCGGCAACGGCACCGTGGTCGCCACGCACGCAGACCGCGAGCAGCTCTTCAAGCGCGCCGGCCACCGCATCGTTGAACTGGCCCGCCAGTACTACGAGCAGGACGACGAGCGCGTGCTGCCGCGTTCGGTCGGCTTCAAGGCATTTGAGAACGCCATGACGCTCGACATCGCGATGGGCGGTTCGACCAACACGATCCTGCACCTGCTGGCCATCGCACAGGAAGCCGAGATCGACTTCACGATGGCGGACATCGACCGCCTTTCGCGCGTCGTGCCGCAGCTGTGCAAGGTTGCGCCGAACACGAACAAGTACCACATCGAAGACGTGCACCGCGCCGGCGGCATCATGGCCATCCTGGGTGAGCTGGACCGCGCCGGCAAGCTGCACACCGACGCTCCCACCGTGCACGCGCCCACGATGAAGGACGCGCTGGACCAGTGGGACATCGTCCGCACGTCGGACGAAGCCGTGCAGACGTTCTACCGTGCCGGCCCCGCCGGTATCCCGACGCAGGTCGCGTTCAGTCAGAACACGCGCTGGCCGAGCCTGGACCTTGACCGCGCCGAGGGCTGCATTCGCTCGAACGAGCATGCCTTCTCGAAGGAAGGCGGCCTGGCCGTGCTCCGGGGCAACATCGCGCTGGACGGCTGCGTGGTGAAGACCGCCGGCGTGGACGAAAGCATCCTCGTGTTCGAGGGCACGGCGCACGTGACGGAATCGCAGGACGAAGCGGTCGCGAACATCCTCGCCGACAAGGTCAAGGCCGGTGACGTGGTGGTCGTGCGTTACGAAGGCCCGAAGGGTGGCCCCGGCATGCAGGAAATGCTGTACCCGACGAGCTACATCAAGTCCAAGGGCCTGGGCAAAGCCTGCGCGTTGCTGACGGACGGCCGCTTCTCGGGCGGCACGTCGGGCCTGTCGATCGGTCACTGCTCGCCGGAAGCGGCTGCAGGCGGCGCGATCGGCCTGGTGCGCAACGGCGACAAGATCCGCATCGATATCCCCAACCGGACGATCAACGTGCTGGTGTCGGACGAAGAACTCGCGCGTCGCCGCGAAGAGCAGAACGCCAAGGGCTGGAAGCCTGCGCAGCCGCGTCCGCGCAAGGTGTCGGCCGCGCTCAAGGCGTACGCCAAGCTGGTCATGTCGGCAGACAAGGGCGCGGTGCGCGACCTGTCGCAACTGGACGACTGATGCGTCACGGGCCAAGCGCTCGTCAACGTGAAAAAGCCGCTCCGAAGAGCGGCTTTTTCTATTGTGCCGACGGCGCGGCGTTCAATCCCACGCCGGCGCAAGCCCCTCGGGTGACACCTCGCGGCCGTTGCGCTCAAGCGCGGCAATCTGCGCCATGTCGTCTGCCGTCAGTTGCAACGCTTGCGCGCGCAGGTTGCTCGCAAGATTCTCGCGCTTGGTCGATGACGGGATCACCGAATAGCCGAGCTGCATCGCCCAGGCCAGCGCGACCTGCGCCGGCGTTGCCTCGTGCCGCCGCGCAATCGCGCCGATCACCGGATCGCCCAGCACCTTGCCGTAGGCGAGCGTCATGTACGACGTGACGTGAATGCCCTCACGCTGCAGGAAATCGACGAGCTTGCGGTTCTGCAGATACGGGCTCAGCTCGATCTGGTTGGTGGCGATGGCGTCTTTGCCGACCGCCGCCATCGCCTGTTGCGTCAGCGCGATGTTGAAGTTCGAGACGCCGATCTCGCGCGTCAAACCCCGGGCCTTGGCATCGGCCAGCGCGGTCATGAATTCTTCGAGTGACACGCCGTTGTTGGGCGCAGGCCAGTGGATGAGCGTGAGGTCGACGTAGTCGGTTCGCAGCTTGGCGAGGCTGTCTTCGAGGCTTGCCGCAAGCTTGCCCTTGGCGTAGTTGTCGACCCAGATCTTGGTGGTGAGGAAGAGGTCTTCGCGGCGCACGCCTGAGCCGACAATGGCCTCGCCCACGTCGCCTTCATTGCCGTAGATCTGGGCCGTGTCGATTGCGCGGTAGCCGAGTTCCAGGCCATTGCGAACCGAGCCGATGACAACCTGACCCTTCAGGCGAAACGTGCCAAGGCCAAAAGCGGGAATCTTGTTCATCTTGTGCTCCAAGGGGAAATCGAATCAGGGGTTCATGGCAAGGCGCGTCCTGCGCTGCACGACATGCAGCCCCACCAGCGCAAGGCCTGCCGCGGCAATCGCCGCGCCGACTATCGGCACCGCCGCATAGCCCAGGCCTGCAGAGATGGCAGCACCGCCCGCTGCCGCCCCCAGGGCGTTGCCGAGGTTGAAGGCACCCACATTGACCGACGAAGCGAGGCCCGGCGCTTCAGCCGCGGCGCGCATCACACGCATCTGCAACGGCGGCACAACCGCGAAGGTGGCAATGCCCCACACCAGCAGCGCGGCGGCCGCACCGACGTGTGTCTTGGCGAGCAGAGGAAACGCGAGCATCGTCACGATCAACAACAACAGAAAGCCGATCAGGCTGCCGTCGAGCGAGCGATCGGCCAGGCGGCCACCGG
The DNA here is from genome assembly GCF_052045895.1 of Ralstonia sp. 22111. Lineage (NCBI taxonomy): Bacteria > Pseudomonadati > Pseudomonadota > Betaproteobacteria > Burkholderiales > Burkholderiaceae > Ralstonia > Ralstonia sp. 22111. The sequence continues at coordinate 276,390 of NZ_JBQEPR010000002.1, read as the reverse complement.
CAATGTTGCCGATCGAAAAACCGATGCCGATCAGCACCAGCATGGCCGTCACGAACGCCGGCGAGGCACCGGTCAACTGAGCGAGTGTCGGGGCGACGTACGTGTACAGCGTGAACATCGCGCCCGCACCGAGCACCGTGGTGGCAAGGGCGCCCAGCACGACGGGACGTGTGAGCACCGCAAGTTCCGCGCGGAGGTTGGGCATCTTGCCGGCATCGCCCTTCGGCAACGCGGTGAACAGGCCGGCGATGGCGATCAGGCCCAGGCTTGCCGTGGCGGCAAACGACATGCGCCAGCCGATCATCTGGCCAAGCCACGTCGCGGCCGGCACGCCACCGACGTTGGCGATCGTCAGGCCCATGAACATCGTCGCCACGGCGCTAGCCTGCTTCTCACGCGGCACGAGGCTAGCGGCAACCACGGAACCCAGCCCGAAGAACGCGCCGTGGTTGAGGCTGGTGACGAGCCGCGCGAGCAGCAGCGTCGTGTAATCGGGCGCGACGGCCGACAGCAGGTTGCCGATGGTGAAGATGCTCATCAGCGCGATCAGCGCCTTGCGTCGCGGCCAGCGTGCGAGCAACAGCGTCATGATCGGCGCACCGACCATCACGCCGATCGCATACGCGCTGATCAACATGCCGGCCTGGGGAATCGATACATGCACGCCGTCGGCAATCACGGGCAGCAAGCCCATCGGCGAGAACTCGGTGGTGCCAATACCGAAGGCGCCAGCGGCAAGCGCGAGCAGCGGCAGCGTCGCGCTGCTGCGCGTGGGCTCGGCAGAAGTGGGGGTGGGGTTCATGCGGTGTACTCCAAAGCAGAGGAATGGAAAGCGGGCAGAACCTCTGCCGCGATTTCCGCAAACGTTTCAGCAAGCGGGCGACGATTTCGGCGGAAGTGCAGCCCGATATGCTGCACACCGGCTTCGCGCATCGCCGCCAATTCTTCGGACAGTGCAATGCGCCCGGCACGTGCGCCAAAGCGATGACGTTGCAGCGGTTCGTGCGGGTCTTCGGCCAGATCGAGGTGGATGAAGCTCACGTAGGGCTTGTCGCCCGCAACGGCACGCCATGCGGCGGCGCGTTGCGCGTGATCGGCCGGCGCGCCCGGGTAGGCAAGGCAACCGTCCATGTGGGTGCCGATCCACGCTGGCGTCTGTTGCGCCAGGCCGGCCACCAGCAGCGGAAGCGGCGTGCGCATGGCCGGCAGAATCTCCACCCCGGCGGGCAAGCTGCCGCGCGCCCCGTCACGCAATAGCGCGACCTGGTCGCGGAAGCTTGCACCGCGCGATTCGAAGTCGCGGCCGAACAGCGGATATTCGACGGGCCGGTCTCCGCTTGCCACGCCAAGCAGCAGACGACCGCCACTCAATTCCTGGATGGTCGTGGCCGATTTGAGCGTCAGCAGCGGCTCGCGCAGCGGCAGCACAACGGCGGCCGTGCCGAGCAGAACGTTGCGCGTGATGCCAGCCAGGTAGCCGAGGTAAGAGAACACTTCGAACACCTGCGCGGCATCGCCGAATGCGGGGTCATACACCGGCACATCGCGCACCCACAGGGCACGAAAGCCGAGCGAATCCGCGAGTTTGGCGAGGGTTGCGTGGTGTTCGATATCGGGCACACCGTGGCGGCGCCCGTCACGCAGGCGCTTGGCGTCGCCGGTGGCGGACCAATCGTTGTCCAGCGGCAGTTCAATGCCAATGGTGAAGCCGCCGTGGGTCAGTTTGTCGAGTGCGGGAGGCATGGTTGTGATCGGGTCAAAAGGCGCGCTGCGGGCGATGCATTCGCTATCAGCGCAAAGGGCATGGACCGCAGTGTGCGGGCTCCACCTTTGCAGAAAAACCCGCCCGTCAACGAAACAGTCTTGATTGGCAATCAACAATCCACGCAATTCAGAACGCACTCCGGGTTGGCAATACAGCAACACGGCGGGCTTTCCCAAATATGTCACACCGTGATATATTCCGGCCCGAACCGTTTGATTCCGCCATGTCTACCCCCGCCCGACCTTTATCCAAGCAGGAGTTCGAGAGCCTCTCCGATTTCCGCTATCACCTGCGCCGCTTCCTGCGCGCGTCTGAAGATCTGATCCACGCCAAGGGCATCACGCCGCTGCAGTACCAGTTGCTGCTGCACGTGAAAGGCTATGCCGGGCGCGAATGGGCCACCGTCGGCGAGCTGGCCGAGCGGCTGCAGGCCGCGCCGCATGGCACGGCGGCACTCATCACGCGCTGCGAAGAAGCGGGCCTGGTCGAACGCCGTCAGAGCGACACCGACGCGCGCCAGGTGGAAGTGCACCTTTCCCGGAAGGGTGATCATCTCGTCGCGCTGCTGGCCGGGCTGCATCAGAGCGAGCTGTCGGCCTTCAGCCGTGCTTTCAAGATCCCCCACCTCGATCACCCCGCCGAACCCTCCGCCGAGCAGTAACCTCATGCAAACCCTTGAACACCACCAGCACCGGCGCGACTTTGCGACCGACACCACGCTGTTCCGCACCACTGCGCTGGCGGTCGTCATCGCCGCGTTTGCCACGCTGGCCGCCGTGGCGCTGCTCAACCTGATCCGCTTCTTCACCAACCTGTTCTTTTTCCAGACGCTGTCGCTGGCCGACCGCTCGCCGGCCACCAACACGCTCGGCGCATGGGTGATTGCGGTACCGCTCATCGGCGGGCTGATCGTCGGGTTGATGGCGCGCTTTGGCTCGGAAAAGATTCGCGGCCACGGCATTCCCGAGGCCATCGAGGCCATCCTGTTCGGCAAGAGCAAGATGTCGCCCAAGGTGGCGGTGCTCAAGCCCCTGTCGTCGGGCATCGTGATCGGCAGCGGCGGCCCGTTTGGCGCGGAAGGCCCGATCATCATGACGGGCGGCGCGATCGGCTCGCTGTTCGCGCAGTTCTTCAAGCTGACGGCCGCCGAGCGCAAGACCCTTCTGGTGGCCGGTGCCACGGCGGGCATGACGGCCGTGTTCGGCACGCCGGTGGCCGCGCTGCTGCTGGCGGTGGAACTGCTGCTGTTCGAATGGCGCCCGCGCAGCATGCTGCCCGTGGCGGTGGCATGTGCCGTGGCGGGCTTCCTCCGTGTGCTGGTGCTGGAGCCCGGCCCCCTCTTCCCGCTGGAAACAACTCCGGCAACGCTGCCTGCGCTGGGCTCGTGCGTGGTCGCCGGGTTGCTGTGCGGCGCGCTGGCACGCTCGCTGTCGATGGCGCTGTACAAGACCGAAGACCTGTTCGGCCGCCTGCCCATCCACTGGATGTGGTGGCCGGCCATCGGTGGCCTGGTGGTTGGCATTGGCGGCTACTTCGAGCCGCGCGCGCTGGGTGTCGGCTACGACGTCATCGGCGATTTGCTGCACAACCATCTCGCCATCCGCGTGGCGCTGGCGCTGCTGGTGGTCAAGGCCATCATCTGGGTGATCGCGCTGGGCTCCGGCACGTCGGGTGGTGTGCTCGCCCCGCTGCTGATGATGGGCGCCGGCTTGGGGGTGCTGATCGGGCCCGTGCTGCCGGGTGGTGACCCAGGCCTGTGGCCGCTGGTATGCATGGCCGCCATGCTGGCCGGCGTGCTGGGCGCCCCGCTCACCGCCATCGTCTTCGCCTTCGGGCTGACACACGATGTGAACGCCCTGCTGCCAATTCTGCTGGCCGTGGCCGTGTCCTACGGCTTTGTCGTGCTGACCATGCCGCGCTCGATCATGACCGAGAAGATCGCGCGCCGCGGCTTCCACATCTATCGCGAATACGCTGTCGACCCGCTTGAGCGCCACGCCGTGGATGAAGTCATGACGCGTTCGGTGCAGACCATCGACGCACACGCCACACTGGCCGATACACTCGCCAACCGCTTTGGGCCCAAGCAGGCGCACCGCGCGTTTCCGGTCGTGCAAGGTGGGACGAATGGCAGGCTGATCGGCATGCTCGACCGCGATGCGCTGCTGGCGGGCCAGAAGCGCGGCGCCGTCACCGTTGCCGAATTGTTTGGTGCGAATGCTCCCGTGATGGCACTGCCCGGCGAGACCTGCCGCATCGTCGCCACGCGCCTGGCAGTGCATGGGTTGGAGCGGCTGCCGGTGGTGGCCGATTCGCAATCGCGCGCGCTGGTGGGCATTGTCTCGCGCAGCGATCTGGTCAAACCCTCCCTGGCGTTCTTTGATGAGGAGCAGCGCCGCGAGCGCTTCCGCCGTGTGCCGCTGTCAGGCACGCGCACGCAGCTCGAACTTCGCCGCCGCCGCGCTGGCCGCGTCGCGCGCTAGTCGCCAGTTTCAGCCGGCGACGTGCCGGTTGCGCCCGCTTTCCTTGGCGCGATACAGCGCCAGGTCGGCGCGCTTGAGCATTTCCGACGCCGTATCGCCCGGGCGGCAGACCGTCATGCCCATGCTGACGGTCATCGACAGTCCGGTCGGGAAACTCTCGTCCGTCTCGGCCACTGCCGTACGCAGGCGCTCCGCCACCTCGGTGGCCGTCGCCAATGTGGTGCGGCCCATCACCATGGCGAATTCCTCGCCGCCCAGACGCCCGACCAGATCACTGCTGCGCAGCACGCCCGTGGCAAGCGATGCAAAGCGCTGCAGCGCCATGTCGCCCACAGCGTGGCCCCATGTGTCGTTGATGCGCTTGAAGTGATCCAGATCGGCCAGCACAAGCACGAGCGGTTCGCCGCGATTGTGGGCACGTGCGAGCACCGTATCGAACAGCGCCAGGAAGCGACGCCGCGTCAGCACACCCGTGAGATGGTCGAAATGCGCCTCGTTGGCGAGCGCGCTGTTGGTGCGCTGCAGCCGCTGGTTCAGATGGCGCGTCAAGCGGTGATGCTGCCGCTCGCGCACCAGAGACCACGCCACCAGCACGAACGTCACCAGCACGCTTACAAACAGCACGAAGCCGATCGCGCGGTTGCGCGCATGATTGGCGATCTGCTGGCCCCACGCAGGCAGCGGCTCGGCCACGACGACGGTGAGGTCCGCACTGGCATTGCGAGACACGGTGAGCGATGGCATCGCACTGCCCTCGCGCCAAGCCAGCGTATCCCGCACCTCGGCCGGCACCCAGCTGGGCACGTCGTGATGCGCCTTTGCCGTGGGCTGATAGGGCCACGGTTCGAAGTCGACGCGCTGGTAGGCGTTGTACCGGTCGCTGGCGCCCATGCGCTGCAGGCGCGCATCCGGCAGGATCTTGCCCACCAGCGACGCGTCAGTCGACAAAATGATCAGCCCGTTCGGATCGGTCACCAGCGACGTCGGGTGCGACACCCAGTGCTGCAGCCTCGCGAGGCTCACCTTGGTGCCCATCGCCGCGACCAGGTATCCACCAGCGTCATACACCGGCGCAGCGAAGAACAAGCCCGGCACGCCCGTCACCCGGCCAATCGTGAACTGTTCGCCGAGGCCGCCCAGCATCGCCTCCTTCATGTACGGCTGCATGCTCGACTGCACGCCAACGAACGAATCGGCATGACCGGCGTTATTGGCCAGCACCACGTAATTGTGTTGGTTGACGACCCAGACGTAGTCGAGCCCAAGATTGCCGGCGGTCGTGTTCAGGAATGCGTCGATATCGGCCACTTCCGGGTGCGACATCGCCTCTTGGGCACGCGAGCCCTGGTCCATCAGGTTCCAGCGCCGGGTGTCGACGCGCGCTACGGCACGCGGGATGGCATCGATCTGCGCGAGCGTCTGCGGCAGCGCCCGCAGCAAGGCCACGTCGGCCGTGATCTGGCTCGACATACCTTCCGCTACCTGCGCAGCCAACTGGCGGCGCGCATCGACCATCTGCTGCATGTCGCGCGCGCTCATCGAATCCGCCACGAAGCTGGCGGCAAACCAGGAGGCACCTACGCCCACCACCACGGCTGACAGCCAAAGCGTCAACCGCACAACGCGCAGCCGGGTGCCGTGCGACGGCGTTGCAGGGGCAGGCGCAGGCGCCTTCATGTCAGGCCTCGCTGCTCAGGAAATCCGCCACCGTCGGGTAGCGCAGCGCCATACGCAACTCCCGCACGAGCCGCGTGTTGCGCAGCCGGCGCGATTCGCTCATGAACGACAGCAACGCGGGCTCGATCTGCTGTACGGCTTCCGCTCGCGAAATGCGCGGCGGCCGCTGCAAGCCGCGCGCGTCGGCCACGGCGTCAAAGTAATCGCCCATGCGCAACTCCGATGCGTCAGTGGCATGCACAACGCGCTGCGGTTTCCCGCGGAACAGCGCGGCAACGACGGCGCGCGCCAGGTCGTCGGCGTGGATGTGGTTGGTGTAGACGTCGTCCTCGGCGCGCAAGGCGGGCGTGCCGCGTTCGAGCCGCGCGACGGGCAGCCGGTCCGCCGCGTAGATGCCGGGAATGCGCAAGATCGACGTGCGCCAACCGCCGCCCGCACCGAACCAGCGCACACGGCGCTCCGCAGCGACGCGGCGCTGGGCACGCGCCGTGGTTGGCTTCACCGGGCGGGATTCGTCGACCCAGGCGCCGCCTGCATCGCCGTAGACGCCACTGGTGCTGGCATACACGAACGCACGCGCTTGGAGGGGAGTTTTCAAGCGGCCAGTGAGGCCACGCGGCCTGCGTGCCCGCTCGGGTAAAATGCGAGGTTTTGTAGCTGGGGAAACCGGGGCTGGCTGCGCCAGCACGTGCAGTAGCGCGGCAGTACGCGGATCATCGTTGCCCGCAGCGGGCGGCGGTGCCAGATGCAGCACGCGGGCGCTTAACCCTCGCAGGCGGCGCAACGACGCGGGATCGTCCAGATTGGCGACAATCGGCACGGCACCGGCTTCGCGCAACGGAGCGCAACCTTCAAGGCGTGAGGTGACGGCAAAGACGCGAAAACGCGTGCGGAGCGTCGCCAGGCAGCGTTGCCCAACATCGCCGCAGCCGACGATCAGCACGCGGGGACGGCGCAAGCGCAGCGAAGATTTGGATGGCCGAGCGGCTGACTGATTCACCATCGGACGTGCTGCCGGATTGACCATCATTGCATGCCCAGATGGGCGACCAGACACACTTTTCAACATATTTGGATTGTAGTATGGCTTACCAGATCAACGTGCTGCCCAGCGGCCGTCAATTCCAGGCCGAAGACGGCGAGACCATCCTTGCAGCCGCGCTGCGCCAGGGCATCGGCCTGCCGTACGGCTGCAAGAACGGCGCGTGCGGCTCGTGCAAGGGCCTCGTGCGCGAGGGCTCGATCGTCCAGGGCAACCACTCGCCCAACGCGCTGAGCGCCCAGGAGGCCACCGAAGGCCGCGCGCTGTTCTGCTGCGCCACGCCTGCCACGGACGTCACCATCGAAGTGCGCGAAGTGCACGGCGCGGGCGATGTCCCCATCAAGAAGATCCCATGCCGCGTCGCGTCGCTGGAAAAGGCCGCGCCGGACGTCACCATCGTCAAGCTGCAACTGCCTGCCACCGAGCGTATGCAATTTCTGGCCGGACAGTACGTGGAATTCCTCCTGCGCGACGGCAAGCGCCGCAGCTACTCGATCGCCAACCCGCCGCACGACGACGGTCCGATCGAGCTGCACATCCGCCACATGCCGGGCGGCGCCTTTACCGACTACGTGTTCGGCGCCAAGGAAGGCGCCCCGGCCATGAAGGAGCGTGACATCCTGCGCTTCGAGGGGCCGCTCGGCAGCTTCTTCCTGCGTGAAGAATCCGACAAGCCGATCATCCTGCTGGCCTCGGGCACCGGCTTTGCGCCCATCAAGGCGATCATCGAGCACGCCCAGTTCATCGGCAGCACGCGCCCGATGACGCTGTACTGGGGCGGCCGTCGCCCGCAAGACCTGTACATGCACGCCAAGGCCGAAGAATGGGCGCGCACGCTGCCGAACTTCACTTACCTGCCGGTCGTCTCCAACGCCTTGCCGGAAGACGCGTGGACGGGCCGCACCGGCTTCGTTCACCAAGCGGTGATGGCCGATCACCCCGATCTGTCGGGCCACGAGGTCTACGCCTGCGGCGCGCCGGTGGTGATCAACTCGGCTCGCGCAGACTTCGCCGCCCAGTGCGGAATGCACCCGGACGCGTTTTTCGCCGATTCCTTCACCTCGGAGGCAGATCTCCACCCGGCCGGCTGACGTTGCACAAATCCCAAGAAGGTCAAAATTTCGTTTTGACTTGACTTGGCATCCGTCTTATTCTTGCGCCTTATGAACCAAGCCCTGCACCTCCGACGCCGCCGTACGTTGCTCCCTCCGGGAAGCCGCGCGGCTGTCTGCTGATTGCATATCGGGTTCACAGGATTCGACGATCACAAGGCCACGGGGCAACCCCCGTGGCCTTTGTCTTTTTCCAACTCGCGTTTTTTCGGTTTTTCATCTTCCTGCCGCCTTTTTCTGGAGCTTTGCCATGGCGTTTGCTGACTACCCCGTCCAGTCCCTGATGTACATCACCAACCGGCCCGAGATCGTCTTCACCGAAGGCAAGGGCTCTTGGCTGACGGACCACAACGGCAAGCGATACCTGGACTTCGTGCAAGGCTGGGCCGTCAACTGCCTCGGCCACTCCAACGACGGCATGATCGAAGCGCTGAACGCGCAGGCCAGGAAGCTGATCAACCCGAGCCCGGCGTTCTACAACGAGCCGATGGCCAAGCTGGCCGGCCTGCTGACCGCGCACAGCTGTTTCGACAAGGTGTTCTTCGCCAACAGCGGCGCCGAAGCCAACGAAGGCGCCATCAAGCTCGCCCGCAAGTGGGGCAAGAAGCATAAGAACGGCGCCTTCCAGATCATCACGTTCGACCACAGCTTCCACGGCCGCACGCTTGCCACCATGAGCGCATCGGGCAAGGCAGGCTGGGACACCATCTTCGCGCCGCAGGTGCCGGGCTTCCCGAAGGCCATCCTGAACGACATTGCCTCGGTGGAAGCGCTCATCACCGACGAGACTGTCGGCGTGATGCTGGAGCCGGTGCAAGGCGAAGGCGGCGTGCTGCCCGCCACGCCGGAATTCATGCAGCAACTGCGCGCGCTGACCAAGAAGCACAAGATCCTGTTGATCGTTGATGAAGTGCAGGCCGGTTGCGGCCGCTGCGGCACGCTCTTCGCCTATCAGCTCTCGAACATCGAGCCGGACATCATGACGCTCGGCAAGGGCATCGGCGGCGGCGTGCCGCTCTCGGCCCTGCTGTGCACGGATGAAGTTGCCAGCTTCGAGGCCGGCGACCAGGGCGGCACGTACAACGGCAACCCGCTGATGACGGCCGTGGGCTGCTCGGTGATCGAGCAACTCCTGGCCCCGGGCTTCCTGGCTGGCGTGCAAGAACGCGGCGCCTATCTGCGCACCCAACTGCTCAAGCTGAGCGAAGAGTTTGGCCTGGCTGGCGAACGCGGTAACGGCCTGCTGCGCGCCCTGCTGCTCGGCAAGGATATCGGCGGCCAACTGGTGGAAGCCGCTCGCGAGATGAACCCGACCGGCCTGCTGCTGAACGCCCCGCGCCCCAACATCCTGCGCTTCATGCCTGCGCTGAACGTGACGACCGAAGAGATCGACACGATGATCGGCATGCTGCGCACGCTGCTGAAAGCACACGCCTAAAGCGCATCGCATGACCCCGAGGGCGGCGCGCAATGCGTCGCCCTTCATCGCCCCATCGCTGCTCCCACCCTGAGGTTTGCCATGGCCGTGACGCGAGACGTTCCGGCCACGGGGATCGTGTTGTCTGATGATTCCGCGTGGCTTCCGCTGGACGACATCTACGACTTCCTGTCGCAGGAAACGTACTGGGCCCGCGGCCTGCCGCGCGACGTATTCGAACGATCGATCGCGAACTCGCTGTGCCTAGGCGCGTATCGACAAGCCGACGATGGCTCGCATGGTGACCTTGTGGGTTTTGCGCGCGTCATCACCGATCGTGCGACATTCGCTTACCTGTGCGATGTGTTCGTGCTGCCTGCGTGGCGAGGAAAAGGCGTCTCGCACGCGCTGATGGATTTCCTGCGTGACCATCCGGACCTGCAGACCCTGCGCCGCACAGTGTTAGTGACAACGGGCGCCGATTGGCTTTATCGCAAGCATGGCTTTACCGATGTGCCCGAGGGCGTCGGCTTCATGCAATTGCATCGGCCGAACATCTATACGGCAGGATCTGCCTGAAACGTTGGCCATGCGCAAAGAAAAAGCCCCGCGATTGCGGGGCTTTCTCATGGCGCTGATGGTGCTTATTCGCCCAGGTAGGCGGCGCGCACCTTCGGATCGTCGAGCATCTGCTTGGCATCGCCGCTCATGGTGATGAGACCGGAGTCCATCACGTAGCCGCGGTGCGCAGCCTGCAGCGCCAGGCGTGCGTTCTGCTCAACGAGCAGCACGGTCACGCCCTGCGCCGAGATGTCGCGCACGACCTCGAAGATCTTCTCCACCATGATCGGGGAGAGACCCATCGACGGCTCGTCCAGCAGCAGCAGCTTCGGTTGGCTCATCAGCGCACGCGCCATGGCCAGCATCTGCTGCTCGCCGCCCGACATCGTGCCGGCCAGCTGGTTTGCACGTTCCTTCAGGCGCGGGAAGATGCCGAACATGCGGTCGATGTCGGCCTTGATGTTGGCCTCGTCGTTGCGCGTGAAGGCACCCATCTGCAGGTTCTCGACGATGGTCATGCGCGCGAACACGCCGCGGCCTTCCGGCACCATCGCCAGGCCCTGCTTGAGCAGGTTGTAGCTCGGCACGCCCTTGATGGACTTGCCGAGATACTGCACGTCACCGCCGGCCCAGCCCTGCAGGCCGGTGATGGCCTTCATGGTGGTCGTCTTGCCGGCGCCGTTGGCACCGATCAGCGTGACCAGCTCACCTTCGCGAATCTCCAGATCCACGCCCTTGACCGCCTGGATGCCGCCGTACGCGACCTTCAGGCTGTCGATCTTCAACATTACTGGTTTCATATTCCGTTCCTCTGCGTCAGTGCGCTGACGCGCCGAGGTAGGCCTCGATCACGGCGGGGTTGCTCTGCACTTCCTGCGGCAGGCCTTGTGCGATCACCTTGCCGTAATCCAGCACGGTCAGGCGGTTGCACAGGCCCATCACCAGCTTCACATCGTGCTCGATCAGCAGGATGGTCTTGCCGTCGGAACGGATCTTGTCGAGCAGGCCACGGAGCTCCACTTTTTCCGTGGCGTTCATGCCGGCAGCCGGCTCGTCCAGGGCCAGCAGCTTGGGCTGCGTGGCCAGGGCACGTGCGATCTCCAGACGACGCTGGTGACCGTACGACAGGTTGCGCGCCGTGTAGTTGGCGTACTTGCCGATGCCGACGTAGTCCAGCAGGTCGTGCGCCCAGTCTTCGATGGACTGCTCTTCTTCGCGTGCCGCCTTGGTGCGGAACACCGCGCCGATCAAGCCGGCCTTGGTCCGCACGTGGCGACCGACCATGACGTTTTCCGCCGCAGTCATGTCGCCAAACAGGCGGATGTTCTGGAACGTGCGCGCAATGCCAGCCTTGGCCACTTCGTGCACGGCCGTCGGCTGGTAGGGCGTGCCGCCCAGCACGAACTCGCCCGCGTCAGGCGTATACAGGCCGGTGATGACGTTGAAGAACGTGGTCTTGCCGGCGCCGTTCGGGCCGATCAAACCGTAGATTTCGCCTTCGCGAATTTCCAGGCTCACGTCGGACAGCGCTTGCAGGCCGCCGAAACGCTTCTGGACTCCTCGGATCGAGAGGAGGACGTTGTTGTTGCTCATGTGCGTGCCTCCATCAGATACGGGACAGTCCACCAGCCCGCTGCTTTTGCGGACGGTCTTCCTTGCGCGGCGAGGGCCACAGGCCCGCAGGGCGATACAGCATCACCACCACCATCGCCAGGCCGAACAGCAGCTGACGCAGCACTTCCGCTTCCACGATCACATGGCCGAACAGCTTGTTCTGGAGCGGCTCAGCCAGGGCGCGCAGCAGTTCCTGGAAGCCCACCAGCAGAATGCCGCCCAGGATCACGCCCGGGATATGGCCCATGCCGCCCAGCACCACGATCGCCAGGATGTAGATCGACTCCCACAGCACGAACGATTCCGGCGACACGAAGCCCTGGAACGACGCGAACATCGCACCCGACACACCACCGAACGACGCACCCATCGCAAAGGCCAGCAGCTTGATGTTGCGGGTGTTGATGCCCATCGCCTTGGCGGCGATTTCATCTTCACGCAGCGCCACCCATGCACGACCGATACGCGAGTTCTGCAACCGCAGGCACACGATGATGATGATCGCGGCCAGGATCACGAACAGGTAGTAGTACATGTAGACCGAGTCGAAGCGGATGCCGAAGAAATCATGGCGCTTCGAGAAGTCGAACCCGAAGATCTTGACCGGCTCGATCAGGTTGATGCCCTTCGGACCGTTGGTGATGTTCACCGGGCGGTCGAGGTTGTTCATGAAGATCCGGATGATTTCACCAAAGCCCAGCGTCACGATGGCGAGGTAGTCACCGCGCAGCTTCAGCACCGGTGTGCCCAGCAGGATACCGAACAGCGCCGCCAACCCGGCACCCAGCGGGATCACCCACCAGACAATCAGGTGGAGCCCGTTGGGGAACATGTTGTGGATCCACTCGAACTGATTGGACAGGTGCGGCGAACCCAGCAATGCCATCATGTAGGCGCCCACCGCATAGAACGCGATGTAGCCCAGGTCAAGCAGGCCGGCAAAGCCCACCACGATGTTCAGGCCCAGGGCCAGCATGATGTACAGCAGCGCGAAGTCCAGCACGCGCACCCAGTAGTTGCCACCTGCGGCACCCACGATGAACGGCGCGAAGATCGCAAGGATCAGGAAGCCGTACAGCGCGGCGCGCGTCTTCATCGGCGCTTTGAAATTTTCTGTCATGGCGCTCCCCTTCTTATGCGCGGTCCGCAACGCGTTCGCCCATGATGCCGGACGGGCGGAAGAGCAGCACGCCAATCAGCACGATGAATGCGAACACATCCTGGTAGTTCGAACCGAACACTCCGCCAGTCAGATCACCGATATAACCGGCACCCAGTGCTTCGATCAGGCCCAGCAGCATGCCGCCAACCATGGCGCCCGCCAGGTTGCCGATGCCGCCCAGCACCGCGGCGGTAAACGCCTTCAGGCCGGGGATGAAGCCCATGTAGAAGTGGGCGTTGCCGTAGTTGGTCGCCATCATCACGCCAGCGACCGCAGCCATCGCAGCGCCGATCATGAACGTGGCGGAGATCACGAAGTTCGGGTTGACGCCCATCAGGCCTGCCACACGCTGGTTCTCGGCGGTAGCGCGCATGGCGCGGCCGAGCTTGGTGCGGTTAACCAGCAGGATCAGCCCAATCATCACCAGGATCGAGACCACGATGATGACGATCTCCTTGCCGGTGATGGTCGCCCCAGTCGAGCCGATATCGATCGGGCTCGAAGGCAAGAGCTCAGGGAAGCTCAACGGGTTGCGCGACCAGATCATCATCGCGAGCGTCTGCAGCACGATCGACACGCCGATGGCGGTGATCAGCGGCGCCAGGCGCGGCGCATTGCGCAGCGGCCGGTAAGCGACACGTTCGATGGTGTAGGCCACGATGGCGCAGACCGGCATTGCAAATAGCAGTGCAAACACCAGCGTGAGCCAGTTAGGCAGATTGGGGAAGTACTTTTGGAGGAAGTTGATGGCGGTCAGGGCAGACATTGCACCGACCATCAGAACATCGCCGTGGGCGAAGTTGATGATGCCGAGAATACCGTAGACCATGGTGTAGCCAAGTGCGATCAGCGCGTAAATGCTGCCGAGCACCAGACCGTTCACGATCTGCTGGATAAAGATATCCATGAGAACAGCTCCTGCTATGCCTTGCTTTGTTGTAGGCGACGGGATGACGCGCCCGCAAGGTATGCGATCAATCGGATGGGTAAGGTGAGGTTGCTGGTAAGCGGCCTGCCGACACGCCCATGGTGAGGGCCTTGTTTCATTGGCGAGGCTATGAAAAACGGCACCGCAGGGGTAGTCGCGGTGCCGTTTTTAGGGCGGATAACCCTTCGATTACATCTTCACAACGTCAAGAACAGTCTTCTTCTTGTCCTTGTAGTTGTACAGGGTGATGGAACCTTGCTTCAGGTCACCCTTGTCATCGAACGAGATGTTGCCGATCACGCCGTTGTAGTTGGTTGCCGGCATGGCAGCCAGGATCTTGGCCGGATCGGTCGAGTTGGCACGCTTCATCGCGTCGATGATCACGTTGACAGCGTCATACGTGAACGGAGCGTAGATCTGCACCGGCGTGTGGAAACGGTCTTGGTACTTCTTGTCGAAGTCCGCGCCCTTCTCCATCTTCGACAGCGCCAGGCCTGCTTCCGAGCAGACGATGTTGTCGATTGCGTCGCCAGCCAGTTCGGCCACCTTGTCGGTACACACGCCGTCGCCGCCAACGATCTTGGCCGTGATGCCCAGTTCCTTGGCTTGCTTGGCGAACGGGCCGCCGGTGGCGTCCATGCCGCCGTACATGATCACGTCCGGCTTCTTGCCCTTGATCTTGGTCAGAATGGCCTTGAAGTCGGTCGCCTTGTCGTTGGTCGCCTCACGCGCCACGACGTTCACGCCGTCGGCCTTCGCGGTCTTCTCGAACTCGTCGGCCAGGCCCTTACCGTAGGCGGTGGCATCGTCAACAATTGCCACGGTCTTGGCGCCCAGGGTCTTGGCGGCGTAGTTCGCCAGTGCCGGACCTTGTTGCGCGTCGGTTGCAACCACGCGGTAGGTCGTCTTGAAGCCTTGCTTGGTGTAGTCGGGGTTCGTCGACGACGGCGAGATCTGCACGATGCCTGCATCGCTGTAGATCTTCGAGGCCGGGATCGACACGCCCGAGTTCAGGTGGCCAACGACGGCAACAACGTGCTCGTCAACCAGCTTCTGCGCCACGGCGGTACCGGTCTTCGGGTCGCCTGCATCGTCTTCACCGACCAGTTCCAGCTTGATCTTCTTGCCGTCGATGGTCAGGCCTTCCTTGTTGGCTTCTTCAACGGCCAGGCGTGCACCGTTTTCGTTGTCTTTGCCAAGGTGAGCAATACCGCCCGTGAGCGGAGCCGCGTGACCGATCTTGACGACGGTCTCGCCGCCGCCGGCAGCAGCAGCCGGAGCCGACGTTGCTGCAGGTGCAGCAGCTTGGTCTGCGGGCTTTTCCTCGTTCTTACCGCAAGCTGCTACGAGTGCCACGGCAGCCGCAAGCGGCAGAACTTTGGCAAACTTAATTTGCATGAGTGATCTCCTAGATCTCGCAAGAGCAAGAAGAGCGTCCTGCCTCCCGGCCGCTCCCCCCGCGCCGATTGTTTCAATTTGAAACGCGCGAATTGTATCCCCTTTTATTGCGGATGCAATACGCGTCGCAACAACGATTTTTGCAGTAACTACGCCGCTTTACGGGCTTTCCCCAATGCCCAAACAGGCGTCATTTCGCGCAGGCATTCGCGAACGGCGGATAGCCTTATCAAGAAGCGTGCCAGACTAGGGGAAACCCCCTATTCATGCGGCTTGGCGGACGATTGCCACGGTAAATCAAGGCTTCGGCGGCATTGAAGAGGTTTTGCAACGCACAAAACAAAACGGCCACTCCGGGAAGAAGTGGCCGCTGATTCCTCAAAAGCGCTTTATGCACCGCATTAGGGCGCACAGTTTTTGTGCGCTTTTAAGTGGGTATTTACATAAAGGTATTCAATTGATTTGAAGACCCCTCGGAAGGGGGAAAGACATGTTTTCCTGGATACCGTCGAGCGGACGAACGGTGCGCGCGCCCAACGCCTTGAGGCGGTCGACGATCGACTGCGCCAGCTCTTCGGGCGCCGAAGCACCCGCTGTCAGGCCCACGCGGCGTTTGCCGGCCACCCATTCGGGCCTCACCTGTTCCGGCGTATCCACCATATAGGCAGGCACGCCCAGCTTCTCGGCCAGCTCACGCAGGCGGTTCGAGTTCGAGCTGTTCGGGCTGCCGACCACGATTACCACTTCCACTTGCGGCGCCATGAACTTCACGGCGTCCTGGCGATTCTGCGTCGCGTAGCAGATGTCCTGCTTCTTGGGCTCGTGCACGGCTGGAAAGCGTGCCTTGATGGCGGCCACGATCTCCTGGGTCTCGTCCACCGACAACGTGGTCTGAGTCACGTACGCCAGACGCGTCGGGTCTTTCACTTCGAGGTGCGCAACATCATCGACGGATTCGACCAGCAGCATGCCGTCGTTGGCTTGGCCCATGGTGCCTTCCACCTCGGGATGGCCCTTGTGCCCAATCATGATGATCTCGAAACCCTGCGCACGCATCTTCGAGACTTCCACGTGAACCTTGGTCACCAGCGGGCAGGTTGCATCGAACACACGCAGGCCGCGCGCCTCCGCCGCCTCGCGCACCGCCCGCGACACACCATGCGCGCTGAAGATGACCGTGCCGCCAACGGGCACATCGTCGAGTTCCTGCACGAACACCGCGCCCTTGTTGCGCAGATCTCCAACGACATAGGCGTTGTGCACGATCTCGTGGCGCACGTAAATGGGCGCCCCAAACAGCTCCAGCGCGCGCTCGACGATCTCGATGGCGCGATCGACGCCGGCGCAGAAACCGCGCGGCTGCGCCAACAAGACCTCGGCGTCGGCCTGGGTGACAGGATCAATGGGATCGCGCGGGGCGTTCACGGCGTTGCTCATATCAAAGAATGCCGATCAGCTGGACTTCAAACACGATCGTCTGGCCAGCGAGCGGGTGGTTGAAGTCGAACAGCGCGGAGGTTTCGCCGACTTCCTTGAGCACGCCGGCATATTTGCCGCCGCTCGGCGCATTGAACTCAACCAGGTCGCCCGGCTGGTAATCCTCTTCGAACGAAGAATTCTCGCGCAGCGTGGCCAGCGACACGCGCTGCAACAGTTCCGGATTACGCGGACCGAACGCCTGCTCGGGCGCCAGGCGGAACGTCGTGCGCTCGCCCTCGCGCATACCGAGCAGCGCCTGCTCCAGCGTTGGCGCCAACTGGCCTTGGCCCAGCAGCAGCGTGGCCGGCTTGTCATCGAAGGTCGTGACGATGTCCGTGTCGTTTTCCAGCGCGATGCGGTAATGCAGCGTCAGAAAGGAATCCGGGCCTACCACCATGCCCGCCGTGCCGCTTGGCGTCGCCGCGGACGCCTCGTTCACCAAATTTTGCACGCTTAACCTGCTTGACCAAAAAGTAACCCGTTATTGTACGTCAGCCCTCCCTGCGGCCGCAGGCGCAAAGCCTACTGCACTCTCGCTGGCAGGGCCTTTCCTGTGCTCATCCGAACCCTATGGCAATCGTCGACTGGCCCGCCCACGAGCGGCCGCGTGAAAAACTGCTCGCCCACGGCGCCGCCGCGCTCTCCGATGCGGAACTGCTGGCCATCTTCCTGCGCGTGGGTATGCCAGGCAAAAGCGCGGTCGACCTCGCCCGAGAACTGCTCACGCACTTTGGGTCGCTCGCCCGGCTGTGCCACGCCTCTCAACAAGAGTTCTCCTCGATCAACGGCATGGGCCCTGCCAAATACGCGCAGCTGCACGCGCTGCTGGAAGTCGCGCGGCGCGCACTAAAAGAGGACTTCACCCACGGCCAGACCTTTGACTCTTCACAAAGCGTGAAGGATTTTTTGCGCCTGACATTGGGGCACCGCCCGCACGAGGTGTTCGCCTGCTTCTTTCTAGATGTACGACACCGGCTCATTGCCTGGGAAGAACTCTTCCGCGGCACACTGACGGAAGCCCGCGTCTACCCGCGCGAGATCGCCAAGCGCGCACTGCATCACAATGCGGCCGCAGTGATCCTGGCGCACAACCACCCTACCGGCAACCCGGAGCCCAGCGAAGCCGACGTCATCCTGACCCGCGAGTTGTGCCGCGCACTGGCCATGCTCGACGTGATCGTCCTGGATCACATGATCGTCGGCCGCGGCCACGTCTATGGCTTCCTCGAACACGGCAAAATGTAGTGCCGATGCGGCATCGCACGGTCCCCAACGGCAATCCATCGATCTCGTTGATTTGTCAGCGGTTTTGTGTGTATAATCCGCGTTTCGCTGAAGTCCCACCTCTACAGTGGCGCTGCGCTTGGTTTTGGTCCCAGCGCCCGGTCGCAAACTGTAGCCAACGAATTTAGTTAGGAGTGCTCCATGGCACGCGTCTGTCAAGTGACCGGGAAAGCGCCGATGGTCGGCAATAACGTTTCCCACGCAAACAACAAGACCAAGCGCCGTTTTCTGCCGAACCTGCAGAATCGCCGCTTCTGGGTCGAATCCGAAAACCGCTGGGTCAGCCTGCGCGTCTCGAACGCTGGTCTGCGCCTGATCGATAAAAAAGGCATCGACGAAGTGCTCGTGGACCTGCGCGCACGCGGCGAAGTCTAATTAGGAGTTAAACATGGCCAGCAAAGGCGGACGCGACAAGATCAAGCTGGAATCGACCGCAGGTACGGGTCATTTCTACACGACCACCAAGAACAAGCGCACCAAGCCGGAAAAGATGGAGATCATGAAGTTCGATCCCGTCGCCCGCAAGCACGTCGCTTACAAGGAAACCAAGATCAAGTAGTCCTCGCGGATTGCGCATCTTGTTTCCGTCGGCATGACCGACAGCAAAAACCCGCTCTCAGGCGGGTTTTTTGTTGCCTGCTGTTTGGCGCATGCTGGGGTGTACACTGCTCTTCTTTCCGATTGACACGCGACTGTGTTACTCACCAGCCGCGCCTGCACCGCGTCCCGCGTCTTCCATGAATTTCGATGTTGCCGTTGTTGGCAGCGGCTTGGCGGGTCTGACCGTCGCCCTGCACCTAGCCGATCACCGTCGTGTGGTTGTCATCAGCAAACGCAGCCTGCCGGAAGGCGCCAGCGATTGGGCGCAGGGCGGCATTGCCGCAGTGCTCGATTCAGGCGACAGCCATGACGAGCACGTCGACGACACGCTCATCGCCGGGGCAGGACTGTGCGATGAAGCCGCCACTCGCTACATCGTCGAAAACGGGCGTTCGGCCATTGAATGGCTGATCGGCCATGGCGTGCCTTTCACCCGCGACGAGCAGGCTGAACTCGGCTTCCACCTGACGCGCGAAGGCGGCCATCGCCATCGACGCATCATCCACGCCGCCGATGCCACCGGCCATGCCGTGGTCACGACGCTGGTTGAGAAGGTACGCAACCACCCGAACATCACGCTGCTGGAAGACCATTTTGCGATCGACCTGATTACCGATGCAAAGCTGGGCCGGCCGGGCATGCGCTGCCATGGCCTGTACGCACTCGACATTGCATCGGGCCACGTCAAGACGATTACCGCGAGCCAAACCGTGATGGCCACGGGCGGCGCAGGCAAGGTCTATCTCTATACGACGAATCCGGACACGGCCAGCGGCGACGGTATTGCCATGGCTTGGCGCGCGGGCTGCCGCGTAGCGAACATGGAGTTCATCCAGTTCCACCCCACGTGTCTGTACCACCCGTTCGCGAAATCATTCCTGATTACCGAAGCCGTGCGCGGTGAAGGCGGCAAGCTAATCCTGCCCGACGGCACGCGCTTCATGCCGGCGCATGATGAGCGCGCTGAGTTGGCTCCGCGCGATATCGTCGCCCGCGCCATCGACTTCGAGATGAAGAAGCGCGGCCTGGACTGCGTCTATCTGGACATCAGCCACCAGAGCCCGACGTTCCTCAAGGAACATTTCCCGACCATCATGGCGCGTTGCCTGGAGCTGGGCATCGACATCACGCGCCAGCCGATTCCGGTGGTGCCGGCGGCGCACTACACGTGCGGCGGCGTGGTGACGGATCACCTCGGGCGCACGGATATCGCCGGCCTGTACGCCGTGGGCGAAACGGCCTACACCGGCCTGCACGGCGCCAACCGGCTGGCGAGCAATTCGCTGCTGGAATGCATGGTGATCGGGCGCGGAGCGGCGGAAGACATTCTCGCGCAACCGCCCTCAAACTCGACGCCGGTGCAGATTCCCGCATGGGATGAGAGCCGCGTGACCGACGCCGATGAAGAAGTGGTCGTCTCGCACAATTGGGACGAGCTGCGCCGCATGATGTGGAACTACGTCGGCATCGTGCGCACGAACAAGCGGCTCGAGCGGGCCCAGCACCGCATTGCGCTGTTGCGTGAGGAGATTACGGAGTACTACGCCAACTTCCGCGTGAGCCACGATCTGCTGGAGCTGCGCAACCTCGTCGAGGCCGCGTCGCTGATCGTCGACAGTGCGCTGTCAAGGCATGAGAGCCGTGGGCTGCATTTCTCGCGCGACTATCCCGAGACGCTGCCCAAGGCGCTGCCGACGGTCATGCAGCCGACCCATCGGCAAATCGCCCGGAAACGCTAAGGCTTATTCGACGATCCGCAAAGAAAAGTCGGTCGCGCGTACGTCCTTCGTCAGCGCGCCGACGGAGATACGATCCACGCCCGTTTCGGCAAACGCGCGGATCGACTCAATGTTCACGCCACCCGACACCTCCAGCAGCGCCTTGCCCGCCGTCATGCGCACAGCCTCGCGCATGGCGGGCGGCTCGAAGTTGTCGAGCAGCACGGAGGTAGCACCCGCCGCCAGCGCTTCTTCAAGCTGCGCCAGCGTTTCCACCTCGATCTGGATCGTCACGCCCGCGTTCAGCGCCTGCGCCGCACGCAGGGCCGCTGTCACACCACCTGCCGCAGCGATGTGGTTTTCCTTGATCAGGATGCCGTCGTACAACGCCAGGCGTTGATTCTCGCCACCACCGATACGCACGGCGTACTTCTGCGCAAGACGCAAGCCCGGCAGCGTCTTGCGCGTGTCGAGCACGCGGGCGCGCGTGCCGTCGATGGCTGCGGCGTAATGCGAGGTCGCCGTCGCCACACCGGAAAGCAATTGCAGGAAGTTCAACGATGGCCGTTCGGCTGTCAGCAGCGACCGTGCTGGGCCTTCGATCTCGCACACCACCGAATCGGGCGCCATGCGGTCGCCTTCGTGCTGGCGCCACGTAACGCGCAGCGTTGGATCAACGGCGTGCATACATGCATCGAACCAAGGCGTGCCGCACAGCACCGCGGTCTCGCGCACGATCACCCGCGCATGCGCATGGCGATCAGCAGGGATCAGCAAGCCGGTGCGGTCACCCGTGCCGACGTCCTCGGCAATCGCAGCAGACACGTTGGCGGACAATGCCTCGCGCAGTGCCGGCCCAAAGCTATCGAAAATTGCCTGCGCCGCCGTGGCAAAGCTCGTCGTGTTCATCTGGGTTGCCGTCATGCCGGGCCGATTCCTTGAAAGAGTTGCGCGTTGGCGGCCAGCTCACCCTGCGGGCGAACCATGGCTTTCTCCCGCGCGGCAAAATCCAGCATGCGATCGATGCAGACCACAGCTTGCTTACCGATGGCCGGATCAACGTGGATCTCGTTACGACCGGTTTCCAGCACCTCGGCCAGATTGGTCAGTGCATTCATCGCCATCCAGGGGCAATGTGCGCAGCTCTTGCAGGTCGCGGCGTTGCCAGCCGTCGGTGCCTCGATGAAGCGCTTGCCTGGGGCCGCCATGCGCATCTTGTGCAAGATGCCGTTGTCGGTCGCGACGATGAATTCCTGTGCTGACAACGACTGCGCTGCTGAAATGAGCTGCGAAGTCGACCCGACCACATCGGCCTGCGCTACCACCGATTCGGGCGATTCGGGGTGGACGAGAATCTTCGCGTTCGGGTGCTCGGCGCGCAGCAGGTCCAGCTCTACGCCCTTGAATTCGTCGTGCACCAGACAGGAGCCCTGCCACATCAGCATGTCGGCGCCGGTCTGTTTCTGAATGTAGCTGCCGAGATGACGATCGGGGGCCCACAGGATCTTCTTTCCCTGCGCGTGCAGGTGCTGCACGATCTTCAGCCCAATCGATGACGTCACCATCCAGTCGGCACGCGCCTTCACGGCGGCGCTGGTATTGGCATAGACCACCACGGTGCGATCCGGATGCGCGTCGCAGAAGGCGGCGAACTCATCCGGCGGGCAACCCAGATCCAGCGAGCAAGTCGCATCCAGATCCGGCATCAGCACAGTTTTTTCGGGGCTCAGAATCTTGGCGGTCTCGCCCATGAAGCGCACGCCCGCCACGATCAGTGTCTTGGCCGAATGGTCGCGACCAAAGCGAGCCATCTCCAGCGAATCGGACACGCAGCCACCGGTCTCCTCGGCCAGGTCCTGCAGGTCAGCGTCGACGTAATAGTGCGCGACCAGCACGGCCTCGCGCTCCTTGAGCAGGCGCTTGATGCGAGCCTTCAGTTCATCGCGTTCCTCGCGCGACAGCACCGGCGGCACCTTGGCCCAGGCGTGGGCCACGCAGCTTGCGCCGGATTGCGCCTCGGAAAGCATATCCGGGCGCTCGAATTCAACCGTCTTGATTTGGGTTTCCATGGTGGTCTCCGCGTCCATTCGCGCTGTTAGGGCGCCGAGAAGCTGGCGCGGCAATGAAACGGACGGCGTGTGAGGAGGACTGGCACCGCGATACATTGTCGCGGCCTGTTAAAAATGTGAGTTGGGGGCAGTTTACCCAAAAGAAAAGCCCCGCTGCGGAGCGGGGCTTCACCTATGAAACAAGAAACTCAGGCGTAGCGGCGCAGGCGAACAGCAAATTCCTGCAGCGCGTGGATGCCGCTTTCCTCGGCACGCTTGCACCACTCTTGCAATTGATGCAGCAGTTGCTCGCGCGTGGCGTTCGAGCGGCCCCACAGTGCGCCAAGTTCGCGGCGCATCTCAACGAAGGTGTGCAACGCCGAATGGTCCGACACGATCTGCGAGAGTTGCTCACGCTGCGGCGCGCCCAGCTTGGTTTCGTCGCGGTGGAACCACTTGCGAGCGGGCTTCAGCGCACGGTATTCAACAGCGCGCGAGTCCTTCAGCTTGGCCAGCTCTTGGCGGTAAGCCGTCTTGACCGTCTTCGCGTAACGAGCCATCACGTCGTAGCGGTTGGCGATGATGGCTTCCAGCGTGTTCTGGTCGACCGGCTTCACGTCGCCAAAACGAGCCTTAGGCGCCACTTTCTTGACCTTTGCCAAACCCACGATTTCCAGCGCGCGGATGTAGCCCCAGCCGATATCGAACTCGTACCACTTGACCGAAAACTTGGCCGACGTGGCGTACGTGTGGTGATTGTTGTGCAGTTCTTCGCCGCCGATGATGATGCCCCACGGCGACACGTTGGTCGAAGCGTCTTCGCAGTCGAAGTTGCGGTAACCCCAGAAGTGGCCCAGACCATTGATGATGCCGGCAGCGTGGATCGGGATCCACAGCATCTGCACCGCCCACACCGTCAGGCCCAGCGCGCCGAACATCAGCACGTCCAGGATCAGCATCAAACCGACGCCCTGCCACGTGAACTTGGAATACACGTTCTTCTCGACCCAATCATCCGGCGTACCGTGGCCGAACTTCTGGATCGTTTCCTTATTCTTGGCCTCGGCGCGATAGAGCTCAGCACCTTCCATCAACACCTTGCGGATGCCACGGGTCTGCGGGCTGTGCGGATCCTCTTCGGTTTCGCACTTGGCGTGGTGCTTGCGGTGAATGGCGGTCCATTCCTTGGTGACCATGCCGGTGGTCAGCCACAGCCAGAAGCGGAAGAAGTGTCCGGCAATGGGATGCACGTCCAGCGCACGGTGCGCCTGGCAACGGTGCAGAAAAATCGTGACGCTGGCGATGGTGATGTGCGTCATCACCAGCGTGAAAATCAGGATCTGCCACCAGGCCCAATTCAGGGTGCCGTTGGCGAGGAAAGTCAGAAAGGAGTCGATCAAAGTGTTCTCCGTGGTCAACTCGGGTGATCAAAGCAGCCTTTGGTCCGTCAAATCAATCCGGACGGTGCTGCCTCTTAAGGCCATCCGCTGTCGCAGCGTTACGACAACGGGGTCGTGTTGGCGGGGATTCGGGTGTTGGCACCCGGTTTGCGCGTCACATCGGCGAGCTTGCGGCTGCTACCCATATGACCTCCGCCCCAGCGCAATACAAGGTGTTTGCGGTGCTTTGTCGCAAGTGCTATGCCCTTTGCGACGGCCCGTCTGATCCTTTGTGGGAGCACTCGGCATTTTAACCGAATACCCCCTCTATTCCATGGGGGAAAACCGCTGATTTGACCTCAGACAAGTGGGCACCGTTCCGCCTATAGATGTGTTAGGTCGGCACGGATGCGCTGGATGAGGCTGTAGCGTCACCCGAAGTGCTCGAAGCGCCCTGCTGCTGCGCCAACGGCCCGAGCACACGCACTTCCCGTTGCGGATATGGAATGTCGATGCCGGCCTCTTTGAAGCGGCGATAGATGGCGCGGTTCAGGTCAGACTGCACGCCCAGCTTGCCGTTGTGCGGATCGCCGATCCACACGCCGAGTTCGTACTCGATGCCGCTGTCGGCAAACAGGGCCATGAAGGCGGCGGGTGCGGGCTCGGGAAGAATGCGCGGAATGCCCTCGGCGCATTGCAGCAGCAACGCCAGCACCGCTTCCGGATCGGCGGCATACGATGCCTGCACGCGCACCGCCACGCGCACGGTGCCGCGTTCGTTGTGGTTCTGCACGGCCTGCGCGACCATCAGTTCGTTCGGCACGAGCGTATCGCCATCGCCGTTGCGCACCACGGTGTAGCGCGTGCGGATCTGCGTGACGATGCCGGTGTATGTGCTGACCGTAATCTGATCGCCAAGCTTGAGCGAGCGCTCAAGCAGGATGATGAAGCCCGAGACGTAATTGCTGGCGATCTTCTGCAAGCCAAAGCCCAGCCCCACGCCGAGCGCCCCGCCAAACACCGACAACACCGTCAAATCGATGCCTACCAGCGACAGGCTCAGCAGCAGCGACACCAGCAGCAGCGCTGCCTTGGTCACCCGCGACAGCACCACCTTCAGGTTGGCATCGATGGCCGAAGCACGCGTAATACGGCTGTCCAGCCACGAGCCGAACCACATCGCCACGAGCACGGTGACGAGAATCCACACCACGCCCATCAGCATGGCGGCGAGGCTCACCTTCTGCTTGCCGCCGAGCGCAAAGCGAATGCCGTCGAGGTAATCCACCACATCGCCCAGCACACCCAGCACGTAGAGCACCATGCCGATCCACATCAGCGTGGTCAGCACACGCTCGGCGACGACAAGCATGCCGTGCAGCTCGCCATTGGCCGACAGCACGCGGCGCAGCACGTAGAAGCCGAGATAGAGAATCGCCAGGCCAAACAGCGGCACCGCAGCCAGGCGGAATACGCTGATCGGCATGGTGCCGATCAAGGCATAGCGCGCACCAAGCACCAGCAGCCAGCCAATCAACGGGAACATCGCCCGCTCCAGGCTCGACCAGGCAAAACGCAGTGCGAACGTGTCGTTCGCATGGGCCGTATGCAAGCGCCGCGAAATCGGCCGCGCGATCAACCACGCGGCAACAAGCACCAGCACCAGCACGCCCAATTGCCAGATAAAGCGAGGCCCACCCAGATCGGAGACGATGTCGTCGATCATGTGACCCAGCGCGATATGGTTGAGGTTCAGCGGCAATCCGTTCATTGGCGTGACCGGTTATTACACACCCTTATTGGGTCCGATAGGGCAACGCATCGCCCACATGCTTCTGCCAATTGGCGGCATAGCGCTGGGCGAGATCGGCGTCGCCGCGCACGATCAGTACGTTCTCGGCATTGCCGCGCTGCGCGGTCTGCGTAAAGTTGAAGCTGCCGGTAACCAGCACCGGATGCGCGCCGCGCGGGTCGATCACGATGACCTTGTTGTGCGCGTTCTTGTAGCGCACCTCAAGCCACACGGGGATGCCCGCATTGGCGACCTCGGGCACGCGGCTGCCGCCGGAGCGCATCATCTGCTCGCGATCGGCCAGCACACGCACATCCACGCCGCGCTGGTGCGCTGCCACCAGCGCACGCGTAATCGCCCTGTTCGACAGCAGGTACGCCTGCACCAGCACCTGCTCGCGCGCCTGATCGATGGCGTCGGCCAACAACCCTTCGATGTCATCGTCGGGCGTGAACGCTGCCTGCACCGTACCCTTGGCCGGCAGCACCGGCGGCGTGCTGCGGGCCTGAGCCACGCCACCTGCGGCAAACACCAGCCATGCGGCCAGCAGCCAACCCAAGCGGCGCAACATCATGCGCGGCGCTCCAGCACGGCTGCGAAGAAGCCGTCAGTCTGGTGCGTGTGCGGATACAGCTCCAGGTAGGGCCCCATTTCGAGGGCGATCTTCTGCGCGGCCAGCACCTCACCCGCGGGCACGAGCACGAAGTCTTCATGGGCGGCCAGAAACTGCTCGACCACGTGCTGATTCTCGCGTGCCAGCACGCTGCAGGTCGCGTAGACGAGGCGGCCACCCGGCTTCAGCAGCCGCGCCGCCGATGTCAGGATCGACAGCTGCTTGGCCGACATTTCTTCCACGGCCTGCGCAGATTGGCGCCACTTCAGGTCCGGATTGCGGCGCAGCGTGCCCAAGCCGCTGCACGGGGCGTCGACCAGCACGCGATCGATCTTGCCCGCCAGGCGCTTGACCTTGGCATCGTGCTCGCTGTCGATCCGGCCGGGGTGCACGTTTGACAGGCCGCTGCGCGCCAGGCGCGGGCCCAGGTTCGACAAGCGCTTTTCCGATACGTCGAAGGCATACAGGCGCCCGGTCGAGCGCATCGCCGCGCCGATCGCCAAGGTCTTGCCACCGGCGCCGGCACAGAAATCAACCACCATCTCGCCGCGCTTGGGTGCCAGCAATTGGCAGAGCAGTTGGCTGCCCTCGTCCTGTACCTCGACCGTGCCGTTGGTGAAGATATCGAGCTTGTTCAACGCCGGCTTGCCCGCCAGGCGAATGCCCACCGGCGACAGCGGTGCCGCAGCGCCCTCGATACCGGCTTCGGCCAGTGTTGCGAGCACGGCTTCGCGCTCGCCCTTGAGCGTATTCACACGCAAGTCCAGAGGCGCAGGCGTGAGCCACGCTTGCGCCAGTGCCTCGGTGAAGTCCGCACCGTGCTGTGCGACCAGCGCGTCGAACAGCCAGTCGGGCAGATTGGCGCGCACGCGGGCCGCCAGCGCGGCGCGGTCACGGTTTTCCCATCGATCCAGCCATTCTGCTTCGGCCGGGTTCAGGAATGGCGCAATGGCCTCGCGTCCGGCAGTCTGCAGCAAGCCGAGCAGCACCAGTCGACGGCGCGCCGGGCCGGTGCCGCTCTCGGCAAACTGGCCGAATTCCACCTTGCGGCGCAGCACGGCAAAGGCCGCTTCAGCGATGATGCCGCGCTCGCGGTGGCCAAGTTCGTGATGCTCACGGAAGTATTGGCTGACCACCATGTCGGCGGGCGCCGCAAAGTGCAGCAGGCGCGCAAGCACCTTGTCCAGGTGCTCCAGGTGGCTGCCATGCACGCCCGTGCGCGGGCGCGGAGCACTGCGCGGCGCGGGCTTGCCCTGCGGTGCCCGATACCAGCCACCGCCACCGGAACCCGCGCGCTTGTTGCCCGCCCCGCCACTTCCATTGCCGCCCGAACGCTGACGATTCTGGCTCATGCTGCCTCCCGGGCGTAGACGCCAATAACAAGCTGCGACTCGTCCGGCGAGACGCGCACAACACCGTCTTCGATCGACAACCGCCCTTCCACGAACCAGCGCACGGCACGCGGGTAAATCGTGTGTTCCTGTGCCAGAAGCCGCCCGGCCAGCGAGTCCGGCGTGTCGTCCTGACGTACGTCGATGATGGCTTGCAGCACGATCGGGCCGTGGTCCAGGTCAGCGGTGACGAAATGCACCGTCGCGCCATGCACCTTCACGCCCATGGCCAGCGCGGCCTCGTGCGTGTGCAAACCGGGAAAGCACGGCAGCAGCGACGGATGAATGTTCAGCATGCGCCCGGCATAGCGTTTGACAAAGCCCGGCGTAAGGATGCGCATGAAGCCGGCCAGCACCACCAGATCCGGCGAAAAGCCGTCGATCACCTGCGCCAGGGCGGCGTCAAAGCTGTCGCGATCGGGGAACGCCTTGTGGTCGACCACCGCGGTGGCGATGCCGTGTGACGCGGCAAATTTAAGTCCTGCCGCATCGGGCCGATTAGAAATGACGGCGGCAATGCGTCCCGACCAACCTTCGGCCTGACAGGCGCGGACAATGGCTTCCATATTGGAACCGCGTCCGGAAATGAGAATGACGATGTTTTTCATCGCGGCATTTTATCAAGTGCGCCGGAGTTCCCCGAGAAAATCGGGTGTGACGCCTGCACAGCCATGCCGCGGGCGCTTTTGCAGTCACCGTGGCATTTTGCCGACGCATGCCGGCGAAAACGCTGTCATGGCGGCAAAAGGAAGGGGCAACCGTTGGCGCGCTTTGGCGCGCTCTGATAATCTCAGCGCCATAATTGTCCGCGCTCCCGAGGGGTCGGGTGGGCTGCCAGCGATGATCCGACGCGTATCAAACGCCTGTTCATCCTGCGCTGCAACATCGTGCGGGCAATACCGTGACGGTCGATCGGCACAGGGTAAGACACCCGGCTCGTCGACCATCGCCCGCGCCGGGTCGACACGCGTACAACAACAAGAGGGCATTGCCCTCACCGGGGAATAAGAATGACGAGCTCGCTGCGTAGCCTGCTGGTGGTCGACGACCACCCTCTCGCCTTATCTGGCACGACCACGTTTCTTGCACACGCCTTGCCTGAAGTTCAGGTGCACGCGGCTATTGGCCGGCGCCAGGCGCTTGCGCTGGTGGAAGAAGGCGTCCGACCGGACGTCGTGCTGCTGGACGTGTGGCTGTCCGATTGCACCGGCTTCGACGCCATGCGCGAGCTGCGCGGCAAATTGCCGGAAGCGCGCTTTGCCTTCATGTCTGCCGAGAACACACCGGAAATCGTTGCCAAGGCCCAAGCGCTCGGCGCCATCGGCTTCATCGGCAAGCACGCCGATGCCCATGCTTTCTCCAAGGCAGTGGCCGGCATTTTCGGCGGCGATGCCTCCTTCCCGTCGGAAGACGACATGGGAGGCATCAACGGCAAGGGCGGTGCCTCGCACGGCATCCCCATCACGCCGGCAGAACTGGGACTGACGCCGCGCCAGGGCTCGGTGCTGGCGCTGCTGCTCGAGGGCCTGCCCAACAAATCGATCGCGCGCCAGTTGGGCCTGACGGAAAACACCGTCAAAGAGCACGTCTCGGCGATTCTGCAGCGGCTGGGCGTGCGCACGCGCATCCAGATCATCTCGCGCATGGAACGCTTTCGCCTGACGGGCGCTGCCTGATCCGGCCGCCCCATCTGAGCATTCTGACGGCGCCCTTCACGGCGCCGTTTCACATGACCGTCAATAAGCGACCTGCGGCTCGGCGGAGCGGCCGCGCAGCCAGCGCTTGAGCAGCACGCGCAGCATGTTCGGGTCCATCGGCTTGGCCAGCAGCAGATAGCCGGCTTCTTCGGCGCGCGCCAGGGCGGCGGAGTTGCGATCGCCAGTCAGCAGCACGGCATGGGCATCGGGGTGGCTGACTTGCCAGCGCTCGAGCAGTTGCAGGCCATCCTCCTCGCCGGGCAGGCGCAGGTCGCAGAAGATGATCTGCGGGCGGATGCCGCGCGCCAGCAGTTGCTCGGCGGAGCGGCCATCGGCGGCGCTGTGGACTTCCACGCCCCACGCTTCGAGCAGCGCGTGCCACGCCTTGCGAATCTGCGGATCGTCGTCTACCACCAGCACCACGCCCGAGAACCGCGGCTGATCGAGCACGGCGCGCTTCTGCTCGGCGCGTGGCTGCGTGGCCAGCGGTGCCTTGATTTCGGCGGGCACCGGCCGGAGCGCCATCCAGAACATCGAACCGCGCCCCGGCACCGAGCGCACGCCAAACGTGCCGCGCAGCAGCCGCACACATTCCTTGTAGATCGACAGGCCCAAACCCAGGCCCTGACTCGGATCGCGCTCGGGGTTTTCAACCTGGTAATACGTCGAGAAGATGTCTTTCTGGTGCTCAGGCGCGATGCCGATGCCGGTATCCCACACCTCAATCCGCAGATGTTTCTGCCGCACGCGCAGCGCCACCATCACGCCGCCGCGCTCGGTGTAGCGCAGCGCGTTCTGCAGCAGGTTGAACAGCGCCCGGCGCAGCAGCACCGGCTCGGCCATACCGAACACCGGCAACGGCGGAATACGCGCCGCGAGCGTCAGGCCCTTGGCGCGCGCATCCGGCATGAACTGCTGGACCACTTCGGTGATGACCTCGCCCAGATCGACCGGCTCCAGCGTGGGCGACGTCTTGCGGCTCTCCAGCTTGGACAGGTCCAGCAGCGAGCGGAACAGCAAGTCGATAGTCGCCGCGCCCGAGGCCAGCTGCTCCACCAGCGGCGCCAAGGATTCCGACTGGTTGCGCGCCCGCAGCGCCTCCACCAGGAGCACGATCGCATGCACCGGCTGACGCAAGTCGTGGCTGGCGGCTGCCAGGAAGCGCGATTTTTCTTCCGATGCAGACAACGCGCGCTGCTTTTCGTCCTGATAGCGGCGCGCAAGCTGGCGGCTCTCGTTCTCAAGCTGGATTTCGCGCACCAGCGTGTTGTGGATGTTGACGGCATGCCGCGTCAGCAGGGCCGCAAAGAACAGCAGCACGCCGCGCAAATACAGCCCGTGCCCCGGAAATGCCTGATCGGCCAGCACAAAGTGCGGCGCCAGGATGCCAGTCCCGAGGATCAGCAGGCTGGACGGCACCGGCGCCTGCGACAACACCGCTGCCGCCGCCACACCGATGATCACGATCATCAGCAGACTGCTGAACTCCAGCGACGGCGACATCAGATACAGCCCGGCCGAACAGCCCCACGCCACCCCGCCCACCGCCGACATCACGTGCATGCCCGTCCACCACTTGCGGGTGTGCGGGGCCAGCGTCATGCGGGTCAGGTCGTAGCGATAGCCAAAATAGAAGCGCAGACCTGACGCCGTCAGGCACAGCATGATCAGACACCAGCCCAGCAACACCGGGCGGTTGGAGGCGTCCCAGAACGCGGCGACCGTCAAGGCGGGCAGCACGACCGAGGCGGCAATCCCCATGGGCGCCCCGCGATGCACGGCGGCGAGCAGCTTGGCTCGGGCGTCCAGTTCAAGCGGCGCGCGGCTGGCAAGCCCGAACTTGGCGAAGAAAAGGCGCAGCGAGGCGTTCAAGGAAATATCGGGAAGAAACGGGATACCGGATTGTGCCGCAAGCATGCGCCGCGCGGGCGCAACGTTCGGACGATTGTGCAACACCCCGACACCCCGCCGCATGCGCGCCGGGGATGGGGCAATCCCTTATATAATGTGCGTTTTGCTGGATTTTGGCGGCTGTCACGCCAATCCGGCACGAAAACGCACTTCTCCTTTCCTCGACCACCGACGCTTCTCGTGAAAGTCTTTCGCGGCTTGCCCAACGCCGAAAGTCGCGCGCCCTGCGCGTTGACCATCGGCAACTTCGACGGCGTACATCGCGGGCACCAGTCTTTGCTGGCCCGCGCACGCGCGGCGGCCGACGCACGCGGATTGCCGCTCACGGTGATGACGTTCGAGCCGCATCCGCGCGAATTCTTCATGCCGGACCGCGCGCCAACCCGCATTGCACTGCTGCGCGACAAGCTGGAAAGCCTGCGCCGTCAGGGCGTCGACCGCGTGGTCGTGGAGCATTTCAACGCGCATTTCGCCGGGCAGACGCCGGACGAGTTCGTGCGCAATGTTCTGGTCGATGGCCTGCACACGCGCTGGCTGCTGGTGGGCGATGATTTCCGCTTCGGCGCCAAGCGCGCTGGCGATTTCGCTTATCTGCAGGCGGCCGGTGCCCAGTTCGGCTTCGAAGTCGAGCAGATGGGTTCGGTGTCGGAGTCTGGCGTGCGCATCTCCAGCTCGGCCGTGCGCGAGGCGCTGGCCGCCGGCGACCTGGAACACGCTCGCCGCCTGTTGGGGCACGGTTATGCCATCAGCGGACACGTGGTGCACGGGCAAAAGCTCGGCCGCTCGCTGGGCTTCCCGACGCTGAATTTGCGCATCTCGCATCGCAAGCCGGCAGTGGCCGGCATCTTTGTCGTGCAGGTGCACGGGCTGGCCGAAAAACCGTTGCCTGCCGTCGCCAGCATCGGTGTACGCCCAACGGTGGATGACTCCGGCCGCGTGCTGCTGGAAGTGCACATCTTCGATTACCACGCGAGCGTCTACGGCAAGCTGGTGCGTGTGGAATTCATGAAGAAGCTGCGCGACGAGGCTCGTTACGATTCGCTCGATGCCCTCAAGGACGCCATCGCGCAGGACTGCGTTCACGCACGGCAGTTCTTCGGCCTGCCCATTCCGCCAGCCGGCGAGTCGCCAACGCTTCGGCGCGACTTCGCCACCTCCGCCACCGATCGAATTCAGTAGGCGGCCGACCCGTTCGCCGCCCAGAAGCCACACGCTGCGCACGCGCGCCCTGCACTGTCAGCCGCGCCTGCACCGATCCGATTTGCCCGAATCTGCCCCACATCACACCATGTCCGATTCCAAGAAGCCCACGCCGGAGAAGAGCAAGTACCCGGTCAACCTGCTGGACACCCCGTTCCCCATGCGCGGCGACCTGCCCAAGCGCGAACCGCTGTGGGTCAAGCAATGGCAGGACAAGCAGCTCTACAAGAAGATCCGCGCCGCACGCAAGGGCGCGAAGAAGTTCATCCTCCACGACGGCCCGCCGTATGCCAACGGCGATCTGCACATCGGCCACGCGGTCAACAAGATCCTCAAGGACATGGTGATCAAGGCGCGCGGCCTGACTGGCCTGGACGCCGTCTACGTGCCGGGCTGGGATTGCCACGGCATGCCGATCGAGATCCAGATCGAGAAGCAGTTCGGCAAGGGCCTGCCCGTCCAGGAAGTGCAAGAAAAGGCGCGTGCGTACGCCACGGGCCAGATCGCACGCCAGAAGGCGGATTTCGAGCGACTGGGGGTGCTGGGCGACTGGGCCGATCCGTACCTCACCATGAACTTCCGCAACGAAGCGGATGAAGTGCGTGCGCTCGGCAAGATCCTGGAGAAGGGCTACGTCTTCCGCGGCCTGAAGCCGGTCAACTGGTGTTTCGATTGCGGCTCGGCATTGGCTGAAGCCGAAGTGGAATACGCGGACCGCACCGACCTGTCGATCGACGTCGGCTTCCCGTTTGCCGATATCGACGCACTGGCGAGCGCCTTCCACGTGGGCGCCGACGTGCTCAAGGCCAAGCCAGGCTGGATCGTGATCTGGACCACCACGCCGTGGACGATCCCCTCCAACCAGGCGCTGAACCTGCACCCGGAAATCGAATACGCGCTGGTCGACACGCCGCGCGGCCTGCTGATCGTCGCCAAGGAGCGCGTCGAGGCCTGCCTGCAAAGCTGGAAGCTCGAAGGCACGGTGCTGGCCACGTGCGAAGGCGCGGCGCTCTCGGGCGTGCGCTTCCACCATCCGCTCGCCAAGATGGACGCGGGCTACGATCGCACCTCGCCCGTCTACCTGGGCGACTACGTGACCATCGACACCGGCACCGGCATCGTCCACTCCGCGCCGGCGTATGGCGTGGAAGACTTCCAGTCCTGCAAATCGCACGGCATGCCGGACTCGGAAATCATCAACCCGGTGATGGGCAACGGCGTATACGCATCGACGCTGCCGCTGTTCGGCGGCCAGATGATCTGGGACGCCAACCCGAAGATCGTCGAGGTGCTGCGCGAATCCGGCAACCTGTTCGATGCGCACAAGCACCCGCACAGCTATATGCACTGCTGGCGCCACAAGACGCCGATCATCTATCGCGCCACGTCGCAGTGGTTCGCGGGGATGGACGTGCAGCCCAACGACGGCAACGCCACGCTGCGCGAAACGGCACTCGCCGGCATCGACGCCACCGCGTTCTACCCGTCGTGGGGCAAGCAGCGCCTGCACAACATGATCGCCAACCGCCCGGACTGGACGCTGTCGCGCCAGCGCCAATGGGGCGTGCCGATGGCCTTCTTCGTGCACAAGGAAACCGGCGCGCTGCACCCGCGCACGCCTGAGCTGCTGGAGCAGGTCGCCCAGCGCATCGAAAAGAGCGGCATCGAAGCCTGGCAGACGCTGGACCCGCGCGAACTGCTCGGCGATGAGGCCGACATGTATGAGAAGAACCGCGACACGCTCGACGTGTGGTTCGACTCGGGCACGACGCACTGGCACGTCATCCGCGGCTCGCACGCGGCGGATCTGTACGACGCTTCGGCCGACCTGCCGGACGGCCGCCTGGCTGATCTGTATCTGGAAGGCTCTGACCAGCACCGCGGCTGGTTCCACTCGTCGCTGCTGACGGCTTCGATGCTGTACGGCAAGCCGCCGTACAAGGGCCTGCTGACGCACGGCTTCACGGTGGATGGCGAAGGCCGCAAGATGTCCAAGTCGATCGGTAACACGATCGCGCCGCAGGAAATCGCCAACAAGATGGGCGCCGAGATCATCCGCCTGTGGGTGGCCTCGACCGATTACTCGGGCGAACTGGCCATCTCGGATGAGATCCTGAAGCGCGTGGTGGAAGGCTATCGCCGCATCCGCAACACGCTGCGCTTCCTGCTCGCCAACCTGACGGATTACGACCACGCCAAGCACGCGCTGCCGACCGAGCAATGGCTGGAGATCGACCGCTACGCCGTGGCGATGACGGATGCGTTGCAGAAGGAAGTCCTGTCGCACTACGACGTGTACGAATTCCACCCGGTGGTCGCCAAGCTGCAGACGTTCTGCTCGGAAGACCTGGGCGGCTTCTACCTCGACGTGCTGAAGGACCGCCTGTACACGACGGCGTCCGATTCCGTGGCGCGCCGCTCGGCACAGAACGCGCTGTACCACATCACCCAGGCCATGCTGCACTGGATGGCGCCGTTCCTGTCGTTCACGGCAGAAGAAGCGTGGCAAGTGTTTGCGCACGGCACGGAGCACACCGACACCATCTTCACCAGCACGTACTACAACGCTCCGGTACCGCAAGGCGCCAGCGCGCTGCTCGAGAAGTGGGCCGCCATCCGCAACGTGCGCGGCGAAGTGACCAAGCAACTGGAGGCGCTGCGCATCGACGGCAAGATCGGCTCGTCGCTGCAGGCGGAGGTGACGGTGTCGGCGGGTGAATCGGTGCATGACGCGCTGGCCAGCCTCGGCGACGACCTGCGCTTCGTGCTGATCACGTCCGCAGCCAAGCTGGAGCGCGCGCCGGAAGGCGGCGATCTGCTCATCACCGTGGTGCCGTCCACGCACGCCAAGTGCGAGCGCTGCTGGCACTACCGCGCCGATGTCGGCCACGACCACGCCCACCCGACCCTCTGCAAGCGCTGCACCGACAACCTGTTCGGCGCCGGTGAACAACGGAGCGCTGCCTGATGGCCACTCGCAACAACGGCAAGAGCAAGTCGATCGGATTGAAGAAGAACGGCGGCGGTCATGGCGTGGGCCCGTGGCTCGGCCTGGCCGTCATCTGGATCCTGCTGGACCAGTTGACCAAGATCGCCGTCCTCAAGACTTTCACTTACGGCGAGTCGCGCCCGATCACCGGGTTCTTCAACCTGGTGCTCGCCTATAACAAGGGGGCCGCGTTTTCATTCCTGGCGGCGGCGGGTGGCTGGCAGCGGTGGTTCTTCACGGGCCTGGGCGTAGCAGCTGCGCTGTTCATCGTGTGGCTGCTCAAGCGCCATAGCGGGCAGAAGCTGTTCTGCTTTGCGCTGGCGCTCATTCTGGGCGGCGCGCTTGGCAACGTGATCGACCGCGTCATCTACGGTCACGTGGTGGACTTCCTCGACTTCTACCTGCACAACTACCACTGGCCGGCCTTCAACGTGGCGGACTGCGGCATCACCATCGGCGCGGTGCTGCTGATCGTCGACGAACTGCGGCGCGTTCGTCGCTAAGGCTGCCGTGTCAGAACTCCAGCATTGGAACGGTGAAGCGGTGCTGTGCCTCGACGGGGCCGGCCCGCTCATCGCCACCGAGCAAGATGCGCTGGATCATCTGATCGGTGAAGCGCTGGGGCATGGCGCATCGATGGTTGCCGTGCCGGTCAGCCGCCTCGATCCAGCATTCTTCGCGCTGCGCACCGGCCTGGCCGGCAGCATCGCGCAGAAGATCACGAACTACCGATTGAAACTCGCCGTGATCGGAGACATCTCGGTGCATCTCCACGCCAGCAGCGCGCTACGCGACTGGGTGCGGGAATCCAACAAGCGTGACACGATCCGCTTCGTGCCCTCGCTTGACGAACTGGCCGCCGATGCGCGGCCCATGCCTGCTGAATGAGGCTCAGGCCCAGTAGCGCACTGCGTACCACGCCCGTTTGACGTATTCGGCAAGAATCGACCCGGCTTCGTAGATCGGAACCGACTTGGCCAGCGTGTCGCCCGGAAATACGCCGTGCGCGCCCCACGCGACTTCTGGCCACACCTTGCGGAACACCGCCAGCGCCCGGCCGGTGTGATACCAGCTCGTGACCAGCATTGCGCTTTGCACCTGCTGGCCCGCCAGTGTCTCGCGCGTCATCCGCGCATTTTCCATCGTGCTGCCGGACACACATTCGTGGCCGATGCGCTCTGCCGGCACACCGGCCATCACCAAGCGGCGTTCAATGAGCAGGCAATCGCCCTGCCCGCTGACGAACACGCGAGGCGCGACGCCTGCGTGATACAGCTCTGCAGCGCCGATCACGCGCTGGCCCGATTCGCCGCCCAGCACGACGATCACGTCTGCGTGCGCAAGCCCCGGCTCCTCGCGCAGCCATGCTTTCGCCCCACATACGAGCGTAGCGCCGACCACCACCGCCACGAGGGCGCCACCGCCCATCCAGGCGAGGACATCGCGAACTGCTGAACGACCGAAAACCATATCGGGAATGCGCGTTTGAGGAAAAACCCGGGCGCCAGACGCGCCGTGGGGCAAGCCGGTATCATCGCCACTGTTCAGCAGGAAGCCCGGGCACCGGGTTGTATCCTGCCCGCGCATATCGCGTCAATCGGATTTCCAAGCGGGTTGTTATGGAACTGCAAGGCAAACATTTCGTGCTCGGCCTGACGGGCGGCATCGCGTGCTACAAGTCCGCCGAGCTGGTACGGCTGTTGACCAAGGCCGGCGCGACGGTGCAGGTGGTGATGACCGAGGCTGCCGGGCACTTCATCACCCCGGTGACGATGCAGGCGCTTTCCGGTCGTCCGGTCTTCACGTCGCAGTGGGACGGCCGCATCGGCAACAACATGCCGCACATCGACCTCTCGCGCGAGGCGGATGCCATCATCATCGCGCCAGCGTCCACAGACTTTCTCGCCAAGCTCGCGCATGGCATGGCCGACGATCTGCTCTCCACGCTGTGCATCGCGCGCGATTGCCCGCTGCTCGTGGCCCCCGCGATGAACCGCCAGATGTGGGCCGCGCCCGCCACGCAACGCAATGCCGCCCAGTTGCGCGCGGATGACGTCACGCTGCTTGGCCCCGATGCCGGCGACCAGGCCTGCGGCGAAGTCGGCGACGGCCGCATGCTGGAGCCGGAGGACATCGTCGAGCAGCTCATCGGCTTCTTCCAGCCCAAGCTGCTGCGCGGCCACCGTGTGCTGCTGACAGCGGGGCCAACCTTCGAGCCAATCGACCCGGTGCGCGGCATCACGAACCGGTCCAGCGGCAAGATGGGGTTCGCTTTGGCACGGGCGGCAGCTCAGGCCGGTGCCGAAGTCACGCTCGTCGCCGGGCCGTGCCATCAGGACACACCCGCAGGCGTGCTACGCATCGATGTGCAAACCGCCCAGCAGATGCACGACGCCGTCATGCACGAGCTGGATGCTGCCAAGAGCGACATCTTCATCGCCGTTGCGGCGGTGGCCGACTGGCGCGTGGCACAAGCCGCGGAGCAAAAGCTCAAGAAGCAGAACGACACCGACGTACCGGCACTGACGTTCACGCAGAACCCGGACATCCTGGCCGATGTGGCGCGCCGGGCGAATGCGCCTTTCTGCGTCGGCTTTGCGGCCGAAACCGAACGGCTGGAAGAGTTCGGCGAGGCCAAGCGCCAGAAGAAGGGCATTCCGCTGCTGGTCGGCAATCTTGGTCAGCAGACCTTCGGCCGCGACGACAACGAAGTCGCGCTCTTCGATGCCAAGGGCATCACGCGGCTGCCGCGCGCCGACAAGCTGACGCTCGCACGCCAGATCGTCGCCGCCATCGCCGACCGCGTGCACGGAGCACGATCATGAGCGCCGCGCCGATCCGCCTGTCAGTCCTCGACCAAAGCCCCGTCATCTACGGCCACAGCGCACGCGATGCCATCGCCGCCACGGTCGACCTGGCGCAACTCGCGGATTCGCTCGGCTACACGCGCTACTGGTGCGCCGAGCACCACGGCCTGCGCGGCGTGAGCAACCCCGCACCGGAAGTGATGATTGCCCGTGTGGCGAGCGCCACGAAGCACATGCGCGTGGGGTCCGGCGGCGTGATGCTGCCGTACTACAGCCCCTTCAAGCTGGCCGAGCAATTCCGCCTGCTGGAGGCCCTGTTCCCCAACCGCATCGACCTGGGTGTCGGCCGGGCACCCGGCGGCGACATGCGTACCGCACAGGCCGTTGCCATGGGCGACTACAACCGCGGCGACATCTTCCCGCAGCAGGTGCAGGAACTGATCTGGCACCTGACAGGCACCCTGCCGCCGGACCACCCGGCAGCCGGCGTTCTGCTGCAACCCGAGATCGATACCAAACCCGAGCTGTGGATGCTCGGCTCCAGCGATTTTGGTGGGGCACTGGCCGCGCGCCTGGGCATCCGTTTCGCGTTCGCGCACTTCATCAACCCCCACGTCGGGCACATCGTCGCGCAGCAGTACCGCACGGACTTCGAGCCCGGCTACGATGCGCGCCCATATAGCGCCGCCGCCGTCTTCGTGATCGCGGCAGACACCGAAGCCGAGGCGCGCCGCTATGAAGCCGCTGTGGACTTGCGCCGCGTGCAGATGGCGCTTGGCGTGAATGGCCCGATCCCCACCGTCGAACAAGGCGAAGCGCACGTCTACACCGAGCGCGACCAGGCCATCGCCATGCGCGAGCGGCCGCGCAGCATCATCGGCACACCGGAATCCGTGGCCGAGCAGATGCATGCGCTCAAGGAGCGCTTCGTCGCCGATGAATTGATCGTGCTGACCGTCGCGCCCAGCTACAAGGCGCGCCTGCGCTCGTACGAGTTGCTGGCCGAGGCGTTTGCGCTAACATCTCCGGCTTCTGCAACTTCTTCGGCCCGCCCCGCATGAAACTCGACGTCAAGATCCTCGACGCCCGCCTGCATGAACAGCTCCCGCAGTACGCCACCACCGGCAGCGCCGGGCTGGACCTGCGCGCCTGCATCGACGCCCCGCTCACCATCGAGCCCGGCACCACGCATCTGGTCCCGACCGGCATGGCCATCCACCTGGCCGACCCGGGCTATGCCGCACTGATCCTGCCGCGCTCGGGCATGGGCCACAAGCACGGCATCGTGCTTGGCAACCTGGTCGGCCTGATCGATTCGGACTACCAGGGCCAGCTCATGGTCAGTACGTGGAACCGTGGCAGCACGGCGTTCGTGCTCAACCCGATGGAGCGCCTTGCGCAACTCGTGATCGTGCCGGTGGTGCAGGCCGAGCTGAACATCGTCGATGACTTTGCCGAGAGCGAGCGCGGCGCCGGTGGATTCGGCAGCACAGGGCGCCACTGACAACATCGCCCGCGCATAAGAAAAAAGGCCCGGAACAACCGGGCCGTTTCTTTGGTGCGACAAACGCGTCAAGCTTCCGCTTCTTCCTGGGCGGGTGCCGGCGGCGCTTCGTTCTCGGAGAACTCCAGCTTCACCGCATCGGCGTCGTCCAAGTCCACGATCACCTTGCCACCGTTCACCAGCTTGCCGAACAGCAGCTCGTCGGCCAGCGCCTTGCGGATGAGATCCTGAATCAGGCGCTGCATCGGGCGTGCACCCATCAGCGGGTCGAAGCCCTTCTTGGCCAGGAAGCGACGCAGCTTCTCGGTAAAGACGGCATCCACCTTCTTCTCGTGCAGTTGCTCTTCCAGCTGCATGAGGAACTTGTCGACCACGCGCATGATGATTTCCTCATCGAGCGAGCGGAAGCTGATGGTCGCATCCAGACGGTTGCGGAACTCCGGCGTGAACATGCGCTTGATGTCGGCCATCTCGTCGCCCTGTTCGCGCGCCGTGGTGAAACCGATCGTCGCCTTGTTCATCGTCTCGGCGCCCGCATTGGTCGTCATGATGATGATCACGTTGCGGAAATCCGCCTTGCGGCCGTTGTTGTCCGTCAGCGCGCCGTGGTCCATCACCTGCAGCAGGATATTGAAGATGTCCGGGTGCGCTTTTTCAATCTCGTCCAGCAGCAGCACGCAGTGCGGCTTCTTGGTCACGGCTTCCGTCAGCAAGCCGCCCTGGTCGAAGCCCACGTAGCCCGGGGGCGCGCCGATCAACCGGCTCACCGCATGACGCTCCATGTACTCCGACATGTCGAAGCGGATCAGCTCGATGCCGAGGATGAACGCGAGCTGCTTGGCGACTTCCGTCTTGCCCACGCCTGTCGGGCCGCTGAACAGGAACGAGCCGATCGGCTTGTCCGTCTTGCCCAGCCCTGCACGCGACATCTTGATCGCCGAAGCCAGCGCATCGATGGCCGGATCTTGCCCGAACACGACCGACTTCAGGTCGCGCTCCAGCGTCTGCAGCTTGCTGCGATCGTCCTGCGACACGCTTTGCGGCGGGACGCGGGCGATGCGCGAGACGATGTCCTCGATCTCGCCCTTGCCGATCGTCTTCTTCTGCTTCGACTTCGGCAGGATGCGTTGCGCCGCACCCGCTTCATCGATCACGTCGATCGCCTTGTCCGGCAAATGACGGTCGGTGATGAAGCGTGCCGACAATTCAGCCGCAGCCGTGAGCGCCGACGACGCGTACTTCACGCCGTGGTGCTCTTCGAAGCGCGACTTCAGGCCACGCAAAATCTGCACGGTCTGATCGACCGTCGGTTCGACCACGTCGATCTTCTGGAAGCGGCGGGACAGCGCTGCGTCCTTCTCGAAGATGCCTCGGTATTCCGTGAACGTCGTCGCGCCGATGCACTTGAGCGCGCCCGACGACAGCGCCGGCTTGAGCAGGTTGCTTGCGTCCAGCGTGCCGCCCGACGCAGCGCCTGCGCCGATCAGCGTATGGATTTCGTCGATGAACAGGATCGCGTTCGGATTGTCCTTGAGCGACTTCAGCACGCCCTTCAGGCGTTGCTCAAAGTCGCCGCGGTACTTGGTGCCGGCCAGCAGCGCGCCCATGTCGAGCGAATAGACGACGGACTTCGCGAGGATGTCCGGCACTTCGCCCTTGGTGATGCGC
Organism: Ralstonia sp. 22111; assembly: GCF_052045895.1. Taxonomy (NCBI): domain Bacteria; kingdom Pseudomonadati; phylum Pseudomonadota; class Betaproteobacteria; order Burkholderiales; family Burkholderiaceae; genus Ralstonia; species Ralstonia sp. 22111. Next base: position 235,151 of record NZ_JBQEPR010000002.1, on the reverse strand, counting down.
CATGCCAGGCCTTCGGCGATGGCCGTCTTGCCGACACCGGCCTCGCCGACCAGCAGCGGATTGTTCTTGCGGCGGCGGCACAGCACCTGCACCACGCGCTCGACTTCCTGCTCGCGGCCGATCAGCGGATCGATCTTGCCGGCCTTGGCCAGCGCGTTCAGGTTCTGGGTGAACTGCTCCAGCGGGCTTTCCTTGCCGTCGCCGCCTTCGCCTTCGGGGTTGCCTTCACCCTGTTTGGCCGGTTCAGCCTGGTCCTTGCGGATGCCGTGGCTGATGAAGTTGACGACGTCCAGCCGGGTCACGCCCTGTTGCTGGAGGTAGTACACCGCGTGCGAATCCTTCTCGCCGAAGATGGCCACCAGCACATTCGCGCCCGTGACTTCCTTCTTGCCGTTGGATGTGGACTGCACGTGCATGATGGCGCGCTGGATCACGCGCTGGAAACCCAGCGTGGGCTGCGTGTCCACCTCGTCCGTGCCGGGCACCACAGGCGTGTTGTCGGCGATGAAGTTCTTCAGATGCGTGCGAAGGTCTTCGATGTTGGCAGCGCAGGCGCGCAGCACCTCGGCGGCCGTCGGGTTGTCCAGCAGCGCAAGCAGCAGATGCTCCACCGTAATGAATTCGTGGCGAGCCTGCCGGGCTTCGACAAACGCCATGTGCAGGCTGACTTCCAGTTCTTGCGCGATCATGCTTCCTCCATCACGCACTGCAGCGGATGCCCCGCTTGCCGTGCATGGGTTGACACTAATTCCACTTTCGTCGCGGCGATATCCCGTGTGTAGATACCGCACACGCCCTTACCTTCCCGATGCACAGTCAGCATGATCTGTGTGGCGGTCTCCCGGTCTTTGCTGAAATACTGCTGAAGAATCATCACGACGAATTCCATCGGGGTGTAGTCGTCGTTGAGCAGCAGCACCTTGTACATCGCGGGCGGTTTGAGCGCTTGCTCTTTCCGCTCGAGGACGGTGCCTGCATCGTGTTGTGGAGTGGTCGCTTGCCGGATTGCCATGGTCTTATTCTAACCACTCCTTTCGAGTTCGCAATTTGGGGAAATAACGCCGACTTCAAGGTCTACAAACGGTTTGGCCCGTGCAGCGTGCGTTCGTCAGCCCTCGGGCGCGAAGGGTTTTACCGCCTCCGCGCTGGCTGAAACGGGCGCAAGCTCCGCGCCTGAGATGCCAATCGTTTTCCGTACTTGGAGGCGATCGGCTGGATTTCGAGCAAAACCTCTTCGGAAACTGACCGTTTTTCGCCACAAACCCACCCTTTGTGGCCTTGACAGTCTCTTACAATCCTCGAACAATCGAATTCAGCATGTGCGCCCTACTGCCCCGCAAACCGTTGGCAGCGAGCCGCATGAATGGTGAGCCCGGGAGGCCTCACACCAGTCGACAACAGATCGACAACCGCTTCAGGCTGTGGTGTTTGCCACAAGAAGACCGATCGCTTGCGGCGCGGTTCCACCCGCGCCATTCGTCGTGCCGTGCAGGCCGGCGGCCGGGCGATGACTGCGCGGTACCGCTCTGCACTGCCCCGACAGGCACACCCTCCCGGCTCGGACTTGTGTTTTAACGGAGGGGTTTTCATGGCACTCGGTACGGTCAAATGGTTTAACGACGCCAAGGGTTTCGGTTTCATCTCGCCTGACGAAGGCGGCGAAGAGCTGTTCGCACATTTCTCGGCCATCCAGATGGCTGGCTTCAAGACGCTCAAGGAAAATCAGCGCGTCTCGTTTGAAGTGACGCAAGGCCCGAAGGGCAAGCAGGCCACCAACATCCAGGCTGCCTGATTGGCGTTGCGCGGCACCCCGCCGGATGGCGACGGTGTCCAAATGCAAAAAACCCGGCGACATGCCGGGTTTTTTGTTGCCGCGGCGCCAGACAATGACGGACATACCTCGTCGCGCGCAACACGTCATTTCAGCGGTTTGTGCACTACGGTATGGATGATCCCCGTGCCGTTTCAAGGAGCCTGCGCATGAAACCCCATCTGACCCGCACCGCCGCCACGGCAACGCTGTTGATTGTCGCGCTACTTCCTGCTGCCGCCCACGCCCAGATCGGAGACCTCATCAAAGGGGCCACGCAGGACAACAGCCAGGGCCCCACAAGTGGCCTTGGCAGCATCGGCGGCCTGGGCGGTGTGCCGTCGCTCGGGTCATTGACGTCGGGTAGCACCGGCAATGTGGCCGGCGTGCTGGAATTCTGCATAAAGAACAACTACCTTGGCGGCGCCACCGACGCGGCCTCGGTCAAAGACAAGCTGCTCGGCAAGCTGGGCGGTGCGCCGGCGTCCAGCCCGGGCTACACCGACGGCACAAAGGGCATCCTGACGAATTCGGATGGCAACAAGTTCGACCTGAGCAGCATCAAGTCGCAAATCACCCGGCAGGCGTGCGACAAGATCCTGTCGCAGGGCAAATCGCTGCTTTGAGCCGCGGCGCAGGCGAGCGCGCACTACACTGCAATATCGATTGACCGTTCGCCTGTCTTCCACGCCCCGAGGAAGCCACATGCTGGAAACTGCCGCGCTGGCCGCCGGGCTGTCCTGGACCAGCGGATTCCGCCTCTATCTGGCCGTATTTGCTGCCGGCGTGCTCGGCCGCACGGGTTGGCTGCATTTGCCGCCCGGGCTGCAGATGCTGGAATCGTGGTGGGTGATTGGCTTGGCCGGCGTGCTGGCCGTGGCGGAATTTCTCGCCGACAAGATTCCCGGTTTCGATTCCGTGTGGGATGGCATTCAGACCTTCATCCGCGTACCTGCGGGCGCGATTCTGGCTGCGGCCGCATTCGGGCAGCTCGATCCGCAATGGATGGTGGCCGCCGGATTGATTGGCGGGACGCTGGCCGGCACGGCACATGCCACCAAAGCTGGCACGCGCGCGCTGATCAACACGTCGCCGGAGCCGTTCTCGAACTGGGTGGCGTCGTTCAGTGAAGACGTAGCCGCCAGCGGCGGTTTGCTGATGGCGTTCTTCCTGCCGATTGCGTTTCTGGTGGTGCTGGCGCTGCTGCTGTTGGTGTCGGTGTGGTTACTGCCCAAGCTGTGGCGCGGCGTGCGGCGCCTGCGTGATGCGCTGCGCGGGCGATCACCTGAGCCGCCACCGGCTGGTACCACCCGGCTGCCGCGCTAAGGCGCTACCCAAAGGCGCTACCCAAAGGCGCGCAGCAGCCCGAACAGCGTGAGCGCCAGCGTGCACGCCCATCCCGAAAGCAGCACGCGCGAAACCTTGTTGCGCGGAACAAACCCCACACCGCGCACGAGCCCCGCACTCATCGCCCAGAACAGCAATACGGCGAGACCGTGGTCAGTATGCCCGTCGCGATTGGCGAGGATGTACGGATACACCGTCCCCACCGCCATCACGAGCAAACCGGCTGCCAGGCTGGCGGCGTGGATGCGCGGCTTGTCGGTGGCGTTCACGTTTGCTGCGCTCACTCGCGGTTCGGGTTTGCACTGCTTGCATTGGCGGCGCGGTCGTCGCTCACCTCACCCCACATTGCATTGAGCACAGCCAGCAGCACGGCAAAGCCGACACCCAGAACCCAACTGAAGTACCACATGGATTTGCTCTCCTGTGCCGTCGTTAGTAGGCCGAGTGCTCGTTGGCGCGGATGTGCTCGACCGTCACCTTGCCGCGCATCACGCGGTAGCACCAGCTCGTGTAGGCAATGATGATGGGCGTAAAGATGATCGCCGCCCAGAACATCAGGCCAAGCGTGAAGTGGCTGGAAACGCTGTCCCAGACCGTGAGGCTGGCGCCGGGCATGCTGGACGAAGGCAGCACGAACGGAAACATCGCTGCCCCGGCCGTCGTGATGATGCCCGCCAGCCCCAGCGACGACAGCACGAACGCGGTAAGCGTGCGCCCCGCCCGCGACAGCAGCACGGCCAGCAGCGGGCCGATCACGCCAATAGCCGGCAACGCCCACAGCAACGGCTGCTTCTGATAGTTGCCCCACCATGCATCGGCCGCGCGTGCCACGGTCTTCGCCATCGGATTGGCAAGCCCGGCGGGGTCGATGGCCGAGGTGATGACGTAGCCTTCGATGCTGCCTGCGTGCAACCACACGCCGGCCGCAATAAACGCCACCACGGCGATGATGCCTGCGCCGGTGGCCGCGTTGGTGGCGCGCTGCTGGATGGCGCCTTCCGTCCGGTGGGCGAGGTAGATGCCGCCATGCATGGTGATCATCGCGCTCGACACCACGCCCGTCAGGATGGCAAACGGATTGAGCAGTTGCCAGAACGTGCCGGTGTACGTCACCACCATGAAATTGTCGAAGTGGAACGGCACGCCCTGCAGCAGGTTGCCGAACGCCACGCCAAAGATGAGCGGCGGCACCGCGCCCCCGACGAAAAGACCCACGTCCCACACCTTGCGCCACGTGGCGTTGTGGATCTTGCTCCGGTAATCAAACCCAACCGGCCGGAAGAACAGCGCCCACAGCACCGCCAGCATCGCCCAGTAGAACCCGCTGAACGCGGTGGCATACACCAGCGGCCACGCGGCAAAGATGGCGCCGCCGCCCGTGATGAACCAGACCTGATTGCCGTCCCAGTGCGGGCCGATGGTGTTGATCATCACACGGCGCTCGTCGTCGGTCTTGCCGACAAAGGGCAGCAGCGTGCCGACGCCCATGTCGTGTCCGTCCATGATGGCAAAGCCGATCAGCAATACGCCAATGAGCAGCCACCAGATGACCTTGAGGGTTGGGTAGTCGAACATGGCGTTCTCCTCAAGCGTGGGCGGCTTCGAAATCGTAGCGACCAGTGCCGAGGCTGCCCGGCCCCTGACGCGCGAACCGGATCATCAGATACATCTCGACGATCAGCAGCAGCGTGTAGAAACCGATGAAGCCCGCTAGCGACCCATACAGACTGGCCTCGCTCAACGTCGACACACTCAGATGCGTGGGCAGCACGCCGTAGATGGTCCACGGCTGGCGGCCGTATTCCGCCACCACCCAGCCCAGCTCGATGGCGATCCACGGTGCCGGAAGCATCCACAGCGCCCAGCGCAGCAGCCATGCCGGCGCCTTGCGCTGCGGCCGCAACGTGCTCCAGAACGACAGGCCAAACAGCGCCAACATCAGGAAGCCCAACCCGACCATCACGCGGAAGCCCCAGAACATCGGCCACACGCGCGGCACGGTATCGTCGACCGCCTTGTCGATCATCTCGGGCGTGGCCTGCCGCACGTCGGCCACGTATTTCTTGAGCAGCAGGCCAAAGCCCAGGTCTTGCTGATGGATCTGCAGGGTCTGGAGCGCCGCTGCGTCGCCGGGGTGCTGGCGCACCGTCTCCAGTGCGGCCACCGCCTCGATACCGCTCATGATTCGTCCGCGGTTGCGCGCCTTGATCTCATGGATGCCCGGAATCTGCTTGGACACCGAGCGCGTGCCGATCAGCCCCATCACCCATGGAATCTCGACCGCCCAGTCGTTCTTCTGCTCGCGCTGGTTGATCGACGCAACCACAGTGAAGCTGGCCGGCGCCGGCTCGGTCTCCCACATGGCCTCGATGGCGGCCATCTTGGTTTGCTGCGCCTCGCCGACGGTGTAGCCGGACTCATCGCCCAGCACGATCACCGAGCAGACGCTGGCCAGGCCAAACGCAGCCGCCACGCGAAAGCTGCGCCGCGCGAATTCCACATCGCGGCCGCGCAGCAGGTACCAGCTTGAAATCGACAGCACGAACATCGCGCCCGTCACGTAGCCCGCCGACACCGTATGCACGAACTTGGCCTGCGCGATGGGGTTGAAGACCACGGCCCAGAAGTCGTGCATCTCCATGCGCATGGTCTGCCAGTTGAATTCGGCGCCCACGGGGTTCTGCATCCAGCCGTTGGCGATGAGAATCCACAGCGCGGAAAGATTGGTGCCGATCGCCATCAGCGTCGTCACCAGCAAGTGCTGCGTCTTGGAAAGACGATCCCACCCGAAGAAGAACAGCCCGATGAAGGTGGATTCCAGAAAGAACGCCATCAGCCCTTCAATGGCCAGCGGCGCACCAAAGACGTCGCCCACGTAGTGCGAGTAGTACGCCCAGTTGGTGCCGAACTGGAATTCGAGCGTAATGCCCGTCGTCACGCCCAGCGCAAAGTTGATGCCGAACAGCTTGCCCCAGAAACGCGTCATGTCTTTCCAGATGACCTTGTTGGTCATGACATAGACGCTTTCCATGATGACCAGCAGCCAGACCATGCCCAGCGTGAGCGGCACGAACAGGAAGTGGTACATCGCGGTGGCCGCGAACTGCAGCCGGGACAGATCGACGAGATGCTCGGAAATCACGGTTGCCCTCCCTGCGCTGCTGACGGTGTGACGATCAGGCGATCAGCGGCCCGCTCGGCATCGACCGGCACCCGGTGGTCTCGCACAAACACCCACCACAGCGCGCTCAGCGCCACCAGCTTGATGGCGACGACGATGAGCAAATGGCGGACGAGTCGGCGGTCGTTGGGGTTCACAGGCGGACGAGACTTGGCGCGCGTCGGTGCCATGGGCGGTGATGCCGCCAGTGGCACAGAAAGTCACATGTGATCCAGTCTAGTCATGGATAGAGGGAGTGACAAACCGTTGCTGTTATTTCTTGATGGTCATCAAGCGCCGCCCGCAAGCCAAAACCGTAAAGATTCGTGGACTGGGCTCCGGTGAACCACCGCAGAGCCGCATCACCACGGGGTTGGCGCCAGTCGTCAGCAAATTCTGATTTATAGTTTCGCCCCTGCTCAGACGAAGCGGCCATCAGTACACTCTGCGCCATCGCTTTCGGTGCCATAGGGAAAGCGATCGAGGTGTGGAAACCTCGTGCGTAACGGGTGAGAACCGAGCATAGGTTCTTGCCCTCGATCGCTATGGCTTGGCTTCGTCTCCCCTCCTGGGGCGAGCCAGGCATGAGCGGCTTCGGCCGCGCCGACTGTTACGCATCGGTTTTCCACCTTGCCTGTGCTCGCCCACCCCTCCCCAGGGTTGGGCGCGGTTCCGTTCATCACTTGAAGAGGAATGCCGTGACCCGCTCGACCTCCCAATCCGTCGATTCCCCGCCTGGCGACTCGCTCACCGAATATCAGAAAGGTGTTGGCGCTGCGCGTGAGTTTTTGCGTGCCGTGTCCGCACGCGCTGCAGCCCCCAAGCATTCCGCAACGAGCACGACGGACTCGCCAGAGCATCCCGAGCAACCCCGCTGATCCATGGGCGAGGCCCAGCGCGTAGGCCGCGGCGCCCTTGTTGCAGCATCGGCGTTGGGGCTTGTTGGGGCTCGCCCGCCCCCTTTTCGAGTACGAACCGGTCAGGACTGCGAGCATCTGCAGATGGTCGGTTGCGCTTGAAACAAAAAACCCCGGCGAGCCGAAGCTGCCGGGGTTGCTTCATATCCATCGCGGCCGGAGCCGCGAGTCGATCATTCTGCGTACTTCTTCCGCAAAGCCTTGCAATGGTCGCTCATTGTGAGCGGTCCATTTAGCCTCGTACTTGGCCTCACTTTTCGTCGGCTGCCCCACTCGTCCACAGGCCTAAGCGCATGAAGCGCCCATAAAAAACCGGGCTTGCCGGGAGGGCGTCCGCGGTCGCTATCGAGTTTGGTCGCGGGTGCCCTAACGCGTGCTGCGAAGCGCCCTAACCCGGATACCTGCATGGGCGTTTAGCGCGTGCGAGCATGAAATAAAAAAGGCGCCCGAAGGCGCCTTTAGCTAATGCGCCAACCGGGCCAGCTGGTCGAGATTGCAATTGCAGGGGGAGATTAATCGCACGATGGGGGAATCGTAGTGAACTGTTCCCGAGCGCCAAGAACGTCCGCGAAACGCGTGAGCGTGAGACTGTACTGGCGTTCCTCTACGTTGACGTGAATCAAATAAGCAGGCGAAAGCGGCGGCAATACGTTTTAATTTTCTTTCCCCGGGCTCGCGTTGGCGGCAGATACAAACATTGACAATTTTCGTCTCAAATCGTGATATCCGTATACACCGCATTTTTCGGATATCAGGAATGCCATAACAAGGTGCAGTAATCGATTGATTCAGGCCGTGTTCGATTGCGCGGGCTGATCACATACCCTTATGGGACCGCTCTCGTCGTGGTGATTTCTATTTTTGCCGAGTGACGCATTAACTCCCACCTTCATTAAAAGACTCACGAACCATAGTAGATTGGTCGTGAAGGTAAGTTTTTTATGAGAAAAATTCGCTTCTTAGATAAATCGGTCATTCGCCCACTATGGCAACTGTCAGAGAACACTTGCACAGCTGTCGATGTGGATGAATTGTCCATGGACAAGACCCCGCCTAAACTGAGTTATCAGGAACTGCCGCCGCCAGCCCCCAAACCGCCGCCCAGGCCCAAACGGGACGCCATGGATACGCTCATCGCCCTAGAAAACGCCTTCTTTCGTTACAAGGCGTGGCTAAATGCGCCACCGGCACCCAAACCAGCCCCGGCACCAGTTCCAGCGCCCAGGCGGTCTCACGTGAAGCCGTTTGACCTGCTTGACATTCCCGGTGCAATGGACGCAATCGGCTGGCCGGTCGCGGCTAAAATTCAACGCCGGTGGTTTGCCGGGACGCTCAATTTCGCGAATACCGATGAGGGCGCGGTACATGGCATCAATCAAAACGGTCAACCGTTCCCGTCGAGCATGATCGACACTACGACGTGCACTCTGGATTGGATTTTGCGGTTTCCTCGCGCAAAAGAGGCATTTGAACTGCTGCAAAGACCTGAATGGATGTTTAGCGGCAAGGCGATAAATGCGCTAAATAGTACGTTTCGGAAGGTGGCACCTACTAGCCAATGCTTGAGTACGTGGAAAGTATGCAGCGGGAACATCGATGAATATCACAGAAGATTTCATTTTCAACATATCACAGTTGATACCACTTTTATTAGCAAATCTAAAATGGCGATTAAAGGATCAATCGATCCGCTATGGATGGATGATTTGTATGGGGCGCTGGGGGCTTTTTCATTCTACGTTGCAGTGGATAGCTTTTCATGGTTGTTCTACCGCAACGGGCGAGCACGATTGGAAATTTATGGATTATCTATATATGCCCGCGATGTCTTCACATTCCTTGACCGCTCCGATCAAAAGGGAACCCAATATCTCCGCCATTGGAACAAAACCGGCTTCATCGTCATTCCGGAGGCAACTGTCGCTGGTGAATTGGCGAAGTCGGACGGATACATGTATCCCGTCGCCGTAAACAACTTGATCACGGAAAGGAAAGTCTACTATCCAGTTAGAAATAGAGACTATCGAAAATGGCAGATTAAACACCAGCAGGGCGGAGATTTTATTATTTATTCTGACAGGGTGAATGTTCCACTATCTAAAACTGCTGTCTTTGAGTTTGACGCATGAGGCCCCGCTGTCCTTATTTGATAGCATTTGTGCTTGCCGCTGTTGGTCTCGCATATGCTTTTGCGGCTATGCAACGGATAAATCCAAGCGAGTGCCGAAGGCGGGAGACCGAAGGCGTATCAAATAAATCTCGGCAAATGGGGGGTGCCCCGCTTTACGAGGGGCAGATTTGCGCCATCGGCATGAGACCGAAATATCTATTTAGGCTTTACGATAAGAATACTGGGAGTCTAGTAGCAGAGCGATCCTTTTATGACAACGATCCGGGAATAATATGGGGTGACCGCAAAGTTTGGTATGGAGGGGACGAGGAATTTGTCGAATTGCCCCCCACTTTTTGGGATCGCTTTACGGCGAAATTGCCGTAAATCATGATGATCGGTAGTGGCGGTAGGCGGCCACTCTTGCCATGATGCTGCCCGGCACGACCTGAAAACAAAAAACCCCGGAGATCGTTGATCTACCGGGGTTTCTGGTTCGCCGTGAATCCAGGCGAAACGAGCTTACATATTGTCGATCATCACTTGACCGAAGCCCGAGCACGACACTTGGGTCGCGCCTTCCAGCAGGCGGGCGAAGTCATAGGTGACCTTCTTCGACAGGATCGACTTCTCGATCGACGAGATGATCAGGTCAGCGGCTTCCGTCCAGCCCATGTGACGCAGCATCATTTCGGCCGACAGGATTTCCGAACCGGGGTTCACGTAGTCCTTGCCTGCGTACTTCGGAGCCGTGCCGTGGGTGGCTTCGAACATCGCCACCGAATCCGACAGGTTGGCACCCGGGGCGATACCGATGCCGCCAACTTGCGCAGCCAGGGCGTCCGAGATGTAGTCGCCGTTCAGGTTCAGCGTGGCCACCACCGAGTACTCGGCCGGACGCAGCAGGATCTGCTGCAGGAAGGCATCGGCAATTGCGTCCTTGACGATGATTTCCTTGCCCGTCTTCGGGTTCTTGAACTTGCACCACGGGCCGCCGTCGATCAGCTCGGCGCCGAATTCCTTCTGTGCCAGCGCGTAGGCCCAGTCACGGAAACCACCTTCCGTGAACTTCATGATGTTGCCCTTGTGCACGATCGTGACCGACGGCTTGTCGTTGTCGATCGCGTACTGGATGGCCTTGCGCACCAGGCGCTCCGTGCCTTCCTTCGAGACCGGCTTCACACCGATACCCGAGGTTTCCGGGAAGCGGATCTTCTTGACGCCAAATTCGTCCTGCAGAATCTTGATCAGCTTCTTGGCCTTGTCGCTTTGGGCTTCGAATTCGATACCGGCGTAGATGTCTTCCGAGTTCTCGCGGAAGATGACCATGTCGGTCTTCTCCGGCTCTTTGACCGGCGAGGGCACGCCCTTGAAGTAGCGCACCGGGCGCAGGCAGACGTACAGGTCCAGCTCTTGGCGCAGCGCCACGTTCAGCGAACGGATGCCGCCGCCCACCGGCGTCGTCAGCGGGCCCTTGATGGACACCACGTAGTCCTTCAGGACTTGCAGGGTTTCTTCCGGCAGCCACACGTCCGGGCCGTACACCTTGGTCGACTTCTCGCCGGCGTAGATTTCCATCCACGAAATCTTGCGCTCACCCTTGTAAGCCTTCTCAACCGCTGCGTCCACCACCTTGATCATCACCGGGGTGATGTCGAAGCCGGTGCCGTCACCTTCGATGTAAGGAATGATCGGGTTGTTCGGAACGTTCAGGGAGAAGTCTTGGTTGACAGTGATCTTCTCGCCGGCCGGGACCTTGATGTGTTGATACATGGACGACTCCAGTGCAGACCGCAGGTAGCGGGTGGACGGTGGGGGTTGACAGCACAGCGCGCCGCTCACGGGTTGGCCGGCGTGGCGCGCTGCAATGAACTGGCGATTCTAACGGCCTACGATGACGCTCTCACGATGCACCGCACAAAATCTCGCATCTGGCGCAAGCCGCAACTCTTATATAAGACACAAGAGTGAATTCCGCATTATGCCGGAAAATTTCACCATCCGCCATATTTCGGCCCCTGCTCCCGGGCGTTGTCAACGGCCGATCAGGTCGGCGTCGAAGGCGCGGGCGACCGGGCCGCGGACATCGCTCAAGGCAGGAACCGCATCCCGCCGGGCGCTCCAGGCATCCACCAGCCGGACCAACGCGGCACGCAGTTCGCGGGCGCTGTCAGCATCAAGCAAGCGGACCAGGCCGGCAGCGTCCACGCCCGGATGCCGGCGGACCAACCACGCAAGCGCCTGGATGTGTTCGATAAAGCGATCGTCAGCCCGGTGCAGATGGCTGAAACAAGACAGCCCCACGCGGCGATCCAGCGGTGCGCCGGAAATCGTCTGTGACACGAGCATGAAATCATCAAGTGCGGAAGCGCCGTGCGAACGGGGCCAGAAACCGGGCAAGGCCCCCAGCACAATCAACGCGCCGCAACCCAGGACGAAATCGCGGCGCCGGAGTGGGGCCGGCGGAATGGGAGAGGCGGGCTTGGTGGGGCGGAAGGATGACGGCGGGAGAGACACGGCAAGCCTTGAGCACAATCGGCTCGCATTCTCTGGGGGCAGGCGCCGCCATCCAATCAGATCGGTCCGAAATGCAGGCCCGCAGGCATCTTTCTTGCGCAGCGCAACATGCGCCACATGGCGGATCAGGCGGCGCGGAGGCTTTCGCCGGAGCCCAGAAAAAATTCGACGGAACGTGTCAACGCGCCTGTAACGGCCTGCGTTATTGCAGATGACTCATTTAGCGGGTCGTTGGTTAACTCACTGATCTATAAAAGGATTCACCATGAAGAAGCTGATCGCTGCCCTGATCGCCGGCCTGTTCGCCACCGGTGTGTTCGCTCAAGCCTCCGCTCCGGCTGCTGACGCAGCTGCTGCTCCGGCTGCTGCCGAAAAGGCTGCTCCGAAGGCCAAGAAGGCCAAGAAGCACCACCACAAGAAGGCTGCCAAGAAGGCTGCTGACGCTTCGGCTCCGGCTGCTGACGCCGCCAAGCAATAAGCTTGTGTTTCTGCCGGGCCCACGCGGCTCGGCCGATACAGAAAAAGCAGGTGCTTATGCATCTGCTTTTTTTTTCGCCCTCGCCTGCCCAACGGAAATCCCGGGCACGCATGCAGGGCTGTCAAAATAGCGCCATCAAGCTTGAGTACCTTGCCCGTTCCTCACAACAAGAAACAGGGATGGCGCAATGGAATTCCGATCGATGTTCGCTCCGGTGCGACGAAAACGCACCGTGTTCACGATGCTCTCTCTTGCCGCGCTGGCCGCTGCCGCCGTGATTGCGGGCTGCGGCGGCTCGTCGTCCGATTCGACGCCGGTGTCGACGGCCACGCCCTCGGATGCGGCCACGGCTGACGCCAACATACAGGCCGCGTGGGTGGAGATCGGCGACAGCAACCAGGCTGTCGTGCGCGCCGTCACCAGCTATACGAACAGCGCCTCGCCCGTCGACAGCTCGGTTTGCCCGCTGCTGACGGTGGACGGCACCTCCACGCGCATGACGCTGCGTGTGGCCGCCGGCACCCCCGCACAGCGCACCACGGCCAGCGCCGCCAGCGATTCGAAAGCCTCGTCCTTCCCTGTGAATGCCTGCGAAGCCACCGTGGCATCTACGGCCAAGGCCGCGTCGATCGGCTCGCGTGTGCTGCCGCTGCCCAAGGCCAACCCGCAGCGCGTGGTGATCCTTGCGGACACCGGCTGCCGCATGAAGAAGTCGAGCAACACGTTCCAGTCGTGTAACGACCCGCTGTCGTGGCCGTTTGCCAGCGCTGCCGCCACGGCCGCCAAGATGAACCCCGACCTCGTGCTGCATGTTGGCGACTATCACTACCGCGAAAACGCCTGCCCGCCCGACGTGGCCGGCTGCCAGGGCAGCCCCTGGGGCTACGGCTGGGATACGTGGCAGGCCGACCTGTTCCAGCCCGCCGCCCCGCTGATGGCCGCGGCCCCGTGGGTGCTGGTGCGCGGCAATCACGAGGAATGCGCTCGCGCCGGCCAGGGCTGGTACCGCTTCCTGGATCCGCGCCCGTATTCGGCCGACCGCTCGTGCGACAACCCGGCCAACGACACGGCTGCCAACGCGTCGGACCCGTACGCCGTCGCCCTCGGCAGCGATACGCAGGTCATCGTGTTCGATTCGGCCAAGGCTGGCACGACGGCATTGGCGACGACCGACCCGTGGTTCCAGACCTACCAGAAACAGTTCAGCACGGTGGGCACGCTGGCCGCCAAGCCGGGCGTGATGTCGATCTTTACCAATCACCACCCAATCCTGGGCTTCGTGCCCATCGCGGGCAGCACGCCGCTGGGCGGCAATGCCGCGCTGCTGTCGGTCATGAACAGCCTGAACGCCACGGCGTATTACCCGCCGGGCGTGCAGGTCGCGCTCCACGGTCACGTGCATGACTTCCAGGCCATCAACTTCACCAGCAACCACCCGGCGACCATCGTTGCAGGCAACGCCGGCGATTCGCTGGACGTGGCCCTGCCCGATCCGTTCCCGGCTGTCAGCCCGGCTTCGGGCGTGACGGTTGGCAGCATCTCGCACAACAACTCGTTCGGCTTCATGGTGATGGACCGCCAGCCCGCACCCGCCAAGGGCTGGCTGTTCAAGGCCTACACCGTAGCCGGCAAGCTGCTGACGACCTGCACGCAGAACGGCACGAGCCTGGTGTGCGACAAGACGGGTTTCGTCGCACCTTGAAGCGCCTGAGCACCGCGCTGTGGGTTGCCGCCGCACTCTTCTCGGGTGCGGCGGCGGCTGAATCGATCGGCATGACGCCCAGGCTGGACGCCGTGCCCCCGCCTGCGGAGTCGACCGCGTTCAAGCCGGACCCGAACCTCGTCGCGCTCGGTAAGCGGGTGTTTTTCGACCCGCGCCTGTCTGAGCCGCAAGGCACGTCGTGCGCGGCATGCCATGACCCGGGCCGCGCCTTCGCGCCCACGCTGAAGGGCGAGGCGCTGCGCATCGGTGTGCCGGCCGGCAGCCGCCCCGGGCACGTGGCGGCACGCAACGCGCCGTCGCTGCTGTATCTGCGCTACATCCCGCATCGCTACTTCTTCCAGGACGACGACGCGAGCTTTCCGTCGCCGTTCGGCGGCTTCTTCGCCGATGGCCGGGCAGATTCCATCCCCGAGCAGATCCGCGGCCCGTTGTTCAATCCGGATGAAATGGGCAACCGTTCAGCGCGCGACCTGCAGCGCAAGGTGGTCGGCACCGATCTGAGTCAGGCGTTGGCGAAGCAGTTCGGCGCCGATGCGGTGCATGAGCCCGAACGCCTCGTCGGCGCGTTGGGCAAGGCGCTGGAGGCGTATTTCCAGAGCGACGAATTGGCGCCGTTCACCTCCCGCTTCGACGATTTCCTGCGCAAGCGCACGCCGCTTTCCGCCGCCGAGATGCGCGGCCTCGCCCTGTTCCGCAATCCGGACAAAGGCAACTGCGCGTCGTGCCATCTGATGGTGGAATCGTCGTCGCGGCCGGAGCGATCGCTGTTTACGGATTTCGGCTACGACGCCATCGCCGTGCCGCGCAACCCGCTGCTGCCGGCCAACAAGGACCCGCGCCACTTTGACGTGGGGCTCTGCCAGACCGCCCGCACGCTGAAGTGGCCGGAGCCCGACCAATGGTGCGGCTACTTCCGCACGGCGGGCCTGCGCAACGTGGCGGTGCGCCAGACGTTCATGCACAACGGTGTTTTCCGTACGCTGCGCGACACCGTGGCGTTTTATGCCACGCGCTCGACCGACCCCGCACAGTGGTACCCCGGCGGCAAGCGTTTCAACGACGTGCCCGCCAGATACCAGGGCAACATCAACGTGAATGCCGTGCCGATGAACCGCCGCGCTGGCACCACGCCTGCGCTGACGGAAGATGAGATCGACGACATCGCGTCGTTCCTGCGCACGCTCACCGATGCGCGTTATGTGGCGCTGATGCCCGATCCTGCGGCCGACAAGGCGCGCTCTGTGCATACGCCCAAGACAGGAGCCAAAACGGTTGCCGTCGAGCACCAAGCCGCCCCCGGCCCGAATACGCGGTAACAACTTCGTCGCCCGGCCAGCGGCTGTCTGATTGACGGCGGCTGGCCGAGTGCCGATCATGGAGCGTTTCTTTTCCGACCCGTTCGCGCCATGACCACCCTGTCCCGCTTCTTTGCCGCTCTGTCGCTGGCCGTTGCCGCCACCGGTGCGCTCGCCCAGACGCCCACCGCCCCCAATACCGGCCTGCCCGTGGTCGACCTGACCATCGGCATGTACAAGGTCAAAGCCGAAGTAGCGGCCACCCCGCAAACGCGCGAGACCGGCCTGATGTTCCGCAAGACCATGCCCGACACCGCCGGCATGCTGTTCGTGTTTGATGAATCCGCGGGCCACTGCTTCTGGATGAAGAACACCGACCTGCCGCTGTCCATCGCCTTCATCACCGACGACGGCACCATCTCCGACATTGCCGAGATGAAGCCGCAGACCGAAGACAACCACTGCCCCACCCGGGCAGGCAGCTACGCGCTGGAAATGAACAAAGGCTGGTTTGCACGCAAGGGCGTCAAGCCCGGCATGAAGGTGGGCGGGCTGCCCCGCTAAAACAGGCACGCAGACAACAGCAGAGAGGAGACCGCCGCATGCACGCTTTCGACAACAACCGTCGCCGCTGGATGCGGCAGGCCGGCGCGCTGGCCGTGGGTGCGGGCGCGGCGTCCGCAAGTTTGCCGTTGAGCGCTTTGGCTGCCGATGCGCCCAAGAAGGGCACGCGGTTGATCCTGCTGGGCACGGCGGGCGGGCCGACGCCCAAGAAGAATCGCTCGGCCCCGGCGCAGGTGATCGTCATCAACGGCGTATCGTACGTGGTCGATTGCGGGAACGGTGTCGCACGCCAATACGTGACGGCGGGCCTCAAGCTCAAGGACATCCGCCACGTCTTCCTCACGCATCAGCACTCCGACCACAACGCAGACTACGGCACGCTGATGCTGCTGGCGTGGGCCACCGACCTGACCGGCCCCGTCGATGCGTGGGGCCCGCCCCCGCTGGCCGCGATGACGACCAAGTTCCTTGAGCTGTACGACTACGACATCCGCACCCGCATTGCCGACGAAGGTCGCCCGCCGCTGGCGCCGATGCTTCATCCGCACGAGCTGACCGAAGGCGGACTGGTCATGCAGGATGCCAACGTGAAGGTGACGAGCGCGCTGGTCAAGCACCCGCCGGTGTCGCCGGCATTTGCGTTTCGCTTCGATTCGGCAGACCGCTCCATCGTCATCTCCGGCGATACGGCGCCGAGCGAAAACCTCGTGCGCCTGGCGTACGGCGCCGACGTGCTCGTCCATGAGGTGATGCATCTGCCGTCGCTGGATAAGCTGCTGTCTACCGAGCCCAACGCCAAGACGCTGCGCGAGCATCTGCTGGCGAGCCACACCTCCACCGAAGAGGTCGGCCGCATTGCCACCGAGGCCAAGGTGAAGACGCTGGTGCTGTCGCACTTCGTGCCCGGGGGCTATCCGTTCCTGGAAGATTCAGTCTGGCTCGATGCCGTGCGCCCCCACTTCAAGGGCGAGATCATCGTCGGGCACGATCTGCAGGAAATTTAAGGCCGGCCGCTGGTCGCTTCGCTGCAATCGCGGTAGAGCTGATTGCGGCTGCCGGGCAGGGTCTCGTCGGCGAGGAAGCCGGTGGGGCCCTTCGTCCACCACACATACTGGCCCGACGCATAGCGCGCCCCCGAAGCGGCCATCACGTTGGCAAACACCAGTGTCTTGCCGTTAAGTGTCATGGCCGCCAGCGGGGTATCGCCCACGGTCATGTATTTCACGAGGAGCGTCTTGCCGCCCTCGCACGTGTAGCGCACGTCGTGCGGGTCCTTGATCGGCAGCGCGGAATACGCACGCGCCTGATCGATCGCCTTGTTGAGGCCGGCCTTGGCAAAGTCGAGCGCCGTGTTCAGATCGTCGGACGACATGCCGGGCACCGGCGACTGCTGCGCGGTGGCGACGCCGCTGAAGACGCCGGCGCCCAGCGCCAGCCCAAACATCACTGCAGTTGCAAAACGACGCATGGATCCGTCTCCTGGAAATGGTCAGTGCAAGCCGGTTAGTCTGCCGCGTCGCTGTCAGGTTCGGTGGGCTTGAGCACAAATGCGGTCGGTTCGACGCGCTGCGGGAGTTCATCGGACAGCGCGCGCGCGGCCTCGGCAAAACACTGCACCAGGCTATCCGCCAGCGATGACGGTGCGTGATGCTCGGCACGCATGGCGCGCACGTCAAACGTCTGCGCCGGCTCCAGCGCGAACAGCGCGATGCGCTCCATGCTGCCGGTGGCGGCAGTGAACTGATCAAGCATCGTCACGCCGAGCGACTCCTCTACCAGCGATCGCGCCAGCGAATACGTCTGCACTTCCAGCGTCGACTGCGGCGCCAGACCGCCGCGCGCCAGCGTCTGCCCGACCAGCGAGCCGAGCGAGATCTGGTCTTCCAGTCCGATGAACGGCTTCTCGGCAACGAGCTTGTGCAGCGCGCGGCCATCCGTCGTGTCCCCCACCCAGGCGCGCGGCGCGGCCAGCAGGATGCGGCCCTGCGCGACCGGCGTGGTGCTGATGGCCGGATGCACGGGCGGCGCAAAGGCGAAGCCGACGTCGATGTCCTGCGCGAGCAAGCCCTGCACGATCTCGGCCGTGTGATGCGTAAACACGCGCACCAGCGTATCGGGATGGCGCTGAGAGAAACGCCGCACGGCAGGCGCCAGGATGCTCGGGGCCAAGCTGGGCGTTGCCGCCACGCGCAAGCGCCCCGCCCCCTTGTGGCGCAGATTGGCCGACACGCGCCGCACGCGCTCGACCTCCTGGTACAGCCGCTCGACTTCGCTGAACAATTCGAACGCCTCGGCGGTGGGCTGCAGGCGCCCTTTGGTGCGGTCGAACAGGCGGAAGCCGAGTTGCAGTTCGGTGTGCTGCAACACGCGTGTCACCACGGGTTGCGACACGTTGAGCATGCGCGCCGCCTCGCTGACGGTCCCGACCAGCATCACGGCGCGGAAGACTTCAATCTGGCGCAGACGCATGGCCGCCGGTCCTCACAATCCGAATTGGGAAGCGCCGATTGTGACATCCAGCGCCGGTCTTCGGCTAGGCAGGGGCCGGTGTGGCGGAAACGCCCTCTGCTTCCAGCGCATCCAGAAACACGCGCACCTTGCGCGGCACCAGCTTGCGCGCAGGCATCAGCGCATAGACGCGCAGCGCGGTCAGTTCGAAATCGGGCAGCACGCGCACGAGCCGACCGGCCGCGACTTCCGTATCACCCACGGAGCGCGCCATGCGCGCCACACCCAGGCCACGCACGGCGGCCCGGGCGCGCATTTCGGCATTCAAGGTCTGCAGGCGCGGCTGGATCGGGACTTCGATTGGCTCCATTGCGGGCTGGCCGACGGGGCGGAAGGCCCAGCTTGCGTCGTCGGGGCCGGACAGGCAGGGCCAGCCGGCCAGATCGGCGGGTGTCTTGAGCGGCGGGCGTTCCGCCAACATGGCCGGCGACGCATACAAACCGCGCGGGATCAGCACCACACGACGCGCCACGAGCGACGAATCCGGCAGCATCTGGTCGACCATCACGAAGACGATGTCGTAGCCGCTAGCCAGCAGGTCGGGCTGCTCCCACGAGATGTGCACCTGGATTTGCAGATGCGGATACTTCTCGAGCGTACGGCACACCGGTTCAGTCAGGTGCTGCGCACCGACTTCGTACGGCGCGGCGATGCGCAGCGTGCCGGCCACGGTTTCGCTGGCTGCTGTGGTGTCGGCGTGCACTTCGCGCAGGCGTTCGAACAACGGCGCGATGTCGTCGTAGAACTGCGAGCCCGCTTCGGTCAGCCGCAACTGGCGCGTCGTGCGCGTCATGAGCCGCACGCCCAGCGCTGCTTCCAGCCTTGATACGGCGGCGCTGGCGGTCGATTTGGGAATGCCCAGCGCCTCGGCGGCGGCGGTGAAGCTGCCGGCCTCCACCACGCGGCAGAAGGTTTCCCAGTCGTTCCACTCCATTGTTCGCATGACTGGACAGTGTTCCTAGAGTTGGCCGTTTATCCGGCTGGCGGGCAAGTTTATGCTCGGGCACATGTCGCTGCAAATCCTCAAACCCGCGTCACTGCGGGCGTTCCCCCACTTCTCTTCTGCACGCGTCCACGCTTTTGGGCTGGCGCTGGGCCTCTCCACAGGCCTCGATTTTGTCTCGTCGCAGATGTTCGCCGTGGCGGGCCAGCACATCCAGGGCGGTGTGCATGCGAGTCCCGAGGCGTATCTGTACGCCGTCACAGCGTATGCCGTGGCGGCCGTGGTCGCCAACCTCGCCATTGGCCGCATTGCGGCGCACGTTGGCTACCGGACGTACTCGCTGGTGGGCATCGTGCTGTTCGCCATCGGCTGCATGGTGTGTGCGCAATCCAACAATATCGGCGAACTCGTCATCGGGCGGACCATCCAGGGCCTGGGCGCGGGCGGCTTGTTTTCGGCGTCGCGCATCCTGGTGCAACTCACAGCCGAGCCCGACGAGCGCATTCCACCGATGCTGATGTTCAGCGTCGGCCTGTTCGGACTGACCACGCTTGCGCCGTGGATCTGCGCCGAGGTGCTGGAGTACAGCGAATGGCGCGTGATTTTTTGGATCGAACTGGCGCTTGCCGGTGTGGCCTGGATGGCGATGTTCTTCCTGCCGCCCGAGCACCATCAACCGCGCACACGCGCCGCACGCCGCCCCGATGAAGCGCCGCCCGAAGACAGCCAGTGGGATTGGGTTGGCGTGGGCGCCATGGCCATCGGCGCGCTGTCGTTCCTGATGGGCCTGTCGGAGCTGCGCTACAGCCGCCTGACGGCCTCGCCGTTGATTCCGCTGTTGTTGCTGGGCGGTACGGCTTCGCTGCTGCTGGCCATCCATCGCCTGCGCACGCACCCCGATCCGTGGCTCGATCTCTCGCGCCTGAATGGTCGCCGTTACCTGTGGGGCATCGGCTTCTACGGCGTCTATTACCTGATGAGCGGGTACTGGTCGTACCTGTTTCCGGCGGTGTCGCAAGGCGGCCTGGGCTTCACGTTCCGCACCACCACGCTGTTCTTGATGATCAGCGGGGCAGTGTCGACGGTGGTGGCCGTCGTTATGACGATTTGGTTGCCGTTCTTCTTCCGCAAGCGCCGCTTCATCGCCATCGGCTTTGCCGTGTATGCGGCAGCGGCGCTGCTGCTGGCGACAAGCCTGATGCCGGGCGCGCCCGACTATGCGTTCTTCCCCGTGTCGATTCTGGAAGGCATCACGCCGGGCGCAGTGATGATTCAGGTCGCGATGATGACCTACCTCGATCTGGACCGAGAAGACTTCGCCCACGGCTACCAGATGAAGAACATCGCGCGCCAGTTTGCGACGGCGGTTGGCACAGGCTTGGCGGCTGTGTCGCTGCAGACGCAGCAGGCCGAATCGCGCTCGCTGATCGTCGCGCATGTCACGCGCTTCACGGCAGACCTGCAGGCCGCCAACCCGCTCACGCCGGAGCGCCTGGCGAGCCTGTCCGCCGAAATTGATCGGCAAGCCACGCTGCTGGCAGGCACGCAGCTCTTCAGTTGGTTTGCCGTGGCATGCGGTGTGTTTGCCGTACTAGTGCTGGTGCAGCGGTCGTTGCGTTGAGCGCGCGCACTACGACTTCTGCACCGCGTACTTGCCCGGCCCCACAGCAGCCAACAGAAACAGCCCGCCCATGATGCTCAGGTTCTTGTAGAACTGGATCTTGTTGGCGGCCTCCATGGCGCCTTGCATATCCCAGTAGGAATGGGCGATGAACGACGTGCCGAGCACGAACAGCGCCATCAGAATGGCCAGCGGCCGCGTCCACAGCCCGATGAGCAAGGCAATACCGACGCCGAACTCCATGACGACGGCCACCGCAGCGGCCACCATCGGCATGGGGGCGCCCGTGCTGGCCATGTAGCCGACCGTGCCCTGGAAACCGGTCAGCTTGCCCCATCCGGACATCACGAACAGCACCATCATCAGAATGCGAGCGAGCAGGATCAACTCGTCGCGCCAGCGTTGAATGATTGCGTCCATCGCGGTCTCCGGAGCCTGTCTGGGTGCATCCAGTCTAGGCGCTGGAATTGCCAAGTGTGGTTTCGAGCGCATCGAGTACCGCCTGAATCACACCGTGCCGCACGTGTTCTTTCCGCTCGATCATCCCGACAGCGCGCACCGGCGTCTGCGGCGGCATGGGCAGCACGCGCAGGGCGGGGTCGCTCTCCCAGCTTGCGCGGCGCAGGCGCGGCACCAGCGTCACACCCACCTGCTGGCGCACCAGCTCGACAATCGCCTCGATTGAATTGACCTCGATGAATTCGTTGACCGCCATGTGCGTCTTCCGCAGGGCCCGGTCGATGAGCGCCCCCGTGCGCACCGCGCGGTCGAAACGCAGGAATGGATGGGTGCGCAGGACTTCTTCGGCGCGGCCGCGCGTATGACGGCCCGCCACCACCACCAGCGGTTCGGTATAGAGCGGATGCCACGCGAGGTTGGCCGGCAGGCGCTCCAGGTGTTCGACCACCAGCGCGCCATCCAGCTCGCCCGCTTCCACCTGCTCGGCCAGCTCGCCCGATTTGCCGGTGATGAGCTTGACGTCCAGCCCCTTGTGCACCTGCTTGAGCCCCGCCACCGCATGTGCCAGCGACCCCATCACCGACACCACTGCGCCAATCGCCACGGCGCCGGACAGCTCCGTCTGCGGTTCGTCTCCGACACGCATGGCGTCGTACAGCGCCAGCAGGTGCTCGGCTTGCGGCAGCAGCGCGCGGCCATGCGCATTCAGTGTGACGGTGCGCCCCGACCGGTCGAACAGATCGCGGCGCAGTTCGGTTTCGAGCGCACGCATCTGCAGGCTCACTGCGGCCTGCGTCAGCGCAACGCGCTCGGCGGCGGCGGCAAACGAGCCATGGCGTGCCACGGCAACAAAGGTGCGGAGGAAGCGGACGGTACTCACGGCAAGGCGCGGCGGATTCTCAAGTTTTTCTTAAGCTGAATCCAATGAATTTTAACTTTATTAAATCCAGAGCACCGCAAATAATCATTCGTCAAACATTCCTGCTTATTCCCACTTAAGTCCCATGCCCCACCAGTTCGATTGGCAAAACCCGTATCCCACCGTCCGCATTCCGCTGTTTGCGCGCAACGTTGTGTCCACGTCTCACCCGCTGGCGGCCCAGGCCGGACTGCGCATGCTGCTAGCGGGCGGCAGCGCCGTGGATGCGGCCATCGCGGCGGCGGCCATGCTCACCGTGGTCGAGCCCGTCTCGTGCGGCCTCGGCAGCGATGCATTCGCCATCTTGTGGGACGGCAAGGAACTGCACGGGTTGAACGCCTCCGGCACCGCGCCGCAGGCCTGGAACCTCGACTACTTCCGCAACAAGTACGGCGAGGACGCCAACGGCAACCCCAAGCGCCCCATGCGCGGCTGGGACGCGGTGACCGTGCCCGGCGCCATCTCCGCCTGGGCTGCGTTGCACGAGCGCTTCGGCAAGCTGCCGTTTGCGGATGTGCTGGAACCGGCCGCCGAGATTGCCGAGCGTGGCCACACCATCGCGCCCATCGTCGCGCACAAGTGGGCAGCGGCCATCCCCGAACTGCACAACCAGCCCGGCTACGCGCAGGCCTTCATGCCGCACGGCCGTGCGCCGGAAGTCGGCGAGAAGTTCAAGCTGCCCGACGCCGCCGCCACGCTGCGCCGCCTGGGCCAGACCAACGGCCGCGATTTCTACGAAGGCGAACTTGCGGAACGCATTGCCGCGTACTCGCGCGAATGCGGCGGCGGCATGACCGCACAAGACCTGCGCGACTATCGCCCCGAATGGGTCAAGCCGATCACCAAGCGCTACCGCGGCTACGACCTGCACGAGATCCCGCCGAACGGCCAAGGTATCGCTGCGCTCATCGCCCTGGGCATTCTCGACCGCTTCGACCTCGGCGCCCTGCCCGTCGACTCGGCCGACTCGCAGCATCTGCAGATTGAAGCGATGAAGCTGGCGTTTGCCGATCTCTACAAATACGTGGCCGACCCGCGCTCGATGGAGGTCACGCCCGAGCAGATGCTCGACGACGCTTACCTCGATGCACGCGCCAAGCTCATCGACATGGGCCGCGCGCAGATGCCGACCTTCGGCATGCCGCGCGCCGGGGGCACGGTGTACCTGACGGCCGCCGACGAGAACGGCATGATGGTCTCGTTCATCCAATCCAACTACATGGGTTTCGGCTCCGGCGTGGTGGTGCCCGGCACCGGCATCAGCCTGCAGAACCGCGGCTTCGGTTTTTCGATGGACGCGCGTTCGGCCAATGTGGTGGAAGGCGGCAAGCGGCCGTTCCACACCATCATTCCGGCGTTCCTGACCAAGGACGGCCAGCCGCAGATGAGCTTTGGCGTGATGGGCGGCGACATGCAACCGCAAGGCCATCTGCAGACGCTCGTGCGCATGCTCGATTACAAGCAGCAACCGCAGGCCGCGTGCGACGCACCACGCTGGAAGGTCAACCGCGATTTCACGCTCGACGTGGAAGGCACGATGAACGCCAAGACCGTCGCTGCGCTGGAAGCGCGCGGGCACAAGCTCGAATCGGTGGCGGATCCGTACATGGATTTCGGCTCCGGCCAGTTCATCTGGCGCCTGTCGGACGACGCCGACCACGGCTACGTGGCTGCCAGCGACAGCCGCCGCGACGGCCACGCGGTGGGTTTCTAAAGAAAGCCCCTGCACGAGCGCGCTGACCCGTCGGACCGGGCGGGCAACGCGCTGCAGTTCCCATAAAAACGATCCCGGCCGGCACCAAAGGAACCCTGATCATGACCGCCCCCTCTGCGGCAGGCACTGCTGCGCCTGCTCGGCCCGCAACAACGAGTGCAGCGCATGCACGCCGCATCGTCGTTTCGTCGTCGATCGGCAATGCGCTGGAGTGGTACGACTTTCTCGTCTACGGCTTCTTCGCATCCATCATCGGCAAACTGTTCTTCCCAGCCGATGACGAATGGGTGTCGCTGCTGTTTGCGGTGGGCAGCTTTGGCGTGTCGTTCATCACGCGGCCGGTGGGCGCGATCGTGCTGGGCATGTATGCCGACAGGAAGGGGCGCAAGGCGGCACTGACGCTGTCGATCCTGCTGATGATCGTCGGCACATTGGTGATTGCCGTGATGCCGAGCTACCAGCAGATCGGCATCGTGGCGCCCATCACCATCCTGCTTGCACGCTTGGTCCAAGGCTTTGCGGTGGGTGGTGAATTCGGCAGCGCGACGGCCTTCATGGTGGAGCACAGCACGCGCGGGCGCGGCTACTACGCAAGCTGGCAATTCGCCAGCCAGGGCATTGCGACCATTCTGGCGGCGGGGCTTGGAGCGCTGCTCACCGCGTCGCTCACGCCGGCGGATCTGGAAGGCTGGGGCTGGCGGCTGCCGTTCATCTTTGGTCTGCTGGTCGGCCCGGTGGGTTTCTACATCCGCCGCCATCTGGATGAGACGCCCGAGTTCGTTGCCGAACAGAAGAAGACAACGGTCGACCCGCAAGCTTCATTCAAAGCGCAATGGACGAACCTGCTGCTGGCGGTGGGAGTGGTGGCGCAGTCGACCGTGTCGGTGTACGTGCTGCAGCTCTACATGCCCACGTATGCCGTCAAGCAGCTGCATCTGCCGGCGGCGCAGTCGTTTGCGGTGGTGGTGCTCAACGGCGGGCTGCAGTTTCTGCTCTCACCGGTGATGGGCGCGCTGTCGGATCGCATCGGCCGCATCCGCATCATGCTCACCACGTCGGTGCTGATGATCCTGCTGATCTACCCGATGTTTGCGCTGTTGCGCGCGTATCCGACCATCGGTGCGCTGCTGGCGCTGCAAGCCGTGTCGGGCATCTTCAAGGCCGCGTATTCGGGCCCGATGCCGGCACTGATGTCGGAGATCTTTCCCACGCGCGTGCGCTCGACCGGCCTGTCGCTCGGCTACAGCCTGGGCGTGACACTGTTCGGTGGGTTCGCGCCGTTCATCGTCACGTGGCTGATCCACGCGACGGGCGATACGCTGGCACCGAGCTACTACGTGCTGACCGCCGCCGTGGTGAGCGGCATCTCGCTGACGATCATCGCGCTGCGTCGTCGCAGGCACGCGCACGCGGGCTGAGCGCGCATTCGGCTGGATGCAGGAAGCCGATCAGGCGCCCTTGTACCAGGCCGCGTTGAATGGCGCGCCATGGCGCATGTAACGCGTGCCGCGATGATGACGGCGCACGTTGGCAGGTGCCGGCGCGTCGTTGTCTTCCAGCGTCTCGCGTTCGGCCACGGTGCGGGCGCGCGGCTGCTGCACTTGCGAGTACACACGTTGTTCCATCCGGTCACGTGCTGCCGCAACGCGGTCGGGCGATGCGGGTTGCGTGGCAGCTTCCGCGGGCGCCGGAGCAGCGGCCGACGCCGGCGTGGCTGCGTTGGCAGGCCCGGCGGCCATGGCAACACTCATCGCATCACCGGCCTGGGCGGCCGTCGGCGTGTGGCCGGCAAGGCTCTTCACCCAGGGAGCGTGATACATCCCAACGTAGATGGCCCCCGTCACGGCAATCAACGCAGCTGCAACACTGCTGAATGCACCGCCGACCACGGCACCCGACACGCGCTCCCACCAGGGCTTGCGCGCTGCGGCGGCCTGCTCCACGTCCGACACCTCGGTCGGATCAACATGGGTGGCAGCCAGATGCGACGACTCTGCGGCGTCTGGTGGTTGAGCGGTGATCGAAGCAGGCAAGCGCATGGTGAGAACTCGAGATCATGGATCGGCAGCGTGACCTTCTGCCGAACGTTATTCGGGAACCGCCCCATGCCACCTGTGTGACAGCCGGACGGAGGATGAGCAGCCTTGGTTAGCAAGTTTCCTGCCGGGCTTTGTGCAATGCCGCAAATCGCCGCCAGCCCTTGTCAATGCTTGCACCGGCTCTGCGTGCAGACGATTCGGCAGCGCCGCGGCATGCCCGTACGTACCCACAGCAGGTAGACTTTGCAAAGTTTACCGGGTGTGACGCCCGGGCTGACCCTGCCCTACTAGCCTCTCAGGCCTCTCAAGGAGAACATCGTGCGTTGGGATGACATGCGCGAAAGCAATAACGTCGAGGATGAGCGCGCCTCCTCTGGCGGCGGCTTCGGCGGCGGCGGCATGCGGCTTGGCATCGGCGGCATTGCGATCGTGGCCGTCGTGGGCTTGCTGATGGGCAAGAACCCGCTGGAAATCCTCAGCATGGTGATGCAGGTGTCGCAGAACGCGCCGACGCAATCCGCGCAACACAGCCCCGCCCGGCCCTCCGGCGAGACCGACAACGATCGCAGCAAGCAATTGGTTTCGCACGTGCTGGGCGACACCGAAGACACCTGGACGCAACTGTTCAAGCAAGCCGGGCGCGCATACCAGCCGCCCAAGCTCGTGCTGTTCCGCCAAGGCATCCGCTCAGGCTGCGGCGACGCCACTTCGGCCGTTGGCCCGTTCTATTGCCCGGCCGACACCAAGGTCTACCTTGACCTCGGCTTCTTCGACGAACTGCGCCGCAAGTTTGGCGCCCCGGGCGACTTTGCCGCCGCGTACGTCGTCGCACACGAGGTGGGCCATCACGTCCAGAACCTGCTGGGCGTGTCGGAGAAGGTCAGCCGCGCGCAGGCCGGTAAATCGCAGGCGGGGGCGAATGCGCTGTCGGTCAAGCTGGAGCTGCAGGCCGATTGTCTGGCCGGCGTGTGGGGCCACTTTGCGCAGCAACGCGGCTTGCTTGAGCGTGGTGACCTGGAGCAGGCTCTGACCGCCGCGCACGCCATCGGCGACGACACCCTGCAGCGCAACGCTGGCCGCAGCGTCACGCCCGATGCCTTCACGCACGGCACGTCAGAGCAGCGCATGCACTGGTTCCGCCAGGGCTTCGACGGCGGCGATCTTCGCCAGTGCGATACCTTCCGCTCCGGAGCGAATGCCTGATCGCTGATCAGCGCCCACCCGCGCAATCCAGCAGCGCGCCCGTCACGTAAGAGGCCGCATCGGAGAGCAGCCACACGATGGTCTCGGCCACTTCGTGCGGCGTGCCGGGCCGGCCGATCGGCGTGGCGCTGCCAAGGCGCTGCGCGCGATCGGGCTGGCCGCCTGAAGCGTGAATATCGGTCTCGATCAAACCGGGGCGCACGGCATTGACCCGCACGCCATCGCGCCCGAGTTCACGCGCCAACCCGAGCGTCATGGTGTCGACGGCGCCCTTGGAGGCAGCGTAGTCGACATATTCGTGCGGCGACCCCAGCCGCGATGCCGCCGACGACACGTTCACCACCGAACCGCCCACGCCACCACGCGAGGTCGACAACCGCCGCGCCGCCTCGCGCGCTACCAGAAAGGCGCCCAGCACGTTGGTCTCGAACATCGTACGCAGCCGGTACGTGGTCATGTCGGCCACGTCCTGTGCCTCGGCCACGATGCCTGCGTTGTTGACCACGCCATGCAGCGCGCCAAAGCGCCCCGCCGCTGCCTCGAATAGCGCGATCACATCTTCGTCGTTCGACACATCGCCCTGCACCGCCAGCGCGTGGCCGCCGGCCTGTTCGATCAGCCCCACCGTCTCTTCCGCCGCCTGCCGGTTGCCGCGATATTGCAGCGCGACAGACCAGCCGCGTTGCGCGCACAGCACTGCCGTGGCGCGACCGATACCCCGGCCCCCGCCGGTAATGACGATGGTCTTGGACATGCCGATCTCCCGATGTGTTGTTGTGTTCGCAATTGTGCCGAGATACCGCGTTTTTGGCAGCAAGGGATGTGTCCGAATCCGGCGAATCCATGCGACCCGACAGGGCTAGACTAGCTGCCGAGTCCCCCGATCACCACCATGCACCTCGACCACAACGCCTGCTACCACGCCGTGCAATCGCGCGACCGTCGCTTTGACGGCTGGTTCTTCGTCGGTGTGACATCCACCGGCGTATATTGCCGCCCCGTTTGCGCGGTCCGCACGCCGCTGGAAAAGAACTGCCGCTTCTTCAACACGGCCGCCGCCGCCGAGCGCGCGGGCTTTCGGCCGTGCCTGCGGTGCCGCCCAGAACTCGCACCTGGCCACAGCCTGGCCGAGATGTCGTCGAGCCTCGCGCGCGCCGCCGCCCGCATGATCGACGAAGGTTTTCTGCAAGAGCACGACCTGGCCGCACTGGCCGCAGCCGTGGGCGTGACTGACCGCCACTTGCGCCGCATCTTCCGCGCCGAGTTCGACGTCTCGCCCATCGAGTACGCGCAAACGCAGCGCCTGCTGCTCGCCAAGCAACTGCTGACCGACACCGCCATGCCCGTCGGCGATGTCGCCTTTGCGGCCGGCTTCGGGAGCGTGCGGCGTCTGAACAGCGGCTTTACCGAGCACTACGGCTTTGCACCCACGCGCCTGCGCTCGCGCACGACGGCTGCGCACACCGAAGACGGCCCCACACTCATGCTGGGCTACCGGCCACCGTTTGCGTGGCAAGCGTTGCTCGCGTTTTTGCGCGCTCGTGCGGTCGATGGCGTCGAGGTGGTCGACGCCGACAGCTACGCGCGCACGATCACCGTCGACTACGGCGGCGCGCGTCACTTCGGCTGGCTGCACGCGCGCGATGTGCCGCAACGCCATGCGGTGGCGCTCACCCTGTCGCCCAGCCTGCTGCACGCCATGCCGCCCGTGCTGGCGCGCGCGCGGCGGCTGTTCGACCTCGATTGCCGGCCCGATCTGGTGGACGGGCACCTCGGCACGCTCGCTGCCGAAACCCCCGGCCTGCGCGTGCCGGGCGCTGTCGACGGCTTCGAGATTGCCGTGCGCGCCATCACCGGGCAAGTCATTTCGCTGGCGCAGGCGCGGCGCATTCTCGGGCGCATGACTGCCGCCTATGGCGTGCCGTTGCCGCAATCGCGCGAAGGGCTGTCGATGGCGTTTCCGAGCGCTACCGCACTGGCGAACATCGACGCGCAAGCGCTGTCCGCGCAAACCGGACTGCAAGCCAGCCGCGCCACGGCCGTCGTCGAGCTCGCCCGCGCCATCGACGGTGGGAGCCTGCGGCTCGAACCGCTGGTGCCGCTTGCACGCACGCTGACTGCCTTGCAAGCGCTGCCCGGTGTCGGCGAATGGACTGCGCAATACGTCGCCATGCGCGCGCTGGGCTGGCCGAACGCATTTCCGCTGGGCGATTACGTCCTGCGCAAACGGCTCGCCAACGGCGACGGCACGCTGCCCACGCGCCGTGCCATGGTCGAGCGCGCCGAACCGTGGGCGCCCTGGCGCGCGTATGCCGCCATGCATCTCTGGCACCGCGAGGATGCGCTCACCCAACCTGCGCCGCATTGATTGACGAGTCGACCGCCATGTACCGCCACACCTTTGCCTGCCCGCTCGGCGATCTGCTCTTGACCGCCAGCGACACGCACCTGACCGGCGCGTTCTTTCCCGGCCAGAAGACGATTCCGCTGAATGCCGCGCGCATGTCGCCGGGCGCGGACATCCCGGTCATCCGCGAGGCACAGGCACAGTTCACGGCGTACTTTGCCGGCAAGCTGCAGGACTTCGATCTGCCGATGGCGCCCGAGGGCACGCCGTTTCAGCAAGACGTCTGGCGCCTGCTTTGCAACATCGCATTCGGCAGTCGCACCACGTACGGGCAGATGACCGCGCGCCTGGGGCTCACGCGCGAACATGCGCGCGCGGTGGGCACCGCCGTGGGCCGCAACCCGATCTCGATCGCCATCCCGTGCCACCGCGTGGTCGGCGCGGATGGTGCGCTCACGGGCTATGCCGGCGGCTTGCCACGCAAGGCCGCGCTACTGCGGCTCGAAGGGCATCCCGCGCGGGTCGGCGAACGCCTGCCCATGGCTGACGACGACCGCCAAGGCACGCTGGCACTGCAGCCTGCATAAAACCCGAATCGCGCGGACAATGCGCGCACACCGCCCCACAACGATAACGAGCCCCCTTCCATGCGCCGCTCCGACGTGCTTGAACTTCTCACCCTGGCTGCCCTGTGGGGCGGCTCTTTCCTGTTCATGCGCGTGGCAGCGCCGCCGTTCGGGCCCGTTGTGCTCATTGCGCTGCGTGTGGCGATCGCCTCATGCTTCCTCGTCCCGATTCTGACCTTGCGCGGTGGCATGGGCGCCCTGCGCACGCACTGGCCGCATCTGCTGGCCGTGGGCGTGCTGAACTCGGCCATCCCGTTCTGCCTGTTCGCCTACGCCGAACTCACGCTTACGGCGGGCTTCACCTCGGTGCTCAATGCGGCGGCCCCGTTGTTTGCGGCCATCGTCGCGTTCACATGGCTGGGCGAGCGGATGCCGTCGCTGCGCGTGCTTGGATTGGCGATTGGCTTCATCGGCGTGATCGTGCTGGTGGGCGGGTCGTCTGTCATCGATGCAAAACAAGGCGGCGTGGCGGTAGCCGCGGCACTGTCGGCTACCGTGCTGTACGGCGTGGCCAGCAGCTACACCAAGCGCTTCCTGACCGGCGTGCCGCCGCTGGCCGTGGCGACCGGCAGCCAATTGGCCGCCGCCATCGTGCTCGCTCCGCTGGCCTACTGGCTTTGGCCCGCGCAAACGCCCACCGGCAGCGTGTGGCTGCACGTCATCGCACTGGGCATCGCATGCACGGGCGTCGCCTACATCCTCTTCTTCCGCCTTGTCGCGCACGTGGGGCCGACGCGCGCGGTGTCGGTCACCTTCCTGATCCCGGTGTTTGGCGTGCTGTGGGGCATCCTGTTCCTGGGCGAGCAGCTGACGCTCAACATGGTGATCGGCTGCGCGGTGATCCTGCTCGGCACGTCGCTGTCGACCGGCGTGTTCGCACCAGGCAAAAAGGCCCCTGCAAATGCGGCAACCGCTGCAAAGGATAAGGATTCGCTTTTGCGTTCCGGCCGCTGAATGGCCACGTTGATCGTGCCCCGCTTGGCGGGGGCACCGCACTGCGCCGGTCAAAGCCCGCTTGAAGTCGACGCTTAAATCCGCAGTTGAATCCGTAAGCAATGCGGTTATGTCTTCTCCGCCCCACATTGCGAAGGATTTTTCCGTCGATTCGTGCAACGCGAGAAAACGTTGGCGCTGCCCCGATAAATAGCCGATTTGTAATGAATACCCTACCGCTTTGACGCCCATGCAATTTATTCAATGGCGCCAGCATTGGCTCTGTAGCTAGATTTAAAAAATCTGCAAAACTGAAGTAGACGGCCGAAACATCGACCAACGCGCACTCGATCTTAACGATCCGATAATCCGATTTGAGAAAATTGCATCATCGATTACGGATATCTCCGCGCGTTGCACAGATTTTCTTTGTTATGCTCGCCATCGGTCGATGAGGGGCGTGCAAGGGAACGGCACATTTGCTGCAAAGCAGCCGAATTCCCAATTGCCGGCGGGTTCTCCGCTGCACAGCCGACTAAGCACGCTCCATCAAATACGTTGGATACGCGCATGCTGGACGTCTACCTGAATAAGCATCTGATCGGTCAGCTATCGTGCGGCCGCAGCGGTTGGGCGTTCGAATACGATTCCCGCTGGCAGGCTTCGTCGCAGGGCTTTGATCTGAGCCCGCACCTGCCGCGCACCGCTGGCAATATCGCCGACACGGCAAAAGCCCAGCCGGTACGCCACTTCTTTGAATACCTGCTGCCCGAACCGGCACGCAACACGCCGAAGGCTGCTGCCGCGGCGCTGGAGCATCTCGCGCAGGCGGCGCCGCATCTGGATGGCCCGCTGGCCCTGGTGCCGGCCGGCCTCAAACCATGCAGCGGGCGCGCCGACGGGCTGTCCGAGCGCGATCTCGTGCTGCAGTTCCAGCAAACTGTCGGACGCCCGCCCCGCAGCACGCCGCTGCGCGTGGCTGAACCTCGCGCACGCTATGGCACCGATGCTGCCACAACGTCCGAAGAAATCAGCCTGCCCTTCCTGGCCTCGAATGGCTTGCCGGTGTCGATGTGGCTCGGGCGGTTTTCCGCGCCCGCCAATGCCGCACAATCGAGCCACTTCGTTCGGCTGGATCTGGGCGAAGGCGCGCACTTGCCGTACGCCACCATCAACCACTGCTGGGCCACGCTGTTGGGCCGCAGCATCGGGCTGGACACACCGTTCATCGGGCTGCGCCAGTTTCCCGAAACGGCCGCGGTGGTGCAGCGCCTTGATCGCACCCTGCGCTGCAAGAGCGACGATACCGCGCTGGTGCAGGCCCGCTATGTCGTCTCGGCGGTGCAACTGCTGGGGCTTTCACCCAAGCACCGCTTCCTGCCGATTACAGTCGAGCAGGTCGCGCAATGTGCGAGCTTGTGTGCAGACCCCGCTTCCGCCACGGCCGCGCTGTTCCGCTGGATGGTGTTCTGCCTACTGATCGGCGGGCGCAACGCCTCGGCCGGCACACTGCACTTCCACATTGGTGCGGACGGCATCCGCCTTGCGGCGCACGACCACCTCTTCTGCGCAGCGGTCTACGCCAACGAATGGAATGCCGATGAATTGTCGCCAGATGCGCAAGCCCGTTATGAGGCCATCGACCAGGACGCCCTGCTCGCCCTGGCCGATCACCTCGGCTACGACGCCAGCCAGGCGCGCCGCGAGTTGCTAAGGCTGATCAGCATGCTCGCGCCGCAGTCCTCATTCGTGGCGACGCATCTGTCCCAGGCGCTCGGGCATTCGCCCACGCGCGCCGCGGAGATCGATTTCCTCGCGCGCATCCACCGCCACGTATCCGAAACGGCACGGCGGCTGGGCGGCAAGACCGCCGAAGTCTGAACTAAAGCGCGAGCCTTGAGCCGCCAGCAAACTTAGAGCGCGGCCAAGCTGACCGTGCCATAGCGCGCATAGCCGTGCGCGGCCAGCGTATCCATGGCCTCGGCTTCTGCGCGGGCAAATGTCAGCGCGAGCGTATCGGGGCTTCCTGCCCCGCTGGCGAAGGCCTGATAGGCCGCGAACGCCTCGCGCGGCGACACACCACTGCGCTCAAGCACGCGCTGCGCGGCCTCGAGCGCCGCACGAATCGCCGTCTCCCCGGGCGGGGCATCGCGAAACGCCAGCTGTAGACAAGACGTCGTCGGATTCATCCGCGTTTCGATGTTCGATTCACTGGAACAGCACACCTGACCCAGTCTAGGAAAGCGCCTATCGAGTGCCAAGCGTTGCGCTCGCCCTAGGGCGTGTTTCTGCCCAACGCGCATGAGGGACTCGGGGATGCCCCCGGGTGCACATGCCATGAATCACGTTGCATAATCGAATCGATTGACGAAGCAACGACTTTGTTGGCGCCACCATAACGACAGGAGACATCCATGATCACGCCCCCCATCCGGCTGAAACGTACTGCGCTCGCCTGGCTTCTGGCCAGTGCAGCCTTGCCGACGTTCGCGCAGATTCCGTCCAGCCCTGGCGGCACGCCATCCGCAACTGCGCAACCTGCGGCGGCCACGGCCGGCGGGATCGACGTGGCGCAGATCAAGCCGGCGGTGGACGCGGCGGTCAATGCGGAATACGGTCAGCTCGACCTGCTCTACAAAGACATCCACGCGCATCCAGAGCTGGCGTTCCAGGAAACGCGCACGGCGGCCAAGCTGGCCGAGCAGATGCGCAAGATCGGCTTTGATGTGACGGAGCACGTTGGCAAGACCGGCGTGGTGGCTGTCTATCGCAATGGCGCCGGCCCGACGATCCTGGTGCGCACTGAACTCGATGCGCTGCCGATGGAAGAGAAGACCGGCCTGCCCTATGCAAGCCACGTCCACACGAAATGGCGCGGCGAGGACGTAGGCGTGGCGCATAGCTGCGGGCATGACGTACACATGGCGTCGTGGGTGGGCACCGCCAAGACGCTGGTGTCGCTCAAGGACCGCTGGCACGGCACGCTGGTGTTCGTCGCGCAACCTGCCGAGGAAACCGTGACGGGCGCGCAGAGCATGATCGACGACGGCTTCTTCAAGCGCTTTCCCAAACCCGACTATGCGTTTGCGCTGCATACCGGCCCGGGGCCATACGGTTCGATCGTTTTCAACAGCGGTCCGATCACGTCCAACTCCGACGGGCTGGAAATTACGTTCAAGGGCCGCGGCGGCCACGGCTCTGCGCCCGACAAAACCATCGACCCGGTGATGATGGCGGCGCGCTTCGTGGTCGATCTGCAAAGCGTGATCAGCCGCGAGAAGGATCCGCAGGAATTTGGCGTGGTGAGCATCGGCGCCATCCAGGGCGGCAGCGCCGAGAACATCATCCCCGACAGCGTGCTGCTGCGCGGCACGATCCGTTCGTACAAGCCGGCGGTGCGCCAGAAGATGCTCGACGGCATCCGCCGCACGGCCAAGGCCGTTACCGAAATGTCGGGCGCGCCGGACGCCGATATCAAGATCACGGAGGGCGGCAAGGCGGTCAACAATGATCCGACCGTGGTGGCGCGCACCGAGGCGATGTTCAAGACGGCCTTTGGCAACGACCGCGTGCTGCGCGTGCCACCCATCACGGCCAGCGAAGATTTCTCGGCGTTTGTTGACGCGGGCATCCCGTCAATGTTCTTCTTCATCGGTGTGAACGATCCGCAGACGTTCTTCGCCTCGCTCAAGCCGGGCGCCAAGCCGCTGCCGACCAATCATTCGCCGCTGTTCGCGCCCGTGCCGGAGCCGTCCATCAAGACGGGCGTGACGGCAATGTCGCTGGCAGTGCTCAATGCGCTGCAATGGAACAAGGCGTCGGGCCAGTAGGCCGGCGTTGATGTGGGCGCGGAGCCCGATGACCGGGCGGCCGCGCCTTTTGATTTCTCAGGAGGGGATTCCATGTTCAACCGTTTCATCCGCACCGGCGCCCTGCTGCTGTGCGCCTGCGCCGCGGCACCCGCCCTGGCGCAAACCACGCCCGCCAACCCGGCCACCAACCGTCTCGACGAAATCATCGCGCGCGGCACGCTGCGCGTCGGCACCACCGGCGACTACAAGCCGTTCACCTACAAGAACCCCGCCGATGGCCGCTTCATTGGCCTGGACGTCGAGATGGGCGAGCGCCTGGCCAAGGCACTCGGCGTAAAGCTCGAAATCGTGCCGACCACGTGGTCGACGCTGATGCAGGACTTTGCGGCCGACCGGTACGACATCGCCATGAGCGGGGTCTCGGTCACGCTGGAGCGGCAGAAGAAGGCGTTCTATTCGATCCCGTATCAGCGCGATGGCAAGACGCCGATCACGCGTTGCGAGAACCAGGCGAAATACCAGACGCTGGCGCAGATCGACCAGCCGAACGTGCGCGCGGTGGTCAACCCAGGGGGCACCAACGAGAAGTTCGCGCGCGAGCACTTGAAGCAGGCGCAGATCCGCGTGTATCCGGACAACGTGACGATCTTCAACGAGATCGTCGCCGGCCGTGCAGACCTGATGATGACCGACGCGGTGGAAACGAAGCTGCAGCAGAAGCTGCACCCGGAACTGTGTGCCGTGCACCCGGAAGCGCCGTTCGATTTCTCCGAGAAGGCATACCTGCTGCCGCGCGACGTGGTGTTCAAGAACTTCGTCGACCAGTGGCTGCGGCAAACCACCGAGAGCGGTGAATTCGCCAAGCGCTTTGATGCGTGGCTGGCGTATCCGTGGAACACACCGGCCAAGTAAACGGCCTGAGCAGTGCTATGCCCGTGCGGCGCGCCTGGCAGCGCCGCCCATCAGCAGCACGAGGCACACTCCGTTAAGCAGCGCGCCAAGCATCCAAACCGTGCCGGACCACACCGGCGCGGTCATCGCATACACCGCTGTGGCGGCCAGCGGCCCGATCATGGCCGCCACGCTGGCAAGGCTTGCCAGCGCGCCCTGCAACTCGCCCTGCTCATGCTCGCCCACCTGGCGCGAGAGCATGGCCTGCAGCGCCGGCATGCCAACCTCGGCCATGCACAGCACCACCATGGTCGGGTAGACCATCCAGCCGGCGCTGATCCAGGCCATCGCCGCAAAGCCCGCCACATCCATCATCACGCTCAACACCACGGCGCGGCGCTCGCCCAGCGCACGTGAGATCGGCCCGGTCAGGAAGGCCTGCGCCAGCGCATGCATCAGCCCATAAGCCGCCAGTGACAGGCCGGCGGCACGCGTGTCCCAACCGAAGTGCGCCTCGCCGTGAATGACCCACAGCGTTTGCGGAATCTGCCCGACGATTTCGATGATCGCCAGCACAGCCAGCAACGGCAACAGCGTCGGCACACGTGCCACGCGGCGCAGCGACTGCACCGGCAGCAGCGCGCGCCAAGCAAAGGGCGCACGTTCAGCGCGGCGCGACTCCGCCAACGCGAAGCAAGCCACCAGAAAGTTGACGCCATTGAGCGCCGCCGCCAGCAGGAACGGCGCACGCAGCCACCAGTCGCCCAGCAGCCCGCCCAACGCCGGCCCGGCGATGAATCCCAAGCCGAAGCACGCGTTCATCAGCCCGTAACGGCGCGCACGATCGGCCGGCGCTGTGATGTCGGCGACGTACGCTGTGGCCACCGCATAGTTGGCACCTGTGATGCCCGCCACCACGCGGCCGACGTACAGCACCCACGCGTGCGGCGACAGTGCCATGACGAGGTAATCGACCGCCGCGCCCGCCAACGACAGCAGCAGCACCGGCCGGCGCCCGTAGCGATCGGCCAGCGCGCCCAGGATCGGCGCAAAGACAAATTGCATCGCCGCATACGCCGCGATGAGCAGGCCGAATTCGAATGCGATGTCGCCCGTGTGGTCCAGCTCGCGCAGCAGGCTTGGCAGGATGGGCAGGATCAGCCCGATGCCCATGGCATCGAGCGTCAGCGTAACGAGGATGACGGCAAAGGCAGGCATGCGAACGCGCCGCGGGCCCGTCGGGCGGCGGCGCTTCGAAAAACAGAAAGCCGAGATGATGCCGTGGAAGTGCGCGCTTGCAGCGTCGTGCGGCGCTCAGGCGAAAGCCGCCGGCAAGCTTAGTGGAGGTTGGCCGGATCGCCGTGTTGCAGGGCCAGTGCGTCGCGCAGCAGCGCGTCGGTCATGTCGCGGCCCAGGAGCGCCGGGTCAAAGCGCGCGGAGAAACGCGTCGAGCACGACTCCACCTGCAACACCACCTGGCCCGGCGGCAGCAGTTCGATGTCGACGTGGATGACCTCGTCGTCTTCGGTAAAGGAATGCAGCAACGTGAGTGCGCGGTAGCCGTCGGCGCGTTCCACGGCGGTTTCGGTCCAGGACGGCGCCAGCAGCGCGCAGTTCACCAGCGTTTCGGGCTCGTCAGGGCGATACAGGTGCAGGCCCATCATGGTCGAAGCAGCATCGGCCACGCCGGACCATTCGGCTGCAGGAATCAGATCACCGAGCAGCCGAATGTCGTCGACCGCGGCGTCGGTCTGCACAAAAGCGGCACCCAGGAAAAAGGCGGTCTCGTCGCGGAAACCACCCGCCACGGTATTGCGCCACAGGCGATGGCTGCTCTTGCTGCCGAGCGCCACTTGCGACAGCACCTTGGCTGCGCGTGCGCCGTCTGCGCCCGACCACTGGTCCACCGCACCATGCGAGAACAGGCGATCGGCCATCACCAAACCCACGCCCTCGGGCAATACGCGCTCTTTCAGCCAGTTGGCCAAGACGTGCACACCGCTGAACGGCATGTCCGGACGGCCGATCGCATGCGCTCGCACGCGGCCGTTTTCCGGCACGTGGAACGGCATGGCAAACAGCCTCGCCTGATAAGCGACGCCGTCAATCTCGAAACGGGCGATGGAAGCGGTGGTGATGGACATGATGACCTTCCTGCTGCAAGGGGCGGAAAACGCCGCCCGTACCTGCATCAACGACCATCCACGCCGAATGTTTAGCCGCCACATGGGGGGTTGGGGGGAGGGGAATCCCCACGTCTGTAATGCAACGCAACAATCGGGGGACTGCAAGGCAGGAATCTTTTGCCGCTCCAGCCGTCACACCTTCGCATTAAGGGTTATCCCGCATCTCATATTTTCATTTCAATTCAATGACTTATATGCAGATTGTGGTGCTTGAGGGGTC
Organism: Ralstonia sp. 22111; assembly: GCF_052045895.1. Taxonomy (NCBI): domain Bacteria; kingdom Pseudomonadati; phylum Pseudomonadota; class Betaproteobacteria; order Burkholderiales; family Burkholderiaceae; genus Ralstonia; species Ralstonia sp. 22111. The sequence goes on along the minus strand of NZ_JBQEPR010000002.1, from coordinate 196,809 downwards.
ACAATTGTTCTTATTTTTTGAACAAAGAGTTTAATAGAACTGCTTTTTTACCCTCTGAGCAACGACTAAGCTTATGCCATCGCGTTACCGCACCGCAGCGAAACTGCCCTGCGGCAATGCTCACCCCCCTGTTGTGGAGTTCACCATGAAAACCAAGAACCTGATTCTCGCCTCGCTGATCGCTGTTGCCGCTGTTCCCGCCTTCGCTGCTGGCGTGCAAAGCCAAGACCCGTACACCAACGGCCAAGCCGTGACCAAGGCTGACCCCTACACCGACGGCGCCCGTAAGGCCGACGTCTACACCGACGGCGCCGTGCGCAAGGCAGACCCGTACACCGATGGCGCGCTGCGCAAGGCCGATCCGTACACCGATGGCGCCCTGGTCGGCAAGGCTGACCCGTTCAGCGACGGCCAATAAGTCGGCCGTCCGCTGTTCGCATCACCCGTATCACTCTCCCTCCCCGATGCCGGGTGCCTCAGTTGGCACCGGCACCGGCTTACCGAGGCGGCCGTTTGGCCGCTTTTTTTTTGCCTACACCCGCAGAGTTCACATTGCGAGCCCGGATTTTTCCTCCCTCAAGCCCCTGGGCGCGCGTCCGATAGAAGAGAATGCATTCATTGGCGGGGCGCCTTCCCTTGAACCCGTTGCGCAAACGTGCCTCGCCACGGACTGATCCCTGAACATCAACATGCGCAAGCGCATCGCCATCGAACACCTGCGGGTGGGCATGTACCTCGACGAATTTGTCGGCTCGTGGCTCGACCACCCGTTCTGGCGGGCACGTTTTCGCGTGGAAGACGCCGCCCAATTGCAGCGCCTGCGTGCCAGCGGCGTGCGTGAGGTGTGGATCGACACCACACGCGGCACCGACGTGGCCGCCGCCAATGCGGCACCTCCGGCCCCTGACGCCCCGGCGCCGCCCGCCTGCGCCACCGCCGCCAACATCGCGCCGCGCCCCATCACGTATGCGGAAGAAATGCGCCGCGCCGCCCGTCTCATCAGCAAGGCAGAGGTGGCCGTGCAGGCCATGTTTGCCGATGCGCGCATGGGCCGCACGATCGAAGCGCGCGACGCATTGCCCTTGGTGGAAGCCATTTCAGGCTCCGTAGACCGCCACCCGAGCGCACTGACAAGCCTCGTGCGCCTGAAAGCAAAAGACCGCTACACGTTCCTGCATTCCGTGGCGGTATGCGCGCTGATGGTGTCGCTGGGCCGCCAGTTGGGGCTCTCCGATGACGAAGTGCGCGACGCCGGCCTTGCCGGGCTGCTGCATGACATCGGCAAGATCGCGATCCCGCCTGAGGTGTTGAACAAGCCCGGCGCCCTGACCGATGCTGAATTCCGCCACGTGATCGTCCACCCGCAGGCAGGGCACGACATCCTCGCGGGCGACAGCAGCATGCGCGACATCGCGCTCGACGTCTGCCTGCACCACCACGAACGCATAGATGGTACCGGCTATCCGCATAAGCTCGCGGGCGAAGGCATCTCGCTGTTTGCGCGCATGGGCGCCATCTGCGACGTGTACGACGCCGTCACGTCCGACCGCCCATACAAAAAGGCGTGGGAAGCTGCCTACGCGGTGCAGCGCATGGTCGAATGGCGCGGCAACCATTTCGACCCGATGGTGTTCAATGCCTTTGTCAAAAGCGTGGGCATCTATCCGGTGGGATCGCTGGTCCGCCTGCGTTCAGGCCGGCTGGCGGTGGTCATGCAGCATGCGCCGGGCGCCTTGCTCACGCCCACGGTCAAGGTATTCTTCTCGATATCATCGGGCACGCGGATTGCGCCCGAACTCATCGATCTGGCGCAGACCGGCGACCAGATCGTCTCGCGAGAAGAACCCCGCGACTGGGGCCTGACCGACCTCAACGAACTTTGGATACACGGCGACTGATCCGTAGCCCCTTTGTGTGGCGCTGGCTGGCATGGCTCGCGCTGGGCTGGCTGGCGTGCAGCGCATCGGCCTTGGCGGAACCACCACTGCGGATCGGCTCCAAGCGCTTTACCGAGTCGTACGTGCTGGGCGAAATCCTCACGCAGACCGCTAACCCGCGTGGCCCTGCCGAGCATGTGCCGGGCCTGGGCAACACCGCCATCGTCTTCGCCGCGCTCAGGAACGGCAGCATCGACGTCTACCCGGACTACCTCGGCACCATCGCCGCAGAAATCCTGCACTTGCCTGCGGAGCAGGCTGCCAACCCCGATCAGGCAGCGCTGCTGGCCGACGTGAACCGTGGCCTGGCGCCGATGGGCCTGGCGGCCGGCGTGCCCCTCGGCTTTGAAGACACCTACGCGCTTGCCATGCGCGATGCCGATGCCGAACGGGAACACATCCGCACGCTCGCCGATCTGGCCACGCACCCGGCGCTACGGCTTGGCCTGTCGCACGAATTTCTCGGCCGCGCCGATGGCTGGCCGGCCATTGCGCAGCACTACAAGCTGCCCCAAAGACCGACGGGCCTCGACCACGGCGTGGCCTACGACGCGCTGCGCGCCAGCCAGGTCGACGCGATCGACATCTACTCCACCGATGCCAAGATCCGCCGCGAACATCTGCGTGTGCTCGACGACCCTGCGCACGTCTTCCCGCGCTACGACGCCGTGCTGCTGTACCGCGCTGACGTTGCGCAACGGCATCCGGCGCAATGGCAGGCGATCAGCGCCCTCGCCGGGCGCATCCAGCGCGACGACATGGTGGCGATGAACGCCGCGGTCGAACTCGAAGGCCAGTCGTTCTCGCAAGCCGCGCGCCAGTTTCTCGCTGGGCGTGGCAGCACGCCAGCAGCGACGCCGGCTCATGCATTCTTCACCCGGCTGATGGACGGCCTGGGGCGGCTCACGCAACGACATCTGATGCTGGTGGGTATTTCGACTGGCGTTGCCGTGCTGCTCGGCGTGCCGCTGGGTCTCATGGCGGCGCGTCGCCGGATCAAGCAGCCGATCCTTGCCGTCGTAGGTGTGCTGCAGACGATTCCGTCGCTGGCGTTGCTGGCGATGCTCATCCCCATCGTCGGGTCGATTGGCGTCGTGCCTGCGCTGATTGCGCTGGCGGTCTATGCGCTGTTGCCCATCGTGCGCAACACGATCGTCGGATTGGAGCAGGTGCCCGATGGCCTGCGCGATGCGGCATTGGCGCTAGGCTTCACGCCGTCACAACGCACGCGCGTAGTGGATCTGCCGCTGGCGCTGCCGGTCATTCTGGCTGGCGTCAAAACCGCCGCGGTCATCAGCGTGGGTACGGCGACCATTGCCGCGTTCATCGGCGCCGGCGGCTATGGCGAGCGCATCGCCACGGGGCTCGCGCTCAACGACAGCGCAACGCTGCTCGCGGGTGCCATCCCCGCCGCGGTACTGGCGCTGCTCGTGCAGGGCGCGTTCGAGGTGGTCGAATGGTGGCTGCGCCGACACGGCAGTGACACCCCGCTCCGCTGACGAGCACGCGCGCGGACGTTCCATTACCATCGCGGTCATTCCAGCCGCCTTGCACGCCCCGCTTATGACCACGCTCCCGTTTTCTACCGCCCTGCTCGTCGCGGCGGCCGGCGTTTATGCCGGCGCCCAGAATGCCCTTGCGGGCGGCGGATCGTTCATCACGTTTCCGGCCTTGCTGCTGGCGGGTCTCAACCCGCTGGGTGCCAACATGACGTCGACAATCGCGCTGTTCCCCAGCCAGATCACCTCGTCGATTGCCGGGCGCAAACTGGCCGGCGGCGTCGATGCCGGCGAACATCACCTCTCGCTCAAGCAGCTCATTGTCATCAGCCTGGTGGGCGGTGTGCTGGGCGCACTGTTGTTGCTGGCGACGCCGCCGTCGTTCTTCGCCAAGCTGGTGCCGTATCTCGTGCTGTTTGCGACGAGCGTGTTTGCGTGGGGCAGCTTCCGCCGCAAACCGCTGCATGCGGCATCGGGCATGTCGACCACCGCGCTGGCGACCGCCCAGTTTGCAATTGCCATTTACGGCGGCTACTTCGGTGGCGGCATCGGCTTCCTGATGCTCGCGGCGCTGACTGTGGCCGGCCAGCAGGTGCGCATGGCGGGTGCGACCAAGAACGTGCTCGCCATGACGATGAATGCATCCGCCGTGGCGGTGTTTGCGTTCTCTCCGCAGGTGAACTGGGCGGCCGTGGTGGCGTTGGGCATTGGCGGCATCGCGGGCGGATTTGCCGGCGCGTGGCTGCTGCACCGGCTGCCGGAAAAAGTGCTGCGCGGCTTCGTCGTGATCGTCGGGATCGTCCTGACGGTCTGGCTGTTCATGCGCGCCTGAGCGCCACACCTGACGTTGACTTGACAGCGTTTGTCCGACAGACGGTTCAGTCAACGCCTACTGTCTGCCGGGGGGCCGCTTTCCTATTGTGACGTTCGGGATGCACGTCGTGGCACGCGGCATGCGTGCCGTGAAGTCGACCCCGTGTCACAACAAGGAGAACGAGCATGCAAGCACGCAAGATGTCGAGTCTGGCCGCAGCAATTGCAATGGCCGCCTGCGCGTGGATCGTCGCGGCGCCCGCGCAAGCCCAGCAGAAGGATCACAGTGCAGTGACGGGCGTCGACAGCCCGATGGAGGGCCCGCGCACCCAGGTTCAGCGCAACGCCGATGCCGCTGCCAACCCCGGCTATCACAACAACGCCACCGGTGCGCAACCCGAAGCCACGCCCGGCACGCTCAAGCAGAAAGTCCACCGCGCGCATGTGAAGACCGACAAGTGGGTCGACAAGCACGTCACGCACCGCCATGGCAAGGGCAAGGCGATGGCCGAATCGTCGTCGGACCGCGCGTTCTGGTCGCACCGTGCCAACCAGTGCGATTCGCTGGTGGGTGAAGCCCAGCGCGTCTGCCGCGAACGTCGCTCCGAAGCGGTGAACGGCCAATAACGCTGCACACGGCCCATAGAAAAAGCCACCGATATCCGGTGGCTTTTTTTGTTGCGACAGACAGAGCGTCAGACGATACCGGTGGCGTAGAACACGGCAATCACGAAGAACACGGCCAGCGTCTTGATGATCGTCACGCAGAACACGTCGCGATACGCCTCGCGGTGCGTGAGGCCCGTCACGGCCAGCAGCGTGATCACGGCGCCGTTGTGCGGCAGGGTATCCATACCACCCGAGGCCATCGCCGCCACACGGTGCAGCACCTCCATCGGAATGCCTGTTGCCTGCGCGGCCTGCACGAACTGATCGGCCATCGCCGCCAGCGCGATGCTCATACCGCCCGATGCAGAACCGGTGATGCCTGCAAGCGTGCTCACCGTCACCGCTTCATTGACGAGCGGATTTGGAATCGCACGCAGGCCATCGGCGAGCACCAGGAAACCCGGCAGCGCGGCAATCACGCCACCGAAACCGTATTCCGAAGCGGTGTTCATCGCGGCCAGCAGCGCGCCTGACACGGCCGCCTTGCTGCCTTCGGCAAAGCGGCCCTTCACAGCGCGGAAGCCGAACACCAGCACCACGATGATGCCGATCAACAGCGCCGCTTCCACGGCCCAGATCGCGGTCAGCTTGTCGGCTTCAACCGTCAGCGGCTTGGGCAAGCCCGGCAACGCAACGGTGACGACCTTGCCGTACCACGTCGGAATCCAGCGCGTGAACAACAGGTTCATCACGCCCACCAGCACCAGCGGCGACAGCGCGACGAGCGGATGCGCGAGCGTGCCCGTTTCGGCGGTCTCGGGCTCGTTCACCAGCTTGGTGAGGCCGTGGTCATAGCCGTGGCCATTGCGCAGCGCTGCGCGGCGGCGCCATTCCAGATACGACATGCCGACCACGATGATGAACAGCGCGCCGATGGTGCCGAGCCACGGTGCCGCCCACGACGTGGTGTGGAAGAACGTGGTCGGAATGATGTTCTGGATCTGCGGCGTGCCCGGCAGCGAATCCATCGTGAACGAGAACGCGCCCAGTGCGATCGTGCCTGGAATCAGGCGCTTGGGGATGTTGCCCTGGCGGAACATCTCGGCTGCAAACGGGTACACCGCAAACACCACCACGAAGAGCGACACGCCGCCGTAGGTCAGCAGCGCGCACACCAGAACGATGGAAAGCATCGCCCGCTTGGCGCCCACTACACGGATGACCGACGCGACAATCGAGCGCGAAAAGCCCGACAGCTCAATTACCTTGCCGAACACGGCACCGAGCAGGAATACCGGGAAATACAGTTTGACGAAGCCGACCATCTTCTCCATGAAGATGCCGGAGAACACCGGCGCCACAGCCGATGGATCGGTCAGCAGCACCGCGCCGAGGGCAGCGAGCGGTGCAAACAGGATGACGCTGTAGCCGCGATATGCGGCGAACATCAGAAATGCCAGCGCAGCCAGCACGATGATGACGGACATCGACAATCTCCTCGCATGCTTTTCTTTTAAGAGCGAAGGATTGTATGTCGCGATGCAACAGATTCCGTTACGCAATCACGCGTATTGAACTGACGGCGGAACTGGCGTTCGCGCGCGCCGGATGGGCCTCTTCGTCACGTTGACGATGACGATTCAATGACGGTGCCCCCACCCTCCTCCGTGACCCCAGCCGCCGCGACCGCCCCACCCGCGGCCACCCCAACCGCGATGGCACCCCCAGCAGCCGCCCCCGCCAATCCACACGCTGCCGAACACCGGCGCCGCGTAAACCGGCGCTGGGTAATACGCCGGCCCATAGTAGTAGTAAGGATCGTACGGATACGCAGCCGCTGGCGCAGGCGCCACGGCCATCGGGGCGATCGGGTTGCCGTAGGCATCGTAATACGGTGCGACCACGCAGCCGCCCAGCAAGACGACCGCGCACGCGGCCAGCGCGCCCGGCAGGATGGCGGCACGGCGGCCAGGTTGCGATGCGCGGTCCATGATGTGCTCCGTTGGATGCATGTGCATATGCGTTCGACAGTGTTTGGCTGACTCAATTCCAAGGTCTTCGTATACCGCGCCGCAGCGAATCCTTGCCGGATCACTTACCATGACCGCTTCGCCGCCCGCGCTGGGGAGAGATCGAGGCAGGCGATGCCCATAAAACACTGGAGGACACATCCATGCAAGCCACGGCAGCGCCCACCCACGGCGATCGGGCAGCGGCACCGGCCATCTCTGCGGCCACCCGACGCAAGGCCATCATCGCCGCCACGATCGGCAACGGCCTCGAATGGTTCGACTTTACCGTCTACGGTTTCTTTGCGCTCATCATCGCCAAGCTGTTCTTTCCCACCGGCAATGAACTCACTTCGTACCTGCTGACCGCCGCCACGTTCGGCGTGGGGTTCTTCATGCGGCCGGTCGGCGCCGTCGTCCTTGGCATTTACGCCGACCGCGTAGGACGCAAGGCAGCGCTTACGCTGACCATCATGATGATGGCGCTGGGCACGGCCATCATCGGGTTGGCCCCCACTTACTCTCAGATCGGCGTGGGCGCGCCGATCCTGATCGTCATAGCGCGTCTCATCCAGGGGTTCTCCGCCGGTGGTGAAGTTGGCGGCGCCACGGCGTTCCTGATCGAATACTCCCCCGACGAAAGGCGCGGCTACTTCGCAAGCTGGCAGCAGGCGAGCCAGGGCATCTCGTTCATCCTCGGCGCGGCAATGGGCGCGCTCGTCATCAACGGGCTTTCGCCGGAACAGGTCGACGCCTGGGGCTGGCGCATTCCATTCCTGTTCGGGCTGCTGATCGGGCCGGTCGGTATGTACATCCGCTCGCACCTGCACGAGCCGCCGGCGTTTAAAGAGCAGAAGGCTAAGGCCGCCAAGGAATCGCGCCTGGCGCCGCTGTCGCAAGTTTTCCGCGACCATCCGCGCGAAGTGCTGGGCGGCCTGGGCGTGACGATTCTCTGGACGGTCTGCACCTATACGCTGGTGTTCTACATGCCGACGTATGCCAAGCAACAACTTGGGCTACCGCTCGGTGCGACGTTCCAGTCGACTGCACTTTGCGGCGTGATCATCTTTGTGCTGTGTCCCATCATGGGTACCCTGTCCGACCGCATCGGGCGCAAGCGCATGCTGGGCACGGTGGCGCTCGTCATTGCAGCTGCGGCGTATCCGCTCTTCCACTGGCTCAACGTCAACCCGACGGTGCAGACCCTGCTGCAGGTGCAGGTGATCCTGGGTGTGTTGCTGGCGGCATTCACGGGCCCGGCTCCGGCCGTGCTGGCCGAGCAATTCCCGACGGCGGTGCGGTCTACCGGCCTGTCGATTTCGTACAACCTGGCGGTCACGATCTTCGGTGGTTTTGCTCCGCTGATCGTCACGAAGTTGATCGAAACCACCGGCAGCAAGCTGGCACCGTCGTACTACGTGATGGCCGCGGCGATCATCAGCGTGCTTGCGCTGTCGCTGATGCACGACCGCACGGGCAAGGCGATCGAAAAGTAATCGCTTGAAGTAGACCCCGCGCGAAACACGAGCGAAAACGGCCGGTGGATCACCCCACCGGCCGTTCGTCTTTTGCGCCCAGCAACGCTGCGTTTTCCAGCACACGCACGCCCGGCGCATCCACACGCGCCGCCATGACGAGCGCTGCCGCCACCGATTCCGCCGACACCGGTCGCCATGTCTTCGGAATCATCCATCCGATTGCATGCGACACGCCTTGCGCAACGCGTTCACCGAGCCGAAATTCTGCGCGCGCGCCGAGCAGCAATGACGGCCGAACCACCGTCACGGACGGAAAGCCGATCGACAGGATTTCGGCCTCCACCTCGCCTTTGCAGCGGTTGTAGAAAACACGGGAGTGCGCATCTGCGCCCAACGCGCTCACCAGCAAAAAATGATGCGCACCCGCAGCAAACGCGCGCCGCGCCAATTCGACCGGATACTCGACATCAACGCGCCGGAATGCAGCCTGCGAGCCAGCCTTCCGGATCGTCGTGCCAAGCGCGCAGATCACGATATCGGCGGCAAACGCAGACTGCGTTTCGGGCGCATTCAGGCGTTCAAAATCGACCACGCATTCGCGCAATCGACCGGGTGCTGCCTGCCCCGCTGTCAAGGCCGCGCGCCGCCGTACAAACGCCGTGACGCTGCCCGCCCAGGGCTGCGCAACCAGACGACGCACCACCGCGCGGCCCACCAGCCCGTTGGCGCCGGCCACCAGAACGGCCGGTCCGCTGGGTTGCTCCGGCGATTCGCCGCCGGCCGCGAAGCCTTGTCCGACAGGCATTTGCGAACTCGACATGATGTTCTCCATGAAGTTTGCACGGGCCCAGAAACACAGTGTACGGCGTCTGCCGAACCGGTTTTCGGCAGCGCCGCCTGCGCGCTTTCGGTGCGTTTTCGGCAAGAAGGACGCTTGCGGAAATGCAAACAAACCCCGTCGATATCAGGTGTTTCCCGGATACCCGCCCGCAAACCCAGGCGGGACAAGTGTCGGCTGCAAGCAACGGCCCGCAAACCCTTGCAGTTAGGGGATGTGCAACCCTTCGCAACGGTGATATAAAACGGGTCGCAGTACAACGCTGTCCAACAAACCTGAAGTGGGGAACTGACATGACGACCAAATCCGAACTCGTAGCCGCCATTGCGAAAGACGCTGAACTGAGCAACGCCGCCGCCGAGCGCGCGCTGAACTCCGCGCTGGAAAACATCAAGAAGACCGTCGCCAAGGGCGGCACCATCACGCTGGTTGGCTTCGGTTCGTTCTCGTCGGGCAAGCGTGCAGCACGCACGGGCCGCAACCCGCGCACCGGCGAAGCCATCAAGATCCCGGCAACCAAGACCGTGAAGTTCACGGCTGGCAAGGGCTTCAAGGACGCCGTGAACAAGAAGAAGTAAGAGTCTTCTGCCGAGCCCGGCATGCGTGCCGGGCCGGGAGACTTGCAAGGGACCCTACGGGGTCCCTTTTCTTTTGGTGCGTTTGATCTGGCGCAACGTCATGCGACCGGCCACACACCCACCAGATAACCGACCGAACCGACACGCGCGACAACCGTGCACGGATCGCCCTCGGCATCGAGCCATGCAGCCGCGCCCTGTGGTACATCGCCCGCGCCGATCGACAGCACGCCGTGCACGCAATACACCAGCCATTGCATGCCCGGATGCAATCGCGGCAGCGAACGGCGCTCGCCGGCTGCCAGGGTAATCGCCTCGGCGTGATGCGCCCAGGCGTCGCGCCGCGTCATCACGTTGAAATCCGACAGCGGCGCATCGAGCGTGGCATGCACGTCCGCTTCCCCGGGAAAGCGCACCGGCGCTTCACCAGGGGCCAGCATCACGGCTTCGAAGTCGGCACGATGCATCGTCAGACGGCCGCCCGCAATCACCGCAAGCGATCGGTCAATACCGGCAAAGCGCGAGAACGGCCCGGCCGCGTCCACCTGCGCGGTGCTCACGCGCCAGTCGAAATTGTCGAGCGTCGCTCCAGCCGGCGCGATGGCGATTTCAGTCGTGACGCCGCCGCCGTTCTTCCACGGCATGCGGCGCATTGCATCTGCAGGAATCAGCTTCATGAGCGACGCAACAGGTGATAGGCCAGACGCGCCGCCACGCGCACGGTGCGACGGTCCTGGTCGTATTCGGGATTGGTCTCGGCGATGTCCGCCACGCGCACCTTGCCGGTGGCGCAGACATGCTGCACGAGGGCTTCGAGCACCGGCAGCGTGATTCCGTAGGCCGCAGGTGCGGACACGCCCGGCGCAACGGCGGCCGCCAGCACATCCATGTCGATGGTCAGGTAGACGTGATCGGCATCGGCCAGCCATGCATCGAGGTCGGCCATGCGGGCATCGAGGTGCCGCTCCTGCACGTCGGTGTCTTCTACGTAGTGCGCGTGCAGTGCATCGGCGCGCTCGAACAGCGCGGGCGTGTTCGACAAGCGGCTCACACCGAGGCAGCAATACGTGAGGTCGACGCTGTGTGCGGCGCAGTCTTCTGCGATCTGGTCGAACGGCGTGCCGGAGTTGCCCGGGCGGCTTGTGCGCAGGTCGAAATGCGCATCGAAATTGACGACCGCGAGACGCCCCCTCCAGCCTTGTTTCTGCCAATGCTGACGCAGGCCCTGGTAGGTGCCGAACGCCACCTCGTGTCCCCCACCGAGCACGACCGGCCGCGCACCGGCATCGAGCAGCTTGCACACGGTGCCGCCAAGCGCGGCTTGCGCGCGTTCCAGATCGCCGTCTTCACACGTGACATCTCCCGCGTCGGCGAGCACCGACAGCCCATGCGCGGGAACATTGGCCAATGCACGGCGGATTTCGCGCGGGCCCTGCGCAGCACCGGCGCGGCCGTGGTTGCGCACCACGCCCGCGTCGCACGCAAACCCGACCAGCGCGGGCACGCCGCACGACGTTGTCGCATCAGCCGCTTGCACGATCTGGAACAGGCGCGTGACGTCACCGCGTTCGCCGGTGTCGTCACGCCCCTGCCAGATGGAAGCATCGAACGTAGCAGCTTCGGTCATCGTCATGCGCGTGTCAGCACCGCTTGCAGGAACGAACGCGTGCGCGCTTCCTTGGGCTCGCCAAAGATGACCGACGGCGGCCCAGCTTCGACGATGCCGCCGCCGTCCATCACCACCACCACGTCGGCCACTTCGCGTGCGAAGCCCATCTCGTGCGTGACCACGAGCATCGTCATGCCTTCCTTGGCCAGCACCTTCATCACCTGCAGCACTTCGCCAACGAGTTCCGGGTCGAGCGCAGATGTCGGCTCGTCGAACAGCATCACCTTGGGCCGCATCGCCAGCGCACGGGCAATGGCCACGCGCTGCTTCTGTCCGCCTGAGAGGCTGGCAGGCATCGCGTCGGCCTTGTGCGCCAGGCCCACTTTCTGCAGCAGCTCGCGCGCTTCGGTCTCAGCTTCGTGCTTGGACTTGCCACTCAGCATGCGCGGACCAACGGTGACGTTGTGCAGTACCGAAAGATGCGGAAACAGGTTGAACGACTGGAACACCATGCCGACCTGCTGCCGCAGCTGGTTCAACTCGCCATCGGGCAGCAACTTGCCGTTGTCGATCAGGCGCTTGCCGCAGATGTCGATGGTGCCGCCTTCTGCGGTTTCCAGCCCGTTACAGCAACGCAGGAACGTGCTCTTGCCCGAGCCGCTAGGGCCGATGACGACCACCACCTGCGAGGCGTCGACGTCAAAGTCGATGCCCTTGAGCACGGTGTGATCGCCATACGATTTGGTGAGCCCGCGGATCTGGATCATGGGCACATCCAGCGCGGATTTGAGAGTTTGCGGGTGAGCCGCATTTGTCATGCTCATTGCACCATGCCTCCCGCACGGATGTTGCGCTCAAGCCGGTGCAGAAGATAGCTGGCGGCACTGGTCAGCACTAGGTACACCAGCGCAATCGCCAGATACACCTCCAGCGAGCGATACGACACGCTGATGATCTTCTGCCCTTCGTGCATCAGGTCGTGGATCGTGAGCAGCGACACCAGCGCCGAGTTCTTGATCAGCGCGATGAACTCGTTGCCCAGCGGCGGGATCATCCGCACCACGGCCTGCGGCAGGATGATCGCGCGCATCGACTGCGCCGACGACATGCCGATCGAGCGTGCCGCCTCCATCTGCCCACGATCCACCGACTGGATCGCACCGCGCACGATTTCGGACACATAGGCGCCCGAATACACGCCCAGCCCCAGCACGCCGCACACGAACGCCGGCAGCAGGATGTCGAACTGCGGCAGCCCGAAAAACAGCAGGAAGAGCTGCACCAGCAGCGGCGTGCCACGGATGAACGTCACGTACACCGTGCAGATGCCGTAGATGAATCGGCGGCGCGGGTTCAGCCGCCCGATGCCGATCAGCAAGCCAAGCACGCAGCCGAGCACCAGCGCGGCGGCCGTCACCTCAACGGTCACGAGCGCACCGCGCAGAATGTCGTGCCAGCCGGCCCAGACAGGAGAAAAATCCAGTTCCATCAGTGTGTCCGTCGGTCGTTACTTGGCGGCGGCGCCAAACCACTTCTTGACGATCTGGTCATATGTGCCGTCGGCCTTGATCTTCTCCAGCGCGGCGTTCAACGCCTTGGTCAATTCCGGTTGATCGCGGCGCACGGCGATGCCGTATTCCTCCGTGGTCAGCGCGGGCTCAACCAGGCGCAGACCCGGACGCGCCTTCACGTAGTACGCGGCTGCGGGGCGGCCCGTGACAGCAGCATCGGCACGGCCGATCTCGACGAGGTTGAACATCTGCTCGTTCTTCTCGACTTCCACGCGTTCGACCTTCGGGTAGTTCTCGCGCAGGTAGTTGACCGACTTGGTGCCCACCTGCACGCTGACCTTCTTGCCGTTCAGATCCGCCGGCGTCTTGATGGCCGTGTTGCCTTGCTTGACCATCGCGACCAGGCCGCCGTGGTAGTACGGCACCGTGAAGTCGACCACCTTCTTGCGCTCTTCCGTGATGTAGATGCCGGAGATGGCCACGTCAAAGCGGCGCGAGATCAGGCCCGGGACGAGGCCCTTGAAGTCGATGTCGGTCCACTCGACCTGACGGCCCATGGTGCGGGCCAGCGCTTCGATCATGTCTACATCAAAGCCGGTGCGCTTGCCGTTTTCGACAAACTCCATCGGCGCGAAGGTGGCGTCGGTGGCCACGCGCAGTGGCTCGCCAGCAGCGTGCGCAGCAGTTACGAAAGACGCCGCAGCGGACAACGCCACGGCACAAGCCAGCATCGAATGCATGAAGTGACGACGATTCCCCATGAGTGGTCTCCTTGTGTGATGCTTGTGGGGTGAGAAAAAAGAATCGGAAAAATCAAAAATTCAAATGTCCTGCAGCCGCGCAGAAATGGACGCAGCCGCCGCAACGGTCATGTCGATCAGGCGCTGCTCCTTGCCGCGCACGCGCGTTGCCGGCGCCATCAACGTGATGGAGCCGAGTGCGTGGCCGGGCAGCCGGAACACCGGCACGCTCACGCCCCAGACGCCGGGATCGACCTCGCCTTCGGACAGCGCATAGCCCGCGGCGCGAATGTCAGCGAGTTCACTTTGCAGTTGCGCCTGGGTGTCGGTATCGACGGCCAGTAAGTCGGCGAGGATGGCGCGCGCGGCAGCAGGTGGCATGAACGCGAGCAATGACTTGGCAGAGGCGCCGGCCAGGAGGGGCACGCCGCGCCCCTTCTCGAATGAGCAGCGCAGCGATTGCTGGCTCTCGACCATCTCCAGGCAGACGGCCTGGTCCTTCACGGCCACGACCAGCCCCACCGATTCGCCCGACTCGGCCACGAGTTTGGCCATGCCGATGCGCGCTTCCTGCACAAGATGCGAAGCGTGGTCGAAACCGAGTGCGAGTTGCAGGCTGATCGGGCCCGGAGCATAGGTGCCGGCCGATTCCAGGACAAAGCCCCATCGCTTGAGCATCGCCACCTGGCGGTACAGCGTGCTCTGCGGCAGGCCGGTCAGTTCGACCAGCTCGCGCGCTGCAACCGGGCGGCCGTGGCGCGCGATGGTCGCGAGCACCATCAGCACGCGGTCCGAACCGCTCGTGGCGGCAGCGGATTGTGCTGGCGAAGGGGCCAAGCCCGGCTCGGTCATCGCGAAACTCCGTCGAGTGATGTTGCGACGGAGAATGCGACGATTTTCTCAATACATCAACGCAACATTCCCATCCACCGGGAATGAATCACGAATTCGGTGTTAACACCTAGGACGCGTCGGTCACATTCCAGACTTCTTCGTCCAGGCGCGCTTCCAGAAACGCGACAACGGCGTGGGCGGATGCCTCGCTGCGGCATGTCGCGAGCGCGGCGTACAGCGGTGCGGCCAGGCCGTTGAGAAAGTCGGTCGGCGCTTCCGGACCTTCGGCGAGATAGCGCTGCAAGGCCGAGAATGCCCCCGCCTGGCTCAGGCGCCAGTCGGCAATCGAGGCCTGCCGCACGTGGCGCGGTGCAAATGGCTTGGCAGGCGCAGGCTGGAGCGGCGGCTTGAGCATGGACACCGTCTTGATTGGCGCGCGGCTTGCGACATAACCCTCGGCGATCAGGCGCGCGAGGTCTTCGGCACGATCGTCAATGTCGGGGCCGGCACTGCTCAACTGCGCCAGGATGTCCGCCGCGCAGCGTTCGCCATTGACGAGCAGCAGGATCGCCCGCTGCCGATGCGTTAGGTGCCCACTGCGCGCCTGCAGCTCCTGCGTGCCGCGCTCCGTGCGCGACAGGATGTGGCTCAGATCCACCGTCCCCTCCCTTGTTTTTTATGCGTCTGTTCGATGAAGGGCCAGTCTAGAAAAACCCGGCGCGGCGCGGACCATTTGAATGCCGTATGGCGCGCGATACCGACTATCACGTGCGCGGCATTGCGTTCGCGCAGGCGACCGGCATGGCGATCGATCATCAAATCTGGATTGAAACCAGATCGACTCACAGGGCCTTTATCGTCTGCGATTGGAAATCTACAGTGCAGCGCTTCACAACCAACGGAGTCCACCATGCTTATCCGCCCCGCCTTGCTCGCCGCCGCCGTGCTGACGCTGCCCGCCCTCGCAATGGCACCCGCAGCCATTGCGTCAACCTCCGATGCTGATCTCATCCGCGCGAACCACGTCGCTGCGCCTGACACGCCGCAGGCTGCAGCCGCCGTGCTGGCCGCACGTCGCTACGCCACCTTCTGGCATACCGGCGATGCTCGCTATGCCACGCAGGCCCTGTCGCCCGCATTTGTCGACCGCACATTGCCCGCCGGGCGCGTGCAGGGCACGCAAGGCCCGCTCGATGCGTCCAAGGCGTTCCGCACCGCCGTGCCCGACATGCGCGTGGAAATCGAAGACATGGTCGTTGCCGGCGACCGCGTTTCGGTTCACCTGCGCTTTCGCGGACACTTCACCGGAGAGTTCGGCCGCACGCACGGGCAGAACCAGCCGATCGACTTCCAGGCCTTCGACCTGTATCGCATTGCCGACGGCAAGATCGCAGAAAACTGGCACCTGGAAGACAACCAGACGCTGCTGCGGCAGATGGGCCTTCAACCGTAATCCTCACGGCTTCATTAACGCCCATTAACAGCCCTGCTCGCCGCTCCCGCTATGCTTCGGCCCAGCTTGCAGACCGCCCGGCGGCTGCGCAAGCATGAGAAGAATCGAGCCAATCAACACACAAGAACATCTTCGGGAGAAGCACATGGGAAAGGGGTTTCAGGGCGCGTTGCGCACCTGGGCGGGCGCACTCGCCTGCACGGCGGTGCTAGGTGCGATGGGCGCGATGGGCGCTACGTCAGCCCACGCGCAACCGGCCAGCGATCCGCAGCAGGAAATGAAGCAAGCCTGGGCTGCAGCCAAGGCTGCCGCGAAGGTGGGCCCCACCTCGATCGAACTGCGTGACCAGGCCACGCTCAAGATCGGCAAGGATGAGGTCTTCATTCCGCAGCCGGCCGCCGGGCAGCTCATGCATGCCATGGGCAACAGCAACAACCCCGACATGCTGGGCCTCGTCATGCCCACCAGCGACGAAGACGAATGGATGGTCGTCGCCAAGTACGAGGCCTCGGGCTACATCAAGGACGATGACGCCCGGGACTGGAACGTCGACGATCTGTACAAATCGCTCAAGGAAGGCACCGCCGCCGCCAACGAAGATCGCGAGAAGCGCGGCATCCCCGCACTGGAAATCCAGGGCTGGGTCGAGCGTCCGCACTATGACGCCGCCACGCACCGCCTCATCTGGTCGATGGCTGCACGCTCCAAGGGCCAGCCGGCAGATGACCCCGGCGCGGTCAACTACAACACCTACGCACTGGGCCGCGACGGCTACATCAGCCTGAACCTGATCACCGGCCGCGACCATGTCGACGCCGACAAGCCCGCCGTGCAGAAGCTGCTCGCCGATCTCGATTTCAAAGATGGCAAGCGGTACACCGACTTCAACGCGAAGACCGACAAGGTGGCCGAGTACGGGCTGGCAGCGCTGGTGGGTGGCATCGCCGCCAAGAAGCTGGGCCTGTTTGCCGTGATGGCTGCGTTCCTGGCCAAGTTTGCGAAGGTGGCGATCCTGGCGGTGGCAGGCTTTGGCGCGGCCATCGCGAAGTTCTTCAAGCGCAAGCCGAGCGCATAAGCCGTGGCCAAGCTGCTGATCCTGCTGTTTTCAGGGCTGAAGTTCGGCAAGCTGCTGACCACCGGCGGCACGATGCTGCTGTCGGTGGCCGCCTATGCCTTCGTGTTCGGCTGGCGTTATGCGGTGGGTTTCGTGGTGCTGCTGTTCATCCACGAGATGGGCCACTTCATGGCGGCACGCCAACGCGGGCTGGCCGTGGGGGCGCCCACCTTCATCCCGTTCGTGGGCGCATGGATCGACCTGAAAGAGCAGCCGATGGATGTCGAAACCGAAGCCCATATCGGCTTGGCTGGCCCCGTCGCCGGCACGGTCGGCGCGATGCTTTGCTACGGGCTTGCGCGCTACACCGACAGCCAGTTGCTGCTGGCGCTGGCCTACGCCGGCTGCTTCCTCAACCTGTTCAACCTGATCCCGCTCTCGCCGTTTGACGGTGGACGGATTACGGCGGTGCTGTCGCCGCGCATCTGGTTTCTGGGGGTGCCGGTGCTGGTGGCGCTGTTCGTGTGGCGGCCGAGTCCGATCCTGATCCTGATTGCGGTGCTGGCCGTGCCGCAGTTGATGAAGGCTTGGCGTTACGACCCGCATGCGCCCGAAAACCGCGCGTACTACAGCATCTCGAACGAATCGCGCCTGACCTACACGGTGTATTACATCGGCCTGGTCGTCTTTCTGGCGATAATGAGCCACGAGTTGCACGACATGCTCGGCAGCGTGCGCGCATAAAAAAACCTCCGCTTGTGCGGAGGTTTTTTCTTGGGTCGCCGGAGCGATTCGCCTTAGGCGAAGTTCTTGGCAACGAAGTCCCAGTTGACCAGGTTCCAGAACGCCTCGACGTACTTCGGACGGGCGTTGCGGTAGTCGATGTAGTAGGCGTGTTCCCACACGTCGCAGGTCAGCAGCGGCTTGGCGTCGGTCGTCAGCGGCGTGGCGGCGTTCGAGGTCGACACCAGATCCAGCGAGCCGTCGGCCTTCTTCACCAGCCAGGCCCAGCCCGAACCGAAGGTGCCGATGGCCGTCTTCGTGAACTCTTCCTTGAACTTGTCGAAGCTGCCCCACTTGGCGTTGATGGCGTCAGCCAGCGCGCCGGTCGGAGCGCCGCCGCCTTGCGGCTTCAGGCCGTTCCAGTAGAACGTGTGGTTCCACACCTGTGCGGCGTTGTTGAACACACCGCCCGAGGACTTCTTGACGATGTCTTCGAGGCTCAGGTTCTCGAACTCGGTGCCCTTGATCAGGTTGTTCAGGTTCGTGACGTAGGTCTGGTGGTGCTTGCCGTAGTGGAACTCCAGCGTTTCCTTGGAGATGTGCGGCGCCAGAGCGTCTTGGGCGTACGGCAGCGGGGGGAGCGTGTGTTCCATTGTTCTTGCCTTCTGTGGGTTGTACAGGTTGGGAGCGACGATTGTAGGAGACTTGCAAAACCGGCGCAAACCGCATGCCAAATAGTGGGAATACCCGCTAAACGCGTGCGGAATCGCGATCGTTGCCGCGATAAGGTCATGCGCTGGTCACAGTTCGAGCTTCGGTTGCACGCGGGCGATTTCGATGTCGGCCGTACCGTGCGCCAGCCGCGCCTCGATACGTGCCCGGGCATGCAGGGCGTTCGGATCGCGGATGGCATGGCCTTTGGCATCGAGCAGCACCGCATAACCGCGCTCCAGCGTGCGCTGCGGCGCCAGCAGTTCCAGCCCGCTGTGCTGACGTGCCAGGCGCTCCTGCGCGCGAGCCAGCCTGTCTCGCATGACGCGTGCCAGCGTCGCTTCGGCTTGCTGCAGGCGCGTGCGCTCTCGCGTGGCGTCGGGGCGGGCTGCGGCCAGGCGCATCGTCAGCAGACGCTGCTGGTGTTCCGCGCGCTGCACGCGGCCTGTCAGGGCGAAGCGCAGGCGGCCTTCGAGATGAGCGAGCTGCGTGCGGCGTTCGCGCATCTGCGCCTGCGGGCTGCGCAGGCGGCGCGCGAGCCAATCGACAGTCTGCGCGCGGCGATCGAGTTGCCGGCGGAACTGTGCGGACAGCGCATCCCAGTCGCGCCCCACATCGCGCAGCATGCGAGCGCGATCGGGGCTGACGAGTTCGGCGGCCGCAGTCGGCGTGGGCGCCCGCACGTCGGCCACAAAATCGACGATGGTCACATCCGTCTCATGCCCGACACCGGCCACAATGGGAATGTCCGATGCGGCCACGGCGCGCGCAACCGGCTCTTCGTTGAAGGCCCAAAGATCTTCAATGCTGCCGCCGCCCCGGCACAGGATGACAACGTCGACCTCTGCCCGGGCATTGACCCGTTCCAGCATGGCCGCGATGCGCTCTGACGCTCCCGCGCCCTGCACTGGCACGGGATACACCACCACCGGCACGTGCGGCGCGCGCCGGCGCAGCGTGGTCAGCACGTCGCGCAAGGCCGCCGCCTGCAGCGACGTCACCACGCCAATCGCACGCGGATGCCGCGGCAGGGGCCGCTTGCGGTCGGCGTTGAACAAGCCTTGCGCCTCCAGCGCGGCCTTCAGCCGCAGGAAAGCCTCGTACAGATTGCCCAAGCCGGCCCGACGGATGGCTTCGACGCTCAATTGCAGCTCGCCGCGCGCTTCGTACAGCGTGACCAGCGCGCGCACCTCGACGGCCTCGCCTTCGCGCGGGGTGAAATCGGCGTACTGGTTGCGGCCCTTGAACATCACGCAGCGGATCTGCGCGCCTGCGTCCTTGAGCGAAAAATACCAATGGCCGCTGGCCGCGCGCGTGAAGTTCGAAATCTCACCGCGCACCCATCCCAGCGGAAAGTTGCGTTCAAGCAGCCCCGCAATGCGGCGGTTGACGTCACTGACGGTAAGCACATCCTGCGAGCCCCGAGTCGGTGCAGACGCAGCGGCTGGTGCGGCCGCCATCTCAGGTGTGGATGCGGGCGTGGGTGCGGTGGCATCCATCCAGAATGGGCGGCGGGAAGACGGCGGCGGGGTCATAAGTGGTGCAGGGAGCGCAAAACGATGAGGCTTCGGGGAGACTTCTACCTTGAATAGGGGAGGCAACCGACGCTGGGTGGGCTACCTGTCCACAGCATAACTTCCTTGTCAAGCTTGACAGCGGGCGGGTGACTCGCTCTCTGCATTTTGACGCAACCTGTTGATTCTTATGAAAAATCCACCCATGTCAAAATTTCAGCAGCGCAAGTAATTTCGTTCTGCGTCAAGCATTTAGCGGCGGCGCCCCAAGGATGTTCACAAAGTTATCCACAGCGGCGCTGGAAAACCATGATGTGACGCCTGGGCAGTGGATAAATCGGCCGTCGATTCTCACACGTTCGCGGCGGGTATCCCCATTTTTTCGTGCGAATGCCCGCTGCACAATTTTTAGGCGCACCACCGAACGCCCTTTTGAATCAGTCACTTAAGGTGCTTGTCCGGGCAATGTCCACAACCCGTCCACAGGACTGTCCCGCGCCGGTGTGGATTTCCTTGCGCTTTTTCGAGGCACACTCTCGTTCTTCTCCAAATCCGCACCAAAACCCTGGCTGCCTCATTTTTAAGCACACCATTGGACTTCCTTTGAGATCAAGCACTTAGCATGCTTGTTGAGGCAATGTCCACAACCCATCCACACAACTGTCCCGCAGCGATGTGGATTACTCGCCGTTTTACCGGATCCGTGGGCGTTTGTTCACGGATTGGCCACCGAATTGCCGCTTGCACATTTTTTAAGCACGACACCGAACTCCCTTTCGCATCAAGCACTTAGTTTGCTTGTTCGGGCAATGTCCACAACCCGTCCACAAGACTGTCCCGCGCGGCTGTGGATTGTGCGGTCAGCATCTTTCGTGACAGCGCGTTGACCATCGTCTGCGCCTGTCGCGATGCTGCGCCATCGTGTTGCCGTGGCAGGTCCGACGCGCTAGAGTGCTGCCTGTTTTTGCCGCAACGGACAGCGTTCGGGGACGCGGACGGCATAAGCAGCAAACCAGAACAGAATCACACTCCTTCTACAACGACAAAACGGGTTGTCCAGTGTTTTCCATCATTCAAGCCGCCGGCTGGCCAATCTGGCCGCTGTTGATCGCCTCGGTGCTCGCGCTCGCGCTCATCATCGAACGCTTCGTCGCCCTGCAACGCAAGAAGATCATTCCGCCCAAGGTGTATGACGAGGCGCTGGCCGTCGCGCATCAGCGCCGTGCCACGCCAGAAGTGGTGAACACGCTGGAACAGGGCTCGCCACTGGGCCGGCTGCTGGCCGCTGCGCTGCGCCACGTGGTGCTGCATCCGAACACCACGCGCGACGCCGCCAAGGAAGTGGTGGAAGAAGCCGGCCAGAATGTTGCCCACCGCCTGGAGCGCTATCTGAACGCGCTCGGCACGATTGCCTCGGTGGCGCCCCTGATGGGCCTGTTCGGCACGGTCGTCGGCATGATCGAGATCTTCGGCAGCCAGACCGCCGCGGGCACGAACCCGCAGGCGCTGGCGCACGGCATCTCTGTCGCGCTGTACAACACCGCGCTGGGCCTCGTGGTGGCCATCCCGACACTGATCTTCTGGCGCTACTTCCGTGGCGTGGTGGATAACTACGTGGTCGAGCTGGAGCATCTCTCGACCACGTACCTTGACGCGATCCTGCCGCCGCGGCGCGGCTGATCCGGGCAACGCCCTACTGGAAACAGCCATGCGCTTCCGCCCGCGCCGTGCCCGCGAAGAGCCGGAGATCAACCTGATCCCGCTGATCGACGTGCTGCTCGTGATCCTCATTTTTCTGATGATCACGACCACGTATTCCCGCTACACCGAACTCAAGGTCAACCTGCCCACCGCCGAAGCTGAAAAAGCCACCGAGCGCCCGGGCCAGATCGTTGTGTCCGTCACTGCCAACGGCGTCTACTCTGTCGACAAGCAAGTGCTCGACACGCGCGACGTCACCAGCCTGGCCGACGCCCTGCGCAATGCCGCGGGCAAGACCGGGGGCCCGGAGCCCATCGTCATCGTCAACGCCGATGCGCAAGCCGCGCACCAGGCGGTGGTGAATGTCATGGAAGCCGCGCGGGTGGCCGGGCTGTCGCACCTGACCTTCGCCACGCAAACCGGCAACGCCCGCTGAGAGACCGTCTCTAAACCACAATCACACCGCATGCCCGTCGCCCAGCACCGCCTCGCCAGCTTCGTCACCCGCCAATGGCAGCAACGCGGCTGGTTTGCGTGGGTGATGTGGCCGCTGTCTTGGCTGTTTGGTGCGGTGAGCGCGCTGCGCCGGCTGCTGTTTCGCACAGGCATGCTGCGCTCGGTGCGGCTGCCGATGCCGGTGGTGGTGATCGGCAACGTGACGGTAGGCGGGGCCGGCAAGACGCCCGCCGTGATTGCGTTGGCGTCGGCACTGGCTGAAGCCGGCCTGCGGCCGGGCATCGTCTCGCGCGGCTACGGTGCGCAACTGAAGCATCCGCGCCCTGTGCGCGAACACTCCCGCGCAGAAGACGTCGGCGATGAACCGCTCTTGATCGCGCGTGCCACCGATCTGCCAGTGTGGGTCTTTCCCGATCGCGTGCTGTGCGCGCAGACGCTGCTGGCCTCGCACCCGGGCTGCAACGTGATCGTCTGCGACGACGGCCTGCAGCACTATCGCCTGCGCCGCGATATCGAAATCATCGTGTTCGACACGCGCATGGGCGGCAACGGCTTCCTGCTGCCCGCCGGCCCGCTGCGCGAGCCGATGGCGCGCCGCCGTGACGCCACGCTCATCAACGACCCGAACTACCGCGCCACGCCCGACCGCCCGAACGTCTTTGGCATGCACCTCGAACTGCAGGACGCGTACAACCTGGCCGACCCGGCGCTGCGCCGCCCGCTCGCCCAGTTCGCGCGCATCGAAGGCGGACAATTGCTTGCCGCGGCCGGCATCGGCAACCCCGAGCGGTTCTTCGCCTCGCTACGCGCCGCCGGCCTCAAGCCGAGCACGCTGCCGCTGCCCGATCACTACGATTTCGCCGACAGCCCCTTCACCGACAGCCACGCCGAGGTCATCCTGATCACCGAAAAGGATGCCGTAAAATGCGGCCATCTCGACGACCCGCGCATCTGGGTGGTGCCGACCACACCGGTGGTCGACCCGGCGCTGGTCGAACAGGTCTGCCAGCGCGTACGCGCCCTGGCCGATCGCGCAACGCTCAAGGCAAGCGCACAATAACGCCACCCCATCCGCTGTACCGGCGCGCCGCCCTACCGTTTGGGCGGCCGCCACGGAGCCTCTACCGCCATGGACAATCGCCTGCTGGAAATCCTCGTCTGCCCGTTGTGTAAGGGCACGCTGCAACACGACCGCGCCAACAACGAACTGATCTGCCACGTCGACAAGCTGGCCTACCCGATCCGCGACGGCATCCCCGTCATGCTGGCCGATGAAGCGCGCCAGACTGTGGAAGGCACGCCGGTCGATCCGGCCTGATACGAAGGTCGCCGACATGTCGCACGCGCCGTTCATCGCTGTCATTCCCGCGCGGCTGGCGTCCACGCGGCTGCCCAACAAACCGCTGGCCGACATCGACGGCAAGCCGATGGTGGTGCGCGTGGCTGAACGCGCGCATCAGTCGTCTGCCGCGCGCGTGGTGGTCGCCACCGATGCAGCGTCGGTCGCCGATGCCTGCATGCAGCATCACGTGGAAGCCGTGCTCACGCGCGCCGACCACGCCTCTGGCACCGACCGTCTGGCCGAAGTGGCCACCGTGCTGGGCCTGCCCGATGACGCCATCGTCGTCAATGTGCAAGGCGACGAACCGCTGATCGCACCGACGCTGATCGACAACGTGGCTGCGCACCTGCGCGACCACCCCGACTGCGCCATCGCCACCGCTGCCCACCCGATCCATGACCCGGCCGACGTGTTCAATCCGAACGTGGTCAAGGTCGTGCTCGACGCTGCCGAACGCGCACTGCTGTTCTCGCGCGCGCCGCTGCCCTGGGCGCGCGACACCTGGACGCCCGCGGTCATGGCGCGGTCCGTTGCGGAGCGCCCGCTGCCAGCCATGCCCGTGCTGCGCCATATCGGCATCTACGCGTACCGCGCCGGGTTCCTGCGCCGCTTCCCGCAATTGGCCGCTGCCCCGATCGAACAAACCGAGCAGTTGGAGCAGCTACGCGCCATGTGGCACGGTGAGCGCATTGCCGTGCTGACCACGAATGACGCCCCCGCGGCCGGTGTCGACACCCCCGAAGACCTCGCCCGAGTGCGCGCTGCCTGGGCCGAACTGCTGACCCAGGACGGCCCCTGAAGCCGCGATTTCTCTGAACTTTGCGCGCGGGGCTGCCAAAACCCCGGCCCCGCCATGGCATAATCGCGAGGACGACAAGCCGCATGACGGCGCCCACGCAGGCGCCACAGCGGCGACAGGGAGACAAATCGAGCCATGGGTGCCGCCGTCCGGCGGACGCCTGATTCCCCAGAGTCCGGTAAGGCTGGCGTCAACTTCGCCCGCTAGGCTGCCTGTTTGCGTCGATTGCGTCGCCATGGCTTGATCACCAGGCGTATTGGGAATCCGCCCTCTCGGACCGATTCCCAACGCGCTTCATACAGCCTGACAGCGCGACAAGATTCGAAAACTTGAGGAACTCGTCACCATGCGGTTGATTCTGTTGGGCGCGCCCGGCGCCGGCAAAGGTACGCAAGCCAAATTCATCTGCGAAAAGTTCGGCATTCCGCAGATCTCCACCGGCGACATGCTGCGCGCGGCCGTCAAGGCAGGTACCCCGCTGGGTATCGAAGCGAAGAAGGTGATGGATGCCGGCGGCCTGGTGTCGGATGACATCATCATCGGCCTCGTAAAAGACCGCCTGCAGCAACCTGACTGCAAGAACGGCTACCTGTTCGACGGCTTCCCGCGCACCATTCCGCAAGCGGAAGCCATGAAAGATGCCGCCGTGGCAATCGACTACGTGCTGGAAATCGACGTGCCGTTCGACGCCATCATCGAGCGCATGAGCGGTCGCCGCGTGCACGTAGCATCGGGCCGCACGTACCACATCAAGTACAACCCGCCCAAGACCGAAGGCGTGGACGACGAAACCGGCGAAGCGCTGATCCAGCGCGACGACGACAAGGAAGAGACCGTGCGCAAGCGCCTGGACGTGTATGAGAATCAGACGCGTCCGCTGGTGGACTACTACTCGCAGTGGGCGGCGAACGGCAATGGCGCCGCCAAGGTTGCGCCGCCGAAGTATCGCAAGATCAGCGGCGTGGGCAACGTCGACGAGATTACCGCCCGCGTATTCGGCGCCCTGCAAGACTGAGCGCCTTCCCGCCCCGACCCGCTGACGAAAAGCGGCGCCTCCTGACGAGGCGCCGTTTTTTTTTGCGCGATCACCAGTGGCTTCGCGATACCATATGACGCTGAACTTGACGCGAACGTAAACGTCAAGTAACGCGCAAACCACAACCAAGGAGACACGGCATGGAGATTCGCGATCAGGTATTCATCGTCACGGGCGGCGCGTCTGGACTGGGCGCAGGCACTGCGCGCACGCTGGCCGAAGCCGGCGGCAAGGTGGTGATTGCCGACCTGAACGAGACCGCCGGCGCGGCGCTCGCGCAGGAACTGGGCGGGCGCTTCGTGCGCTGCGACGTCGCCTCGGAGGCCGACGGCCAAGCGGTGGTGGAGACCGCCACGTCCCTGGGCACGCTGCGTGGGCTGGTGAACTGCGCAGGCATCGCCACGGCGTCCCGCACGGTGGGCAAGACGGGGCCGCATCCGCTGGACCAGTTCGCACGGGTGATCAACATCAACCTGGTCGGCACGTTCAACATGATCCGTCTGGCCGCGACGGCCATGGCCGGTAACACGCCAAACGCCGGGGGCGAGCGCGGCGTGATCATCAACACGGCATCGGTGGCAGCGTTTGACGGGCAGATTGGCCAGGCGGCCTACGCGGCGTCCAAGGGCGGCGTGGTGGCGATGACGCTGGCGATTGCACGTGACCTGTCGCGCGACGGCATCCGCGTGATGACGATTGCGCCGGGCATCTTCGAAACGCCGATGCTGCTGGGCATGCCGCAGGAAGTGCAGGACGCGCTGGGCAAGATGGTGCCGTTCCCGCCGCGCCTCGGTAAGCCGGCGGAGTATGCGCAGCTCGCTCGCGCGATCGTAGAGAACCCGATGCTCAATGGCGAAACCATCCGTCTGGATGGCGCCATCCGCATGCAGCCGAAATAAGCGCGGCGGTCAGGTCACGAGGTGGCTGGCAGCGCCATCCGGCGAATCATCTGCCACGCCGCCTCGGCCGCCGGTGAGAGCGAGCGATCCTGCCGACGCGCCAGCACAATGGCGCGCGTTTCCTTTGGCGACAGCGGCACCGCCACCAAGGGCGACGAAGAGGGCAGCGGCAACGACAGCGACGGCACCACGCCCGCGCCGATACCCGCTTCCACCATGCCAAACACAGCGCTGCTGTGGCCCATCTCCTGCGCAACGTCAGGTTGAACGCCGTGGCGCAGGAAGATGCGGTCGATGAGCGGGCGGCTGCCCGAAGCGTGGTCGAGCAGGACGACCGCCGTGCGATGCAGATCTTTCCAGCGCACGCTGGTGCGTTGTGCGAATGGGTGATCCTTGCGACAGACGAGGCAGAACGGATCGATCAACAGCGACTCGGTCCATAGGCCTTCGGTATCGAGCGGTTCTACCACCACACCGAAATCTGCTCCACCTGTGCGGATCAATTGCAGCGTGTCGACCTGCACGGAGTCCCGCACGATCATGCGGATGTCCGGATAGCGCACCGCACACTCGGCCACGTAGACCGGCATCAATCGGGTCGACACCGTGGGGCTGGACGCCACCACCACGCGCCCGCGCCGCTGCTCGCCCACCTGGCGCGCCTGTTGCAACGTGTCGTCCAGGTCGGCGACGAGGCGGTCAAGCGCCGTCGCCAGCGAGCGCCCCACTTCCGTCAGCACGACTTCGCGGGTGGTGCGATCGAGCAGCTTCAGGCCTAGTTCGCCTTCCAGCTCGGAGATCGAGCGACTCACGGCCGGCTGTGTCAGGCCGATGGTGTCGCCCGCGCGACTGAAGCTGTGCGCACGTGCCACCGCAAGAAAGACGCGCAATTGGCGCAGGGTCACATTCATGCTGACTGCGTATGAATTGATTCGATCAATGCATTTGTATTCTAGATAGGGATGTTGTGCAATAGCGCCTATCCCGCCATCCAACCCGCGCCGTCACGTAACGGTGACTGCGCATGCACATGAAGATTCCGCTTTTGTCTCCGTTGTTGTCCCATATCGATGGGTTCATTCGCGCCATGCTGGTGATGGTCGCCCTCGCCCTCTTCTTCCCGGCGCTTGGCGCGAGCGACGGTCCGTTGCGGCTCGACATTGTCACCATCGTCGGCGTATCGCTGGTGTTCTTCCTGCACGGCGCAGCGCTCTCGCGCGAGAAAATTGTGGAGGGCGCGCGCAACTGGCGCCTGCATCTGTTCGTGCAAAGCTGCACATTCATCCTGTTTCCGCTGATCGGCGCGGTCATCTTGTTTGTGTGCAAAGCGTTCATTCCGGCAGAGCTGGTGCTGGGCGTGTTCTATCTGTGCGCGCTGCCGTCCACGGTGTCGTCGTCGGTGGCGATGACGGCCATGGCCAAGGGCAACGTGCCGGCCGCCATCTTCAACGCGACCATCTCGGGCCTGATCGGCATGATCGCCACGCCGCTGCTGATGAGCTTCGTGATCCAGGCCTCGGGCGCGGACCTGTCGGTCGGCAAGGCGCTGCTTGGCGTGGCCGAGCAACTGCTGCTGCCGTTCGTGCTGGGCCAGTTGCTGCGCCCGGTGCTCGGCGGCTTCATCAACAAACACAAGCCGATCATCAACAAGGTCGACCGCGCGGTCATCCTGCTGATCGTGTTCAACTCGTTTGCCGATTCGACGCACGCAGGCGTGTGGTCGAAGTATCCGTGGGAGACCATCGTGGCGGTGGCCGTCATGAGTGGTGCACTGTTGTTCGTCGTGCTGGGTGCGACGACGTGGCTGTCGCGGCGCGCGGGCTTCAACCTGGCCGACGAGATCACCGCCGTGTTCTGCGGCTCGAAGAAGAGCCTGGCGAACGGGGTGCCGATGGCGAAGATTCTGTTTGCCGGCAACCCCGCGCTCGGCCTAATCGTGCTGCCGCTGATGATCTATCACCAGTTGCAGTTGATCGTGTGCTCGACGCTGGCGCGCAGGTATGCAGATCGCGTTGCTCGCGCGGAGACCGGCGCCAGCGCCCCGGCCAGCCGCCCGGCTTGATCAGCGCAAGCCCATCAGACCCGCAAGTTCCGCTTCAGGCCAGTGGTAGGTGCGCACCCAAGCGTGCCCGCCATCGGCCGTCTCCAGCCAATCCCGGCTGACCGACACACCGCCCAGGGCTTCGTAGAAGCCGATCGCGGCAGTGTTCGCCTCGTACACCAGCAGATGCAACTGCGTGATGCCCTGAGCTGCGGCCCAGCGCGCCGCTTCGCCCATCAGGCGCTTGCCGACGCCATGGCCACGTGAAGCCGGCAACAAATGCAGGTTGTCGACGAGCGCGCCCCACGGCGTGCCGTCTTCACGCAGAGCGCAGAGAAAACCGATGGTCTCGCCGTCCAGATCGGCACACCACACGCACTGTCCGGCCGCGGGCGTAGTCATGCGCTCACGCCACTTGGCGTGCATCTCTGCGTTGGCCACACCGTCGAGATACGCGTCGGACAGGATGCCGAGCCCGCGATACGCGCTCTGCCAGCTTTGCGTGTGGATGTCGGCGATGGTGCTGGCGTCAGACGCCCCGCCGTCGCGCAATACAACCGTTGTCATGCGTCAGACGCCCGGGTTGCGCGACAACGGCGGATTCTTGGCGAAGTACGCCCGAATGCCGCGCAGGATGGCGTCGGCAAGCTGGTTCTGGTGGCCCAGGTCGTTGAGCTTGGCTTCTTCTTCCGGATTGGAGATGAAGGCGGTCTCGACCAGGATGGATGGAATGTCCGGCGCCTTGAGCACCGCAAACCCCGCCTGCTCGACCTGCCCCTTGTGCAGCCGGTTGATGCCGCCGATCTGGTCCAGCACCGCCTTGCCGACCTTCATGCTGTCGGTGATTTGCGCGGTGGTCGACAAGTCCAGCAGCACGCGCGTGACCTGCGCGTCTTTCGAGCCGAGATTCGCCCCGCCGATCATGTCAGCCGCGTTTTCCTTGTTGGCGAGCCACTTGGCCTGCGCGCTCGAAGCGCCGCGATCGGACAGCACGAACACCGATGCCCCGCGCGCCTCCGGTGAAAGAAACGCATCGGCATGAATGGAGACGAACAGATCCGCCTGCACGCGGCGCGCCTTCTGCACGCGCACGCCCAGCGGGACGAAGTAGTCGGAATCGCGCGTCATCATGGCGCGCATGTTGGGCTGGGCGTCGATCTTGGCCTTGAGCATGCGGGCAATCGACAGCACCACATCTTTCTCGTGCGTGCCGGCACCGCCCGTGGCGCCCGGGTCTTCGCCGCCATGGCCGGGGTCGATAGCGACCGTCAGCAGCCGGCGCATGCGCGGGCCGTTCGACGGCGCGCGCGGCACGGGTTGCTCGGGAATGATCTCCAGTGGCGGCGTGTTCGGCGCGTTGGCAAGCGTCGACGGAGGATTCGTAGACGTTGCGGGTGGCGCCTTGCGCGGCGGCGTGCGGCTGGCAAGCGCCGGGGGGTGCGGCTCTTCGATCGGCGGCTTGGTTGGGCTGCCACCGCTGCTGCGGCGTGCCAGCGCGGCGATCGGGTCATCGTCATCCGACGGCTCCGGCATCGGCGTGCCGCCTGACGCAGCAAAACGCTCCTGCTTGCCCTCGGTGGCCTGCACGAGCTGCATCAGCGGGTCGGGCGGGTTGGTCGGGTACAGATCGAACACGAGCCGGTTGCGATAGCCCGCAATCGGCAGCAGCGTGAACACCTGCGGGTTGACGCTTTCCTTCAGGTCAAACACCAGGCGCACGACGCTCGGCCGGTTCTGGCCTACGCGCACCTGGCGGATGTACGGATCGTTCGGCGCGATCTTGGCAACTAGCTCGCGCAACGTCGGGTTCAGGTCCAGCCCGTCGATGTCGACCATCAGGCGATCCGGGTCCTTGATGAGCTGATGCGTGGCCTTGAGCGCGACGTCGGATTCGATCGTCACGCGCGTGTAGTCCTCGGCGGGCCACACGCGCACGGCGACGATGTTGGCGCCGCGCGCAATCTGCGGGCCCACCAGGCCCAGGATGACCGTGCCTGCGCCGGCCTTCGCCATGCGCGTGAGCCATTGGCGGCGGGCCTGGCTCGGCAGGTTGGGATAATCCGGTTGATCGGTCGGCAGATGCTTGATCAGCATGGGAACAGGTGTTGCAACGACTGTAGAAGTTGAAGGCCGGTCTGCGTGCGTGCGCTCAGACGTGCAAGGCGCGGTGCATGCTCAACGCCGTCATCGTAGGTTTCGTGCACAACGTCGACCGATAAAGCGATGTGCAGATCGGGCGTGCCGAGCAGCGCCTGGGCTTTCTCGGGCCATTCGACCAGGCACAGCGCGGGTTCGGCAAAGCAATCGCGGAACCCGGCATCAGTCCATTCTTCGGGATCGGCAAAGCGGTACAGGTCGAAGTGATAGACCTTTTGCGTGCCCGTAGTCCCGGCAACGTCGTACGGCTCGACCAGCGTATAGGTGGGGCTGCGCACGCGCCCGGTGTGTCCGAGGCCGCGCAGGATGGCGCGCGAGAGCGTCGTCTTGCCCGCGCCCAGATCGCCCGAGAGTTGCACCTGCACGGGCCGCGGACCGAGTGCCAGCACGGCCTGCGCGAGCGCCGCGCCAAAAGCCAACGTGGCCGCTTCATCGACAAGCGAAAGCGTGCGCTCGGCGAGCGGAGGGGTCAGACCAGAAGGCGCGTCAGCAGGGAGCACGGTGGGCATTGCGT
Source organism: Ralstonia sp. 22111 (assembly GCF_052045895.1). NCBI lineage: Bacteria > Pseudomonadati > Pseudomonadota > Betaproteobacteria > Burkholderiales > Burkholderiaceae > Ralstonia > Ralstonia sp. 22111. The sequence continues at coordinate 165,954 of NZ_JBQEPR010000002.1, read as the reverse complement.
ACAATTTGGGCATGTCCGCCACCCCCACGTCATCATCCGAAACGAACCTGGATGCACGCTTGCCAGCCGATGAGGCCGGCATGCACGCGCTTGTGGCGCAGATCCGCTCCTGGGGTGCCGAACTCGGTTTCGATGCGGTCCGCATCGCCGATGTCGACCTGTCGCACGCTGAAGAAGGGCTCCAGACGTGGCTTGCGCAGGGGTTTCACGGTGACATGGATTATATGGCGAACCATGGCATGCTCCGCGCACGCCCGGCCGAACTTGTTGCCGGAACGGTACGCGCCATCGTCGCGCGGATGCCGTATCTGCCACATCTGGCCGATCCGCGAACGGCCGGCAGCGACTGGCGCACCATCGAGTGGGACCGCCTGCGCCGCCCCGAAGACGCCACCATCTCGCTCTACGCACGTGGCCGCGACTATCACAAGGTGCTGCGCCAACGCCTGCAGAAGCTCGCAGAAAAGATTGCCGACGCCGTGGGGCCGTACGGTTTCCGCGTGTTCACCGATTCGGCGCCAGTGCTCGAAGTCGCATTGGCAACGAACGGCGGCCTGGGCTGGCGCGGCAAACACACGCTGCTGCTGGACCGCGATGCGGGCTCGATGTTCTTCCTCGGGGAAATCCTCGTCGACCTGCCGTTTCCCGTTGATCCGCCCGTGGAGCCCCACTGCGGCAACTGCACGCGCTGCATCGACGTGTGCCCTACGCAGGCCATCGTCGCGCCATACACGGTGGACGCGCGCCGTTGCATCTCGTACCTGACCATCGAGCACAAGGGCAGCATCCCGGTCGAGCTGCGCCCGGCGATGGGCAACCGCGTGTACGGCTGCGACGACTGCCAGCTCATCTGCCCGTGGAACAAATTTGCCGTGCCGGCCAACCTGCCTGATTTCGACGTACGCAACGGATTGGACGCGGCCACACTGGCTGAACTCTTCCACTGGACCGACACCGAGTTCAACCAGCGTCTGGAAGGCAGCCCGATCCGCCGCATCGGCCACGAGCGCTGGCTGCGCAACATAGCCGTGGCGATCGGTAACGCGCTGCGCGCTCCCCTGCCGGATACCACGCGTGCGCAACTGATTGCCGCCTTGCAAGCACGCGCTGATGACGCATCGGAACTCGTGCGTGAACACGTGGCCTGGGCGCGGGCACAGACGACGTGAGCGCTCGCTCGGGTTAGGCACGCCAACACAGCAGGACTGTGATGTGCCTTTAATCTGCCTTTCCAAGTTGTCACGCGGATTGGTTTAAAAATCCAACAAAACGCGCGTGGCACAAAACCGCGAATACCTGCTTAACGCTCACGCCAGCGGGGCCTTATACCTCCTAGTACGCAAACGCTTGCGCATCAGGGCAGACACCAATTGTTTGCAAATAAAATATCGGGAAAATGGCGGCTTAATCTCAAACCGCCCATTTCGATGTTTTCCGCTCTTGTTCATCTCCGTTGCGCATTGCAGGCTGCTCGTGCCCGTTCATCCAGGATGGCACGCGCGTGGCGCGGCGGCGTCATGGGCGCGATGCTCTGCGCCGCGTGCGCGAGCCCGGCATGGGCAACGGTGAACGTCGAAGGTGTGCCGTTCGACGACGCCGCACGTGTGGCCGGCCGCGAACTGCTGCTCAATGGCACGGGCCTGCGTTCAGTGTTTGTCATCAAGGGCTATGTCGCAGGCTTGTACCTGCCCGAGCGCGCGAAGAACGCGGCGGTCATCCTCGGCATGAAGGGGCCGAAGCGCCTGCAGATCCACCCGCTGCGTGATGTGGGCGCCGATACGTTCATCCGCGCGCTGAACGACGGCATCCACCGCAACCAAACAGAAATTCAAATGCTGAGGCTGGCCGACCGTCTGACGCAGTTGGAAGACGCAATGCGCCAGATCGGCTCCACCAAGCGCGGCGACACCATCAACTTCGACTACGCGCCCGATGCCGGCACCACCATCAGCATCAACGGCGTGACACGCGCCAAGGCCATCCCCGGCGAAGATTTCTACCAAGCCGTGCTCAGCATCTTCATCGGCAACAGCCCGGTCGACCGCGATCTGAAAAGCGGGCTGCTCGGGACCTGACAATCTGACGATTGGCTTTTCAGGGTTTCCCCGGTTGCGGCGTCGTTGGCGTTTGCAGTTGTGCTATTCAGCAGTTTCCCCGCAAGAACGCAGAACGCACACCAAGCCACAAGGAGGATGACGATGACCAAGGGATCTCTGATCGCCAGCCTGATCGCAGCCGCTGGAACGCTGTTGTGCGGGCCGGCGCTGGCCGATAACTACCCAGCCAAGCCGCTCAAGCTGATCATTCCGTTTCCGCCGGGCGGCACCACGGACATCGTGGGGCGAGGTGTGGCCGATCAGCTTGCCAAAGTGCTGGGCCAGGCCGTGGTGGTGGAAAACAAGGGCGGCGGCGGCGGTTCGATCGGCGCCGATGCCATCGCCAAGGCCGTGCCGGATGGCTACACGATCGGCATCGCCACGGTCTCTACGCATGCCGTCAACCCGGCGTGCAACCCGAAGCTTTCGTACGACCCGCTCAAGGATTTCAAGCCGATCACCAACCTGGCTACCGTGGCCAACGTGATTGCGGTCAACCCGACCTTTCCGGCCAAGAACTACAAGGAATTTGTCGCGGCGCTGACGGCGAACCCCGGCAAATATTCGTTCGCGACATCAGGCACTTGCGGCATCGGCCACATGCTGGGCGAAGAGTTCAAGGTGTTGACCAAGACACAGATGGTCCATGTGCCGTATCGCGGTGCAGGGCCGGCATTGAACGACGTGCTGGCCAACCAGGTGCCGATCATGGTCGACAACCTGCCCTCGTCCATGCAGTTCATCAAGGGCGGCAAGCTGCGACCGATCGTGGTGGCTTGGAACAAGCGCATCGATAGCCTGCCGGACGTGCCTACGTTTGCTGAAGTCGGCCTGAAGGATGCGAACGACCCGGCGTGGTACGGACTCGTGGCGCCGGCCGGCACGCCGGACGACATCATCCGCAAGCTCAACGAAGCTTCGGTCAAGGCGCTGAAAGACCCGGGCCTGGTCGATCGATTCCGCGGTGCCGGTGCCGAGCCTGTCGGCAATACGCCGCAGCAATACACGGCCGAGATCAAACGCGAATTCGACAAGATGCGCACGTTGGTCAAGCAGCAGAACATCAAGCTGGATCAGTAACGCTGCCCGCCTTGGGGCCTGTGCTAGATTCGCAGGATTGTTTTTCAGCGCCGGCCCCTGCCATGCCATCCCCTTTTGACGCCGTTCTCGAAGCGCCCTTCGGCAAGCTGGGCGTGCGCGTGGGCAGCGGCGCCCTGCGTGAACTCGTTTACCTGCCCGACAGCACGCCCATCGTCGATTCATCGGACGCGTTGATTGCCAAGCTGGCCGGTCAGCTCGACGCGTACTACAGCGACCCACGCACGACGTTCGACATCCCGCTCGCACGCACCGGCACGGATTTCCAGCACCGCGTATGGCAGGCCATCAGCGCCATCCCGTGCGGCAGCGTCATCACCTACGGCACCATCGCGCAACAGATTGGCAGCGTGCCGCGCGCGGTCGGGCAGGCGTGCGGTGACAACTGGTTCCCGATCCTCATCCCCTGCCACCGCGTGGTAAGCGCGTCCGGCATCGGCGGGTTTTCGCACCACACGGATGGCTACCTGCTGAACGTCAAGCACTGGCTGCTACGCCACGAAGGCGTGATGCTGATATGAGAAAAGCTGCACAGAAAGACGCCGAAGCGCCGGCCCTGCCGCCGCAAAGCGCAGATGCCATCCAGCGTTTTTGCGACGCGCTGTGGCTGGAGGATGGCCTCGCCCGCAATACGCTCGATGCGTACCGGCGCGACCTCACGCTCTATGCGCACTGGCTTGCCGAACGCAGCAAATCCATCGCGGAAACCGAAGACGGCGACCTGGCCGACTACTTTGCCGCGCGCCATGCCGAGAGCCGCGCATCGTCGGCCAACCGGCGCCGCACCGTGTTCAAGCGCTTCTTCCAGTGGGCACTGCGCGAGCACGTGGTGAGCACCGATCCGTCGCGCCTGTTGCCCACCGCCAAGCAGCCGCCGCGTTTTCCGAAGACGCTTTCCGAAACGCAAGTCGAGGCGCTGATCAACGCACCGGATGTCGACACGCCGCTCGGCCTGCGCGATCGCGCGATGATCGAACTGATGTATGCCAGCGGGCTGCGCGTGTCGGAAATCGTCGCGCTGAAAACGGTGGAAGTCGGCCTGAACGAGGGCGTGGTGCGCGTGGTTGGCGGCAAGGGCGGCAAGGATCGTCTGGTGCCGTTTGGCGCCGAAGCGGGCGACTGGCTGCGGCGTTATCTGCGCGATGGCCGCACCGCGCTGCTCGGCGAGCGCACGGCTGACGCGCTGTTCGTGACCGCACGCGGCGAAGGCATGACACGCCAGGCGTTCTGGTATCTCATCAAACGCTACGCGCTGCTCGCCGACATTCACGCACCGCTGTCGCCGCACACGTTGCGGCACGCGTTTGCCACGCACCTGCTCAACCACGGCGCAGACTTGCGCGTGGTGCAGATGCTGCTCGGCCACGCGGATATTTCCACCACGCAGATCTACACCCACGTCGCGCGCGAGCGGCTGCGCACGCTGCACGCCCAGCACCATCCGCGCGGATAGCGACCGTTCCTCCCTGCCCCGTATGAGCAAGTCCAAGCACGTTTCCGAGACGCCCGCTACGCAGTTCCTCAAGGCACATGGCGTCGCTTTCACCGAACACACCTACGACTACGTCGACAAGGGCGGCACAACCGAGTCTTCGCGCCAGCTTGGCGTGGATGAGCACGCCGTCGTCAAAACGCTGGTCATGGAAGACGAGCATGCCAAGCCGCTGATTGTGCTGATGCACGGCGATTGCTCGGTCTCGACCAAGAACCTCGCGCGACAGACCGGCCGCAAGAGCGTGCAACCGTGCAAGCCCGAGGTCGCACAGCGGCATAGCGGCTACCTCGTTGGCGGCACGTCGCCGTTTGGTGTGCGCAAGGCGATGCCGGTGTATGTGGAGGCGAGCGTGCTGGAGCTGGAGCGCATCTATATCAACGGTGGGCGGCGCGGCTTTCTCGTGAGCCTCGTGCCCGGCGTGCTGACCACCTTGCTGAACGCGCAGCCCGTCAATTGTGCAAACCCCGATTGAAACGAACACGGTGGCTGGGGCACGCTTGCGCCCACGCTACAATCGCGCAGCCTGATTTCTCACATTTCATATGTCACCAGTCGTCGCAACCGTCCTTTTTGCCGTGGCCGCCTACCTGATCGGCTCGATTTCGTTTGCCGTGGTGGTCAGCCGCGCGATGGGTCTGGCGGACCCTCGCACCTACGGCTCGGGCAACCCCGGCGCCACCAACGTGCTGCGCTCGGGCAACAAGAAGGCGGCCATCCTCACGCTGCTCGGTGATGCGGCAAAGGGCTGGCTGGCGGTGTGGCTGGCGCTATTCCTGGCGCCGCGCTTTGGCGTGGACGAGACCGGCATCGCGCTGGTGGTGATCGCCGTGTTCCTGGGCCACCTGTATCCGGTGTTCCACCGCTTTGCGGGCGGCAAGGGCGTCGCCACGGCGGCGGGCATCCTGCTGGCGCTGAACGTGTGGCTGGGGCTGGCCACGCTGGCGACGTGGCTCATCATCGCCGTGTTCTTCCGTTATTCGTCGTTGGCGGCGCTGGTGTCGGCGGTGTTTGCGCCGTTCTTCTACGTGCTGATGAACGGCTTCGACTGGATTGCCGGGGCGGTTGCGCTGATGGCGGTGCTGCTGATCGCGCGCCACCGCGCCAATATCGCCAAGCTGCTGGCCGGCAAGGAAAGCCGCATCGGCGAGAAGAAAAAAGCCGCCTAATTGCGCAGCTCGGCGCGCACCGAATGCGCGCGCCGATGTTCCCCCGGTGGCCGGCCCGTGTGCCGCCGGATCAACCGCCGGAAGGCGGACATGTCCTGATAGCCGCACTGCTCGGCAATCGTCGTCAGGCTCAGCGTGCTGACTTCGAGCAGGTGGCACGCGCGCTCCACGCGCAGCCGGTGCAGCAATTGCAGCGGCGACATCCCCACCGTTTTCGTGAAATGCCGAAGCAGCGTCCGCTCGCTGGTCGAGGCGACGGTGGCGAGTTTCCCCAGATCAAACGGTTCGTGCAGATGCTGTTGCAGGTAACGGCGCGCGCGCAGCACGACGCTGTCTCGGATGGCCGGTTTGCTGCGCAGCCAGATGCCGATGGCCTCGCCGCGTGAGGGGTGATCGAGCGCCGTATTGCCCAGCGTGCGCGCAAGCCGCGCATCAGCCAGCCGCGCGACCACGCGGTGCATGAGCGCCACGCCATGCTCCATCGCCCGGGCGGTGATGACGTTGCCGCTGCTGACGATGGCCTGCGCCGGCGCGGCTTTCAGATGCGGAAAGTAGCCCTGCACCCAACCTGCGATGAGCCATGTCACCGTCAGCCGTTGGCCTGCGGGCAGCACGTCAGCCAGCATCGCCACACCTGTGAAGGGCGAGGCCACCAGCCGCCCCGCATCCAGATAACGGCGGATGGTGGCGCGCTCCACTTCGAGCAGGGCCAGACGCTGCTCCAGCGTGCCGATGTGGTCGAAATGCAGCGGGGGGACGATCAACGCAACACCGAGATGCGTGTCGTCTTCCGGTAGTGCGTCACAAGGGCACGCGAGCGTTTCTGCCGCGGCCTGCCAACGCGCCGGGTCCCGCGCGATGAGCCGCCAGCCGAACACCGGCGCCTTGGCGGCATTGGCCCGCTTGCCGCCTTGCATGGAAGCCAGCGCATTGGCCACGCCAAGCGTATCGGCGGCGGTCGCCAGCATGGAAAAGGCAACGTCCGGAAAGGTCAGCAGGTCGATTTTTGGCATGCACGAGTATAGGCGGCAGGGTCGTCTGCATGGCGATATTGACCCTAATTCTGGCGGGAATACCTCTTCCGAATAGGAATCGCCCGATTGACGATGCAACGGTGGCTGCGCACAGACGCAACCGCCCATAACAACACCGACATCAGGAGACAACGCACGATGCAGCGATTCATGCAGGGATTCGCACCGCGCGCCACGCTTGCCACGGCCGCGCTTGCGGCGCTGGCCGGCTGCGCCAGCACAGACAGCGGCTGGACCACGCCTTCGGACACCGGCCTTTCGGCCGAAATCGGCCGCACCCGCTTCGGCATTCCGCACGTCGGCGCCAACGACTACGCCAGCCTCGGCTTCGGCATGGCCTACGCCTATGCGCAGGACAACGTGTGCCTGCTCGCCGATCAGGTCGTCACCGTCAACGGCGAGCGCTCGAAGACGTTCGGGCCGGACGGCACGGTCGTGGTGTCGTTCAAGCCGGTGCCCAACACGCAAGCAGATGCCTTCTTCAAGAGTGCGTTTGACGAAGCCGGCCTGCGCGCGGGCTATGCACGGATGTCGCCTGAAGCGCGCGAGCTGCTGCGCGGCTACATCGCGGGCTACAACCGTTATCTGAAAGACACGCCGGCCGCCAACCGCCCGGCAGCCTGCCGCAATGCCGACTGGGTGCGCCCCCTCACGATGGCCGACATGATGCTGATGGGCGAAGAAAAAGCCATCCAGGCTAGCGCGGGCGCCATGCTGGCGAGCATCGTCGCGGCGCAGCCGCCGGGCGGCGCACCTGCGTCGGCCGTCATTGCACCGCATGCCGTCGACACCGCGGCACTTGACCGCGACCTGCAACTGCGCGACATGCCGATCGGCTCCAACGGCTGGGCCTTCGGCAAGGCCGCCACGGACAACGGCCGCGGTGTGCTGCTCGGCAACCCGCACTTTCCCTGGACGAGCACCAACCGCTTCTACCAGATCCACCTGACCGTGCCCGGCAAGCTGGATGTGATGGGCGCGTCGATTGCCGCGTTCCCCGTCGTCAGCATCGGCTTCAACAAAGACGTGGCATGGACGCACACCGTTTCCACCGGGCGCCGCTTCACGCTGTTCGAGCTGAAGCTCGCCGAGGGCGATCCGACCACCTACCTGATCGACGGCAAGCCGCACAAGATGACCACACGCACGGTGGCCTTTGACGTGAAGCTGCCGGATGGCCGCATCGAACATCGCACCCACACTTTCTACAACACGGTGTACGGCCCCGTGCTGTCGATGCCTGCGGGCGGCATGCCATGGACCACGCAGAAGGCCTACACGCTGCGTGACGCTAATCGCAACAACACGCGCTCCATCGATACGTGGCTGCATATCGCGCAGGCCAAGGACGTGGCGGGCATCCGGCAGGCCATCAGCAATCTCGGCATTCCGTGGGTGAACACGATTGCCACCGACCGCAACGGCCGTGCGCTGTTTGCCGACGTGTCGACCACGCCGGATGTGTCGGCCGAAGCGCTCAAGCGTTGCGCGCCGTCTCCGCTGGCCGACAAGCTCTTCAAGGGCGTGGGATTGGTGCTGCTCGACGGCTCACGCAGCGCGTGCAACTGGCAGGTCGACCCGACATCGCCCGTGCCGGGCCTGGTGGCGCCCGCGCGCATGCCGGTGCTCGAGCGCGATGATTACGTCGCCAACAGCAACGACAGCTCGTGGTTGAGCAACCCAGCGCAGAAACTGACGGGCTTCTCACCGGTGATGGGTTCGACCGACGTGCCGCAACGCCTGCGCACCCGCATCGGCCTCATCGAGATCGAGCGTCGCCTGAACGGGACCGACGGCCTGCCCGGCAACCAGGTCAACCTGCCAAACTTGCAGGCGATGATCTTCCGCGACGCCAACCTCGCCGGCCACCTCGTGCGCAACGATCTGCTGGCCGCCTGCAAAGCCACGGCAAACCTCGACACAGTTGTGCGCGACGGCTGCGCTGCCCTTGCGGAATGGAACCTCACGGACAACGTCGACGCCCGCGCTGCGCACCTGTTCCGCGAGTTCTGGATGCGCGCCAAGGACATCCCGCATGTCTATGCGGTCGACTTCAACCCCGCTGATCCGATCCACACACCGCGCAACCTGCGCATGAGCGATGCAACCGTGCGCACGGCCGTGTTCAAAGCGCTGAAGGATGCCGTGAGCGCCGTCCGTACCGCCGGTTTTGCGCTGGACGCACCCCTGGGCACTGTCCAGGCAGCACATGCGCCAGGCGGCGACATCGCCCTGCACGGCGGTGAGGAGTACGAAGGTGTCCTCAACAAGCTGCAAAGCACGCCGATCGGGCCGAAGGGCTTGCAGGTGTATTACGGCACAAGCTACATCCAGACCGTCACGTTCGACGATCAGGGCCCGGTGGCCGATGCGCTTCTGACCTACGGGGAATCCAGCGATCCGGCTTCGCCGCATGCGTTCGACCAGATGCGCGAATTCTCTGCCAAGCGCTGGAACCGGCTGCCGTTCTCGGAAGCCGCCATTGCCGCCGATCCGGCATTGAAGGTGACCAAGCTGTCGCAGTGAAGTTTTGCCACCGCTAATGCAAACGCCCCGCTCGTGCGGGGCGTTTTGCTTGGGAGCGCGACGGGCTCAGTCGCGGAAGTTGTTGAAATCCAGCGGCGTGTCGCTCACGTCCTTGCGCAGCATGGCAATCACGCTTTGCAGGTCATCCCGCTTGGCGCCGGTCACACGCACCGCGTCGCCCTGAATGCTCGCCTGCACCTTGATCTTGCTGTCCTTGATGGTCTTGACGATCTTCTTGGCGAGGTCACCCGAGACGCCCTTCTTGATCTTGACGACCTGCTTCATCTTGTCGCCGCCAATCTTCTGTTTGTCTTGATAGTCGAGAAAGCGCACGTCGACGTTGCGCTTGGCGAGCTTGTTCATCAGCACATCGTTCACCTGGCCGATCTTGAAATCGTCATCGGCAAACAAGGTCAGTTCCTGATCCTTGTGCTCGACCCGGGAGTCCGAGCCCTTGAAGTCGAATCGCGTCGAAATCTCTTTGTTGGCCTGTTCCACGGCGTTCTTCACTTCCACCATGTTGGCTTCGCATACCACGTCAAACGACGGCATCGTGTTCTCCTTGCAGACTTGAATTCGGGTTGCTGCGGCGCCTCGCTGCGGGTGCCGCGTGCGCCCTGGCTTCTATAATCTTGGCTTTCCCAGCAGATTTGGCGCCATGGCGTTGCTCGACACGCATTATCCCCTAGGCCAGCACAACACGTTCCGTTTTGAGGCCACCGCCCGCTACGCCGCGCACGTGCGCACGCCGGAAGACATTCCCGCCGCGCTGGCCAACCCGCGCGTGCAGGGCCTGCCTGTGCTGGTGCTGGGTGGCGGCAGCAATGTCGTTCTCACGCGCGATTTCGAAGGTCTCGTGCTGCTGATGGAGATTCCCGGCATCGCCGCCGGCCAAAGCACGGTCGACGGCCGCGAAGTCCACACCGTCACCGCAGGCGGCGGCGAATCGTGGCACGGCCTGGTTGCTCACACGGTCTCACATGGCTTGCCTGGGCTGGAAAACCTCGCGCTGATTCCCGGTACGGTGGGTGCGGCGCCCATCCAGAACATCGGCGCGTACGGCGTCGAGATCAAGGACCGCTTCCAATCCCTGCGCGCCTACGACCGCCACGCCGGCGAGTTCGTCACCCTGATCGCCGCCGATTGCGCCTTCGGCTACCGCGACAGCCTCTTCAAGCGCACCGGCGCCGATCGCTACATCATCACCGAGGTCACGTTCGCCCTGCCACTCGACTGGCAGCCCGATACGCACTACGCCGAACTTGCACGCGAGTTGGCCGTGCAGAACATCGCCAGCCCGACGGCGCAGGACATCTTCGATGCGGTGGTCACCATCCGCCGCCGCAAGCTGCCCGATCCGGCCGAGATCGGCAACGCCGGCAGCTTCTTCAAGAACCCCATCGTCGATGCCGCCACGCGCGATGCGCTGGCCACGCGCTTCCCGAATCTGGTCGGGTATGCGCAGCCGGACGGCACCTACAAGCTCGCCGCCGGCTGGCTGATCGATCAGTGCGGCTTCAAGGGCCGGCAGAGCGGCGCGGTGGGTGTATATGAAAAGCAGGCGCTGGTGCTGGTGCACCGTGGCGGCGGTAGCGCGGTCCAGTTGATGACGTTGGCGCGTGAGATCCAGGACGCGGTTCATGCGCGTTTTGGCGTACGCATCGAACCCGAACCCGTGGTCGTGTAAACAGCCCGGCGGAGCGGCTTCTTGAGCACCTTGCGCCACATCCAACGCGTCTGGATCCAGGCAGCCCTCGCCCGACGTACCCGCAGCCGACCCAATGGCCTAAAATGGCTGGTTTGACCCTACGACCACCCTTTTCGCGTTCCATTTCATGACCACCGAAACCTTTGACGGCGTCCGCCTGACCACCAAGGCCAATGTGTACTTTGACGGAAAGTGCGTCAGCCACAGCTTTACCCTGCCCGACGGCACCAAGAAGTCCGTGGGCGTGGTGCTGCCGGCCACGCTGACCTTCGGCACGGCCGCCGCCGAGATCATGGAATGCGTGGGCGGTTCGTGCGAATACAAGCTCGACGGCACCGATGAGTGGAAGACGTCCGGCGCAGGCGAAAGCTTTCAGGTTCCGGCCAACTCGAAGTTCGACATTCGGGTGACCGAGGCCTACCACTACATCTGCCACTACGCCTGAAACCGGCTCACGCTCCTACTGCGCACTCCGATCTTGGCCCTGCGATGCTCGCCCTACCCATGTAGGGCTGCGCTTCTCGACCCAACCTCGAAGCGCTCGCTACGGATCGTGAGCCGGTTTGAATCCTGAACGGCTATTTGAAGAGAAAGATTATGGAAACCATCCTGCAACACGTTCCCGTCGGCCAGAAGGTCGGCATTGCCTTCTCGGGCGGTCTAGATACCAGCGCTGCGCTGCGCTGGATGAAGAACAAGGGCGCGCTGCCCTACGCCTATACCGCCAACTTGGGCCAGCCCGACGAGGAGGACTACGATGCCATCCCGCGCAAGGCCATGGAGTACGGTGCAGAGAAAGCCCGCCTGATCGAGTGCCGCCCGCAACTGGCCAATGAAGGGATTGCCGCCATCCAGGCCGGCGCCTTCCACATCAGCACCGGCGGCATCACGTACTTCAACACCACGCCGCTGGGCCGCGCCGTGACTGGCACCATGCTGGTCGCCGCGATGAAGGAAGACGACGTCAACATCTGGGGTGACGGCTCGACCTTCAAGGGCAACGACATCGAGCGCTTTTACCGCTACGGCCTGCTGACCAACCCGGCCCTGAAGATCTACAAGCCGTGGCTGGACCAGGCCTTCATCGATGAGCTGGGCGGCCGCGCCGAAATGTCGGCCTTCATGACCAAGGAAGGGTTCGGCTACAAGATGAGCGCCGAAAAGGCCTACTCGACGGACAGCAACATGCTGGGCGCCACGCACGAGGCCAAGGATCTGGAGCACCTGAACAGCGGCATCCGCATCGTCAACCCGATCATGGGCGTGGCGTTCTGGAAGCCGGAAGTCGAGGTCAAGGCAGAAGAAGTGTCGGTCACCTTCGACGAAGGCCGTCCGGTCGCCGTCAACGGCCGCGAAATCGCCGACCCGGTGGAGATGTTCCTGGAGCTGAATCGCATCGGCGGCCGCCACGGCCTGGGCATGAGCGACCAGATCGAAAACCGCATCATCGAAGCCAAGAGCCGCGGCATCTACGAAGCCCCGGGCATGGCGCTGCTGCACATTGCCTACGAACGCCTGGTGACCGGCATCCACAACGAAGACACCATCGAGCAATACCGCATCAACGGTCTGCGCCTGGGCCGTCTGCTGTACCAGGGCCGCTGGTTCGACCCGCAAGCGATCATGCTGCGCGAAACCGCCCAGCGCTGGGTGGCCCGCGCCGTGACCGGCACCGTTACGCTGGAACTGCGCCGCGGCAACGACTACTCGATCCTGAACACCGAATCGCCCAACCTGACCTACGCACCTGAGCGTCTGTCGATGGAGAAGGTCGAAGACGCACCGTTCAGCCCCGCCGACCGCATCGGCCAACTCACCATGCGCAACCTCGACCTGATGGACACGCGCGACAAGCTGGCCATCTACTCGAAGGCTGGCCTGCTGTCGCTGGGTACCGCCAATGCACTGCCCCAGCTCGACGGCGGCAAGAAGTAACTACCTGCCGCGTCAAAGCAAAAAGGCCGCTCCGACGTCAATCGGAGCGGCCTTTTTCTATGGCGTCAAACTCGGCTCAGTAGCGCCCGCAGAGCAGGTATTCCATCAGCGCCTTCTGCACATGCAGGCGGTTTTCCGCCTCGTCCCACACGACGCTTTGCTTGCCGTCGATGACGGCTGCCTCGACCTCCTCGCCGCGGTGCGCGGGCAGGCAGTGCATGAACAGCGCATCGGGTTGTGCGCGCTGCATCATCGCCTCGGTGACCATCCAGTCGCCAAAGGCTTTCTTGCGCGCTTCGTTCTCGGCTTCGTAGCCCATGCTGGTCCACACGTCGGTGGTCACCAGATGCGCGCCATCGCAGGCCTCGAGCGGGCTTTCGAACACATGCACAAACGGCAAAGCAGAATCGGCCACCATGGCCGGATCAAGCTGATAGCCCTTTGGTGCAGAAAAATGGAAACGGAAGCCGAGGATTTCTGCTGCCTGGATCCACGTGTAGGCCATATTGTTGGCATCGCCCACCCACGTGACGGTCTTGCCCTTGATGGGGCCGCGCTGCTCGATGAAGGTGAAAATGTCGGCCAGCACCTGGCAGGGGTGGTATTCGTTGGTCAGCCCGTTGATGACCGGCACGCGCGAATGCGCGGCAAAGCGTTCGATGATCTCTTGGCCGAAGGTGCGGATCATGATGATGTCGGTCATGCGGGAGATGACCTGCGCCGCGTCCTCAATCGGCTCACCGCGCCCCAGTTGGGAATCGCGCGTGTTCAGGAAGACCGCGTGGCCGCCAAGCTGGTGAATGCCGGCTTCGAACGACAGGCGCGTACGCGTGGAATTCTTCTCGAAGATCATGGCCAGCGTGCGGTCGTGCAGCGGGTGCCACGTCTCGTAGTTCTTGAACTTGGCCTTGAGGATCGCGGAACGGTCCAGCAGGTATTCGTACTCTTCCAGCGAAAAGTCCTTGAACTGCAGGTAGTGCTTGATCGAGCTTGGTGGGTTCATAAAACAACGAAGGCGGCCTGCAGATGACGCTCCGGGAACATCCCGTGACACGTCGCCCTAGCCGCCTTGCCTGTTGAAGATTCAGTCCATCATACGGGATCGCCACCCATTTGGCGAGTTTCGCGCCTGCGCGGGCGGCTACCATAAAGGCCCGGGTGAAAGGCCGATGAAAGTCTTATATAAGATATAATACTGGCTGCCTCGGATGCCCCAACCGTCCGCAAACCGGCACAACGAGCCGGCCCGTCCGGTTCATGAATCGGCAACCAGGCAGGCGCATCATCCGCACCACAAGTGCACCCCGCTCGAACGTTGCGGCACCCGCACGGTCGAAGTCGTTTGCAAATTTCCACAGCCCCACGCAGTCCATGGCAGCCAACCCTCGCCAATTCTTTATCCAGGGCGTCACCCGCGACGGAAAGACCTTCCGCCCGAGCGACTGGGCCGATCGGCTGTGCGGTGTGATGGCGCAGTTCCGCCCCGCCGGTGATAGCGGAGACCCCCGCTTCACCTACTCCCCCTATGTGCGCCCGGTCATGTCGGGTGGCATCCGCAGCGTGTTCGTCGACGAGCGCCTGCGCGACATCGAACCCAAGGCACTGGATTTCGTGCTGAACTTCGCGCACGACAACAATCTGCAGCTCGTGGAAGCCTGCATCCTGCCGGAAGGCGGCACACCCGCGAAAGCCTGATCCCGTAAAGAACGGCACCCCACTCAGCGCCTCGCACATTGGGCGCACAGAATACAAAAAGCCCGTCCGAAGACGGGCTTTTTTATCGTCGGAGCGCGACGTTGCGTGTCGCACCATGCCGGCTAGGCCGGCATCACCCGAACTTAGGCAGCCATTGCCTTGATGGCAGCGGACAGACGCGACTTGGCGCGCGCAGCCTTGTTCTTGTGGACGATCTTCTTGTCAGCGATGCTATCGATCGTGCTTTGGGCCGTCTTGAATGCAGCAGCGGCAGCAGTCTTGTCGCCAGCGGCCACAGCCTTGCGGACGCCCTTGATTGCGGTACGCAGACGCGAGCGCAGAGCCGAGTTGTGAGCGTTCTGAACGACGGCTTGGCGTGCGCGCTTGCGTGCTTGTGCGGTGTTTGCCATGGAAAAATCCCTGAAGAAACGGTAGCAAGCGCCCCGGGAGACACGGAAGGCCGAAGCGCGCAAATTGGTGAAAGACAGCAATTATACGCAGACTTCCGCGCCCAACGCAAACCCTGTTGTGAAATCGCCCGGATAACGGCAGTTTGCGGCTTTTGCGGCACTTTTGGGCGCATGACAAGCCGGTCCCTATAATACGGCCGCAATTGTGCCCTCCGGTCACGTCAGTCACGCCGGGCGCGAACCCCGCATGGCGCCGTCGGTCAGACCGCCATCGCCGTGTTTGCCTCCCAGACGGCGCCCAACCAAGCATTCATCTTGAATCTCCTCAAAACACTCGCCACGATCAGCGGCCTGACGATGCTCTCGCGCATCACGGGGCTCATTCGCGAGACGCTGATCGCCCGTGCCTTTGGTGCTTCGGTGTACACCGATGCCTTCAACGTCGCCTTCCGCATCCCGAACCTGCTACGCCGGCTTTCGGCCGAGGGCGCGTTCTCGCAAGCGTTCGTGCCGATCCTGGGCGAATTCAAGAATCGCCAAGGGGAAACCGAAACACGCGCATTGGTCGACTCGGTGGCCACGGTGATGACGTGGTTCCTGGTGGTCATCTCGGCGCTGGGCGTGATCGGCGCGCCGCTGATCGTCACCGCTGTCGCGACGGGCTTCAAGGCGCACGAGAACCAAGCCTATATCTCGGCGATCTTCATGACGCGCGTGATGTTTCCGTACATCGGGCTCGTGTCGTTGGTGGCGCTGGCATCAGGCATTCTCAATACGTGGCGACAGTTTGCGGTGCCCGCTTTCACTCCGGTGCTCCTGAACCTGTCGTTCATCGTGGCAGCGGTGTTTGTGGCGCCGTACCTCGAAACCCCTATCTACGCACAGGCCTATGCGGTGATGGTGGGCGGCATCCTGCAGCTGGCCATTCAGGTCCCGTCATTGCGACGCGTGGGCATGCTGCCACGCGTGTCATTCAATGTGCGACAAGCGTGGCACCACCCGGGCGTGCGGCGCGTGCTTAAGCAGATGCTGCCGGCCACGCTGTCGGTGTCGGTCGCGCAGATCAGCCTGATCATCAACACCAACATTGCATCGCGCCTACCGACGGGCAGCGTGTCGTGGCTGAACTACGCCGACCGGCTGATGGAATTCCCGACCGCGCTGCTGGGTGTGGCACTCGGGACGATCCTGCTGCCAAGCCTGTCCAAAGCAAGTGCGGACAACAACCGTGAAGAGTATTCGTCGCTGCTCGACTGGGGCCTGCGGCTGACCGTGCTGCTGGCGGTTCCCTCGGCAGTGGGGCTGTTCGTGTTTGGCGCGCCGCTCACCGCCACGCTGTTCCACTACGGCAAATTCACCGGCATGGACGTCGAGATGACGCGTCAGGCGCTGACGTCGTACGGCGTGGGGCTGATCGGGCTGATCGTCATCAAGATCCTGGCGCCAGGCTTCTATGCGCGGCAGGACATCCGCACGCCGGTGAAGATTGCACTGGTGGTGCTGGTGGCGACGCAGTTGTCCAACTATGTGTTCGTGCCGATGTTCGGACACGCCGGGCTGGCGCTGTCGATCAGCTTTGGCGCGACCATCAATGCGGCGCTGCTGTTCTTCGGCCTGCGCCGTCGCGGCTATTACCACCCGCTGCCGGGCTGGGGTCTATTCATCGCGCAGGTGATGTCGGCCGTACTGCTGCTG
Source organism: Ralstonia sp. 22111 (assembly GCF_052045895.1). Classification (NCBI taxonomy): domain Bacteria; kingdom Pseudomonadati; phylum Pseudomonadota; class Betaproteobacteria; order Burkholderiales; family Burkholderiaceae; genus Ralstonia; species Ralstonia sp. 22111. Next base: position 149,096 of record NZ_JBQEPR010000002.1, on the reverse strand, counting down.
GCGGGCGTGCTGCTGTGGCTTGCACACAATTTTGATTGGGTGGGATTGGGTGCCAAGCCGCTCGTACGCATCGCGCTGCTGGGGGCAAGCCTGGTCCTGTGCGCGGTGGTCTATTTCGGTACACTGTGGCTCACCGGATTGAAGTTTTCCACGTTCCGAAAAAAGGCCATCTGATGACCACTAAAGTCCTCGATTATTTTTCGGCCCTGGTCGCGGACGACGACAGCATCCCACTCACAGAAACCGCCCTGTCAATTGCGCAGGACGCGTATCCGGATCTGGACCTGCAGGCAGAGCTGGCCGCCATCGACGTGCTCGTCGCGCGGATCAAAAACCGCATCGCCGACGGCACGCCGGCCATCCAGCGCCTGCGCCTGCTCAACCAGTTTTTCTATCGCGAGCTGGGCTTCGGGCCCAATGCAAACGATTACTACGATCCCGAGAACTCCTATCTGAATACCGTGCTGCAAAGCCGGCGCGGCATTCCGATCTCGTTGGCGGTGCTGCTGATGGAGATCGGCCAGCAGATTGGCCTGCCCCTCAAGGGCGTGTCTTTTCCGAACCACTTCCTGGTACGCATGAGCATTCCGGCAGGCGAGGTCGTGCTAGATCCGCTGACGGGCCAGACGTTGTCGAAAGAAGAATTGCAGGACATGCTCGACCCGTACCTGGAGAAGGAAGGCATCGAAGACCCGAACACGGTGCCGCTCGGAGTGTTCCTGCAAGTGGCCACGCACCGCGAGATCATCGCGCGCATGCTGCGCAATCTGAAGGCGATCTATCTGCAGGAATCGCGCTGGCAGCGCCTGCTGGCGGTGCAGCAGCGCTTGGTGATTCTGCTGCCCGATTCGATCGAGGAAGTGCGCGACCGAGGGTTGGCCTACGCCAATCTTGAGTGCTTCCGGCCCGCGCTGGAAGACCTGGAAGCCTACGTGGACGCGCGGCCAGATGCAGCCGACACGGCCAAGCTCAAGGAGCGCATGCCAACGCTACGCGCCATGAGCAAGCACTTGAATTGACGTCTACTTCGGGGCCACAGCGCCCCGACGGCGCCTGAGAAGCTTCCATAGCCCGCCCAGTGCCAGCGGCACAATCGCAGCACCCAGGCCGATAAGCACGATCGTGTTCAGGTGCTCGCGGATGATGGGCACGTTGCCGAACAGGTCGCCGGTCAGCACCAATAAGCCGACCCACAGCACGGCGCCGATCATGTTGAACAGCTGGAATTTGGCGAACGTCATCTTCGACACGCCGGCGACGAACGGCGCGAACGTACGCACCACCGGAATGAAACGTGCCATTACCAGCATTTTGCCGCCATGGCGCTCGTAGAAGGCGTGTGTCCTAAGCAGCGCTTGGTGATCCAGGAAGCGGATGTGGCCGTCGAATACCTTGGGCCCGATCCACGAACCGACGAAGTAGTTGACGGTGTTGCCCGTTACCGCGGCAGTGACCAGCAGCACGATGAGCAGCCAAGCGTCCATCTGGCCCGTGGCGCACATTGCGCCGGCAATGAAGAGCAGCGTGTCGCCCGGCAGGAATGGCAGCACCACCAAGCCGGTCTCGGCAAAGACGATGGCGAACAGCAGCACGTAGACCCACGCGCCGTACTGCTGAATGAGCAGTCCCAACGATTTGTCGACATGCAGAACGATGTCGAGCAGTTGCATCACGATATCCAAACCAACCCCCGATTGAGCAGCGGGGAATGATACCGGATGTCAATTAATTTTCCCCTTGCGCTTGCCGGGCTTGCGTCGGTGCGCCGCACAGGGCGTGACATTTATAATGCCGCGATGACTTCCGCCTCGACTTCCCGCCGCCCCATCCGCCCGCTTCCCGACCAGCTGATCAGCCAGATCGCGGCCGGCGAGGTGGTCGAACGGCCAGCGTCCGTGGTCAAGGAGTTGCTGGAAAACGCGCTGGATGCCGGCGCCACGCAGCTGCAGATCAAGCTGGAGGAAGGTGGCGTGCGGCGCATTGCCATCACCGACAACGGCGGCGGCATTCCGGCGGGCGAACTGCCCGTCGCGCTGATGCGGCATGCGACCAGCAAGATCGGCTCGCTGGAAGAGCTGGAATCGGTGGCGACGCTGGGGTTCCGGGGGGAGGCGCTGGCCTCGATTGCCTCGGTGGCGGAGTTGACGCTCACGTCGCGCACAGCGAACGACGCTCACGCCACGCAAATCATTGCGCAAACCGGGCGGGCGCAGCCCGCCTCGGGCGGCATCGGCACCACCGTCGATGTGCAGCATCTGTACTTCAATACGCCGGCACGCCGCAAATTCCTGAAGACGGAGCAGACCGAGCTGGGCCACTGCATGGAGGTGATCCGCCGCACCGCGCTCGCGCGGCCGGATGTGGCCATCTCCGTGCATCACAACGGCAAGCCGCTGGAGCATTGGAACGCCACGCAGGCCGACGCGCGCACCGCCGCCGTGCTCGGCACCGAATTCGCCCGTGCGCGATTGCCCTTCGACGAGGAAGCCGGCGAGCTGCGCCTCTTCGGCTTTGCAGGCCTGCCGACCGCGTCGCGCGGCCGGGCCGATCATCAGTTCTTCTACGTCAACGGCCGCTTCGTGCGCGACCGCCTGCTCACGCACGCCGTGCGCAGCGCTTACGAAGATGTGCTCCATGGCGATCGCTTTCCCGCCTACGTGCTGTGCCTGGAGTTGCCGCCCGAGGCTGTGGACGTGAACGTGCATCCGTCCAAGATCGAGGTGCGCTTTCGCGACAGCCGCGCGGTGCATCAGTTTGTCTATCACTCGGTGCAACGCGCCTTGTCCCGCCACGCCGGCGAACAAGGCGACAGCCTGCGCACCGATATCGCCGAGGCGCCCGAGGTTGCGGGGGTCATGACGGCACCTTCGCCGGCTGACAACACCACGCGCTGGATCAACCAGATGGCCGCGCGGCAGACGTCGCTCGGCATTGCGCAGCCGCGTGCGGAATATCTGTCGATGATGCGCGGCGATAGCGCGCCCATGCCATCGAGCCGCCCCGCCTGGATGACCGATGTGCCAAGCGCCGCGACGTTGTTCGACGGCGGCACCGCGACTGCGCAAGCACCTGCTGCCGTTGCGGAGCCGGGCGCTGCGCAGGACGCCGATGACGAGGATGCGCACCCGCTCGGCTTCGCAGTCGCCCAGTTGCACGGCATCTACGTGCTGGCGCAGAACACGCGCGGCATGGTGCTCGTCGACATGCATGCCGCGCACGAACGCATCCTCTACGAACAGCTCAAGGCCGCGCTGGAAACCAAGCGCGTCGAAGTGCAGCCGCTTCTGATTCCGGTCACGTTTGCCGCAAGCCCGGTGGAGATCGGCACCGCAGAGGAATTTCGCGACACGCTCACGCTGCTCGGCTTCGATATCTCTGCCGTGTCGCCCACCACGCTGGCTGTGCGATCGGTGCCGACGCTGCTGCAGAAGGCCGACGCGCAAGCGCTCGCCCGCGACGTGCTGCGCGATCTGCACGCCTACGGCGGCTCGCGCGTGCTGGCTGAACGCCAGAATGAGCTGCTCGCCACGCTGGCGTGCCACTCCGCCGTGCGCGCCAACCGCCGCCTGAACCTGGACGAGATGAACGCGCTGCTGCGCCAGATGGAAGCCACCGAACGCGCCGACCAGTGCAACCACGGTCGCCCGACATGGATCCAGCTCACCGTGGCTGACCTGGATCGACTCTTCCTGCGCGGCCAGTAAATTCCGATGACTGCGTCTGCTGCAAGCGCCCCGCGCGCCATTTGCCTGCTCGGGCCGACAGCGTCCGGCAAAACCGCCGCCGCATTGAAGCTGGCCGAGCGCTGGCCGGTCGAGATCATCAGTATGGATTCGGCGCTGGTGTATCGCGGCATGGACATCGGCACCGCCAAGCCCAGCGCCGAAGAACAGGCCATCGCGCCGCATCACCTGATCGACATCATCGATCCGCTTGATGCGTATTCCGCCGCGCAGTTTGCCAATGATGCGAACGCGCTGATCGATGCCATCCGCGCGCGCGGCAAGCTGCCGCTGATCGTCGGCGGCACGATGCTGTATTACAAGGCGCTCACGCAAGGGCTCTCCGATTTGCCCGGCGCCGATCCCGCCATCCGCGCAGAGATCGACGCCGAAGCCGCGCGCGATGGCTGGCCAGCGCTGCACGCCAAACTGGCGCAGGTCGATCCGGTGACGGCCGCGCGATTGCACGCGACCGATGCGCAGCGCATCCAGCGCGCGCTGGAGCTGTATCGGCTGACGGGCCAGCCGATGTCCGCCCTGCTCGCACGCGAGGTCGGCGCAAATGCGTTCCAGGAGCACGACGCAGCCGCGCCGTATCTGACGATTGCGCTGGAGCCATCCGACCGCCTCGTCTTGCATGCGCGCATCGCGCAGCGCTTTGATGCGATGCTCGCCGGCGGCCTGCTCGATGAGGTGGAGCGCTTGCGCCGCCGCGGCGATCTTTCGCCCACGCTGCCGTCCATCCGCTGCGTCGGGTATCGCCAGGCATGGGCTTACCTCGACGGCGAAATCGACATGACCGGCCTGCGCGAACAAGGTATCGCTGCAACGCGCCAGCTCTGCAAGCGCCAGATCACGTGGCTGCGCAGCACGCCCGAGCGGCACGTGGTCGACTGCCTCGCACCCGATTACGTCGACCAGGTTGCGCGCCTGGTCCAAACCTCACTGGAACCGCAATCGCAATGACCGCCACCACAGCGACCCGCTTCACGCTGCGCCCCGCCACGCCGGACGACTGCGCCTCGCTCGTTCACCTGATCTCCGCGCTCGCCGAGTACGAAATGCTCACGCACCTGGTGCAGACCACGCCAGAAGCGCTGGCGACGATGTTGTTCGGGCCGCGCCCGTACTGTGAGGCGGTGCTGGCGGAGGTCGACGGCCGGGCCGTGGGCTTTGCGCTGTTCTTCCACAACTTCTCGACCTTCCTGTGCAAGCCGGGCCTGTATCTGGAAGACCTGTTCGTGGAGCCCGAGTACCGCGGCCTGGGCATCGGCAAGGCACTGCTGATCCACCTGGCGCGCCTGGCGCAGGAGCGGGACTGCGGCCGTTTCGAATGGAGCGTGCTCGACTGGAATGCGCCGTCCATCGCCTTCTACGAAGCCATGGGCGCGGATGTGCTGCCCGAGTGGCGCATCTGTCGCGCCACCGGCGATGCGTTGACGAAGTTGGCCGCCACCACCATGCCCGCCAGCCTGGCCGCGCAAGGCTGAATTTGACCGCAAGCTCCGGAGTGCCACGCACACTCCCGTGAGCGTAGGCTTGGCATATCGAATCTCCGAAAGGAGCGCATATGCCGCCTTCCACCGCCGCCGCGCATGTCAGCGCGGGGCATCGCCCCACTCTTGATGGCATCGACTGGCATGCCGTTGAGGACGCTCTCAATGAGGTCGGCAGCGCCGTGTTGCCCGGCCTGCTCACGCATGACGCGAGCGACGCGCTGACCGCGCTGTACCCGCAGGATCGCCTGTACCGTTCGCGCGTGGTGATGGAGCGCTATGGCTTTGGGCGCGGTGAGTACCAGTATTTTGCCTATCCGCTGCCGGACCTGATCGCGCATTTGCGCACGTCGCTCTACCTGCCGCTGGCGACCATCGCCAACCGCTGGAACCAAGCCATGGACATCGACGTACGCTATCCAGCCAAGCACGCCGATTTCATACGCCGTTGCCACGAGGCCGGCCAGTTGCGCCCCACGCCGCTGATCCTGCGATACGGCCCCGGCGACTACAACTGCCTGCATCAGGACCTCTACGGCGAGCACGTCTTTCCACTGCAGGTGGCCATCCTGCTGTCTGAACCCGGCGTCGATTTCACCGGCGGCGAATTCGTCATGACGGAGCAGCGCCCACGGATGCAGTCTCGGCCCGAGGTCGTGCCACTGCGCAAAGGCGATGGCGTGATCTTTGCGGTGCACCATCGCCCCGTACAAGGCACGCGCAGCACGTACCGCGTGAACATGCGCCACGGTGTGAGCCGCCTGCGCTCTGGCCAGCGGCATACTGTGGGGATCATCTTCCACGACGCGCTATAGCCAGCTCACCATGACGACCGGGGACCTGTTTGCCGACCATGCACCCGCCGAAGACGCGCGCATCGCGCTCGGCGAGGCGGCCTTTGTTTTCCGTGGCTTAGCGCTGGCAGAAGCACCGGCCCTGCTGGCGGCGGTGGACGCCATCGAGCAGCGGGCAGCGTTTCGTCACATGGTCACGCCGGGCGGCTTCGAGATGTCGGTCGCGCTTACCAACAGCGGCACGCTGGGCTGGACCTCAGACCGCCGCGGCTACCGCTATGCCACGCACGACCCGCTTACGGGAGCCGCGTGGCCGCCACTGCCCGATGTGTTCCTGCGCCTGGCGCGTAACGCCGCCGCTGAAGCCGGCTTCCCCGGCTTCACGCCAGACGCCTGCCTCATCAACCGCTATGTGCCTGGTGCCCGCATGTCGCTCCATCAGGACAAGGACGAACAGGATTACGACGCGCCCATCGTCTCCGTGTCGCTTGGCATGCCGGCGGTCTTCCTGTTTGGCGGACATCGCCGCGCAGACAAGGCGCAGCGCATTCCCCTTTTTCACGGCGATGTCGTCGTCTGGGGTGGCCCGGACCGCCTGCGCTATCACGGCGTTGCGCCGCTCAAAGACCATCCGCTTCCGCTGCTGGGCAGCCAGCGTATCAACCTCACGTTCCGCAAGGCCGGCTGACCGGCAAACCAGCGCATGACCATTGCCGCAGACCTGTCCGAAAACGCCTACCGGCAAGCCGAAACATTTCTGGCGACGCTGGACGACGACTGGGCTCGCCATATCGCTGCGATCGGACCGTGCCGCCACGCCGCCAAGCCTGCGCGCGAACCTTATGAAGCGCTGATCCGCGCGATCGCCTACCAGCAGCTGCACGCCAAGGCCGGTGACGCCATCCTCGGACGTTTCCTCGCGCTGTATCCGGCCGCCGCTTTTCCCGCACCGCAGCAGGTGCTCGCGACAGACGAGGCAGCGCTGCGCACCTGCGGTTTCTCCGGGACCAAACTGGCGACCATTCGCGGCATTGCACAAGCCGCGCTCGATGGCGTCGTCCCCACGCGCGAACAGGCGTTGTCCATGCCGGACGAAGCGCTCATCGACCGGCTGGTAACACTGCGCGGAGTTGGCCGCTGGACGGTCGAAATGCTGCTGATCTACACGCTGGAGCGCTCGGACATCCTGCCCGCAGATGATTTCGGCGTACGCGACGGTTATCGCCGCCTGAAGCGGCTGGACACCACGCCCACACGCAAGCAGATGGAAACACTCGGGCTTGCGTGGAGCCCTTATCGCACCGTCGCGGCCTGGTATCTATGGCGGGTGCCCGTCAATGTTTCAGGCGCGTGAATTCGGCAAGTCTTGCGCTAGATCACGCCCCAACGACATATCGCTTGCGCGACATATGTCACGCCGGGATCATGCGAAAACCTTGAATTCCCGTGCGACGTTCGCTTTACTGGAAAACGTTCGCGCGCCATTTGCGCCGCCTTTATTGGTCGAGTCATCGTGGAACAGCCCCAAAACGTCGACGCGCAACGTAAATCCGAAGAGCTGCGGAGCTTCCTGTTTCTGACGGTCGTCATGGTGCCGGTTCTTTCCGTCATTATCGTGGCCGGATATGGCTTTATCGTCTGGGCAACCCAATTGCTGAGCGGTCCGCCAACGCATTGATATACGCCCGGGGGGGTTCCGAGGGCGAGTCGGGTTGTATGTTCGCGCAGCACTGATTAGAAAAAGGCGTGCATCGCCAAAACAGCGTCATGCGAAACACAAGAAAAATGGATATCCCCGTTCGGCCGGCGCCGCTTGATGACGACGAGTGGCATATCGCGGGCGTCCTGGTCCAGACGCGGCCAACCCATATTGCATCCGTCAGCAAGTCCATCGAAGCCATCGCCGGCAGCGAAATCCATGCGGCCAGCGACAACGGCAAGCTCGTGGTCACGCTTGAGGCGCCCAGCTCGCGGGCCATCGCAGCCCACCTGACGTTCATTCAACAGATCGACGGTGTGCTGAACACCGCCCTGATCTATCAGCACAACGAAATGGCCGACGCCATGAAAGAGGAAATGGACGATGAAAGTCTCTCGCCGCGCGTTCATTAAGCAAACCGCTGCCGCCGCCACCGCTTCGGTAGCTGGCGTCACGCTTCCTGCTGGCGCCGCCAACCTCGTCACTGACAAAGAGCTGACGCAGCTCAAGTGGTCGAAGGCGCCTTGCCGATTCTGCGGCACGGGCTGCGGTGTTGAAGTCGCCGTCAAGGACAACCGCGTGGTGGCCACGCAGGGCGACCCGAAGGCCGAGGTCAATCGGGGCCTGAACTGCGTCAAGGGGTACTTCCTCTCGAAGATCATGTACGGAAAGGACCGGCTGACCCAGCCGCTGCTGCGCATGAAGAATGGCAAGTACGACAAGAACGGCGATTTCACGCCCGTGAGCTGGGACCGTGCGTTCGACGAGATGGCGGTGCAGTTCAAGCGCGTCATCAAGGAAAAGGGCCCGACCGCTGTCGGCATGTTCGGCTCGGGCCAGTGGACGATCTTTGAGGGCTACGCTGCCGTCAAGCTGATGAAGGCGGGCTTCCGCTCGAACAACCTCGACCCCAACGCACGCCATTGCATGGCCTCGGCCGTGGCCGGCTTCATGCGCACCTTCGGCATGGACGAGCCGATGGGCTGCTACGACGACTTCGAAGTCGCCGACGCGTTCGTGCTCTGGGGCTCGAACATGGCCGAGATGCACCCGATCCTGTGGTCGCGTGTGACAGACCGACGCCTGTCGGCGCCCAAGACGAAGGTCGCGGTGCTCTCGACGTTCACGCATCGCTCGTTCGATCTGGCCGATATTCCTATCGTCTTCACGCCGCAGACCGACCTCGCGATGCTCAACTACATCGCGAACTACATCATCACCAACAAGAAGGTCAACACGGACTTCGTCAACAAGCACACCGTCTTCAAGCAAGGGGTAACCGACATCGGCTACGGCCTGCGGCCCGACAACCCGCTGCAGAAGGCCGCCAAGAACGCCGACAAGGTGGGCGACTCCAAGCCGATTTCGTTCGACGAGTTCGCCAAGTTTGTCTCGACGTACGACCTGGACTACACCACCAAGCTGGCGAACCCGGACAAGAGCAAGGAGAAGGAATTCAAGCAGCAGCTCCAGAAGCTTGCCGAGCTGTATGCCGATCCGAAGATCAAGGTCGTGTCGTTCTGGACCATGGGTTTCAACCAGCACACCCGCGGCACCTGGGCGAACAACATGATCTACAACCTGCACCTGCTGACAGGGAAGATCGCCACGCCGGGCAACAGCCCGTTCTCGTTGACGGGCCAGCCTTCGGCCTGCGGCACCGCGCGCGAGGTGGGCACGTTCTCGCACCGCTTGCCGGCCGACATGGTGGTGACCAACCCCAAGCACCGCGAAGAGGCCGAGCACATCTGGAAGCTGCCTGCCGGCACGATCCCGGAAAAGCCGGGCTATCACGCCGTGCTGCAGAACCGCATGCTGAAAGACGGCAAGCTCAATGCTTACTGGGTGCAGGTCAACAACAACATCCAGGCCGGCGCCAACCTTGAACAGGAAGGCTATCCGGGCTACCGCAATCCGGCGAACTTCATCGTTGTCTCGGACGTGTACCCGACCGTCACCGCGCTGGCCGCCGACCTGATCCTCCCGAGCGCGATGTGGGTGGAGAAGGAAGGCGCCTACGGCAACGCCGAGCGCCGCACGCAGTTCTGGCATCAACTCGTGGATGCGCCGGGTGAGGCGCGTTCCGACCTGTGGCAGTTGGTCGAGTTTTCCAAGCGTTTCAAGGTGGAAGAAGTCTGGCCGGAAGACCTCATCGCCAAGAAGCCGGAGCTGCGCGGCAAGACGCTCTACGACGTGCTCTACCGCAACGGCAACGTCGACAAGTTCTCGGTCAAGGAAGTCGACCCGGAATACAACAATGCCGAAGCCAAGGCGTTCGGCTTCTATCTTCAGAAGGGCCTGTTCGAAGAGTACGCAAGCTTCGGGCGCGGCCACGGCCACGACCTTGCACCGTTCGACGACTATCACAAGGCGCGCGGATTGCGCTGGCCGGTGGTCAACGGCAAGGAAACGCGCTGGCGCTACAAAGAAGGCAGCGATCCGTACGTCAAGGCCGGCACCGGCTATCAGTTCTACGGCAATCCGGACGGCAAGGCGGTGATCTTCGCCCTGCCCTATGAGGCACCGCCGGAAGTGCCGGACAAGGAATACCCGTTCTGGTTGTCGACCGGCCGCGTGCTGGAGCACTGGCACTCGGGTTCGATGACGCGCCGGGTGCCCGAGCTGTATCGCGCCTTCCCGAACGCGGTCTGCTTCATGCATCCGGAAGATGCGAAGGCGCTCGGGCTACGACGCGGTGTCGAAGTCGAGGTGATCTCGCGGCGCGGCAAGATGCGCACCCGCATTGAAACGCGCGGCCGCAATCAGCCGCCGAAGGGTCTGGTATTCGTGCCCTGGTTCGATGCGAGCCAGCTCATCAACAAGGTCACACTGGATGCAACCTGCCCGATCTCGCTGCAGACGGATTTCAAGAAATGCGCCGTCAAGATCGTGAAGGTCTGACGAGCCCAGGCAGACGACACACGCGCAACCGGAAAACGTCATGAAGCTCAGCCGACTCCTGGGACTGCCAGCCGCCATCTGTGCGCTGCTGCTGGCAACCCTTGCCAACTTGCCCGCGCAGGCCCAAGGCGTTGTCGACGCCATGCGCGGCCCCACGCCGATCGCCGCCGAATCGACACCGCCGATCCTGTATCCGACCGAAAACAAGGACGTGCGCCGCGAGCGCAACTACACCGGGCAACCGCCAACGATTCCGCACAAGATCGACGGCACGTACATGTATCAGATCAACAAGGACCACAACGGTTGTCTGTCTTGCCATGCGCGTACGAAGGCCGAAGAGATGCGTGCGATCGCAATCAGCCCCACGCACTACGTTGACCGCGATGGCCATCAACTGGCCGACGTTTCGCCGCGCCGCTTCTTCTGCACGCAATGCCACGTGCCGCAGGCCGACGCCAAGCCGCTTATCACCAATACGTTTGTCGATGTCGATGAACTGCTCAAACGCAAGCCTGATGGCAAGAGCGTTGGCAAGAACTGAGGCGGTGCAGCCATGTTCGACCTGATCAAGCGCTACTGGCGCACCATCAACCGGCCCAGCGCGTATTTCAGCCTGGGCTTTCTGACGTTGGGCGGCTTTGTTGCCGGCGTGGTGTTCTGGGGCGCATTCAACACCGCGATGGAGGTGACCAACACCGAGGCGTTCTGTACGGGTTGCCACGAAATGCACGACAACGTGTATCAGGAGCTGCAGAGCACGATCCATTACACCAACCGCAGCGGTGTACGCGCGATCTGCTCCAACTGTCACGTTCCGCACGCCTGGACGAACAAGATTGCACGGAAGATGCAGGCATCCAAGGAAGTGTGGGGCAAGATCTTCGGCACCATTGACACGCGCGAGAAATTCGAAGCGCATCGGCTCGAACTGGCCCAGCATGAATGGGATCGGCTCAAGGCCAACGATTCATTGGAATGCCGCAACTGCCACAACTACGAATCGATGGACTTCACGCGACAAAGCCCGCGCGCGTCGGCCATGCACTCCCAATATCTGGGCAGCAAAGAGAAAACCTGTATCGACTGCCACAAGGGTATTGCGCACCATCTGCCCGACATGTCGAAGATGAAGACCGAGTAAAGCACGTGAACGTGCTGCCGGCGCTAGACCCCGTTTGACTCAGCCCCCCACTGCCGTGCTTGTTGCCAGCCAATTGACGTTCTCGCGCGCCGGCCGTCGGATCTTCCGCGAGCTGGACCTCTCGGTGTCGGCGGGCGAGCTGGTGCAGGTAACGGGGGCGAACGGCAGCGGCAAAACGACGTTGCTGCGCGTGCTCTGTGGCCTGCTGGCACCGGCAAGCGGCTCGCTCACGTGGCATGGTGCGCCCGTGCGCAGCGGCGATCCCACCTTCCTCAATGCGCTTTGCTACGTTGGCCACACCAACGGCATCGATCCAGATCTCACTGTGACGGAGAGCCTGCGTCTGGCCATGCAACTGGCCGGATTGCGCGATTCGGCGGCGGAGCCGTTTGGCATCGGGCTCGCACTGGAAGCGCTCGAACTCGGCAAGCTTGCCGACACGCCTGTGCGCAAGCTCTCGCAAGGCCAGCGTCGGCGGGTGGCACTGGCGCGCTTGCTGCTCGCGCGGCGCGAGCTGTGGCTGCTCGACGAGCCGATCGCTTCGCTCGACGACCATGCGGTAGGCCTCTTCACTGCGCAGCTCGATGCGCACCTGCGCGCCGGCGGCATGGCGATCATGGCCACGCACCACCTGCTGTCGCGCCCGAAAGGGGTGAATCGCGTGCTCAGGCTTGGAGGCACCGCATGAAGCCGATGCTGATGGCCATCCTGCGACACGACCTTGCGCTCTCATGGCGGCGGCGCGGCAACCTCGTCGGCGGCGTGGTGTTCTACGTCATTGCGGCGAGCCTGTTTCCCCTGGCCATCGGCCCCGACCCGCAGCAATTGCGCATGCTTGCACCGGGCATCCTTTGGGTCGCGGCGCTGCTGGCATCGATGCTCTCGCTCTCTCGGTTGTTTGCGCAGGAACACGCCGATGGCAGCCTCGATCAACTGCTGTTGTCGCCGCACCCGCTTGCGCTGATCGTGCTGACGAAGATTGCCGCGCACTGGCTCGCGAGCGGCTTGCCGTTGCTGCTGCTGACGCCCATCCTGGCCCAGCAGTACAGCCTGCCGCTGCATGCAACGCTGTTGCTGACGGCCACGCTGCTGATCGGTACGCCAGCCATTGCGCTGATCGGCGCCGTTGGTGCAGCACTCACGCTGGGCGTGCGCAACGGCGCAGCGCTGTTGTGCATCCTCGTACTGCCGCTCTGTGTGCCCGTGCTTGTGTTTGGCGCAGGCGCCGGATCCGCTGCAGACGCGGGGCTCGATGTCATGCCGCATCTGTCACTGCTGGGCGCTTGCCTGGCGCTGTCGCTGTTTGTCTGTCCGCTGGCTGCCGCCGCCGGACTGCGCATTGCCGTGGAATGACCCGATGACGAACCGATCCGGACTCCACACCACGCCCATCGCCGTGCGCCAATCTGCGTCGCGGCGCTGGAACTGGCTCGCGTATGCGTCGCCCGTGCGGTTTGATCCGCTCGCGCGCAAGTTGGCACCGTGGTTTGGCGTGGCCGCACTTCTGTTCCTCATTGCCGGCCTCTACGTCGGCTTTGCTGTGGCGCCTACCGATGCGCAGCAAGGCGAGGTCTATCGCATCATCTTCCTGCACGTGCCGGCCGCGTGGATGTCGATGTTCATCTACCTGGTGATGGCCGGTTATTGCGCGCTGGGGCTGGTGCTGCGCACCCGGCTTTCGTCGATGATGGCCTCGGCTCTGGCACCCACTGGCGCGCTGTTCACTGCCATTGCGTTGTGGACTGGCGCGCTGTGGGGCAAGCCGACGTGGGGCACGTGGTGGGTGTGGGATGCGCGATTGACCTCGGAGTTGCTGCTGCTGTTTCTGTACCTCGGCTTCATCGCGCTGGAGAGCGCCATTGAAGACCCCCGCCGCGCCGAACGCGCCTGCGCCGTGCTGGCCGTGGTGGGCGTGGTCAACATCCCCGTGATCTATTTCTCGGTGCAGTGGTGGAACACGCTGCACCAGGGCGCGTCCATCAGCCTGACGGCGGCCCCGTCGATGGCGATGACGATGCTGCTCGGCATGCTGCTGATGACGCTCGCGTGCTGGATGTACAGCATCTGCGTGGCGCTGATTCGCGTGCGTTGCATCATGCGCGAGCGCACTGACGATGACCACAACCTGAGCACGCCGGCATGAGCCAGTTCTCCGTCAATCACGTCGACTATATTGCGGGCGCGTTTGCCGTGGCCGCCATCTGCATCGCGGCCGAGATGCTGCTGCTCGCCCGCCGCTGGCGCGCAGCCAACCGCGCCGCCCACTCCCATCCACACGGCGGCGACCAATGACACGCAGACAACGCCGTCTCGGCATCCTGCTCGCCGCACTGGTGTGCGCGGGTGCGGCTACCGCACTCACGCTGAATGCGTTCCGCTCCAATCTGGTGTTTTTCTTCAGCCCCAGCCAGATCGCTGCCAAGGAAGCGCCTGTGGCCCAGGTCTTCCGTCTGGGCGGGCTCGTTGAACGCGGCTCCATCCAACGCGAACGTGACGGCATGACCATCCGCTTTATCGTCACCGACACCGCGCGCGGTGTGCCGGTCGTCTACCACGGTTTGCTGCCGGACCTGTTCCGCGAGGGAAAGGGCGTCGTCGCGCGCGGGCGGCTGGGCGAAGACGGCATCTTCGTCGCCAACGAGGTGCTCGCCAAGCACGACGAAAACTACATGCCGCCCGAAGCCGCGGATGCCTTGCGCCGCGCTGCGCAAGTCAACGAACAAATGGCGAAGGAATCTGCCCGGAGCGCGTCACGATGATTGCCGAGCTGGGCCACTTCGCGTTGATCCTGGCGTTGCTGACTGCGGTCATGCAATCGGTGCTGCCGCTGGTGGGCGCGGCGCGCGACAACGAGCGCTGGATGGCCGTGGCGCGTCCCGCTGCGCGCATGCAGTGCGCGCTGGTGCTGCTGGCGTATGGCGCGCTGACATGGGCCTTCGTCAGCAACGACTTCAGCGTGCTCTATGTCGCTGCCAACTCGAACAGCGCGCTGCCGCTGCCCTATCGCGTGGCCGCCGTGTGGGGCGGGCACGAGGGGTCGATGTTGCTGTGGACGACGATGCTGGCGCTGTGGTCGCTGGCCGTGTCGTTGTTCAGCCGACAGCTGCCGTTGCCCGTGGTGGCGCGCGTACTGGGCGTGATGGGGGCCATCAGCACAGGGCTGCTGCTTTTCCTGCTGTTGGTGTCCAACCCGTTCTTGCGCCTGCTACCGCCGGCCATGGAAGGGCGCGATCTCAATCCGCTGTTGCAAGACCCAGGCATGGTGTCGCATCCCCCCATGCTCTACATGGGTTACGTGGGTTTTGCGGTGGCGTTTTCGTTTGCAATGGCCGCGCTCCTGTCGGGTCGGCTCGATGCCACCTGGGCGCGCTGGTCTCGGCCATGGACAACCGCGGCGTGGGCATGCCTGACGACCGGCATCATGCTCGGCAGCGCGTGGGCGTATTACGAACTCGGCTGGGGCGGCTGGTGGTTCTGGGACCCGGTCGAAAACGCGTCGTTCATGCCGTGGCTGGCCGGCACGGCGCTGATCCACTCGTTGGCGGTGACGGAAAAGCGTGGCGTATTCCGCGCATGGACGGCGCTGCTGGCCATCTTTACGTTCTCGCTCAGTCTGCTCGGCACGTTCCTCGTGCGCTCAGGCGTGCTGACGTCGGTGCACGCGTTTGCGGTCGACCCGAAGCGCGGTCTCTTCATCCTAGCCTTGCTGGGCATCGTGACGGGCGGTGCGCTGGGTCTGTTTGCGTGGCGGGCAAAGCGCTTGTCCGGCAACGCGTCGGAAGGCGCCACGTTTTCGCTGTTCGCGCGTGAATCGTTCCTGCTGGCCAACAACGTGCTCCTGGCCGTGGCGGCTGCCACGGTGTTGCTCGGCACGCTGTATCCGCTGGTGCTGGATGTGCTGCGGCTGGGCAAGATTTCGGTCGGGCCGGCGTATTTCGAGCAGGTCTTTGTGCCGCTGATGTCGCCTGCGGTGCTGCTGATGGGCGCGGCGCCGCTGGCGCGCTGGCGTCATGGTGCGCTGCCGTCGATGGCCGTGCGGCTGCGCTGGGCGGCGGCGGCGAGCGTTATCATTGGACTCGGACTTGCGGTGTTTTATCGGACGTCCGCACTGGCGGGCCTGGGGCTGACGCTGGCCGCGTGGTGTCTTGCGAGCGCGCTGGCCAGTCTGGCCGAAAAGCTCCGGCAGCCAGGCAATCGACTGACGACCCTGCGGCAGTTGCCGCCGAGCTACTTCGGCATGCTCGTGGCGCACGCAGGGGTCGGCGTGTTCATCGCGGGCGTCACGCTGGTGCTCAGCCAGGAGACCCTACGCGAGTTGCCGGTGCGCGTGGGCGGCGCGGTGGAGGTGGGCGGCTACACGTTCCACCTCACCAGCGTTGCGCCGGGCCAAGGCGCCAATTACGACGTCTTGCGTGGCCACGTCGACGTCAGCCGCGACGGCAAACCCGTGGCCACCCTGCTACCCGAGCGGCGCTTGTACCGCAGTCAGGAAACCCCCACGACCGAAGTCGCCATCGACACCGGCCTCACACGCGACCTCTATGTCGCGCTGGGCGAATCGCTCGGACAAGACAACTGGGCCATGCGCATCTACATCAAGCCCTTCGTCAGTTGGATCTGGGGCGGCTGTGCGCTGATGGTGCTGGGCGGCCTGCTGGCCGTGTGCGACCGCCGCTACCGGCTCCGTCGCTGGTCCACGTCGTCGCGCATCGCGCCCGACACCGCACTGGCCAATCCGTCATTGGCGATGCCTGCAACCGAGGAGCCGCGGTGAAGCTGCGCTACGTGCTGCCGCTGGCAGCGTTCTTTGTTCTGGTGATCGCGCTGGCTGCGGGGCTGTCGCGTGATCCGCGTGAACTGCCCTCGCCGCTGGTCGGCAAACCGGCCCCGGCGTTCAGGCTGACGGCGCTGGAGCCGACCGCCAATCCGATCACGCCGAAAGACCTCCAAGGCAAGGTGTGGATGCTCAACGTCTGGGCGTCGTGGTGCACCGCCTGCCGCGCAGAGCACGCCGTGCTGAACGCGTTTGCCAAGCAGTCACCCGTGCCGATCTACGGGCTGAACTACAAGGACGACGCGGATGCCGCACGGGCGTGGCTCAAACAAATGGGCGATCCATATGTCGCGTCGCTCGTCGACGCTGACGGCAAAGTCGGCATCGACTACGGCGTCTACGGCGTGCCGGAAACCTTCGTCATCGATCGCGCCGGCGTGATCCGCTATCGACAGGTGGGCCCCGTAACGACCGAGTCGATGGAACGCAAGATCGTGCCGCTTCTGCAGCAACTGGGGCAGGAAGGTGACCATGCATAAGCGCCTGGCTGCCCTCGTTCTGGCTGGCGTCGCGGCGTTCACGTTGCAGATGCCCGCCCGTGCCGCTGCGGCAGACGTCGATCTCGACACCCGCGTCCACGCGCTGTCGGAGCAACTGCGCTGCCTTGTTTGCCAGAACCAGACCCTCGCCGATTCCAACGCCGACCTGGCCGTCGACCTGCGCCGCCAGATTCGAGAACAACTTCGTGCCGGCGCCACCGAGGCCGCGGTAAAGGACTACCTCGTGCAGCGCTATGGCGATTTCGTCCTGTACCGGCCACCCGTCAAACCGCTGACCTATCTGCTGTGGTTCGGCCCGGCGCTGTTGCTGATGGCGGTGGTATTCAGCATCGTGTCATCCCGCAAACAGCAGAAGGCACCCCCTGCCGAGATCGACGCCGACGCACAAGCGCGCCTCGCCGCCCTGCTTGCCGCGTCGCCACCGGAAGACCCCCGCCCATGACCGTGATGACCTTGTTCTGGCTGCTGGCGGCCGCCCTCACGGCCGTCACCATGGCGGTTCTCCTGACGCCGTTATTGCGACGCGCGCGCAACGGTGCAGGCGATACGCTCATCCAAAGCCCCACGGCGCGCACCCAGATGGTCCGCTGGTACCAAGACCAACTGCGCGAGCTGGATGCCGACCTGCGCAACGGCGCTATCGATGCCGCCAGCCACGCGCGCGCACGCGCAGAGCTTGGCCGGCGGTTGCTGGACGATACGGCCGACACCCCCAGCACTTCGCAGGCGCGCCCCGACCGCCGCCCCGTTCTGCTCGCCGCACTGCTGCTGGCTGCGTTGCCCAACTCCGCCGTGCTGCTCTACCAGCATCTGGGCAAACCCGCGTCGCTGTGGATGCCGGGCGACATGATGACCGCCGCCCGCAGCGATCACACCGGCGGAGACGCGCAGATCGAATCGATGGTCAACAGCCTGGCGCAACGGCTGCGCGATACGCCTGACGACGCGCCCGGCTGGGCGCTGCTGGCGCGGTCCTACAGCACGATGGAACGGCCTGCGGACGCCGTCGCCGCTTACGCCAAGGCCGTCGCCCTTGCCCCCGATGTCGCCAGCCTGCGCGCCGATTACGCCGACGCACTCGCCACCGCCCAGGGCGGCGCCCTTGCTGGTGCGCCCACGGAGCAGGTGCGCCTGGCCCTGAAGACCGACCCCGACGAGCCCAAAGCGCTTGCCCTGGCCGCTTCCGCCGCCGTCGAACGTGGTGACGTGGACGATGCAATTGCCCAATGGGAGCACCTGCACCGGCTGCTGCCGCCCGAATCTGCCGGCGCCAAGCGGATCGCCGCCAACTTGGCCGCCGCGCGCGCCGATCAACAGAAAGCACCCGGCGGCAAGTGACGCGCGCGGCGCTTCGAATTTGACCGCAAGACCCGGAGTGCCCGGCCAGGGGCCCGTACCTACAGTACAGTCATCGCAGTCCACTGGATGACGCCATGCAAACCTCCACCCGCACCGCACCGGACACCACCCTTGTTGAACACGACCCGCGCTGGGCTCGCGTGCTGGCGCGCGACGCCTCTGCCGACGGGCAATTCGTCTATGCGGTGAAGACCACCGGCGTGTATTGCCAGCCGAGCAGCCCGTCGCGCCTGCCGCGCCCCGAGAACGTCGAGTTCTTCGACTCACCCGCCGACGCAGAAGCCGCTGGTTACCGCCCAAGCCGCCGCGCCGGCCCCGATCAGACCACCGTACGCACCCAGCAAACCGCGCTCGTCGCGCAGGCCTGCCGCCGCATCGAGGCAGCCGACACACCGCCCACGCTCGATGCGCTCGCGCAAGACGCCGGCCTGAGCCCCTATCACTTCCATCGCCTGTTCAAGAGCGTCACGGGCCTCACGCCCAAGGGCTATGCCGATGCGCATCGCGCCCGCAAGCTGCGCGCGCAACTGGGACGCGGCAGCACCGTCACCGAGGCCATTTACGACGCCGGATTCAACGCCAGCAGCCGCTTCTACGAGGCGTCGGACAATGTGCTTGGCATGACAGCCAGCCGCTACCGCGCAGGCGGCGCACAGACCACGATCCGCTTCGCGGTGGGGGAATGCTCGCTTGGTTCGATCCTGGTGGCGCAGAGCGATCGCGGCATCTGCGCGATCCTGATGGGCGACGACCCCGACGCCCTCGTGCGCGATCTGCAGGACACGTTCCCGAAGGCAGAACTCATCGGCGGCGATGCCGGTTTTGAAGAACTGGTGGCGAAGGTCGTGGGTTTTGTCGAGGCGCCGTCCATTGGCCCGGACTTACCGCTGGACGTACGCGGCACCGCGTTTCAGGAGCGCGTGTGGCAGGCGCTGCGCGAAGTGCCGCCCGGCAGCACCACCAGCTACACCGAGATTGCCGCGCGCATTGGCGCACCCAAGGCGGTGCGCGCAGTGGCGCAGGCCTGTGCGGCCAATCACATCGCGGTGGCCATCCCATGCCACCGCGTGATCCGCCGGGACGGCAACACGTCGGGATATCGCTGGGGGGTGGAGCGCAAGCTGGCGCTGCTGGAACGCGAGTCGCAATCCGCCGCATGAAACCGCGTGAGAACGTGGACGCTCATCGGCGCGCGCGGCCAGGCTTATGAGAGCGCCGTGCCCGGCACGCTGGGCGGGCATCGGCGTGCTCGCATCTATGGTCGGCTCGACTGTGCGGCTGCACGCCGGGCCATCGCGCGCGGCGGTTATGTGCGGCACCGCGTGTTCTTCCTGAATGAAGCCGACGCGCGTGCTGCCGGCTACCGGCCGTGCGCGGTGTGCATGCCGCAGGCGTATGCGGCATGGAAGCGATCGGTCAGTTCCGGGTAAAGTCGTGGGCTGAACATCGCCGACACGCTCCGCACATCATGACCAAACCCCTGCTGCTTGCCGCGCTCACAGCCCTCGCGCTGGCGGGCTGCGGCCGCTCCGACGACGCGCACAAGCCTGCCGCACCCGCTCCAGCTTCCACACCTGCGGCCTCTGCCCCTAGTGCAGCCAACTCGGCCAACGCGCCGGCCGCCAGCGCGCCCGCCGTCAGCGAAGCCGAACAGGCCAAGGCCGTCGATCTCGCCCGCGCCGCCATCGAAAAGTACAAGCTGACCACCCTGCCGCAGGAGTGCCTGTCGTTCGTGGTGGACCGGGCCGACGACACGCACAACAGCGTTGAAGTGCTGGAAAACCACACCCCGGCCTGCGGCGGCGACCCGAACACGGCACCGCGCGTCGTCACGCTGCTCATCGACAAGGACACCGGTGCGCTGCAGAAGGACGACCCAGCCAGCGGTGAATACGTCCCACTGAAATAAGCGCCCGCAAGACGACGGGCATAAAAAAACCGCCGAACGCATCGGCGGTTTTTTTGTGGGTGCGAACTTCGCGTCAGACCACGAGCGTCTGCGCTTCGCCGGCCTGGCGGGCGCGGATTTCGCCGATCTGGTAGACCGTCTCGCCCGCGTCGTTCAGGTGCGCGATGGCGGCCGGTGCATCGGCTGCCGACACGATCACCACCATGCCGATGCCACAGTTGAACACGCGGTGCATTTCGTCATCGGCCACGTTGCCGGCCTTCTGCAGCCACTGGAACAGCGGCGGCAGCGTCCAGGCGTCCTTGTGCAGCACGGCGGTCAGGTTGTCTTGCAGCACGCGCGGCACGTTTTCGGTCAAACCGCCACCGGTGATGTGCGCCATGCCCTTGACGGTCAGCTTCTCCATCAGCGCCAGCAGCGGCTTCACATAGATGCGCGTCGGCGCCATGATGGCGTCCTGCAGGCGCTGGCCGTGGAAATCGGCGTTCAGGTCCGGGCGCGACACCTCGATGATCTTGCGCACCAGCGAGTAGCCGTTCGAATGCGCACCTGACGAGGCCAGGCCCAGCACCACGTCGCCCTCGGCAATGGTCGTGCCGTCGATGATCTTGCGCTTTTCGACCGCGCCGACGGCAAAGCCGGCCAGGTCGTATTCGCCGTCCGGGTACATGCTCGGCATTTCAGCGGTTTCGCCGCCGATCAGCGCGCAGCCGGCCAGCTCGCAACCCTGGGCGATGCCCTTGACCACCGTGGCAGCGGTGTCGACGTCGAGCTTGCCGCAGGCGAAGTAATCCAGGAAGAACAGCGGCTCGGCGCCCTGCACCAGGATGTCGTTCACGCTCATGGCGACCAGATCCTGGCCAACCGTGTCGTGGCGGTTCAGCGCAAAGGCCAGCTTGAGCTTGGTGCCCACGCCGTCCGTGCCGGACACCAGCACAGGTTCCTGATACTTCTTGGACAGCTCGAACAGCGCGCCGAAGCCGCCGATGCCGCCCAGCACGCCTTCGCGCATGGTGCGCTTGGCAAACGGCTTGATGCGGTCGACAAGGGCGTCACCCGCCTCGATGTCGACGCCCGCGTCGCGGTAAGACAGGCCGGTCGATGCGGATGGGGTTTCGGAAGCGCTCATACAGTCGTCTGAATTGAAAAAACCGGAAAAGAAAGCGAGACGGCGGCGGGAAGTCACAAAAATCGGACCCGCCGGTCCAGTAAAATCGCGATTTTACCGGATGCGGCCGTCCCGATGGCCGCTTTTCCGACTCCTCCACCCCGCCATCGGAACCGTCGCCCCCATGAACGCCCCCGTGCTGTCGCAGGAAACCAAGCGCACGCTCGCCTGGATCGCCGTGGCGCTTGTCTTCCTGGCCGTGCTCAAGGCGCTGGCGCCGACGCTCACGCCCTTCGTCTTCGCGTTCATCCTGTCGTACATCCTGCACCCGGGCGTGGAATGGCTGCAGCGCCATCGCGTACCACGCGTGCTGGGCGTGTTTCTGATGATCGTGGTGCTGTCGGTGGTGGGCGTGGCGCTGATGCTGCTGATCCTGGCGGTGTTGCAGCGGGAGATTCCGGCCATCCGCGATCAATTGCCCGGGATGCTTGCCAAGCTCAACGCATTTCTGTCGCCCAAGCTGGACGAATTGGGCCTGCATGTCAGCTTCGATTTTCCGGGCCTGCGCGCCCTGCTTACGGAACAGCTCGCCGCAAGCCCGGACGACGTGGTGGCCCGGGTGCTGACCTATCTGCGCGTGTCGGGTTCGGCGGCCCTCCAGGTGCTGGGCATCTTCTTCCTGGTGCCGATCGTGATGTTCTACCTGTTGATGGACTGGAACATGCTCATGCGCCGCGTCGAAAGCGCCGTCCCGCGCCGCTGGCTGCCAAAAACGCGCGAATTGGCCGCCGAAACAGATGGCCTGCTCTCCCAATACCTGCGCGGGCAGATCATCGTGATGCTGGTGCTGGCGGTGTACTACTCGGCGGGGCTGGCGCTGGCCGGCTTTGACGTGGCGCTGCCGGTGGGCATCTTTACAGGGCTGGCCGTGTTCATTCCGTATATCGGCTTTGGCGTGGGGCTCACGCTGGCCATCCTTGCCGCGCTGTTGCAGTTCGGCAACCTCTACGGCTTGCTGGCGGTGGCCGTGGTGTATGGCATCGGCCAGTT
Organism: Ralstonia sp. 22111; assembly: GCF_052045895.1. Lineage (NCBI taxonomy): Bacteria > Pseudomonadati > Pseudomonadota > Betaproteobacteria > Burkholderiales > Burkholderiaceae > Ralstonia > Ralstonia sp. 22111. The sequence continues at coordinate 126,580 of NZ_JBQEPR010000002.1, read as the reverse complement.
CCTGGAAAGCTTCTACCTGACGCCTCGCCTGGTGGGCGAACGCATTGGCCTGCACCCGCTGGCGGTCATCCTCGCCTTGCTGGCTTTTGGCCAATTGTTCGGTTTTTTCGGTATCCTCCTCGCCCTACCGATGAGTGCTGTGCTGCTGGTCGGTTTGCGGCAGATCCGGCAGCTTTACCTGGGCAGCCGGCTCTACCAGGACTGAAAGCCACTGAAGGCGACTGAAGGCAACTGAAAAGTACGGCGACTCCACTCCACGTTTCATGGCCACACCCGAACAGCTCCCGCTCGAACTCGGTGCGACACCCGCCCCGACCTTCGACAACTTCGTCGCCACCGGCAACGAAGAGGCGGTGCTGCGCCTGCGCGCCCTGATTCCGCAAGTGGTGGACGGCACCGCCACCGACCGCCTGGTCTACCTCTGGGGCGAAGAAGGCAGCGGCCGCAGCCACCTGCTGCAGGCCATCTGCGCCCAGACCGAGGCTGGCGGCTACGAAGTCCGCACGCTGGAACCCGACGCCCCGCCCGAAGCCTTCGAATTCGACCCGACCATCACCGTCTGGACCATCGACGACGCAGAGCGGCTGGACCAATGGGCGCAGATCGCCGTGTTCAACCTCGTCAATGAAGTGCGCGCGCATCCGCATGCCGCCATCGCCATCTCCGGGGCCGCCGCGCCGATGGCGATGCCGCTACGTGAAGACCTGCGCACCCGGCTGGGCTGGGGCCTGGTCTACTGGCTGCGCCCGCTGTCCGACGCCGACAAGGTGGAAGCGCTGCGCCAGGCTGCCCGCGAACGCGGCATGCAGCTCTCGGCCGACGTGCCGCAGTGGCTCGTGACGCACTCCTATCGCGACATGCCGAGCCTGATGGCCCTGCTGGACGCCCTCGACACCTATTCGCTCGCCCGCAAGCGCGCCGTCACCCTGCCGCTCGTGCGCGACATGCTCGCGCTGATGAAGTGAATCCCGGGGCTCGCGCGGCCGGTGATGTAACGTTCGGGTAAAATCGCGCCCCATGAATCTGGCCCTCTTCGACCTCGATCACACCCTCATCCCCACCGACAGCGACCACGAGTGGGGACGCTTCCTCATCCGCCGCGGCGTGGTGGACGAAGCTGAGTACCAGCGCAAGAACGATCAGTTCTATGCCGACTACAAAGCCGGCACGCTGGATATCCATGCGTTTCTGCGTTTCGCCCTGGCACCGCTTGCCGCCCACCCGCGGGACACGCTCGCCCAGTGGCACGCCGAGTTCATGCACGACGTGATCCGTCCGAAGATCACGCCGCAGGCGCAAGCGCTGGTCTACAAGCACCTGGACGCTGGTGACCTGTGCTGCGTGGTGACCGCCACCAACAGCTTCGTCACCCGCCCGATTGCCGAGGCCTTCGGCATCGACCACCTCATCGCCACCGAACCGGCCACCACCGACGGCAGCCCGGACAGCGCCTTCACCGGCGACGTGGCCGGCACACCGAGCTTTCGCGAGGGCAAGGTCGCGCGCGTGCACGAATGGCTGGCCAACATGGGCCGCGGCTGGAGCGATTTCGAGCGCAGCACGTTCTACAGCGATTCGGCCAACGACGTGCCGCTGCTGGAGGAAGTGACCGACCCCGTCGCGACCAACCCGGACGACACGCTGCGCAATCTGGCAGCCGCGCGCAACTGGCGCATCATGGATCTCTTCTAAGCAAGGCGCGGCGTGATCAAGAAACTCATCAATCGCCTGCTGGGCAAGACCTCCGCAGCGTCCCACGCTCCGGCTGAACCGGGAGTGCCCGCCACCAGGAAAGTCCGTACACCCAAGGCACCCAAAACGGCCAAGGCGCGCACCAAGTCCGGCGGCGGCGTGCCGCGTCAGGCGCGTGTGTGGAGCGTGGACGAGCACGGTATCGATCCGAAGCTGCTCTCGCGCAACGCAGTCAAGGTCACGTCCACGCTGCAGGAAGCCGGCTATAGCGCCTTCATCGTGGGCGGCGCCGTGCGCGACTTGCTGCTGGGCATCAAGCCGAAGGATTTTGATGTGGCGACCAACGCCACGCCCGAGCAGGTACAGGCGCTGTTCCGCCGCTCGCGCATCATCGGACGTCGTTTCCAGATCGTGCACGTCACGTTCTACGGCGGACGCGATCAGGAAATCATCGAAGTCTCGACCTTCCGCGCGCTCGTCGACGCGGTCGATGCCGAGCAGGTCCCCGCCGGCAAGCGCGTCAAGCGCACCGAGCTGGACCACCACACGCATGCCGTCGACGCCAGCGGCCGCGTCCTGCGCGACAACGTCTGGGGCACGCAGGCCGAAGACGCCACCCGCCGCGACTTCACCGTCAACGCGATGTACTACGACCCCGCCGACGAAACCGTGCATGACTACCATCACGGCATGGAAGACATGCGCGCCCGCACGCTGCGCATGATCGGCGATCCGCATACCCGCTACCGCGAAGACCCGGTGCGCATGCTGCGCGTGGTGCGCTTCGCGGCCAAGACCGGCTTCGATATCGACGCCGACACGCGCGCGCCGATCGCGGAGCTGGGCCCGTTGATCCACAACGTGCCGGCCGCCCGCCTGTTCGACGAGATGTTGAAGCTGCTGATGTCGGGCCACGCCTGGGCATCGCTGCAGGAACTGCGCAAGGCGGGCCTGCACCGCGGCCTGCTGCCGCTGCTGGACGTCGCGCTGGAGCAACCGATGGGCCAGCGCTTCGTGCAACTCGCGCTCGACAATACCGACGATCGCGTCAAGGCCGGCAAACCGGTCTCGCCCGGCTTCCTGTTTGCCTCGCTGCTGTGGCATCACGTGGTCGAACACTGGAACCGCCGCCGCGCTGCCGGCGAGCCGCTGATCCCCGCGCTGCACACCGCCATGGACGAAGTGCTCGACCGTCAGACCGAGCAACTCGCCATCCAGCGCCGCTTCACCTCCGATATGAAGGAAATCTGGAGCATGCAACCGCGCTTTGAGAAGCGGTCGGGCCGCATGCCGTATCGGCTGCTGGAGTCGCCGCGCTTCCGCGCCGGCTACGACTTCCTCGCGCTGCGGTGTGCCTCGGGCGAATTGCCACAGGAACTCGCCGACTGGTGGACCGACTTCCAGAACGGTGACGGCGAAGCCCGCGAAGCCCTCATGGCCCAAGCCAAGCACGCCCCGAGCCCCTCGGCAAATGCCGGTCCGGCCAGCCCGGGCAAGCGGCGTCGCCGCCGACGTGGTCCGGCAAAATCGGATACAGTCGTTGACGTCAATCCGGGAAGTTCGGAGGAAACGTGAAGACAGTGGCGTACATCGGCATCGGCGCCAACCTGGGCGACGCACGCCAGGCAGTGAAAGACGCCGTGGTCTGCCTCGCACAGCAGGTCGGCATCACCGTCACCGGCAAATCGAGCCTGTATCGCAGCGCGCCCGTGGAGTCCAGCGGCGATGACTACATCAACGCCGTGGTGCGCATCGATACGCATTTCACCGCCGACCAGCTGCTCCGCATCTGTCACCACATTGAAGACCAGTTCGGCCGCGAGCGCCCGTTTCACAACGCGCCGCGCACGCTGGATCTGGACTTGCTGCTCTACGGCGACCACGTCCTCACTTCAGCCGAGCTGACGGTGCCGCACCCGCGCGTGGGCCAACGCGCCTTTACCCTGCTGCCCTTGCACGAACTGGCGCCCGACCTCGTGATTCCGGGCATTGGCGCCGTGGCTGCACTACTGCCCGGCGTGGCCGAACAGCGCATCGAAAAGACCACGATGTGCCAATGCATGCGCGCCAAGCAGCCGGCCGCCTGATCTCATCACCCGCACCACCCACAACCACCCGCCGATGGCACTGGATCACCTGCGCCGTATCGTTGTCGAAGGCCCCATTGGCGTGGGCAAGACCGCGCTGGCCCAGCGCCTGGCCGACCATCTGCGTGCGTCGACGTTGTTCGAAACGCCCGCCGAAAACGCCTTCATCGCCCGCTTCTACGAAGACCCCGCGCGCTATGCGCTACCGGTGCAGCTGCGCTTCCTGCTGCAACGTGCCGAGCGCCTCAAGGCATGGCATAAGGCGACGCTTGCCGGTGAGCGCATCGTCGCCGACAGCTTCCTGCCGCGCGACCGCCTGTTCGCCCAACTCACGCTGCCGGCCGATGAACTGGCGCTGTACGACGCGATGGCCAATGCGCTGGCCCTGCCGCAACAGCGCATCGACCTCGTGATCTGCCTGCAGGCACGCGCGGAAGACCTGCTGCCACGCGTCGCCCGTCGCGCCGTTCCTTACGAAACGGGCATCGATGCCGAGTACCTCGGACGCATCTGCGCCGCATACGGTGAGCTGTTTCTGTATTACGATGCCGCACCGACGATGATCGTCGACACCGCTGCCTTCGACCCCGCAGGCAACGACGACGATTTCCGCACCTTGCTCGCCCGCATCGACGCGATGCGCGGGCCCAAGGAATTCATCAAGCTGGCAACGCGCTAGTCGACGCACCGCATGGTCTGCGTGGGCGCTCGCGATGCCCCAATGAGTCTCAGCCCATGAGCTATCTCCAGGAATCGAACCGCAAGGCCGTCACGGTGACTTCGTTGCAGGCCATGCGTGCTGCCGGCGAGCGTATCGCCATGTTGACGGCCTACGACTCCAGCTTCGCCGCCCTGATGGATCGCAACGGCACCGACGTGCTGCTCGTCGGCGATTCGCTCGGCAACGTGATGCAGGGCCAGAAGACCACGCTGCCGGTCACGCTCGATCACATCGTCTATCACACCGAATGCGTGTCGCGTGGGACGACCAAGGCGCTGCTCGTGTCGGACCTGCCGTTCGGCACGTATGGCACGCCCGAACAGGCTTTCCACAGCGCCGTGCGCGTGATGCAGGCCGGCGCGCAGATGGTCAAGCTCGAAGGCGGCGTGTGGCTCGCGCCGACCATCAAGTTCCTCGTTGAACGCAGCATTCCGGTGTGCGCGCACATCGGCCTGACGCCGCAATCGGTGCATGCGTTCGGCGGCTTCAAAGTGCAGGGTCGCGGCGATGAAGCGGCTGCGCAACTGAAGGCCGATGCGTTGGCCGTGCAGGACGCCGGGGCACAGCTCGTCGTCATGGAAGCCATCCCGGCCGAGTTGGCCGGCGAAGTCACGCGCCTGCTGGCCATTCCCACCATCGGCATCGGCGCCGGGCTGGAGTGCTCGGGCCAAGTGCTTGTGATGCACGACATGCTGGGTGTGTTCCCCGGCCATCGCCCCAAGTTCGTACGTAACTTCATGGACGGGCAAACCACCATCGACGGCGCCGTTGCTGCCTACGTGGCAGCCGTCAAGGACGGCACGTTCCCCGGCCCGGAACACACCTTCGCCTGAGCGGCACCCGCATGGAAATCTGGTCGGCCACCGTCGACGCCTTCACCCTGCTTGTCAGCGGCGATGCGGCGTTGTGGCTGATCGTCTGGGTGTCGTTGAAGGTGGCGATTGCGGGCCTCCTGCTGGCGGCGCCGCCGGGTCTGCTCATCGCCTACCTCATCGCCATGCACCGTTTTATGGGGCGCCGTGCGCTGGTGGTGCTGGCGCAGGCGTCGCTGTCGTTTCCGACCGTGCTGATCGGGCTGTTGCTGTATCTGCTGCTTTCGCGGCAGGGGCCGCTGGGCGGCTTCGGGCTGCTGTTCACGCAGGGTGGGATGATCCTCGGGCAAGCGGTTCTTGGCCTGCCGGTGATCGTGGCGTTTGCGCTGGCGACGCTTGAGCGCGCGGATCCGCGTCTCGCGGAAACCGCACGTGTGCTGGGCGCCGGGCGCGTCCGTTTGCTATTGACGGTGTTTCGTGAATTGCGCTTCGGCCTGATGGCTGCGGTGGTGGCCGGCTTCGGGCGCGTCATCGCCGAAGTGGGCTCGGCGCTGATGGTCGGCGGCAACATCGAAGGCGTCACACGCACCATGACGACGGCGATTGCACTGGAAACCAGCAAGGGCGAATTCGCAGAGGGCATCGCGCTAGGCATCGTGCTGATCGTGCTGGCTTTGCTCGTCAACCTGGTGCTGGCGTGGCTGCAAGGGGCTGGCAACTATCGCAGGGAGCCGGCATGAGCGCGCCGTCGCAGCCCACGATGGTGTTTGAAGGCTTGCGCTGCCAGCACGGCGCGCGCATTCTGTTCGAGATTCCGCGCCTGGCGCTGTCGGCCGGACACGCGATTGTCATCACGGGCGCAAACGGTGTCGGCAAGACAACGCTGCTGCGCATGCTGGCCGGGCTTGCACCCGCCAATGGAGCGACCGTCGATATGGGGCAAGGGCGGCAGGCGCTGTCGCCCTACCCGGCCGAACTGCGCAAGCGGCTGACCTACGTGCACCAGCATCCCTACCTGTTCCGCACCTCGGTACGCGCGAATCTTGCCTATGGGCTCACCACGGGCCCACATCGCGTGGCGCGTGCCGAGCTGGCTGAGCGTGTCGAGGATGCGCTCCGCTGGGCGGGTCTGCAGCACGTGGTCGACGTGCCGCCCGAACGCCTGTCCGGAGGCGAAACGCAGCGCCTTGCATTGGCGCGGGCGCGCGCGCTGCGCACCGATGTGCTGCTGCTCGACGAGCCGACTTCGAACCTGGACGGCGCTGCGCGCGAGCAAGTCATTGCCCTTGTAGGGGAACTGGCAGCAGAAGGCCGCACGCTGCTGATGGTCTGCCACGACCGCGAACTGATCAACCTGCCCGGCGTGGCCCGCTGGAAACTAGAGCACGTCGAGGGCCAGGGGCGGCTCGAAATGCGCGGGCACCACGCCGCGTAGGGCATTACATACGGCGACGGCCTCGGCGCGGGCAACATCGGCGCGCGTGAGCGAACGTTCCTGCAGCGGCCCATCGAGCCACGGTGAAGCGTCTTTCAACAGAACGGCACGCATCACTCCCGGCAAGACGCCCGCTGACAACGGTGGCGTCCACCACGCACCATCGAGCTTGACCAGCAACGTGCTGCGCCCGCCTTCGGCCAACGTGCCATCGGCGTTGAAGAACACGGTATCGAATGCACCTTCGCGTTCGGCCGCCTGCCACGCAGCGTCGTAGCCTGCGCGCAACGTGGTCTTGTGCGTCGGCAGACTGTGGGTGACCTCGCGCGGTTGCGCGGCAACGAGCAGGCGCACCGGCGCATCCCAGCTCGCATGCAGCGGCGACAAGGGCACGGCCGATACGTTGGCCGCACCGTTCGGCGTCAGCAACAGGCGCATGCGATAAGCGCCCTCACCTTCCAGCGATGCGCACATGCGCGCCACGTCATCCGCCAGCGCAGTTCGATCGAAGGGGAAGCCGAAGGCGGCCGCAGAACGCGCCAGCCGCGCCAGATGCCAATCCAGGAGCGCCACACCATCGCGCGTCGCGCGCATCGTCTCGAACAACGACAGCCCTGGATCGAGCGCCGTCACGAAACGCGCCTTCAGTTGGCACTCCGCGTATTCCTCATCGGCGATGCTGTCGTGCACGATGCCGGAGCCGATGCCAAGTTCGCCGCTGCGCAGGCCATCAGCGCCAGGCGGGCCGAGCACCAGCGTGCGGATCGCCACCGAGAAGCAAGCGTCGCCCATCGCCCGATCGGCGGCTGGCGCATCGATCCAGCCGATGGCGCCGGTGTACAGGCCACGTGGCTCTGGCTCCAACGTCTCGATGATCTCCATCGTCCGCCGCTTGGGCGCCCCCGTAATGGAGCCGCACGGGAACAGCGCACGCAGGCAATCGGCAAGGCCGGTGGCGGGCGGAATCTCGGCCTCCACGGTCGACGTCATCTGGAGCACGCTGCCGAACGGCGTCACCTCGAACAGCGTCGGCACGCGCACAGAACCCGCACGCGCGAGGCGGCCCAGATCGTTACGCAACAGGTCGACGATCATCAGGTTCTCGGCGCGGTTCTTCTCGTCGGCGGCCAGTGCAGTGGCACGGGCTTCGTCGATTTCGACATTGCCAGTGGCAGGCGCGGTGCCCTTCATCGGCCGCGCAACAAGCTGGCCCGCGTGATGAGAGAAGAACAGCTCCGGCGAACACGACAGAATCGCACCGCCCTCCGGTAGCGCGATGAATGCGCCGTAAGGCACGGGCTGCCGCGCGCGCAGGCGCCGATACAACGCCGCCGGCGCGCCAAACGCAGTCATGCGCAGGCGGTATGTGTAATTGACCTCGTAGGTATCGCCCGCCGCAATCCAGTCGTGGATGCGCGCGATGGCGTCGGTGTAGGTGGCGTGGTCGGCGCTGGCGGCACAGTCGAACAGGCCCGCTGCGCCCGTTGCGTCGGGCCACGCGTCGAACAACGTATCGACTTCTGCCGGCGACAGCACGTCCATTGCGCGAAACAGCAGCACGCGCAGGCGGCCATCGTGACCAGGCAATGAGGAAGAGATTTCGGTGGAAGCCGGCAGGCCGACCAGCGGCCCACCAAACTCATACGGCGCAACGATCAGGGCATGCAAACCCTGGCGCCAGGCGGCACGAAGATCATCGTCCAGCCCATCCAGCACGCCGGCCGGCCGGAAGAACTCGCCGGCATAACCGGTGTACCAGCGCGAGCACGGCGCGCCGCCAGAGGTGGCATCGTCCAACAGCGCGAACGGCGCGCCGACCTCCGGCAACTGCATGGCGATGTTCCTGATTGAAAGGTGGTGTTTAAGAAGCCTCGAAAAGCGTAGCGAGCGACCCGAGGTTGGCGCGAGAAGCGCAGCCGTACATGGGTACGGCGAGCATCACAGTGCCAAGATCGGGCCGCGCAGTAGCTTTGCGAGGTTTCTTACGAGGAGAAGAAGTTCTTCACCTTGTCTAGCCACGACTGCTCTTGCGGGCTGTGCCGCGAGCCGCCTTCGTGCACGGACTTGTCGAACTGCTTGAGCAGATCCTTCTGGTGCTCCGTCAGCTTGACCGGCGTCTCGATGTTGATGTGCACGTAAAGATCGCCTGCATAGCCCGAGCGCACGCCCTTGATGCCCTTGCCGCGCAGGCGGAACGTCTTTCCAGCCTGCGTGCCTTCGGGCACCGTGAACGAAGCGCGACCACCCAGCGTCGGCACTTCGATGTCGCCGCCAATGGCTGCCGTCGCAAACGAAATCGGCATCTGGCAGTGCAGATCATCGCCGTCGCGCTCGAACACCGGGTGCTGCTTGATGTGGATTTCCACATACAGATCGCCCGGGGGGCCGCCGTTGATACCCGGCTCGCCGTTGCCCGACGAACGGATGCGCATGCCTTCGTCGATGCCGGCCGGAATCTTCACTTCCAGCGTCTTCTGGCTCTTCAGCTTGCCCTGGCCGTGGCACTTGGTACACGGCTTGGGGATGTACTTGCCGCTGCCGTGGCACTTCGGGCAAGTCTGCTGCATCGTGAAGAAACCCTGCGACACACGCACCTGACCGGCACCGTGACAGGTCGGGCACGTCTCCACGCTTGAGCCGGGCTCGGCGCCCTTGCCGTGGCAGTGGTCGCACTCGTCCCAGTGCGGCACGCGGATCTGCGTGTCGTAGCCGTGCGCGGCCTGCTCCAGCGTGATCTCCATGCTGTAGCGCAGGTCTGCGCCGCGATACATCTGTGGGCCGCCACCGCGGCGCCCGCCCTGGCCCTGGGCCTGACCGAAGATGTCGCCAAAGATGTCGCCAAAGGCCTCGGCAAAGCCGCCGCCAAAACCTGCTCCGCCCGCGCCAAAGCCGCCCGCCATATTCGGGTCGACACCCGCGTGGCCGTATTGGTCGTAGGCAGCCTTCTTCTCAGCGTCGGAGAGCATCTCGTAGGCCTCTTTGGCCTCCTTGAACTTGTCTTCCGCTTCCTTGCTGTCCGGATTGCGGTCCGGGTGGTACTTCATCGCGAGCTTGCGATACGCCTTCTTGATCTCGTCGTCGCTCGCGTTCTTACCCACCCCGAGCACTTCGTAGTAATCACGTTTTGCCATGGTGGCTTCAGTCGTCGCCTGTTTTTACTGCGTGTCGAATAGCAAAAAAGCCGAGCGTGACATCAGGTGCGTCCCGCACAACCCGATGATCACTGCCCGGCGTACCGTAACGTCCGCCTGGCGGACGAGTTGGCTTACTTCTTGTCGTTCACTTCCTTGAACTCGGCGTCGACGACGTTATCGTCGTGCGGTGCGCCTTGTCCGGCTTGCGCGCCTGCCTGGGCACCGGCAGCGGCTTGTTCCGCACCGCCGGCCTCGCCCTTGGCTTGCATGTCGGCATAGACCTTCTCGCCGAGCTTCTGCGAGGCGGTTGCCAGCGCTTCGGTCTTGGCGTCGATCGCGGCCTTGTCGGTGCCCTTCAGGGTCTCTTCAAGTTCCTTGATCGCGGCTTCGATCTTGTCCTTCTCGCCAGCTTCGAGCTTGTCGCCGTACTCGCCCAGTGCCTTCTTGGTCGAGTGCACCAGCGCCTCACCCTGGTTACGGGAGTCGACCAGTTCGCGCAGCTTCTTGTCTTCCTCGGCGTTGGCCTCGGCGTCCTTCACCATGCGCTCGATCTCGGCTTCCGACAGGCCGGAGCTTGCCTTGATCGTGATCTTGTTTTCCTTGCCGGTCGCCTTGTCCTTGGCGCCCACGTGCAGGATGCCGTTGGCGTCGATGTCGAACGACACTTCAATCTGCGGCGTGCCGCGCGGTGCCGGCGGAATGCCTTCCAGGTTGAATTCGCCCAGCATCTTGTTGCCGGAGGCCATCTCGCGCTCGCCCTGGTAGACCTTGATCGTCACGGCCGGCTGGTTGTCGTCAGCGGTCGAGAAGGTCTGCGAGAACTTGGTCGGGATGGTCGTGTTCTTGCCGATCATCTTGGTCATCACGCCACCCAGCGTTTCGATGCCCAGCGACAGCGGCGTCACATCCAGCAGCAGCACGTCGGTACGGTCACCACCCAGCACCTGACCCTGGATGGCGGCGCCCACGGCAACGGCCTCGTCCGGGTTCACGTCCTTGCGGGCTTCCTTGCCGAAGAACTCCTTCACCTTCTCCTGCACCTTCGGCATACGCGTCATGCCGCCGACCAGGATCACATCGTGGATGTCCGACACCTTCACGCCGGCATCCTTGATGGCGGTGCGGCACGGATCGATCGTACGAGCGATCAGGTCTTCGACCAGCGCTTCGAGCTTGGCGCGCGTGATCTTCAGGTTCAAGTGCTTCGGGCCCGAAGCATCGGCCGTGATGTACGGCAGGTTGATTTCAGTCTGTTGCGTGCTCGACAGCTCGATCTTGGCCTTTTCAGCAGCTTCCTTCAGGCGTTGCAGCGCAAGCACGTCCTTCGACAGGTCGACACCCTGCTCCTTCTTGAACTCGCCGATGATGTAATCGATGATGCGCTGGTCGAAGTCTTCGCCGCCCAGGAACGTATCGCCGTTGGTCGACAGCACTTCGAACTGCTTCTCGCCGTCCACGTCGGCAATCTCGATGATCGAGATGTCGAACGTACCGCCGCCCAAGTCATACACGGCGATCTTGCGGTCGCCCTTCTCGTTCTTGTCCAGGCCGAATGCCAGCGCAGCCGCGGTCGGCTCATTGATGATGCGCTTGACGTCCAGACCGGCGATGCGGCCGGCATCCTTGGTGGCTTGGCGCTGCGAATCGTTGAAGTAGGCCGGCACCGTGATCACGGCTTCGGTCACTTCCTCGCCCAGGTAGTCCTCGGCGGTCTTCTTCATCTTGCGCAGGGTTTCGGCCGAGATTTGCGGCGGTGCCAGCTTCTGGCCGCGCACTTCCACCCAGGCGTCGCCGTTGTCAGCCTTGACGATGGAATACGGCATCAGGCCGATGTCCTTCTGGACTTCCTTCTCTTCAAACTTGCGACCGATCAGGCGCTTGACGGCGTACAGCGTGTTCTTCGGGTTGGTCACCGCCTGGCGCTTGGCCGGGGCACCGACCAGGATCTCGCCGTCTTCCATGTAGGCGATGATCGACGGGGTGGTGCGAGCGCCTTCGGCGTTCTCGATCACCTTGGGGGTGTTGCCCTCCATGATGGAGACGCAGCTGTTGGTGGTACCAAGGTCGATACCGATGATTTTGCCCATGTTCTTGCTCCTCGAATCTGGTGTCAGGACTGCACTGAATACAAACTTGGATCGGATGTGGGAGTGCCGCCCGGCTTTTCAAGGCCGAATTTTGAAAAGTTGAGCATTTTGGCCGGTTTTTCTTGGGAAAGCACCCGAAAACGTGCGCTCCCTGGCAAAAACGCGCGTTTTGAACGCCCAGAGCCGCAAACCGGGCAAAAAAGGTGTGGGTGTTACCCTTGGGCACATTGCCACTCGCCGGACGCCAACCCGGCTTTTGTGTCCATGCCTTTGCACCCGCTCCGTTCCATTCTTGGCGCTGCCCTGCTTGCCGCATGCGCCGTGCCCCCCGCCGATGCCGCCGTTGCCCTCCTCCAGCCTTCCCGCCGCGTCAACGCCAACCAGCCCTTCACACTGACCCTCGTCATTTCGGGCGATGCCGCCCAGCGCAGCTATGCCGTGCCGGCCAAGTTACGCGTAACGGCCAGCGCTGACCTGCAGGGGCCCGTGGAAGTGATTCTCGATCGACACAATGCTGGCGCCGGCGAAACCCTGCACCTGCGGCCGGGCCAAGTCCGCACCGTCGCCTACACCGGCACGCTGCCCGAGGTGCTGCGCGGCACGGTTCGGATCGATGTGCCGGATCTCGATGCGGCACCCGTTCTGGTGACGCTCGTGCGCGGCGCAGACGCCCCGCAGATCGCGGCCGATGGCGCCCCCACTGGCGCAGCCCGCAACGCCGCCGCCGAAGCGACCCGCCCCGGGGGTGCGCTGGGCACCAACCCGAGCGCCCCCGCTGCCAGTGCAGCTGCTACTGCGACCCCGCCCACTCCCGTGGCAGTTGCTGGCAGTGGCGAGGCATCCCGCCCGCCCGAAGACACCGCACGCCTGACTTTCCACGAACCCATGTTTGCCGCAGTGGGCGCGCATGGGGGCCTGAACGCCAAGTTCCAGTTGAGCTTCAAGTTTCGGATTTTTCAGCCAGAGAACCCGGCATCGGCAGCGCTGCTGGATAACGTGTACTTCGGTTATACGCAGTTCTCGCTGTGGGATGTGGGCAAGGAATCGGCGCCGTTCCGCGATACGAACTACCGGCCCAGCGTGTTCTATTACCGGCCCGATACGGGCATCCATGGCGGCGCCCTCACGCGGCTATCGTTCGCGGGCGGCATCGAGCACGAGTCGAACGGCCGCGACGGCGACGCCTCGCGCGCCATCAACACCGTGTTTGTACGCCCGACGTTTCACTTTGGTGACCTGAACGATTACCACTGGAAGTTCGAGCCGAAGCTGTACGCGTACCTCACGCGCACCGGCAACACCGATATCGCGCACTACCGGGGTTTTGGGGATTTCCGCGTGTCCTATGGCGCCCCCAACGGCTGGGAATTGGCCGCCACGCTGCGCAAAGGCACCCGCAAGGCCTACGGCAGCGTCGACGCGCAATTGACGTATCCGATGAGCCGGATCTTTACCGGCACGGCTGGCTACCTGTTCATCCAGTATTTCACCGGCTACGGCGAGAGCCTGCTCGACTACAACCACAAGCTGGGCTCGCAGTTGCGCGTCGGGTACAGCCTCTCGCGATAGGACGCCGCCGGCTTAGAGCGTGTGCTGGCCGCTGGCCTCGGGCTGGAACGCAACGCGATCGATGCGCAAGGAGCGCTGTGCGCCATTGGGCGCCGAGTATTTGACCGACTTGCCCGCACGCGCACCCAGCAGCGCCGCGCCCATCGGCGAGAGCACCGACAGTTTGGCCGATGTCACGTTGGCGTCTTCCGGGTAGACGAGCGTCCACTCTTGTTCGGCGCCGGCGTCATCCACCACGCACACGACCGAGTTCATGGTCACCACATCGGCGGGAATCTTGTTGCCGGGCACCACGTTGGCACGAGCAATGAGGTCGTCGACCAGATCGGCCAGCGGTGAGTTGTTGCCCGCGCGAGTGGCGGCATTCTCCAGACGGGTGAGGTCCAGCTCAGTCAGGTAGATGGTGGCTGCTTTGGACATGACGATCTCCTACAGGTCTATGTTCAACACGAGGCAAAGCCGCTGCCGATGGCCTTACGGGCCAATGGAACGCAGCGGCAAGAACACCAGCGGGCGCATAGGCCGGCCGGCGGTGATACGAAGCCGAAACTTCTGGGGGAGTAGGGAGAGCCCGGCGGCAACGTGCCGCAAAGGCACTAGAACAACCACCGGGCGGCGGCAATGGCCGCGTTCATCGCCTGGGCGGCGCGCGGCGAAGTGCGCGCCACGCGCTTGGGGCGCACAGCACGGAAAGACGAAGAGATAAGAAAGGCGGCAGCCACCGGCATCGACGTCATGATGGTCGCTGCCTCAGATGAGCGGCTTGCCGGCCAGCTTGTTGCGCGCATTGGCAACGGCGGCGGCAAATTGCGCGTGGCCATGCCAGCCGGTCGCCCGGCCGAGCTTCTTGCCACGATGGAAAAACATGAACACCGGAATACCGTGCAGGCCAAAGCGCTGGCCAAGCTGAGGGTGCGCATAGACGTTCGCGTGCAGCCAGCTCAGCCCAAGCTCACGCACCGCGGCCGGTTGCGCGAGCATGGCCTTCTTCGCCATCTCGCAGTTGAAGCAATCGACGCCCCAGAAGAACACGCACACGAGTGCATCGCCCGCCGCCGCAATGGCTGCGTCGAAGGTCTCTGTGTTCACCTCGCGCATGCCAAACGCCGCGAATGCGGTCTTGTCGACCGTGATCGCGCCGTTGGCGTATTGCGAAGTGGTTGCGTTCTGGATCACGGGGCGTGGGCTTACTTGGGCGCCGCCACCGTCACGAGGGCTGGGCGCAGCACGCGGTCGGCCAGCGTGTAGCCACGCTGCAGAACAGCGACCACGGTATTGGCTTCCTGATCGGCCGGCACCATCGAGATGGCTTGATGGCGATGCGGATCGAACTTTTCGCCCACCGGGTTCAGCTCGGTGACGCGGCCCTTTTCGAATGCGGCGTACAGCTGCTTGAGGGTCAGTTCAACACCCTCGCGCAGCTTGGTGGCGTCGCCCGAGGTATCCGCCAAGGCGGCCTGCAGGCTGTCCATCACGGGCAGCAGGTATTCGGCGAAGCCTTCGATGGCGAACTTGTGGGCCTTAGCCACGTCGTCCTGACCACGGCGGCGGATGTTCTCGCCTTCGGCCGTGGCACGCGCCCAGTTTTCATAATTCTGGCGCGCCTTTTCTTCAGCAGCTTCCAGTTGGCGGCGCAGTTCTGCGACGTCCATGTCGGCCACCGCTTCTGCCACGGCGGCTTCGTCACCGGCGACGGCCTGGGCGTCGGCGCTCGCGCGCTGAGCCTGGCTCGAATAAGCGTGGGCCGCCTGGCCCGTCGCCGACTGGTTCGGCTGGGTGGCTTGGGTGTCCGCTGGCATGTCCGAGTTCGAGGAGGTGTCCGAAGTGTGTTTCATAGCGCTGGATAAAGAGGATCGACGCATGGCATGTGCCCGAGAGGATCCGCTGGATTTTACGAACGATTTGTCCCCGTTATGGGGCAATTGGCGCGCTTTTCAAGGGCGCCGGATGCGCGACAACTGTGCGTCGTGCATCACGAAATATGGGGTTACAACTTTCATCAGACTGCAACGGCACAGCAATTGCGACGCCTTTATTGGCCGCCTATGATGCAAGAAAAAACTGGGGGGCGCGAGCTTCTTTGAGGGTTCGTACCATGCATAACAAGCTGCCCGTTCTGACCGTGCTCCTGCTGTTGACGCTGACCGCAGCCACAACGTTTATTTGCCTGTCTGGGGCCGTCACACCGCGTTATACGGAGTACGGTAGCGGCAAGGCATTCTTCAAGCACTACATCATCAAGCCGGCACAGATGCAGCAGATGCCGCGCGGTTTGACCGTATTAAGTTAGCACACACTCGCACGGTGTACCTCACTCTCCGCCGAGTTTGTCGATACGCCGTCGATCTCGCTTGGTCGGTCGGCCAGCAATTTGTGTGGCGGGTTCCCGATACAGCCGGCGTTTGTCGGCATTCTCTTCGCGTTTTAAGCGACTGGTGTCCGTCTCGGCGTAGAGCGTTTGTGCAACGGAGGCTGGACCGCGCACTTCCGCCAGCGCCAATACCTCGACTTCCCACTGCTGTTCATGGGCGTGAACCCGCACGTGGTCACCGATCTTGACATCCTTGGCGGGACGAACCGGCTGATCGTTGATCTGCACGCGACCGCGCTCCACCGCATCGGTCGCCTGCGACCGAGTCTTAAAGAAACGCGCCGCCCATAGCCATTTGTCGATGCGCACGCGATCGGCCGCGTCGGTGCTCACTTTCATGCGGCGGCCCCCTTGCTCTGCGCACGGGTGCGGCTGGCATCCAGCACATGCGGGTGCGTAAGCGTGAGCGGCCAGCCCTGCAGATGCGCCAGCGCAATGTCGGCAATGCCGGCAATCCACGCTTCGCTGTCGTTCAGGCACGGGATGTAATGGAAATCCTTGCCGCCGGCGACACGGAACGTGGACTGCCCTTCCATGGCGATCTCTTCCAGCGTCTCCAGGCAATCGGCCGGGAAGCCAGGGCAGAACACGTCGACGCGGTTGGTGCCAACGCGGCCGAGTTCTTCCAGCGTGGGCGCGGTGTAAGGCTGCAGCCATTCGGCGCGGCCAAAGCGCGACTGGAAGGTGACCAGGTACTGACCCGGCTGCAGGCCGAGCGCTTCGCCCAACAAGCGGCCGGTCTTCAGGCATTCGCAGTGGTACGGGTCACCCAACTCCAGCGTTCGTCGCGGCACGCCATGGAACGACAGCACCAGTTTGTCGCCATGCGCAAAGTCAGGCGCGCCATGCTGCGCCCAATACGCGCCCACCTGCTGGTGCAGCGCATTGATGTAAGCGGGGTCATCGTGGAAATGCTTGACCAGCCGCAACTCGGGCTGATTGCGCATTTCACCCAGCACTCGGAAGACCTCATCGAAGGCCGTCGCAGTGGTGGTGCCGGAATACTGCGGATACATCGGCAACACGAGGATGCGCTCGACACCCTGCTTGCGCAGCGCCTGCATGACCGATGGGATCGACGGATTGCCATAACGCATCGCGCAGGCGACCACCACATCGTGGCCCTGGGCGTTCAGCAACTGCTGCAGCGCATGCGCCTGCCGCTCGCTGTAGACAAGCAGCGGCGAGCCCGTCATGTTGGCCTCGCGCAGCCAGATGCTTTCGTACTTGTGCGCTGACGCCCGCGAACGCAGCGGCACGATCAGCCCATTGAGGATGAACCACCACACGGCGCGCGGAATCTCCACCACGCGGGGGTCGGACAGGAACTGACGCAGGTAGCGGCCCACCTCGCGCGGCGACGTGCCGTCGGGTGTGCCGAGGTTGACGAGCAGGATCGCGGTGCGATCGGGCTGACCGTGCTGGAACAGGGGTTCGGGCAAGAAAGGCATGGGCGCGGATTCGCGATAGACCCGACCGATTATACGAGCCGAGTCATCGAGTGTGCCTTACGCCACCACAACGCCGTCCTTGACCACACCGGCACACGGGTTGAGCCCCATCGCATAGGCTAGATCGGCAGGCCGATCGATGCGCCAGAGCGCGAAATCTGCCGCGCAGCCCGGGGCAAGGACCCCACACGTGCCTGACAGACCCAGCGCAGCGGCGGCGTGACGCGTGGCGCCGGTCAGCGCTTCCAGCGGCGTCAGGCGGAACAGCGTGCACGCCATGTTCATCGCCAGCAGCAGCGACGACAACGGCGACGTGCCGGGGTTGCAGTCGGTCGACACGGCCATCGGCACACCGGCGGCACGCAGCGCGGCCATCGGCGGCAGGCGCGTTTCACGCAGGCAGTAGAACGCGCCGGGCAGCAGTACAGCCACAGTGCCGGCTTGCGCCATGGCGGCCACGCCCGCATCGGTCAGGCATTCGAGGTGATCCGCTGAAAGGCCGCCGTAGCGAGCCACCAGCGCTGCGCCACCCTGGTCGGAGAGTTGCTCGGCGTGCAGCTTGACCGGCAGGCCGTGGCGCTGCGCCGCGTCGAACATGCGCGCCGTCTGTGCGGGCGTGAAGCCGATGGTTTCGCAGAAGGCGTCAACGGCATCGACCAGACCTTCCGCGGCGAGCGCAGGCAGCACCTCGGCGCAGAGGTGATCGATGTAGTCATCCGCACGGCCGGCGAATTCGGGCGGCACGGCATGCGCGCCGAGGAAGGTTGTCCGCACGCGCACCGGCAACGCCTGGCCGAAGCGCCGTGCGACGCGCAGCATGCGGCGCTCCGTTTCCAGGTTCAGGCCGTAGCCGGACTTGATTTCGACGGTGGTGACACCTTCGGCGCGCAACGCATTCAGGCGCGGCAGGCTGGCTTCGGCCAACGCGTCTTCGCTGGCCGCCCGCGTGGCACGAACTGTGGAGAGGATGCCGCCGCCCGCGCGCGCGATCTCTTCGTACGGCACGCCGTTCAGGCGCGCTTCGAATTCATTGCTGCGGTTGCCGGCGTAGACGAGGTGCGTGTGACAATCGATCAGGCCGGGCGTGAGCCACGCGCCGCCGCCATCGTGGTCGCGTGTGGCGCGGGCGTTGACGGGCACATCAGCGCGGTAGCCAAGCCACGCAATGCGGCCATCCTTGACGGCGATGGCGCCGTCGCGGATCTCGCCGTAGCCGTCAGCATCGGCGGTGAGCGTGGCGAGGTGGACGTTGGTCCAGAGCGCGTCCCAGTGCAGGTTGGCCGGATCAGTCATGTGCGGCTCCCTGCAGGCCGATGCCGTCTGCCACGCGCGCCACCAGACGGGCAGCGACACGTGCGGTGTGATTGTCAATATCGAGCGACGGGTTCAGTTCCGCCACATCCGCCAGCCGCAGCTTGCCCGAGCTGACCACGCGATCGACGATGGGCTCGATCACGTCCATCCCGACGCCGCGTGCCGACGGTGCGCTCACGCCGGGGGCAACAGCGGCCGGCAGCACATCGAGGCACATCGTCAGATAGACGTGGTCGACCTGGCTCAGGAACACCTCGACCACCTTCAGCACGTGCGCGAGCTGCATGACGTCCATCTCGTCGTCGTGCATCCAGCGCACGCCGAGCTGGCGCGCACGCGCGAACAGCGCTTCGGTGTTGGCGTAGGTGCTCACGCCCAGGCAGGCGTAATGGAACGGCCAGCCGCGCCGGGCACAGTCTTCGGCGATCTGGCGGAACGGCGTGCCCGAGCTGCCGCGCTCGCCCGCACGCAGATCGAAATGCGCATCGAGGTTGAGAATGCCGATACGCGGCGGTTGATCGGATTTCGCGGCCAGATGCCGCGCCAAGCCGCCAAACGAGGCCCACGCGATCTCATGCCCGCCGCCGAGCGCAATCGGAAACGCGCCGCGATCGAGCAGATCGTGGAGCACACCGGCCAATTCGCTCTGCGCGTCTTCCAGCGCATCGCCCTGGCAAGTCACGTCGCCCGCATCGACGACCACACGGCCGGCACGCGCGGGCAAGTTCGCCAGCATCTTGCGGATGGCGGCGGGGCCCGCCTGTGCGCCGGTTCGCCCGTGGTTGCGCGCGACACCGGCATCGCAGGCGAAACCCGCCAGGGCGACGGTGTTGGCCAGCGGCGTCGATGCATCGATGCGGCGCACGGTCTGGTGCCAACGCAAACCCAGCGGGCCTTCCTCCGCATCGACGCGGCCTTGCCAGACGTTCGGTTCGGCTTGGGCGAGCATGGTCAGACGAGTGCGAGTTCGCCGACGTGCGCGCGGCACGAATCGCCCAGATCGCCGTCGAGCACGAGGCGGCGGGCGCCTTCGATGTCGGGGGCGAACAGGCGATCTTCACCGTAGTACGCCACACGCGCGCGGATGCAGCCATGCGCCTTCTGCAGCGTGTCGGACGTCGCCAGCGGCTTGTGGAAGTCGATGCCCTGCGCTGCCGCCAGCGCTTCGATGCCGACGATGGTGGCGGTGTTCTCGGCCATGTCCTGCAAACGGCGGCCGGCGAAGGTCGCCATGCTGACGTGGTCTTCCTGGTTGGCGGAAGTCGGCAGGCTGTCCACGCTGGCCGGGTGGGCAAACGTCTTGTTTTCCGAGGCCAGTGCCGCGGCCGTGACGTGCGCAATCATGAAGCCCGAGTTCAGGCCCGGCTGCTCCACCAGGAACGGCGGCAGACCCGACAGCGTGGAGTCGATCAGCAGCGCGATGCGGCGCTCGGACAACGCACCGATCTCGGCAATCGCCAGCGCAAGCATGTCGGCAGCAAACGCCACCGGCTCGGCGTGGAAGTTGCCGCCCGAAATCACTTCACCGGCATCGGCGTAGACCAGCGGGTTGTCGGTCACTGCGTTGGCTTCGGTGAGCAGCGTGGCGCCGGCCTGACGGATCAGGTCGAAACACGCGCCCATGACTTGCGGCTGGCAGCGCAGGCTGTACGGGTCTTGCACGCGCTTGTCGCCCACGAGGTGCGACTGGCGGATGGCGCTGCCGGCCAGCAGGTTGCGGTACACCGCGGCAGTGGCGATCTGCCCCGCCTGACCACGCACGGTGTGCACGCGCGGGTCGAACGGCGCATCGCTGCCCTTGGCGGCATCCACCGACAATGCCCCCGACACGGTGGCGGCTTGAAGCAGACGCTCGGCCAGGAACAGGCCGTTGAGCGCCAGCGCGGTCGACACCTGCGTGCCGTTGATGAGCGCCAGGCCTTCCTTGGCGGCCAGTGCGATCGGCTCGATGCCGGCGGCGGCCAACGCGGCACGCGCCGGCGTGCGCACGCCGTTCACACGTACGTCGCCCTCACCCAGCAGGGCAAGCGTCATGTGCGCCAGCGGTGCCAGATCGCCCGACGCGCCCACCGAACCCTTGGACGGAATGCACGGCACGATGCCGGCGTTCAGCAGTGCCAGCAGCGTATCGATCACGACACGGCGCACGCCCGAATAGCCGCGCGCCAGGCTGGCGGCCTTCATCAGCAGCACCAGTCGCGCCACGTTGTCGCTCAGGTCTTCACCCGTGCCGACGGCGTGCGAGAGGATCAGGTTGCGTTGCAGGCGCTCCAGCTCGTGCGTGGCGATCTGCGTTTTGGCCAGCAGGCCGAATCCGGTGTTGATGCCATAGGCCGGTGCGCCCTTGGCGACGATGGCCTGTACCGTGGCGGCCGACGCTTCGATGGCGGCCGCGCAGTCGCCAGACAGCGCGATGGGCGTCGGGGCCAGCCACACGCGGCGCAGGTCGGCAAAGGACATCTCGCCGGGTTGCAATGTCAGGATGGGGGGCGTGGTCATGGTGTTCATAGCAATACGAGCAGGATGTCTCTAACTTAGCCGATCATCGGCAGGTTCAAACCGTTGCGCTTGGCGCAGGCAATGGCGGTTTCGTAGCCGGCATCCGCATGGCGCATGACGCCGGAGCCGGAATCGTTGACGAGCACACGACCCAGGCGCTTGGCCGCAGCGTCGGTGCCGTCGGCGACGATCACCACGCCCGAGTGCTGCGAATAGCCCATGCCGACACCGCCGCCGTGGTGCAGCGACACCCACGTCGCACCGCCGGCCGTGTTGAGCAGCGCGTTGAGCAGCGGCCAGTCCGACACGGCGTCGGTGCCGTCGCGCATGGCCTCGGTTTCGCGGTTGGGGCTGGCGACCGAGCCCGTGTCCAGGTGATCGCGGCCGATCACGATGGGCGCCTTCAACTCGCCGTTCTTGACCATCTCATTGAAGGCCAGACCGGCCAGGTGACGCTCGCCCAGGCCCAGCCAGCAGATGCGTGCGGGCAGCCCCTGGAAGGCGATGCGGTCCCGCGCCATGTCGAGCCAGCGATGCACGTGCGTGTTGTGCGGGAAGAGTTCCTTGATCTTGGCGTCGGTCTTGTAGATGTCTTCCGGATCGCCCGACAGCGCCACCCAGCGGAACGGGCCCTTGCCCTCGCAGAACAGCGGACGGATGTAGGCCGGCACGAAGCCCGGGAAGTCGAAGGCGTTTTTCACGCCCTGGTCGAACGCGACCTGGCGGATGTTGTTGCCGTAGTCGACGGTCGGAATGCCCATGGCCTGGAAATCGAGCATGGCCTGCACGTGCACGGCGCAGGACTTGGCAGCCTCGTCGGTCAGGCGGGCGTGCTGCGACGGATCGCGTTGCGCAGCACGCCATTGCTCGACCGTCCAGCCAACCGGCAGGTAGCCGTTGACCAGATCATGTGCCGAGGTCTGGTCGGTCACCAGATCCGGCTTCAGGCCGCCGGCGCGGGCACGCTTGACCAGCTCCGGCAGGATTTCCGCCGCATTGCCGAGCAGCCCAATGGACACAGCCTCGCCGCGCTCGCAATGGTGGCGAATCAGGTTGAATGCGTCGTCGATGTCCTTGGCCTGCTTGTCGAGGTAACGCGTACGCAGGCGGAAATCGATACTCGATTGCTGGCATTCGATGTTCAGCGACACGGCGCCGGCCAGCGTGGCGGCTAGCGGCTGTGCGCCTCCCATACCGCCCAGGCCGGCAGTGAGAATCCAGCGGCCGGCTAGGTTGCCGCTCGTCCCCTCGGGGGACCGCCCTTGTGCCAGCAAGGGCGAGGGGCTGTTCGAATAATGCTGGCGGCCCGCCTCGGCAAACGTTTCGTAGGTGCCCTGGACGATGCCCTGGCTGCCGATGTAGATCCAGCTGCCGGCAGTCATCTGGCCGTACATGAACAGGCCCTTGCGATCCAGCTCGTTGAAGTGTTCCCAGTTCGCCCACTTGGGCACGAGGTTGGAGTTGGCGATCAAGACGCGCGGCGCATCCGGATGGGTCTTGAACACGCCCACCGGCTTGCCCGATTGCACGAGCAGCGATTCGTCGTCGTTCAGCTCGCGCAGCGTTTCCAGGATCTTGTCGAAGCAGGCCCAGTCGCGCGCGGCGCGGCCGATGCCGCCATACACGACGAGGTGCTTGGGGTTCTCGGCCACGTCCGGGTCGAGGTTGTTCTGCAGCATCCGGTAGGCCGCTTCGGTCAGCCAGCTCTTGCAATGCAGCTCGGTGCCGCGAGGGGCGCGGATTTCGCGCGAGGCGTCGTAGCGCGGGTCGTTGGTCAGGTGGGCAGCGTTGGTCGGGGCGTTCATATGAGGTCTCCTGCGAACTCCTTTGTCATGGAGCGCATCTTATGTTGTATATACAACTTAGGCAAGAAAACTTTACAAGCTAAGAGCAAACCCTGATGATGACCGCCATCCGCACATCACATCGGCCGCCCAAACCGCACCGCAAGCCACGTCCATGTCACACGACCCGTCCGCCAGCACGCCCGCCTTCCAGCGCATCAAGGAAGACATCCTCATGCGCATCCGCAGCGGCGAGTGGCAAGAAGGCGAAATGATCCCGGGGGAGACCACGCTCGCGCAGACGTTTGGCGTGTCGCGCATGACGGTCAATCGCGCGCTGCGCGAGCTGACCGCCGAGCAGATCCTCACGCGCGTGCAGGGGTTGGGGACGTTCGTCGCGCAGCAGAAGTACCAGGCGACGCTCGTAGCGATCCGCAACATCGCCGAGGAAATTGCCGCACGCGGCCACCGGCACCGTGCCGAACTGCACAAGCTGGAGCGCGCCCGCGCGAACGAAGCGATGGCCGCGTCATTCGGCGTACCGGTGGGGCAAGCCCTGTTCCACTCGCTGATCGTGCACTTCGAGAATGACCTGCCGATCCAGGTGGAAGACCGCTGGGTGAATGCCGGGCTGGCCCCTGACTATATGCAGCAGGATTTCACGCAGACCACGCCAAACGCCTACCTGATGCGTGCCGCCCCGTTGCAGGGCGTGGATTACGGCATCGAGGCGCGCCTGCCCACCCGCGAGATCGCCGAAATGCTGCACATGGATGTGCGCGAACCGTGTCTGATGCTACGGCGCAAGACGCTATCCCAGGGCCAGGTCGCCTCCGTGGCAACCATGTGGCACCCGGGCGGGCGGTATCAGTTCACGGGCAGTTTCTAAGCGCGTCGTTGCGCTACATCATGACCTTGCCCCGGGGCGCGGACGAGAATGCTCGAAAAGATGCGCGGCGGCTGATGCCAGTCCGCCCAGTTCGCTACCTCACTCCACACCCGGCCCAGGAGAGCACTGTCATGAGCGGCATGCCCGAATTCAAAAGCGTGGTCAAAGATGTGTCTGCGCACATGCGCAGCTTGCGCGAATCGCAGCCGGAGTTGATGACGGCATTCAGCCAACTGGCGGCAGCCGGCACAAAAGACGGCGCACTGAGCAAGAAGACGCGGGAACTGGTGGCGCTGGGAATAGCCATTTCCAGCCGCTGCGACGACTGCATCGGCTTCCATGTCCAGGCGCTGGTCAAACTCGGCACTACCCGTGCCGAACTGGAAGAGGTGTTGGGAACAGCCGTCTACATGGGAGGCGGCCCTTCGATGATGTACGCCACGCATGCGCTGGCGGCGTTCGAGCAGTTTTCAGCCTGAGACATTGGCGGGCAACCCGGCCCGCCACAGGCGGCGTTGTTTCAATACTGGCTGAGGGTGCTGGATAGCAGCTTGGCGGTGATATCCACGATCGGGATCACGCGCTCATACGCCATGCGCATCGGCCCGATCACGCCCAGCGTGCCGACAATCTTGCCGTCCACCTCGTACGGCGCGGTGATGACGGCCATGTCTTCGTGCGGCACAAGGCTGCTTTCGCCGCCGATGAAGATCTGCACGCCCTCGGCACGGCTCGATACGTCCAGCAGTTGCAGCAGGCCAGTCTTCTGTTCGAACACGGCAAAGAGCCGGCGCAGCTTGTCCATGGATGAAGACAAATCTTCCACATCCAGCAGCTTGCGTTCGCCCGAAATGACGACCGGTTCCTCTTCCGACGCGGCACTGCTGCCCGCTTCCACGGCAGCCTGCATCAGCGCGGTCATGTCGGCCTGCAGTGCAGACAGCTCGCCGCGCAGGCTTTCGCGCACCGCATCGAACGTCTGGCCGCCGTAGTGTGCATTGATGTAGTTGGCCGCTTCCACCAGTTGCGACGGGCTGTACGGCGTATCGGTATGGATGATGCGGTTCTGCACGTCGCCTTCGGGCGTGACGACGATCAGCAGGATGCGGGATTCCGACAGCCGCAGGAATTCGATCTGCCGGAACGCATGCGTGCGGCGCGGCGTCATCACGATGCCGGCAAACTGCGAGAGGTTGGACAAGGTCTGCGCCGCCGCCGCAATCACCCGCTGCGACGATTCCGACCCATGCGACGCCAGCTGCGTGCGCACCTGCTCGGCAATCGCACCCACCATCTGCTGCGCCATGCGGTCTTGCGTGCTCAGCACATCCAGCGGGCTGGCCGTCAGCATCGTATCGACGAAGAGGCGATAGCCGCGCGGCGTCGGCACGCGCCCGGCGGAGGTGTGGGGGCTCGCGATGAAGCCCATCTCCTCGAGGTCGGACATCACATTGCGGATGGTGGCCGGCGACAGATCGAGCCCCGAATACTTCGACAAGGTGCGCGAGCCCACGGGCTGGCCCTCGGCGATATACCGTTCGATCAAGGTCTTGAGGAGGATAGTGGCGCGCTTGTCCATGATTCTTCAATTTTACGCAAAATCGGCGCCCGTCTACGGGTGATGTCGGCGTTTCTCCACGAAACACGCGCTGACGTGGCGACGGTCATATCGATATGGTGTAATGCGCGCATGTCGATTCCCTCGTCCGCCGTGGCCCCGCAAGCTCCCGCCTCCTCGTCCGTTTCGCCTTTCAAGACCGTTGCGCTGGTCGGCCGGTATTCGGCTGCCAACATTGCCGGCCCTCTCATGGAACTGGCGTCGTGCATTGCCGCGCGCGGGCATGACATTGTCTTCGAGCGCGAAACGGCGCTCAACATCGGCGTTCAGGACTACCCTGCCCTGCCGCCCGAAGAGATGGCGCGCCACGCCGACGTGGCCGTCGTGCTCGGCGGTGACGGCACGCTGCTCGGCATCGGGCGCCACCTGGCCGGTGCCAGCGTCCCCGTGATCGGCGTCAACCACGGGCGGCTCGGCTTCATGACCGACATTCCGTTCGACGACGTACACACCGTGCTGCCCGACATGTTGTCGGGCCGCTACGAGGCCGAAACCCGCACGCTGCTGCAGGCTCAGGTCGTGCGCGACGACGAGGTCATCTTCTCCGCCCTCGCCTTCAACGACGTGGTAGTCAACCGCTCGGGCACCTCGGGCATGGTGGAGCTTGCCGTGTCGGTCGACGGCTTCTTCATGTACAACCAGCGTTCGGACGGCTTGATCGTCTCCACGCCCACGGGCTCGACGGCGTATGCGTTGTCTGCCGGCGGGCCGATCCTGCATCCTGCGCTCTCGGGTCTGGTGCTGGTGCCCATCGCACCGCACTCGCTGTCGAACCGGCCGATTGTCATTCCGCAAGACGCCGAGGTGGTCATCCAGGTCACCAGCGGGCGCGATGCCAGCGTCAACTTCGACATGCAGTCGCTCACGTCACTGCTGCCCGGTGACCGCATCGTGGTGCGCCGCTCGGAGCGCACGGTGCGGCTGCTGCACCCGGTCGGCTACAACTACTACGCCACGCTGCGCAAGAAGCTGCACTGGCACGAGTATCCGACCGAAGACAACCGGCTCTAAGAACCTGCCCATGATCCTACTGCGCGGCCCGATCTTGAACTTGCAATGCTCGCCGTACGCATGTACGGCTGCGCTTCTCGCTTCAACCTCGAGCCGCTCGCTACGAATCATGGGCAGGTACTAAAACTCCTCGCTCACCGCTTCCATGCTGCGCAGCCTCACCATCCGCGATTTCGTCATCGTTCACGCGCTGGATCTCGATCTGGCCGACGGTTTTACCGTGTTTACGGGCGAGACCGGCGCGGGCAAATCCATCCTGATCGATGCACTTGCACTCACGCTGGGTGAGCGCGCCGATGCGGCTGTCGTGCGCGAAGGCGCGCCGCGTGCCGACATCACCGCCGAGTTCGACGTGCATCCGCATGTGGCCGCATGGCTGGAGGCACATGAACTGCACGACGACGAGGGCGTGATCCTGCTGCGTCGCACAGTCGATGCTGCCGGCCGCAGCAAAGCCTTCATCAACGGCGCGGCCGTCACGCTGGCGCAGCTGCGCGAGGTGGGCGAACAACTGGTCGACATCCACGGTCAGCACGCGCATCAACTGCTGCTGAAGGCGGATGCGCAGCGCAGCCTCCTCGACGCCCATGCGGGCCTGGAAGGCGCCGTGCGCGTGGTCGGAGAACGTTACCGGGAGTGGCATGCCGTGGTGCGGGCACGCGAAGCCGCCGAGCAGCAGTCGCGCGAAGTCCAGCTCGAGCGCGAGCGCATCGAATGGCAGGTCAACGAATTGCAGAAGCTTGGCCCGCAACCTGGCGAGTGGGAAGAGGTCCAGGCCGAGCACCACCGCCTGTCGCACGCAGCCAGCCTGATCGAAGGCACGCGCGCGGCGCTGGATGGGTTGTCCGAGTCCGAAGGTGCGGTGCTCACGCAACTGGGAGCGACGCTCCATACGCTGCGTGAACTGGCCGAGATCGACCCCGCGCTTACCGACGTGCTGGCTGCACTTGAGCCGGCCGAGGTGCAGATCCAGGAGGCCGTGCACACGCTCGCCCGCTATGCCGATCGCGCCGAGCTGGACCCGGACCGCCTGGCCGAAGTTGACGCACGCATGCAGGCACTGCACACCATGGCACGCAAATACCGCGTCGCCCCCGAAACGCTGCCCGCTGAACTGGCTGAACGGCAGGCGCAACTGGCCGCGCTGCAAGCGGCATCCGACCTGGATGCGCTGCAGGCCCAGGAAGCGCAAACCCAAGCCGCCTATATGACGGTCGCGCAATCGCTGTCGCGCGACCGCGCCAAGGCCGCGCGCGAGTTGGCCGACGCGGTGACCGGGGCCATGCAAGGCCTGTCGATGGCCGGCGGCCGCTTCGACATCGCGCTGCACGCGCTGGAACATGGCGGGGCAGCGGGGCTGGAGCAAGTCGAATTCCTCGTCGCGGGGCATGCGGGCGTGTCACCACGGCCGTTGGCGAAGGTCGCCTCGGGCGGCGAGCTGGCGCGTATCAGCCTGGCCATCTCGGTGATTGCCAGCGAGGCAAGCCCGACGCCCACGCTGATCTTCGACGAAGTAGATTCCGGCATCGGCGGTGCGGTGGCAGAAGTCGTGGGACGACGCCTGCGCGAACTCGGCATGCGCCGCCAAGTGCTGTGCGTCACGCACCTGCCGCAAGTGGCCGCGCTCGCCAATCACCATATTCAAGTCGCCAAGCAGACGGTCGCCGGCAGCACGCGGTCCGACCTCGTGGTGCTGGACGCCACGGGCCGCGTGGACGAGATCGCCCGCATGCTGGGCGGCGCGTCGCTCACCGACACCACGCGGCGCCACGCAGACGAGATGCTCGCCGCGGGCCGTGCGCAATCGGCACCTGAATCCGCGGCGCGGAAATCCCGCCGCGTGGCACAGTGATCGCCTATACCGGAACCATTACTGCCAGGGTTGGCACGAAGGTTCCGGCTGAACACGCTACAAACATCCTCTACCGAATCCAAGGAGAACTTCATGGCCCGCATGGCCCGCACGATCCAACCGGCTGCCCGCCCTCGATCCCTGCTGTCGACCGCCAAGCCTGCGCTGGCCGCGGCTCTCGGCCTGTGCCTGCTGGCCGCGTGCAAGTCCGTGCCGGCCATTGATCCGGGCAAACCGCCTGCCATGGACCCCGCCTCGGCCAACACCCAGCCTCCTGCTTCCGTGTCGGCTGCACATAGTCTGGGCGACATCATCATCGGCCTGAGCACGCCGACCACCTCGTCCGCCACCGTGCAAGGCGTGCTGGATGCTGCCGGTGCACGCGCAACGCCGCGCCTGGCCTTTGCGGTGGTGCGTCCGATGTCGGGTGGATTCTGGGTGGTGCGCGCCAGCTCGGGCGATGCAGCGGCCACGCTGGATGGCGCAGTGACAGCTTTGCGCAGCACGCCCGGCATCGCTTCGGCCGACCCGGATCGCATCATGAAGATTCAACGCTGAACCACCGCGACACCACTCCACACTGTGAATGATCGGGCGCCGCCTGGCGTCCGGTTCCGGCTCCACACTCCCTCGCCAGGCCCGCATTCTGCTTCAGCAGCAACGCACCAGCCGGCCTTTTTCCCCTCGCAAACGTGATCGGCCATCGCCGCCACACCAAGCGGACAAGTCGCGTGCTACCTTTGGTTTTGTGTAACGGTATGTCAACGATCACATCCTGACGACGTTTCTCATTACAACGAGACCCCCACGGAGCACCCGCTGATGACCCCCTCCCTCTTCCGGTTGAAGTCTTGGCTCCGCGCGGGCGCCGGCCTGGCCTGTCTTGCCTGGGTGATGGGCAGCCAGGTCGCCACGGCTGCCGCGCCGCTGCCGCAATACACCGGTGACCTGATCATCAAATGGCGCGACGACACGAGTGGCACGCGCAAGACGCTCTCCGCCAGCGAGGCGAACAACCGCTTGCTGTCGGTAGCGCAAGCAGCGGGCAGCACGCTGCAGGTCAAGCGCACGCTGGGCACCAATGCGCAGCTCATGCACACCGGCCTGACCGATGCGGCCAGCATCCAGGCCACCGTCGACAAGATCGCGCAGGACGCCCGCGTGGCCTATGTCGTGCCTGATCGCATCCTGCGGCCCAACACCATTCCGAACGATCCGCTGTTCGCCACGCAGAACAACCTGGCCGCACCGGCGCTGGTACCGGGCGGCATCAACGCAGCCGCGGCGTGGAGCATCACGCAGGGCTCCACGGGCATCGTGGTGGCGGTGGTCGATACCGGCTACACCGATCATCCCGACCTGTCAGCCAAGATCCTGCCGGGCTACAACTTCATCTCGGACCCGGCCCGCGCGGGTAACACCTTCGGCCGGGGAACGGACGCGCATGACCTGGGCGATGGCGTAACGAGCACGGATGTCGCAAACATTTCGGGCTGCACCAGCAGCGATATCGCCAATAGCAGCTGGCACGGTACCGAGGTCAGCAGCGTGCTCGCCGCCCAGACAAACAACACCCTCGATATCGCAGGGGTCGGCTGGAATACGCCGATCGTGCCGGTACGCGTGTCGGGCAAATGCGGCGCGCTGCTTTCCGACACGGTGGACGGCATGCTGTGGGCGGGCGGCATCAACGTGTCCGGCGTGCCGACCAACGCCAACCCGGCGCGCGTGGTGAACGTGAGCCTGGGCAGCACGACGCAGTGCTCTGCGGCAGAACAGGACGCGGTGAACCAGTTGGCCGCACGCGGCGCCATCGTGGTGGCGGCCGCCGGCAATGAAGCCGCGCAGACCGTTGATGCGCCGGCCAATTGCACAGGCGCCATCGCCGTCACCGCGCACGTCGACAGCGGCGAGAACGCCAGCTACGCAAACGTGGGGCCCCAGGTGGCGTTGTCCGCGCCGGGCGGTGGCTGCGGCAACTCGAAGGTCGTTACTAGTACAACTCCGGCCACTTGTGCGGAACCCGTTTCCGTCATCCAGGCCGACTCGAACGACGGTACGCAGAGCGTCGGCAACCCCACGGTCAAGTCGGTGGCAGGTACGAGCTTCTCGACACCGGAAACAGCCGGCACCATCGCGTTGATGCTGAGCGTGCAGCCACAGTTGTCGAACGCGCAGGTATTGGCGGGCCTGAAGCAGACCGCACGCCCGCACCCGAGCGGCACGTTTTGCGCCGTGAACACCGGCATCTGCGGCGCGGGGCTGCTGGATACCGCAGGTGCTGTCAGTTATGCCCAGAACACGGCGCCTGCCGGCGCGGGTAGTGGGACGACGGGGTCGGGCGGATCGACCGGGAGTTCCAGCAGCGGTGGTGGAGGCGGTGGGACCATCCCGCTGGCCGGTGCAGCGCTGCTGTTGGTGGCCGGCATGTACGGCGGTCGCCGTCGCCCGAAGGCGCATTAAGCGCACGCGGCCTCCCACAAGGCGCCTCGCTTTTCGCGTGCAACGCTGCGCGGTACGCGGCTCTTGGCTGGTTACGCCGATTGACCGTACCGCACCCGCGATTTGAGCCAGATATAAAAATTACTAAACAACGCAGTTAGCCTGTTTAAGCGAGGAAACGCGCAATTCTTGTGATAATTGCGCCTCCGTTTCCCAAAATAACAGGTTAATTACATGAAATTGATTGCCCAGGGGGGCATTGTCCGCGCACTCGTCGCGCTTGGACTGGTCTCGTATCACGCTGTCCCGGCTTTGGCCGTAGGTCAACCAGCAAACGTTGGCGCCCAAATGCAATGGGTGTCGCAGTTGATCGTCAAGGAAAAGAGCGGTGGAAGCAGCACATCCCAGCTGCAGTCCTCCGAGACGGCAATGCACGTAAGCGTTGCGACGGTGCAACGCTGGTCGGCCGCTGCACAGTTGCCGATGACGTACAAGCGCGCAATGTCGGGCGGCGCTCATGTGGTCACGTTGCCGCAAACCATGTCGGTAGCAGACGCACAGGCCGTGGCCCAGCGCATGGAAGCCAGCGGCCAATTTGAGTATGTGTCTCCAGACCGGATCTGGCACGCGGCGTCCACGCCGTCCGATCCGCTGTTCCAATACCAATGGAACCTGCTACCCACGACCGGCACCGCCAACAACGTTGTAACGGTCAGTAACATTGCGCCCGCCAATGGCGCGACAACGGTGGGCGGCGCCAACGTGACCACCGCCTGGGACACGACCAAAGGGTCGAGCAACGTCAGCGTTGCTGTGCTGGATACTGGCATTCTCGCCGGCCACCCCGACTTGTCTGGGGCGCACATCAACCAGGGTTACGACTTCATCACCAACCCCGTTGTGAGTAACAAAGGTGGCGCCGGCCGCAGCAGCGACCCGACAGATCCGGGCGACTGGGTCACCAGCTCGGATATCACCACCTATCCGACTATCTGCGGCGGCCTGACGCCTTCCAACAGTTCCTGGCACGGCACCTTTGTGACCGGCCAACTCGTCGCGCAACAAAACAGCATAGGCGTCGCCGGCATCGCCCCGGGCGTCAGCCTGTTGATGGCACGCGTGCTGGGCAAATGCGGCGGTTCAAGCTCTGACATCATTGATGCACTGACGTGGGCCACGGGCGGCACCGTCACCGGCGTCACCACCGTTAATACGGCGCCTGCCAAGGTCGTCAACATGAGCCTGGGCGGCGTCGGCAGTTGCGATACCCCTACGCAAAACGCCATCTCGGCCGCGCGTGCCCGCGGGGCTGCCATCGTGGTGGCAACCGGCAATGAGGGCAACACGACGACCATTGGTACTCCCGCCAACTGCACGGGGACCATTGCCGTCACGGCGCATACCTTCGAGGGCGACAGGGCCAGTTACGCGAACGTCGGCACCGGCACGACGCTGAGTGCGCCTGGCGGTGGCAACGGTTCGATGGTCAGCGGTCTGGGGGCACTGGTTGCATCGGTGACGAACATGGGCACGACCACAGCCACCACAGACGGTTACACCGCTGAAGGCGGCACTTCGATGGCGACTCCGCACGTCGCAGGCGTCGCGGCGCTGATGCTGTCGGTCAACAGCTCGCTGACGCCTGATCAGATTGCCACCGTCCTCCAGCAGTCGGCTCGACCGTTCCCGGCGGGCACATACTGCGCAACGCATACGGGCGTCTGCGGCGCCGGCATGCTGGATGCGGGTGCCGCCGTTGCGCTGGCGAAGGGCAATCCGACTGTGCACGCATCGACGTCGGCAAGCACAGTGGTCGCAAACAACGCGGTCACGCTCACAGCAACCGGCAATGCCGGCCTCGTCAATACCATCGCGAGCGTGCAATGGGCGCAGACTTCCGGGCCGTCCGTCAGCCTCACCACTGCCGGCCCCGATAGCAACGGCAATTACACCGCCACATTCACGCCATCGGCCGAGGGCACCTACGCCTTCAAGGTCATGCTGACGAGCAACACCGGCGCGACCGCCACCGATACCGCCAACGTGACAGTCACTGCAGCCGCAGCGAGCACCGGCACCACCACCCCGCCTGCGACGACCACGTCCAGCGGTGGCGGCGGTGGCGGCGCTATCGGCCTGGGCGGCGCAGCATTGCTGCTGGCCGCCGGCTTGGCCGGCCGTCGGCGTCGTGTGAAGTAAGCCTATTGGTACTTTCGGCCCGCGCCTTCATTGGGCGCGGGCATTTTTCGCACTCCCGCTTTGTCCCATCGGACTTTCCGCTGCTCACCTAGGCAGGCGATTGTCGCGAAGGCGCCACTCCCCCAACACCCAAATCAGCAACCCGCTCGCCGCGCCAAACGCATGCGCAATGCGCACCACGCCAAACCCCCAGTGCGGATCAAAGGCGATGGGCGACAGCCAGGATTGCTCCAGCCACACCTTCACCAGCACGCCCGCGCACAGCGCCACGCCAATCCAGCGTGAGAAACGATCCTCTGCCGCGTCCGTGGATGGCCTCAGCAGCCGTAGCCCGCCCCATGCCGCCAGGCCATGCAGCGCGCCGGAGAGCCCACCGTACCACTGCACCGTGGGCTGATTGAGCAGTGCAACCTGCACGAGCACCCCGCACGCCACCAGCACTCCAACGATGACTTGCGGCCGCAACACACGCGCCAGCAGCAGGATGAGCCCGGCCGCCGCCATCGCATCCGCCAACCAATGCCACTGGTCCAGATGCACCCACATGGCGGTCACGATGCGCCACCACTGCCCTGTTCGCACGGCGTCGCGTTGATACAGCCCGACCGCATACAACCACGGCACGAACGAGAACGCCGCCGACAGCGCAGCCACACCGGCGCACGCGGCCCACGTGTGCAGCGTTTGCCGATGCACCCTCATTGCGCAGGCCCGAATACTTGCTTCCACAACGCACGTACGTGAGCGGCCTCGCGCGCGCAGGTGTCGATCGGTACGCGGGCAGTGGGTTGCCCGTCGAGCCGTAATTTGTGCTGGCGCGCGCGGAAGTCCCGATAGGCATCGGCCACTTGCGCGGCCGCTGTCGCATCGATCAACCCGAGTTCGCCAGCCATGCGCAGTAGCGCGATGTTGCCCTTGTTGAGGGTCAGCTCGGCATGCGCTGCGCTATGCAAAAGCACCAGGAACTGCACGGTGAATTCGATATCGACCATGCCCCCGCGATCGTGCTTGAGATCAAACAGCCCCGTCGGGTTCGCATGGCCTTCGGCCACGCGTTCGCGCATCGCTACGATTTCGTCGCGCAGCGGGCCGGGTTCGCGCGCCTGGCGCAATACGGCGGTGCGCAGCGCCTCGAAGCGCTCGCCGATTTCCGCATCGCCCGCACAGAAGCGTGCACGCGTGAGCGCCTGGTGCTCCCACACCCACGCTGCGTTGTCGCCCTCGCGCATCTGATAGCGGCGGAACGCCTCGAAGTGCGTGACCATCAGGCCCGCCGCACCGTTCGGGCGCAAACGCGTATCGACGTCGAACAGCGTGCCGGCGGCGGTATGGCTGGTCAGCCAGGTAATGAGCTTGCGTGCGAATGACGCGTACACGTCCGGCGCGCGCTCGTCATCGTCGTCATACAGGAAGATGATGTCGAGGTCCGACGCATAGCCCAGTTCCTTGCCGCCGAGCCGCCCGTAGGCGACCACGGCAAAGCGCGGCACCTCGCGGTGGCGTGTCGAGACCTGCTGCCAGACGGTTTCAAGCGTCAGGTCCAGCACGGCATCGGCCAGATCGGAAAGCCGGTCGCTGATGTGCTCGACACTCAGCATGCCCTGCAGGTCCTGCAACAGCACGCGGAAGGTCTCCGCATGGTGCTCCTGACGCAGGATATCCATCTGCATCTCGACATGGTCGGACGCTGCCTGCAGGCGTTCGCGCACGCGCGCCCGGAAGGCGGGCCAATCGGGCTCGGCCGACAACGCCTCTACGTCGAGCAGCTCATCGAGCAGTTGCGGATGACGCGTGAGGTAGTCCGCCGCCCAGCGCGACGCATGCAGCGTGTGGGCCACGCGCTCCATGGCCTGCGGATATTCGCTCAGCAGCGAGAGGTACGAGGATCGCCGGCTGATCGCGTCAAAGAAATCGAGAAAGCGCGCGATGGTGACATCGGCATCTGTCTGCCGCGATGCCTGGTCAAGGGCTCGGTTGATCAGCAAATCGAAACGCTGGCGGCTGACCTCAGACAACGCGCGATAACGCGGCGAATTGCGCGTCGCACGCAGTCGCTCCAGCACGCTGTCGGGGTTCGCATAGCCGAGTTCGGCGAGCTGTGCACGGGCGGTTTCGGTGTGCTCGTCGTCGAGCAGATCCGCATGCCAGACGGCGGCGCACGGCGGCTGGCTGTCCTGCTTGTCGGAGAAGGTTTGATCGAAATGCTGTGCGACTTCGTCCTGGTACGCCTCGAGCCTGGTGACCAGCGCCACATAATCGTCAAAGCCCATCATGCGTGCCACGCGCAGCTGATCTTCCGGCGAGCCCGGCAGGTTGTGCGTCTGTGCGTCTTCGATGTACTGCAGGCGGTGTTCAAGCTGGCGTAGGAAGCGATAGGCCTCGGTCAGGCGCGCCACGGCTTCGGCATCGATCAGGCCGCGCTCCGACGCCGCCCGAAGTACTTCCAGCGTGGGCCGCATGCGCAGCCCGAAATCCTGCCCGCCGCGAATGAGCTGAAACACCTGCGCGACGAATTCGATCTCGCGAATGCCGCCGCGCCCGAGCTTGATGTTGGGCGAGCGCGCCTGCAGGTGGCCCGCGTTATCGCGCTGCTGGTTGGCGCCATTGCTGCGCTTGGCGGCCTCGTTGCGGATCTGCGCATGCAGCGCGCGAATGGCGGAGATCACGCCGTAGTCGAGATAGCGCCGGAAGACGAACGGACCCGTCACGCGCTCCAACTGTTGAATGACCCGGGCCGCATGCGGGCTGGTCGGGTCGGTGATCACGCGGCCCTTGATCCAGGCGTAGCGCTCCCACTCGCGGCCCTGCACGACGAAGTATTCCTCCAGCATGCCCAGGCTGCACGCGAGCGGTCCCGCATCGCCGTTCGGGCGCAGGCGCATGTCGACGCGGAAGACGTAGCCGTCCTCCGTCACGTCGGCCAGCGCATTGATCAGCCGCCGGCCAAGCTTCGTGAAATATTCATGATTGGAGAGCGGGCGCGGGCCGCCCTGCGTGTCGCCGTCATCGTCGTAGAGAAAGATCAGGTCGATGTCGGACGAGACGTTCAGCTCGCGCCCGCCCAGCTTGCCCATGCCGACCACCACCAGTTCCTGCACCTCGCCGGAGGATTGCCCGATCGGCTGGCCGTGCAGCGCGCTCAGTTCCTGGCCGATCAAGGAAATGGCCGTGCGCACGGCAAACTCGGCCAGGTCAGTCATTGTTCCGGTGACCTCATCGAGCGTCGCGGCGCCGGACAAATCGCGCTCAACCAGTGTGCCGAAAACTTCATTGCGCAGCAGGCGCAAGGCGCGCTTGAGGGCAGTCTCGACCTCCACGGCATTGGTGTCGAACAGCTCGGTAAAGCGCGCCGACAGCCAAGCCACGTCAATCGGCTGCCCTGCGCCGGCCTGCACGCGCTCGGCCCAGCCTTCGCGCGCTTGCGCCTGGCGCTGGAGATAGCGCGAATACGCAAGTGCAAAGGGCAGCGCGGCGGCGGGAGCCTCCGGCGCGCGGGCCGGAGCTTGCAGAAATGGCTGGGCGGACAAGGCGGAATCAGTCATGCGGACGCATCGAGCATTGGCGGAAGCATCCATTCTCGCTGAAATGCGCGCCGATACACGCAGGGCAATCCGTGATCACCAACGTTCACGGGCACTGGGCGTGCTTGCCGCTGGGCAGGCGCCACACCGAACCCCAAATGTGGCGCCACCTCCTGAATATCGGATAATCCGCATCATGCCCCGCCCGTCCCAGCCCCCAGAATTGCCGAAGTCCGATGGTGGACACGCCAGCACCCTGTCCACACGCGGGGTGAGCCGACCCACGGCTTGGGCATGGCTGGTACGACGCGTCGGCCGGATCGGCACGGGCATCGGGGCTGTCTTACGCGCCCCGATCTGGCGCAAGCTGTGGCGCGTGCTCTGGAAGACGGCGGTGGCGCTGGCCGTCCTGGCCGTCGTGGGCATGCTGGCGGTGCGCTTCATCCTGTGGCCGCGCGCAAGCCTGGCGCGCGAATGGATGGAACGCGAGGCGTCCAGCGCACTGCACGCCACAGTCGGCATCGGCTCGCTCGAGACCTACTGGGAGGGCTGGCACCCGGCCTTCCGCGCCCAGCGCATTGACGCGCACGACACTGCCGGCCGCCGCACCTTGGCAGTCCAGGACGTGCAGGCACGGCTGTCCTGGCGCTCGTTGCTGCGCATGCAGATCACCTTTGCCGCCCTGCACGCCAGCAACGCCGACGTGCTCGTACGGCGCAATGCTGAGGGTGCCTTGCTCGTCGCGGGCATGCCGCTCGGCCCGGACACTGGCGGCGACAGCGATTTCCTCGACCAGCTCCTCTCCCAAGGAGACATCGATTTCCAGCAAGGCGCCGTCCGCTGGCTCGACGAGCAGCAGAAGCTGCCCGAAGTGGCACTGGGCAATGTGCGCGTGCAGCTACGCAGCGGCCCGACGCGCCACCGGCTGGAGGCCAGCGGCACCTCGCCCACGCTGTTCAACGGCCCCATCAAACTGCACGCCGATTTCCGTCACGACCTGCTGGCCCGCCCCGGCGATTGGCGCCACTGGCATGGCCAGGCTTCCTGGCAGGTCGATACGCTGCAGTTGGCTTCCGTGCAGCACTATGTTCCCGTGCTGGCCGCCGCCAAAAGCGGCACGCTCACGTCCGACGGCTCGGTGGAGTTTGCCGACGGCGTATTCACGCGCAGCCAGGCACGGCTGACGGGGCAGCAGCTCGATCTGCAGGTCCGCAAGGATCTGGATCCGCTGCAGTTGCGCAGCCTCCAGGCGCTGGCCACGCATCAGCGCAACGCGCGCGGTGAGCACACCTTGCGCGTCGACACGCTGCTCTGGCAGCCCCTGAACCCGCCGGCCCAACCGCCGTCGGCACCCGAACTGGCAGGCCCCGGCATTCAGGCGCCCACCAACCCGGCCGGCACGCCGCGGGGCTTGCGCAACGTCACCGTAGGGTGGGCGCTCGACTCGCGCGATGCCCTGCGCAGCCTGCAAGTCAAAGCCACGACGCTGGATTTGGCCGACTTGCGCGACATCGCCACCGCGCTGCCGCTGCCCGCCGGCGTGCTCGAACCGCTGCGTACCAAACAACCGTCCGGCCGCATCGACGATCTGGACATCAACTGGCAACGCGATGTCTCCCGCTGGCGACCAAATTCGCCGGCGCCCGTGCACTTCACCGGCCGCGCCACGATGCGCCAAGTGTCATTCGGCCCCGGCGCGCTGCCCGCGGTGCCGCCCGGCCAGCATCCAGAGCCAGCCGTGCCCGGCGTTGAAAACATCTCCGGCAATGCGGTCTTCTCCAACGACAAGGGCACGCTGCGCATCGAGTCCAACGACACCGCGCTGCTGCTGCCCGGCACCTTTGCCGACGCGCGCGTGCCGCTGGACCGGCTGCAAGGCACGTTCAACTGGACGTATCGCAAGCAGGAACTGGTCGTCACGAGCGACAACCTCGCGTTCTCCAACGACGACCTGTCGGCGCGCATCACGGGCAGCTATCGTCACGCGCCAGACACCAGCCATCTCGGCACCATCGACCTGAAGGGCACGCTCGACCGCGCCAGCGTTCCACGTGTGCCGCGCTACCTGCCGCTGTCGATTGGCCAGCATCTGCGCGACTACCTGGGCGGCGCGTTGCAAGCGGGCACGGCCAACAACGTCGATTTCGCACTGGCGGGCGATCTGCACGACTTCCCGTTCCGTCCGCCGCACAAGGGCGTTTTCCGCGTAGAAGTGCCGATCGAGGACGTGACGTACCAGTCCGCGCCGCCCGAAGCCGCGCACAACCCGCCGGGCCGCGTGCCCACGCACCCGGGCGACTGGCCAGCGTTCACCAACATCAACGGCACGGTGATCTTCGATCGGGCATCCCTGGCGTTCAAGGTGGCGCGCGCCAAGGTGATGGGCGTGAATCTGCAGGACGTGAATGGCAGCCTGCCCGACATGGGCGACCACAGCCCGCTGCTCACCATCGAAGGCCGCGGCGATGGCGCCACGCAGAACTTCCTGCAATACGTCGAGGCAAGCCCCATCGGCCAGTGGATCGGGCATTTCACCAAGGACGCGCGTGCCCAGGGCAACGCCACGCTGGCGCTCAAGCTGGAGCTGCCGCTGCACGAGATGCATTCGACGCGCGCCCAGGGCAGCGTCACGTTCGTGCGCAATGACGTCACGCTCGTGCCGCAAGCGCCGCCGCTCACCGATGTGAACGGCGCGCTCACCTTTACGCAGAAGGGCATCGGTTTCGATAACCTGCGCGCGCGCTTTGCCGGCGGCGAAATCCGCCCCACGGGCGGCACCGCACCCGACGGCACGATCCGCATCCAGGTGGCGGGCACCGCGTCGGCGCAAGGGCTGCGTGAGACGACGCCCGAGAACAGCCCGGTGGCCGCCGTCGCCCGCTCGCTGGATGGCAGCGCGCCGTACAGCGCGACCATCAGCGTCAAGCAGCATCGGCCGCTCATTCAGGTGCAGTCAGATCTCACACCGATGACGGTGCGTCTGCCGGCACCGCTGAACAAGGCGGCCGGGCAGCCGCTGCCGGTGCGTTTCGAGATGCAGCCGCTGGCGTCCAACAACGCCATCGACGAAATCGTTTTGCAGGTCGGCAATATCGTCAGCGCGCGCTACGAACAACGCAACACGGGCAACGGCGTGGAGGTGCTGCGAGGCGGCATCGGCGTGCGGCAGCCGGTGCCGCAACCCCAGGAAGGCGTGCAGGCCAACCTGGCGCTCGATCAGTTGGACATCGACGCCTGGCGCCAGGTATTTGCCGCGCCCGCCGCAGACAAGAGCGCCAGCCAGATTGCCGCCGAACACGTGGCCAACGCCGCCAACGCCCCCGACAGCCATAGCGCATATCTGCCCAGCCACCTGAGCGCCCGCGCGCAAACGCTGCGCATCCTGGGCCGCGACTTCAACGCGGTGCGCATTGACGCCACGCGCGACGGCCCCAACTGGCAATCGACCATTGATTCGCGCGAAATTGCGGGCAGCGCGCGCTGGCACGCCGAGAGCGCCGCCGTGCCCTTCGGCGAGCTGACGATGCGCCTGTCGCGCATGAGCATCCCAGATGCGAAGGAAGAGACTGCGCTCACCGAATCGCTGGCCAGCAGCTCGCAGGAAATACCATCGGTCGATCTCGTCGCTGACAAATTCGACCTGCGCGGCAAGGCGCTCGGCAAGCTGGAGATCAAGGCGCGCAACCAGATCACCGACGGCGCACCCGTCTGGACGCTTGAGACGCTGAAGATCGAGCAGCCCGCTGCCACGCTGACGGCACACGGTACGTGGCGCATCCCGCGACGCCTGCGTGGCGGCGGCGATGACCCCGAGCGCCGGACGCTGCTTGACTTCAACCTTGACCTGCGCGACACCGGCGACCTGCTGCAGAAGATGGGCTTCGCCAAGGTGATCGACGGTGCCAAGGGCAAGCTCGAAGGCCGCGTGGTCTGGCGTGGCTCGCCCATGTCGATCGACTACCCCACGCTCAATGGCCGCATGGCGCTGAACCTGGAGCGCGGCCAGTTCCTGCCGGTCGATCCGGGCCTGGCCAAGCTGGCCGGCGTGCTGAGCCTGCAGGGGCTGCTGCATTTCGCCACCGACCTGCGCAGCGCCACCGGGCGCGGCACGCCGTTCGAAAGCGTGGCAGCCACCGGCACCATCGCCAGCGGCGTTGCCCACACCGAAGATTTCGCCGTCAAGGGCCCGCAGTTCCAGGTGGCCATGCAAGGCTCGGCCAACATCCTCGATGAAACGCAGGACCTGCGCGTAAAGGTCACGCCCAAGGTGGATGCCACGTCGGCCTCGCTAGCAGCGGCGTTCATCAATCCGGCCATCGGACTGGGGACGCTGGCCGCGCAGCTGGTCCTGGGCGATCAGCTGTCGAAGGCGTTCGTCACGGAATACCACGTAACCGGTAGCTGGGCGGATCCGAAGATCGAGAAAGTCGCGTCCAACGGTAATTCGGGCAGCCAACCGCAAACCTCGGCAAAATAGGCGCCATGACTTCGACCACCGTTGCTCCGGCCCCCGTCGCATCCGGCATGGATGCGCCTTTCGATGCACCTTTTCGCGTCGCCGCCATCCAGACCGTGTCGGCCATCGACGTGGACGCCAACCTGGCGCGCGCAGACGCACTGCTTGCCGAGGCGGCCGCCCAAGGCGCGCAACTCGCGCTGCTGCCCGAATACTTCTGCATGATGGGCCGCAAGGACAGCGACAAGGTCGCCATCCGCGAGAGCGACGAAGATGGCCCGATCCAGACCTTCCTCGCCGATGCCGCGCGCCGCCACAAGCTGTGGCTCGTCGGCGGCACGTTGCCGATGTGGTGCGAAGACGAACAGCGCGTGCGCAATACGTCGCTTGCATTCAACCCGGCCGGATTGCGCGTCGCGCGCTACGACAAGATCCACCTGTTCAACTTCGTGCGCGGCGAAGAGCGCTACGACGAAGCCCGCACCATCGAGCCCGGCGCCGCGCCGGTGGCCTTCGATGCGCCGTGCGGCCGCGTGGGCATGTCGGTGTGCTACGACCTGCGCTTTCCCGAGCTGTACCGAGCGTTGGCGTCGCAAGGCAACCTGAACTTGATTCTGATGCCGGCGGCCTTCACCTACGTGACGGGCGCCGCGCACTGGGAAATCCTGCTGCGCGCCCGCGCCATCGAAAACCAGTGTTATGTGCTCGCCGCCGCGCAGGGCGGGCGCCATGAAAACGGCCGCCGCACATGGGGCCATTCCATGCTGGTCGATCCGTGGGGCGAGATCATTGCCTCCGTGCCCGAGGGCGAAGGCGTGGCCATCGGCGACATGGACCCCGCCCGTATCGCACAAGTGCGCCGGGATTTGCCGGCGCTCAAGCACCGCGTGATGTAAGCCAACCGAATTTTTTGCGAGAACCGATCATGAACGCAGGCGACATCGCCATCCAGAATCTGTCCATCGCGCGCCGCGTGCTGCTCGATCCGTACGGCCTTGACGAAGCACACTTGCAGCGCGCGCTGGCCGACATCTTCACGCACCGCGTGAACTATGCCGACCTCTACTTCCAGTACACCCGCAACGAGGCGT
Source organism: Ralstonia sp. 22111 (assembly GCF_052045895.1). Taxonomy (NCBI): domain Bacteria; kingdom Pseudomonadati; phylum Pseudomonadota; class Betaproteobacteria; order Burkholderiales; family Burkholderiaceae; genus Ralstonia; species Ralstonia sp. 22111. The sequence goes on along the minus strand of NZ_JBQEPR010000002.1, from coordinate 84,545 downwards.
GGAGCCTGGAAGAAGGCATCGTCAAATCCGGCAGCTTCAGCATCGACCAGGGTGTGGGCGTGCGCGCCGTGTCGGGCGACCGCACTGCGTTTGCCTACTCCGACGACATCAGCCTGCCCGCGCTGATGCAGGCCGCCGGTGCCACGCGCACGATCGGCAAAGCCGGTGCCGGCCGCGTGAAGGTCGCCAGCAGCCTGGCGAGCACCCCGGGCAGCCACTCGCTATATGCACCGAATGACCCGCTCGATTCGATGACCGCCTCCGAAAAGGTTGCCCTGCTCGAGCGGATCGAAAAGCTCGCCCGCGCCAAAGACCCACGCGTGGTGCAAGTGATGGCCGGCCTGGCCGGTGAATACGACGTGATGCTCGTTGCGCGCAGCGACGGCGTGATCGCCGCGGATGTGCGCCCGCTCGTGCGCATCTCCGTCACGGTCATTGCCGAGCAGAACGGTCGCCGCGAAATGGGCAGCTCCGGCGGCGGCGGCCGCTATTCGTATGGCTACTTCACCGACGAACTGCTGCGCGAATACGTGGACGAGGCAGTCTCCTCCGCGCTCGTCAACCTGGAAGCCAAGCCGGCACCGGCCGGCACGATGACCGTGGTGCTCGGCCCGGGGTGGCCCGGCGTACTGCTGCACGAGGCCATCGGCCACGGCCTGGAAGGCGACTTCAACCGCAAGGGCTCGTCGGCATTCTCCGGCCGCATGGGCGAGCGCGTGGCCGCCAAGGGCGTCACCGTGGTGGATGACGGCACGCTGGCAAACCGCCGGGGCTCGCTGAACCTCGACGACGAGGGCAACCCCACGCAGTGCAACACGCTTATTGAAGACGGCATCCTCACCGGCTACATGCAGGACACGCTCAACGCGCGCCTGATGAAGATGCCCGTGACCGGCAACGCCCGCCGCGAGAGCTACGCCGCCCTGCCGATGCCGCGCATGACCAACACCTACATGCTCGGCGGCGACAAAGACCCCCAAGAGATCATCGCCAGCGTCAAGAAGGGCCTGTATGCGGTCAACTTCGGCGGCGGCCAGGTCGACATCACCAACGGCAAGTTCGTGTTTTCGGCCAGCGAGGCCTACCTGATCGAAGACGGCAAGATCACCGCCCCGGTCAAGGGTGCAACGCTGGTCGGCAGCGGCCCGGAATCGCTCAAGCACGTGACCATGATCGGCAACGACATGCGCCTTGATTCAGGCATTGGCGTGTGCGGCAAGGAAGGCCAGAGCGTGCCGGTGGGTGTGGGCCAACCGACGCTGCGCATGGAGAACATGACGGTTGGCGGCACGGCCTGATTGCCCTGAAACCGTCGTTTTGGCACCGCAGGCCCGGAAAATACGCGCTTGCGGGCCTCAAGAAAAGGGTTTATAAAGACGGTTCGATTGGTGCGGCGCAGTAGTTTCAAGTCACCTCTGCGCCACAATTTTTCCTGCACTGCCTGCTTTCCCTCTCATGTCCTTCGCCAAGTTTTTTTACTTTTACTTTTGGCATCTCGCACCGCTGGCGGAAGGAGAGGGGCGCTTGCAGCAAAAATAAAGCACCCAGCAGATACGGAAAACCGCCAGCGACCCTGGCGGTTTTTTTTCGCCCAGTCACCTGCCCCACCCCGGCAACGACGCGAAACACGATCCGAACACAGTAGACGTTTCCAATAGAACTCAAGACATATCCCCGGAGCTTTCCATGCCGAAGAACACCGATGATTTGCGCATTCGCGAACTGAAAGAGCTGACGCCGCCGTCGCATCTGATCCGCGAATTCCCGTGCAGCGACACCGTGTCCGACCTGATCTACCAGAGCCGGAACGCGATGCACCGCATCCTGCATGGCATGGACGACCGCCTGATTGTCATTATCGGCCCCTGCTCCATCCACGACACCAAGGCAGCGATGGATTACGCCCGCCGCCTGGTCGAGCAGCGCGAGCGCTTCAAGAATGAGCTGGAAATCGTGATGCGCGTGTACTTCGAGAAGCCGCGCACCACGGTCGGCTGGAAGGGTCTGATCAACGACCCGTACATGGACGGCAGCTTCAAGATCAACGACGGCCTGCGCACCGCGCGCGAGCTGCTGATGAACATCAACGAACTGGGCCTGCCCGCCGGCACCGAATACCTCGACGTGATCAGCCCGCAGTACATCGCGGATCTGGTGAGCTGGGGCGCAATCGGCGCACGTACTACCGAAAGCCAGGTGCACCGCGAACTGGCTTCCGGCCTGTCGTGCCCGGTGGGTTTCAAGAACGGCACCGACGGCAACGTGAAGATCGCTGTGGACGCCATCAAGGCCGCATCGCAGCCGCACCACTTCCTGTCGGTCACCAAGGGCGGCCACTCGGCCATTGTGTCGACGGCGGGCAACGAGGATTGCCACATCATCCTGCGCGGCGGCAAGGCGCCCAACTATGACGCCGCCAGCGTGCAGGAAGCCTGCGACGCCATCTCCAAGTCGGGCCTGGCTGCACGCCTGATGATCGACGCTTCGCACGCCAACAGCAGCAAGAAGCACGAGAACCAGATCCCAGTGTGCGAAGACATCGGCCGCCAGATGGCTGCGGGCGACAACCGCATCGTCGGGGTGATGGTGGAATCGCACATCAATGCTGGTCGCCAGGACCACGTGCAAGGCACGCCGGTGTCCGACCTGGCCTACGGCCAGAGCGTGACCGACGCCTGCATCGGCTGGGACGATTCGGTGAAGGTGCTGGAAACGCTGGCCGACGCGGTGCGCAAGCGCCGTCTGGTGCCCGGCAGCGGCAACTAAGACGCCATCATCATGATTTGGGAAGGACGCCTGCGGGCGTCCTTTTTCTTTGCGCGCGCGTCAAAGCGCAGATCTATAACAAATGTGAGCGAGACGTATCAAAGTCACACAAGTGCGTTGTCTTTGACATATCGTAGGTGGATTCCCCCTGCTCTCCCGGAGGCATCCATGGCAGACACCCTGGCGGACACCGCCGTCAACACCGCAAACAAGTACCAGGCGATCGTGGCGCAGTACGCCACCGACGTCGGTATGAAGATCCTCGCGGCCATCGTCTTCTGGGTCGTCGGCCGCTGGCTGATCCATCTTGCGGTACGCATGGTCGAAGGCTCGTTGAGCCGACAGAAGGTCGATCCGACCGTGCTGCGCTATGTCGGCTCCATCATCACCGTCACGCTGAACGTGCTGCTGGTGATCGGCATCCTCGGCTATTTCGGCATCCAGACGACGACGTTCGCGGCGCTGATTGCCGCAGCCGGTGTGGCCATCGGCATGGCGTGGTCTGGCCTGCTGTCGAACTTTGCGGCGGGCGCGTTCCTGATCGTGCTGCGGCCGTTCAAGGTGGGCGACTTCGTGACGGCCGGCGGCGTGACGGGCACGATCAAGGAGATCGGCCTGTTTGCCACGACCATCAACACGCCGGACAACGTGGTCACGATGGTGGGCAACGGCAAGATCTTTGCCGACACGATCCAGAACTACACCTCCAACCCCTACCGCCGCGTCGAGCTGAAGGCGCAGCTGGCCGGAAGCGCCGACCACCGCGCCGCCATCGCGCTGCTCAAGGAGAAGATTGCCGCCATTCCGAACGTGCTGACCGATCCGGCGGTCGATGTCGAGATTCTGGAATTCAACTTGGTGGGGCCAGTGCTGGCCGTGCGCCCGTACACGCACAACGACAATTACTGGCAGGTCTATTTCGACACCAACCGGACGATCAAGGAAGCGCTGGCCGAAGGCGGCTTCCCGGCGCCCACGCCATCGCAGGCGCTGACCATCACCACGCCGGGGCAATTGGCGGGCTTGGCTGCCGTGGCACAAAGTACGACCACGCCGACCAGCGTGAACTGATCCACGCGCGGCAAAGCAAACGGCCCGGTGCACAACCGGGCCGTTTTGTTTTGATGCGCCGACTGCGATCAGGTCGGCTTGTGCTCGTCGCGTTTCCAGAGCACGTCCGAGCCGCCATCTGCGCGATTCAACACGCGTGCCAGCACAAACAGCAGGTCCGACAAGCGATTGACGTATTGGCGCGGCGCCTCGCCAATGGTTTCCGCCCGGCCCAGGGCGACGATGCTGCGCTCGGCACGGCGCGCAACGGTGCGGCAGACATGCGCCTGTGCCGCAGCGCGGCTGCCGCCTGGCAGGATGAATTCGGCCAGCCGCGGCAGATCGGCGTTGTAATCGGCCAGCCATTGGTCGAGCCGCAGCACGTGCGCGGTGGTCACCATCGTGTAGCCGGGAATGCAGAGTTCGCCACCCAGATCGAACAAGTCGTGCTGGATGGCGGTGAGCGCTGCGCGCACGCCGTCGGGCAACGTTTCCGTCAGCAGCACGCCGATGTGCGAGTTCAACTCGTCGACGTCGCCGATGACGGCGATGCGCAGGCTGTCCTTGGCCGTGCGGCTGCCGTCGCCGAGGCCGGTGGTGCCGTCGTCACCGGTGCGGGTGGCGATTTTGGATAGGCGATTGCCCACGGTGCGTCTCCCTGTATTGCGTCAATGTTGGTGGCGCCATTATCGCAAGGACGGCATGACCCCGGCGTTAGAATGACAGCCCGAGCCGGCTTCAGACCGCTGCCCCACGCGAGACGCCATGAACCATCCAGCCCCGCCCTCCCAGATCATCCGCAAGCCGATTCCGCCTGCGATGCTCGACGCGCTGCGTGCCCGCTTTGGCGATCGCATCTCCACCGCTGAAGCGGTACGCGCCCATCACGGCCGCGACGAATCCGCCTACGACCCGATGCTGCCCGACGCCGTCGTCTTCGCGCAGACCACCGAGGAAGTCGCTGCCGTCGCCAAGCTCTGCTTTGAACAGGAGATTCCGCTGATCCCGTACGGCGCCGGCTCGTCGCTCGAAGGCCATCTGCTGGCCGTGGCCGGCGGCGTGAGCCTCGATCTCTCGCAGATGAACCATGTGTTGTCTGTGCATCCGGAAGACCTGACGGTGACGGTCGAGCCGGGTGTCACGCGCAAGCAGCTCAATACCGAGATTCGCGATACCGGTTTGTTCTTCCCGATCGACCCGGGCGCGGATGCGTCCATCGGCGGCATGTGTGCGACGCGCGCGTCCGGCACCAACGCCGTGCGTTACGGCACGATGCGCGAGAACGTGCTGAACCTGACGGTGGTCACCGCTGACGGCCGCATCATCAAGACAGCCAACCGCGCGCGTAAATCGTCGGCGGGCTACGACCTCACGCGCCTCTTCATCGGCAGCGAGGGGACGCTGGGCATCATCACCGAGATCACGCTGAAGTTGTATCCGCAGCCCGAAGCCGTGTCCGCGGCCGTGTGCGCCTTCCCGAGCATGGGCGATGCGGTGTCCGCCGTGATCGACACCATCCAGATGGGCGTGCCGATTGCGCGCGTCGAGTTTGTCGATGCGCTCGCCATCCGTGCGATCAACCAGTACGACAAGCTCACGCTGCCCGAGATGCCGACGCTGTTCTTCGAGTTTCATGGCTCGGAGCACGGCGTGCAGGAGCAAGCCGAGACCGTCCAGCAGATCGCCGCTGAACACAAAGGCCAGGGCTTCGAATGGGCAACGCGCCCCGAAGACCGCAGCCGCCTGTGGAACGCCCGCCACAACGCCTACTTCGCCTTCCTGCAGCTCAAGCCGGGCTGCCGCGCCGTCACCACCGACGTGTGCGTGCCGATCTCGCGCTTGGCCGACTGCGTGGTGGAGACCGAGAAGGACCTGCTCGCCAGCGCGCTGCAACTGCCTGCCCCCATCGTCGGCCACGTGGGCGACGGCAACTTCCACGTCGCGCTGCTGATCGACCCGAACAAGCCGGAAGAACTGGAAGAAGCCGAGCGTATCAACCAGCGCATCGTGGCGCGTGCGATTGCCATGGACGGCACCTGCACGGGCGAGCATGGCGTGGGCCTGCACAAGATCGACTTCCTCATCGCCGAGCACGGCAACGATGCGATCGACCTGATGCGCAGCGTCAAGCAGGCGCTGGACCCGAAGCACATCCTGAACCCCGGCAAGATCTTCCACCTGTAACCGACGCACCCACCAGCGACCACCCGCATGTCCTCCGTCTTCAAGCGCGTTCCTCCGCTGCATCTGCTGATTGCCTTTGAGGCGGGGGCGCGCCATGCGAGCTTCGCGCGCGCGGCCGAGGAGCTGTCCGTCACGCCCAGCGCGGTATCGCACCGCATCAAGAACCTCGAAGAACTGTGGGGCGAAGACCTCTTCGTGCGCACCGGCACAGCACTGCGGCTCACCGCCGCCGGGACGCGCTACCTGCGCAGCGTGCAAGTCGCGCTCGACACGCTGCACGAACTGGCGCGGCCGGAGTTCAGCAAGCAGCGTGCGCGGCTGCGCGTGGCGATCCCGCCCACGTTCGGGCGCCAGCACCTCGTGCCGCGCCTGCCCGAGTTCAACGGGCTGTACCCGCACATTGATCTGGAACTGCATCTCTCCATCCCGTTCCTCGACGTGAAAGCCGAGGACACCGATGTCGAGATCCGCTACGGCACCGGCCGCTATCCGGACCTGAAGACCACGCTGCTGCTCAACGAACCGGTGTTCCCGGCGTGCGGGCGCGGCTACTTCGAGCAGATCAGCGGCAACACCATCACCGAAGCGTCGCAGTTGCTGAACCTCACGCTGCTGCGCAGCCCCCTGGAGCCATGGCGCCCGTGGTTTGAGGCAGCGGGGCTGGACGCGCCGGAGCCCGCCACCGGCTCGCTGTTCAACGACATCGGCCTGATGCTCGAAGCGGTGGCCTCCAACCAGGGCGTGGCGCTGGTGCGGCAGGCGATGGCGCGCAACTGGCTGGGCTCGGGGCAGATCGTCCGGCTGCTGGACATCGAATCGGCCTCGCCGCATGCTTATTACATCGTCCAGCGCGAACAAGCGCCGATGAAGCCCGAGGCACGGCAATTTGTGGATTGGTTGCTTGGGCTGGATTGGTAAGCCGCTCAACTGTGGGCAGCCGAGCCTCGTCACCGGAGCTCAAACCACCACATTCGAAACTTTTAGTATCGACGTTGAGGCCCTGAAGCCTCAACGTTGATGAAAAAAGCAGCAACGTCGGAGCAAAAAGGGTCATGGGTCGAGCCTCCGAGCCTCGAAGGCGACGTTCTGAACCTCATCGTTGCTGCTTTTTTCATCAACGCTGACCCTATTGGCCTCATGCGTGAGGTACCGGAACTCCGGATTCGAAACTTTTAGTGTGAAGCGCGGTGATCGGAGCCCCGCCATTGACCGTCGAAGGCTCGATCGTGAGGATCGGACCTCCACGATCCAGCCGTGCAACCTTGCCGCACCGCGATGAACCGCATTGGGCGCCTCGGCGAGCCAAATTCATCGCAGCAAAAGTCCTTAACACGCCGCATGGCGCGGCGGCCGGGCTATAGTGCCCTCCACCCCGGCCACCGCTGCCGGGCACAACGATGAGAGACACCCCATGAACGCGTCGCTGCCCGCCACCGCCCGCGATCAATCCGCCCTGCAGGCCGAGTTGACCGCCGCGCTGTCCCAGATCGTGTCCGACGACGCGCTGCTCTGGGAGCGCGAAGACACCACTCCGTATGAATGCGATGGCCTTGCCGCCTACCGGCAGGTGCCGCTGGCCGTGGTGCTGCCGGATACCGAGGCGCAGGTCGTCGAGATCCTGCGCGTGTGCCACCGCATGGGCGTGCCCGTCGTGCCGCGCGGCGCGGGGACGAGCCTGTCGGGCGGCGCGATGCCGACGCCGGGCGGGCTGGTCCTGTCGCTGGCCAAGTTCAAGCGCATCATCAAGGTCGACCCCTACACGCGCACGGCGGTGGTCCAGCCGGGCGTACGCAACCTCGCCATATCCGAAGCCGCCAACCCGCACGGGCTGTACTACGCGCCCGATCCGTCCTCGCAGATCGCCTGCACCATCGGCGGCAACGTCAATGAAAATTCGGGCGGCGTGCATTGCCTGAAGTACGGCCTGACCGTGCACAACGTGCTGCGCGTGCGCGCCGTGATGATGGACGGCGAGGTGGTCGAATTCGGCAGCGAAGCACCCGACGCACCCGGCCTCGACCTGCTGGCCACGGTGATCGGCTCCGAAGGCATGCTGGCCGTGGTGACGGAAGTGACCGTGCGCCTGATCCCCAAGCCGCAGCTCGCGCAGGTGATCATGGCGAGCTTCGACAACGTGGAAACCGGCGGCAACGCCGTGGCCGACGTGATTGCCGCGGGCATCATCCCGGCCGGGCTGGAGATGATGGACAAGCCCGCCACCGCAGCCGTTGAGGAATTCGTCTGCGCCGGCTACGACCTGGACGCGGCGGCCATCCTCCTGTGCGAGTCCGACGGCACGCCCGAAGAGGTGGCCGAAGAAATCGCGCGCATGAGCGAAGTGCTGCGTGCCTCCGGTGCCACGCGCATCCAGGTGTCGCAAAGCGAAGCCGAGCGCCTGAAGTTCTGGAGCGGCCGCAAGAATGCATTCCCGGCAGCGGGCCGCATCTCGCCGGACTACTACTGCATGGACGGCACCATCCCGCGCAAGCACATCGGCACGCTGCTGCGGCGCATCCAGGCGATGGAGCAGAAGTACGCCCTGCGCTGCATCAACGTGTTCCATGCGGGCGACGGCAACATGCACCCGCTCATCCTCTTCAACGGCGAAGACCAGGACGAATGGCACCGCGCCGAGCTGTTCGGCTCCGACATCCTCGAGACCTGCGTAGAACTGGGCGGAACCGTGACGGGCGAACACGGCGTGGGCGTGGAAAAGCTCAGCTCGATGTGCGTGCAGTTTTCGGCGGAAGAGCGCGACGCCTTCCTGCGCGTAAAGGCGGCTTTTGACCCGGCGCGCCTGCTGAACCCCGACAAGGCCATCCCCACGCTCGCGCGCTGCGCCGAATACGGCAAGCTGCACGTGCGCAACGGCCTGCTGCCGCACCCGGACCTGCCCCGCTTCTAAGCACGCGACGGCCATGAGGAATCCGCCCCGCAACAGCCGCAACCGATGGCACGCCCATAACGCGCGCCTTGGCGAGTATCTCGGCAAACCCGAGAGCGGCTGGCGCGCGCGCTGGTACACCGTCATCTTCGAAGCCGATACGCGCGCCGGCAGGCTGTTCGACCTGACCCTGCTGGGGGCCATCCTCGCCAGCGTGCTGGTGGTGATGCTCGACAGCCTGCCGAGCGTCAGCGGCCGCGCGGGCACGCTGTTCACGGTGCTCGAGTGGCTTTTCACGCTGCTGTTCACGGCGGAATACGCCATGCGCATCCTCGTGGTGCGCAGGCCCTGGCGCTACGTGCTCAGCTTCTACGGCGTCATCGATTTCATCTCGATCCTGCCGACGTGGCTGGCGATCTTTGTGCCCGAGTTGGCCTACCTGCTCGATGTGCGGCTGCTGCGCCTGCTGCGGATCTTCCGGATCCTGAAGATCACGGTCTACTTTGAAGAGGCGCAGATCCTGCTGCGTGCGCTGCTGAACGCCCGGCACAAGATCTTCGTGTTCCTGGGCACCGTCTTCATCATCACCATCATCCTGGGCACGGTGATGTATGTGGTGGAGGGGCCGCAGCATGGCTTCACCAGCATTCCGGTGAGCATGTACTGGGCGGTCGTCACGCTCACCACCACGGGCTTCGGCGACCTTGTGCCGAAGACCCCGCTGGGGCAGTTCATCACGTCGATGACCATCCTGCTCGGCTACAGCATCATCGCGTTTCCCACCGGCATCATCGGCGCCGAACTGGTGAACACCATGCGCGAAGAGTCCGGCACCGGCTCCGCCTCCGCCGCCCCACCGCAGACCCGCGCGTGCAGCGGCTGCACGCTGGAACGTCACGATACAGACGCCGCATTCTGCAAGCGCTGCGGCACACGGCTCCCACTGCTTCCAACGGAGACAGCTGGCAGCCAGTGAGCTGCCCGCCAGAAAGTTCGACATGCCAATCACCCCAGACACTGCCCTTTCGCCTGCGCTTTCGCGCTTTCGTGACGCCATCGCCCAGGCCGCCGACAGCCGCACGCCACTCACCCTGCGTGGTGGCGGCACCAAGGATTTCTACGGCCGCGCACCGGCACCTCACGGCACCGTGCTCGACACACGCGAATGGTCCGGCATCGTCGACTACGACTGCGCCGAGCTCGTCATCACCGCGCGCAGTGGTACACCGCTCGTCGAGATCGAAGCCGCACTGGCCGAGCACCGGCAGATGCTGGCGTTCGAGCCGCCGCACTTTGCAGCTGACGGAAAACAGGCAACGGTGGGCGGTGCGTTTGCATCGGGCCTGTCGGGGCCGCGCCGGCAGTCGGTGGGGGCTCTGCGCGATTTCGTGCTCGGCGCCGTCGTCATGGATGGCCGCGGCGACATGCTGAACTTCGGCGGCCAAGTGATGAAGAACGTGGCCGGCTACGACGTCTCGCGCCTGATGGCCGGTGCACTCGGCACGCTAGGGCTGATCGTCCAGGTGTCGCTCAAGGTGCTGCCGATGCCGTTCTGCGATGCAACGCTGCGCTTTGCCATGGCGCAAGGCGAGGCCATCGACACCCTCAACCGCTGGGGCGGCCAGCCGCTGCCGATCGCAGCGTCTGCGTGGATCGACGGTGCGCTGTGGGTACGCTTGAGCGGTGCCGATGCGGCAGTGCGCGCAGCCATCACCAAGCTTGGCGGCGAGCGCGTTGATGACACAGAAGGGGCCGCGTACTGGCGCGACCTGCGCGAACAATCGCATGCATTCTTCGCCCGCGCCGTGCAAGGCAGCCTGCCGCTGTGGCGCATCGCCCTGCCCCCCGCCACGCCGCCGCTGGCGCTGGGTCATGCGTCGGCCGATGAGCAACTCGTCGAATGGGGCGGCGGCCAGCGCTGGTGGATCGACACCGCCAACACCTCCGCCGAAGTCATCCGCGATGCAGCACGCAAGGCCGGCGGCCACGCCACGCTGTTCCGCAACGGCGACCGCGCCAGCGACATCTTCACGCCCGTCGGCGCGCCGTTGATGGCCGTGCACAAACGCCTGAAAGACAGCTTCGATCCGCACGGCATCTTCAACCCGGGCCGTCTGTATTCAGCGTTCTGACTGCCGACTTCTAACGCAAGCCCATCATGCAAATCACGCTCGCGGCGTTCCTGCGCAACACCCCCGACGGCGAAGAAGCCCAAAGCATCGTGCAGAAGTGCGTGCACTGCGGTTTCTGCACGGCCACCTGCCCGACCTACCAACTGCTCGGCGACGAGCTGGACGGCCCGCGCGGGCGCATCTATCTGATGAAGCAGGTGCTGGAAGGCCAACCTGCCGGCGAGGCCACGCGCCTGCACCTGGACCGATGCCTGACCTGCCGCAACTGCGAATCGACCTGTCCGTCCGGCGTGACCTACGGGCGCCTGGTGGAGATCGGCCGCAAGATCGTCGATGACCAGCTCGATGCGAAAGGAGAATCACGCCCGCTCGGCGAACGCGCCGTGCGCTGGGCACTGCGCGAAGGGTTGACGCGGCCGGCGCTGTTCGGCTCCGCACTCAAGCTCGGGCAGGCCGTGCGGCCGATGTTGCCGCAGGTGCTGCGCAACAAGATGCCAGCCAAGCAGCCTCACGCCGGCATGCGGCCAAGCACCGCACACGCACGCAAGATGCTGCTGCTCGAAGGCTGCGTGCAACCCGCCATGTCGCCCAACATCAATGCCGCCACGGCACGCGTCTTCGACAAGCTGGGCGTGCAGCTCATCAGCGCAGACCGCGCGGGCTGCTGCGGGGCCATCCGCTATCACATGAACGACCACGCAGGCGGCCTTGGCAACATGCGCGCCAACATCGACGCGTGGTGGCCACATATCGAAGCGGGCGCCGAGGCCATCGTCATGACGGCCTCCGGCTGCGGTGCGATGGTCAAGGAATACGGCCACCTGCTGCGCGATGACCCCGCCTATGCCGAGCGCGCGGCGCGCGTGTCCGCCATGACGCGCGACCTGTGCGAGGTGCTGCCCGCGTTTTCGCAACAGCTTCTGCAGAAGGCCAAGCCTGAAGCACAGCGGCCGCGCGTGGCGTGGCACCCGCCCTGCACGCTGCAGCACGGCCAGCAGATCCGCGGCGCGGTGGAAACGCTGCTCGGCTCGCTGGGCGTGGACGTCAAGCTCTGCGCCGACAGCCACCTGTGCTGCGGCTCGGCGGGCACGTATTCGGTGCTGCAACCTGAACTCGCCTACCGCCTGCGCGACGACAAGCTCGCCAAGCTGCAAGCGACGCAGCCCGAGCGCATCGTCAGCGCCAACATCGGCTGCGTGACGCATCTGCAGAGCGGCACCGATACGCCGGTCGAACACTGGATCGAACTGGTCGACCGCATGCTGGCCTGAAACGAACGCAGCCGGGTTCTATACTTGGCGCTTCGTTTCGCCCGGAGGCCCCATGCTGCAAACCTTCGCGATCCTGTTGACGTTCCAGTCGGTAGGAGAGCTGCTCACGTATTCGCTGCACCTGCCGGTGCCCGGCCCGGTGATCGGTATGGTGCTGCTGGTCATCTATCTGCTGGTAGACAAGGGCCGCGTGCTCGAAGTCATGCAGGGCACCGTCAGCGACCTGCTGCGACATCTGACCATCCTGTTCGTGCCGGCCGGCGTGGGCGTCATGACGCAACTGAACCGCATCGGGCAGGAATGGCTGCCCATCGTGGTGGCGACCGTCGTGTCGACGTGGCTGTCGATTGCCGCCGGTGCACTCGTCACCCGCGCCCTGATGCGCCGCTTGGGTGACAGCGGCGAAGGCAACGAGGAGCTGGCCCCATGAACGCAATGGCTCCCAACCTGCATCAACTCTGGGTCTACCTGGCCGCCAGCCCGCTGCTGGGCCTGACCGCCACGCTCATCGCCTACCTGATCGGCGTGCGTCTGCACGAGCGCAGCCGCTTCAACCCGATGGTCAATCCGCTGCTGATTGCGGTGGTCATCCTGGGCACACTCCTGACGCTCACGGGCACGCCGTACAAGACGTACTTCGACGGCGCGCAGTTCGTGCACTTCCTGCTGGGGCCGGCCACGGTTGCGCTGGCCGTACCGCTGTTCCAGCAATGGGCGAAACTGCGCCGCCACGCGCTGCCGCTGATGGGCGGGCTGCTCGCAGGGTCGGTGGTGGCGGTGGTGTCGGCAGTGGGCATTGCGTGGCTGTTGGGCGCATCGCCCGAAACGCTGCGCTCGATGGCGCCGAAATCGGTGACGATCCCGATCGCCATGGGCATCTCCGAGAAAATCGGCGGCGCGCCGACCATCACGGCAGTGCTGGTGCTCATTACCGGCATTGTCGGCGCCACTACCACGACGCGGCTGCTGAACCTGCTGCGCGTGCGCGAGTACAGCGTGCGTGGCTTTGCCACCGGCATTGCGGCGCATGGCATCGGTACGGCGCGCGCGTTTCAGGTGAATCCGGAAGCGGGCGCGTTCTCGGCGTTGGGCATGGGCCTGAACGGCGTGCTGACAGCCGTGCTGGTGCCGCTGCTGGCGGGTTGGATTCCGCACTGAGTCGCCTCCCCCTCCGCCCGGCTTTCACTGCCTGGGCAATCTGCAACACGCTGCCCAATCCTCCTGAATGCTCCTGACAGAACGCTGTCAGGAGCCCCCCGCCAAAATCGCTCCACCTTAACGAGACAGGTATCTCCGCTCCCTTCAAGCGGCCTGCCTCACCAACCGGAGCGACAACATGGCAAGCGTGATCAACTGGTTTGAAATCCCCGCCAACGATTTCCCGCGCGCGGTGAAGTTTTACGAGAACGTCTTCGACACGCAGCTCAAGCAGGAAGACATGGGCGACATGACCATGGGCGTGTTTCCGGCGGGTGAGACGACCATCCACGGTGCGCTGGTCAAGGGCGAAGGTTTTGCGCCTTCCGACAAGGGCAGCGTGGTCTACCTGAACGCACCCAACCTGGACGCCGTGCTCGAACGCGTAAACGGCAGCGGCGGCCAATGCGTGTTCGGCCCGATGACGCTGCCCGACCACATGGGCCGCATTGCCCACATCGTCGACACCGAAGGCAACCGCGTCGGCCTGCACGAGCCGGACGCCAAGACGCAGGCGTATCTGCTACAGCAGTAACGCCCCCCGAGGCCGGTGCGCGGGCGCCGGCCTTCACTACGAGACAGAGAAGAACACCATGCCGAGCCAATCCCCGTATCTCATGCGTGCCGCGGATATCACCGCGCGCACGCAGTCGTTTTCTCACCCCTGGAACAGCCTGTCGGAAATCCACGGCACCATGATGGGCCGACTGCTCGGGCTCAAGCGCACCGGCGTGAACTTTGCGCGCGTGCCGCCGGGCAAGGAATCATTCGTCTATCACTCGCACCAGCGCGAAGAGGAATGGATCTACATCCTTTCCGGTGAAGCGCAGGCCGAGATCGACGACAACATCTTCACCGTGCGCCCCGGAGACTTCATGGCCTTCCCCACGGGCGTGGCGCACCACCTGCGCAACTGCGGCAAGGAAGATCTCGTCTATCTGTGCGGCGGCGAACATCTCAACATCGAGATTGCCGATTTCCCGCGACTGGGCAAGCGCATGCTGCGCCGTGGCGAGCAGGTCGACGTGGTCGACATCCACCCGCAACGTGAACTGACGCCCTTCGGCGCGTAGGGGATATGGCCCGCATTGCACCCGGGCCGAAGCCCACTACAATGCCGCGCATGACCCGCCGCGCCGACCGCCTGTTCCAGATTGCCCAGATCCTGCGAGGCCGCCGTTTGACCACGGCGGCCATGCTGGCCGAGCGCCTCGGCGTGTCGGAGCGCACGGTGTACCGCGACATCCGTGACCTGTCGGTCTCGGGCGTGCCGATCGAAGGGGAAGCCGGTATCGGCTACCGCATGCGCGCGGGCTTCGACCTCGCGCCGCTCATGTTCACCGCCGATGAAGTCGAAGCGCTGGTGGCCGGTGCGCGCATGATCAAGGCATGGAGCGGCGGCACCATGGCCGACTCGGTCGAAGCGGCTCTGGAAAAACTGATGGGCGCCCTGCCTGCGGAGCGCCGCTCCGAAGCCGAGACCACACGCATCTTCGCGCCCGGCTACGGCATGGGCGACGAGGTCAAGCAGGTCTTTGACACGCTGCATGCGGCGCTTGGCCGCCATGCGGTTGCGCGGCTCGCCTACCGCGACGCGCAAGGCCAGTTAACTGAACGCTGCATCCAGCCGCTCGGCCTGTTCTTCTGGGGACAAGTCTGGCTGGTGGCGGCCTGGTGCGAGCACCGTCAGGACTACCGCACCTTCCGCCTCGACCGCTGCGTCAAGGTCGACATCCTGGAGCGCCACTTTGCCGAATCCGCCGAGCGCTCGCTGGCGGATTTCATGCGCAAGGTGCGGGGCTCGTCAGACTAGCGAAGGCAACCTCAGGCGGGATCCGGCTCCGCCAACAGCCGCTCGATATCGTCGGCAATCTCTTCCGGCTTGGTCATGGGCGCATAGCGCTTGTAGACCGTGCCGTCGCGGCGCAGCAGGAACTTGGTGAAGTTCCATTTGATGGCGCCGATGCCAAGCACACCGGGCTTTTCCGAGGTCAGCCACTTGTAGAGCGGATGCGCGCCCGAGCCATTCACGTCGATCTTGCCGAACATCGGAAACGAGACGCCGTAGTTCTTCTCGCAGAAGGCACCGATTTCGTCTTCGCCGCCCGGCTCCTGCTTGCCGAACTGGTTGCACGGAAAGCCGAGCACCTCAAGGCCTTTCTCATGCAGCCGCTTGTACACCGCCTCCAGCCCCGCGTATTGCGGCGTGAATCCGCACTTGCTTGCCGTGTTCACGATCAGCAGGACCTTGCCTTTGTACTGCGACAGCGGCACGCGCTGGCCGGTCAACGAATCGGCCTCGAATGCGTAGACGTCACTCATGGCTACTCTCCGGATGGTTGCGGGAACGGGGTGCTCCGGCATCTGTCCGGAATTGTAACGGCCCGCGCTGGGCGGGCCGTTGAGGCAGAAGTTAGGGCTTCTTGTCGGTTTCAGAGAACCAGAACGTGCGCTTGCGTTTGCCGAGGCCCTTGGGGACGACCTTCACCGGGGAAAGTGCTGATCCGCCACCGCCTGAACCCGTTTGGTTGCCGCAGCCGAAACATACAGGCACAGAAGAGGTCGTGCCGTTGCCATTATTGATCAGGACAACGCCATAGACGGACGAGGGTGGAAAGCCACCACCGTCGAGAACGACAGAGCGGTTCGGATTTTGCCCTGTACCCGTCAGGAAGCCGACCGAATACGTGCGCGCGACACCCAGGTTGGGATAGCACTGGCCCGCCGTGGGGATAGCAGGCGTGTTGGTCCCGAACGTGGTGTATCCGGCAACGGTCAGTGGTGCGTTCACCACCTTCTCTCCGGGGTTGGGCAACGTGATGAAGAAACCTGACCCCGATCCGTCGTACGCCAGCGTTGACGCATCGAACAGGTTGGCTTCGGTGATCGGAGTCCAGCTCGCGGGCATGCTGCCGAGATTCGGATCCTTCACCATGTAGAACCGGTTGACCACGTTGTAGGCCGTACCCGGCGTCGTGTTGGAAGAATAAAGCGGGTGCTCGCGATCGCCCGTGCCAGCCATGATGGCGTTGTAGGCGGAGGTGGGCACCACGTCGGGAGCATAGAAGAACTTGCGCGCGTTATTGGTGTTGGCGGCGCCGCCCAGGGTTGCGAGTTTGGTGATCGTCCAGTTGGAAGGCGTATTGCCAGCCGAGGTCTGGAAATCGACGCGCCAGATGTTGCCGCCGACATCTCCGGCGTAGGCCATTTGGATATAGCCGCTGCCCGTACGGTCGACCACCGTGACGTCAGACGGAATGGATCGCGTCAGTCCGGTGTTCTTCACGCACACACCCGCCATGCCGGAACAGCTCGGAAGCGCGCTCCATACCGGTGCACCCGTGTAGGCATCCAGCACCACGATCCCGCGGCCCATCGTATCGGTACCAGGAGCCGGATCACTGTCTTCGGAGGCTGCGTCATAGCCGGCGCCCATGATCAGCAGTGGCCCGGAGTATCCCGCTACCGTCATCAGGCGCGGCTTTGACCAAGTCTGGCCGAGCTCCGGAATATCGCTATTGCTGCGCGACCACAAATATTGCGGACTCATCGGATTGGTCACGTCCAACGCGTAGATCAGGTTCCCGCCGCGACGTGCGGTCAGGTAGATGATCGTGCGCGGGCTTCCCGGATTCCGCTGGTCCTGCATGACGGTCGTGCTGCCGTCAAAGAAATCGTCGCGCGGCGTCGGCGTCGGCGAGATGCCGCTCGGCGTCGTGGACAGCTTCACTTCCGGCGAGTTGGCATAGAGACGGCTCAGCTTGCCGATGAACTCAGGCGCAATGAAGCCCCACAGTTCACCGCCGGGACGGACACCATTGATGCCCATGCTCTGATTCGCATTGACGGCATGGAACACACCATCATTGGCGCCATAGAACGCCACGATGCCGATGCTGCCTCCATAGTTCACGACGACGGGGCGTGAATGCAGGACGTCGCCATGAACCGAGCTTCGCACCGTCACGGATCCGCCCGGCCCGGTCTCGGCTTCCTGCCCGGCGCCGGTGCTGGCCCCGCCGTCAAGCGCATACACGTCGCGCCCGCGCACCCAGTTGATCAGATAGTTCTGCTGCGCCGAGGTGATCGTCGGCGCCCCGCTGGAACCGGAATTGATCGCGTTCAACCCGTTGGTACCCGCGAGCCAATTGTTGGACGTATCGAATGACGGCATAGCGGTGCCGGCTGGACATGTTCCCACGCCGTTGCACGTATAGAGCGTCCGTCCCAATTGGCTGGTCACGTTCTGGGCGCGCAACATCTCGCCGGCACCGCCCTTTTCAACGATCTGGCCGTCAGGCGAATCCAGGTTCCAGCCCACGCCGGATGGGCTGTTCTTCCAGAAGCCGTTGCTTGGCCAGCCGGATACCCCCGATGTCCCATAGCTGGTCGCCCCGAACGTTAATGGCGGATCCTGCGTCCAGAAGCTCACCGCTGTGGGTGCAATGAAGCCCGTGCCCGCACTGCTGATGGCTGGGTTTCCGAGAGAATCCTGCAGGACGACATTGCCGCTCGTGTCGTACCCGACCTGGTACTGCTTGAGGTTACCCATCCAACGCGGTGCAGCCGTGGCATCTGGCCGGAACATACCGATGTAGACCTGGCTCAGGAACTGACCTTGGGTGTTGACCGCAGCTGGCAGACTGACCGATGCGAAGACACTGTTGACGGCCTGGATTTCATTGAGGATCGACAGCAGGGCCTGCTGCAATCCTTGCACGTCGCCAAGCTGGATGGTGTAGGCCTTGCCGCCACCGTTGGTGGCCATGCTGTTGTCGAACGCGACGTAGTCGGGGTTCTTGCCGTCCGTGACCGTGATGGCGTATGTGACGACGTTCTGCGGATTGGCCGAATTGGCCGTCCCCTGCAGATCGGTCTGATACATGAAGCGCGCCCACTCGTCGCCCCAGTTGCTCTGGTACTTGTTGTACGTCGGGATGACGATCTGCTGAAGCTGCGACGAAGTCGGGGTCGGCGCGGCAGCCGCCAGCGCGTTGTACATCTGCGAATCGCTTTCAGCCGGGTGGCCGCTGTTGGTCGCGTTTCCGATGTAGATGATGAAATTGCGCTGGCACGGATCCGTGAGGGGCGACGTGTACTGGTTGCCCGACAACGCAATCATCTTGTTGAGCGAGGAATGGTATCCGTAATAAAAGGACCAGGCCTCCTGCATCGCGCCCGACGTCTGAACGTTGTTGCCGTTCAGATCGCTGGGAAACTGATTCTGCATGTACGACAGGAAACTGTTCACCCCGTTGCCGTCCATTGGCTGCAGGGTTTGGGCGGACGGCGAGCTTGCAGACGGGAACCGGAAGATGCCGCCAGGGCTCTTGGGGTCGAACATCATCAACCCGAGGTTCAGGTTACCCAGCAGCGGCGAAGTACTGTTGATCGACTGGATCGCCCCATACAGCGCGCATTGCTCGGCGCCAGAACTCTTCTTCGGATTGGCGACCGTCAGACCTTGCGCAGAACAAGTAAAAGTGGCGTTGGCGTCTGAGTTCGCGCCATCGTCAAAGACGATCAGTACGTTGGGCTTGCCAGCGTTCTGCTGCAACCCCGTATAGAGGTCAATATCCTCGGCGCCTGCTGGCTGGGATCCCAGCGCGAGCATGAAGGTGGCCGCAGCGGTCAGGGCGATACGTTTGGAAAATGTGCGCATGTCAGTCTTCCTGGCTTGGCGCGTGCGGGCTTAGGGGCACAACGTGCCGGTCAGGACCCGTACAGCGACACCCTGATGTAAGGTGGTGTTCGTATTTGTTGCGTTCGCATCGTTGACCGTGGCGGAGACGTCCCATTGCGTCGCGCTGCAGTTCGACATCCCGCCAGGGGTGCCCGCCTTGGTCAGCAGCCCCGTATCCGAATTGGTATTCACGCCGCCAAAGCAGGATGAATCGTTGGCGAAATTTGGGTTGGCCGGGTCCAACGTCAACTGGGTGTTGGAGATCTGCTTGGTGGCCAGGCATGTGGGCGCCGCCACCTGCGCTGTATACTCCGGCTTGCCATCTCCGTTGACATCCACGGGCACATTGACGGCCGCAGCCGCAGGGTTGCCGGTGAAGTCGGAACTGATGACCTGCTCAATACCCTGCTGCGCAGCGTTGCGCGCTTCCAGGCCGTATTGCTGGTTGGCGGCGATCTTGGTGTTGATCACACCCGAATTCATGATCATCACGACGATGCCCATGAAGATCGCCAGGAAGATCAGCGTGACAACAAGCGTCACGCCCGACTGACGTGCCGATTGGCGAACCGAAAAGCGCCGCATGGCTACTCCCGTGGGCCGGCTACATTGGCGACGCGTGCGAGTTCCGCATAGACGTGTCGCTTATAGCCATCGTTGAAAGGGGCGGTGAGCGTGCCGCGGCCCATGTCGTAGGACCGCGTGTCGGTCCAGCCCGGCGACACACCTAGCGTGCGCGCGAGCAAGTTGATGCGTACGGCGGTCACGTTGCTCCAGTTCGTCGCAGCGGATGCGGTCCAGTTGTAGCCACTCACGGTGGTGCAGGCGGCGCTGTTGTCGATGCCCGGATTGGCGACATAGCAATCGGGCGAACCGTTGCCGTCCATGTCTACGCCGTAGGCGAAATGCACGTCGTCGATGCCCTGGGCGATTGAGTTGGGCGGCTGCAGCGCCCCATTGGAGAACTCGACCATCTTGAGCGTGGGAATGCTGTCGCCGCCGGGGCCGCAGCGGTCGCACGTAGCAAGGTAGAACGCTCGCACACTGACTTGGCGCAGCGGGGCAGCATTTGCGCAGGTTTTGTCTTTCAACACGAAGTCCGCGCTGTTGCTGCTGAAGACAAAGGGAGCGGTGTCCGTACTGCAGAACGAGTCCTGCAGATAGGCCTGCCCTGCCGCTACGGCACTCGCAGAGGTGACGGTGCTCGACACGCGCCGCACCACCAGGATTTCCGAGTTGGGCGACAGGTTGGGCAGGCATGGCGCCGCGTTCGCACCGGGTACGTAGCCGTAGATGGCCACCGGTACCGTCGCTGGGCTGTTGGTAAAGCCCAGCGCATTGGTGGCGCTTGCGCACACATCGGGCGTCGCAAGCGCTGAGGTTCCCAGCAGATTCAGATCGCCAAGGAAACCTCCGAGCCCGACTTCCTGGCTGATGATGTCGAGCGCATAGCGGCCGTTCTCGATCTGCGTGGCGCTGTTGCCCAATTGCACGCGCGATTGCGAGGTCGACGCATACAGGCTTGCCAACGCGGTCAGCAACAGCAGCCCCAGCGTCATGCCGACCATCAGTTCGATCAGCGACATCCCGCGCTGCAGACGCCTCGAAGTCCGATTGGACGTCATGACAGCACCCCCATGCGCACCTGCACGCTAATGGCGCGCCGATAGGCGTCGTTACCGTAATTGTTGCTGCCGCTGCCACATGGCAACGCCGGCGCCACGGTCTGCACCAAGCCTTGCCATGCGACGGTTACGCGATAGATCTGGTTGACCGTGTCGATGGCTTCGATGCAGCCGCGCGCGCCGATCATGGCGCCCAGGGCAACGGTGCCGCTCGCGGCAGTCTCCGTATTGCCGAGCAGCGCATTGTTCCAAGCCGCGAGATCGGTTGTGACGGTGGCTTGCTGGGCGGCCGTGCCGGTCGTGCAGCTGGGCGCCGAGACACCGCCCGTGCCAACCGTGGTGATTACACCGGGCGCGGCGTAGCACGAGGCCACCTGGCGGTTGGCATTGAGCCGCGCAGCCATGTCCTGCAACAGCGTCAGGGCCTGCACGCGCTGGTAAGACTCCATCTCGGACTGGTTCGAGCGGACCATCATTCCGGCCGCGCCCAACAGCGCCACCAGCAGGATCACGACCGAAATCAGGATCTCGATCAGGGTCGACCCGCGCTGCCCGCGCTTGCCGAACCGGCGATGTGACAAATGTGCGATGGCGCTCATGAGCACGTTCCTGAAACCACGGCGACGCGGCCGGTGCCGCCCACCTGTACGCAGCTTGACGAGACCGATTGCGACGCGCTCGTCGGCGTGACCTGGAACGTGACGCCGCCCGCAGTGGGCCGGCCATCGTTGCCGAACGACAGCGTGTTGCCGTTGCTCGCTGCAATGGTGACGCCGTTGTAAGGGCCGAACGTGCGGATCACCGTGGCAGGCGTGCCCGCCATCAGCGTCCAGCCGGCCGCCCAAGTGCTGCTGGTCGATACGGTGACGATGGTGTTCTGCTTGACTGCCTCCGCCCGCGCCAACGACACGGCGGACGACAGGTCAAACGACGCATTGCGCGTGGCCTGCGTCGCAATCATTCCGGAGAACGACGGCACGGCAATCGTCACGAGAATGGCGAGCACGGCCAGCGTGACCATCAGCTCCGTCAGCGTGAAACCTTGAATGGGCTTGCGCAGGATCTTCATGGCTCGCCTCACTTCCAGCAGTTGGATGCGCCAGTGGACGCCGCCTTGGCACCCGTGTTCGTCAGGGTGAGCGTGCCGCACGCGGTGTCGTTCACCTGCTGCGAGCCCTGCGGAGCCGCTGCCAGCTGGTAAGACGGCGGCACGCTGCTGGCGCTCAGCGTGAACGTGTAGTTGGACGAAACGTTGGCCGGCACGTTGCTGGCGTATTGCAACGTGGCCAGATTCGGCGCGTAGGCACGGTTGTCGAGCAGGAAACGCTCCTGCGCGGCCGCCACTTCCTGCATGAAGGATTCCGCCGCTGCCCGATTGGAGCGGACGATGTACTGGACGTAGCTGGGATACGCAATGATCGCCAGGATGCCGACAATGGCCACTGTGATCATCAGCTCAATCAGCGTAAAGCCCCGCGCCGCCCGCGCGCGCTGACACCTCGGCTTGCTTGCCACGTTTTTACCCACCCGGATTTGCTGTTGCTTTTATGTTTTGATGCGTGCCTGCCGATGACTTGGCAGCCCCGCTCACCGCTTAAACGGCAATTCTCAGCAAATATTAAGGAAAGATCATGACGACCGGGTGGCCTTCCGAGCGGCGCAAACGTTATGCGCCGCAAATTACCTCAAATGGTGTAGCGCTTTCGACACATCACACGACGTTGAGATGTTCAGTGCCGGCAGACAGGTCTGTTTGCCCGCCACGCTTGCTGTGCAGCTTGATCTGCAGGCGCAGATCGTTGAGCGAGTCCGCATTGCGCAGCGCGTCTTCGTACGTGATCTTGTTTTCCTCGTACAGCTCGAAGAGCGCCTGGTCGAACGAGATCATTCCCTGCTCGCGGGATTTCTTCATGACCTCCTTCAGCTCGTGCACCTCGCCCTTGAAGATGAGGTCTTGCACCAGCGGGGTGGCCAGCATGATTTCGACGGCCGGGACGCGCCCCTTCCTGCCCTGACGCGGCAGCAGGCGTTGCGCGATCATCGCGCGCAGGTTCAGCGACAAGTCGATCAGCAGCTGCTGGCGCTTCTCTTCCGGGAAAAAGTTGATGATCCGGTCGATGGCCTGGTTCGAGCTGTTGGCATGCAGCGTAGCAAGGCACAGGTGGCCGGTTTCCGCGTACTGGATGGCGTATTCCATCGTGTCCCGGTCGCGGATTTCGCCGATCAGGATCACGTCCGGTGCCTGGCGCAGCGTGTTTTTCAGCGCCACGTGCCAGGACTCGGTATCCACGCCCACCTCACGCTGCGTCACCACGCAATTCTGGTGCGTGTGCACGTATTCCACCGGATCTTCAATGGTGATGATGTGGCCGTATGAATTCGCATTGCGATAGCCCACCATTGCCGCCAGCGAGGTCGACTTGCCCGAGCCCGTGGCCCCCACCACGATCACCAGCCCGCGCTTGCTCATCACGATCTCATTGAGGATCGGCGGCAGGTCAAGCTCGCCCAGCGTCGGAATCTTCGTATTGATGGTCCGCAGCACCATGCCGGCGCGGCCCTGCTGCATGAACGCCGACACGCGGAAACGCCCCGCGCCCGGCGCCGTGATGGCGAAGTTGCATTCCGAGCTGTCTTCGTACTCGCGCAGCTGCTTCTCGTTCATGATCGACTTGACCAGACCGATGGCCTGCTGGGCATTCAGCGGCTGCTGCGAGATCGGCGTGACCTTGCCGTCCACCTTGATCGCGGGCGGAAATTCTGCGGTGATGAACAAGTCCGAGCCACGGCTGTTCACCATCAACTGCAAGAGTTCGTGGATGTATTTGGTGGCGGCTTCGCGGTCCAGCATGGCGTGCCCCTCCTGAAGAGAATTGGAAAGCGCGCCGACGAGTCAGTCAGCGCATCAGTTCGCGTATCAGCTCGCGAACGCGTCCGGGTTCTTGGCGATGGCGCGCGCGTCTGCGTAGTTGATCGCCGAGCGCTTGATCAGCTCCGACAGGCACTGGTCAAGCGTCTGCATGCCCATGCCACTGCTGGTTTGCATCATCGAGTACATCTGCGAGATCTTGTTCTCGCGGATCAAGTGACGGATGGCCGGCGTGGCAATCATGATCTCGTGCGCCGCAATCCGCCCCGAACCATCGCGCGTCTTGAGCAGCGTCTGCGAGATCACCGCCTCCAGCGATTCGGAAAGCATGGTCCGGACCATCTCCTTCTCGTCCGACGGAAACACGTCGACGACCCGGTCAATGGTCTTGGCGGCCGAGCTGGTGTGCAGCGTGCCGAACACCAAGTGGCCGGTTTCTGCGGCAGTCAGCGCCAGGCGGATGGTTTCAAGGTCACGCAATTCGCCGACCAGCACCACGTCCGGGTCTTCACGCAGTGCCGACTTCAGCGCATTGGCGAACGAGTGGGTATGGGGCCCGAGTTCACGCTGGTTGATCAGGCTCTTCTTCGATTCGTGCACGAATTCGATCGGGTCCTCCACCGTGAGGATGTGGCCCATGTCGTTTTCGTTGCGGTGGTTGACCATCGCGGCAAGCGTGGTCGACTTGCCCGAGCCAGTCGGGCCCGTGACGAGCACCAGGCCGCGCGGCTTCATCGCCAGATCGGCAAACACGGCGGGGGCCTTCAGGTCATCCAGCGAGAGCACCTTCGACGGAATCGTCCGGAACACGGCCGAAGCACCGCGGTTCTGGTTGAAGGCGTTGACCCGGAAACGCGAGAGGCCGGGGATCTCAAACGAGAAGTCGACTTCCAGGTTTTCTTCGTAGACCTTGCGCTGCCCGTCGCTCATGATGTCGTACACCATGGAGTGCACGTCCTGGTGCGTGAGCGGTGGCACGTTGATCCGGCGCATGTCGCCGTGGATCCGGATCATCGGCGGCAGTCCGGCCGACAGGTGCAAGTCCGACGCCTTGTTCTTGGCGGAAAACGCCAGAAGCTGCGCGATGTCCATCTTATAATGACCCCCGACTTTTTTATGTCGCCCGGGCGTCGCAAAGGCGCCTCCAGACGCGCTCCGAGCCGTTGATTTGACGTGCCGGAACCTTGTTTATTTGTAACAAACGTCGCCGGATTATGTCTGTAATCGCCGCCAACTTGCAAGCCGTGCGTCAACGGATCACAACGGCCTGCACACTGGCTTCGCGCGATGCTGCGGGTGTCACATTGCTGGCCGTTTCCAAGACGTTCGACGCCGATGCCGTACGCGCCGCCCATGCCGCAGGGCAACGCCTCTTCGGCGAAAACTACGTGCAGGAAGGCATCGCCAAGATCGAGGCGCTGGCCGACCTGCGCACGGGCGCCGACCCAATCCGCTGGCATTTCATCGGCCCCCTGCAGAGCAACAAGACGCGCGCCGTGGCCGAGCAGTTCGACTGGGTACATAGCGTCGATCGCCTCAAGATTGCCGAGCGGCTGTCGGCCCAGCGCCCCGATACCTCGCCGCCGCTACAGGTCTGCCTGGAGATCAACATCAGCCGCCAGGCCAGCAAGCATGGCCTCCTGCCCGATTTCGATGAAGTGCTTGCCGTGGCACAAGCCGTGTCGGCCCTACCCCGCTTGCAGTTGCGCGGCCTGATGGCCGTGCCCGAGCCCAGCGATGACCCTGTGGCCCAGCGCAAGCCTTTTGCGGATCTGCGTGCCCTGGCAGGCCGCCTGCGCGAGGCTGGCATCCCGCTCGATACCTTGTCGATGGGCATGTCTGCCGACCTGGAAGACGCGATTGCCGAAGGCGCCACGATTGTGCGCGTCGGCAGCGCCATCTTCGGGGCACGGCAGTATGCCAACGCCTGAATTCCTGTTTTCTCTCACACCACCACTCTCATGCTCGACACTCTGAAACTCGGCTTCATCGGCGGCGGCAACATGGCGGCGGCCCTCATCGGCGGCCTGATTGCCAAGGGCGCGCACGGCGCCAACATCGTGGTGGTGGATCCGACCGAGCCTGCCCGCAGCCGCGCCGAACAAACCTGGGGCGCCCACACCGCTGCCGCCCCGGGCGCAGAACTGGCCGACCGCGACGTGATCGTCCTGGCAGTCAAGCCGCAGCAGATGCGTGAAGTCTGCGCGCAACTCGCACCGCATCTGGGCGACAGCCTGGTGCTGTCGGTGGCGGCAGGCATCCGGATCCAGGATCTGTCACGCTGGCTGAATGGCCACGCACGTGTGGTTCGGGCGATGCCGAATACACCAGCGCTCTCCGGTCTGGGTATGACGGGCCTGGCCGCCAACGCTGGCTTGTCCGGCGACGACCGCGTGACCGCCAGCGCCATCGCCAATGCCGTCGGCAAGAGCGTGTGGGTGCCCGCCGAGGCGCAGATTGATGCGGTGACCGCCATCTCGGGTAGCGGCCCGGCATACGTGTTCTATTTCATCGAGGCGATGCAGCAGGCGGCGCAGGAGCTGGGGCTGTCGGCCGAGGATGGGCGCACGCTGGCGGTGGAGACGTTCATTGGCGCGGCCACGCTGGCAGGCCAATCGACCGAGACGGTTGAGGTACTGCGCGAGCGCGTGACATCCAAGGGTGGGACGACCTACGCGGCGCTGACTTCGATGGAAGGGGCCGGTATCAAGGCTGCCTTTGTACGCGCGATGCATGCTGCAGCGGCACGCGGTAAGGAGATGGGCGAGGAATTCGGGCGGGATTGAACCTGTCGGTCCATCCCCGGCTGAGTATGAAGCGCGGGATGGACCAGCAACGCCCTAGCGCAGCAAATACGCCCCCGCCACACCGGCAAACAAACACGCCCCCAGCCAATTGTTATGCCGGAAAACAAAAAAGCACTTCATCCGATCGCGCGTCTGCAGCATCGGGTAATACCAAAGCGACAACGCAACGGCAGCGGCAAACCCGATCCAATACGCCATGCCTAGCCCCATCACATAGCCAGCCCAGGCCATGATCCCGAAGAAGCCGACGTAGCACAGCATGATCGCCGCCACATCGTAGCGTCCGAAAGTAATGGCCGACGTTTTGATGCCGATGACCAGATCGTCATCGCGATCGACCATCGCGTATGCGGTGTCGTAGGCAATCGCCCAGAACACATTGCCGGCAAGCATCAGCCACGCCAGCACCGGCACCTGATCCTGCACCGCTGCATACGCCATCGGAATCCCAAAGCCGAACGCAATACCCAGGTACGCCTGCGGGATTGCGAAGAACCGCTTGAAGAAGGGGTACGTGCCGGCAATCACGATGGCCGCCACCGACATCCACTTCGTCAGTGCATTGAGCGGCAGGATCAGCGTGAAGGCGATGAGCGACAGCACCGCGGCCACCGCCAGCGCTTCCCACGGGGCGATCAGGCCCGCAGTGATCGGCCGCTCCTTGGTGCGTTTGACGTGCTTGTCAAAGTCGCGATCGGCCCAGTCGTTGACCGCGCAGCCGGCTGAGCGCATGAGGAAGGTACCGACCGTGAAGATCACCACCAGCGACAGCGGCGGATGACCATCAGCCGCCATCCATAGCGCCCACAGCGTCGGCCACAGCAGCAGCAGCGTGCCGATCGGTTTGTCCATCCGCATCAGGCGCGCATAGAGCACGAGGCGGCTGGGTTGGGCAGCGGACGATTGCATGGAACTCACCAAAGAAAAATGGCGCCTGCACGAGGCAAGGCGCCATTTTAGTCCCGCCGAAAGCAGCTTAGGCGGCGGCCAAATCGAACCGGTCGAGATTCATCACCTTGACCCAAGCGGCAACGAACTCGCTGATGAAGCGCTCTTTACCGTCGGCGCAGCCAAACACCTCGGCCAGTGCGCGCAGGATCGAATTCGAGCCGAACACCAGATCGACGCGTGTGCCGGTCCACTTGAGTTGACCCGTCTTACGATCGAACCCCTCGTAGATGTTGCCGGCGGCCTTCCATTCGGTGCCCATGTCGAGCAGGTTGACGAAGAAATCGTTGGTCAGCGCGCCCGGCGTGGCGGTAAGTACGCCGTGCTGGCTGCCATCTGCGTTGATGTTGATGGCGCGCAGGCCACCGATCAGCACCGTCAGTTCAGGCGCGGTCAGCGTCAGCAACTGAGCCTTGTCGAGCAGCAACACTTCGGCCGGCATCGCGTAGTCGGCTTTCTGGTAGTTGCGGAAGCCGTCGGCCACCGGTTCGAGCGGCGCGAACGAAGCGGCGTCGGTTTGCTCGGCCGTGGCATCGACGCGGCCCGGCGTGAACGGCACGGTGATCGTCGTCCCGGCTGCCTTGGCGGCCAGTTCGATACCGACGCTGCCCGCCAGCACGATCACATCGGCCAGCGAAGCCTTGCCGGAAGCGCGTTGAATCTCCTCCAGCTTGGCCAGCGTGCCGGCCACCGGCTGGTTGACTGCCCAGTCGTTCTGCGGGGCCAGGCGAATGCGAGCACCGTTGGCACCGCCGCGCTTGTCCGAACCGCGGAAGGTCGAGGCGGATGCCCATGCCACCGCAACCAGCTCGGAGGCCGACAGACCGGAAGCAGCAATCTTCGCCTTGAGGTCGGCGATGTCGGCCTCGGTCGGCTTGTGCGTGGCAGCCGGCAGCGGGTCTTGCCAGATCAGGTCTTCACGCGGCACTTCGGGGCCGAGGTAACGCGACTTCGGGCCGAGATCACGGTGCGTGAGCTTGAACCAGGCGCGCGCAAAAGCTTCGGCAAACGCCTGCGGGTTGTCGAGGAAGCGGCGCGAGATCTTTTCGTACGCCGGATCGAAGCGCAACGACAGGTCGGTCGTCAGCATCGTCGGGCGACGCTTGGGCGAATCGGGCGTGGGGCCCGGAATGATCGCCTCGGCGTCCTTGGCCACCCATTGCAGCGCCCCGGCCGGGCTCTTCTCCTGCACCCATTCGTACTTGAACAGGTTTTCGAAGAAGAAATTGCTCCATTGCGCAGGGGTCTGCGTCCAGGTGACTTCCAGCCCGCTGGTGATGGCGTCGGCACCCTTGCCGGTCCCATATGTGCTGGCCCAGCCCAGGCCTTGCGCTTCCAGCGGAGCCGCTTCGACATCAGCGCCAACATGGCTTGCCGCGCCCGCGCCGTGCGTTTTGCCGAAGGTGTGGCCGCCGGCGATCAGCGCGACGGTTTCTTCATCATCCATCGCCATGCGGGCGAAGGTGTCGCGGATATCGCGTGCGGCAGCCAGCGGATCTCCGTTGCCGTCCGGGCCTTCCGGGTTCACATAGATCAGGCCCATTTGCACGGCGGCCAGCGGGTTCGCAAGATTGCGGTCGCCCGAGTAGCGGCTGTTGGGATTGTTGGTGGGCGCCAGCCAAGCGGTCTCGCTGCCCCAATAGACGTCGTTGTCCGGTTCCCAGGTGTCCTCACGGCCAGCGGCAAAGCCGAAGGTGCGGAAGCCCATGGTTTCGAGTGCCACGTTGCCTGTCAGGATCAGCAGGTCGGCCCACGAGATTGCCTGGCCGTACTTCTGCTTGATCGGCCACAGCAAGCGGCGCGACTTGTCGATGTTGACGTTGTCGGGCCAGGAGTTGAGCGGTGCGAATCGTTGCTGGCCGCGCCCTGCGCCGCCACGGCCATCACCCGTGCGGTACGTGCCGGCAGCGTGCCATGCCATGCGGATGAACTGCGGACCATAGTGGCCGAAGTCTGCCGGCCACCAGTCCTGTGAATCGGTCATCAGTTTGCGCAGATCTGCCTTGAGCGCTTCGTAGTCGACCGACTTGAAGGCTTTGCGGTAGTCGAACTTCGCGCCGAGCGGGTTCGACTTTTCCGAGTGCTGATTCAGCAGATCAACACGCAGTTGGTTCGGCCACCAGTCCTTGTTGGCCGTACCGCCACCGAAGGCGTGCGAAGCAGCGGGAGCATGGCCGGAAAACGGGCATTTGGCTTCAGTCGTCATGATTCTCTCGTTTAGGTCATGGGGTTGATGCCGCCCCACCCGCAACACAACGGGCTCGCGGGAGGGGCGCAATTCGCTGCTATCGAAACGCCTGTCGCAAACGTGGCGAACGGCCGTCAAGCCAGCCTTAAGCCAGGAGCGAGCGCAGCATCCACGCGGTCTTTTCGTGAATGTCCATGCGTTGCGTCAGCAGGTCGGCGGTCGGTTCGTCGGCGGCCTTGTCGACATCGGGGAACAGGCTGCGGGCGGTTCGGGTCACGGCTTCGTGGCCGGCCACCAGTTCGCGCACCATGTCCATCGCCTCGGGAATGCCCTTCGACTCCGGAATCGACGACAACTTGGCGAACTCCGAATACGAGCCCGGTGCCGGATAGCCCAGGGCGCGGATGCGTTCAGCCACCGGGTCGACGGCATTCCACAGTTCGTTGTACTGCGTCTCGAACATCAGATGCAGCGTGTTGAACATCGGGCCGGTGACGTTCCAGTGGAAGTAATGCGTCTTCAGATACAGCGAGTAGGTATCGGCCAGCAGGCGCGACAGGCCGTCTGCGATCTTCTTGCGATCCTTGTCGGCAAGGCCGATGTTAATCTGGGCTGCGGCAGTCGCGCCGTTGTTCTTCTTTGCCATCTGGATTCCCCTATGAAGTGGTGTGCAAAAACGCGATGCCCTTGCCTTGATTCAGCGTGGGGCCACGCGTGCTTCGAGCCTTCTTTCGGTTGCCGCTCGCGCAGCAAGTTCCGATCGTCGCATCGTCCCATGACGAAACGCACAGCGGATGGCAACCGAGCATCAGGCCGGTCATCAGACCATGAGCTGCACCATACCGTGCAGGAGCACGATCATAGCGCCGGCAGCCACGATGGTTAGACCGATCTGCTTGCGCACCCACTTGCGTTGAAGGCGGGCGGATTCTGCAGCGCGCGTACCGAGGCCCGCCGCCGCACTGCCGGGCATACCGGACAGCGTCGGCACCTCTGCCTGCGACGCGCGCACGGCGCCCGCAAACCCCTGCCATTCCGAAGCGAACATCCGCACCATTGCCATGCTTTTTCTCCTTGCAACCACACGCGTTCCTGAAGCCCGTACGACAAGCCCGGGCGGCTTCATGCCTGCTTCAGGTCAGTGCGATTCCCCATAGGCAGCGAGCCATTCCAGCACGGTCGCGACGGAGTTCGAGGCAAGCGAGAGGGACATGACAGGCTCCACGGTGATTGGGCAGTGAGCGAGGCGCTCACGATGGAAGACAGTCTACTTTCGCACTATCGCTATGTACATTTGATTGTTTTTATCTATCAATTAGACGTGCGCTATGGCCGCCATGGATGACGGCCAATAGATATCTCAGAGGATCAGTGAATCAGCGGGGTGGGCGGCAACCGCTTGATGCCAGGAAGGTCGCATTGCGCGACCGCCTTGGCCACCGCTTCGATCGCGGCAATGCGGGTGAAACTCTTGCGCCAGGCCAGAACGACGCGGCGGTCGGGCACAGGCTCCTGGAAAGGCACATAGCTCAGCAGATCGGTGGCGGCGGGCTGCATGCTGGGCACCGATGTACGCGGCAGCACCGTAATGCCCACGCCGCTGGCAACCATATGGCGGATCGTTTCCAGCGACGAACCTTCGAACGTCTTCTGTATTCCGTCCGCGTTCTGCGAGAAGCGCGACAGCTCGGGGCACACGCCCAGCACGTGGTCTCGGAAACAATGCCCGTTGCCGAGCAGCAGCATGGTCTGCTGCTTGAGCGCTTCCGGGTCAACTGACGACGCCTTGGCCAGTTCATGACCGCGCGGCACCGCCACGACAAAGGGCTCGTCGTACAGCGGCAGCGTCATCAGGCCCGCTTCGGGAAACGGCTCGGCCATGATGGCGCAGTCGATCTCGCCCTGCTTGAGCAGCTCCACCAACCGCACGGTGAAGTTCTCCTGCAGCATCAGCGGCATCTGCGGGACGGTGTCGATCATCTGCTTGACGAGCGCGGGCAGCAGGTACGGCCCGATCGTGTAGATCACCCCCAGGCGCAGCGGCCCGGCCAGCGGGTCCATCCCCTGCTTGGCAATCTCCCGGATCGCCATCGTCTGCTCAAGCACACGCTGCGCCTGCGTAACGATCTGCTCGCCGACGGGCGTGACGCTCACTTCCGATGCGCCGCGCTCGAAAATCTGCACGGCCAGTTCGTCTTCCAGCTTCTTGATGGCGACCGACAGCGTCGGCTGCGAGACGAAGCAGGCCTCGGCGGCACGCCCAAAGTGGCGTTCCCGCGCGACGGCGACGATGTATTTGAGTTCAGTGAGCGTCATGACGATCAATCGGCTTGGGGATATCGATAGATTTTACCAAGGGACGTGCAATATTGCTTGGCGTTCGAACGACGACCCGGCATTGACAACGCTGCCATCCACCCCATCTTCCGGGGATACGCCCCACCGAGACAAAAAAGGAGCCGCCCCAGCATGAGTGACGAACCTAACGGCAGCCGATCCCTGCCCCGCGGCAGACGCCGCTTCCTGATGACGACGGTCGGGCTCATGGCAGCGCTGCATCTCTATATCGGGTGGCGGCTGCTCCCGGATCTGGGCTGGAATGGCGCGGGCTGGGCTGCAGGCGCCGTCTTCTTGTTCGTATCGACGGTGATGATTCCGACTGGGATGGCTGCGCGCTTCGTGATCCGCCCCATCTCGCTGGCGGATCGCGTGACCTGGTTTGGCGCGTTGCTGATGGGCCTGTTCTCGTCGCTGCTGGTGCTGACGCTGCTGCGCGACGTGGCGCTCATCGTGCTGCCGCAGGCCTATCGGCACGACTCGGCCCTGCTCGTCGTCGGCCTCACCGTGTTGGTGACCGTGATCGGCTATGTCAACGCACGCCGCATCCCCCGCGTCGCTCGGGTGACGGTGCCCATTGCGGACCTGCCCGCCGCGTTGCACGGCTTCACCATCGCGCAGATCACCGATCTGCATGTCGGCCCCACCATCAAGCACGCGTATGTGGCCGGCGTGGTCGAGCGGCTCAATGCGCTGCAACCGGATGTCGTCGCCGTGACGGGCGATCTGGTGGACGGCGAGGTTGACGTGCTGCGCCCGCATATCGCGCCGCTGGCCGGCATGTCGGCTCGGCACGGCGTTTATGCAGTGACGGGCAATCACGAGTACTACTCAGGGGTCGGCCCCTGGGTGTCGGAGTTCGAGCGGCTCGGCATGCGCGTGCTGATGAACGAGCATGCGGTGCTTGAACACAACGGCGCGCCGCTGGTGATCGCGGGCGTAACCGATTTCAGTGCTGGCAAGTTCGACGCTACACACGCGAGCGATCCAACCCGGGCGCTGGCAGGGTCGCCGCCCGGCGTGACACCCACCATCCTGCTCGCGCATCAACCGCGCAGCGCTCCTGCCGCTGCAGAGGCTGGCTTCGACTTGCAACTGTCGGGGCACACCCATGGCGGCCAGTTCTGGCCATGGAGCCTGTTTGTCCCGCTGCAGCAGCCTTTTACGGCTGGGCTGCACAGGCTGGGGCGCCTGTGGATCTACACCAGCCGTGGCACGGGATACTGGGGGCCGCCCAAGCGGTTCGGTGCGCCGTCGGAGATCACACTGATACGGCTCGAGCCGGCCGTGGGCTAAACCTAAGAACTGAAATCCGACTAAGAAAACGTTCAGTTGACCTAGACCACCGCCCTGCTCGATCAGGCCGGTCATGCGCTGTGCCCGGCCGAGCGCTTGCGCAAGCAGGCTCTGCTGGGGCACTAAAAAGCCGAGCGTCGCGGGCCTTAAACGCGCAGATAGTGCTCGCGCTCGCCCAGCCAGCGCTTGAGATGGGTATCGACGGCTTCGGGAAACCGCGCAAGCATGTCGTCCGCCGCGCCCTGCGCAAACTCGACGAGCCACGCATCGTGGTTCAGATCGGCAAAGCGCAACATCGCTTCGCCCGATTGCCGCGCCCCGAGGAATTCGCCGGGCCCGCGAATCTCCAGATCGCGCCGGGCGATCTCGAAACCATCGGTGGTCTCGCGCATGGTCTGCAGACGCTGCTTGGCCGTCGGCGACAAAGGCGCCTGATACAGCAGCACGCATACCGATTCCGCCGTACCGCGGCCCACCCGCCCGCGTAGCTGGTGCAACTGCGCAAGGCCAAAGCGCTCGGCGTGCTCGATCACCATCAACGAGGCATTGGGCACGTCCACACCGACTTCAATGACGGTGGTGGCCACCAGCACGTGCAGCTCGCCGCCCGCGAAGGCGCCCATCACGGCGGCCTTCTCGGCCGATGGCAGACGTCCGTGCACGAGACCGACCTTCAAACCTTGCAGACTTTCCGAAAGCGTCTCGAAGGTTTCGACGGCGGTCTGCAGCTGCAGCGCCTCGCTCTCTTCGATCAGCGGACAAACCCAATAGACCTGCCGACCTTCGCGTGCGGCGGCGTAGATGCGTTCAATCACTTCGTCGCGGCGCGCATCGTTCACCAGGCGCGTGACGATGGGCGTACGGCCGGGCGGCAATTCGTCGATGGC
The DNA here is from genome assembly GCF_052045895.1 of Ralstonia sp. 22111. Taxonomy (NCBI): domain Bacteria; kingdom Pseudomonadati; phylum Pseudomonadota; class Betaproteobacteria; order Burkholderiales; family Burkholderiaceae; genus Ralstonia; species Ralstonia sp. 22111. Next base: position 50,421 of record NZ_JBQEPR010000002.1, on the reverse strand, counting down.
AGAGACGTCGAGATCGGCGTAATACGTCATCGCGAGCGTGCGCGGGATGGGCGTGGCGGACATCATCAGCTGGTGCGGCACCTGGGCGCGGGCGGCGGGCGCATGGCCATTGCCAGCCTTGCCCCGCAATGCCAGACGTTGCGCCACGCCAAAGCGATGCTGCTCATCCACCACCGCCAGGCCGAGCCGGGCGAACGTGACCGCATCCTGGATCAGCGCGTGCGTGCCAATCACGAGTTGTGCCGTGCCGGCGGCCACGCGCGCGGCCGCCTCGTCCTTCTGCTTGCGCTTGAGGCTGCCGGCCAGCCACACGATGTCTACGCCCAGCGGTTCCAGCCAGGCAGAAAGCTTGCGGTAATGCTGCTCGGCCAGCAGTTCGGTCGGCGCCATCAGGGCGGCCTGCCAGCCGGCATCGATGGCCTGGCAGGCTGCCAGCGCAGCAATGACGGTCTTGCCGCTCCCCACATCGCCCTGCAGCAATCGCTGCATCGGGTACGGGTGCGCGAGGTCGGCGCGGATCTCTTCCCACACGCGGGCCTGCGCGCCGGTCGGCTTGAACGGCAGCGCATTCATGAAGCGCGCGAGCAGCCCCTCCTTGCCGCTGTCGCGCAGGACGGGCGCGTTGCGCATGCGGCGCGCGGCCTGCGCACGCTTGAGCGACAGCTGCTGCGACAGCAGTTCATCAAACTTGATGCGCAGCCACGCCGGGTGCGTGCGTTCGACGAGGCTATGCTCATCGACATCGGGCGTCGGCTGATGCAGCAGGCGCACGGCATCGGCCGGCGTCATCAGCTTGAGCGGCGCAAGCGGGCCAGTGATGAGGCTGTTCGGCAGCGTTTCCGGCAGCGGCGTGCGCGTAAGCGCGTTCAGGATCGCCTTGCGCAAATAGGCCTGCGCCACGCCAGCCGTGCTCGGATACACCGGTGTCAGGCGATCGGGCAGCGGTTCATCTTCTCCCACGGCGCGCACGGTCGGGTGCACCATCTCTGCGCCGAAGAAGCCGCCGCGTACCTCGCCGCGCACGCGCAGGCGCACGCCTTCAGCCATCTGCTTGACCTGGCTGCCGTAGAAATTGAGAAAGCGCAGGACAAGCTCGCCCGAGTCATCGGCGATATGCACGACCAGTTGCCGGCGCGGCCGAAACGCCACTTCATTGCGCGTGACCGTGCCTTCCACCTGCGCAGCCCACCCGGTGTTGGCGCGGGCCGTGGCCTCGGCAATCGTCAGCAGCGTGGTTTCATCCTCATAGCGCATCGGCAGATGCAGGACGAGATCGACGTCGCGGTGCAGACCAAGCTTGGCGAGTTTGTCCGCCGGGCGGGCGGTCTTGGCCGCTGGCTTGGCCGGCTTGTCTGCCGAGGCTGCGCGTTTGGGCTTTGGCGCCGGCGCAGTATCAGCGTCGGGCATAGGAGCAGCATCAGTGGCGGAACGGACGCGAGGCGGCACAGGACGTTTACAATGGCGAACTTTGCGGTTCGCCCGATTGTACCGGCGCCCGCGACCATCACTTGGCGCAATCCACGTCTGCGCCACTTTTCATGCTGACGCTGTCCGATTTCGATTTCGATCTGCCGCCCGAGCTGATCGCACAAACCGCCCTGCCCGACCGCACCGCGAGCCGCCTGCTGGCCGTGTGCCGTGCGGAAGATGCCGTGCATTTTGAAGACCGCCAGTTTGCCGATCTGGTCGATTACCTGCGCCCCGGCGACCTGCTGGTCTTCAACGACACGCGTGTCATCAAGGCACGCTTTTTCGGCCACAAAGCCAGCGGCGGAAAGGTGGAGGTGCTCGTCGAGCGCCTGCTGGACGAACACACGGTGCTGGCGCAGATCCGCTCCAGCAAGTCGCCGGTCGAGGGCACCACGCTGCGCCTGGCCGACGCCTTTGACGTGACGGTCGGCCCACGCGCCGAACCGTTCTTCACGTTGCGTTTTCCGCAGCCTGCGCTGGAGCTGATCGAGCAATACGGCCGCCTGCCGCTGCCGCCCTACATCGAGCACGATCCGGACAGCTTTGACGAGACGCGCTACCAGACCGTGTATGCGCGCAATCCGGGCGCCGTCGCGGCACCCACGGCGGGCCTGCATTTCGACGATGCGCTGTTCGCCAAGCTGGACGCCATGGGCATCCAGCGCGGTTTTCTCACGCTGCACGTCGGTGCCGGCACGTTCCAGCCGGTGCGCGTGGAAAACATCGCCGAGCACCGGATGCACAGCGAGTGGTACCAAATTACGCCGGAACTGGCCGAAGCCATCCGCGCCACGCGAGCTGCCGGCGGCCGCATCATCGCGGTCGGCACCACGTCGATGCGGGCGCTTGAATCGGCCGCGCAGCCGGACGGCACGCTCAATGCCTGCAGCGGCGAGACCGACATTTTCATCACCCCCGGCTACCGCTTCCGCGCCGTCGACCTGCTGGTGACGAACTTCCACCTGCCTAAATCGACGTTGCTGATGCTGGTATCGGCGTTTGCCGGCATGAACGCCATCCGAGACGCCTACCAGCACGCCATCGCCCAGCGCTACCGCTTCTTCAGCTACGGCGACGCCATGCTGCTGACGCGCGCTCCCTCCGAACCCGGCGAACCCCAATCGCTCTGATCATGCTCAAGTACGAACTGCTCACCACCGATGGCCTCGCCCGACGCGGCCGCATGACCCTGAACCACGGCGTGGTGGAAACGCCCATCTTCATGCCGGTGGGCACTTATGGCGCGGTCAAGGCGATGTCGCCGGCGGAGCTGAAGGACATCGGCGCGCAGATCATCCTGGGCAACACGTTCCACCTGTGGCTGCGCCCCGGGCTGGAAGTGATGGACGCGCACAAGGGCCTGCATGGCTTCAATGGCTGGGACAAGCCCATCCTGACCGATTCCGGCGGTTTTCAGGTGTTTTCGCTGGGTGATCTGCGCAAGATCACCGAAGAAGGCGTGACGTTCGCATCGCCCATCAACGGCGACAAGCTGTTCCTGTCGCCCGAGATCTCGATGCAGATCCAGCGCCGGTTGAACTCCGACATCGTCATGCAGTTCGACGAATGCACGCCGTACAAGATCGGCGATCGGCCAGCCACCGAGGCTGAAGCCGCCGCGTCGATGCGCATGAGCCTGCGCTGGGCGCAACGCTCACGCAATGAATTCGAACGCGAGAAGAATCCGAACGCACTGTTCGCCATCGTCCAGGGCGGCATGTTCGAAAACCTGCGTGATGAATCGCTGGCCGGCTTGCAAGCCATTGACGCCGATGCCGGCGGCGAAGGTTTCGGCGGATACGCCATCGGTGGCCTGTCGGTCGGCGAGCCGAAGGAAGACATGATGCGCGTGCTGCAGCACGTGGCGCCGCGCCTGCCCGCCAACAAGCCGCATTACCTGATGGGCGTCGGTACGCCGGAAGACCTGGTGGCGGGCGTCGCCAGCGGCGTCGACATGTTCGACTGCGTGATGCCGACCCGCAACGCGCGCAACGGCTGGCTCTTCACCCGCTTTGGCGACATCAAGATCAAGAACGCGGTACACCGCAACGATCCGCGCCCGCTGGACGAGACCTGCGGCTGTTACACCTGCAGCAACTTCTCGCGCGCGTACCTGCACCACTTGCAGCGCGTCGGGGAAATCCTGGGTGCCCGCCTGAACACCATCCACAACCTGTATTACTACCTGGAATTGATGGCCGAGATGCGCACCGCCATCGAGTCGCACAGCTTTGCCGCATTCCAGGCGCGCTTTGCCGCAGACCGCGCGCGCGGGGCGCTGTAAAGGCGCCTCACCAGGGCGCTGGACGCGCCCATTTGCCGCAGCATCGCAATGGTAGAATGTCGGGTCCGATTTTTGACCGATTGACGAACCATTACGGAGTTCTGACGTGTTCCTGATTTCCGACGCTTACGCGCAAACTGCACCGGCAGCTGGTGGTGCCGCGGGTGGCCTGATGAGCTTCCTGCCCATCATCCTGATGTTCGTGGTGCTGTGGTTCATCATGATCCGCCCGCAGATGAAGCGCCAGAAAGAAACCAAGGCGATGCTCGAAGCCCTGGCCAAGGGCGACGAAGTCGTCACTGCCGGTGGCATTCTGGGCAAGGTGAGCAAGGTGGCTGAGCAGTACGTCACCGTGGAAATCGCTGCCAACACCGAAATCACTGTACAGAAGAGCGCCGTGACGACCGTGCTGCCCAAGGGCACGCTCAAGGCACTGTAATCGGCCCATCCTGGCGCCGCGCACGATTGCGCCGGCGCCGGAACCCCAGGCAGCGCCTATTCTAAGAATCCGCGCCCGCGCCCCTCGGCGTCGCCTCTCTGCATTCCAAGATGAATCGCTATCCGCTCTGGAAATACATTGTGATCCTGGTGGCGCTTGCCATTGGGTTCATCTACACGCTGCCGAACTTCTTCGGTGAGGCGCCTGCTGTACAGGTGTCTTCGGGCAAGGCCACCGTCAAGGTCGACCTGAACGTGCAAAAGCAGGTCGAGAGCCTGCTGGCTGCGGCCAGCATTCAGCCCGACGGCGTGTTCTTCGACAACAACGGGACATCCGCCAGCGTGCGCGTGCGCTTTGCCGACACCGACACGCAGCTCAAGGCCAAGGACGTCCTGGCTCGCGGCCTGAACACTGATCAAGCCGATCCGACCTACATCGTGGCGCTGAACCTCCTGCCGGGCTCGCCGCGCTGGTTGAGTGGCGCGCCATTCTTTGCTAAACCGATGTTCCTGGGCCTCGATTTGCGCGGTGGCGTGCACTTCCTGCTGCAGGTCGACATGAACGGCGCCGTGACGAAGAAGCTCGACTCGCTGGCCGGCGACATCCGCACGCAACTGCGTGACAAGGGCATCCGCCACAGCGGCATCGATCGCAACAGCAACGCGATCACGATCAAGTTCAGCAACCCGGATGACGCCGAGCGCGCCCGCGGTCTGCTGGCCGACTCGACCCGCGAACTGGCCTACACCGTGGACAAGAGCGCCGACGGCGCCACGCTCACCGGTACCTTCACCGCCGCTGCGATGAAGGAAGTGCAGGACAACGCGGTCAAGCAGAACATCGTCACGCTGCATAACCGGGTGAATGAACTGGGCGTGGCTGAACCTGTGATCCAGCAGCAGGGTCCGGACCGTATCGTCGTGCAATTGCCCGGCGTGCAGGACACCGCCAAGGCCAAGGACATCATCGGCCGCACGGCAACGCTGGAAGCGCGCCTGGCCGATCCGAACGCGCCGCTCGCCCCGCGTGCCGGGGATCCGGTGCCGCTGGGCGACGAGCTGTTCACGCAAGGCCGCAGCGCCCCGGTGCTGCTGCAAAAGCAGGTGATCTTCACGGGTGACCGCATTACCAGCGCCTCGGCCGGCTTCGACCAGAACCACAACTCGTCGGTCGACATCACGCTCGACGGCCAGGGCGGACGCATGCTGCGCGATGTCTCGCGTGACAACATCGGCAAGCGCATGGGCATCGTGCTCTTTGAAAAGGGCAAGGGCGAAGTGCTGACGGTGGCGACCATCCAGTCCGAACTGGGCTCGCGCTTCCAGATCACCGGCATGGGCTCGACCGAGGCGGCTTCCGACCTGGCGCTGCTGCTGCGCGCAGGCTCGTTGGCAGCGCCGATGGAGATCATCGAAGAGCGCACCATCGGCCCGTCGCTGGGTGCCGACAACATCAAGAAGGGCTTCGATTCGGCGCTGTACGGCTTCCTCGCCATCTCGGTGTTCATGGTGCTGTACTACATGCTGTTCGGTGCGTTCTCGGTGGCGGCCCTGGGCGTCAACGTGTTCCTGCTGATCGCCCTGCTTTCCATGCTGCAGGCCACGCTCACGCTGCCGGGTATCGCGGCAATCGCGCTGGCGCTCGGTATGGCCATTGACGCCAACGTGCTGATCAACGAACGCGTGCGTGAAGAGCTGCGCAGCGGCGCATCGGCACAGATGGCGATTGCCGCCGGTTTTGACCGCGCCTGGGCGACCATCCTCGATTCGAACGTCACCACGCTCATCGCCGGTCTGGCGCTGATTGCCTTTGGTTCGGGCCCGGTGCGTGGCTTCGCCATCGTGCACTGCCTGGGGATCGGCACGTCCATGTTCTCGGCGGTGTTCTTCAACCGCGGTCTCGTGAACCTCTGGTACGGCCGCAAGAAGAAGCTGCAGAGCGTCGCCATCGGGCAGGTGTGGAAGCCGGGCAATACGAACACGCAATCGCCCGCCAAGTAATCACGCCACCCACAACGAATCTCGCATAACCGGCACCGCCCCCGGCACTACAGGGGCGGTCGCTACAAAGGGCAGACCATGGAGTTCTTCCGCATCCGCCGCGACATTCCGTTCATGAAGCACGCGTTGATCCTCAACGCGCTGTCGTTCCTGACGTTTATCGCCGCTGTCTTCTTCCTGTTCCACAAGGGGCTGCACCTGTCGGTGGAGTTCACTGGCGGTACGGTGATGGAAGTCGCTTACACCCAGGCCGCCGATCTGCCGAAGATCCGCGGTGACGTTGAAAAGCTCGGCTATGCCGACGCCCAGGTGCAGAACTTCGGCACCTCGCGCGACGTGATGATCCGCCTGCCGCTCAAGAACGGTCCGGACGGCAAGCCCATCGCCTCGGCCGTGCAAAGCCAACAGGTGATGACGGCCTTGAATGCCGCCAACCCTGACGCCAAGCTGCAGCGTGTCGAGTTCGTCGGCCCGCAGGTCGGCAAGGAGCTGGCCACGGACGGCCTGCTGGCGCTGCTGTTCGTGGTGATCGGCATCGTGATCTACCTGTCGATCCGCTTCGAGTGGAAGTTTGCCGTGGCGGGCGTGATCGCCAACCTGCACGACGTCGTGATCATCCTGGGCTTCTTCGCCTTCTTCCAGTGGGAGTTCTCACTGTCGGTGCTGGCGGGGGTGCTGGCGGTGCTGGGCTATTCGGTCAACGAATCCGTGGTGATTTTCGACCGGATCCGCGAAGCGTTCCGCAAGTACCGCAAGATGAATACGCACGAGGTGATCGATCACGCGATTACCAGCACCATCTCGCGAACGATCATCACCCACGGTTCGACCGAAATGATGGTGGTGTCGATGCTGGTGTTCGGCGGCCCGACGCTGCACTACTTCGCTCTGGCCCTGACGATCGGTATTCTGTTCGGCATCTACTCTTCGGTGTTTGTGGCAGCCGCGCTGTGCATGTGGCTGGGCGTCAAGCGCGAAGACCTGGTCAAGTCTGAAAAGAAGGCTGGCGGCCCGAAAGAAGACGATCCCAACTTCGGCGCGCAGGTCTGAAGAGACCGCTCCGCACTGCCCCGGAGGACTCATTCTTCGGGCAACAAAAAAGCCCCGCAACTGCGGGGCTTTTTCTTTGGCTGTGACGTTTGCCAGGCTTATTGCTGCGCTACGCTGGCGTCTTGCTTGATGCCTTCCACCTGGATCTTGAGCTTGGTTTCCATGTTGAAACCGTAGGCCTTGCCGTAGTCGACGCCGAAGTCGTCGCGCTTGAACTTCATTTCGGCATCGGCGCCGCAGACTTCACGCTTGAGCATCGGATGCTGCATGCACTTGAACGCGTCGATTTCCAGCTTGGCCGGCTTGGTCACGCCGTGCAGCGTCAGTTGGCCTTCGGCTTCGGTCGGCACGTCGCCCTTGAACTTCGTGAAGTTGCCCTTGAACGTGGCGGTCGGGTACTTGGCCACGTCGAAAATCTCGGCGCTCTTGGCGTGCTCGTTCATCTTGGCGAGACCGAAGTCGATGCTGTCGGTCTGCACGGTCACGTCAATGCTGCCGGTCTTGGCGGCGCGATCCAGCGTCACGGTGCCGCTGGACTTCTCGAACTTGCCGCGCCACTTCGACAGACCGCCCATGTGGTCAGCTTCGAAGCTCGGGTAGGTGTGGCTCGGATCCAGCTGGTACGTGGCCGGTGCAGCAAAGGCGGCAGTGGCAGCAAAGGCCGACAGTGCGGCAACGAGGGTACGCAATTTCATGAGAACTCCTGCGGAATAAAAGCGGCACACGGGGGCCGAAAAACGTTGGATTGAGACTTCTGATTACTTCTTGGCGATAACAACGCGGAACTTGATCGTCACGTCGTCCGAGACGACCGACGTATCCTTCCACTCACCATCACCCACCTTGAATACGTTGCGCTTGACCGGCAGCGCACCTTCAAAGATCTGATTGGCGCCTTCCTGCTTGAACGTCACGGGTGCCGTCACGTCCTGCGTGATGCCCTTGATGGTCAGCTTGCCGACCACATCCACCTTGCCACCCGCGCCGGGCTTGAATGCGGACGACACGAACGTTGCCTTCGGATACTTGGCCGTGTCGAACCAATCCTTCTTCTTCAGTTCGTCGTTGTATTCCTTGCTGCCCACGTCGACGCTGGTGACATCGATGTCGACCTTGGCCGTCGATGCAGCCAGGTTGGCCGGGTTGTAATTGACGGCGGCGTCGAACTTGCCGAACTTGATGTCCATCGGCACACCGAGCTGCTTGCCGGTGGCGGTGACGCTGCTCTTGGCGGCATCCACCTGGGCGATGGCCGATACCGATACGGCAGCGATCGACAGCGCGCCGGCAGCAACCAGGGCAATGGCGCGGGGGCGCACAAAACGTTTCATCATCAGACTCCTTCGGTCAGGCCGGGTCATGCCGGCAGTCTTGGTCAGGATGGAAAGGCAGAGCGCCGGCACACCGTGCAGCGGCGCGTTTGGAGATCAGCGGAGGAAAGGCGCCATGCGGCGCAGCGTGCCGTCACGATCGACGACGTGGTGCTTGAGCGCAGCCAGAATGTGCAGCACGACGATGGCCGCCATGCTCCAGTTCAGCCATTCGTGCGCCATGCTGAAGATGTCCTTCAGCGCATCGCTCTTGTCGAATGGCATCGGCAGTTCCCACAGGCCGAGATAGACGACCTTGACGCCGGCTGCGACGCTCAGCAGATAACCGGTCAACGGCACAGCAAGAATCAGCAGATACAGCCCGACGTGTGCGGCTTCCGCGGCAGCGTGCTGCCACTTCGGCATGCCCGGCACGGGCCCTGGGGCGGGGTGCGTCAGGCGCCACAGCACACGGAGCACCGCAAAGATCAGCACAGTGATGCCGATCCACTTGTGATACGAGAACAGCTTCAGCTTGGTGGGCGTAAAGCCTGGGATATCGGTCATGTACAGACCGAGCCCAAAGGCCGCGAAGATCAGCAGAGCGACGATCCAGTGCATCGCAATCGCGGGTTTGGCATAGGCGCCGTGGTCAGCGGCGCCGCGCATGGCGAGATTCGAGTGGGCGGCTTGTGACATCGGTTCCCTCGGTATTTTGGAGCGCTCAGTAGGCGGCGCCTGTGGGTATGACCACGACGCCAAACGATTGTGCATTATTTGCGCGATCCGACCGGCCAAGGCAGCCCTAAGTTCATCAAGAAATTCAAATTTTTTGATTGACTAGGCACATCAATGCGAGCGGCTGGGTAAAAGGTTCTTCGGAAGCCACCAAGCAAAACGGCCCGCCCCCGGATTCGAGAGCGGGCCGTTCTTCACACGGCACCACCAAATTTTTGAAACAATCAGGCGATACGGCGTGCCAGTTCTTCCGCCTTGCCGATGTAGCTACCGGGGGTCATGTCGAGCAGCAGCTTGCGGGCGTCTTCGGGAATCGCCAGCGTGCCGATGAACTCACGCAGCGCCTCGCGCGAAATGCCCTTGCCGCGCGTCAGTTCCTTGAGCTGCTCGTACGGATTGGCGATGCCGTAGCGGCGCATCACGGTCTGCACCGGCTCGGCCAGCACTTCCCAGCAGGCGTCCAGGTCTTCGGCCAAGCGGGCCGGGTTGGTTTCCAGCTTGCCCAAACCGCGCAGGCACGCGTCGTAGGCCAGCAGGCTATAGCCGAATGCCACGCCGATGTTGCGCAGCACGGTCGAATCGGTCAGGTCACGCTGCCAACGCGACACGGGGAGCTTTTCCGACAGATGACGCAGCACCGCGTTGGCCAGGCCGACGTTGCCTTCAGAATTTTCGAAGTCGATCGGGTTGACCTTGTGCGGCATGGTCGACGAGCCGATCTCGCCGGCCTTGGTCTTCTGCTTGAAGTAGCCCTGCGAGATGTAGCCCCAGACGTCGCGGTCCAGATCCAGGATGATCGTGTTGGCGCGCGCCACGGCGTCGAACAGCTCGGCCATGTAGTCGTGCGGTTCGATCTGGATCGTGTACGGGTTGAACGTCAGGCCCAGACGGGTCTCGATCACGTTCTTCGAGAAGGCTTCCCAGTCGAGCGACGGATACGCCGACAGATGCGCGTTGTAGTTGCCCACGGCGCCGTTCATCTTGCCCAGCAGCTCCACGGCTTCGATGCGGCGGATGGCGCGGTCCAGGCGGGCGGCCACGTTGGCCATTTCCTTGCCCAGCGTGGTCGGGCTGGCCGGCTGGCCATGCGTGCGCGAGAGCATCGGCACATCGGCGTTGGCGTGGGCAAGTTCCACCAGGCGCGCCTGCACACGGCGCAGCGTCGGCACGATCACGGTGTCGCGCGCGCCCTTGAGCATCATCCCGTGCGAGGTGTTGTTGATGTCTTCCGACGTGCAGGCGAAGTGGATGAACTCGCTGGCGGCTTCGAGCTCGGCGTTGCCGCGCGCGCGCTCCTTCATCCAGTATTCGACGGCCTTCACGTCATGGTTGGTGACGGCTTCGATCTCTTTGATGCGGGCGGCGTCTGCCTCGGCAAAGTTTTCGACCAGGGCCAACAGGGCGCCCTCGGCGGCCGCCGAGAAACGCGGGATCTCGGCCAGGCCGGCCTGCGACAGGGCGATCAACCAGTGCACCTCCACCTTCACGCGATTGCGCATGAAAGCGGCTTCCGACAGCCACTCGCGCAGCGGATCGGCCTTGGCAGCGTAGCGGCCATCGATAGGAGACAGAGCGGTCAGGGCAGAAAGCGACGACATGGCAGGCGGGAAAAAATGTGAAGGGAATCTCAATCCGGACAACCCGGACGCGGCGTTGCGCGTTGAACCAAGGTGCATATGCGCACCCAAGCGAGCCCACGATTTTACCACCCGGCACCTGTCTTTCACGGCCAATCCGGCCTAAGGCAAGCCTCCGTTTGGTTGAGTTGGGTTCAGGCGCCGCGCAGCGCACTCGGGAAAGTGCGCAGCTATACTTCGGCCTCCAACATGACATGCCTATGAAACTGATCGGATCGCACGCCAGCCCGTACACCCGCAAGGTGCGCGTCGTCCTGGCTGAAAAGAAAATCGACTACCAGTTCGTGCTGGAAGACGTGTGGAGCGCAAGTACGCAGATCCACCAGTTCAACCCGCTGGGCAAGGTGCCCTGCCTGGTGATGGACGACGGCGGCGCTCTCTTCGACTCGCGCGTGATTGCGGAATACGCCGATACGCTGTCGCCGGTGGCGCGCCTCATTCCGCCCTCCAGCCGCGAACGCGTGGAAGTGCGCTGCTGGGAGGCGCTGGCCGACGGCCTGCTCGACGCCGCGCTCATGCTGCGCATCGAACATACGCAGCGCACGCCGGAACAGCGCAGCGAAACGTGGCTCGCGCGCCAGACCCACAAGATCGATCAGGCACTGCAAGCCATGTCGCAAGGCCTGGCCGACAAGACCTGGTGCAACGGCAATCACCTGACGCTGGCCGACATCGCCGTCGGCTGCGCGCTTGCCTACCTGGATTTCCGCCAACCGCAGATCGACTGGCGCGAACGTCACGCCAACCTGGCGACGTTCTACGCGCGCATTGAAAAGCGGCCGAGTTTCATGGAAACCCAGCCGCAGTAACAACAGAAACTCCCGGGCCTTACACGGCCACCGGATCAAACCGCTCGGCCTGGGCCAACGGCCAGTAGCGTTCGTACAGCTGAAAGCGATACCGCCCGGCGAGCAGGTCGCCGGGTTCCAGATACTTCAGCAGCGCGGAAAGCAACTGCACCTCGTTGCCCGACACGCGCCGCACGATGTGGTGCGCGCGGAAATCCGCCGGATGCTGCAGGCCGGCTGCCTGCGTCAATTCCAGCAGCGCGTGCAACGTGTGCGCGTGATATTGATGCACGCGCTCGGCCTTGTCCGGCACCACCAGCGCCTTCTGACGAGAAGCGTCTTGTGTCGCTACGCCGGTCGGGCAGCGGTCGGTGTGGCACTTCTGCGCCTGGATGCAACCGAGCGCAAACATGAAGCCGCGCGCAGCGTTGCACCAGTCGGCACCCATCGCCAGCGTGCGGGCCACGTCGAACGCCGTGACGATCTTGCCCGACGCGCCAATCTTGATCTTGTCGCGCAGGTTGGTGCCGACCAGCGTGTTGTGCACCAGCAGCAGCCCTTCCTGCAGCGGCGTGCCGACGTGGTCCGTAAATTCGAGCGGTGCCGCGCCCGTGCCGCCCTCCGCGCCGTCAACGACGATGAAGTCCGGCAAGATGCCCGACTCGAGCATCGCTTTGACGATGCCGAAGAACTCCCACGGATGCCCGATGCAGAGCTTGAAGCCAGTGGGCTTGCCGCCGGATAGCGTGCGCAGCCGGTCCACAAACTGCAGCAGACCCAGCGGCGTGCTGAACTCCGAATGCGCGGCGGGCGAAATGCAGTCCTTGCCGATCTGAATGCCGCGCGTGGCCGCAATCTCGGGCGTCACCTTGGCGGCAGGCAAGACGCCACCGTGGCCCGGCTTGGCGCCCTGCGACAGCTTCACCTCGATCATCTTCACCTGCGGGCTGCGCGCCTGTTCGGCAAAGCGGTCCGGATCAAACCGGCCATTGGCGTCACGGCAGCCGAAGTAGCCGGAGGCGACTTCCCAGATCAGGTCGCCGCCTTCTTCACGGTGGTATGGCGAGATCGATCCCTCGCCGGTGTCATGGATGAAGTTGCCGAGCCTCGCGCCACGGTTGAGCGCGCGAATGGCATTGCCCGATAGCGCCCCAAAGCTCATCGCCGAGATGTTGAACACCGACATCGAATACGGCTTGGCGCGGCCCTCGCCCACCATCACGCGAAAGTCTGACGAGGCAATGCGCGTGGGCGCCAGCGAGTGGCCGATCCATTCGTGCCCCGCCACCTTCACATCGACTTCGGTACCAAACGGACGGCTATCGACTTCGCCCTTGGCGCGCTGATACACGATGCTGCGCTGGGCGCGCGAGAACGGTTTTTCGTCGGTGTCGTCTTCAACGAAATACTGGCGAATTTCCGGACGAATGAACTCGAACAGGAAGCGGAAATGGCCCCAGAGCGGGTAATTGCGCAACACCGAGTGGCGCGTCTGCGTGATGTCGTGCACGCCCAAGATGACGAACATGCCCGGAATGACCGCGCACACCCAATGCAGGCGCCCTGCTACCGCAAACCCCGCGGTGACGGCAAACAACAGCACAACGCCCGCGAAGGCCCAGTAGCGACGTGGCAGCATGACCAACCCTGTGTGAGACAAATCAGGGCGCAAGCTTAAACGAGTGCTGCAACAGCCGCAGCCAGCACAACGCAGTGTTGCAAAAACCGATCAGGCGACCGCTTTTTCCACGACAGCCGGTTCAGCCGCCGAAATAATGCCGCCGCCCAGGCAGACTTCACCGTCATACAGCACGGCGGATTGACCCGGCGTAACCGCCCACTGCGCCTCGGGGAAGGTCAGCGTGAGCGCGCCATCGGCGGCGCGTTCGACCGTGCAAGGTGCATCCGCCTGGCGGTAACGCGTCTTGGCGCCAAGATGGGTGCCTTCGGCGGGCGCGTGGCCGGCCACCCAGCTCAGATCATCGGCGTGCACGGTGTGCGCGAGCAGCCACGGGTGGTCATGACCCTGCACCACGTACAACGTGTTGGCCGCCATGTCCTTGCGCGCCACGTACCAGGCGTCGCCGTTACCGTCGCGGCTGCCGCCGATGCCGATGCCCTTGCGCTGTCCCAATGTGTAGAACGCCAGGCCGATGTGCTCGCCGATGGTCTTGCCGTCCGGCGTCTTGATCGGACCGGGCTTGGTCGGCAGGTAGCGGTTGAGAAAATCGCGGAACGGCCGCTCACCAATAAAGCAGATGCCGGTGGAATCCTTCTTCTTGGCGTTGGGCAGGCCAATCTCGGCGGCAATCTCACGCACCTTCGTCTTCGGCATCTCGCCCAGCGGGAAGAGCGTGCGCGAGAGCTGTGCCTGGTTCAGCCGGTGCAGGAAATAGCTCTGGTCTTTCGTGTGGTCGAACGCCTTGAGGAGTTCGAAGCGGCCGTCAACCTCGCGCACGCGGGCGTAGTGCCCGGTCGCGATCGTGTCGGCGCCAAGGGCCATCGCGTGATCTAGGAAGGCCTTGAACTTGATCTCGGCGTTGCACAGCACGTCGGGATTGGGCGTGCGGCCGGCCGAATATTCGCGCAGGAAGTCCGCAAATACGCGGTCCTTGTACTCGGCGGCAAAGTTGACAGCTTCCACGTCGACGCCGATCAGGTCGGCCACCGAGACCACGTCGATCCAGTCCTGTCGGGTCGAGCAGTACTCGCTGTCGTCATCGTCTTCCCAGTTCTTCATGAACAGGCCGACAACGTCGTAGCCCTGCTGTTTGAGCAGCCACGCCGTGACGGACGAATCCACCCCGCCGGACATCCCGACGACGATGCGCTTCTTGCTCATGGCTGCCCTCCCAGCCCGTACACACTGGCGTGCGTATGGATGACGTCGAGCGGATAGCGCTTGCCGGCCAGGTAGTCTTCCACGCAGGCGAGCAGCAGCGGGCTGCGATGACGCTCGCGGCTGGCGCGGATTTCATCCGGCGTCATCCACACGGTGCGGACGATGCCTTCGTCCAGCGTGCGGCGCGGGTCTTGGGGGCCAAGCTCGCCGGTAAAGGCCATCCGCACATAAGTGATCGGATCCCCCTGCGGCGGTTGGAACTGCGCCATGTAGCAGCCCAGGAGGGCGGTCGGCACAAAGCTGTACGCGGTTTCTTCCATCGCCTCGCGCGCGACGGCGTCGACCAAGCTTTCGTCCGGGTCGAGATGGCCGGCAGGCTGGTTCAGACGCAAGCCGACATCGGTGTGCTCCTCAACCAGCAGAAAACGCCCATCTTGTTCGATGACGGCGGCAACGGTAACACTGGGTTTCCAGCGGACAGCTTGGTTCATGGCAAAAAGGCAACAAAAACAAGGCGTTATTGTAGCTGGAGGCTGCTCTCCCCGCTCGCCAGTGGCGTTGGGACAGGCACATACCGCCTGCCGGGCAGTTGTGAACAATTGAGCACACGTTTGCGCAGGATCGACCCGCATTCCATGTCGGTTTGGATATTCGACATGGCATTCGATGACCGTCCGTGCGCCAAAAAGTTCGGGTAAGCTGCACGTCGATCTTGATCCAGCGCGCCTTCGTTCACTTCGCGCGCATCCTAAACATAATCAGCGAGGAGAGAACACGATGCACATCGGCATCCCGCAGGAGACGCGGGCGGACGAGACGCGCGTTGCCGCGACCCCGGAAACGGTGAAAAAGTACGTGGCGCTTGGCCATCAGGTGACGGTGCAATCGGGTGCCGGCGTGGCCGCCGCCCAGCCCGACGACGCATATGTCGCAGCCGGCGCCAAGATCGGCACCGCAGCCGAAGCGCTCGGCGCGCAGATCGTGTTGAAGGTGCGCTCGCCGGAAGCCACCGAACTGGCGCAGATGCAGGCGGGCGCGGTGCTCATCGGCATGCTCAACCCGTTCGATGACGAGAACACGGCCCGCCTCGCTGCTGCCAACGTCACCGCGTTCGCGCTGGAAGCCGCGCCGCGCACCACGCGCGCGCAGAGCATGGACGTGCTCTCCTCCCAGGCCAACATCGCCGGCTACAAGGCCGTGATGGTGGCGGCCAACCATTACCAGCGCTTCATGCCGATGCTGATGACCGCCGCCGGCACCGTAAAAGCCGCGCGCGTGCTGATCCTCGGCGCCGGGGTGGCCGGCCTGCAGGCCATCGCCACCGCCAAGCGCCTGGGTGCCGTCATTGAGGCGTCCGATGTGCGCCCGGCTGTGAAAGAGCAGATCGAATCGCTGGGCGCCAAGTTTCTCGACGTGCCGTTCCTGACGGACGAAGAGCGAGAGATCGCCCAGGGCGTCGGCGGCTATGCCCGTCCGATGCCGCCCGACTGGATGCGCCGCCAGGCTGAACTCGTGCACACGCGCGCAACCCAGGCCGACATCGTCATCACCACGGCGCTGATCCCGGGCCGCCGCGCGCCAACGCTGCTGTCCGAAGCCACCGTGCAGGCGATGAAGCCGGGCTCGGTCGTCGTCGATCTGGCGGCGGCGCAAGGCGGCAACTGCCCGCTGACCGAAGCCGACCGCGTGGTCGTCAAGCACGGCGTCACGCTGGTGGGCTATACCAACCTCCCGTCGATGGTGGCGGCCGATGCCTCTGCCCTCTACGCCCGCAACGTGCTCGATTTCCTCAAGCTGATCATCGACAAGGATGGCGGCCTGAACATCAACCGCGAAGACGACATCGTGGCCGCCTGCCTGCTCAGTCAGGCCGGCCAGGTGGTGCGCGCTCCCGCAGCCACGAGCGCCGCCAAATAAGAACGGAGACGGCGGCCTGCCGGACGTCACAGCCCGGCGCGGTCGCCAGTGGCGATTTCATTTCTGTTTCAAGGAAAGCTTCATGCAACGCAACATGCTTCGCGCCAAGCTGCACCGCGCGACGGTCACCCAGGCCGATCTCGACTACGAAGGCTCCTGCGGCATCGACGAGGACCTCCTCGATGCCGCCGACATGCGCGAATACGAAAAGATCGAGCTGTACAACGTCAACAACGGCGAGCGCTTCTCGACCTACATCATCAAGGGCAAACGCGGCTCGGGCGAAATCTCGCTCAACGGTGCCGCTGCACGCCGCGCCCACGTGGGTGATCTGCTGATTATCTGCACGTACGCGCCGATGAACGAAGAAGAAGTCGCCAGCTACAAGCCCAAAGTCGTGCTACTGGGCGAGGGCAACAAGATCAAGGCCATCAAGGAAACCTGACGCGCCAGGCGGCCCGTGTCTGCATGACAGGGCCGCTTCACACATCGACCAAGAAGCGAGGAGGAGCACTCATGGAGCTGGTCAATCACACGGTGATCAATCTGATCATCTTCGTGCTGGCGATCTACGTCGGCTACCACGTGGTCTGGACGGTCACGCCGGCGCTGCATACGCCGCTGATGGCCGTGACGAATGCCATTTCGGCCATCATCATCGTCGGCGCCATGCTGGCAGCCGGCCTGACGCAGACGGGTCTGGGTCGCACGATGGGCGTGGTGGCGGTGGCATTGGCAGCGGTCAACGTGTTTGGCGGCTTCCTCGTCACCCAGCGCATGCTTGAGATGTTCAAGAAGAAAGAGCCGAAGGCCAAGGGCGGCCAGACTGAGGGAGCCAAGCAATGAGCATGAACCTCGTCACCCTGCTGTATCTGCTGGCGTCGGTGTGCTTCATCCAGGCGCTCAAGGGGCTTTCGCATCCGACCACGGCGCGGCGCGGCAACGCGTTCGGCATGACGGGCATGGCGATCGCCGCTGTCACGACCATCGCGCTTATCTACAAGCTCAAGGCCGAGATGTTTGCCGGCACCGAGAGCGGCACGTCCACCGGTTTCATCCTGATCTTCGCGGGCCTGGTGGTTGGCGGCGGGATCGGCGCCTATGTGGCACGCACGGTCGAAATGACCAAGATGCCCGAGCTGGTGGCGGCCATGCACTCGCTGATCGGTCTGGCGGCGGTGTGCATTGCCGTGGCCGCCGTGGCCGAGCCGTCGGCGTTCGGCATCACGATGGCTGGTGACAACGTGCTGCCGCTGGGCAACCGCGTGGAACTGTTCATTGGCACGTTCGTCGGCGCCATCACGTTCTCGGGCTCGGTGATCGCGTTCGGCAAGCTGTCGGGCAAGTACAAGTTCCGCCTGTTCCAGGGCGCGCCGGTGCAGTTTGCCGGCCAGCACATGCTGAACCTGCTGCTGGCGGTGGCCATGCTCGGCTTCGGCATCCTGTTCTTCCTGAGCCAAAGCTGGCTGCCGTTCATCATCATGACGGCCATCGCCTTTGTGCTGGGCGTGCTGATCATCATCCCGATCGGCGGCGCCGACATGCCGGTCGTGGTGTCGATGCTGAACTCGTACTCGGGCTGGGCAGCGGCCGGCATCGGCTTCTCGCTCAACAACCCGATGCTGATCATCGCTGGCTCGCTGGTGGGCTCGTCCGGTGCAATTCTGTCTTACATCATGTGCAAGGCGATGAACCGGTCGTTCTTCAACGTGATCCTGGGCGGCTTCGGTTCTGAAGCATCCGCCGGGGCAGCAGCGGGTGGCGGCGGGCAGCAGCGCCCGGTCAAATCGGGTTCGCCGGATGATGCTGCGTTCCTCATGGGCAACGCCGAGACCGTCATCATCGTCCCCGGCTACGGTCTGGCCGTGGCACGCGCACAGCACGCCCTGAAGGAGCTGACCGAAAAGCTGTCGGACAAGGGCGTGACGGTCAAATACGCGATCCACCCGGTCGCAGGCCGCATGCCGGGCCATATGAATGTGCTGCTGGCCGAAGCCGAAGTGCCGTACGACCAGGTCTTCGAGATGGAAGACATCAACGGTGAGTTCGGCCAGGCCGACGTGGTGCTCGTGCTGGGCGCCAACGACGTGGTCAACCCGGCCGCCAAGAACGATCCGAAGTCGCCCATTGCCGGCATGCCGATCCTGGAAGCCTACAAGGCCAAGACGATCATCGTGAACAAGCGCTCGATGAACGCCGGCTACGCCGGGCTCGACAACGAGCTGTTCTACATGGACAAGACGATGATGGTGTTTGGCGATGCCAAAAAGGTCGTCGAAGACATGGTGAAATCTGTCGAGTAAAGCGGTGCACTGACGGCCGTCAACGGGTCGTCAGGTCAGACGGGTTCCGCTTGCTCCCGGCGGCGGCAGACAGTAACGTAGTGAAAACGGGCAGCGCCGGCCACACCGGCCTTGCGCTGCACCCTGCCCTCTTCCGATTCCTCCCGACGTATGCAACAGGACAGCGCCCTGCCGGTCTATTTCCACCCTACCCTGACGGTGGTGGTCGACGACAGCCAATCGTTCGTGGAAAGCCTCGGGTTCCAGATGGACCCATCGCGTGCGCTGCTGGCCTTCAATGATCCGGAAGAGGCGCTGGCGTGGTTGCGCCAGTGGCACTCGCTTCGCATGCCGGGCTTCCTGCCGGTGCGCGTCACGCACGATGATCTGACCTTCTCAACCGAGCGCCGCACCATCCAACTCGACGTTGATCGCGTCTACCGTCAGATTCACGAGGTCAACCGCTTCCTTCAGCCGTCCGTCATCGTGGTGGATTACTCCATGCCGCGCATGAATGGGCTGGAGTTCTGCGCCAAGCTCAAAGATCTGCCGTGCATGACGATCCTGCTCACCGGCATGGCCGACGAGAACATCGCCGTGCAGGGTTTCAACGACGGCCTGATCGACCGCTACATCAAGAAAGACAATCCGGCGATGGCGGAGCGGCTCAGTGCGGAAATCGAAGCACTGCAGGTGCGCTACTTCAGCAACCTGTCGAGCACATTGCGCGATCTGCTGTCGCGCCACTCGTTCAGCTTTCTCTCGGACCCGGCGATCACACGGCTCGTGCGCGAGCTGTCCTCGCGCTACCGCTTCATCGAGTACTACCTGTATCCGCACCCCGCCGGCGTGCTGCTGCTCACGGCCGATGGGCGCGCTACGCTCATGGTCATCGAGACCAACGCGAGCATGCTCACGCACCTGGAAAACGCCGAGGCGTACAACGCGCCCGATGCGCTGCTCAAGGGCCTGCACGACAAGCAGATCGTCCCGTTCTTCTGGCCCGGCGACGGCATGTACACCCCGGCCTGTGTGGAGTGGGAACAATATTGCTTGCCCGCGGAGGTATGCCAGGGGCGCGAGCCGTACTACTACGCGCTGTTCGACATGCCCAGCCACCTGCTGCCGGCACAGGTCTACAGTTACACCCAGTTCCTCACCAACTACAAACAAGATCCGGACGCGCTCACCGGCCGCAAATCACGCTGAGGTGGTGTTTCCGCTTTGCTCTGCACTGCGGGTTTCCGCATTGTGTGGGTCACATTGGGCAAGTACAATCGATTGCGTTATCCGGTAGCCATGACGTCAGAGCATGGCCCGGCTGAATCGCCCTGATGCATGCGTGGCATAGCTGCGGCATCATGGCGAACGAGGGTACCGGCATGCAACATTCGATACGGCGCCCCGAGTTCATTACTGTGCGGGATTCTCCTTGAGAGACAATTTGGGATGCAGCAGCGGGCCGCGCGTTCAAGCAGCGCGCGTTGCGGATGTCAGGGGAGTGCATCGTTCCAATCTGGTCATGGTTCACGGTTGCACGATTCCCGTTGCCACGCTGTTGATCGGCGTGCAGTAGAGGTGCCCCGGTAGCAGTACTGAAGGCGCCGGCTGCAGTCGATCATCTTCCCCGATTTTCTCGGAGCGGGTTTGGGCGAGAGACGCCCGGGCTGGCGCGTATTGCGCACGGCCAGCGGACGGCTTCAAGCACGCTTTCACGACTGATGCGGCGGCATGCCCGGCAGTGTCGGCGGGGCGCGTCGTGTTCGCGGTGCCCGGATTCGCAGTTCGACTCCGAGTGCGCGGTTGTTGGAGTGAGCGTCCCGCTTGGCAGACGTTTTCCCTGAAGTCTCCGGCAAATTCGCACCGTGTACTCACCCAACCAAATCGATCCCGCGGTCAGCTTCCGTAACTCACAGGGTCAGCAGGTCCGCGGCACCATCATCACGCTGCAGCGGCGTGCCCTGGTGATGGAGATCTACAACCCCTACTCGATCGTGCAGGTGAGCGAGGTGCTGTCCGAACTCGCGATCAAGATGGGGACGCGGCAAGCCTATCTTGGCAAGGCGGTGGTAATCAGCCTGGTGAACACGGGTCTGACCGCCGTCGTCTCGCTCACGCTGATCGACGAATGGCGCGAGCTGTCGGAAGTGGCCGACACGCCTGCCTCGGTGGGCGAAGAAGCGCGAACGTTCGTGCAGGAATGGCAGGAACGGTTCCGCATCCACCGCGACTACCAGATCGTCGTCAACGAGATGCGAGCCTTCCTGGCCGAAGTGTCGCGCTGGGTGGAACAGGTGGATCTGTCGAAGACATTGCCGCGCGAGGACAACAAGCTGCGCATGGATGTCTTTCAAGAGCTGGCCGAGCCGATCATGCTCAAGCTCAAGGGCTACATGGACGGGCTGGAGTCGGAGGCGGGCAAGGTCGAGGCGGAGCTTGCGCCGGCGCACCGCACGTTCGCGCAAGCCGCGCTGCATCCGCTGCTGTTGCGCGCGCCGTTCATCTATCGCACGTACACCAAGCCGCTGGGTTATGCGGGCGATTACGAGATGGTCAACCAGATCCTCTCAGACCCGCGCGAAGGGCCCAACACGTACTTCCAGATCGTCAACGCCGCCTTCCTGCGCACGGATGTGGCGGAGGCGCACCGCAACCGCATCGACATTCTCGTGCAGTATCTGAGCGATCTGGCCGCCCAAGCCAAGGCGGCGGGCCGAACGTTCAAGGTGCTCAACGTGGGCTGTGGGCCGGCGGTGGAAATTCAGCGCTTCATTCAGCAGCATCCGGAACCAACGTTGCTGTCATTCGAACTGGTGGACTTCAGCGAAGAAACGCTCGACTACACCCGCGAGCAGATGCGCCGTGCGATGGACCGTGCGCGCAAGACCGTCACCGTCGATTTCGTGCATGAATCGGTGCATCAACTGCTCAAGCGCCGCATCACGGCCGACAGCCCGCAAGCCGGCGATTGCGATGCGGTGTATTGCGCCGGCCTGTTCGACTACCTCTCGAACAAGGTCTGCCAGCGGCTGCTTGCCTACTTTGCTTCGCGCACGCGCCGCGGCGGTGCCATCCTCGCGACCAACGTTCACGGCAACAACCCGATGCGGTTCGTGATGGAACACGTGCTGGAGTGGTACCTCGTCTATCGCGATGAACCGCTGATGGCCGAGCTGCTGCCCGAAGGCTCGCACGATGTACGTGTCTATACCGACGTGACCGGCGTCAACGTATTCGCCCAGGCCAGCGTGGCCGGGCTTGCCACATCCGCCGCTTAATCCGCTGCCCAGGAACACGCATGGAGCCCATTACACATCGCGGATACCAGGCCGAGCTGAAGCAGTTCCGGCTCGTCTTCAGCCGCATGGCGGCCGTGACCGGCATCGTGCTGGTACTGGCAGGCGTCGGGCTGGACTACGGCATGTATGTGGACAAGCTCTGGCTGTTTGCCTCGCTGCGCGTCATCACCTCGCTCATCATGTTCGGCGCGCTGCTTGTGCTGTATACGCGCTGGGGCGAAGAGCATGTGCAGAGCCTGACGTTCTTCTGGCTGATCTGTCCGCAGATCATGATCTCGTGGATGATCTACGACACCGAGGGCGCCAGTTCTCCGTATTACTCGGGGCTGAACCTGGCGATCTACGCGGTGGGCATGGTGATGCCGATCGGCTTTCTGCAAGCCGTGCTATTCGGCACCTGCACGTATATCTTCTGGGTGATTGCGTGCACATTGCATCCGGGCGGCATCCAGTCGCGCGAAATCTTCATCGTGCATTCGCTGTTCATCCTGTTCTCGATTGCGACGAGCACGCTGTACACGTACTTCAATGAGCGCGGGCGCTTCCAGCTTTTCCGGCTCAAGGAAGAAGTTGCACAGAAGAACGAGCAGCTCGCGCGGACCAATCAGGATCTCACCGACATCAAGGGCCAGCTTCTGCAGCAGGAAAAGATGGCCGCCATCGGCACGCTGTCGGCGGGCCTGCTGCATGAGATCAACAACCCGGTCAACTTCTGCTTGATGGCGATTGCCGTGGCGCAGGAAGACCCGACCGCCAAGGGCAGCCCGATGCTGCTCGAATGCCTGACCGATGCCAAGGAAGGCATGCAGCGTGTGCAGCACATCGTGTCGGACCTGAAGACCTTTGCCTACCGCAGCCCCGAGAAAGGCGAGGCAAATGCGCCGTTCCTGGCGGAAAAGGCCATTGACTCTGCCATCCGCCTGACCAGCCACGAGTTGCGCGGTGTGACCCTCGAACGCAAACTGCCGCCGGACACGCTCGTGCGCGGCGATGAGGCGGCAATCATCGGCGTGCTGATCAACCTCTTGTCGAACGCGGCGCTTGCCATGCAAAAGGTGCAGCGCGAGAACCCCCGCATCGAGATTGCCGCCGAATGGATCGACAACCGCCTGCATGTGGTGGTGACTGATAACGGCCCTGGCATCTCGGAGAAGAACCTGTCGCGCGTGTTCGAGCCGTTCTTCACCACGCGCGATGTCGGCAAGGGCCTGGGCCTCGGCCTGTCGATCAGCTACAGCGTCATCCAGCGTCATGGCGGGACCCTGGCCGTGACGAGCCAGGAAGGCGAATGGGCGCGCTTCACGTTCGATCTGCCGCGCTCGGAGTAGACGCATCATGGACACCACGCCGGACACCGTCACCATTCTCTACGTCGACGACGAAGCGCAAGCCTGCAAATGGTTCGCGCGCACGATCGGCGCCGGCTACGAGGTACTGACGGCCAACAGCGTCGAAGAGGCCAAGACGGTGCTGCGCGATTCGCACGAGCGCATCAGCGTGGTCCTGACGGACTTCCGCATGCCGGGCGGCGACGGCACCGAACTGCTGCGCTTCATCGATGCGGAATACGGCGACATCGCCACCATCCTCGTCACCGCATATGCCGACAAGGACCTGCTGATCCAGGCCGTGAATACCGGACGCGTGTTCAAGATCCTGGAGAAGCCCTATCAGCCCGAAGACGTGCGGCGCTCGTTGCAGGAGGCGCTGGCCCTGCGCCAGGATCGCCTCTTGCGTACCCAGCGCCTCATGGCAATCGACGAAACGCTGGCCTTTCTTGCGCACGAGCTGAACACGCCGCTGGCCGCCATCTCCAACTTTGCGCGCGGCATCCGCATGCGCGTGGACCAGACCGAACCCACGCCCGGGGCCCTTCCCGAAATCGGCCGCGCGGCCGATCGCGTGCAGGACAACGCGCGCTATTGCCTCTCCGTCATCGCCACGTTCCTGAACTCCGTGCGCAACACGTACGGCAAGCCCGGCACAGCGGCCACGCCCAACAGCGCGGGCGGGCTGATCCGCTCGTTGTTCGACACGTACCCGTTCACGAACGCGCAGCGCGAATGGGTGTCGTACCGCGTGGAAGACGATTTTCCGATCCAGACGCTGCCCAACTGCGTGATGCTGGTGCTCTCGTCGCTCACGAGCAACGCGTTGCAGGCGCTGCGGCACACCAATGCGCCGAAGCTTCAAATCGTTGCCAGCCGCGTGCCGGACGCCGGCAACGCCCAGCACATGATCCGGATTGAGGACAACGGCCCCGGTATCGCGCCCGACGTCCTTGCTCGGCTGACCATCGACCCCGTGACAACGCGCGCCGAAGAAGGCGGCAACGGCATGGGCATGATTTTTTGTACGCGGATCATGCAATCGTTCGGGGGAGCGATTGCGATTGATTCTGCACCCAGCGCAGGCACGCGCGTGACTCTGACGTTCCCATGACAAGACCATCAACACTACGAACCACGCCGCACGTGATCCGCGCGTTCGCCGTATTGGCTGCATTTGCTATGAGGAGTGACGGATGACCAATCCCGGGGGCAACGAGCCCAAGATCCTGTACGTGGACGACGAGACATTGGCGCTGACTTACTTCGGCCGTGCCATCGGTTCACTCGCGCCGGTCGTCACCGCCACCTCGGTCGAAGAAGGCAAGCGCATGCTCGACCAGCACGCCGCCACGCTGGGCGTGCTCGTGTCGGACCAGCGCATGCCCGGCGAACTCGGCAACGAACTGCTGCGCTACGCACGCGAGCGCTATCCGCACCTCGTGCGCATCCTGACCACCGCCTACTCCGAAATCGAAGACACGGTTGAGGCAGTCAACCAAGGGCAGATTCACCGTTACATCAAGAAGCCGTGGGACATCACCGCACTGCGCGTGGAACTGAAGCAGGCATTGGAATTCTCCGATCTGCGCCGCGAGCGTGACGCGCTGCTGCGCGAGAAGATGACCGTACGCCAAAGCCAGACGCTCACGCATCGCATCGGCGCGCTGCAGACGCTGTACCTCGCGGTGTCGGGGCTGTCGTCGTTCAGCGCCGTCAACGATTACCTGCGCGCCGCAGCAGCCGTTGGCCTGCAATCGCTGGCACAGCCCGACTGGGCGATGAAGGATTACACCGAGCTGGTCGGCGAAGAAAGCCTGCGCACCGGCGAGTTCAGCCACGCAGTGCGGCAGGCATATCTGGACTTGTCATCGCGCTTTGACAGCAAGCCCGCGGCGCAAGCGTTGGAAGTGCTGGCTGAGGTGCTTCACGGCAAGGTCTCGCCGTCGGGCAGCGATGCGGCGGCGGTAGTGGATCTCACCGCGCTGACGGAATTCCTGGAGGCGGCGTCCACGCACAAGGTGTCGGAATCGCATGCCAAGTGGCTGGCGTTCCTGCTGTGGCTCGACGGCAAAGGTTGGTCGCTCACGGCAGAGCGCGATGGCGCGACGGTGAAGCTGCGCCTGCTGGACAACCAGACGCAGCTCACGCCGGATCAACTCGCGGCGTGGATGGAGCATTTTCAGGATCTGCAGGCCGCCTGAAACGGGCCCGCAGTTGTCACACAACGCCGATGCTTATGCGTCGGCGTTGTCGTTTGAAGTACCGTCCTGTGCAGGCCGCTCGGGTCGATCGCGCATGCCGCCCTTCACCATATCGAAGCGAAACAGACGGCATTCGATGTTGCCGTTGTAGAGCGGCGTGCGCTGCGATTCCTTCAGCCGCATGCGACGCGGCATCGAGAGATCGCCGGTAAAGACGAAGGCCTTCCAGCCCGCGAACTCGCGCTTGAGCGTGCCGGCAAAGGCCTGCGCAAATTCGTTGGCGGCGGCCTCTTCCTCGGGGTCGACGGGCGGTGGCGGTTCGGGCTGACGCAGCTCACGCATCGGACGGCGCCCGTCGTCGCGCGGGGCGCCCATGGCGCGGCTGGCGCGCTCGAACACGGTGCCATCTTCCTCACCCTCCCCTTCCGGCCGGCGACGGCGCGAGCCGTGTGCACCACGCACCACAATACGCTCGCCGTATGGGGGATTCATCAGCAACACACCGGCAGTCTCGAATGGCGGCTTGCCGAAGCGCGCATCGACCTGCTTGAGCACTGGCTCGCCCGGGAGGCCGGCACGTTGCCAGTTGGCAGCGGCATAGGCGAGCATGTCGGTGGAAATATCGGCACCAGCAACCAACGGCGGCGCACGGCGCATAGATGCTGCGGCCGCATCGGCGGCGGCTTCGCGCAGGCGCTTGAAACATTTGGCGTCATGGCCCTGCAACCACTCGCAGGCAAAGGCGCGTTGCCCGCCTGGCGCAATGCCAAGCGCACGCTGCGCAGCTTCAACGAGGAACGTGCCGCTGCCGCACATCGGATCGTAGAACGGCATGCCGTGGGCACCCGTCCAGCCCGTCAGGCGCAGGATGCCGGCGGCGAGGTTCTCCTTCAGCGGGGCCTCGCCCTTTTCCTGGCGCCAACCGCGCTTGAAGAGCGGCTCGCCGGTGGTGTCGAGGTAGATCGTGCAGTCCGTCTCGGTCAGGTACGCGTAGATGCGTACGTCGGGCGAGACCGTATCGACGCTCGGGCGCGCGCCCATGCGCTGGCGGAAGCGGTCACACACCCCGTCCTTCACGCGCAGGCCGACAAACTTCAGGCTTTGCAACGGCGATTTGTGCGCCGTCACGTCCACGCGGATCATCTCGTCGGGCGTGAAGTAATCTTCCCAGCGCTGCGCGGCGGCCAGCGCGTAGATGTCGTCCTCCGAGCGATACCCGCGCGAGCCGAGCCGCATCAGCACGCGGCTGGCAATGCGGCTGTGCAGGTTGACGGCATACGCCGCGCCCTGCGTGCCGAAGAAGTGCACGCCGCCCGGCACGGTGCGGCCCACCTCGAACGCGGCCAGCTCGTCCACCTCGGGGCGAATGGCGATTTCGGCCAGTTCATCGGCCAGCGCCTGTTCCAGCCCGCGGGGGCATGGCGCGAAGTAAGCAGTTGCCATCGGAAAACCAGAAAAAATCAGAATGGCTTCACGACCACCAGGATCGTAATCGCCAGCAACAACAGCACCGGCAGTTCATTGAACCAGCGGTAGAACTTGTGGGAACGCTTGTTGGCGCCCGCCTCGAACTTGCGCAGCAGCACGCCGCAGCCATGGTGGTAACCGATCGTCACAAGCACCAGCGCGAGCTTCGCATGCATCCAGCCATTGGGCGGATACAGCCCGATGCGATATCCCAGGAACAGCCACAGCCCCAACAGGATCGCGACAATCGCCAGCATGGTCGTGAAACGAAACAGCTTGCGCGCCATGATCAGCAGGCGCGTGATGGCCGCACGCTCGGTTTCCATCGCAAGATTGACGAAGATACGCGGCAGATAGAACAGCCCGGCAAACCACGACGCAATGAAGACGATGTGAAAGGCTTTGACCCAGAGCATGCGAACCGTCCCGTGAATGGTGTGAAGCGCGATCGGAAAAAACAGCGCGCCGCTCGTGGCGGCGCTTAACGTGCAGCAAGCGAAATCAGGTGCGAATCTCGCCGTGCCCGAACACGACGTACTTCAACGAGGTCAGCCCCTCCAGCCCGACCGGCCCGCGCGCGTGCAGCTTGTCGTTGGAGATGCCGATCTCGGCGCCCAGGCCGTACTCGAAACCATCGGCAAAGCGCGTGGATGCGTTGATCATCACGCTGGCCGAATCGACCTCTCGCAGGAAGCGCATGCCGGTCGAATAGTTCTCGGTGATGATGGAATCGGTGTGTGCAGAGCCGTAGGTATTGATGTGCTCGATGGCGGCGTCCAGGCCGTCGACGGTACGGATCGACAGGATCGGCGCGAGGTATTCGGTGTGCCAGTCGGCCTCAACGGCGTCCTTCAGATTGCCGAAACCGGCAGCTTCCAGCATGGCACGCGTGGCCGGGCACACGCGCAGTTCCACACCCTTGTCCTGGTAGATCTTTGCCAGCGGCGGCAGCGCGCGTGCAGCCACGTCGCGCGATACAAGCAGCGTTTCCATCGTGTTGCACGGCGCATAGCGCTGCGTCTTGGCGTTGTCGCACACGCGCACGGCCTTCTCGATGTCGGCATCGACGTCGATGTAGACGTGGCAGATGCCGTCCAGGTGCTTGATCATCGGCACCCGAGCTTCTTCGATCAGGCGCGCGATCAGGCTCTTGCCGCCGCGGGGGACGATCACATCGACGTACTCCGTCATGGTGATGAGCTTGCCGACCGCCGCGCGGTCCGTGGTGGCCACCACCTGCACAGCATTGGCAGGCAGGCCAGCATCGGCCAGCCCTTCCTCGATGAGCGCCGCCAGCGCGCCGTTCGATTCGATCGCTTCGGAGCCGCCGCGCAGAATGGTCGCGTTGCCCGACTTGATGCACAGCGCCGCGGCATCCACCGTCACGTTCGGCCGCGACTCATAGATGATGCCGATCACGCCAAGCGGCACACGCATCTGGCCGACCTGGATGCCGGTCGGGCGGAACTTCATGTTGCTGATCTCGCCGATGGGGTCGGGCAGCGAGGCGATCTGCTCCAGGCCAGCGGCCATGGAATCGATGGCGCGGTCGGTCAGCGTGAGGCGGTCGATGAAGGCTGCATCCTGGCCGTTGGCGCGGGCACGCTCGACGTCGCGGGCGTTGATCTCTTTGAGCTTGGCGGCATCGCGACGGACGGCGGCCGCAATATGCAACAGCGCGCGGTTCTTTTGCGCGGTGCCGGCACGTGCCATGCCGCGCGAGGCGGTGCGCGCCTGACGGCCGACCAGGGCCATGTATTCGTTCACGTCGAGCTGCTTCATGATCATCGCGACCGGCGGACTGCCGGCAAATTCAGTGTGAGGACAATTCGGAGGCTTGCGCCGATGGCGCGGATCAGGCCGGCACCGGGAGGCTGCCCGGCCGCGCGATGCGCATCGCCAGTTGCAGCAGGCCATCCCATGGTTCAGCCGGAAGCGATGGTTCGCGCAACCCCTTGACCTGCCGATCCAGCTTGGCAGCCATCGAGAGCGCGCCTTCCAGCTCGCGCTGCGACAGCCGCTGGGCCGCCTGCGGCACCAGCCGCTCGCGCGGGCCCCAGACCCGAAGCTCCCGCAGCATGGACGCCACCGGTTTGCCCTGGGCCGCGCCCGAGGCGATTTTTGATAATACGCGAATTTCTTCGGTCAACGTCCAGAGGACCAGGACGGTCGCTTCGCCCTCGCCGCGCAGGCCTTCGAGCATGCGTACCAGCCGCGGCACATCGCCCGCCAGCATGGCTTCCGACAGCTTGAACACGTCGTAGCGCGCCACGTTGAGCACCGCATCGTGCACATCGTCGAACGTCAGCACGCCGGGCGGATGCAGCAGACCAAGCTTCTGGATTTCCTGATGCGCGGCCAGCAGGTTCCCTTCCACACGGTCGGCAATGAACTGCAGCGCGCGGCGGCCGGGCTCGCCAGGCTCCACGCGCTGCTGCTGGCGCGCCAGGCGCTCGCCAATCCAGCCGGGCAGCTTGGTGCGATCCACCGAATCGACCTTGATCGACACGCCCGCGCCCTCCAGCGCCGCAAACCACGCCGACTTGGCAGTCGCAAAATCCAGACGCGGCAGCGTGATCAACGTGAGGGTATCGGTGGCGGGGCCGGACGGTGTGCCCGCAGCCAATGCGCGCAAGGCTTCGCCGCCATCCTTGCCGGGCTTGCCGGACGGAATGCGCAGCTCGACGATCTTGCGATCCCCGAACAGCGACATCGATTGCTGCGCCTCGGTCACCCGCGACCATGAGAAGCCGCGCTCGACACTCATCACCTCACGTTCGGTAAAGCCCTGCGCGCGTGCGGCCTGGCGCAGCGCGTCGACGGCTTCCAGCGCGAGCAGGTGCTCGTCGCCATGCACCACGTACAGCGGCGCGAGCCCCTTGGCGGTGGCCTGCTTCAGATGACCTTCGAGCGCATCGAGCCGCAATTGCATGGCAAACCTTGCCCTGATCCGCCGCTTACGACCGCAGCTTCACGGCGGCCAGACGCCGCACGAGCTGGTTGATCGTATCGCCCTGCATGTCGCGGTAGAGCGCCGCTTCTTCGTAGTCCTTGGCAAGCACCTGCGTCTCGTTATACGAGAGATCGCGGAACTGCGTGATTTCCGATGGCGGAATCAGCAAGTTGTCGTGCGCATCGCGCAGCTGGAAGCGGAAGCGATACGTGATGCGGTATTCGCGCACCACGCCCTGCGGCGTGAGCGATGAGATGGTCTTCACGCGGTCTTCGGCCAGCACGTCAAGCAGCGCATCGGCGTCTTTCTTGTCCGACACGATGATGGTGTCGGAACCGTTGTCGACCAAGCGACGCAACTGCGCCCGCATCTGCGAGTTCTGCGGCAGATTGATGTACAGCCGCTTGAACGCGAAATCGGTATTGCCCCGCATGTGGAAGCCGCAGGCGGACAACGCCGGCAGCGCGATCGCCACGGCAAGGACAGCGCGACCAAAGCGGCGGCGGGACAAACCTCGGGACAACGACATAACCATGCGTTCCTTGAGTGGGATGGCCGCTCAGGCCACCACGTTCACCAGACGGCCCGGCACCACGATGATCTTCTTGGGCGGCTTGCCTTCAGCAAATTTCTGGACCGCTTCATCCTTGGCGGCAATCGCTTCAATGGCAGCGCGGTCGGCATCGGCGGGCACGACAATGCTGCCGCG
The DNA here is from genome assembly GCF_052045895.1 of Ralstonia sp. 22111. Lineage (NCBI taxonomy): Bacteria > Pseudomonadati > Pseudomonadota > Betaproteobacteria > Burkholderiales > Burkholderiaceae > Ralstonia > Ralstonia sp. 22111. Next base: position 19,704 of record NZ_JBQEPR010000002.1, on the reverse strand, counting down.
CACCTTGCCGTTGACCTGCAGCACGAGTTCGATCTCGCTCTGCACCAGCGCGCCTTCATCGACCTGCGGCCACGGGGCGTCGAGCAAGTCGCCATACACGCCGGCGTAGCCCAGTTCTGTCCACAGCACGTGCGTGATGTGCGGCACCACCGGATACAGCACGCGCAGCAGCAGCCCCAGGGCTTCGCGGCGCGCATCGGCGCCGGCGTCCTTGGCGCCTTCCAGCGCGTTGAGCATCTTCATCGTCGCCGAGACGACGGTGTTGTACTGCAGGCGCTCGTAGTCGTAGTTGGCCTGCTTGAGCACGGTGTACAGCTCGCGACGCAGCGTGCGATCGGCATCCGTTGCACCCGCCACGACGCCATTGCCGTGACCGGCTCGAATGGCGTCGCCATGGGCCACGCCAAAGTTCCACAGACGGCGCAGGAAGCGCGAGGCACCTTCCACACCGGCGTCGTTCCACTCGAGCTGTTGCTCGGGCGGCGCGGCGAACATCGTGAACAGGCGCGCCGTGTCGGCACCGTACTGGTCGATCAGCGCTTGCGGGTCGATGCCGTTGTTCTTCGACTTCGACATCTTCTCCACGCCACCAATCACCACGGGCTGGCCGTCAGCCTTGAGCGTGGCGCCCACGGGGCGGCCGCGCTCGTCGGTCTGTACGTCGACATCGGCCGGGTTGATCCACTGCTTCTTGCCCGAGGCGTCTTCGCGGTAGTACGTCTCGTTGAGCACCATGCCCTGCGTGAGCAGGTTGGTGAACGGTTCGTCGAACTTGACCAGGCCCAGGTCACGCATGACCTTGGTCCAGAAGCGCGCGTACAGCAGGTGCAGGATGGCGTGTTCGATACCGCCGATGTACTGGTCCATCGGCATCCAGTAATCGTTGCGGGCGTCGACCATGGTGTCGCCGTCCGGGCACGTATAGCGCATGTAGTACCAGCACGAATCGATGAAGGTATCCATCGTGTCGGTCTCGCGGCGCGCGGGCTTGCCGCACGACGGGCACGTGCACTCCAGGAAGCGCGGGTCCTTGGCGAGCGGGTTGCCCGTGCCGTCCGGAACGAGATCCTCGGGCAGGCGCACCGGCAGATCCTGCTCGGGCACCGGCACGACACCGCAGCTCTCGCAATGAATCAGCGGAATCGGCGTACCCCAGTAGCGCTGGCGCGAGATACCCCAGTCGCGCAGGCGCCAGGTGGTCTTCTTTTCGCCAAGGGCTTGTGCAGCCAGATCTGCTGCCACGGCGTCAACGGCCTGTTGGTAGTTCAGGCCGTCGTACTTGCCGCTGTGGAAGAGCACGCCGTGCTCCTTGTCACCGTACCACTCGGCCCAGGTGGTCGTGTCGTACGGCTGGCCCTTCACGTCAATGACTTGCTTGATCGGCAGGCTGTACTTGTTGGCGAAGGCAAAGTCGCGCTCGTCGTGCGCGGGCACGCCCATCACGGCGCCATCGCCGTAGGTCATCAGCACGTAGTTGCCGACCCACACCGGCACGGATTCGCCCGTGAGCGGGTGCGTGACGGTCAGGCCGGTCGGCATGCCCTTCTTTTCCATGGTGGCCATGTCGGCTTCCATGACGCTGCCGTGCTTGCACTCGTCGATGAACGCGGCGAGTGCCGGGTTGGCCTGCGCAGCATGCGCGGCAATCGGGTGCTCGGCGGCCACGGCGCAGAAGGTCACGCCCATGATGGTGTCCGCACGCGTGGTGAAGACGTACAGCTTGCCGTCGTTGATGAGCTTGCCGTCATCCCCGGAAATGTTGTGCGGGAAGGCAAAGCGCACACCCTCGCTCTTGCCGATCCAGTTCTGCTGCATCAGCTTGACGCGCTCGGGCCACCCAAGCGGGTCGAGGTCGGAGAGCAGCTCCTGCGCATACTTGGTGATGCCCAGGTAGTACATCGGGATCTCACGCTTTTCCACGACCGCGCCTGAGCGCCAGCCGCGCCCGTCGATCACCTGCTCGTTGGCGAGCACGGTCTGGTCAACCGGGTCCCAGTTCACGGTGCCGGTCTTGCGATAGGCGATGCCCTTTTCGAGCATCTTCAGGAACAGCCACTGGTTCCAGCGGTAGTAGTCGGGGCTGCAGGTCGCCACTTCGCGCGACCAATCGATCGCCAGGCCCATCGACTGCATCTGCTTCTTCATGTAAGCGATGTTGTCGTACGTCCATGCAGCCGGTGCTACGCCGTTGTTGAGGGCCGCGTTTTCTGCCGGCATGCCGAAGGCGTCCCAGCCCATCGGCATCAGCACGTTGTATCCCTTCATGCGCAGCTGACGCGTCATCACGTCGTTGATCGTGTAGTTGCGCACGTGGCCCATGTGCAGCTTGCCCGACGGATACGGCAGCATCGAGCAGGCGTAGAACTTGGGCTTGTCCGAGCCGTCAGCAGCGCGCGCGTGTTCGGTCACGCGGTAGGCATCCAGGGCCTGCCAGTGTTGCTGCGCTTGCTGTTCGACTTCAGACGGGGAGTATTTGTCTTGCATGGTGATGGGTCGTCCGGGTGCCCCGGGCGATTGCAGCCGCGCCACCAACGCGCGCAGCCGGATTGAATAACGGAAAAAGCCCGATTATACCGTCGCCACCCGCCCCATCCGGGCGATCGCGAGTGGAGAAAAAGGGCGCCGGACAGGCCTGCCGGCGCCCCTTTCCAGCCCGCCTGATTTACAGGCCGAGCACGTCGTTCATGTCGTACAAGCCCTTCTTGCCAGCTACGTAGATTGCAGCGCGCACGGCGCCTTCGGCATACGACTGGCGCGTGTTGGAGCGATGCGTGATCTCGATGCGCTCGCCGTCACCGGCAAACAGCACGGTGTGGTCGCCCACGATGTCGCCGCCGCGCACGGTGGCAAAACCGATGGTGCCCAGCTCCCGCGGGCCGGTCTCGCCTTCGCGCGCATAGACGGCCCGGTCGGCCAGCTTGGTGCCCTGTGCCTCGGCCACGATCTCGCCCATCTTGAGCGCGGTGCCCGACGGCGCGTCAATCTTGTGCTTGTGGTGCGCCTCGATGATCTCGACGTCGTAACCCTGCGCCAGGATCTTGGCGGCGACTTCGATCAGCTTGAAGGTCGCATTCACGCCCACGCTCATGTTCGGTGCCCAGACCACGCCGATCGATTCACCGTAGGTCTTGAAGCCGGCCTTCTGCTCGGCCGTGAAACCGGTCGTGCCGATCACCACGGCAGTTCCCAGCTCACGCGCCACATTCAGGTGATTGAGCGTTGCGTCAGGACGCGTGAAATCGATCAGCACGTCGGCCTGCGAAAGCCCGGCGCGCACGTCGTCGGTCACGATCACGCCGGTGGTCTTGCCAAGCTTGGCGCCTGCGTCCTGGCCCACGGCATCGCTGCCCGGGCGGTCCAGGGCGGCGCCCAGCGTCACGCCCGGCGTGCGCAGTACGGTGTCGATCAGCATCTGGCCCATGCGGCCCGAGGCGCCTGCAATCGCAATTTTCATGTCGGTGGAAGCGAAAAGCTGCAAAAGAGAAAGCGGTCTGTAAAACGCACAAGCGGCGGAACCCGTCCGCCGCTCGCTCGAAGAGATGGTGTGCCGGTGCTCTGGCTACGTGCGCCCCTGGGCGTTCAGGGCGACGTGGTGGCCGGCGGCGGAACGCTGGTGTCGGTACCGCCACCGCCGGTGCGGTGCTCCGGCAACGTCACGTCAACTTTGTTTTTGGAGCCGGTGGTCGACTGCACACGGTCGGCTGCTTCAGCCGATGGAATCGACGGCGCACGCGCTGCAGGTGCGGCGCCGGCAGCAGCGGCGGCCTGCGCGGCGTCCTTCTTCGGGCGTTTGATGCCGTCGATTTCGGAGATCAGCTCCGATTCGGACGGCAGTTCATCCGCGCCCACCCATTTGGCCAGGCGATCGCCGTCAAACCACACGGTCAGCTTGCGCTCCTGCACAACGGCCGTATTACCGCGCTTGAATGAGAAGATGTAGTCCCAGCGGTTGGCATGGAACATATCCGTCAACAGCGGCGTGCCCAGTACGAAGCGTACCTGGTCGCGCGTCATGCCTTCCTTGAGCTGTGCCGCCTGTTCGCGCGAAACGAAATTGCCTTGCACGATATCGATGCGATACGGCGTGATGGCATTGGCGATCTTGCGCGTGGTGCTGTCATAGGTGCCGCATCCGGCCAGCAACGCCGACGCAGCGAGCATGGCACCCACCAACAGACCGCCGCGACGGGCGAAGTGGGCAAAACGGACAGGACTGCGCGCAAAGGAAAAGGTCATGAGCGATCGGCCTTCAAACGGTTCCGGACATGCCGGTACAGGAGGAATCGGCGAGGGCCAGGCACATCGTGCAGGCCCGTCAATAGGACTTTTGCCGCCAAAACCCTTATGATTGGAATCCGAACATTGTACTCTAGGGAGCCTGGCGCATGCCGAGTCCTGCAGACCTCAAGAACATCGGTCTGAAAGCCACGGTGCCGCGGTTGAAGATCCTCGAGATCTTTCAGACCAGCGAAGAGCGCCACATGAGCGCCGAAGACGTGTACCGCATCCTGCTCGCCGAGCACATGGACATTGGCTTGGCCACGGTCTATCGCGTGCTGACGCAGTTCGAGCAGGCGGGGCTGCTGTCACGTAACAACTTCGAATCCGGCAAGGCGATCTACGAACTCAACGAAGGCAAGCACCACGATCACCTGGTGTGCCTCGATTGCGGCCGCGTGGAAGAATTTTTCGATGCCGAGATCGAGCAGCGCCAGCAGAGCATTGCCCGAGCGCGCGGTTTTGCGCTGCAGGAGCACGCGCTGTCGCTCTATGGCAATTGCGTGAAGGAAGCCTGCCCGCACCGACCAAAGCGCTGAAGCGTTATCGCAAAAGAAAACGGCCGCATCGTCTGCGGCCGTTTTTCATTGGAGCGGCGAGATGGCGGATGTCAGACGGACAACCGCGTCTCGCCCTCCTTTTCTGCGTCGCCCTGGCCGCCTTTCTCGGCCTTGCCGTGCGCATTGGCTTGCATGGGCGGATGCGCCGGAACACCCGACGCCTGCCCGGTGTATTCGGCCACGACCTGCTTGAAGAGCTGACGCGCCCACACCAGCATTGGATGCGTGTTGCGGCTGCGGTGCCACAGCATGTTCAGGCCCAGCACGGTTTCAAGCTCCGCCGGCAGCGGGAACGCGTTGAGGTCGTACATCTTGCAGACCATATCCTTCATCAGCGAGTTGACCGTGAAGATCATGTCGGTCTGGGCGGCCACTTCGCCCTGTGTGCGCCAGCTATGCACGGTCATGGTCGAGTTGCGCTTGAGGCCACGCTGCTGCAAGGCGTAGTCCAGTGGAATGAGCGAGGGAGCGACGCGACTGCCGGGGCTGCCCTGCGCGATGAAGATGTGCTCGCAGTCGAGGTATTGCTCGAGCGTGCAGCGTTCGCCCAGGATCGGGTGGTCCTTGCGTGCGCAGACCCACATGTTGAAGGAGGTCACCACCTCTTCCATGATCTCAGGGTGGCGCGTGGGGAACGGCGAGAACGCCAGATCCAGCTCGTTGGCGCGCATGGCGGCTACATCGGCTTCCCACGAGGACGACTCGGTCAGGCGCACCTGCAGTGCCGGCGCCAGCCGCTTGATGCGCAACAGGAAGCGATCGAACAGCGCATCGCCCAGCGTGCCGGCAAAGCTGACATTGAACGTGCCGGTGGCTTCGGCCGGGTCAAACGTGGCGATGTCGCCTTCGTTGATGGCGGCCCACAAGTCGAGCATCTCGCGCACCTTGGGGCCCAGTTCCAGCGCCTTGGGCGTGGGAGTCAGGCCATGCGGCACACGGATGAAGAGGGGATCGTCGAAAATTTCGCGTAGACGGCCCAGCGAATGCGAGACAGCCGGTGCGGTCATGTGCATCTTTTCAGCCACGTAGGTGGCGTTGCGCTTGCTGAGCAGCTCAACAAAAATCACCAGCAGCTTGGTATCGACGTTGACCATGGGACGCCTTGGCTCGAACACGTTGGAAAACTGGAAAGGCAACCATTGCCGAGGCAATGGGTCGGATGCGGCGTAAAAGCCCGCCACATCACAATGTAGTAATTGTTCAGTGTACGGACTGCAACCCGATTTTCAAAGCGAATTCCTGTAGCGCGAATTCGAAACTTGCCCGCCCGCAAACGTTTCTTTTCAGTTCTTAACAAACCGGGATCGAACATGCGCGGAGTGGCGCGTGGCTGTGACGGCTGCTCCGCTTCGCTCACTTATGAAAAACGCGCCCGAAGGCGCGTTCGTCTGTTCCATTGATCGGGATTACTTGCCGACCACGCGCGCCATTTCCAGGCACTTGTTCGAGTAGCCCCACTCGTTGTCGTACCAGCTCACGACCTTGATGAAGGTGCCGTCGAGTGCGATGCCGGCTTCGGCGTCGAAGATCGAGGTGCGTGCATCGCCGCGGAAATCCGTAGCGACGACCTTGTCTTCGGTGTAGCCCAGCACGCCCTTCAGCGCGCCTTCGCTCTGTGCCTTCATTTCGGCGCAGATTTCAGCGTACGTGGCGGCGCTTTCCAGTTCGACGGTCAGGTCAACGACCGACACGTCCGAGGTCGGCACACGGAACGACATGCCGGTCAGCTTCTTGTTCAGTTGCGGGATCACCACGCCCACGGCCTTGGCGGCGCCAGTGGACGACGGGATGATGTTTTCCAGGATGCCGCGGCCGCCGCGCCAGTCCTTGTTGGACGGGCCGTCAACGGTCTTCTGCGTGGCGGTGGCAGCGTGCACGGTGGTCATCAGGCCGCGCTTGATGCCCCACTTGTCGTTCAGCACCTTGGCAACCGGTGCCAGGCAGTTGGTCGTGCACGAAGCGTTGGAGATGATCGCCTCGCCCTTGTACGTTTCGTGATTCACGCCGTACACGAACATCGGGGTGTCGTCCTTGGACGGGGCCGACATGATCACCTTCTTGGCGCCCGCGTCGATGTGCTTCTGCGCGCCTTCCTTGGTCAGGAAGATGCCGGTCGATTCGATCACCACGTCGGCGCCGACTTCGCCCCACTTCAGCTCGGACGGATCCTTCACGGCGGTCAGGCGGATCTTCTTGCCGTTGACGACGAGCGTGTTGCCGTCGACCGACACTTCACCGTCGAAGCGGCCGTGCACCGAGTCGTACTTCAGCATGTACGCCAGGTAGTCGGGCTCGAGCAGGTCGTTGATGGCAACGACTTCGATGTCCTTGAAGTTGGCGGCGGCGGCGCGGAACACCATGCGTCCGATGCGGCCGAAGCCGTTGATGCCGATCTTGATGGTCATGGTCAGTCTCCTGATAGCAGAAAAGAAATCGACGGTGCGATAAAAACCAGCGCGGCACCTCGTGGGTGCCGCATACGCAAATTCAGTTAAGCAACGACGCTCTTGGCGGTGTTCACCACGTTCTCGACGGTGAAGCCGAAGTGCTTGAACAGCACGCCCGCCGGGGCCGACTCACCGAACGTGTCGATACCGACCACGGCTTGTACCTGGTACTTCCACCAGAAATCGGTCACGCCTGCCTCCACGGCGATGCGCGGCACGCCGGCCGGCAGCACGCTCGCCTTGTAGGCCGAATCCTGTTTGTCGAACACGGTGGTGGCGGGCACCGAAACCACGCGCGCGTGGATGCCCTCGGCGGCGAGCTGGTCTGCTGCACCGACTGCCAGGCCAACTTCCGAACCGGTGGCGATGATGACCACGTCCGGCTTGCCGTTGGGGGCATCGCGCAGCACGTAGCCGCCGCGAGCAATGGCTTCGCGCGTGGCCGGGTTGCGCGCCTGGAACGGCAGGTTCTGGCGGCTGAAGATCAGGCAGCTCGGGCCGTTTTGGCGCTCGATGGCGGCGGCCCAGGCGACGGCGGTTTCGGTCGTGTCGGCGGTGCGCCAGACATCCATGTTCGGGATCAGGCGCAGGCTGGCAACGTGCTCGATGGACTGGTGCGTCGGGCCGTCTTCGCCCAGGCCGATGGAGTCGTGCGTGAAGACGAAGATCGAGCGGATCTTCATCAGTGCGGCCATGCGCAGCGCGTTGCGGCTGTAGTCGGAGAACGTCAGGAACGTGCCGCCGTACGGAATGTAGCCACCGTGCAGCGCGATGCCGTTCATGATGGCGCTCATGCCGAACTCGCGCACACCGTAGTTGATGTGGTTGCCCCAGGCATCCACACGCACGGCCTTGCTGCCGCTCCAGTTGGTCAGGTTCGAGCCGGTCAGGTCGGCCGAGCCGCCCAGCAACTCGCCCAGCACTGGGCCGTAGGCTTCGAGCGTATTCTGGCTGGCCTTGCGCGTGGCAATGGTCTCGGCCTTCTGCTCACACTTCTCGATGAACTCGGCGACGGCCTTGTCGAAGGCTTCCGGCAGTTCGCCACGCATGCGGCGCTCGAACTGCGCAGCCTCGGCCGGGTAGCGCTCGGAATACGCATCGAACAGGGCATTCCAAGCCTTTTCCAGTGCCTGGCCCTGGCCCTTGGCATCCCAGGCGTCGTACACGGCCTGCGGAACTTCGAACGGAGCGTGCGGCCAGGCCAGCGCTTCGCGTGCGGCAGCAATTTCAACGCCGCCCAGCGGGGCGCCGTGCACATCGTGACCGCCTTCCTTGTTGGGCGCGCCCTTACCGATGAGCGTGCGGCAGCAGATCAGGGTCGGCTTGTCGGACTTCTTGGCTTCGGCAATGGCGGCGTCCACGGCGGCAACGTTATGGCCGTCGACGGCGCGGATCACGTTCCAGCCGTACGCTTCAAAGCGCTTCGGGGTGTCGTCGTTGAACCAGTGGACAACGTCGCCGTCGATCGAGATGCCGTTGTCGTCCCACAGCGCGATCAGCTTGTTCAGCTTGAGCGTGCCAGCCAGCGAGCACGCTTCATGGCTGATGCCTTCCATCAGGCAGCCGTCGCCCAGGAAGACATAGGTGTGGTGGTTGACGATGTCAAAGCCCGGGCGATTGAATTCCTGGCCCAGCAGGCGTTCGGCCAGTGCCATGCCGACGGCGTTGGTGATGCCCTGGCCCAGCGGGCCGGTGGTGGTTTCCACGCCCGGGGTGATGCCGTATTCCGGGTGGCCGGCGGTCTTGCTGTGCAGCTGGCGGAAGTTCTTCAGTTCCGACATCGGCAGGTCATAGCCGGTCAGGTGGAGCAGCGCGTAGACCAGCATCGAGCCGTGGCCGTTGGACAGCACAAAGCGGTCGCGATCAGGCCAGCGCGGGTTCAGCGGGTTGTGGCGCAGGTGGCGGCTCCACAGTGCCACGGCGATATCCGCCATGCCCATCGGCGCGCCGGGGTGGCCCGAATTGGCTTGCTGGACGGCGTCCATGGCAAGCACGCGAATGGCGCTGGCCATCAACTGGGTAGGCTGGGTGGTATTCGAGTGGAGGGCGGGGGCGGTCATGCGAACCTGCGGCAGGAGATAGGCGGGAAAACCGCGATTTTACCAGACGGGAATGACCCGGCTGGGGTGATCGCGGTCAGTAAAACGTGCTACGACGTCCCCTCCCCCGCCCGGCTTACCACTCCGCGACGGAACCGTCGGCGTGGCGCCACACCGGGTTGCGCCAGTCGGGGGCTTCCTTGCTGCGCTCGATGACCAATGCCTCGTCAATATCCACGCCCAGGCCAGGCAGGCGCGGCGGGCGGATATAGCCGCCTTCCAGCGCAAAATCAGCCTTGTTCCGCACGTAATCGAGCAGTTCAGCGCCCTTGTTGTAATGAATGCCCATGCTCTGTTCCTGCAACGTGGCGTTCCAGCTCACGAAATCTACGTGCAGGCAAGCGGCCAGCGCGATGGGGCCAAGCGGGCAATGCGGCGCCAACGCCACATCGTAGGCCTCGGCCATGGCGGCGATCTTCACGCATTCAGTAATGCCGCCGGCGTGAGACAGGTCCGGCTGCAGGATCGATACCCCGCCCGCTTCCAGCACGCGCTTGAAATCGAAGCGCGAGAACATGCGCTCACCAGCGGCGATGGGCAGATGCGTGTGGGCGGCCAGGCGGGCATAGGTTTCTGCCTGCTCGGCCAGCACGGGTTCTTCGATAAAGAGCGGGCGATACGGCTCCAGCTCCTTGATCAGCACCTTGGCCATCGGCGCAGACACGCGGCCGTGGAAATCGAGCCCGAATTCGACGGTGTTGCCGAACGCCGAGCGAATCTCGGCGACCTTGGCGACCGCCGCGTCGACGGCGCGGGACGTGTCGATGATGCCCATCTCTTCGCAGCCGTTGAGCTTGAAGTGATCGAAGCCGCCGGCCTGCAGCGCCTTCATGCCTGCAATTACGTCGGCCGGACGGTCGCCGCCGACCCAGCTGTACGTGCGCATCTTGTCGCGTACGAGACCGCCGAGCAGTTCGTATACCGGCACGCCCAGCACCTTGCCCTTGATGTCCCACAGCGCCTGATCGATGCCGGCGATGGCGCTCATCAGGATCGGGCCGCCACGGTAGAAACCGGCGCGGTACATGGTCTGCCAGAGGTCGTTGATGCGGCTCGGGTCTTGGCCGATGAGGTAATCGGACAGCTCGTGCACCGCCGCTTCCACCGTGCGCGCGCGGCCTTCAATGACGGGTTCGCCCCAGCCGGTGACGCCCTCGTCGGTCTCGACTTTCAGGAACATCCAGCGCGGCGGCAGGCGGTACGTGGTCAGGCGGGTGATTTTCATGGATCGAATCGATGGTGCGTTCAGGTGCGGTCGGATTGGGCGGTGCGGTAGGCGGTGACAAAGGCGCGTGCGCGTTCGGCGGTGCGCTCGACGGGCTGGCCAGGGCGATACAGGTCGCTGCCGAGGCCTGCGCCGATGCAGCCGGCGGCAAGGTAATCGGCGAGGTTCTCCGGCGTGATGCTGCCGACGGCAAACACCGGCACCTCGGCGGGCAGCACGGCCTTGAGCGCACGCACGTAGCCCGGGCCAAGCGCGCCGGCCGGAAAAATCTTTAGCGCCTGCGCGCCCGCGTCGAGCGCGGCAAAAGCTTCGGTGGCGGTCATGCAGCCGATGCAGGTAACGAGCTTGCGTGCGGCTGCGGCACGGATCACGTCTGCATTCGTATTGGGCGTCACGACCAGCTTGCCGCCGGCCGCGACCATCAAGTCAACGTCTTCGGGGCGCAGCACGGTGCCCGCGCCAATCAGCGCGCGGTCGCCAAAAGCACGTGCGGCAAGCTGCACGCTCTGCGCCCAGTCGGGCGAGTTCAGCGGAATTTCGATGGCATCGAAACCGGCATCGACGAGCGCCTGCGTGTGCGCCAGCACCTCGTCAGGCCGGATGCCGCGCAAGATGGCGATCAGCGGAAGGTGGGTTGTCCAGGTCATTCGTGATAGAGCTGCGAGCGCCCGCCATCGATCAGGATGTCGGTCGAGTTGATGAAACGCGCCTCGTCGGAAGCGAGGAACAGCGCGGTGTAGGCCACCTCTTCGGGCTCGCCGATGCGCTTGCACGGCAGCAGTTCGGCCTGGCGGCGGCGTTCGGCTTCGGGGTCGGGTGCGGCGGCAAAGCCGGCCTCGGCAATGGGCGTGAGAATCAGCCCCGGCGAAATCGAATTCACGCGGATACCGCGCGCCGCATATTCAATGCCCAGCGCACGCGTGAGCCCGATCAGCCCATGCTTGGCCACCGGATACGGAAACGCGCCAGGAATGATCTTGTGCCCATGCACTGACGCGATGTTGACGATGCTGCCCGCCCCGCGCGCCAGCATGTGCGGCAGCACGGCACGCGCGCAGTGCCACGCGCCTTCCAGATCGACGGACAGGCAACGCGCCCAGTCGTCCTCGCTCAACGTGAGCGGATCGGAAAATACGTTGATGCCGGCGTTGTTGACCAGCACGTCGATCCCGCCAAAGCGTTCGACGCCAGCAGCGACCATCGCGTCGATCTGGGCGCGATCGCGCACGTCGGCTTGCACGAGGAGGATGTTGGCTTCGTTGCCAACGCTGTTGCCAATTTCGGCGGCGAAGGCTTCAGCACGTTCGTCACGCACCAGCGTGTTGACGATCACGCGTGCGCCGTGCTGCGCGAAGAGCTTGGCAATCGCGCCGCCAATGCCTTGCGTGGCGCCCGTCACCAGAGCGACCTTGCCGGCAAGACGCGGCGGAAAAGACACGGAAGAAGCAGTCATGCGTCGGGACGATTCACGGTGAATTGATAGCTGCGCTGCAGGCTCTGGCCGGTGCTGAGAATGGTCAGCCCATGGTCTTGCGGCAGGCCCGGCAGGTTGTGCGCATTGATGGCGTGGTCGACCGGCTCGAAGCAGAAGAAGTCGTACTCGGCCGGGGTGTACAGCACATAGCGCGACGTGTCGGCGGCAATCTGCACGGACATGCGGCGGCTGGGCCAGACGATCTCGGCGTGGCCATCCCAGCCTTCAAAGCTGTGATTGATGGCGGCACGGGCTTCCAGCTTCCGCAGCTTGCAAAAATCTGCGTCCACAGATGGCGCCTGCAGATCGGTCGGCAGATAGTCCGGCCCGGATTGCCACATCGCGGTTGCGCACGCGAGCAACCGAACATCGGGCGTGCGCGGAAAGAGCGGATGCACGCCCAGCCCGAATGGCAGCGGTGCGCCTTCGTTGCGTACCGTCAGCGCGATGTCCAGCGTGTTGCCCGCGAGCGTGTAGCGCTGCATCGCCTGATAGCGGAACGGGCGGCCGTGGTCGACCGTTGCGGCGAGTTCGACCGACGTGTCTGTTTGTGAGACCACCTCCCACGGCATCAGCCAGCCGTGACCATGCAGCGGATACGGTTCGTCGTCACGCGTGCGCGGCACTTCGATGGTCTGCCCTTGGAACGAGAAGCGCCCGCCGCCGATGCGGTTGGACCACGGCACCAGCGGATAGCAGGCGAGCGTTCTCGGATCGCGCAGTGCGGCGTCTGCCTCGCCCGGCCGGAAGATGGGCACAACATCGCCATCGCGCAGCAGATCAAAACGCAGCAACCCGCCACCGGCTTCGGGCAATACCTCGGCGCGGAGCGTGCCGTTTTCAAGCCGCAACGTAGGCATGGCCGAACCGGCCCTCCGGCAATCCGCGTACGTTGGGTACGGCAAGCTGCAGCGTCGCGCCAGCGTTGACGTCTTCTGCCAGGCGATGCGCCGACAGACCGTCGCGCGCCGTCGTCAGATACAGCGTGCCGAGCGCCTCGCCGCCAAAGGCCGGGCATGTGGGCTGCGATGCCGGCACGGACACGCGCGCCAGCACGCGCCCGTCCGCTGCGTAGCGCGTCAGGCGGTTGCCGCCCCACTCGGCGTTCCAGAGGCAGCCGTCTGCGTCGACGGTGGAGCCATCGGGCGAGCCCTTGTGGGCACCATCGGCATCCTGGTCGCGCAGATCGGCGAAGACACGAATATTGGCGACTGCGCCGGTCTGCCCGTCGTAATCGCACGCGTGAATACGGCGGCTGTGCGTATCGCACCAATACATGGTCCCACCGTCGGGGCTGAAGGCGATGCTGTTTGCAACGGCGATGTGCGGCAGCGCCAGGCGTTGCAACGTGCCCATCGGCGTGAAGCGATAGAAGCTGCCGGTGGGTTCCGGACCGCCTTCGTGCATGGTGCCGAAGACGTAGTTGCCGGAACGATCCGCGCGGCCGTCGTTGACACGCGTGGTCGGGTTGTCGGGCTCGACGTGGGCCAGCAGCGTCAGCGTGCCGGTGCGCGTGTCAAAGCGGGCGATGTTCTTGGCAAGGCCGAGGATCAGCACGCCGGGTTCGTCCGTCAGCACGAAAGAGCCCACGCGTTGCGGCAGCGGCCATTGGCGCTCCTGCCCCGTCGCCGGATCGTGCTGCCACAGCAGCGATTCCTGGATGTCGGTCCACCAGAGCACACGCATGGCGTCGTCCCAGACGATGCCTTCGCCCAGCGTGCAGCGCAGATCGGAAAGCGTGATTGCGGTTGTCATCTGCGGCGCCTCACTCGCGGCCGCCGCGGTTCTTCAACTGGTCGACCAGCACCGCCGCCAGCAGAATCGCGCCGCGCACGAGGTACTGGTAGAACGCGTCGATGTTCAGCAGGTTCATCGCGTTCTGCACGGTGCCCATGATGAGCACGCCGACCAGCACCCCGCTGATGGTGGCGCGGCCGCCCAGCAGCGACACGCCGCCCAGCACACAGGCCGAGATCACGTTCAGCTCAAAGCCTTGCGCCGCATTCGGCTGGCCGCTGGTGATGCGCGCCGCCAGAATCACGCCCGCCAGCGCCGCAATCACGCCCTGGATCAGGAAGATGACGATGCGCGTCATGTTGACATTCACGCCGGCCAGCCGCGCGGCTTCCGGGTTGCCGCCAATCGCCAGCGTATTGCGGCCGTAGATCGTCTTGTTGAGCAGCACGCCAAACACCACGAAGCACAGCCCCGCCACCCACACCGGGGTCGGCACGCCAAAGACGATGGTGTTGCCCAGGTCGAAGAAATCCATGTCGGACACGCCCACCGCCTGGCCATGCGAGGCAATGAAGGCGAGGCCGCGCACGATTTCCATCGTGGCCAGCGTGGTGATCAGCGCGTTGATTCTCAGCTTGGCGATCACGAAACCGTTGACGCCACCAATGATCGCGCCCGCCACCAGGCTCCCACCGATGCCCAAGGCGATGCTGCCGGTGGCGTTGATGATCATGGCGCACAGCACGCCGGCAAACGCCACCGTGGAGCCGATCGACAGATCGAAATCACGCGACGCCAGACAGAACATCATTGTGCAGGCGACCATGCCGATCTGCGAGACGGACAACGCAAGGCCGACCATGTTCTGCCACGAGAAAAAGTACTCGACCGAGAACGACAGCGCGGCAAAGAGAATGGCGAAGATCAGCGGCAGGCTGAAATCGTCCAGCAGGCGAAGCAGGCGCGTCTTGTTCATGGCAGAGCGTGCCGATGCGGCGAGCGCATCGGAATGTTGCAGGGGTTGAGACTGGGACATCTTGGACTCCGGGGTTCTCAGGCAGCCAGCGGCGGCATGGGGGCAGACGGCAGCGGCGCAGATTCAGGTCGCAGCGCGAGCTTGAGCACGGCCTGCTCATTGGCCTGCTCGCGCGGCAATTCGCCGGCGATGCGGCCTTCGCTCATCACGAGCACGCGGTCGGCCACACCGAGGATTTCCGGCAATTCGCTGGAAATCATCAGCACGGCCACGCCGCGTTCGGCCAGCTCGTACAGCACCTGGTAGATCTCGTTCTTGGCACCGACGTCGATGCCGCGCGTGGGCTCATCGATGATCAGCACGCGCATGTCGTCTTCGGCCAGCCAGCGCGCCAGGATGGCCTTCTGCTGGTTGCCGCCCGACAGCAGGCGGATCGGCTGTTCGCGGTTGGGCGTCTTGATGCGCAGCCGGTTGATGTAGTGATCAGCCGTCTTCGCTTCCTGGCGGTCATTGACGAACAGGCCGAAGCGGCGCTGGTTGCGCCGGCAGCTGATGTTGATGTTTTCCGACACCGAGCGGCAGCCGATGATGCCTTCTTCCTTACGGTCTTCCGGGCACAGGACAATGCCCTGGCGGATGGCGTCGGCCACATCCCGGATGCGGATCGGCGCGCCATCGAGCGTGATGCTGCCCGCCGTCTTGCGATCGGCGCCGTAGATCAATCGCGCCAGTTCCGAGCGCCCCGCACCCACCAGCCCGAACAGGCCGACGATCTCGCCGCGGCGTACGGACAGGCTTGCCGGCTCGGCCAGCTTCGGGCCCATCAGGCCATCTACCTGCAAGCGCACATCACCCAGCGGGCGCGCGCGGTAATCGAAGATGTCGTCGATCTGGCGGCCGACCATCTGGGCCACCAGCTCGTCGCGCGTGACGTTGGCCATCGCCGGAAAATCCGCCACCTTGCGGCCGTCGCGGAAGATCGTGCAGCCGTCACACAGCTCGAAAATCTCATCGAGCCGGTGCGAGATGTAGATCAGGGCCCGGCCCTGCGCGCGCAGGTCTTTCACGAGACGGAACAGGATGTCGGTCTCGCGTATCGACAGCGAACTCGTCGGCTCATCCAGCGCAATCACGCGCGCGTCGCGCAGGATCGCCTTGCAGATTTCGACCATCTGGCGCTGGCCGATCGACAGGTGTTTCAGCTTGGCGCGCGGGTCCAGGTCAACGCCGATGCGGCCGAGCTGCTCGCGCGTCCAGGCCATCGCCTCGCGCTGCCGGATGAAGCCGCCGCTGGCCGGCAGGTGGCCGAGCAGCAGGTTATCCATCACCGTCAGCTCGGGCACCGTCTGCAGTTCCTGGTGGATGACGGCAATGCCGGCATCCAGCGCCGCCCGCGTGGTCGGGAACGTCGTCGGCTTTCCCTCGACGAGGATCTGGCCGCCATCGGGCTGATAGTCGCCGCCCAGTATCTTCAACAGCGTCGACTTGCCCGCGCCGTTCTCGCCCAGCAAGCCGTGCACGCGACCGCATTCGATGCCGAACGACACATCGGACAGCGCCCGCACACCCGGGAACACCTTGCTGATGCCACGAAACTCAAGAAACGCCGACATGGCAAGTCTCCTTCAACAACGTCATCCGCAAAATCACAAACCCATCTCTTGGCGGACGGCCTTTTCGTTGTCGCGCGTCATCAGGCGGCCGCTGGTCAGGATGAGCGGGTCCGGCGCCTTGTTGTTCTTGATCCACTCGTACATGTTGACCGAGGTTTCGTAGCCGTGACGCTTCGGGCTGATCAGCACGGTGCCGAAGAAACCTGTCTTCTCGGGCTTGGCGAACTCGTTGAGCGCCGACTGGCTGCCGCCGATGCCCACCCCGATGATGTCCGCCGGCTTCACGCCGTGGCCTTCCGCTGCACGCACGGCGCCAAGCACGGCTTCGTCATTCAGGCCGAACGCAATCCAGTGCTTGAACTTCGGGTTCTTGGTCAGGGTGATGTTGGCGGCGTTGAACGCGGCTTCGGTATCCGTCTTGGCCTGCGGGCTGGTGAGCACGTTGGCAGCCGGGAAGCCCGCCTTGGTGAGCGCGGCGACGGCGCCGTCGGTGCGCTCCTTGGCGGTCGGCAACTGGTCATAGGCGATGCGGATGGCACCGACTTCCGACAGATTCCAGCCGCGCTTCTTCATTTCCTGCGCGATGGCATCGCCCACCTGTTCGCCGATCTTCGTGGCCGAGATGCCCATGTGCGGCACCGACTCGATCGGCTTACCTGCGCCATCCACCAAACGGTCATCCACCGTCATCAGCTTGAGGTTGTTCTGCTTGGCCTTGGCCACGACCGCCGGCCCCAGCTTCACGTCGGGCACGCAGATCACGAAACCCTGCGCATGCTGCGCGCCAAGGTTGTCGATGGCGGTCAGCACTTCGCCGCCGCTAGGCACGCCGATCTTCACCAGCTTGAAGCCCTTCTCCTTGGCAGCCTGGTCTGCGAACTTCCATTCGTCCTGGAACCACGGCTCTTCGGGCTGCTTGACCAGGAAGCCGATCTTCACTTCGTCGGCTGCATGGGCAAACACCGAAAGGCCGCCGGCCATGGCAAACAGCGTGGCGGCCGCAATGGCCTTGAATGTCCCGCGTCGTTGTTGTTGCATGTTGTCTCCTTGCGATGCCGTCTTTGCGGCATCTGTTCTGCGTTGGATGAAAGATGGAATGGCGTGCGCGCCCGGCTTACGCCACCTTCAAGGTTTTGACCAGGCCGCGCTCGCGTGCGATGGCGATCGCGCCGCTGCCGGCCAGGTGCTCCTGCTGTTCACTGCTGGTGACGGTGACCTTGCCCGAGAAGAAATCGTCGTCCGACACCAGCACGGCCAGCGCTTCGCGCAGCAGCGGCTTGCCCGTGATGACGAACTGCGTGCCCGGGTTCATGCGGATCGCGCTGCTGTTCTTGAGCGTGAGCAGATCCGCGCCCAGCACCGCGCCCAGCAGGAAGTTGGCCCGCGCATTGCGCTCGTAGATCGTGAACTGGCCCAGCGTGCGCACCATGAAGCAGGCGCGCCCCAGTCCGATGCTGCTGGCGCTGCGCGCGCCGGACAGCAGCATTTCCGGATCGACCTCGGTAGCAAAGTCGGAGTCGAGCGCGTCGGCCAGGATGGTGTTGTGCGTGATCACATGCAGCAGCTCGCCCGCCAGCGTCGTGACACAGCCGGTGATGCGCTGGTCAGCATCCAGATGCACAAACTTCGAGTGCGAGCCCGGCAGCACGATCACCGCAGGTTCCGTGATGCCGAGGCGCGAGACCAAACCCATGGTCTCGACCTCTTCGCCGCGCATCATGTCCATCGACTCGATGTTGTGCAGGCCGAGGTTGTCTACCGGATTGCGCACGCCCGGCACAAACCAGATCGGCTGGGGGCACACCTCCGGGATGGTCGCCTGCACCATCCCCGCCGCCAGGTCGCGCAGGCCGGCCGGTGCCACCAGGTGCGGTACTTCGTGCAGGCCGACGTTGGAGGTGATCATGCCGGACGCCAGCACCAAGTCGACCTGGCTCATACCGAAACCGGCCTTCTGCAGCGCAGCTTCGATGGTGTCCTGCACGCCGCGCTGCAGCGTCGTCCGGTTGCCGGTGATGGCGGTGTCGCGCACGCCAACCTGGCGCGCAGCCTGGCAGAGCGCAACGTCATCGCGCCAGACCGTGACGCGTGTGTTGGTGGTACCGGTATCGATGGTGAGGATGTTCATGCGTGGCATTGCTTGGTGTGACGTGGGACGGAGCCCGGGGTTAAAACCCTTTCATGATCCGCGGCGAGCGGCCCGAGGTTGACTTGGAAAACGCCGCCACCCATGAAGACCTCGTTGGGAAGCGGCAACGTCGCACAGTCGAGTTCGGGGCGCGCAACAGGATCATGAGCGGTTTTTTAGAACGAGTGGACGATACCGGTGTAAGCACCCAGCTGGTTCTTGCCCGGGGCCGGGTTGTTGTTGGTCGCCTCCACCGAGAAGTTGGCGGTGGCGCTGTTCTGCACCGTACCGACGCTCGCGTACAGCATCGTGCGCTTGGACAGGTTGTAGTTCGCGCCGGCCATGAAGAGGTTGGCGTTGCCGCCGCCATGGTTCACGTTGACACGGTAGGCCGCGCCGATCAGCGTCAGCGCCGGCGTGACTTCGTAGTTGATGCCCAGCCAGTAGTGGTTGGCCTTGGTCGGGGCGCCCGCAGCAGCATCCGGCGCTGACAGGTTTTCATACGCCGCAAACAGCTTCGCCTTGCCGATGGTGTACGTGCCGCCGATCGTCGCTTCCTTCGAGAAATTGAAGATGTCGCTGAACTTGCCGTTGCCGTCGCGGATCACGTCGTAGATCGCGCGCACTTCCAGCGGGCCCGTCTTGTAGACGGCGGACACGCCATCGCGGCGGCTGTTCGTGAACGAGCCGGGTTGCTCGCCCAGGCCGGTCTGCAGGCCGATCTGGAAGCCGCCCCAGGTCGGGCTCTGGTATTCGACGACGTTGTTGGCGCCCGGCCAGTTGCGCCCGCGCACCAGCGTGGCCGAGCCAATGAACTGCTGGCCGGTCGGGTCGAGGAACCAGACGTCGTTGCTGATGAAGAGGTTCTTGCCGGCCGTCAACGTGCCCCAGGTCGGGCTGGACAGGCCGACGTACGAACGCCGATTAAACAACGCGTCGCCGTTGGTCCGGCCTTGGGCCGCGCCAAAACCGGACTCGAGCCGGAAGAGCGCCTGCAGGCCACCGCCGAGATCCTCCTTGCCCATGAACCCGAACATGCTGGTCCCCCACTGGTTGTCGGCGGCGCGCCAGAGGCTGCCGCCCGGCGAGGTCGCGGTGGGGGCGACGTTGTTCTGGTAGTCGATGCCGCTGGCGACGCGGCCGTACAGCGTGACGTTGGTTTGTGCA